>JBFWOX010000024.1:0-101787 GCA_050250295.1 Mycolicibacterium sp.
GGCGTGGAGACGGAGAACGTGGAGGTGGTCTTGCGGACGCCGTCGATCTCGACGATCTTCGACGTCAACACCTGCAGGGCCTCCAGCGAGCTGATGGCGACGTGCACCAGCAGGTCCTCCCGGCCGGCCTGGATCTTCACCTCGAGCACTTCGGGAAGCTTGCCCAGACCCTGAACGATCGCCGGCAATCGGCGCTGGTCCATCTCGATGCTGATCAACGCTTCCACCGGCATACCGACGGCGGACAAGTCGATGATCGGCCGGAACCCGACCAGGATGCCGGCCTGGTGCAGCCGCTGGATCCGGGACTGGACGGTGTTGCGGCTGACGCCGAGTTCGGCCGAGAGCTCGGCGATGCCCGCCCTGGCGTTCTCGGTGAGCGCCCGCAGGATGCTGACGTCGAGCTTGTCGATGCTGGCCAACGTGCCAACCTCCTCCATCCCCAGGAGCATCCTATCTTGGCGGATTGCAATGTTGCTGCGAACTACCTTGACGAAGTTGCGGCGGTATTCGACGATCCCCGTAGCAATATGCTAGCGCGACCCGCTGGATGCGAACACGCGGATCATGGCCCACAAGGCCATGACCACCGCGAACAACAGAAAAGGTGATCCCTCCTATGACCGCAGCGACGCTTCCTGATCAGCGGCGCCGGTTCGGTGTCTTCGAACGCGACGACGAACTGGCCGCCGAGCACGAACAAGTCGTGTTCTGTCGCGACGAGCCGACCGGCCTGAAAGCCATCATCGCGATCCACAACACCACGCTGGGTCCGGCCCTCGGCGGAACCCGTTGTTACCCATACAAATCCGAAGCAGACGCACTGACCGACGTGCTCCGGTTGTCGCGCGGCATGACCTTCAAGGCGGCCGCGGCCGGCATGCCGCTGGGCGGTGGCAAGGCAGTGCTGATCGGGGATCCCGGCCAGATCATGACCGCGGAGCTGCTACGCGCGTACGGTCGCTTCATCGAAAGCCTTGGCGGACGGTACATCACCGCCGCCGATGTCGGCACCGGCTCCCGCGACCTCGACGTCGTCGGCGAGGTCACCCGCTACGTCGTGGGGCGAAGCCCGGCCAACGGCGGGTCGGGGGACAGCGGCTGGTCCACCGCCTACGGCGTCTTCTGTGCGATGAAGACCGCAGCGGAGACGCTGTGGGGGCCAGAAGGCCTGTCGGGCAAGACGATCGGGGTGGAGGGCCTCGGCAAGGTGGGGTTCCACCTGGTTGGGCTCCTGGTCGCGCACGGCGCGAAGGTGGTGGTTTCCGACCCGTCCGCGGGCGCGGTCAAGAGGCTGGTCGACGTATACGGGCCCGTCCCGGTGGTGGCCGATGTCGTCGAGGCCGCCATCGACATCTACGCACCCTGCGCGCTCGGCGCCACGCTGACCCCACGCACCGTCTCCGCGCTGACCGCCGTGTTGGTGTGCGGCGCGGCCAACAATCAACTCGCCACCCCGGACGTCGATGCGATGCTGGCGACCCGGGGCGTGCTGTGGATCCCCGACTTCCTCGCCAACGCCGGCGGACTGATCCAGGTGGGCTCCGAACTGCAGGACCGCTCCCCCGCCGCGGTACGCAGCCACATCGAGGGCATCGGGTCGACCGTGTCCGAGATCCTGGCCGCCGCACGGCACGAGGGCCTCCCCACCGGTGTGTGTGCCGCGCGGATCGTCGAAAGCCGGCTCACCGGCGCCTCCCGGTGAGGGGCGCCGGGTGTACACGCTGGAAGTGACGATGGCATCGACCACCACGGGGTCGGGCCTGTCCGCGGTGGCCGCGGTACTGCACCGGCGCGGCGTCGACGTCATCGACGCATCGTTGTCCCGGGCGGTCGACGGACGACGCCGGTTCTCGGTGAGCGTGGCCGCCGATTCCGTCCGGGCACACACGCTGGCGGCGACATTCCAGAACCTGATCGACGTGATCGACGTGTCCATCGTCGATCCTGCCGGCCCGCGTGAGGTCGGCGTGACGGCGGCGCCGGCACGGGCCTGACGCCGGCTGTCCCGATCTCGACCCCTCGCGCTTCGCGAAATCCCTTGCTGTACAGGAGAATCTCATGGCATCTATGCTTTCCGTACCCACCGAGTTCGACCTCGAGTTCGGTGGCGGCGACGACCAACCGGTCCAGTTCGTGGACCCCGCGGGCCGGGTGACCGATCTGGGCCGCGCGTACGGCATCGACGCCGAGCTGTCCCGCAGTCTGTATCGAGACATGTTCCTCGCCCGGCGGCTCGACGCCGATGCACTGGCGCTGCAGCGCCAGGGTGAACTCAGCCTGTGGTTGCAGAGCTGGGGCCAGGAGGCTGCTCAGGTGGGATCCATCCGGGCGCTCCGGGACGACGACTACGTCTTCCCCAGTTACCGGGAACATGCCGCGGCGATGGTCCGCGGCATCACGCCGGCGCAACTGCTGTCCCAATGGCGCGGATCCACCCACGGCGGCTGGGACCCGGCCCAGTCGAACTTCCACCTCTACGCCCTGGTTCTGGGTACCCAGACGCTGCACGCTACCGGCTATGCGATGGGCAACGTGCTGAAGGGCCGATCATCCATCGTCGCAACCTATTTCGGTGACGGCGCGGCGAGCCAGGGCGACGTCAACGAAGCCTTCAACTGGGCTGCGGCCGGCAGCCTTCCGGTGTTGTTCATCTGCCAGAACAACCAGTGGGCGATCTCGACACCCACCACCCGCCAACGCCGGACCCCGCTGTACCAGCGCGCGGCCGGGTTCGGGCTGCGGTCCTACCACGTCGACGGGAACGACGCGCTGGCCGTTCACGCCGTGACCAGCGCTGCCGCGGCCGCGGTGCGCCGCGGTGAAGGACCCGCACTGATCGAGGCCGACACGTTCCGGATGGGCGGCCACAGCAGCTCCGATGACCCGGGCAGATACCGCAGCTCCGCGGTGACCGACGACTGGCACGCCAGGGACCCGCTGCGGCGGCTGCGGCAGCTGCTGGCGGACCACGGCACCGGCGACGCCTTCTTCACCGCGCTCGACCAGCAGGCCGACAAGCTGGCCGCCGACGTGCGGACGGCCTGCACGTCACTGCACGACCCGGAATTCGCAACGCTTTTCGACAACGTCTACGCCGGACCGCACCCCGTCATGGAAGCCGAACAACGCACGTTCCAGACGTTCATCACCAGGCTGGACCAGTCATGACCGCCACCATGACCCTGGCGCAAGCGCTCAACGCCGGCCTGAGGCGCGCCATGACAGAAGACGACACGGTGATCGTCATGGGCGAAGACGTCGGCACCCTCGGCGGCGTCTTCCGCATCACCGACGGCCTGCAGAAGGACTTCGGCGAGCAGCGCGTGATCGACTCCCCGCTCGCCGAATCCGGGATCGTCGGCACCGCGATCGGCCTCGCTCTCAACGGATACCGGCCCGTCTGCGAGATCCAGTTCGACGGCTTCGTCTACCCCGCCTTCGACCAGATCGTCAGCCAGCTCGCGAAGATGCGCGCCCGATCAGCGGGCACCGTCGCGCTGCCCCTCGTCGTGCGGATCCCGGTCGGTGGCGGCATTGGCGCGGTCGAGCACCACAGCGAATCCAACGAGGCCTACTTCGCGCACACCGCCGGGCTTCGCGTGGTCGCCTGCTCCAACCCGGCCGACGGGTACCGGATGCTGCTGGCCGCGATCGCCAGCGACGACCCGGTGATCTTCTACGAGCCGAAAAGGCGCTACTGGGACAAGGGAACCGTCGACGTCGACGCCGCGCCGGCGTCTCTGAACCGGGCGCTGATGCTGCGCACCGGGCAGGACTGCACCCTGGTCGCCCACGGCCCTACGGTCAAGACCGCGCTGGCCGCGGCCGACGCGGCCGCAGAAGACGGCTACTCGGTCGGGGTCGTCGATCTGCGCACCCTCTCGCCGCTGGACACCACGCTGCTGCAACGATGCGCCGAACAGACCGGCCGAATGGTGGTCGTGCACGAGGCGTCGACGTTCCTCGGCATCGGAGCCGAGATCGCCGCCGCCATCACCGAAAGGTGCTTCTCCGCGTTGCGGGCTCCCGTCCTGCGGGTCGGCGCCTACAACATCCCCTATCCACCGGCGAAGGTCGAAGACCACTTCCTGCCCAACATCGACCGCGTCCTCGAGGCCATCGACCGGTCGCTGTCATTCTGAGGAGTTCCGTTGACTACCAAAGAGTTCCGCCTGCCCGATGTGGGCGAGGGTCTGACCGAGGCCGAGATCCTCAACTGGCACGTGAGCGTGGGTGATCAGGTCGAGCTCAACCAGGTCATCGTCGAGGTCGAGACGGCCAAAGCCGTCGTCGACCTGCCGTGCCCGTTCGCCGGCACCGTCACCGAGATCCACGTCGCCGCAGGCACACCGGTGCCTGTGGGCACCGCGTTGATCAGCGTCGCCGTCGATGAAACCGTCTCGGCGCCAGCGAATGTGGTCGAACCGGCCGACAACCGCCCACCGCCGGTCCTCGTCGGATCGGGACCGAGGGATGCCGCCCAACGCCGCTTCCGGATAAACCCCCGACCCCGAGCACAGGCCCCCGAGCGGCCCCCGGCGACGAGCAACCACTCCCCCGGCCTGCCGCGGGAGACGCGGATCCCGATCAAGAGCGTCCGCAAAGTCACCGCCGCGGCGATGACACGGTCGGCATTCACCGCGCCGCACGTCACCGAATGGCTGGCCGCGGACGTCACCGCGACCATGCAGGCCGTTGCCCGGCTGAAGAGCGATCCGGCCTGGGCCGGGGTGCGGATCACCCCGATGCTGTTCGTGGCCCGCGCATTCCTGCTGGCGATCCGCAGCTTCCCCGAGATCAACGCCTCCTGGGACGAGGACGGCCAGGAGATCGTCGTCAAGAACTACGTCAACCTCGGCATCGCCGTCGCCACCCCGCGCGGCCTGATCGTGCCGAACGTCAAGGACGCCGACCGGATGGACCTCAGACAGCTGGCGACGAGCCTCGACGCCCTCATCGCCACGGCCCGGGACGGCAAGACGCCACCGGCCGACATGTCAAGCGGCACAGTGACGATCACCAACATCGGCGCGTTCGGAGTCGACGCGGGCACACCCATCCTCAACCCCGGAGAAGCGGCCATCCTCGCCTTCGGGGCGATCAGGCCGATGCCCTGGGTGCGCGACGACCAACTGTGCGTGCGGCAAGTGACCCAGCTGGCGATGTCGTTCGATCACCGCCTCGTCGACGGCGAACTCGGCTCCAAGGTGCTCGCCCGCGTCGCGGGCCTGCTCACCGATCCCGGCGCGGCGTTCCTCTACGCCTGATCCGTCACGGCTTGGGCGTGACCTCGACGCTGGGCGGCAGCGGCGACGGCTCGGGCTGGCTGGAGCGCCGCACGATCGAGAACGCCAACGCTCCCCCGGCCAGCACCGCGACCCCGATCCCGGCGAGCAGCAGCGGGCGACCCCGGCGGCGGGACTTGCGTGCCTTGTCGAGCGCCTCGGGGATGTTCGACACCACCTCCTGGGCGGCGGCGAGCTCGGCGGCCAGCGCGCTCTGTGCGGCCGTCAGGTCGGCCTTGAGCTGACGGGCCACCCGACCGCGGCGATACCGCGACCCCACCCACGCCGCCGAGGACCGCACGGAGTTGGCGCCGACGCCCAACGCCCCCCGGGTGACGTCGACCGGGCCCACCGCCGAGTACTTCAAGCCACGGCTCAGCCGCTGCCTCGGGGTCAGACGAACCATGGTCTTGGAGCTCATAGCCCACCTCTTTCGGCTTGACGGATGTCGCGACACCAGCCTGCCATTTCACCAGAGTCGACGGCGCCGGTTGGGCCCGGCGACCGGCGTGGCACACTGACGTTCCGTGACGAGTCCCATTCAGACCGCGACCGCAACCCTGCACACCAACCGGGGCGACATCAAGATCGCCCTGTTCGGTAACCACGCCCCCAAGACGGTGGCCAACTTCACCGGGCTGGCGCAGGGCACCAAGGACTACAGCACCGAGAACGCCTCGGGGGGCTCGTCGGGCCCGTTCTACGACGGCGCCGTGTTCCACCGCGTCATCGAGGGCTTCATGATCCAGGGCGGCGACCCGACCGGCACCGGCCGTGGCGGTCCGGGTTACCAGTTCGCCGACGAGTTCCACCCGGAGCTGCAGTTCGACAAGCCCTACCTGCTGGCCATGGCCAACGCCGGGCCGGGCACCAACGGCTCGCAGTTCTTCATCACCGTCGGCCCCACCCCGCACCTGAACCGTCGGCACACCATCTTCGGAGAGGTGGTCGATCCGGAGTCGCAGAAGGTCGTCGACGCCATCGCGAAGACCGCCACCGACCGCAGCGACCGGCCGACCGAGCCGGTGGTGATCGAGTCGATCACGATCTCCTAGGCGGGTTCGGCGCGCTGACCCACCAAGGGTGCGTGAGCGCGCCGACATCACCTCTGGCCGGGGGCGAACCCCGCGGCGGTGAGGGTGTCGAGCACCGACAGCGGGTCGGCGCCGAGGTCCCAGCGGCTCAGCACGAGCAGGCGGTCGTCGCTGGTGTCGATCTCCAAGAGCCGCACCTTGCGGCCGATCCGGCGGAACTCGGTGATGCGGATCAGCGTGATCTCGGCGGCCGTCAGGCGCCGGTCCCGGAACCACCCGCGGTACACCAGAGCGTCCTCGGAGATTGCCAGCCGGGGCCGCGCGCGCCACGACAGCAGCGCGAACACCAGCAAACCGGCGGCGGCAATACCGACGAGAACTCGGCCCGGTGCGTCTGTGACCAGCGTCACAACACCTGCGGCCATCAACAGGCCGAGGATTCCGCAGGCGGCGATACCTGCCGTCGGTGGCCCCCACGCAGTTTGCTGAGTGGACAATTCACACCCTCCTACCGTGGCAGACGCGGTTATCCACAGGTGCTATCCCCAATGGGGATGAATCACATCCGTGTGATCCGGTGACACCGGGGTTGCGGGCAGGCGAACACCGAGAAACCACGTTGAATGCATTTCCCGGCGGCCGCGGCGTCAGCGCCAGCGCATCGTGAGCAACAGGCCGGTGATCATAAAGGCAAAGGCGATCGCGTAGTTCCAGACGTGAATATCGGCCATCCACTGCAGGAAGCTCGGCACGTCCGGCCCGCTGCCGGCGAGCTGGAAGACGATGAGCCACACCAGCCCGATCAGCATCAGGCTGATGAACAGCACGACGAACCACACGCTCGACGGACCCGCCTTGACCTTGACCGGAGTCCGGCTCACCGGGTTGATGGTGAAGTCGTTCTTCTTGCGGACCTTGGACTTGGGCATGCGTACCTTCGGACGTTCGGCGTCGCGCGGTGCGACGATGTGTTGGGGAAAGCCTAACGCAGCCCCGCACACGCTCTGTAGGAGACGAAACGGATGGACGACCGCGACGGTCCCGCGCGGGCGCGATCATGGTGGCGATTCGGCGTGCCGGTGGTGTGCGTGCTGGCCGGGCTGCTGCTGGGCACCACCTACAGCGTCTCCGGCGGCGACGAGATCCGCCGCAGCGACGCCCCCCGCCTGGTCGACCTCGTCCGGGAGGCCCAGCAGTCGGTCGACCGGCTCACCGCCCAACGCGACGCACTGGCCAACGAGACGGACAACCACCACGGCGGCTCCCCGGGTACCGCCGCGGCGCTGCAGGCGATCACCCGGCGCGCGGATGCCCTCGCCGCCCAGGCCGGGGTGGCGCCGATGGAAGGTCCCGGCCTGGTCGTCACCCTCAACGACGCGCAGCGCGACGCCCAGGGCCGCTTCCCCCGCGACGCCTCCCCGGACGATCTGGTGGTACACCAGCAGGACATCGAGGCCGTGCTGAACGCGATGTGGAGCGCCGGCGCCGAGGGCATCCAGATGCAGGACCAGCGGATCATCGGGACCTCGGCGCCGCGCTGCGTGGGCAACACGTTGCTGCTCAACGGCCGTACCTACAGCCCGCCCTACGTCATCACCGCGATCGGCGATGCCGCCGCGATGCAGCAGGCGCTCGAGGCGTCGCCGATGGTGATCCTCTACAAGCAGTACGCGGTGCGGTTCGGTCTTAGCTACACCGAAGAGCCCGGCGACGTGCGGCTGGCCGGCTACGAGCAGCCCGTCCGGATGCGTTACGCCCAGCCAATCGGCCCACTCGGCTACTGATCATCTTCGTCACAAAAGTTGCTGAAAGGCGCCCGCTCCTGGACGGCGGCTGCTATACCGGATGGCACGCAGAAGTCGCGTATACCGCCACATATGGCTACTATTTGGCAGCGTCCCGCGTTGCTGCCGCGGTAACCGGATGGCGGCGGGTACGCAAAGGCTGAGTAGCCAGTAGGCGAACTGAGCAAAGCAGGCTGGACATCGTGCGGACCGGCGGGTGAGTGCCGGCACAATCGGTGGACGGCCGGCGTGCCAGCGCACCGTCGAATGGTTGCTGCGCACCGAAGTGAGGGACTGGGGGTCCAGCATGAACCGTCGTCGTCGCCGGGCGTTGTCCGCGGCGCTGTCCGCCCTGTCTCTTCCCGCGGCACTGGTGCTGTCCGTCGCGCCGCCCGCGCCCGCGGCGACGGTGCTGGCGGTTGAGGGCACATGGCAGCGGGCGCGCACCACCCAGACCGCGTTCGGTGGCGCGTTCTGCAAGCAGAACACGTGCATCTCGGTCAACAACGCGCCCAACCCGCTGGACGCCAAGCCGGGTTCGCGGCAGCTGCAGGCCGGAGTCGACCGGACCGACGGTGATCTCATCCTGATGGGCTGGTCGCTGGGTGCGTCGTCGGTCTACGACCGGTTGCGGGAGTGGGACAACAGCCCTTCGATCGCGCCGGATCCCCAGCGGGTCAAGCTCGTCGTCACGTTCGGCAACCCCGAGAACCGGTACGGCGGAGAGGCGCGCTTGTACCCGGGTGTCGGCGTGCCCGAGGACCTGCCCTACGCGCACCTCGACGTGGCGGTGCAGTACGACAGCGTGGCGGACCGGCCCGCGCGGTGGGGCTGGTACTCCATGATCAACAACGCGTTCGCCCAGCACCTGCAGTACTTCCAGGGCGTCGACATCAACGATCCCGACAACCTGATCATCCGCAACGCCGACGGCAGCTACAACATGCTGATCAAGGCCGACGTGCTGCCGATGCTGAAGTGGATCGACTGGTTCACCCCGGACGAGCAGATGGCCGCGCTGGACGCGATCTTCCGCCCGCTGGTCGAAAAGGACTACGACCGTCCCGCCTACATCCCGCAGGGTGAAGGCGCCGACTGGGGCAACGGCACCCCGCCTCCCAGCGTCTCCGGATCCGGTGAGCAGCTCGTCGCCGCGATCACGCCGGCCAGTCGCTCGTCGGCCGTTCCCGACGGGGACGAGGAGGTCGAGGACGATCGCGCCGACACCAGCCCTGACGCCCCGGCCCCCGCGCCCGACGCCGATCTCGAGACCGAGCTGGACACCGAGCCCGAGCTGGAGCCGGACCTCGACGAGGCCGTGGTCACCGAACCCGAGGACGACCCCGAAGCCACCGAGCCCGAGCCGGAGCCCGACGACGAGTCCGAGGCCGAGGACGAGCCCGAGGACAGCGACGACGACACCGAGACCGATGACGGTCCCGCCGGCACCGATGCCGGCGGCGACGACGCGGGCACCGGGCACGACCAGGACGCGGCCTGACTTCGAATCGCAGGTAGCCTGTGGCGATGCAGGTCTTGGTCGTCGACAACTACGACAGCTTCGTGTTCAACCTGGTCCAGTACCTGGGCCAGCTCGGAGTGGACGCGACGGTCTGGCGTAACGACGACGCGCACCTGACCTCCGACGCCGGCGTCGCCGCGGCGGCCGACCGCTTCGACGGGGTGCTGCTCAGCCCCGGCCCGGGCACCCCCGAGCGCGCCGGCGCCTCCATCCCGCTGGTGCACGCGTGCGCCGCCGCCGGCACCCCGCTGCTCGGCGTGTGCCTCGGCCACCAGGCCATCGGGGTGGCGTTCGGCGGCACCGTCGACCGGGCACCCGAACTGCTGCACGGCAAGACCAGCACCGTTCACCACTCTAATGTTGGTGTGCTGCAAGGACTTCCAGATCCATTCGTGGCCACCCGGTATCACTCGCTGACGATCCTGCCCGACACCGTGCCCGACGAACTCGACGTCATCGCCACCACTGCCGGCGGGGTGATCATGGGGGTGCAACACCGCGAGCTGCCGATCCACGGCGTGCAGTTCCACCCGGAATCGATCCTCACCCAGGGCGGACACCGGATGCTGGCGAACTGGCTGGGCTTCTGCGGCAGCGCACCCGCCGAGGAGCTGGTCCGCCAACTCGAGGACGAGGTCGCCACCGCCGTCGAGGCCGCTACGACGCGAAGTTCAGCGTGATCCTGGCCCCGAAGTTGACCCCGGTACCCGGCGCCGGGCTCTGATTCACCACGGCGTTGGGCCGCTGACCGCTGTTCTGCACGTCGCCGCCCTTGTCCAGCACCCCGGTCCAGCCCAACGCCCGTAGCCGCGGCTCGGCGTCGGTCCAGAACATGCCGGTCAGGTCCGGCATCACGAACTGGTTGCCCCGCGACACCTGGATCTGGATCACGCTGTCCTGCGGGATCGTCTGTCCCGCAGTCGGTTCGCTGCCGACCACCTGGCCGGCGGCAACGGTGCTGTCCACCTCGACGGGCACCGCCTTGGTGAACCCGGACGCCGACAGGATCTGCTGGCACACCTCGATGGTCTGGCCCACGCAGTCCGGCACGACGGCCGTCGCAGGCCCCTTGCCGACCACGATGGTGATCTCGTTGGTGATCGCCGAGGTCTGGTTCGCCGGCGGCACCGTGGACAGCACGCGGTCCTTCTGCTCGGGCGTCGACGTCGACGTCGTCTGCCGGAACCGCTCGAAGCCGGCGTCGGTGAGTCGCTTCACCGCCTCGGCGTAGCTCAGGTTCGACACGTCGGGCACTTCCCGCTGCTCCGGCCCCGTGGACACGTTCAGGGTGATCTCGTCGCCGGCCGCGACCGCGGTGTTGGCATCGGGTTCGGTGTTGATGACGTGGTCGGGCGGCACCGTGGAATCGGGCTTCTGCTGGGTGCGGATCGAGAAGCCGCGGTTCTGCAGCGCCGCGATCGCATCGGCGGAGGCCTGGCCGCGCACGTCGGGAACCTGCACGTCGCGGGTCTCGCCGCCGAACATGTTGATCGCGACGGTGACCACTACGGTCAGCACCGCCAGGATTGCCACCGCGGCCAGCCACCGGCCCACCGAGCCGCTGCGTTCCCGCTCCTCGTACCGCGGCTCGTGCCGGTCCACCGGGTCGATCATCTCGGTGCGCTGGTGGGTCAGCAGCGCCGCCCGTTCGGCGTCGGTCAGCACCTTCGGGGCGTCCGGCGCCTCACCGCTGTGCACCTTCACCAGGTCGGCGCGCATCTCCGCGGCGGTCTGGTAGCGGTTGTCGGGGTTCTTGGCCAGCGCCTTGAGCACGACGGCGTCGAGGTCGGCGGAGATGCCGGGGTGGCGGTGCGACGGCGGCACCGGGTCCTCGCGCACGTGCTGGTAGGCCACGGCGACGGGGGAGTCGCCGACGAACGGCGGCTCGCCGGTCAGGATCTCGTAGAGCACGCAGCCCAGCGAGTACACATCGGAGCGGGCGTCCACCTTCACGCCGCGGGCCTGCTCGGGGGACAGGTACTGCGCGGTGCCGATCACCGCGGCGGTCTGGGTGACCGGGTTGCCCGCGTCGGCCAGCGCGCGGGCGATGCCGAAGTCCATCACCTTCACCGCGCCGGTCTTGCTGATCATGATGTTGGCGGGTTTGACGTCGCGGTGGATGATGCCGTGCTGGTGGCTGAAGTTCAGCGCCTGGCAGGCGTCGGCGATCACCTCGATGGCGCGCTGCGGCGGCATCGGGCCCTCACCGTGCACGATGTCGCGAAGGGTGACGCCGTCGACGTACTCCATCACGATGTAGGGCAGCGGTCCGGTCGGGGTCTCGGCCTCGCCGGTGTCATAGACCGCCACGATCGCCGGGTGGTTCAGCGCCGCCGCGTTCTGCGCCTCCCGGCGGAACCGCAGGTAGAAGCTCGGGTCTCGGGCCAGATCGGCCCGCAGCACCTTGATCGCGACGTCGCGGTGCAGCCGCAGGTCGCGCGCAAGATGGACTTCGGACATCCCGCCGAAGCCCAGGATCTCGCCGACTTCGTAGCGGTCGGAAAGGTGCTGTGGTGTGGTCATCGCAACATCTGTTCTGGGCCGTGCAGCATCGTCGGTGGCGGCGACGCGGTGTCGAGGTGTCCGGATACCCAATATCGATCAGGTCCAAGAGAACCGATCGCGGCGGGGGTCTCCGGCGGCGCGGTGGTCTGCGCCGGAGGTGTCTCGGTGACCGTGGGCGGCGGCGTGTTCGCCCGGTCCTGCGCGTTGAGCACGATCAGGATCGCGATGACGATCGCCAACGCGCCCAGCACCCCGGCGGCCCACAGCAGCGCGCGCTGACCCGACGAGAACGTCCGCCGCACCGGCGGGGGCGTGCGGTGGTGGCTCCCCGTGGTGCGGGTGCGTGCCGCGGTGGCGGGAGCGCGACCGGTGTCGGCCGGCCGATTCTGGATGGCCGGCGGGACCGCGGTGGGTGCGGCGCGCCCGATCGAGGGTGCCGCGTTGGGCCGCGGCGGCCGTCGTCCCGCCCGGACGGCGGCGACGGCGTCGGCGAACGCGCCGCCGGACTTGTAGCGCATGCCCGGGTTCTTGACCAGCGTGATCTCGATGAGTTCGCGGACATTGGGCGGCAGATCCGCGGGCAGCGGGGGAGGGGTCTCCTTGATGTGCTTCATCGCCACGGTCAGCGCGCCGTCACCGGTGAACGGGCGCTTGCCCGACACCGACTCGTAGCCGACCACGCCGAGCGAGTACACGTCGCTGGCGGCGGTGGCGTCGTGGCCGAGGGCCTGTTCGGGGGCGATGTACTGCGCGGTGCCCATCACCATGCCGGTCTGGGTGACGGGTGCGGCGTCGACGGCCTTGGCGATGCCGAAGTCGGTCAGCTTCACCTGCCCGGTGGGCGTGATCAGGATGTTGCCCGGCTTGACGTCGCGGTGCACCAGGCCCGCGGTGTGAGCCACCTGCAGCGCCCGGCCGGTCTGCTCGAGCATGTCCAGCGCGTGCCGTAGCGACAGCCGCCCGGTGCGCTTGAGCACCGAGTTCAGCGGCTCACCGTTGACCAGCTCCATCACCAGATAGGCGGTGCGGCCCTCCCCGTCGATATCGGTCTCGCCGTAGTCGTACACGCCGGCGATGCCGGGGTGGTTCAGCATGGCGACCGTGCGGGCCTCGGCGCGGAACCGCTCCACGAATTCCGCGTCTGTGGAGTACTCGGCCTTCAGCACCTTGATCGCGACCCGCCGGCCCAGCCGGGAGTCGACACCCTCCCACACCTGGCCCATGCCGCCGGTGGCGATCAGCCGCTGCAGCCGGTACCGGCCCGACAGCGTGACACCGACGCGGGGGCTCATTGCTCGCCTCCGGCGAGGTGGCTCATTGGGTCGCCTCCGGCGAGGTGGCTCTTTGGCTCGCCTCCGGCGAGGTGGCTCAACTGGTCACCCCCGGGATTCATGAGGCCTCCCGCAGCGCCGCCGCGATCGTCGCGCGCCCGATCGGCGCGGCGAGCGCACCACCGGTGGCCGACAGCCGGTTGCCGCCATTCTCGACGAGCACCGCGACCGCGACCTTCGGTGCCTGTGCGGGCGCAAAGGCGATGTACCAGGCATGCGGGGGCGTATTGCGCGGATCGGTCCCGTGCTCCGCAGTGCCGGTTTTGGATGCGATCTGCACGCCGGCGATGGCTCCCTTCTGCTGAGTCACCTGCTCGGCGGCGACCATCAAGTCCGTAAGTGTATCTGCGACTTCTTCGGACACCGCCCGCCGCTCTTCGATGGGCACCGTGGTGGCGAGGTTGGAGAGGTCGGGGCCTTTGAGGCTGTCCACCAGATAGGGCCGCATCGTGACCCCCTTGTTCGCGACGGTAGCGGCGATCATCGCGTTCTGCAGCGGCGTCAGCGCCACGTCCCGCTGCCCGATGCTCGACATGCCCAGCGCCGCGTCGTCGGCGATGGGCCCGATCGTGGACTCGGCGACCTGCAGCGGGATCGCCGGCGGTGCCGCGTCGATCCCGAACCCGCGCGCCGCGCTGCGCAGGGCGTCGGTGCCGGTGTCGATGCCGAGCTCGACGAACGCGGTGTTGCAGGAGTTGGCGAACGCATAGCGCAGCGTGGTGGTCGGACCCGGACCGCAGGCGGTGCCGCCGAAGTTCTCCAGGGTGGCGGTGCTGTTGGGCAGCGCGATCCGCGGCAGCGCGTTGACCTGTGTGTCCGGGGTGGCACCGTGCTCGAGCGCCGCGGCGGTGGTAATCACCTTGAACGTCGACCCGGGCGGGTAGGTCTCCGATATCGCGCGATTGAGCAGGGGGGAGGCGGGGTCGTCCCGCAGCTGCGCCCAACTGGCGGTCTGCTCGTCCACGTCGTGGGTGGCCAGCAGGTTGGGGTCATACGACGGGGAGGACACGAGCGCCAGGATCTTCCCGGTCGACGGCTCCAGCGCCACCACCGCACCGGTGCACGGCCCGTCGCAGCCCTCCTGCATGGCGTCCCAGGCCGCCTGCTGCACCGGCGGGTTGATGGTGGTGGCGACATTGCCGCCGCGCGGGTCGCGGCCGGTGAAGAAGTCGGCCAGCCGCCGGCCGAACAACCGCTGATCGGATCCGTTGAGCACGGTGTCCTCGGCGCGCTCCAGGCCGGTGCTCGAATAGCTCAGCGAGTAGAAGCCGGTGACCGGCGCGTAGGTCAGCGGGTTGGGATACACCCGCAGGAACCGGAACCGGCCCTCGGTGGACACCGAGTACGCCAGCAGCTGCCCGCCCGCGGAGATCTGGCCGCGCTGGCGGGAGTACTCGTCGAGCAACACCCGCTGGTTGCGCGGATCCGAGCGCAGCCCGTCGGCGGTGAACACCTGGGTCAGGGTCGCGTTGGCGAGCAACAACACGACCAGGGCCATGATCATCACCGAGATGCGGCGCAGCGAGGTGTTCATACCTTATGGATCACCTCGGTGCTGGCCGCCGAGATCGGTCCGCCGGAGGAGGCGCCGAAAGGGCGGCGCGCGGCGTGCGAGATCCGCACCAGGATCGCCAACAGCACGTAGTTGGCCACCAGCGACGAACCGCCGTAGGACATCCACGGGGTGGTCAGCCCGGTGAGCGGGATCAGCTTGGTGACGCCGCCGACGACGATGAACAACTGGATGGCCAGCGTGGTGGCCAGCCCGGCGGCCAGCAGCTTGCCGAAGCTGTCCCGCACCGCGATCGCGGTGCGCAGGCCGCGGATGATGACGATGGTGTAGAGCATCAGCACCGCGGCCAGCCCTACCAGCCCGAGCTCCTCACCGATGGCGGCGACGATGAAATCGGTCGACGCGGCGGGCACCGTGCCGGGTTGGCCGTTGCCCAGCCCGGTGCCGAAGATGCCGCCGGTGGCGAAGCTGAACAGCGACTGCACCATCTGGTAGCCGGCCCCGTCGGGGTCGGCGAACGGGTCCCGCCAGGTCTGCACCCGCACCCGCACATGGTCGAAAAGGTAATACGCCGCAACGCTTCCCGCGGCGAACAGGGTCAGCCCGAGCACCACCCAGCTGAACCGTTCGGTGGCGATGTACACCATCACCAGGAACGACGCGTACAACAGCAGCGAGGTGCCCAGGTCCTTCTCGAAGATCATCACGCCGATCGAGGCGATCCACGCGGCCAGCAGCGGGGCCAGGTCCCGGGGCCGCGGCAGATCCATGCCCAGGACGTGCTTTCCGGCGCTGGTGAACAGGCTGCGCTTGGACACCAGCACCGCGGCGAAGAAGATCAGCAGCAGGATCTTGGAGAACTCAGCGGGCTGAATCGAGAAGCCAGGGAACTGGATCCAGATCTTGGCGCCGTTCTGCTCGGACATCGAGCGGGGCAGCACCGCCGGGATCGCCAGCAGGATCAGGCCGGCCAGCCCACACACATAGCCGTACCGCGACAGCAGCCGGTGATCGCGCAGGAACACCACCACGACCGAGAACCCGATGACCCCGACCAGTGTCCACAGCATCTGCTGGTTGGCGGTGCCGCCCAGGCCCTCGGCGATGTTCTCGCCCTCGGCGAGGTCGAGCCGGTGAATCATCACCAGCCCCAACCCATTCAGCAATGCGACCACCGGCAGCAGCAGCGGGTCGGCGTACGGGGCGAACCGGCGCACGGTCAGGTGCGCGGCGGTGAACAGCGCCAGATAGGCGACGGTGTACTGAGCCAGATCCCAGCGCAGGCCCTGTTCCTGGTTCGCCTCCACCAGCAGGAGCGCCAGCGTGGTCAGCACCGCGGCGAAGCCGAGCAGGAAGAGCTCGGCGTTGCGCCGGTTCGGCAGCGGTGGTGTCACGGCGACGCGAGCCTGCGGCTGGGTCGTCATGACACTTCCCGGCAGTTCGTTCCCGGTTCAGGTGGCGGTGGGGGGAGCGCGGTCACCGTCGGCGACGGTGACGGCGGCGGGCCGTGCGGCACGGGCGCGGGGGAGGCGGTGACGGTGCGCGGGGTTTCCGGTGCGGGCGTACCAGAGCTCGGATTGCCGCCGGGCGCAGGGGATCCCGGCGTGGCAGTGCCCGATGTGGTGGGGGCCGGGGCGGCGCCGGACGTGGTGGGGGTGGGCCGAGGCGACGACGTCGTCGGTGGCGGCGGGGGAGCCGAGGTGGTGGGCTTGGTGGGGGTGGTCGTCGGGGTGGTACGCGGCGCGCAGGCGGGCAGCACCGAACTGCGGGCCAACTCCTCGATCTGCCCGATGGCGTCGTCGAGCGTGCCCGACGGCAGCCCGGCGATGACCTGGGCGCGTTCGGAGGGCCGCATGTCGCCGACGCCGAGGAGTTCGCAGTCCAGGTTGTCGGTGGACTGCCCGGCGCTGATGAGGGAGAGTTCGTTGCGGGCGTTCAAACAGCCCAGCAGATAGGGCTCTTGTAGGGAGACTCCGAGAAAGGAGCCCTGAACACCCTGCATGATCGAGACGGTGCCGTCGTGTTCGCTCACATAGTAGTTGTTGCGCACGATCTCGCGTCCGACGGCCAAGCCGGCCAGTACCACGAGTACCAGGACAGCGGCGGCGATGATCATGCGGCGCCGGGAACGGGGGCGCGGCGGTGGCTCTTCCGGTTGCGGCACAACACGTTTGGCGACATTGCGCTTCGGGTTGAACGCGGACGCGCGGCCCGCAGCGGTGTTCGGCGGGGCGCTCTGGTCGTCGTCGCCGGACACCGCGCCGGCCAGGATCGGCTGCGTCTGGCCGTAGTCGAACGAGGAGACGTCGACGACGTCGGCCACCACGACGGTGACGTTGTCGGGTCCACCGCCGCGCAGCGCCAACTCGATGAGCCGGTCGGCGCTCTCGGCGACGTCGGGGATCTGCAGCGCCTCCAGGATGGTTTCGTGACTCACCGGGTCGGACAGCCCGTCGGAGCACAACAGGTAGCGGTCACCGGCGCGGGCCTCGCGCATGATCAGCGTCGGCTCGACCTCGTGACCGGTCAGCGCCCGCATGATCAGCGAACGCTGCGGATGGCTGTGCGCCTCCTCGGCGGTGATGCGGCCCTCGTCGACCAGCGTCTGGACGAAGGTGTCGTCCTTGGTGATCTGGGTGAGCTCACCGTCGCGCAACAGGTAGCCGCGGGAGTCGCCGATGTGCACCAGACCAAGGCGGTTGCCCGCGAACAGGATTGCCGTCAGCGTGGTGCCCATGCCCTCGAGCTCGGGGTCGGCCTCCACGTGGGCGGCGATGGCCGAATTGCCCTCCCGGACCGCGCCGTCGAGCTTGCTCAGCAGATCGCCGCCGGGCTCGTCGTCGTCGAGGTGGGCCAGCGCGGCGATCACCAACTGGGAGGCGACCTCACCGGCGGCGTGCCCGCCCATGCCGTCGGCCAGCGCCAGCAGACGCGCGCCGGCGTACACCGAGTCCTCGTTGTTGGCGCGCACCAGGCCGCGGTCGCTGCGCGCGGCGTAGCGCAGGGCGAGGGTCACAGCGCTGTCCCCTTACCCGGACATGTCGCTCCTGGCGTCGGCCGGCTCACGGGCGCAGCTCGATCACCGTCTTGCCGATCCGCACCGGTGTACCCATCGGAACTCGTACCGCAGTCGTCACTTTCGCCCTGTCGAGGTATGTACCGTTGGTCGATCCTAGGTCCTCTACATACCATTCCGAGCCTCGCGGCGAGAGCCTGGCGTGGCGCGTCGAGGCATAGTCGTCGGTCAGCACCAGCGTCGAGTCGTCGGCCCGGCCGATCAGCACCGGCTGGGTGCCCAGCGGGATCCGGGTGCCGGTCAGCGCGCCCTCAGTCACGACCAGCTGGCGCGGGACGTTCCTGCGGCCGCGGCTGGGCAGCAGCGTGCTGCGCAGCGCCAGCCCCCGGCGCACCATCACCGCGCCGGTGGGCGCGTAGATGTCGGTGCGCAGGATCCGCAGCACCGACCAGATGAACAGCCACAGGAGCAGCAGGAAACCGACACGGGTCAGCTGCAGTACGAGCCCCTGCATCTGACGTCCTCTCCGTCCCCGTCCTTCGGCACCGCCACCTTACTGGGGTAGCGATCGATGCGAGGGGTGAGCCAACGGCTACCCCCGGGCGCTCGTTCCTCAGTGAACGCGGACGATGATCTCGGAGTGGCCGAGCCGGATGACGTCGCCGTCGGCCAGCTGCCACTCCTGCACTGGAGCATTGTTCACCGTCGTGCCGTTGGTGGAGTTGAGGTCCGACAATAGCGCGACCTGCCCGTCCCAGCGGATCTCCAGATGCCGACGGGACACCCCCGTGTCGGGCAGCCGGAACTGCGCGTCCTGGCCGCGGCCGATCACGTTGGCGCCCTCCCGCAGCTGGTAGGTGCGCCCGCTGCCGTCGTCGAGCTGCAGCGTCACGGTGGCACCGGCGGTCGGGTAATCCCCCTGCGCGGCGCCGTAGCCCGGGCCGTAGCCACCGGCCGAGGCGCCGTAGCCCTGGTCGCCGTAGCCCTGGTCGGGATAGCCCTGATCGGGGTAACCGCCCTGGTCGGGGTAGCCGGCCGGGGCCTCGCCGTAGCGGCCGTAGTCGGGCTGGGCGTACTCCTGCCGGCCGCCGTACTGCTGGCCGCCGTAACCGCCCTGCTCCGGGTAGCCGCCCTGATCGGGATACGACGGGCGGGCCGGCGGGGGATAGCCGCCCTCGTCGGGGCGGGCCGGGGGACGGCCGTAGTCGTAGTCGCCGGCGGGGGCGCCGTAACCGTGCTGGCCGCCCTGCGGCGGGCCGTAGCCGCCGGGAGCCTGCCGGTAGCCCTGGTCGGGGTAGCCGCCCTGCGGCGGGGGGCCGTAGCCGGCGGGCGGGCGCTGCTCGTAGGACGGCGGCGGGTAGCCGTGCTCGGGGTAGCCACCCTGGTCCGGGTAGCCGCCCTGCTCCTGGTAGCCGCCACGGGGCGGGTAGGCGGGTTCACTCTGCGGGGGGTAGCCGCCCGGGTCGGCAGGCGGGTACGGACGCTGATCCTCGGGCCGGTTGTAGCGCTCGTCGTCAGGTCGGTAGTACTCGTCTGCGGGCCGACCCTGTCCCTGGCCGCCGCGGTAGCTCGGATTGTCGGTCATCGGTGGTACTCCTGGTTCTGCGTTGGACGAGAGTTCTCGGGGTGGGGCGGGTTCGCCTGTGGTCGTGTCGGGGTTGACCGCACCACGCGCGCGAAACTGTCCGGTGTGCAGGTTGGGCGACTGCTCGAATCTGACGACCACCTCACCATACGTTTGCCACCCCTGCTCATGGATGTACCCCTCCAGGTGCTTGGCGAACGTGGTCGAGGTGATGTCCGGGTCGGCACTCACCTTGCGATAGTCAGGCACACTGAGGGTAATGACGTAGTCGTTCGGGGCCAAAATGCGCCCGCCATGGATTTTCCTGGCACCGGCGTCCGCTTCCCGGCGCAGCAGCGACTCCACTTCCTGCGGCACGATGGATCCCCCGAAGACCCTGGCGAACGCGTCGCCGACCGTGTCCTCGAGCTTGCGCTCGAAGCGGTCGACCAGCCCCATGTCCCCGATCGCCTCCCTCGCCGATGTGCGCCACTTCTGCTCACACAGTTGCGCCACCAGCGTGTCGGCTGGCGGTGATGCTTTCGATCATGCTATCGGCCCGCATCGACGGTGCGGGACCTCGAGAACTCTGAGAATCGGGAACGGCCAGGTCAGGGGCGCCCGTGGCCGGCCGTTTTGGTAGTTGTGGGGGTGCTACCGGTACGGTTGGGAGCCGAGGTTGCCTGCGTGATAGGCTCCCTCGGTCATTCGGGCGAGTGGCGGAATGGCAGACGCGCTGGCTTCAGGTGCCAGTGTCCTTCGGGACGTGGGGGTTCAAGTCCCCCTTCGCCCACCACGAGCGGTTCTACGCAACCGCGGCGCGTAGGTCACGGACTCGAAAGAGGTCGTGACCTTTGTGTTTATGTGGGGATGGCCGAAGCGATGTGGATTCAGCAGGGCGCAGGGGACTTCTGTCGGCAAATCCCCACCAACGCAGGCAAGTTCTCGGGTCAAGAGCCTTGAGAGTTGGTCAGAACGTAGCGAGCCCCGCGGCGTTCGCCCTGGAGAGTTAGGCGTCCGTCGTCGACCAGTCGCTTCAACGTTGCGCGCGCTTGTATCGGAGTTGTCTGGCAAAGCAGGGCGGCCTGACTCCGATTGATCGATCCGTACGCGCTGACGTAATCGAGTACCATCCGCTCCTGTTGCAGGGGGTCAGCCCCTTTGACACGGACGTAAGCATTGCGGTCCTGCGCCAAGTCGTAGAAGCGAGCTGTGAGGTGGAACCGGCGGCTTCGTCCCACCCCACGAGCCTCCAAGATTCCAGCTTCAACGAGCCGGCCGAAGAGGCTCTTCGCCGTGGCCGGAATCAATTTGAGGGCCTCGGCGACCTCGGGGCTCGCGGCAGACCCCGACGACTTCACCTCGTGGACAATGCGCAGCTCATCCAGACTCAGCGGCTGCTGGCGCTGGTTCTCCCAGGACAAGAGAAATCTCACCAAGTCGAGGTCGGCATGTCCGAGAGGCACCGTGACTACGACTGACTCTGCATTGCTTCGCGAGTAATCGGGGACGTCGCGGCCGGCACGCAGTTGTTGCTCAAACATGTCATTGACGCCCTTGCCTCGGCGTTCGACAAAGCCGGCTCGCTTGAATGCGGCAGCGAGTAGCGGACTGCGGGGGCGGGACTGATCAAGGATGTTCGCAATGGTGACGCCGGGAGGGAAGCCACCCGGATTCGACACGACGAACTCAGTGGCCGTGACTTGCACAACGGTAGGCCCGAGCGCCGCGTAGTCGCGGTGCACCAGAGCATTCGCGACCGCCTCCCGGCGTGTCACAGAGGGGATGAGCGAAATCTCTACGCGATGCATTCCCGCCATGAGTTCGGTGACGCTGTTGCGCTGATCGATGAGGTCACGCAAGGCTTCGGCCGCTCGTAGCAGCGGAGCAACAATGCGGACGTTGGCAGAACTATTGCCGGGGCGTAGATCCTGAAATAGAAACTCCGCGTTGGGAACCCAACGGCGTACGGCATCTTCGGTTCCGAACAACAGAATCGCTCCCAGGCTCAGCGGATCGTTGAGCGGAACGAGTCCGAGTGCTCGCAGTATGTCAACGTCAGAAAGTCCACCCAGGTCGTCACCCGCGGCATGACAAAGCTTGCGGAAGCGGTCAAATTCATCGGGGTCCAAGTCGTTGAAGACCGCACCGCGGGCCACCGCTGCGGCGAAGTCCTGCCCACGCGTCACCATGCCCATACTGACGATCTCATGTGCTGTCATCGGGACGCATGCCGGCTTGCCGGTCGTATCGATCACTCGCCTGGTGAAGACGCCGAGCTTGGTGCCGATCGGGCCCGGGTCCGCGCGGGGGATGTCGATGCGGATGATCTCGCGGTTGTCGACAAGTTCGACGCTGACATCGACGGCAAGGGCGGGCTCGGTGTTGGCTTGTATGTACGCGGCGACTCGGGCGGGATCGGTGTTGTTGCCATGCCGCGCCGCAGCGCCGACCACGGTCCCGTCATCCTCGACACCGACAACGAGTACGCCGCCGTCACCGTTTGCGAGGCAGGCCACCGCTTTCACTAGATCTCTGTCGTTGATGTCCGACTTGAATTCGATTGTCAGGCTCTCCCCACCGGCGAGGATGGCGCGTGTGTCCACCACACGATTATGCATAATTATGGGAGGATAGTGCTTGTGTGCGACGGAATCATAACTTTTGGAAATTATGGAGCCTGGCGATCGTGACATGCAGGTCCGTTGGCACGGTCCGCGGGGGATGGTGATTGCTCAGTGGGCGACCCGGCTTCGTCGAACGCACAAGAACGTCGGCCGCCCCGGTACGTTTGCCGCGAGGTGTTCAGATCCGTGAGGGTCGGGATCATGCCTAGGAGTGTCCGATCGGTACGGGGAGCGTTTGTCGGGACTTACTTAACAGCAGCGCGAGGCGGCCCCGGCGGTGGGGACGATCGCCTCCGCTCAGGGTGTTCTCGTTGCGGCCTGCGCCGGGCATCGACATAGCCAGAGGGAGGGCAATGGACGTCTTTCGTGTGCATCGGGAGTTGATCGACGACTACCGCTCGTTTACGACCAGCGAGGTGGTGCCGCTCGACCCGCGAATCCACCAGCACGTCCAGGAGGAACTGGCCGAGGGCAAGCAGTGGCCCGAGCCCTGGCTGTCCCTGAACCCGATGTTCGCCTCCGGGGGGTCGATCGATGACCTCGTCGCCGAGAATCTTCTCCACCCGGAGTGCTCGGCTATCTTCCGCCCGAAGCAGCGGATGGACGACAGCGGCGCACAACCGATCACCCTGCACCGCCACCAGCGCGAGGCGGTCGAGGTCGCGCGGTCAAACAAGAGCTATGTCCTGACCACCGGAACAGGTTCGGGCAAGTCGCTGGCCTACATCGTGCCCATCGTCGACCGGGTGCTGCGCCAAGAACCGCCGGAGCGCGGGGTCAAGGCGATCATCGTCTATCCCATGAACGCACTGGCCAACAGCCAGGTCGGGGAGCTGGAGAAGTTTCTGCGCTTCGGCTATGGCGAGGGCAATGAACCGGTGACTTTCGCCCGCTATACGGGCCAAGAGCAGGGTGAGGAGCGCGAGGCCATCCTGCGCAACCCACCGGACATCCTGCTCACCAACTACGTCATGTTGGAGCTGATGCTCACGCGGCCCGAAGAGCGCCGCAAACTGGTCGAAGCGGCCAGAGGGCTGCATTTCCTGGTGCTCGACGAGCTGCACACCTACCGCGGCCGGCAGGGCGCCGACGTCGCGATGCTCGTTCGGCGGGTGCGCGACGCTTGCCAATCACCGGACCTGCAGTGTGTCGGGACCTCGGCGACCATGGCCAGCGGCGGGACAGCCGAAGACCAGCGCCGGGTGGTGGCCGAGGTCGCCTCGGCATTGTTCGGCGCCGAGGTCACCGCCGACCGTGTCATCGGAGAAACCCTCGACCGCGCCACCGCCGGCGATCCGGACGACACCGATGGCCTGCGCCGAGAGGTCCGCCAGGGCGGAGCCACCGGCGACTACGACACGCTCGCGCGGTCACCGCTGGCCACCTGGATTGAGATCAAGTTCGGCCTGGCGACCGAGGAAGGGACAGGCCGCATCATCCGGGAGGCCCCGGCCAAGGTGCGCGACACCGCAGCCCGGCTGGCGGACACAACCGGGACGACGGTCGATGAGTGCGAACAGGCCATCCGCGCCACCCTGCTGGCCGGCTCCGCCGCGCAGCACCCCGTCACCAACCGACCGCTGTTCGCGTTTCGGCTGCATCAGTTCCTGTCGAAGGGCGATACCGTCTACGTCTCGATCGAAGACGAGGCGAGCCGCCACATCACCTCCCAATACCAGGTCACCGTCCCCGACCGTCCCGGCGATCTGCTGATGCCGCTGGCCTTCTGTCGGGAGTGCGGCCAGGAATACCTGGTGGTCGCGAAAACCGTTGACGGATCGACAGTTTCCTACCGACCGCGCCGTGACCGCGACGCGAGCGGCGGCGACCAGGCAAACGGCTATCTCTACATCTCGACAGCTCAGCCGTGGCCGGTAGACCCGTTGCCCGAAGGCCGGCTGCCGGATTCGTGGCTCGTCGACGGAACCGTCGCAGATCGGCGCCGCCCATACCTGCCTCGCCGCATTCGTGTCGACACCACAGGAGCCGAGGTCACGGCCGCGGGCACCGACGCCGCATTCGTGCCCGCCCCGTTCCGGTTCTGCCTGCGCTGCAAGGTGTCCTACGAGCAGGCCCGCGGCAGCGACTTTGCCAAGCTCGCCACCTTGGATGCGGAAGGTCGAAGCTCTGCGGTCTCGGTGCTCAGCACATCAATCGTGCGTGCGCTCAACAAGATTCCCCAAACTGAACTGACCGCCTCGAGCCGGAAATTGTTGACGTTCGTCGACAACCGGCAGGACGCAAGCCTGCAGGCCGGGCACTTCAACGATTTCGTACAGATGACCCAACTACGCGGCGCGCTGAACCAGGCCGTGCAGCGCGGCACTTTGCGTCACGACGACGCCGCCGAACAGGTCGTCAACACCCTCGGTTTGCGGTTCGAGGACTACGCGGCCAACCCGGAAGCCGTGTATGGGGCGCGCAGTTCGGCCGAACGGGCGTTCAAGGAGTTCATCGAGTACCGCCTGTACACCGACCTGCAGCGCGGTTGGCGAGTCACCATGCCCAACCTCGAACAGACGGGCTTGCTGCGCATCGGCTACGAGTCGTTGACCGAGATCGCCGCGGACACCGCGCTGTGGTCATCGGCTTACCCGCCGCTGCGTGACGCGCACCCGGGGGAACGAGAAGAGCTGTGCCGCATCGTGCTCGACGAGTTTCGCCGCGAACTCGCGGTGGACGTCGAGTGCTTGACCGACGACGGGTTCGACCGGATCCGCCGCCAGTCGGATCAGCACCTGCGCGGGCTCTGGGCGATCCCGCCGCGTGAGCCGCGACCGCGACCCGGTGTGGTGTCCACCCAGTCCGGTGCTCCGGGGCGGCCGCGCGCCGACGTCCGACTCACCGGGCGTTCGGCGTTGGGCCGCTACATCCGGGAAGCGAGCGGGCTGACCATCGACGGCGGCCCTCTGGACACCGGTGACGCGCAGAAAGTGATCGAAGACGTGCTGGCAACCCTGGAACGCGCCGGGTTGCTCACCGCCATCGAACTGCCGCGACTGCCCGGCCCCAACTATCGGCTCAAGGCCTCAGCGGTCATCTGGTATCCCGGTGACGGGGTCTCGGGGGCGCCCGACCCGCTGCGCAAGGGCTTCGACCCCGAGCAGGGCACCCGGGTCAACCCGTTCTTCTTGGACCTGTACCGAAACATCGCACCGGAACTGACCGGCATGTACGCCCGCGAGCACACCGCGCAGGTCTCAGCCGGCGATCGGGAGGAACGTGAAAAGCAGTTCCGCCGCGGTGATCTCAAGGTGATGTATTGCTCGCCGACGATGGAGTTGGGCGTGGACATCGCGAGCTTGAACGCCGTCGGGCTGCGCAACGTGCCCCCAACGCCGGCCAACTACGCGCAGCGCAGCGGGCGGGCCGGCCGATCGGGTCAACCGGCGCTGGTCACCACCTACTGTGCAACCGGAAATGCGCATGATCAGTACTACTTCCGGCGATCCGCCGACATGGTCGCCGGCTCGGTGGCCGCACCCCGGCTCGACCTCACCAACGAAGCCCTGCTTGCCTCGCATTTGCATGCGCTGTGGCTGTCGGAGACCGGCGCCAACCTGCGGTCCCGGATGCCGGACCTGCTCGACATCGACCAACCCGGAATGCCGCTGACAGACCACCTCAAGAAGGCCCTCGACAACCCGGACGCGGTCCGCCGCGCCGCCGAGAGGGCCCGCCAACTGATCGCCGAACTCGCCGACGAACTGGCGGCCACGGCCTGGTGGCACAGCGAGTGGTCAGACACCGTCATCAGCGGCGCCCCGAAGGCTTTCGACGACGCCTGCGTCCGCTGGCGAGAGCTCTACCAGTCGGCCCTCGACGATCAGCAGGAACAGAACCGCATCGTGTTGGACATCTCGGTGAACCGAAGAGCCCGCGACGCCGCCGAGGCCAGGCGGCGCGAGGCTGAGGGGCAACTGCGGCTGCTGCGTAACGAAGACACCGACCGGATGCATTCGGACTTCTACACTTACCGCTACTTCGCCTCCGAAGGCTTCCTGCCCGGCTACAGCTTCCCGCGCCTCCCGCTGGCCGCCTACATCCCGGGTGTGCGCAGCGCTGCAGGTCGCGGCGACGGTGGAGACTATCTGCAGCGGCCGCGATTCCTGGCCATCAGCGAGTTCGGGCCCGGAGCGATCATCTACCACGAAGGGGCCCGGTACGTAGTCAAACGCATCCAGGTGCCGATGACGTCGGGCGGCATCGGCACCGTGGAAACCCAGGACGCCTACCGGTGCGAATCCTGCGGGTACCACCACGTGCGGCGGGCGGGTCTGGACGTCTGCGAGCACTGCGGCGGCGCGCTGGGCACGCCTCACTACGGGCTGATGAAGATGCAGACGGTGTTCACCCGCCGGCGCGAACGGATCTCCAGCGACGAGGAAGAACGCCGCCGGGCCGGGTTCGAGTTGCACACGTCCTACCGGTTCAGCCAGCACGGACCACGCACCGGGCGACTCGACGCCACCGTGGTGTCCGGGAACGACGCAACGCCGCTGGCGGCCATGAGCTACGGCGACACCGCCACCGTGCGGGTGACCAACGTGGGCCGCCGGCGCCGCAAGCACCCGGGCGACCTCGGCTACTGGCTGGACACCGTGAAAGGGGAGTGGCTATCCGAACGCGAAGCCGGGGACACCACCCCGCAGGAGGACGAGCTCGAAGACGCCGCCGACGCGCCGTCCAAGCAGAAGGTCATCCCCTACGTCGAGGACACCCGCAACATCCTGGTGTTCCGACTCGCGCGCCCGGTCAGCGCAGAGGCTGCGACCAGCCTGCGCTACGCACTGGAGCGCGGCGTGGAAGCCGAGTTCCAGCTGGAGGACTCAGAGCTCTCCAGCGAGGCGCTGCCCGACAACGACGGCAGGGCCCGGATGCTGTTCACCGAGTCCGCCGAGGGCGGCGCCGGGGTGTTGCGCCGGCTGCACTCCGAGCCCGGCGCCCTGGCGCAGGCCGCCCGCAAAGCCCTCGACATCACTCATTTCCGACCCGACGGCAGCGACATCGGCCAAGCGGACGGAGCCCGCGAACGCTGCGAAAAGGCCTGCTACGACTGCTTACTGTCGTACGGCAACCAGACCGACCACCAACACATCGACCGGCATGCTGTCCGCGACCTGTTGCTGGAGCTGGCGGCGGCGACGGCCGCGCCGTCCGCCGCGTCGAGCACGGCCGGTGAACGCGTCGACCAGATCCAGGCCCAGATCGCCTCACAACTCGAACGCGACTTCATCAATATTCTTGTCGAACATGATTTCGCGCTCCCGGACGACATCCGGGCACCGATCGGGTCCACCACGCTCACTGCGGATTTCGTGTATCGCTCCGACGATGCAGCGCTGGCCGTGTTCATCGACGAGCAGACCCCCGTGGACGCCGACCAGGTGGAGGACACCCTGATCGACATCGGATGGTCGGTTCTGCGACTGAAGGTCGGCGAGGACTGGGTGAGCAAGATACGCCAGCATGCCTACGCATTCGGCAAAGGGAGATAGACGCTATGGGATTCGCACCGGGCAATCTGGTGACCGCGCGGGGCCGGGAGTGGGTGGTACTTCCCGACAGCACCGACGACTTCCTGGTGCTCCGTCCGCTCGGCGGCATCGACGACGACATCGCGGGCGTGCTCGTCAGCGAGGGCGTGACTGCCGCTACCTTTCCCCCGCCGGCGCCCGACGACATCGGCGACCACCTCAGCGCGTCCATGCTGCGCAGCGCGCTGCGGATCGGATTCCGCTCCACCGCAGGGCCGTTCCGCAGCTTGGCGTCCATCGCGGTCGAACCGCGCGCCTACCAGTTGGTGCCGCTGATGATGGCGCTGCGCCAGGACGTTGTGCGGCTGCTGATCGCCGACGACGTCGGCATCGGCAAGACCATCGAAGCCGCACTCATCGCCGCCGAACTGCTGCAGGTGGGTGACGCCCGCGGGCTGGCGGTGCTGTGCAGTCCTGCGCTGGCCGAGCAGTGGCAAAGCGAACTGCGCGCGAAGTTCGGTTTCGAAGCCGAACTGGTGTTACCCAGCACCGTCCGGCGCCTCGAACGCGGCCTGGTTGGCGCCGAGTCGATCTTCGAGCGCTACCCGATCACCGTTATCTCCACCGACTTCATCAAAAGCACCCGACGCCGTCACGAGTTCCTGCGCACCTGCCCGGACCTGGTGATCGTCGACGAAGTGCACACCTGCGTCGCGGACTCCACCTCATCGGGATCGGGCCGCACCCAGCGCTACGAACTGATGCGCGACCTGGCCGCCGACGCGTCCCGGCACCTGATCCTGGCCAGCGCCACCCCACACAGCGGCAAGGAAGAAGCGTTCCGTAACCTGCTGGGGCTGCTCGACCCGGAGCTGGCCACCGTGAACCTCGAAGACCGCCGCGGCCGGGAACGCCTGGCCCGCCACTTCGTCCAGCGCCGCCGCGCCGACATCCGGCGCTACCTCGACGAGGACACCCCATTCCCGAAGGACCGGCTCACCACCGAAGTTCCCTACACCCTCAGCCGCGAATACGACGCCCTGTTCACCAAGGTGCTGGACTACGCCAGGGAAACGGTCCGCAGCGACGACGGCGGGCTGGCCCGACGGGTGAACTGGTGGTCGGCGCTGGCGTTGCTACGTGCACTGGCCTCATCCCCGCGCGCAGCCGCCCAAACGCTGCGCACCCGCGCCGCGGCCGCGGCAGCCGACTCACCGGAGGAAGCCGACGCGATCGGCCGTGCCATCGTGCTCGACCAAGCCGACGACGAGGCGCTCGAAGCGGCCGACACCACACCGGGTTCGGATCCCAGCTCCGGGCAGACCGACGCGAAGTCGCGCCGGCTGCGCGGCTTCCTCGCCGACGCCCAGAAGCTGGAGGGAAAGCCGGACAAGAAAATCGCCGCACTGGTCAAGATCGTCAAAGAAGTCCAGGCCGAGGGCTGCGACCCGATCGTGTTCTGCCGCTTCATCGACACCGCGGAATACGTCGCCGAACACCTCGACGCCGCGCTCGGCAAAAACGTCACGGTACGTGCTGTGACCGGAACCTTGCCGCCCGACGAGCGGGTCACCCGGATCGAGGAACTGGCCGCGACGCCCGGCCGCCACGTGCTAGTCGCCACCGACTGCCTATCCGAAGGGGTGAACCTGCAGGAGAACTTCCAGGCCGTCATCCACTACGACCTAGCCTGGAACCCCACCCGCCACGAACAACGCGAAGGCCGCGTCGACCGGTTCGGCCAACGCGCCCAGACGGTGCGCGCGGTGACCCTCTACGGGCGCGACAACCAAATCGACGGCATCGTCCTGGACGTACTGCTGCGCAAACACGAAGCGATCCGCAAGGCGACCGGCGTGTCCGTCCCGGTCCCCGACAACACCGACGCGGTGGTCGAGGCGCTCATGGAGGGGCTGCTGCTGCGCGGCCGCGACGCCGAACAACTCGGTCTCGAACTGGACATCCAGGACAAGCAGAACGCGCTCTACACCCGATGGGATTCGGCGGCCGAGCGGGAACGCGTCGCGCAGACCAAATACGCCCAACACGGCATCAAACCCGAAGAGGTGGCCGCCGAACTGCGAGAATCCCGCGACGCTCTCGGTACCGGCGCCGAGGTCGCCGGGTTCGTGCTGAACGCGTTGAAATCGCTGCGATCCACCTGCACGACAACGGAATCCGGATTCACCGCCACCCTCGCGCCGCTGCCGCTGGGCCTGCGGGACGCGCTGCCACCCGACCGGCGCGACCCACTGGTGTTCGCCACCCAGCTGCCGGTGGCCCGCGGGGAGGCCGTGCTCAACCGCACCGACGCCAGCATCGAGGCCATCGCCAACTATGTCCTCGAATCGGCCTTGGACACAGAACTTCTTCCCGAGCAGCGACCGGCGCGCCGCTGTGCGGTGGTGCGGACGAAGGCGGTGTCCACCCGAACGACGTTGTTGTTGGTGCGCTACCGGTTCCACCTGGAACTGCCGTCCCGACCGGGCACCCGCCAGCTGGTGGCCGAGGACGTGGCCACCTTGGCGTTCGAAGGAGCGCCCGCACAGGCGAAGTGGCTGGAACCCGCGGCGGTGAGGCCGCTGTTGGACGCCACCCCGTCGGGCAACGTGCCGCACCCGCAGGCACAGCAATTCCTCAGCAGAAGCCTCGACAGCCTCGATGACGTTCGCGAGCACCTCGAACGCCACGGTGAACAGCTCGCGCAGCGGCTGCTGGAATCGCACCGCAGGGTGCGCCACGCTGCTGCCGACGTCGTCCGCGGCCTCAAGGTCACCGTCGAGCCCGTCGCCGACGTCCTCGGCGTCTTCGTGTTCGTTCCCCCGACGGGAGGCGCACAATGAGTACCGACGCGACAGCCTCGTTCGTGGGCGTCCGGATTCAGGGCGGCCTGCTGCCCGCCGACCTGCTCGCCAAACTGGCCACCGGCACCGACCTGCCGGGGCTGGCCTCATCGGACTTCCATCTGCCGGCCGGTGAATCCGTCCGGGAGGCCGCCAACCGGGTGTGGGCCTACCTGCGTGGCGCGTGGACCACCTACCGCCAAGCCCTCGACGGGCTACCCGACAGCGACACCGCGACATCGCTGACCCGGGAACGATTCCTGTTGGTGCTGCTGGACCAGCTCGGCTACGGCCGCGTCCCCACCACCGGCAAGGGTGGTGTGACCGTCGGCGAGCACAGCCACCCCGTTTCCCACCTGTGGGGCAGCGTGCCGATTCACCTGCTGGGCCGCGTGCCACTGGACACCCGCAGCAAGGGGGTCGCGGGGGCGGCCGGGGCATCCCCGCAGTCGATGGTGCAGGAGTTGCTCAACCGCTCCGACACACATCTGTGGGCGATCCTAGCCAACGCCACCACCCTGCGGCTGCTGCGGGACTCCACCTCGCTGGTGGGTTCGGCCTACGTCGAGTTCGACCTGGAAGCCATCTTCGACGGCGACCTGTTCGCCGACTTCCTGATGCTGTACACGCTGTGCCACGTTTCCCGGGTGGAAGCCCGCGACACCGAGATCGGGCCGACCTCGTGCTGGCTGGAACAGTGGCGCCAGGACGCGGTGGAGACCGGGTCGCGCGCCTTGAACTTGTTGCGCGACGGCGTGGTGGACGCGCTGCAGACCCTCGGTGCAGGGTTCCTGGCCCACCCGGACAACGCGGCACTGCGCGACGATCTGGCCGAGGGACGGCTGTCGGTCGACGACGTGCACCACGCGCTGCTGCGCGTCGCCTACCGGATGCTCTTCACCTTCGTCGCCGAGGACAGAGGCGCACTCCTGGACCCGAACGCCGCCCCCCACGCGCGTCAGCGTTACACCGACTACTTCTCCACCGACCGACTGCGACGCACCGCCCGGCGCCGGCGCGGCGGACGATACGGCGACAAATGGCAAGCACTCTCGCTGGTGTGGCGGGGGCTCGGCAGTGTGGACGGGCTACCGGAGTTGGGCCTGCCCGGCATCGGCGGACTCTTCGAGAGGGGCGAACTGGACTTCCTCGGCGACTGTGCATTGAGCAACCAGGCGCTGCAGTCGGCGGTGCGGTCACTGTCGGTGGTGCGGGAACCCAAGTCGAATGTCCTGCGCGTGGTCGACTACCGCAACCTCGGCGCCGAAGAACTCGGCAGCATCTACGAGGCGTTGCTCGAGTTCGTGCCCGCCTGGGATCCCGCCACCAAGACCTACACGCTGTCGATCGCCTCGGGCAATCAGCGCAAGGACACCGGCTCCTACTACACCCCAACCTCGCTGGTGGAATCGCTGCTGGACACCGCGCTGGATCCGGTGCTCGATGACGCGGAAAAGTCCTCCTCCGGCGACGCAATCGAGACGTTGTTGAACGTCACGGTCTGCGACCCCGCCTGCGGCAGCGGCCACTTCCTTGTGGGCGCGGCACGACGCATCGCCAAACGGGTCGCCGCGCTGCGCACCTGGGACCCCGAACCCACCCCCGAGGCGGTCCGTTCGGCGATGCGCGAGGTTGCCGGGCGGTGCATCTACGGCGTCGACGTCAACCCACTGGCGGCCGAACTCGCCAAAGTGTCGCTGTGGATGGAAGCACTCGAACCCGGCCGCCCGTTGACCTTCCTCGACGCGCAGATCAAGGTGGGCAACGCGTTGGTCGGCACCACACCGAGCCTGCTCGCCGACGGGCTGCCCGACGACGCGTTCAAACCCGTCGAAGGCGACGACAAGAAGATCACCAGCACTCTGGCCAAACAGAACAAGGCAGAGCGCAGCGCGCAGGGCAGCCTGTTCGACGTGGACATGGTGGCCGCCAACACCACACTGGCTGCACAGGTGCAGGACGTGGTGGCGGCGCCGGCGCTGTCGCTGGCCGATGTGCACGTCCAGCAGCAGCGGCTACGGGCCTACACCGAGTCCGATGATTACCGGATGCAGCGGCTCGCCGCCGACGCGTGGTGTGCCGCCTTCGTCTGGCCCAAAACAGTGGATGCACCCAAGGCGGTCACGCACCGCACCATCACCCGGCTGGTCGAGGGTGACGACCGGCTCGACGAGCGCAGCCGCGCTGAAATCGCACGCCTCGCCGCCGAATACCGGTTCTTCCACTGGCACTTGGAGTTCCCGCACATCTTCCCGACCACGCCGGCAAAGGGCGACACCGTCAACCCCGCGACCGGCTGGGCGGGCGGGTTCTCCGTGGTGATCGGCAACCCGCCATGGGAGCACGTCGAACTCAAAGAACAGGAGTTCTTCGACGCCCGTGACCCAGAAATAGCGAAGGCGGCCGGCGCGAAACGAAAGCGGCTCATCGCGGCGCTGGTGGACTCAGATGAGCCGCTCGGCCGAGCGTATGTCGCGGAGAAGCGGCGCCTCGACGGTATGCGCCACTTCGCGGCCAACTCGGGGCGCTACCCACTGTGTGGGCGGGGGCGCATCAAGACGGATCCACTGTTCGCCGAAGGGGGACGCAACCTGCTTGCAGGCGATGGCCGGTTCGGAATGATCCTGCCGACCGGTATCGCCACCGACGCGACTACACAGTACTACTTCAAAGATCTTGTCCTGAGCCAGTCAATTTCGAGCCTGTACGACTTCGAGAATCGCAAGCCCCTGTTCGAGGCGGTGGACAGCAGGTTCAAATTCTGCCTGCTCACTCTGGTCGGCCGTGATCTCCGAGAACCGGAAGCCAGCTTCGCGTTCTTCGCCCATGACCCCACTGACCTACAACGCGCCGGCGTGACGTTCGCCCTCACTCCGGAGGAGATCACGCTACTCAACCCCAACACCGGGACCTGCCCGGTGTTCCGGAGTCGCCGCGACGCCGAAATCACCCTCGGTATCTACAAACGGGTGCCGGTACTCATCCGGGAAGGTGACCCCGACGGCAACCCCTGGGGCATCAAGTTCATGCAGGGGCTCTTCAACATGACCAGCGACTCGCACCTCTTCCGCACCCGCGACGAATTGGAAAGCGAGGGCTGGGAACTCAACGGCAACGTCTTCGAGCGGGGCGACAAGCGGATGCTGCCGCTGTATGAAGGCAAAATGATTCACCAGTTCGATCCACGGTGGGCAACGTTCGAACGGGATGGAAGTTCGCGGGACGTGACGTCCGCGGAAAAGGCGAGAGCAGATTTCTTTCCGATGCCGCGCTATTGGGTCGAGCAGTCTGCGGTGGACGCGAAGCTCCCAGCGGGGTTGCGCAATAAAGCACTGGCCGGATACAGATGGATAACCAACGCAACGAATGAGCGAACTCTAATCGCCTCTGCGTTTCCCTATTCTGGCGTGGGAAATAGCCTGCCCGTGATTATCACGAGTGAAGACAGTGTGCTTCTCGCCACGACCATGAGTGTGTTCATCGTGGACTACTGCGCTCGACAGAAGCTGGGCGGACAGAACATGACGTTCTTGACTGTGGCCCAGCTGCCCATCGTTCCGCCCGTGACGTTCGACCAGGGTCAACCGTGGCACGATACCTTGTTCAGAGCATGGGTCCATCGCCGCTCAAGGCTAATTGCGGATTTCAACCATGCGCTGGCCACGCGCGAGTGCGTCCGCGCTGAACTCGATGCGGCATTCTTCCACCTCTACGGTATCGAACGCGACGACGTCGACTACATCATGGAGACGTTTCCGATCGTCAAGCGCAAAGACATTGCCGCACATGGCGAATATCGCACGAAGCGCATGATCTTGGAGATCTACGATGCGATGGCCGAAGCGGAGGCGACCGGTCTGTCGTATGAGTCACCCTTTGATGAAGCGACGGCATCGTGATGCCTGACGAAAGTAGCGCGATGAGCGAGATTGAAGTCGGAACTTTCGGCCGTGAGCCGGCAGCCATGGTCGAGAAGATCGGACGCCGACTCATCGACTCCGGTCTCGGCAAGGATGATTCGCTGCTCACACCCGGCGCACCCATCTGGACCGCCGAGCATCTGGAAGAACTAACCCGAGACTACGTCGACCGCCCCGACCTCGGCCCAGGTGGCTTCTTTGAGAAGCTGGAGCAACAACTCTCCGACACATCGCCGGGTGCAATCCAGCTCTTTGCCGAAGTGTTGATCCTCAACATGCTTCCCATTACCAACTTGAGCGGCGTGCTAAAGGTCAAGCAGGTCCGAACGGTGTTGGACATGAGCAATGTTCATGTCGAACTTCCCGAAGACGTCGAAGCGGCGCTGCTTGGTGGTGGTGTCTACCACGGCGGGCCTGCCTTCGGCGGCGGCCGCAGGATGCAGATCGGCTACCTCGTCGAGTTGGCGAGGCATTTCAAGTCCTTACCTGAACAGCGCCGGGTGGACGCTCTCGCTGAGCCGCTCATTTTCCGAGACGAGGTTGACGCGGTGCCGACTGGCCAAGCCGTACAGCGTATGTCACTGCTGTACCTAGCCTTCCCGTACTTTTACCTGCCGGTGATCAGCACCGCTCACCGCAAGGCCATGCGCGATGGGTTGGCCCCAGAGTATCTCGGCGAGACATCCGGCGATCTGGACACCGATCTCAACCAGATCTACGAAGCCATCATGGAGACCGAAGGCGGGCCGGTGGACCTCTACGCCAGAGAATGGCTGGATCGTTGGCATCAGCCCCCAAAGACCATCAAGCCCACCGATCAGGTCAAACACGCCTGGAAAGTGCACGGCTCCAACGTCAAAGGCCAAGACATGGTGCCGATCTGGCGGGCCAAGCAGTCGGTGTCACTCGCGGCCAGCCTGCTGCGACCCGTCGAAACAGACATCACCCGCGACGAACTCAAAGCGTTCGTCGACGAGGACTACCGATCCTCGGGGTATGCGGCGCGGCAGGAGAAGTTCGACGAGTTCTTCGCGTTCCTGAAGCGCATGCACCCTGGCGACCTGGTGGTCACGGTCAGCCAGGGCGACGTCCACTTCGGCATAGCCACTGGCGAGGCGAACTTCGTGCCCAGCAGCGACGGCCGCTCCAACCTCCGACGTTCGGTGAAGTGGTACCCGCATCCCTGCCGGGTGGCGGATCTGCCCGGCGATGTCGCGGTACGCCTCAATGCGCAAGGCGAGGTTCTCGACCTGAGCCAGCACCTGGACACACTCATCGCGCTGGCCGAACGCCGGCCGCAGAAGCCACCATCCGGTGAGGTGCACCTGCCCGACGCCACCGCCGAGTTGGCGCAGCAACTCCACGTGGGCGTCGATTGGCTACAGGATTGCGTCGAACTGCTTCGTGATCGGCGCCAACTCATCTTCTACGGCCCGCCCGGCACCGGGAAGACCTACATCGCTCAGAAACTCGCTCGCCACGTCACCGACGAAGCGAACATCAAGTTCGTCCAGTTCCACCCCGCCTACTCCTACGAAGACTTCTTCGAAGGCTTCCGCCCACAGGGGGAGGCCGGCGGCCAGATCGGATTCACTTTGAAGGCCGGGCCGCTACGGTCTCTGGTCGACAAGGCCGTCGACAACCCTGACGCGGTCTTCGTCCTCATCATCGATGAAATCAACCGCGGCAACCTGCCGAAGATCTTCGGCGAACTGTACTTCCTGCTCGAATACCGTGACCAGGCCATCGACTTGATGTACTCCTCGGACAGCGCGGAGCCGTTCTCGCTGCCCAAGAACATCTACGTAATCGGCACCATGAATACCGCCGACCGCTCCATCGCGCTGGTCGACGCGGCCCTGCGTCGCCGGTTCGCGTTCCTACCGCTGCACCCGTCTGGAGCCCCGACCAATGGGATCCTGCGAAGCTGGCTGGCCGCCAAGGGGTACCCGATGACACTCGCAGACCTGCACGACGAACTCAACAAGCGCATCAGCGACACCGACTTCCAGATCGGACCGTCCTATTTCATGAGGGACCGGATCGCCGGTGACCTGACGGGTGCGGCTCTGAAACTCATGTGGCGCACTGATATTCTGCCGCTACTCGAAGAGCACCACTACGGCGACCGGGGTGTCGACGTCCAGGCCCGGTACGGCTTGGACGCGCTGACCAAGAGCCTGGCCACGGCGGCAGTGGTCGCCGAGGGCTTGGGGCCGGATACCGAACCGGGCGACGATGAGTCCAGTACCGCTGATCCTCACTGAGGGAGGACCGGCTGTTCAGGTGTCCCTGAACAGCGCGGAGTACCGCGCGTTGGCCGCCGTGGGGATCGTGACGGCCACTCCGACGCTCACCGACGGGGTGTACGACGTTGCGGCGGGCCGAAAGGTAGGCGCCGTCGTCATTGGTGAACGCCCGTTGATCGTGCGTCCAAAGATCACCGACCTGAACCGGCTGCTGTTCCTGCTCGGTTACGCCCAGAACCCGGCGATCTGGCGCGACGACCCTATTGGCTTGGTCGGCGCGGACGAACTCCTACCCGGCGTCGCCGAGGCTTTTGCCAGATTGGCCACGCGGGCCGTCGAGCAGGGTCTGGTGCAGGGCTACCGGACGGTCGCCGACGTGCTGCCGGTACTTCGCGGGCGAATCCTGGCCGGGGAGCAGATGAGCCGGCTCTACGGGCTTCCCATCCCGCTAGCCGTAGAGTACGACGACTTCACCATCGACATCGCCGAGAACCAGCTGCTCGCGATGGCGACAATGCGGCTGCTGACAGTGCCCCGCGTCAGCGATACAGCACGGCGGCTCCTGCTGCGGCTGCGCCGCACCCTGGCCGATGTCTCTGTGCCGGCACGCGGGTCCGCGGTGCCGGCCTGGCAGCCCAGCCGTCTCAACGTTCGCTACGACGCTGCACTGCGCCTGGCCGAAATCGTCGTGGCCGCCGAATCGTTCGAACATCACCTGGGCGACGTCACCGTCACTGGATACATGTTCGATATGTGGCGGATCTTCGAAGACTTCGTCACCGCTGCGCTAAATGAATGCTTCACCGGCCACGGATGGCGATGCGCGACACAAGCAGGACTGCACCTTGATGAACAGTGCGAAGTCGACATGCGGCCCGACCTGCTTTGTTGGCGCAACGGATCGGTGCGCGCGGTCATCGACGCTAAATACAAGGCCGAGCGCCCCGAGGGTTTCCCCAACGCTGACCTCTACCAAATGCTGGCCTACTGCACCGTTCTCGGACTTGACGACGGTCACCTCGTCTACGCGAAAGGCAACGAACCAGTGAGCATCCACACCGTGCAACGCAGTGGCGTGACGATGCACTGCCACGCCCTGGACTTGGCGTTGCCGCCGGCGGCGCTGCTGCAGCAGGTCGACGAACTCGCACTCGCGGTCGCCGGAACACGATGACACTCAAGAACCTAGGAGCCACAACGATGAGGAGAGGCTGACCATTGCCAGAAGGAACGAGCACCCGGCTTGACACCGTCGACACCGCAGTCGTCTCAGGATGGAACGTGGAATCCACCGACGAGGCGGACGTATTCAGCAAGAGTCACATCAGAATTGAAGTCCAGTACTCCGGCGACGACACGATAGACAGCGCTACCAAACGGGGCGAGCACGGCGACCTCGACACGGTTGGCAACCACATGGAAGCGAAGGTCGACCACCTGCGCTCCTGGCTGACCGGTCGCCCAGTGACGGCGGGACCCGTCCGCTACCCGGAGGCTGACTCCACCGCCGAGCCGGGCGGATGGACTCGGCGGGAGTTCGTCGATGCTGTCGAAGACGCGGGTGACAGAGCATTCCTTCAGAGGTTCCTCGAACTAGTTGATGCCAACGGGCAACGGCCACGCGAGGGATCGCACGCCCGCCTGACGTTCGGGAAGAAGCCGGGCGGTGCGCTGTTCGTGTATCCCTTCGGAAGGCGATTTGCGCCCTTCAAGTTCTCCGTGAAAAACGGGCAACTGCTGGTCGCGGGTTGCTGGAGGGGCAATTTCAAAGCCGCGGGCCATCCCGGATTTGGTGAGATCGCATCCCTTCCGGGTCAGAACGAATCCGGGCCGGCAAAAGCGATACCGGTCGCGGGGACTCGACCCCGACGAGTTATGGGCCGTGGGGGAAGGGTTTCCCGCGCAATCGACCAGTAGGCGGGTGGGCCCGTCTTGTCGGCCGCAGCGCCTATGGTGAGCCGCACGCCAGAGGTCAACGCCCGGTTACTGGCGGCGATGCAGAAGCCCGGCAGCCACGACTACTTGGAGAGGTCGTTTCTGCCGGGTCGCAACTTCACCGGGCTCGGGGACTTCAACCATCAGCTGCACAAGTGGCTCGCTGTGGTCAATGGGCGTCGGCGTCGCGCGTTGGGATGTGCGCCGACCGATCGGTGCTCGACGATGCCCTTGTGCTCGGGCTCTCCGCCCTTGAGCACGATGACCTTAGTTTAGGTCGTGACCTTTGTGTTTGGTTGACTCTTTGGGGTCGGCACCGGCCGGAATGGCGGCCCAAACCAGGCGTCGTTGTCGTGGGTCGCGATCAGTTGGGTAACGCGGTGGCGATTCCGGGCCCGGGTTTCCGCCATGGCGTTACGCAGCGCGGAATCCACCCTTCAACATTTTGTAGAGACGGCTTCAACATTTTGTTGTAGCGTGGTCCGCACCACACCCTGGAGGTCTTGATGCGATCACTGCCGTCCCGTCGTCGACTCAACGTCCTGCTCGCCGCGGCGCTCGCCGCCGGCCTCACCGCGTGCGGGGGCTCCGGTGTGGGCGGCGAGGCCGCCTCGACACCGGCGGAGGCCGGCGACGCCCAGTCGGCGATCCCCGACAACAGCGCGCTCCTGGCCGAGGTCCAGACCGACGAGGCGCTGTCGAGCGCGCTGCCGCCGGCCATCGCCCAGTCCAAGACGGTCAACATCGGCTCCAACATCCAGTCGGCGCCCAACAACTTCTACGCCGAGGACGGCAAGACCCCGATCGGCTACGAGGTGGATCTCGCCAAGGCCATCGGCGCCAAGCTCGGCGTCGAAATGGCCTACCAGGACATGGCATTCGGCTCCCTGATCACCAGCCTGCAGTCCGGCCGCATCGACATGACGATGGCGGGGATGAACGACACCAAAGAACGCCAGCAGCAGATCGACTTCGTTGACTACTTCTCCTCCGGCATCACGATCATGGTGCAGAAGGGCAACCCACAGGGCATCACCGGCCCGGACTCGTTGTGCGGCAAGGCCGTTGCGGTGGTACAGGGCACCAGCCACCAGGAGTTCGCCGCGGCGCAGACCGAGAAGTGCCTGAGCGAGGGACAGCCCGCCGTCGAGGTCACCGCCACCGACAGCGACACCCAGAACCAGAACCAGCTGCGCACCGGCCGCGTCGCGGCGATCCTCAACGACCTGCCCAGCGCGGTCTACATCTCCCGCACCGCCGCCAACGGCAACGCCTTCGAGGTCGTGCCCGGCCCGCCCATCGACGGCGGCCCCTACGGTATCGGGTTCGCCAAGACCAGCACCGCTCTGCGTGACGCGGTGAACGCGGCCCTGGGCGAGCTGATGGCCGACGGCACCTACACCAAGATCCTGCAGAGCTGGGGTGTTGAGGACGGCGCGCTCGAGGAGCCGGCGATCAATGGCGGCTGAGGCCAAACCGATCGGGGCCCAACTCGGGCCCCGACCGAACGGGCCCCTGCCGATCGTCCGGCTCCGGCATTGGGGCCGCTGGGTCAGTGCCGTCGTCATCATCGGCCTGCTGGTCGCGCTGATCGTCACGCTGGCCGAAGCGCAGATCGACTGGCGCTCGGTGCCCGACTTCGTCGCCTACCGCGTGATGCTCCTCGGCCTGGTGAACACGGTGCTGCTCGCCGTGGTGGCCCAGGCGGTGGCCATCGCGATCGGCGTCGTCATCGCCCTGATGCGCCGCAGCGCCAACCCGGTGGCCGCGACGTTCGCGCGGGCCTACATCTGGCTCTTCCGCGGTCTGCCGGTGCTGCTGCAGATCCTCATCTGGTACAACCTGGCGCTGGTCATCCCGACGATCACCATCCCGCTGCCGTTCGGCGGCTACCTGCTCAACGAACCCACCAACGTCCTGGTGAGCGCCTTCACCGCCGCCCTGCTCGGTCTGGCGCTCAACGAGAGCGCCTACATGGCCGAGATCGTGCGTGCCGGACTCAACAGCGTCGACTCCGGGCAGACCGAGGCCGCCAAGTCCATCGGCATGAGCCCGGCGATGACGATGCGCCGCGTCGTGCTGCCGCAGGCGATGCGGGTGATCATCCCGCCGACCGGCAACGACTTCGTCGACATGCTCAAGGGCACGTCGATCGCCTCGGTGATCGGGGTGACCGAACTGCTCCACGCGGCCAACAACATCTCCTCGCACAACCTGCTGGTGATGGAGACGCTGTTCGCCGCCGCGGTCTGGTACATGGTGGTGGTGACCATCGCCGGGTTCGGACAGCACTGGCTGGAGCGCAGATTCGGCGGGACCGAACGCAGCGCCGCCGCGCACGCGGCTAGGGCGCTGCGCGCCATCCCGCTGACGAGGAGCACCCGTGTCTGACCCCCTGCTCGAGGCCGTCGGCATCCGCAAGAGCTACGGCCACACCGAGGTGCTCCGGGGCATCGACCTGGAGGTCCGCCGCGGCCAGGTGGTGTGCCTGCTCGGGCCCTCGGGCGCGGGCAAGAGCACGCTCCTGCGCTGCCTCAACCATCTGGAGACCATCGACGCCGGCCAGGTGTGGGTGGACGGCAAGCCCATCGGATTCGAACTGCGCGGCGGGAAACTCCACGAACTGCGCGAGCGTGAGGTCGCCAAGCAGCGCCGCGACATCGGCATGGTGTTCCAGCGCTTCAACCTGTTCGGGCATCGCACCGCGCTGGAGAACATCACCGAGGGACCCATCCGCGTGTTGGGCGTCGCCCCGGACGTCGCGCGCAAGGAAGGACTGGCCCTGCTCGACCGGGTCGGGCTGGCCGACCGTGGTGACGCCTACCCGGCGCAGCTGTCGGGCGGTCAGCAGCAACGCGTGGCGATCGCCCGCTCGCTGGCCATGAAACCGAAGCTGATGCTGTTCGACGAGCCGACCTCGGCGCTGGACCCCGAGCTGGTGGGTGAGGTGCTCGCGGTCATGACTTCGCTTGCCCGAGAAGGGATGACGATGGTGGTGGTGACCCACGAGATCGGTTTCGCCGCCGAAGTCGCCGACGAGATCGTCTTCATGGCCGACGGCGTCGTCGTGGAGACCGGTCCGCCGGAGCGGGTGCTCAAGCAGCCGCAACACGAACGCACCCAACAGTTCCTGGCCCGAGTGCTCGCGTGAAGCGGATCTCACCGCACTACCGGCTGCAGTTCTCCGAGCCGGAGGGGTATCTGGACTTCGCCCGGTTCGGCCCGCCGTCGCACGCCGTCCTCGACACCACCGCGCGGCTGCTGGAGAAGGCGACCCAGGCCGGGCCGTCCACCGTCGACGAGCTGATGCGGGAGGAGACCCGCGCCAAGGCGGCCGCGGCGCGCCTGTGCCGCAGCGACATCGACCACATCGTCCTGCAACCGAACACCAGCCTGGGACTGCTGCAGGCGGCGTTCAACGCCCCGGGCGGCACCGTGCTGGTCTCGGCCGCCGAGTTCCCCGCCAACACCTACCCGTGGGCCCGCGCCGAGCAGGCTGGGCGGCTGACGGTGCGCCACTTGCCCAGCGGCCCCGTCACCGCCGACCGGGTCGCCGAGACCCTGACCGACGACGTCACCCTGGTCTCGGTCAGCGCGGTCGACTTCCGCACCGGCTATCGGGCCGACCTGGCGGCGCTGCGCGACGTCGTGGGCGACCGCCTGCTCGTGGTGGACGCCATCCAGGGCTTCGGCGTCGTCGAGGAGCCGTGGGAGGTGGCCGACGTGCTGGTGGTCGGCGGGCAGAAGTGGTTGCGCGCGGGCTGGGGCACCGGGTTCGCGATGCTCTCGGACCGGATGCTCGAGCGGATGGATCCGATCCTGTCCGGCTGGACCGGGGCGCGCGATCCCGGCCTGTTCGACGACGAGATCCACCCCGCTGACCACACCGCGGCGGCCTGGTCGATCTCGAACCTGAGCCCCGTGACGGCCGGCGCCTTCGCCGCCGGCCTGGAGTTGGTGGAGGAGGTGGGCGTCGACGCGATCACCGCCCTGATCGCGCTGCGGGTCGACGCCTTGGAAGACGCCCTGCTCTCCAGCGGCGCGCAGATCGTCTCCGCGCGCGAGCGGCGGGCGGGCATCCTGGCGTTCACCGTGCCGGGTCATTCCGCCGAGCAGGTGGGCAAGGCGCTGACCACCGCCGGGATCGCGGCGACCGTCCGGCCCGAGCACGTGCGGTTGTCGCCGCACGCCACCACCTCGCTCGAGGTCGTCGAGCGGCTCAGGTCGGCACTCCAGACGCTGGAGTCCCCGGGTGGGCGAGCGTCGGCACCGACATCGGCCGACGCTGGCGTCGCCACCCACGCGGTGCTGTCCTCGTTGATCCCCGCGGTGCACGGCCTGGCCGCGATGCTGGGGCCGGGCAACGAGGTGCTGCTGCACGACTTCTCGCGGCTGCCCGATTCGATCGTGGCGATTGCGGGGGATCTCACGCACCGCACGGTCGGCGGCCCGATGACCGATCTGCTCCTCGGCCTGATCCGCCGGGGCACCACCGAGGATCTGATCAACTACCGCACCAACAATCCCGACGGGCGGCCGATCCGCTCCTCCACGGTGTTCCTGCGCGACGCCGACGGTGTCGCCGTCGGATGCCTGTGTATCAACAGTGAACTCACCGACGCCCGCGCCGAGGTCCCGACCAGCCGCGACGAGAGCTTCCCTCCCGATGTGGACAGCCTGCAGCGCTTCCTGGTGGATCGCGCCATCACCAAGGTGGGAATCGAACCGGCACAGATGAAGAAGCAACACAAGGCGGCGGTGGTGCGGGAACTCGACGAGGCGGGCTTCTTCCTCATCAGGGATTCGGTCGACCACGTCGCCAGCCAGCTCGACGTGACCCGCTACACGATCTACAACTACCTCAACGAGGTTCGCGGCTGACCGCGAGTGAATCGGCGTCGGCGCCGGGCGACACGGTCCTCATCGGCGGCGCGGGCGGTGGAGTGGGCGTGTTCGCCGTCCAGCTCGCGGTGCTGACCGGCGCGCGCGTGGTCGGGACCGCCGCGGAGTCGACGTTCGAAGCCCACCGCCTCAGGCGAGGTGGCGCAACTCCGGCGCGCCCAGGCGGGCCGCATCGGCGGTGCGGTCGTCGGGCTGCAGCTGCGAGTCCAGCTCGGCCTTGACCCGCAGCCGGTAGTGCTCGACCTCTCTGGCCTCGGTGTCGCGGTCCCAGCCGAGGATCGGCGCGATCAGCGCGGCGGCCGCCGGTGCGGCGCACTCGCCGCGGTCGGGGGTCTCGATCGAGATCCGGGTGCGTCGGGTCAGCACGTCATCGAGATGCAGGGCACCCTCATGGCTTGCGGCGTAATGGATCTCGGCCTTGAGGTACTCGGGCGCGCCGGGTAGCGGCTCACCCAGGTGGGGCTGGGCGGTGATGAGCTCGACGATGTCGTCGAGCAGCGTCCCGTACCGGCCGAGCAGGTGCTCGACCACCGACACGTGCAGTCCCGACCGGCCCGCCAGCAGGTGTCTGGCGTTGAAGACGGCTCGATAGCCGTCGGCGCCGAGCAGGGGCACCTGCTCGGTGCACGACGGGGCCACGGTACGTTCCAACCCGTGCACCGCCGCGTCGACCGCGTCGGCGGCCATCACCCGGTAGGTGGTGTACTTGCCGCCGGCGATCACCGTCAGGCCGCGGACCGGGCTGGCCACGGCGTGTTCACGCGACAGCGTGCTGGTGGAGTCCGACTCCCCGGCCAGCAGCGGGCGCAGCCCGGCGTAGACGCCCACCACGTCGTCGCGGTGCAGCGGATCCTCCAGCAGCGAATTCGCTTGGTCCAGTAGGTAATCGATGTCGCTGCTGCTGGCGGCGGGATGTGCGAGGTCGAGGTTCCAGTCGGTGTCGGTGGTGCCGATGATCCAGTGCGTGCCCCACGGGATGATGAACAGCAGGCTGGTGGCGGTGCGGGTGATGACGCCGGTGGCGGAGTTGATCCGGTTGCGCGGCACCACCAGGTGCACCCCTTTGGACGCGCGCACCTGGAACTGCCCGCGCCCGCCGACCATGGCCTGGATCTCGTCGGTCCACACCCCGGCGGCGTTGATGATCTGCCGGGCCCGGATCCGGAAGCGGCCGCCGGTCTGCGTGTCGACGGCCGCCACACCGCAGACCCGATCGCCCTCCCGGACGAAGTCGCTGACCCGCACCCCGTTGGCGCACAACGCCCCGAAATGGGCGGCCGTGCGGGCCAGGGTCATGGTGTGCCGCGCGTCGTCGACCAGACCCTCGTAGAACCGGATCGCGCCCCGGATCGCCGACCGCTTCCCAGACGGGAAGGACTGCAACGTCTTCCGGCGCCCGAGGTGACGGTGATGGCCGGGCACCCCGCGCCCGGCGCCGATCGCGTCGTACAGGCCGATACCCAGCCCGGCGTAGCCGCGCTCGTAGCCGCTGCGCACCGGATAGATGAACGGGATCGGCTTGGCCAGGTGCGGGCACAGCGTGTTCAGCGCCAGCGAGCGTTCCCGCAGCGCCTCGAACACCAACCCGAAATTGGCCTGCTCGAGGTAGCGCAGGCCCCCGTGGAACAGCTTGCTCGACCGGCTCGACGTCCCGGCCGCGTAGTCGCGGGCCTCCACCAACCCGACCGCCAGCCCGCGGGTGGCCGCGTCCAGCGCGCATCCGGCGCCGGTGACGCCGCCGCCGATGACGAGGACATCGAGTTCTTCGGTGGCCAGCCGGTCCAGCGTCTGGGCCCGCCCGGCCGGGCTCAGCGGAGGTGCCGTCGTCATCAGTCGACCTCCACCCAGTCCAGGGTGCGGTTGACGGCCTTCTGCCAGCCGATGTATCCGGCGGCGCGCTGTTCCACCGACCACGTCGGATCCCACCGGCGCGATTCGCGCCAGTTGGTGCGCAATTCGTCGGTGTCCTTCCAGAACCCGACCGCCAGCCCCGCGGCGTAGGCGGCGCCGAGCGCCGTGGTCTCGGCCGTGACCGGCCGGCTGACCGGCACCCCGAGGATGTCGGCCTGCATCTGCATGCACAGGTTGTTGACGGTGACGCCGCCGTCGACCTTCAGCACGTCCAGGTGCACACCGGAATCGGACTCCATCGCATCGGCGACGTCCTTGGTCTGGTAGCAGATCGCCTCCAGCGTGGCGCGGGCCAGGTGCGCGTTGGTGTTGTACCGGGACAGCCCGACGATGGCGCCGCGGGCGTCGCTGCGCCAGTGCGGGGCGAACAACCCGGAGAACGCCGGCACGAAGTACACCCCGCCGTTGTCGTCGGCCTCCCGGGCCAGGGCCTCGATCTCGGCGGCCCCGGAGATGATGCCGAGCTGGTCGCGCAGCCACTGCACCGCCGAGCCGGTGACCGCGATGGACCCTTCCAGTGCGTAAACTGCAGGCGCGGTGCCGATCTGGTAGCACACCGTGGTGAGCAGACCGTTCTTGCTGCGGACTCGTTCGGTGCCGGTGTTGAGCAGCAGGAAGTTGCCGGTGCCGTAGGTGTTCTTGGCTTCGCCGGGGGCGAAGCACACCTGACCGAACGTCGCGGCCTGCTGGTCGCCGAGTACCCCGGTGATCGGGATGCCGGCGAACGCGGCCGGGGCGGCGACGCCGCCGTAGGCCGCGCCGTCCGACGACGGGCGGATGGCCGGCAGCATCGCGCGCGGGATCCCGAACAGCCCCAGCAGTTCGTCGTCCCAGTCGAGGGTCTCGAGATCCATCACCATGGTGCGGCTGGCATTGGTGACGTCGGTGGCGTGCACCCCGCCGTTGACCCCGCCGGTGAGGTTCCAGATCAGCCACGAATCGGTGGTGCCGAACAGGGCGTCGCCGGCTTCGGCGTCGCGGCGGGCGCCGGGCACGTTGTCGAGGATCCACTGCACCTTGGCGGCCGAAAAGTACGTCGCCGGCGGCAGTCCCGCCTTCTGGCGGATCAGCTCGCCGCGGCCGTCGCGGTCCAGCGCGCTGCAGATTCGGTCGGTGCGGGTATCCTGCCAGACGATCGCGTTGTGGTACGGCCGTCCAGTTCGGCGGTTCCACACCACGGTGGTCTCGCGCTGGTTGGTGATGCCGAGCGCGGCCAGGTCCGTCGGCGCCAATCCGTGCGCGTTCATCGTGGTCTGGATGACCGAGCGGGTGCGCTCCCAGATCTCGACCGGGTTGTGTTCGACCCAGCCCGGCCGCGGCAGGATCTGCTCGTGTTCGAGCTGGTGCCTGCCGACCTCGGTGCCGGCGTGATCGAACAGCATGAATCGGGTGCTGGTGGTGCCCTGGTCGACGGCGCCGACGTATGTGGTCATGCTCTTCCTACTTTCTTGTCGCTGGTCGAAACACCGGTGGGGACGCGCTCAGAACACGACCCCGGACAACAGCCCCGCCAGGGCGCCGCCGAGCAGCGGACCGACCACGGGCACCCACGAGTACGCCCAGTCGCTGGAGGCCTTCGACCTACCGGTGCGGATCTCGGGCCGGGCGGGCGCCATCACGCCGGAGCCGTCGCGCACTGCGGGGGCGGGGGTGGCGTACGTGGCGGTGCGGCGCGCCACGAACAAGGCGTGCACGACGCGGGGGGCGAGGTCGCGGGCGGGGTTGATGGCGTAGCCGGTCGGCCCGCCGAGCGAGGCGCCGATCCCGACCACCAGCAAAGCCGCCGCGAACGGACCGAGCCCGTGCGGGGTGTGTCCGAAGGACAACACGACGATCACGAGGACGAACGTGCCGATCACCTCGGTGGCCAGATTCCAGCCGTAGTGCCGGATCTGCGGCGCCGTCGCGAACACCCACAGCTTCTTCTTCTCGTCCTCTTCGGCGTCGAAGTGGTTCTTGTAGGCCAGGTAGGCGACCGTGGCGCCCAGGAACGCGCCGGCGAACTGCCCACTGACGTACGCCAGCGTCGTCAGCACATTGATCGGGACGCCGGGTGCGTACTCGGTCGCGTCGCTGAGCAGGATGCCGACGGTGACCGCGGGGTTGATGTGGCCACCGGACTTGAAGGAGACGAACACCCCGGCCAGCACCGCCAGGCCCCAGCCGAAGTTGATCAGCAGCCAGCCGCCGTCGAAGCCTTTGGACCGGGTGAGCAGCACATTGGCCACCACCCCGGCGCCGAGCAGGATCAGCATCGCGGTGCCGAGTAGTTCGCTGCCGAAAACCGTGCCGAACCCTGTGACGTCCATAGCTATCTCCTGTGTCTGAGCCGCCAACGATGTGGCAAAGCTAGGTAGCCCCGGTGGAGTCGGGAAACGCCGAAAAGCCGACAATGTCGAACGGAAAAAATTTTTGGCGTGACTCGAGCCAGCCCGCCGCGGCCTAGTGATGCAGGTCACGGGGCATCGGTCAGTCCATCAGGTGTTCGACAATGTCGAATTAACGGCGACGTAGTCGCCGTTCGACATTGCCGGACGGCCGCACGCGGGACTACCTTGCGGTCATGCCTGGGTCGATCCAATCCATCGAGCGGGCCGCGGCGGTGATGCGACTGTTGGCGCGCAGTCACGGACGGCTCGGCGTCGGCGAGATCTCCGCGGCACTGTCCCTGCCCAAGGGCACCACCCACGGGATCCTCAGCACACTGCGGGCGGTCGGCTTCATCGAGCAGGACTCAGCAACGAGCCACTACGCCCTCGGCACCGGGTTGGCGCAGCTGGGCAATCGGCAGTTCGACGCGAACGAGATCCGCGCCGGTGCGATGAACTTCGCCGACACGCTGGCCGCCCGCAGTGGCGAAGCGGTCCGGATCGGCGCGGTGACCGACGGCAACGTCCTGACGGTGGTGCACCACGTCTTCCGCCCCGACAACCGGGCGCAGACCCTCGAGGTGGGACGCGATCTCCCGCTGCACGCGACCGCGCTCGGCAAGGTGGTGCTGGCCTACGACGTCGACCTGGCCGAGGTGGTGCGCCGCGGCGAGCTCACGTCCTACACCCGGCGCACCATCACCGCGCCGGAGGCGCTGGAACGGACCCTGCAGATGGTCCGCAGCCGAGGCTGGGCGGCCGAACTGAGCGAGTCGACGCCCGACGCCGCGGCCATCGGCGCCCCGATCCGTTCGCACGGCGGCCTGGTCGTCGGCGCCATCGACGTCAGCGGCGCACCAGAGCACATCTTCGACGCCCACCAGCGGCCCCGACCGAACCTGATCCGCCTCGTTCAGGATGTGGCGCAGGCGATCTCGCGTCAGCTCGGGGCGTCGCGGTGAGTCAGCACTTCGTGGTGGCGATCGACCAGGGCACGACCTCGACCCGCTGCATCGTCTTCGATCACCACGGCAGGCTGGTGTCGGTGGCCCAGCGCGAACAGCAGTATCACTACCCCAGGCCCGGGCACGTCGAGCAGGATGCCACCGAGATCTGGCGCAACGTCGACCGGGTCATGCCCCAGGCCCTGCAGGACGCCGGGATCCGGCCGGAACAGGTTGCCGCACTGGGCATCACGAACCAACGCGAGACCGTGGTGGTGTGGGACCGCAACACCGGGGTACCGGTCCGGCGTGCCATCGTGTGGCAGGACATGCGCGCCCAGGAGCTCGTCGCCGAGCTGGAACGGGCCCCGGGCGCCGACGCGGTGGCCGAACGGTGCGGGTTGGCGCTGCGGTCGTACTTCTCCGCGCCGCGGCTGCGCTGGATCCTGGACAACACCCGCGGCCTGCGCGAGCGGGCCGAGCGCGGCGAGGTGCTGTTCGGCACCATGGACAGCTGGCTGATCTGGAATCTCACCGGCGGCCCCAGCGGCGGACTGCACCTGACCGACGTCACCAACGCCAGCCGCACCATGCTGATGAGCCTGCACACCCTGCAGTGGGACGACGACCTGCTGTCCTTCTTCGGTATTCCCCGGCAGATGCTGCCCGAGATCCGGCCCTCCAACGCCGGGTTCGGGTCCACCCGCCGGGTGGTGCCCGGCATCCGGATCGCCGCGGCGCTGGGGGATCAACACGCCGCGCTGGTCGGCCAGACCTGCTTCGACCCGGGCGACGCCAAGTGCACCTACGGCACCGGCAGCTTCCTGATGATGAACACCGGTGCCACACCGCGGCATTCGAGCCACGGCCTGCTGACCACCGTCGGCTACCAGCTGGCCGGGGAGGCGACGGTGTACGCGCTGGAGGCCCCGATGGCGGTGACCGGTTCACTGGTGCAGTGGATCCGCGACGGACTGGGCTTGATCTCGAGCGCAGCCGAGATCGAGACGCTGGCCCGCACGGTCGACGACAACGGCGGCTGCTACATCGTTCCGGCCTTCGCCGGGCTGTTCGCCCCGTACTGGCGCAGCGACGCTCGCGGCGTCATCGCCGGGTTGACCGGCTACATCACCAAGGGCCACATCGCGCGCGCCGTGCTGGAGGCCACCGGGTGGCAGACCCGGGCCGCGGTCGACGCGGTCAACGCCGACGCCGACGCGTCGATCACCAGCTTGAAGGTCGACGGCGGCATGACCACCGATCACCTGCTGATGCAGTTCGTCGCCGATGTGCTGGACCGGCCGGTGCTGCGGCCGAACGTCGCCGAGACGGTGTCGCTGGGCGCGGCCTACGCCGCCGGCCTGGCTGTCGGGTACTGGCCCGACCTGGAGGCGCTGCGGCGCAACTGGCGTTGCGCCGCCCAGTGGTCGCCCCAGATGGACGCCGGGTACCGCGAAGCCGAGTACGGCAATTGGCAACGCGCCGTGGAGATGACGTTCGGGTGGAGCTTCCAGCCGGCAGGCCGTGTCTGACACCGCTGAGGTCACGACCCGGTGCCGCCCACCGCGGACAGAGGCGCCCGGCGTTCGGGGGATACCCTCGTAGGGCGGACACCGAAGGGAGCGCAGTGCAGGACCTCGAGCGGACGTATCGCGGATACATCCACATGATCAACGAGCGCAGGTTCGAGCAGAGCCACCGCTTCGCCAGCCCCGAGATGACGTTCAGCGGAACAGCGATGAGTCGCGAGGACTACTTCGGCGGCATCCAGCAAGCGCTCGAGGCCGTACCGGACTTCCAGTGGCAGATCGACAGGCTGGTGGTGGACGGCGACTGGGTGGCGTCCCGCGTCGTGGGGACCGGGACCCCGGTGCGGCCGTGGATGGGTCTGCAACCCAATGGTCGCTCCGTCACGTTCGTCGAGCACGCGTTCTATCACTGCCCGGGCGGCAAGATCACGACGGTGGAATTCGTGCGCGACGTCGACGCGATCCGGGCTCAGTTGACGGCGTGACCGCCCACGCCGCTGGCTACCCTGGCCTCGTGAGCGACGCATCCATCCCCGGCGGCGTGGTGCACACGCTGCCCGTCGACCTGCGGGACGCGCTGGCCGCCAACGAAACCGCACTGTCCGCCTGGATCGACATCACCCCGCTGGCGCGCAACGAGTTCATCTGCTGGGTGGAGGACGCCAAGCAGGACAAGACCCGGCAGCGTCGGATCCGCCGCACCCAGGAGGAACTGGAAGAAGGTAAGCGCCGACCGTGCTGCTGGCCGGGCTGCAAGCACCGCGAACGCACCGGCAAGGCCTAACGGCCGCGCCGGGTCTTTCGTCGGTTCGCCTTCTTGATCGCCGTCACCAGTTGGTCTTTGGTCATCGTCGACCGGCCCGCGATGTCGAGCCGGCGGGCGATCTGGGCCAGGTGCTTCTTGCTGGCGTTGGCGTCCACCCCCTCGGCGGTGTCGCCCTGGGCGTCGGGGCCGCCGCTCTCGGCGCGTTCGTCCGACGGGCCGCGCTGGTCCTTGGCCTCCCAGTGGTCGCCCACCTTCTCGTAGCTGTGCTTGACCGCCGCATAGGCCACCCGGTGGGCGCGCTCGCCCTCGCCGTACTGGTCGGCCGCCGCATCGTGGGCTTTGGCGAATGTGCGTTTGGCCTTGGCCGGGGACTTCTGCAGCGTGCTGGGCAGCTCGTTGTCCTTGGCCTTACCCGATTTGGTGGTCTTGGGCATTCGACTTCCTTTCTGGTGCGAACGACACCGTCAGCCGCCGAGTTCGGCCACCGCGAGGTCGAGGGCCGCCGCCTGTTCGGCCAACTCCTGATCGGTCAAGTCGGCGCGGCCGGTCCGCGCCACCAGGTCCGCCCGGGTGACCACCTCCAAGGCACCCTCGGCGGCATCACCGGACACCACCTCGACGCGGCCTTCCACCAGGACCAGCGCGCTGCCGTCGTCGGCGCCGAGTAACCGCCGCACGTCATCGGGAGAAATCGTCATCGTGCTGGGATGCCCGGCCGCGGCGGGATTACACAGCCGCAGGTGGCTGTTTTTCCAGCACGACCGTGGCCACCACCCAGGCCCGGCGCAGGCGCGTGCGCACGCCGACGGAGACGGTCACGGCTCGACTATCGCGGGCGGCCCGGCCACACCACCAATGGCAAGACTGCCTACATTCATCAAGAACATGCCATTATTGGATCATGTCCGCCAGGCACCGCGTCGTCGTCCTCCTGCTCGGTCCCGTCGTGAGCTTCGACGCGGCCATCGCCCCGACGTTGTTCGACGCCGCCGTGGACGCCGACGGCGCGCCGCTCTACGACGTCGTGTCCTGCGGGCTGACCATCGACCCGGTGCCGACGACCACCGGGACGGCGGTGGTGCCGCAGGCCGGCGCCGAGGCGCTGGCCACCGCCGATACCGTCGTGATCCCCGGTACCCACTACCCGCCGGCGCGCGTGGCGGGCAGGCTCGACCCCGACGTGGCCGCCGCGCTGGCCGCCATTCCCGCGACGGCCCGCAAGGTGTCGATCTGCACCGGGGCGTTCGTGCTGGCCGCGGCCGGGCTGCTGGATGGCCGGCCGGCCACTACCCACTGGCGCTCCGCGGACACCCTGCGCGCGCTGTACCCCGAGGTGCGGATCGACGAGAACGTGCTGTTCGTCGACGACGGTGACGTGCTGACCTCGGCAGGCCTGGCCGCCGGGATCGACCTGTGCCTGCACGTGATCCGCAGCGATCACGGCGCCCAGACGGCCAACGCGGTGGCCCGCTACTGCGTCGTCCCGCCCTGGCGCGAGGGCGGACAGGCACAGTTCATCGAAAGTCACGTTCCCACAGATGATTTCGCCTCGACCGCGGCGACGCGGACGTGGGCGTGTGAGAACCTGCAGGAGCCGCTGACCATCCGCCAGCTCGCGCAGCATGCGGGGATGAGCCCACGGACCTTCATCCGCCGGTTCCGCGAGGAGACCGGCCAGTCGCCGGGGGTCTGGGTGCGCAACCGCCGGATCGACCGCGCCCGCGAGCTGCTCGAGGGCCGCGATCTGTCGGTCGACGAGGTGGCCCGCCGATCCGGGCTCGGTACCGGCGGCAACTTGCGCCACCACCTGCGGCGGGGGCTGGGCATGTCGCCGTCGAGCTACCGCAAGGTGTTCGCAGGCCAGTAGTGGCCGCGCTGGTCGGGTTCGCGCATGCTACCTATGATGGGCGGCATGCTCAACAGTGACTACGACGGTCAGAACTGCTCCATCGCCCGCGCGCTCGAGCAGGTGGGGGAGCGCTGGACGCTGCTGATCGTGCGGGAGTTGCTCATGCGGCCGCGCCGGTTCACCAGCCTGCAGCGGCGGCTCGGCATCGCCAAGAACATCTTGTCCACCCGGCTGGACAAGCTGGTCGACCTGGAGATCGCCGAGCGAATTCCCTACGGCGATGCCGGAGAGCGCTACGAATACCAGCTCACCCGCAAGGGCCGGGAGCTGTTCCCGGTCATCAACGCACTGCTGGCGTGGGGTGACACCTACGCCGCGCCCGAGGGCGCACCGCTGGTGTTCGAGCACGCCTGCGGGCATCCCGCCGGGCACAAGGTGGTGTGCGCACACTGCGGCAAACCCCTGGATCTCGACCACCTCGAAGCGCTGCCCGGACCCGGCTTCGCGCCAGCGGGTAGGTAGCGCGATGCAACCATAAGGGTTGCACTATGAAACCGTAGGCGATAGTTTCGGGGCATCCATGAAACGACAGGAGCCGCGACCATGCCGATGTGTGACGCCTACATTCCCGCCGGGTTCCTCGACGAGGACACCGAACGCACCCTGGTCGCCCGGGTGACGGACATCCTCGTCGGCCACGAGATCCGGCGCATCGTCGACCTGATGGACGACCCGCAGACCACCGAACGAATCCGTAAGCGTGCCAGGGCTATTGCATGGGCATTCGTGCACCGCACCGACACCTACGTCGCCGGCGTCCCGGCGCAGGCACCGGTGTACAAGTTCGTCTGCTCGATCCCGGAGGGGCAGATCGACGAGTTCTTCATCCCTGCCGCCAACCGAGACATCATGGCGGCGGTCGTCGACGCCGAGGGCGGCAGGTGGGAGCACCCCGAGCGCCGGGTCTGGGTCTTCGTGCACGAGATCCCCGACGGCACCTGGGGTGCCGGCGGCAATCCGCTGCACCTGGACAACATCATCGACTTCGTCGCCCCGGGGATGGGGGCGGCGGCCGTCGAGCGGTTCAACGGCACCAAGCAGCTCAAAGCTCAGGAGCTGCTGGCACAGGCGCACGCATCGAGCCGGAACGGCTAGCGCCGATGCTCGAGCTGAAAGTCTTCACCAGCCCGGTCCACCAGATCAACGGCGGCGCCGGTGGCACCTTCTCGCCCACCACGGCCACCCTGGTGTTCGGCGCCACCGAAGCGCTGTTGGTGGACACGCTGTACATGCCCGAGGACATCGACGCCCTCGGCGACATGATCGACGGCGTCGGGCGACGCCTGACCACCATCGCGATCACCCATGGACACGCCGACCACTATTTCGGCATCGACCGGCTGACCGGGCGGTTCCCGGATGCCCGCGTCGTGGCCACCCCGGCCGTCGCCGCCGACATCGGCCGCAACCACGACGACCAGGTCGCCACGTTCTCCGCGTGGTTCCCCGACATCGCGCTGCCCGGATCGGCCCCCCAGCCGGCGCCCGAGCGGGCGGTCACGGTGGACGGACACGCCGTGCGGCTCGTCGACGTCGATCAGGCCGACATCGCGCCGAGCAGCGTCGTGCACATCCCGGTCCTGGACGCGATCATCGCCGGCGACCTGGCCTACAACGGTATCCACCAGATGCTGGCGCTGATCGGACCGCAGGAATGGGCGAGGTGGGCGGCCAGCGTCGACGCCGTGGCCGAGCTGGCGCCGCGGATCGTCATCGCCGGTCACAAGGATCCCCAGGCCGCCGACGACGGCCCCCGGATCCTGCGCAGCACCCGTGCCTACCTGGACGACTTCGCCGAGCTGGCCAAGACCGCGACGTCGGCACGCGATCTCGTCGGCGCCATGCAGCAGCGCTACCCCGACCACGGCAACCTCACGACGCTGATCGCGTCGGCGCAGGCGGCGATGCGGGCCCACCGCTAGTCGGGCGACGATCTAGCGCCGCTGCTTGTCGGGCATCGGCGGATCCAGCAGCCCGTGGTGGTGGAACCGGTTACCCCCGGCCCGCTTCGCGCGGTACATGGCATGGTCGGCGATCACCACCAGGTGACCCAGCAGGTGATGGGCGCGGCCGTCGTCGTAGGGATGGCCGTTCAGCGGCGCGCATACCGTGCCGACGCTGGCGGTGACCGCCAGCGGCAGCTCGGCGATGGCCTCACAGATGCGGGTGGCGAACGGTGGGGTGTCCTCCGAGGTCAACAGCGCAGCCACCAGGAACTCCTCGCCGCCGCTGCGGCCGATCACCGCCGACGGTCCGACCGCATCGCTGAGCGCTTCGGCGACGGCGACCAGCGCCCGGTCCCCGGCGTGGTGCCCGTGGGTGTCGTTGATGGCCTTGAAGTTGTCCAGGTCGACCATCGCCACGGTCAGGTAGCGCGCGCCGCGGGAGTCGCCGGTGAGCAGTTCCAGCGTGGTCTGGAAGAACGCCCGCCGGTTCAGCAGCTGGGTCAGCGGATCCCGCGCGGCGTCGAGCAGATCGACCCGCAGCGTGCGGACCAGCAGCTGGATCGCCAGCGGCATCGCGATGTTGATCAGCACGATCAGGAACAGGTCGACGACGGCCAGCGCGGGGTGCCCGGCGGCCGTGAGCCGGATGGCGGCGGTCAGCCCGACCGCCGCGGCCACGGTGAAGTTGTACAGGACCAGCGCGGTGGAGTGGAAGAACGCGATGTAGGCGCCGAACACCGCGAACGCGATGCACCCGGTCAGCGACGCGAGCGGGCTGGGGTGGGCCAGGCAGGCCAGCGCGGCCGATCCGTTGCAGATACACGCGAAGATCTGGGACTGCCGCTGGGTCGGCCAGCGCCACACCCACAGCCCGGTTGCCACGACACCGCCGGCCACCGCGATCCACGTCATGGTCACCGGGACGGTGCCGCGCGGCCCGTCGGAACTGAAGAGCAGCACCAGCAGGCTCGCCACCAGCGAGCCGGCGATCAGCGCCATGAGCAACCGCACATTGCCGGTCATCCTGCGGGCGCGCAGGTACCCGCTGAGCCATTCGTAGTGGCTCGACATCAGCCACCACGCGCTCGATGTTGCGGACATGCTCGTCGTCGCCCCCGGTCAGCGTGCGCCACCCGCCCTCCGACGGGCAGGTTGGTGGATCTGAAACTAGACCATGGCCGCCGCCGTCAAGGCGCTTAGGCGCGCCTTCGCCGGACGGACTATCCGGCGTTGACCGAGATCTGCTTACGCCGGGTCAGCTCTTCCGCGCCGAATAGTCCGTTCTCCTTGCCGTAGCCGGAATCCGCGTAACCGCCCTGCGGCACGTCGGGGGAGAACAGCGTGTGGTCGTTGACCCATACGGTGCCGGCGGCCAGCGCGTTGCTGAACGTGTGGGCGCGAGACAGGGCGGCGGTCCAGACCGACGCCGCCAACCCGTACCGGGTCCCGTTGGCCATCGCCAGCGCGTCGCTGTCGGTGTCGAACGGTTGCACGGTGATGACGGGCCCGAAGATCTCCTGCTGGACCAGCGGCTCGGACTGCTCGACGTCGGCGATCACCGTCGGCTGGAGATAGAAGCCGGGCAGCCGCGGCCGGCCGCCTCCGGTGAGCAGCCGGGACCCGGAAGATCGGCCGTCGATGAGGGTCTCGACCCGGCTGCGTTGCGCGGCCGAGATCAGCGGGCCCAGTTCGGTGTCGTCGTCGGTGGGACCGATCCGCACCGCGCTGACCGCCGCCACCAACCGCTCCAGGAAACCGTCGTAGACGGACCGGTGGACCAGCAGCCGGCTGGAGGCTGTGCAATCCTGCCCGGCGTTGCCCAATGCACACGCGGGCAGCGCGGCAGTGGCGGCCTGGACCGCGGTGCCGACATCGGCGGCACCGGAGGTTCGGCCGGTCGCCAGGACGGTCGCGGTGGCGGGATCGAGCGGCTCGCCGGCGTCGTTGGTCAGGCCTCGCCCCACCGCGGGATGGTCAAGCCGTGGAACCCCTTGTAGGGGGCAGGTTCTGGCGGTGACCAACCGTCCAGCGCGGAGGCCTCGGGCCGGAACACCTCCACGCCGAGGGGTCGGCACACCTCCAGTTGATCGCGTGCGTCGGGCCCGTACTGCGGTATGGACAGGTCACCGCCGGGACAGGTGGACAGTGCGCACAGCACGTCGATCTCGGCGAAGAACTCGAAGTAGTCGCCCCGTTTGGCGGGACAGGCCTTGTTGTAGTACTTGTCGTCGACGTTGAGGCCGGTGACCTGGAAGACGTTGAGTACATCGTGCACGTCGGATTCGTTGAGGCCGTGGGGAAGAACGGCACGGGTCAGATTCGAATGGCAGTGGAAGTCGAACCGTTCCCCGGTCAGGAGCTGGTTGGTGTAGGGGTCGCAGCGGCTGCCGAGCAGGTCGTGCACCCGGCCGCCGTCCGAGTCGACGCCGTAGTCGGCCAAGGAGTCGCCGACGACGGTGACCAGCGGCCGCAGGTACGGCAGGTTGGACCACAGCCGGTCGTAGAGCCGGACGTGTGCCGCCTGCAACTGGCGGGTCTTGGCCGCCCACATCCGCTCCCGCGGATTCCGTGCGTTCCAGATGTTGAGGTCACCGACTTGGGGCCCTTCGATGGTGGTGATCCGGCAGAGGTGCCCGGCGGGCACCGTCCAGGCCTGGCCGGTGCGGATCGGGACGACGAACGAATCGGTGACGGTGCGCTCCGCTGCGGCGATGCGCTGATACATCGCGGTGTCCACGTCGAGGGCGCCGCCTTTGGTGACCTGATATGCCGGCTCGGTGCTCACCGTCTCACAACTCCTTTGCCAGATCGTGGTGCCGCTGTGCCCAGGTGGGATCGGCCGGGGCGCCGGTCGGGATCAACGCGTCCGCCGCGGCCAATGCGACGCGAAGTTCTGTGTCGATCAACGGCCGTGGAGCCTTCAGTGGCACCGGTGTGGACAGGTTGTCGGTGTTGTTCACAGCGTGTCCTTCTGGTTCTTCGCGTCGGCGAGGATGCCGCGGGCCACCCGCAGCGCGAGGGCGGAGATGGTCGCGGTCGGGTTGGCCGAACCGCTGGTGACGAAGATGCTGCCGTCGGCGATGTAGACGTTATCGGCGTCGTGCATCCTGCCCCAGGAGTCGACGACGGACCGGGCGGGGTCGGTGCCCATCCGGGCGCGGGTGTTCGCCGAGATGCGGTAGTTGACCTTGGGCGCCGGGAGGCCCTGGTCGTCGGGTGTCGTCCAGCGTGACGGTGTTGGACTCCTCGGGCAGATCCTCGGTGTTGGCGCACCACAGGATCCCGCTGCCGTGCCTGCCGACGATGTCGTGCACGGGTGGGCCCCAGACGTTGTCGAATCCCTTGGACCGGTAGGCCTCCAACGCGTTGAGCGGTCCCGGGGTGGGCAGGATCATCATCTTGATGCCCCGGACGAAGTCGGGCTCGGGACGGGTGTCGTAGAACTCCATCGAGTGGATCAGCTGGCCGGCGGGACCCAGGTAGCTCTGCAGGTCGTCGTCGTAGTAGCCGGTCACCGGTGAGTTCGGGTGCAGCATCAAGTTCTTGCCGACCAGCCCGGAGCTGTTGCCAAGCCCGTCGGGGTGGGTGCTCGACGCGGACATCTGCAGCAGGCGCGTCTGACGGGTGGACCTGGGACATGAGGCCCCTTTCAATGGGAAGGCGGGGGCGGGGACGCCCGCTGTCGTGGTGGGACCGACGCGGTCCCGGGCTGATCGACAGGTGGCTGCAGCCACATCCACGATGAGATGCCGTATACGATACCTCAGTAGAACGCTAAGTCAACCGCGAACTCAAAATCAGGTATACCGCGCTGACCTGGAAAAACGACCACCAGTGCGTGACCAACCGATATACGATATCTCTGCAATTCTGCTGTGGGGGTCGCTTGGAGCAGCGGCGCGGGGAGCGGGCAGGGCCACGCCGGGGGAACGGAGCCCACCCGCGAGGGGCGCCCAGCGAAGGGCCGCGCCCGTGGCTACGGGGCGGCGACCTGCGGAAGGACCCGCGGCGTCTACGGCAGTGCGGGCGTAGTCAGTTGCCCTCGGCGGCGTCTGCGTAGGCGGCGAGCACCATGGTCATCACGTGGGTGATGTGCGCCTGGGCTCGACGGCCTGCGGTCTCGCCGTCGCGCCGACGCAGTGCCTCGCTGATCGCGATGTGCTCCTGTCCGCACACCACCGAATCCCCGGTGGTGCGGACGTCGCGGGCCCGCAGCGCACGGGTCAAGATCAGGGTGTCACTGACGGCGCCGGCCAGCAGGTCGTTGCGGCAGGCCGCCGCGATGTGGGCGTGGAACTCCGCATCGCAGGCCCGGAAACCTTCGGAATCTTTGGCTTTCGCCCGCTCGAGCGAATCCTGGGCGGCCGCCTCGACGATGGCCAGCTGGTCCTCGGATGCGCGTTCGGCGGCAAGCTGGGCTGCCGAACGTTCCACTCCCGCTCGGAGCTCGTAGGCGTTGCGAATCAGCTCGGGGGACGGGGTCACCACGCGCATGCCCCGTTCGGCGGGGACCACCAGGCCGATGTGGCGCAGCCGCAGCAGTGCCTCGCGAACCGGGGTCTTGCTGACCTCGAGCGCGGCGGCCATCGACGCTTCGCTGATGTGCGAGCCCGGGGCGACGGACTTGTCGATGATCGCGTTCTGGATCGCTTCGAGAACCATGTCCGTCAAGTTGGCGGGCCGCTCAACGATCGGCTTGATGAGCTGGGGCGAGGCCATGAGGCCAGGGTATCGTATCTCGTATCTGATGGCGCCGTTCCTCGCCGGGACCGGCTCAGACGTGGCTGACGAGCCCACCGTCGACCCGGATCACCGACCCGGTGATGTAGGAGGCCCTGGTACTGGCCAGGAATGCCACCGCATCGGCGTACTCCTGCGGATCGCCGTACCGGCCGACGGGTATCGCGGCCACGCTGGCGGCCGCGACGTCCTCGACGGTGCGGCCCTCCCGCTCGGCTTTGGCCTCATCGAGGAACGTGATGCGCGGTGTCGCGATACGCCCCGGTATCACCACGTTCGAGGTGATGCCGTGGGGGGCGAGCTCGTTCGACAGTGTCTTGGACCAGCCCACGAGCGACGACCGCAGCGTGTTGGACAGGCCGAGGTTGGGGATGGGGGACAGCACACCCGAGGAGGTGCTGGTGATGACGCGTCCCCAGCCACGCTCCTTCATACCGGGCACCACCCGGTCGGTGATGGCAACGACCGACATCACCATGGCCTGGAACTGCGTGCTCCAGACGTCGATGGGTTGGCCGGTGACCGGAGTGGGTGGTGGACCGCCGGTGATGTTCACCAGGATGTCGACCGGGCCCAGTTCGCGCTCGATCAGCGTGACCTTGTCGTCGATGACGCTGTGGTCGCCGAGCTCCCACTGCAGCGCCAGCGAGGATTCACTGCCGATCTCGGCCATCGCCGACTTCAACGCGCCTTCGCTGTGGTCGCTGATGGCGACCGAGGCGCCCTCGACGCGCAGGGTGCGCGCGATCACCCGGCCGAGTCCGCCGCCACCGCCGAGGACGAGGGCGACCTTGTTGTGGAGTCCGAGTTCCATGGTGAGAGAGCCTTTCTCGACAAGTCTTGTCAGTCGCGGTGCTGCGGAAGTACGGCCTGGGCGTTGACCTCGAAGAGCACGCCGCGGCGCAGTCCGACGGTGACGGTGGTGCGGGCGGGGAGCGGATCGGCGGTGAAGAACTCGCGGTAGACAGCGTTCATCGCGTCGAAATCCTCGCTGTGGGCCAGGAATACGTTGACCGACACGACATCGGCGAGTGTCGCCGACTGCAGGGCCAGAGCGGCCTGCAGGTTGTGCAGGGCAACCCGGATCTGGTTCTCCAAGCCTTCCGCCAGGCTGCGGTCGGCGTGATATCCACACTGGCCGGCGGTGAACACCAAGTTGTCGCGGCGCACGCTCGCCGAGTACGGCCCAGCGGGGGGTGGCAGTGTGGTCATGCGGATCTCCTCTGGGAGGTGTGGGGTCACAAGGGCAGGGTCAGAAGAACGTCAGGACGGCATCGACGACCCGGGCGCCGTCGTCGATCAGCGGGATGAACCGGCATTTGTCGAAGGCGGTACACGGATGGGACAGCCCCATCGCGACGATATCGCCGGGGTGGATGGTGACGCCGGGTGCGCGTAGGAACGAGTGCTGGTCCATCAGCTTGTAGATCTGCGCACCGTCGAGGGCGGTGACCGATCCGTCCCGGTGATGGAGCCGCAGCGGGACGGGCAGGCTGAGGTCATGGGCGACATCGCGCTTGCCGCTGGAGAGGATCGCGACGTCGGGTTCGGGCACCGACAGCACCGTCGCCCACGCCTCCAGCGCGTTGACCAGGCTGAGCTCTTCGTCGGCCGGCCGGCGCCCGTCCAGCGGGGACAGCGCGTGGTACTTGCCGAGGTCGTGGCTGAGATAGCAACCGCTGCGCAGGATCAGCCGCACGCCGCGAGGATGATCGCTCCAGTCGCCGAGCATGGCGACGACACGATCGAAATACGAACTGCCGCCGGCACTGACGTAGATCTCGTCGCTGCCGGGGAAGTAACCGGCATCGTCCAGCGAGATCAGCACCTCGCGCAGAGTTCTCAGGTGGCCGTCGATGTCGGCCAGGTCTTCGGTGCGGGCCCCGCTGGTGACCAGGCCCTCGTAGGACTCCACCCCGATCAGCCGTAGATGCTCGGACTCCGCCACGGCGTGCGCGACGGCCTTGGCCTGCATGGAGTTTCGCACCCCGGTGCGTCCCCCACTGACGCCGACCTCGAGGAACACCCCGACGGTCCGCCGCAGGTCCTGGTCGGCCAGGACGCTGTCCGCCCACGCGACCGACTCCGGGTTGTCGACGAGGAAGTGCAGGTCGAAGGAGTCGTCACCGGCCATTTCACGGGCCACCCACCGCAACGCGCCCGCGTCGGTGATCTCGTTGGCGACGATGATGCGCGGGACGCCGAAGCGGCGCATCACGCTGGCTTGGGTCGGGGTCGCCGCGGTGATCGCCCAGGCACCCGCATCCAGCTGCCGCCAGAACAGCTGCGGCGACATCGTGGTCTTGCCGTGCGGGGCGAACAACGCGCCGTAGCGCTGGCAATACTGCGCCATCGTCGCGATGTTGTGCGCCACCGCGTCGGCGCGAAGCGTGGTCACCGGCAACGCCAGATCCCCCCGGGCGACGTTCCATCCGCGTGAGCCGACATCGCGCAGGGCCACGGTCGTTCCGAGTGGTACACCCTTGGTGGTCGAGTCCAACTGGGTGTCCAGGAGCGCGTCGAGCGCGGCGGGGTTCACCGCGTCGCCACGGTGGCGACGACGCGGTTGGCGAGATGCCCCACGCCGGGGATGCGGCATTCGACGGTGTCTCCGTCGCCGACGACCAGGGCCCCAGGTGTGCCCGTGGAGATGATGTCGCCGGGGAACAGCGGCATGACCTGGCTGTGGAAACTCACCAGGTGCGCGGGGCTGAACGTCATGTTCGCCACGGTGTTGGTGCGTGCGGTATCGGCGTTGCGGACGGTGCTCACCTCGACGTCGGCCAGCGAGGCGACGTTCCGGTAGACCTCGTCCAGTGACACGAGGTCGGGCCCGAAGCAGAAGAAGGTCGGGAAGTTCTTGCAGCGAGTGAGGAATCGCGGGTTGCGGGCGAGGATGTCCTCGGCCGTCTGATCGAGGATGGTGGTGACGCCCCAGACGTAGTCCAGTGCCTCGTCCTCGGACACGTTGCGGCAGGTGCGACCGATGATCAATCCGAGTTCGGCTTCGGCGGTGACTCTCTCGGTGAGGGTGCGGGGCGGAAGCTCGATCGGCGCGTCCGGACCGACGATGGTGTGGTCGCCCTTGATGAAGGATGCCGGTTCGGTCGGGACGGACTCGGCGAGATCCGCGGCGTGCGCGACGTAGTTCAGCCCGATGCCCCAGATCTTGCGGGGCCGCCGGTAGGGCGCGGTGAACGTCAGGCCCTCGGCGGGGGCGAAGAGCTCGGCCGGAGCGGAGCTCGCTTGCCGGCTGAGCTTCTCGGCGGCGTCGAGCTCGATCAGGTCGCGGACGTCACCGGTGAAACCGGGAAGCAAGGTGTCGGCGTAGAGGACCCCCCGCTCGGGGAGCAGGAATGCGGGTCGGTCGCCGGCGGACGTGGCCACGGCACACAGGCGCAAGGGGATGCTGCCTTTCAGCTGTCGATGATGCCGGATCCCAGCCCGGCCCGATTCGCAACGATATACGGTATTCCGCGCTGGAACAAGGGAGCTTGAGCGACGGTCAGACGTCCGGGATGTGAGCACGCGGTTATACGAGCAGGTGAGAACGGGTTCTGGGATCGGAGGTCGATATCCCAATCTCGCTCAGATACGGTATATGGCACCTGTACATGTGTTGGGTGGCCGCATGAATGGAGGACGCGGTTCGTGCAGACAGCCCCCGAATCGCATCCCGTCTACGAGGGTCTCGACCGCATCGCGATCATCGAGATGCGCCCACCCACCAGTCCTTCCGGCATCGTCGCGCCGTTCTATCGGCTCGCGCGCGGGTGACGCCGCGGAGCCACTGACTCGTCGGATCGCGAACGCGGTGCTGAGCCGGCCGCCCGGCGCTGTGCTGATCGTGACCGGGCTGGTCGACACGGCCCGGTTTCCGTGTGGTGAGGGTGCCAGTGCGGCGGGCGCTCTCACCGTCGGCGTCGGTGACAACGGCAACGAGATCGGATTCGGCAACATCGGGGCGCACGCCGAAGCGTTGACCCCGGCCGGCGTGGATGCGGGACTGCGCAGCGGCGGGGTCGACGATCCCGAATTCCGTGGTGACGACGGCATTCCGCTACCGTATGTCGCCGCCACCGCCGAGATGTTCGCCGGCATCGTGCACCAGGCCTCGCTGGGCGAGGCCTGGGTGGCGGTCACACCGGCCTGAACGACGAGGAGGAAACGTCGATGACGCCCACCCCGTCCGACATGCGCGACGCCCGCCCGGAGCAGGCCTGGGAACTCAACCGTCGCGATGCCTGGGACCGCCCGACCTCGGGTACCTGCCATGGCTATGTACAGGCCAACCTGGCGATCCTGCCGCGCGCCGACGCTCTGGACTTCTTCCGATTCTGCCAAGCAACCCGAAACCATGCCCGATCCTCGAGGTCACCGACATCGGTGACCCCGAACCGAAATTGATTGCCCCCGGGGCGGATCTGCGCTACCGGGTGTACCGCAACGGCACGCTGCGTGAGGAGCGCACCGACATCACCGACCTGTGGCGCGAGGACTTCGTGGCGTTCCTGCTCGGGTGCAGCTTCTCGTTCGAACATCAGCTGCTCGACGCCGGGCAACCGGTGCGCAACGTCGAGCAACAGATCAACGGGCCGGTTTTTCGTAGCAACCGCGACTGTGTGCCGGCCGGGAAGTTCCACAGGAAACTGGTGGTGTCGATGCGGCCGATGCCACCGCACCTGGTGGCCGAGGCGGCCGCCATCACCCACGCCCATCCCGAGGTGCATGGCGGGCCCGTACACATCGGATCGCCGCAGGCGCTGGGCATCACCGATCTGGACGAGCCGGATTGGGGCTCGCCGGTGCGCATGGAACCCGATGACGTGCCGATGTTCTGGGCGTGTGGCGTCACGCCGCAGCAGGCGGCGAGGTTTGGTGCTGGTTCGAACGGCTTGATCACGCGCGGCGCCCGCGGCAGTGGAAACGCGCACCGCGCCACCGAGAGTTTGAACGTTTCAGCGCGGTTCGTCGTAGTCACCAGAGACGTGAGCAATGCGGAGGATCCGGTGGTGCCGCTGCCGTATAGGTTGCCGTGTGGTGCATCCCCGTCGGGGCTGGCGGGAGCGCCACGCGGCGCACCGGTTCGTTCACTGCACTCGTCGTCGTAGTTCGGCCGAGTTGTCTGATGGGTGGTGAGGTGGTGCGGAGGTGGCTGTGTGGGAGAACGCGTCGCCGTGCGGATGCCGGTCGCGACGACTATTTGAAGCGCACCATCGTGTCCATGGTGACCACGACGGGCCTGGTGGCGGTGGCGTTCGCGGCCGTGCTGCTGATGCGGTGAGTGAATGCGATCTGTGCCGGGATCCATGCGGGCTGACCGATTCCGAGTTGACGGAGCTGGACACGGCACTGCACCGAGCCCAGCAGCACGGGACGGCGGGCGCGCTGCCCGTCATCGGGTTCGGCGAGGTGACCACGGTCATCGCGTGGCCGCCCACCGCGGCACGGCGGGCGGTCAAGGTGCTTCCGCCGTTCCAGTCGCAGCACCAGCTGACGCGATATCGCGACGTGGTTGCGAAGTACGTCAGCCAGCTGGCCGAACACGGCGTGGTGGCCGTCCCGAGCAGCGTGGTCGAGGTGGCCGGCGGCGCGGGCTACCACCGGGCGGTCATGGTGCAGCCGCTCGGCCGGGTGGACCGTCTGCTGAGCAGGGTGCTCGACGATTCCCGGCGGCCCGAGGCCACCCGGCTCCTCGAGCAGCTCGTCGGGCTCGTCATCAAGGCAGTCGACGCGGACACCGGTCTGGATGCGCAGGTGTCCAACTGGATCGTCGCCGACGACGGCGCCCTGAGGTATCTCGACGTGACCACACCGCTGATGGGTGACGACGACAGCCTCTCCACCGTCGTGGGTCCGCTGGTCTGTTCGGTCTATCCGGCGGTCCTGCGGCCCGTCCTGCGCCGCTTCGTCGTTCCGAGCGTCGTCAAGACCTTTCACCACGTGGAGACCGTCCTGGTGGACATCGGCGGGAACCTGCTCCGCGAGGGGCTGGACCGGCATGTGCCCGCGCTCGTCGATGCCGCCCGCGCGTACGGGATCCACCTCGACCCGCGATCCCTGTGGCGGTACCACCGTGCCGACCGCCGCGTGTGGCGGACGCTGAAGGTCCTGAAAAGCCTTGACCGCTCCTGGAATCAGCGAGTACGACGACGCCCGTACCCGTTCCTGCTGTCCGAGGGCATCACATGGCCGGGGTGACCGACGACCTCGAGGTTCGCCGGCGTGGGTTGATGCTGGGGCTGGGAACCGGCCGGCCCGGCGGCGGGATCCATCTCGCCCGCACCCTCCTCGATCAACAGGTGTGGGCCGTCCCCGCCGGCAACGACCCCCAGTGCCCCAAATTCCTGCCCCCGCTGACCATCGAGGACGACCACGTCGACTACCTGATCTCCGCTGTCACCGAGGCGGCCTCGGCGATGAGCGGTCCGACATCCCGAATCGAAGTAGGACAACCATGAATCTTGCACGTTATCTCCAGGTTTCGGTGTGCGCGGTCCTCGCCATGCTGTTGACGGGGCCGGGCACGGCACATGCCGAGCCGGCGCCGCCCGTGCCGCCTTCGACCGACGGTGCCGTCACGGTCTCCGGTGATGTGGGGCAGTCTGTGACCTTCACCCCGGAGGACATCCGTGCGCTGCCGAGCACCGCGGTGACGACCACCTTCCAGACCCCGTCGGGGCCGCAGACCCACACGTATACGGGCGCTCCGCTGGAGGCGTTGCTCACCACGGCGAAGCCCATCCCCGGCACGTCCGCCCAACATCCGTTCCTCACCGTCGCGATCCTGGCAAGTGGCGCCGACGGTTACGCGGCAGCGTTGTCGTGGGCCGAGGTGTCGTCGGCGCTGCGCCCGGATCCGGCGCTGGTGGCATGGGACGAGGACGGTGTTCCCCTGGCACGGCCGAGGCTCGTGGTGCCGGCAGATGTCAAGGGTGCTCGCTACGTCAGGGATCTCACCTCGCTGCGTGTGGTGCAACTCGCTGCTCCGTGAAAACCACTGCTGCTCTTGTCCGGAGACACCTCAGCCTTGGAGGAGGTCGGTGGCCCATGCGCCGAACTCGTCGACGTAGGACGGCCCCTCGGAGGAGTCCAGGGCGACCGCGAAGACCACCGTCGCCTGGGCCAGGTGCGCGACGAGCACGCATCGCCGCAGCAACGCCTCGGTGTCCAGGGTGGAGAACGGGCGCAGCCGATCGGCGAGCACTGCACCATTGCGTTGAGAGTCAGCGATGTTGAGTCCGAGGAGTGCCCGATCCGCGATGGTTCCCGCCCAGATCTCCCGCAGCGCAGGGTCATCGATGAACGCTTGGTAGTAGTTCCTCAGCGCGGTCTCCAGCGCGGCGCGGGCGTCCTCGGCTGTGCGCAAGCCGACCAGATCGGCTGCGAGACGGTCATAGATGGCGTCGAGGTAATGCTCGGCCACCGCACGGACGAGATGGGTGCGGTCCGGGAAGTAGCGATAGACCGACGGCAGCGTACTGCCCGCCCGTTCGGCCACTCGGCTCGTCGTGAGCAACTCCAACCCGCCTTCGCGAAGGACCTCGGACGTCGCGGACAGGATTCGCTCCACGCGCTCGCGTGCCCGGTCCTGGCGAAGTTCACGACGTTCTGCCGGCCGACAAGGGGCTCCCTTCGTAGTGAACATTCACGTACAACGCGATAACCGCATCGAAACGACGCACTTCCGATGCCCGCCTCTCGCGGGGTGTGGCGTGACCGCGGTTGCAGCTGAGCGGAGCATCGTGCGCAAAGAGCTGACATGGCAGCAGGTTTGCTGATATCACACAACCGGAGCCGGGGTTCGCGGTCTCGCCGTGGCGCATGCCCTTCACCGGGCGCGCGGGGTCGGCGCGGATCGTCGATGCTCCGGGCTCCACGCGGCGCACCTGGCCGCGTGATCATTCGTGTGCCTCGCCCATGCTGAACCGTTCCCCGTCGAGGCGGCGCACGGCATGTCGTCCGTTGTTCTAACCGGCTGTACCGCAATCGGTTACGGGCCCCGCAGGAACACGTAGAAGTGCGGGTGACCCACGCTGGTGAACGTTGTTGAGAGCAAGTAGATCTCGGTAGTCCGTGGCCACCGCGGCAACGTGGTGCCAGATCGGGGTGCCGGCACCGCACCGGCCGCGCGCTGTGCTCGTCCTCTTGGGGAGCACGCCCCGACGGCGCGGTGACGTCGACGCGCACCGCGCCCGGCCATTCGGGAGGTTCTCCAGCAGATCTCCACCAAATCTCCAAGCGGCCGCATGTGACGATCACGAGAATTGGACCAACATGCGAAATCGCATGGGAATGAACGCTAATCGGCAACCCACGGCACACCTGCCATCCGTTACCACCGGTTCGGATCACACGCCGCGGGGCGGACGGCAATGACGCCGTGGCTACCGCCCGCACGGTGCGGGCCGTGACGCGTCTTGGACGGCGCTCGGGAAAGTCTCCGAGTGGCCGCGACAAAGGAAGGAACCGAGGTGTCCGCGGCGAACAAAGCCTCTGCTGACCGCTTCGTGCAGGAAATGATGCTGCACACCGACTATCTCCTGCGCCGGGCCTGGGGCCTGACCTATCAGCGCGTCGACGCGGAGGATCTTCTGCAGGAGACCTTCGTCAAGGCCTACCTGTCGTTCGGGACGTTCCGCGAGGGTTCCAACCTGAAGTGGTGGTTGAGCCGAATCATGGTCAACGCCTGGGTGGATCGCTATCGGACGGCCCAACGTCGCCCCGCAGAACAGCTCAGCGCCGACTTCCCCGACTACGAGCTGAGAGGTCGGCCCGGTGACCCGCAGCGGGCCCTGCAGTCTGCTGAAGCACAGGCGCTGGAGAACACGCCGGGCAGGGCGTGCATGGCACTACGTAAGTTGCCCAGAGATCTTCAGGTGACGATCTACTACGCGTTCATCGAGGGCTATCCCAACACCGAGATCGCCGAGATGCTCGGCATTCCGGTGGGCACCGTCGCGTCGCGGCTGCATCGAGGGCGCAGCCGGCTGCGCGAACTCCTGGCCGCGAGCTGAGCCACCGGGGCGCGCCTACCCGCCGCGGCCGGTCTGTTGCTGCAGCTGGTCGATCAGTTCCGACGCCTCGGCCTTGGTGGCCTGCTCGGGGACCTCCCGGCCGGCCTCCTGGGCCAGCGTCTCCAGATAGCTGCGTTGCGCGCCCGTCATCGGTTCGTCCCCGGTGACCCACTGCGATGTGTCCTTCTCCGGGTTCTCGTGCGGGGCGGTGCTGGTGTTGTCGTTGGTCATGATCACCTCCGCCGCGTGGATTCCCGTAGTACAGGTGTTCGAAACCGGGATCTTCGTGCGCCGCGCGGGTTGGGTGCTGTAAGTATCGAAGGCGTGGGCAAGAACGAGCGGGCGAAGATCGTCATGTCGGACGCGGAGATCGCCGAGTTCATCGAGCACAGCCGGACCGCGACGATGGCCACGGTGCTGCCGAGCGGCAGGCCGCACCTGGTGGCGATGTGGTACGCCGTCGTCGACGGCGAGATCTGGTTCGAGACGAAGGCCAAATCGCAGAAGGCGGTCAACCTGCGTCGCGACCCGACCGTCACGGTGATGATCGAGGACGGTGACACCTACGACACCTTGCGCGGGGTCTCGATCGACGGCACCGCCGAGATCTTCGACGACCCCGACACCGCGCTGCGGGTGGGCATCAGCGTGTGGGAGCGCTACACCGGGCCCTACTCCGAGGAGGTGCGGCCGATGGTGGACCAGATGATGCGCAACCGGATCTGCGTGCGCGTGGTGCCGTCGCGCACCCGCAGCTGGGATCACCGCAAGCTCGGGCTGCCGGGGATGCCGCTGTCGGGCAGCACCGCCCAGTACCTCGGTTAGCCCAGCACCCCCGGTCGGCCCGGTACTTCCGTCAGTGACGTGCCAGGACCCGTTTGACGTCGGTGGTCACCGGGTCCACGGCATCGGCGAACTCCGGGTTCTTCTCGACGAAGCCGGCGACCATCGAGCACACCGGGACGATGCGCAGGCCCGCGGCCCGGGTGGCGTCCAGCGCCTCGCGGATCAGGATCGTCGCCAGGCCACGGCCGCCGAACTCCTCGTCGACCTCAGTGTGCGGGAAGATCCGCTGGCCCTCGTGGTCGACGAACTCGGTGAAGCCGGCCTTGCGGCCGTCAACGGAAATGCTGAAGCGATCGGCCTCGGCGGTGACGTCGGTAGGGGCGCCGGTCTTGTCGGTGGTCATACCTCATCTATACCCGCCGGCCGCATCCATACCCGCCGGGAAGTCCGGCGGCGGACCCGGTCAGGGGCGGTTCAGCAGGTCGGCGAACTCCGGGTTCTTCTCGACGAACTCGGCGACCATCCAGCATTGCGGGACGATCTTGCGTCCGGTGGCACGGGTGGCCTCCAGACCTTCCCGCACCAGGATGGTCGCCAGCCCGCGACCGCGGTAGGTCGGGTCGACCGCGGTGTGCGGGAAGATCCGCACCCCGTCTTGGTCGATGAAGTCCATCACCCCGACCTGGCGGCCCTCGACGGAGATCCGGAAGCGGCCGTGCTCGGCGGTGACCTCGGTCGCGGCGCCGGTCCTGTCAGTCGTCATGACTACTTCTATACGCCTGTCCCGGCGCCGGGGTTCGGCCGAGGCCGCAGGGTGGCGTGCGGGAGCGGCGGGGCGGGCAGCCGCGGCGTGGTCCCGCGGTAGCCGGAGACGGCACCGAACCGGTCGTCGTGGTCCTGCCATTGCTCCCGCGCGGCCGCGATGTCGGCGTGGCTGCGCCCGACGAAGTTCCACCACATCACCAGCTGCTCACCGAACGGCCGGCCGCCCAGCAGTACCGCCCGCGCCGGCACGTCGCCGCGGTTGGTCAGGCGCAACCGGTCGTGGCCGGGAGCCTGGTACGCCAGATCACCGACGGTGAGTACGGACCCGCAGGTCTGCAGGTCGCCGCTGTCGAGCAGCACCCCGTGCTCGAAGGTGTGGTCGATGTCCAGGGTCAGCTCGGCGCCCGGATCGAGGTCTATCTGGGCACCCAGCAGCGGGGTGAAGGTGTGCACCGGGGAGCGCGCGCCGTCGAGCTCGCCCAGGAACACCCGGATGGTGGCGCCGCCCGCGGTGCGCGGCGCCGGGACGTGGTGGGCGAAATCGCGGCCGGTGTCGCGCGCGGCGTTGGGCAGGGCCACCCACAGCTGCACCCCGTGCAACACGGTGGTGTCGGCGGTCGAAACCTCGGAATGGCAGATGCCCGCGCCCGCGGTCATCAGGTTCAGTTCACCGGGGCGCACCATCGCGTGCACCCCCGCGCTGTCGCGGTGCTCCACCTCGCCGGAGAACAACCAACTCACCGTCTGCAGGCCGGTGTGCGGATGCGGCGGGACGTCCATGCCTGTCCCATCGCGCACGTCGTGCGGCCCGTAATGATCGGCGAAGCACCACGCGCCGATCAGCGAGCGTTCCCGCTGGGGCAGGGTGCGGCGCACCCGGATGGCCCGAGGCCCACCCAGCGGGACCTCGCGGGGGTGCAGGACGCCGGCGAATGCCGAAGCGGCGCAGTCGACTTCGGCAGGGGCGGCGTCGGTGTTGCTCATGGAGCCACAGTAGCCCCCTCGACGCCCGCGGGGACCATCGCCGAGCGGATGATCTGCAGGTCTGCATCGGAGATCCGGAACACCCCGAAACGGAACTTGTAGCCCCAGCGCGACTTGTCCTCGATGAAGTCGAGGTTCTCGAGCAGCGGACGGATGGGGGTCTCGACGCATTCCAGGTAGTCGACGTTGCGCCGCCAGGGCTGGAGGTCCGGGGACAACTCGGCCTGATAGGGCTCGTCGTCGGCGACCCTGCCGATAGCGGTGAACGCCTGCAGCGGCAGGCCGTCGGGATAGATCGTGCGCGGTGAGTAGAAGATGAGCCAGTCGCCGCGCGCCATCTTGCGCAACATGTGGGGTTTGCCGTGGTTGGCCTGGGTGAAGCGGCCGCGGACGGCGCGCTCGACGTGATCACGGCTGACCGTGTTGATCCAGTTCGTCATGTCCGCACGCTAGGCCGGGACACCGACATCTGCGGCCGACCGGCGTCGGCACCGGGAAAGCGGTGGATGAGCAGGGATGCGTGACCCCGAAGGGAACGGTGCCGCCATGGCGCCTCTCGGCGAGTGGTCGCTCGAAGCGACGGAAATGGTTGGGGCCCGGGGCATGTCCGGCACCGTCGCAGTCTGTAACAGGCCACCACTGTGCGCTATTCCGTCGTGCACTATTCCGCCGGCCCGCCGCCGTCCCCTCGGTCCTCGGCGGCGGACCGGTGACGTCAGGCGATGTCGGCGTAGTACACGCGGCGCTCCCGCACCGGGTATCCGTTGCGCTCGGCCAGCGATTTGAGTTGACGCAGTGCGAAGGTGCGCCCGCGCCCGGCCTCGGGCACGTAGATGCCGGCCCACAGCCCTTCCGCCCGGGGTGATTCGCACGCCTCCCTGGCGCACAACCAGCGGCGCGGGCAGGACCGGCAGATGGCCTTGGCCTCGTCGTCGGCGGTGGTGGTCCAGCGCTCGGGATCGCTGGTGCACGCGCCGATCGGTGTTTCGTTCCACGGAATCACGTTCATGGGGTTGGTCTCCTCTGCGGGTGGCGGCTCGATCACCGCGATGACGTGAAACTAACGCAGAAACCGTAGCGATGCAACAGTTAGTGCGGCAGAATCAGCTGCGCTCTGCGGGAGCGGGTTCTCGGGCCCGTCGCAGCCGCACCGGACGTACTACCGGGTCAGATTCCGTTCGGCGGCGATGACCAGCGGTTTCCGAGCGGCGATCCGCGCGGGAACGCTACAACGAAACGTGGCGTTGTTACGGTTCTGCGGCGGGCGACGGTGTAACTTTGGCTACGAACCGTCGCGTCCATCGGAATCGAGCCGTAGCACTCGGTACAGCACTCGGTACAGTGCTCGAAGCGTGCTCGTTCCGATGCTCGACACGATGCTGAAGACACTGCCGGCACCACCCGAACAGACACGAGGACCCTCTGAGATGACCAACGCGGAGCCGATCGAGGATTCGGTCGGGCTGGACCCCGGGATGGTCAGGGCGGGCGCGGCCGCGGCGGCCCGGCGCCGCGAACTCGACATCAGCCAGCGCCGCCTCGCGGCGGAGGGCATCATCAACGCGGGCGCGCTGATCGCCTTCGAAAAGGGCCGCAGCTGGCCTCGGGAGCGCACCAGGGCCCGGCTGGAAGAGGTGCTGAAATGGCCGCCGGGCACCATCGCGCGGTTGCGCCGGGGTGAACCGGAGCGCCCGGCCCCGCCGGCGAGCGACGGCGGCGGCGACGAGGGATCGCTCATCGCCCAGGCGGTCGTCACCGCGGTGGGCACACTGCGCACCACGATCTCGGCGTTGCCGCCGGTGCACGACCCCGACTTCACCCCGCGGGTGTCGGCACTGCTGTCCGATCTGCGCCAGCTCGAGGCCGTCGCCTCCCGCGCGGCACGGCTCGGCCGGGTCACCCCCACGTTGATCAAGGCACTCGGCACGGTGCGCAGCCTCTACGACGAGCTGATGGTACGGGCGGCCGGTGGGCCGCACGCCACGCTCGGCCAGCGGCTCTACGCCGCCCGCCGCGGTGCGAACCTCACCATGGCCGAAACCGCCCGGGCGGCAGGGGTTTCCGAGCAGACGATCCAGCTCGCCGAAGCCGACGAACCGGTCTCGGCCGATGACGCCGCCGCCATCGGGGAGTTCGTCATGCAGCTGGGCTGAGCACCCCTCAGTGGCGCCTATCGCCGTCGGCGGGGAAGTGCGCCGCCAGGGTGGCGCAGATCTGCAGGAATCGTTCCCGGGTCGCCGCCGACATGCCCGCCGTGGAATCGATCACCCCGCCGGGGCGCAGGTTGCCGTCGAACGGGACGTCGATGATCAGCTGGCCTTGGCCGGAGAACTGCTGCGCCAGCAGGGTTTTGGTGCGTTTGTCGGCATGCCCGTCGGAGTCGTTGAGCACGACGATGGTGCGGTGCAGCAGCGCCGTCATACCCCGGTTGGCCAGCCAGTCCAACGTCTGCCCGGCGGCCGCCGCACCGTCCACCCACGGGGTGGACACCACCACCAGCGCGTCCAGGTCACGCAGCACTTCCTGCGTCACCGGGGTGTCCATCGTGGAGCTGCAGTCGATCACCGAGATCGTGAAATGGCGGTCCAGCCGTGCCGCCGCCTCCCGGTAGATCGCCGGATCCAGCACCCGGCGGCGCGCCGGTGTCGCCTCACCGGCCAACACGAACAACCCGGCGGTGTTGCTGCCGAGCCGGTGGCGGATATCGGCGAACGTCTCCACATGCCGGTCGCCTGCGAGCTCCCAGAAGGAGCCCTGCGCGCGCGGGTCCACCCGGCTGCCGAGCTTGCCGAACGCGGTGTCGGCATCGACGGCGACCACCCGATCGTCGTGTCTGAGCTCGGCCAGCAGCGATCCGATGCAGGCCGACACCGTCGTCTTCCCGGCGCCGCCCTTGCCCATCACGCCCACCTTGAAGCGGCCGTGCAGAGGGCGCCGGATCGAGGCCTCCAATTCGGCGATGCGCCGTTCGTGTGGGGACAGCCCGGCGTTGATCAAGCCGAAGGTGGCCTTGTACAACACCGCGCGCCAACCCCGGGCCGGTGCCGGTTTGCGGTTGGGCACCAGCTCGTCGGCGCGGATGCGGCCGGCATAGGAAACCTGCTGCTGCGGCGACGGCCACCCAGTACCGTGCGGCGGGGCCGGCCCCGACGGCGATGGTCCCGGCGGAGACGGGACCGGAGGAGGTGTTGCGCCCGGCCAGGGTGGTGCTGGTGGTGGCGTCCAACCGTGCGGGTGCGGCGGTACACCCCGCGCCGGGGTCGAACGGAAGGTGCCTTGCGGGGGGATCCCGGCCCGGTCCGGGGTGAAGCCGGCCGGCGCACCGTCCTCACGTTCCGTCACGACGTCTCCTCGGTATCCGATCTGGCGGCTGCGGTCAGTCGGGAGCCAGCCTAGCTCCACCGGATCCCGAGCAAACTGTCGTAGGAGGCCGTGGATGGAGTCGGAGAGCGGTCCTCAGCCGGTCGGAGCGGGTGTCTGGCCGGGGCGGCGCCTCGGATTGCCCCGGCTGCGCCTGGATGCCCTTAAGAAATTGCTCAACATCGATTTGTACAGTCTGTGGACCTGCTGAAGATTGCTGAGCGCCGGGGTGGCGCCGTCGGCACGGGAGGATCGCATCGAGAAATTAGTGCACCGGCAGGGGTCTACCCGCTGGTAGGCTGCCGGAGGGAAGGGGTGTCCAGGCGTGGGACTGTTCGACGATTTCGAGGGCATTGGCAAAGTCTTCGGTGACCTGGTGGGCGGCGGTGCGGAACCCGCGGCGCCCTCCTGGACGAGCCGGGTGGGTGCCGCGGTCAAGAGTGCCGCCGGCTCGGAGATCCTCGAAGCCGGTCAAGCGGTCATCGCGGGAATGCGGCTGACCACGGGCTGGGGTGAGCCCGAGCAGGGGGAGGACTTCGGCCGGGGCGCCACCCGCTTCGCCGACGCCGACGGCACCGTCCGTTCCGCCTACCCGAGTGTGGATTGGCAGGGCGGCGGCGCCGAGGCCTACACATCGACCAACCGGCGCCAGGCCGACCGGACCGCAGCGATGGCGGTGTTGGACCGCAAGGTCTCCAGCGTGATCGCGCGGGAGGCCTATCAGGTCGGCCACCACCGCGACAAGCTCGACGCGATGGCCAACTACCTGGGTGATCTGAGCTATGCGACCGCGGCGCTGGCCCTCATCCCGGGATACGGCCGCGCGATAAAGGCCACTGTCGAGTTCGCCGCCGTGCACACCGCGGTCAGCATGTGCAGTCTCGAGCTCTATCACCTGTCCCAGGAGGCCGCCGAGAACGCCACGGAGCTGCAGGGGCTGGCCGGTGAGTACTCGGCGTTGACCCACGAGGTGGCGCCGCCGGAGTTCTGGGATCCGCCGGTCCAGCAGCCGTCGTCCCGGCAGAAGGAACTGTCCCCCGAACCGGTCGATCCCGAGCAGCCCGGTCCGGCGGATCCCTCTGGAACCGCGCCGTCCCGAACGCCGATGTCAGCGGGTGCCCCGGCCGGCCCGTCGGGAGCCGCGGCTGTCGCCCCCGAGGTCCCCGAGATCCCCGAGATGCCGGAGCCGTCGATGAGCGGGGCGCCGATCGCAGCCCCGCCGGCGCAACCCGCTGCGGAATCCGCAGTGCCCGCCGAGCTGATGTCCGGCATGACGTCGGCGTTCGGCGCGGTCGGCGGCGTGATCGGGTCCCTGGTGGCCCCGCTGGCCGCGGTCCTGACCGGCGTGGCCGGGGCCGCTGCCCAATCCGTATCCGCGATGACCTCGGCCGATGCCGCCGGCGCGGCGCAGGACAGCGCTCCGGATCCAGCCCGCGGCGGGGGCGAGGACGGGCAGGACAAGGCCACCGACGACAGTGAGCGCAGCGGCGCCGACGGCGCCGACGGCGTCGGCGCAGAGAGCGTCCCACCGACCGTCGTCGCGGAATCCGAAGGGTCGACACCCGCAGCGACGGATAAGTTGGAACCGGACCACCCTGTGGTGCCGCCGGCCGCGACCCGACCGCCCCAGTAACGGAGCAGGAGAGACACCGCCATGTCGCGTGAAACGCTGCAGGTCAACCCCGCACACCTGCGGGAGCTGGCCGCCAAGCACGGCCAGGCCGCCGCGGAGATCGTCTCGGCGACCGAGACGGTCGACGGGGTCGACACCGGGATTCGGTTTTCGCACGGCGTCATCGCCTGGTCCACCGCCGCCGCGGTCGAGGCGCTCCAACAGGCCCGGCGCAGCGCGGGACTGCGGGTGGCAGACCAGTCCCGGGCGACCGGCGAGCACCTCAGCACGGCCGCGGACCGATACGAGACGACGGACCTCGCCGCGGCCGCGCACCTGGCCAAGCAGATCCGCCGCGGACCGATACCGCGGTGATGACGGCCAGCCCGTTCTTCGGTGACGGCGAACCCACCCATTACGACGATGTGGTGGGGGTCGAGGTCACCATCGACGGGATGCTGGTCATCGCCGATCGGCTGCACCTGGTGGACTTCCCGCTGTCGCTGGGCATCCGGCCCAACATTCCCTACGAGGAGCAGCGAAAGATCGTGTGGGACGCGGTGACTCGGGATCTCACCGCGCAGGGCATCCTGACCGCGTTCGGTGACCCGCACCCCGAGGTGGCGGCCATGGTGGACACCCTCAGCCGACCCGACCGGACCCTCGACTGCCGCTGGTGGCGCCGCGACGTCGGTGGGAAGATGGTCCGCTTCGTCGTGTGCCGCAAGGACGACCGGCATGTCGTCGCCGCCCGGGACGAGGACATGCTGGTGCTGCAGCGGGTGGCACCGCAGATCGGCCTGGCGGGCATGGTCAACGTCGTGCTCGGCACGGCCGAACCGGCCCCGGTCGAACCGCTCACCGGGATCGCCGCCAAGCTGGCCGATGCGCGCACCGCCGACCAACTCGCCCAGTACGGTTTGCCGCTCGCGTCGGCCCGGATCTACGCTGAGGCCACCGGCAAGCCGGACAGCTGGACCGAGATCACGGCCAGCGAGCGGCACCCGGGTGGAACGTATTCGCAGGCAGGTGTCGGTGCGGGCGTGCTGGACTCCGCGCACGGCAGAATCGTGTCGATCCCGCGACGGGTCAACGGTGAGCTGTACGGGAGCTTCCTGCCCGGGACGCCGGAGAACCTGCAGCGGGCCCTCGACGGCCTACTCGAATTCCTCCCGTCGAAGACATGGTTCGACCATAGGAACGCGGTCGACTACGTCGACCCCGACGTGGTGTACCCGGATTGAGAAAGGCGAGACACGGTGGCCAACCCCCCGCCCGGTGATCCCGAGGACGGGAACTACGACGCCCTGGCGGCGCTGGACTTCAGCGCCGGCGGCGACGGCGTCGAGACCGACCTGGGAGTGATTCTCGGCGACTACACCGCCGAACCGGTCGACCACGCCGGCGAACTGCCCGCCCTGACGAACCTCGCGCACACCTTCGACGACACCGACGCGGACGAAGGCGCGATGCCGTTGTTCACGGTGACCAACCCGCCGGGCACGGTCACGGTGACCACGTATCTGGACGGCCGGGTGCATCAGATCGACCTGTCGCCCAAGGCCGCGGCCATGTCCGAGTCCGCGCTGGCCGACGAGATCGTCGTCATCGCCGGCCTGGCCACCCAGGACGCCCGGTCGGCGCAGTACACCTTCATGTTGGACGGGATGCGCGAGCAGGGCCACGACAGCGCCGCCACCCGCGACTTCCTGGCCCGCGATCTGGATCTGCCCACCCCGGAACAGGCCCGCGCCGCCCGCGCCGAGCTGTTCTCGAATCGCTACGCAGGTGACAATGACTGAACATCTGGCGAGTGTCTTCGGCACCGCGGTCGGCATCCTGTCCAGCTCGCCGGCGCGGTCGCTGGAGATGTTCACCGAGATCACCAACCTCGACGAGAGTGCTTGTGACGCTTGGGTAGGACGCATCCGCTGCGGCGACACCGATCGGGTGACGATGTTCCGGGCCTGGTATTCGCGGACCAACTTCGGTCAGCTCGCCGGTGCCGCGGAGCTGTCGATGATCAGCCTCGGCGCGCGGGTCCCGATCGGCGGACAGTACGGCGACATCACCTATCCGGTGAACTCACCGTTGGCCATCACGATGGGCTTCGCCGTCAGCGAGGCCGCCGAGGGCAACTACGCGGACGCGATGGAGGCGCTCGAGGCCGCGCCGTCGGCCGGGGCCGAGCACTTGGTGTCCTGGGTCAAGGCCGTCATCTACGGTGCGGCGCAACGCTGGACCGATGTGATCGACGAGGTCCGGGGCGCCGGGTCCTGGCCGGACAAGTTCCTGGCCGCCGCGGCAGGCGTCGCGCACGGCGTCGCGGCGGCCAACCTCGGCCTGTTCACCGAGGCCGAACGCCGTCTCACCGAATCGAATTCGTCGCCGGCCGGTGAGGCCTGCGCCCCTGCGATCGCGTGGCACCTGGCGATGACGCGGCGCAGCCAGGGCAACGAGGACGCCGCCGTCGCGCTGCTGGAATGGCTGCAGGCCACCCATCCGACACCCAGAGTCGCTGCGGCACTGAAGGATCCAACGTACCGGCTGCAGACCACCACCGCGGAGAAGATCGCCGCGCGGCGCGACCCGTGGGACCCGGACAGCGTAGTGGCCGACAACTCCGGCCGGGAGAAGCTGCTGGCCGACGCGCAGGCCGAACTCGACCGGCAGATCGGGCTGACCCGGGTCAAGGAGCAGATCGAGCGGTACCGCGCGGCGACGCAGATGGCCAGGGTGCGGGCGGCCCGCGGGATGAAGGTCGCCCAGGCGTCCAAGCACATGATCTTCACCGGCCCGCCCGGCACCGGCAAGACCACGATCGCCCGGGTGGTCGCCAACATCCTGGCCGGCCTCGGCGTCATCGCCGAGCCGAAACTCGTCGAGACCTCGCGCAAGGACTTCGTCGCCGAGTACGAGGGCCAGTCCGCGGTCAAGACCGCACGCACCATCGACCGGGCCATCGGCGGCGTGCTCTTCATCGACGAGGCCTACACCCTGGTCCAGGAGCGCGACGGCCGGGCCGACCCGTTCGGCACCGAGGCGCTGGACACGCTGCTGGCCCGGATGGAGAACGACCGGGACCGGTTGGTGGTCATCATCGCCGGCTACAGCAACGACATCGACCGGCTGCTAGAGACCAACGATGGCCTGCGTTCCCGGTTCTCCACCCGCATCGAGTTCGACTCCTACGCACCGGAGGAGATCGTCGACATCGCGAAAGTGATAGCTGCGGGCAATGATTCGAATCTGAGCGATGAGGCCGCCAAGGAGGTGCTGGACGCGGCGACCCTGCTGAGCCAGAGTACGGTCACCGGCAAGCCGGCGTTGGACGTGGCGGGCAACGGCCGGTACGCGCGGCAGCTGGTGGAGGCCGGGGAGCAGACACGCGATATGCGGCTGGCCCGCTCACTGGACTTCGACTCGCTCGGCACCGAACAGCTCAGCGAGATCACCGGCGAGGACATGGCCGCGGCGATCACGTCGGTGCACGCCCGATTGAGCATCGGCGAGTAGGCGGGCGAGGCGATGGCGGGATTCCGGCTCACCACCAAGGTGCAGGTCAGCGGCTGGCGCTTCCTGCTGCGCCGGGTCGAGCACGCGATCGTGCGCCGGGACACCCGGATGTTCGACGATCCGCTGCAGTTCTACAGCCGGGCGGTCACCGCCGGGATCGTGATCGCCGTGCTGATCTGCCTCGGCGCGGCGCTGCTGGCGTACTTCAAACCGCTCGGGAAGCGCGGCGGGGACACCCTTCTGGTGGACCGCACCACCAACCAGCTGTACGTGGTGTTGCCCGACAGCGGCCAGCTGCGCCCGGTGTACAACCTGACCTCGGCGCGGTTGATCCTGGGCAACAGCAACAGCCCAGTGGCGGTCAAGTCCGAGGAACTCGACCGGATGCCCAAGGGCCAACCGCTCGGGATCCCCGGCGCCCCGTACGCGACGCCCGTCTCGTCGTCGCCGGAGTCACAGTGGGCGCTGTGTGACACGGTGATCAAACCGGAAAGCGTTGCACCGTCGGTGCAGACCTCCGTGCTCGCCACCCCGCTGGCGCTGGACGCGTCGGTCGGGGCGATGCGGCCCGAGCAGGGCATGCTGATCTCGTACAAGGACCAGGACTGGTTGGTCACCGACGCCGGACGCCATGCGATCGACCTGTCCGATCGGGCCGTCACCTCCGCGGTGGGGATCCCGGTGACCGCGCGGTCCACCCCGATCTCGGAGGGCTTGTTCAACGCGTTGCCGAATGCCGGACCGTGGCGGCTGCCCGACATCCCGGCGGCGGGTGAGCCCAACACCGTCGGGCTGCCACCGGAACTCGTCATCGGATCGGTGTTCATGACCGTCACCGACGCCGGTGAGCAGGCCGACGAGCAGTATTACGTGGTGCTGCCCGACGGCGTCGCCAAGGTCAACGACACCACCGCGGCCGCGCTGCGGGCCACCAACTCCCACGGTTTGGTCACGCCGCTGTCGATGGAGCCCAGCGCGGTGGCCCGGGTGACCGAGCGGGTGTACAACTCGCCGCTGCCCGACGTCCCGATGGATGTCCTTCTCCGGCAGGACATGCCGACGCTGTGCTGGGCGTGGCAACGGGAACCCGGTGACCAGGCGCCCAAGACGACGGTGATCGCCGGCCGGCACCTGCCGCTGCCACCCGCCGCGATGACCACCGGCGTCGAGCAGATCTCCGGTGACGCCACCGTCTACATCAACGGTGGCCAGTACATCCGGCTGCAGTCGCCCGATCCCCGCTATGGCGAAAGCCTGTACTACATCGACCCGCATGGGGTCCGCTATGGGTTGCCGGACGAGGACACCGCCTCCAAGCTCGGGTTGACCGCGCCGCGGACGGCACCCTGGCAGGTGGTGAGCTTGCTGGTCGACGGACCGGTGCTGTCCCAGGAGGCGGCGCTGGTCGAGCACGACACGCTGCCGGCGGATCCGAATCCCCGCAAGGTCAACGCGGACCCGGCGGGCACCGCGAGCGGAGGTGGCGGATGACCACGCGCAAGTTCACCCCGATCATCAAGCGGGGGCCGCGGCTGACCCCGGGTGAGATCAACGTGACGCCGCCGGAGGACCTGGGCATCGACATCCCGCCCTCGGGTATGCAGAAGGCGCTGCCGTGGGTGCTCGGCGGGTGCATGCTCGGCATGATCGCGATCATGATCTTCAGTGGGGTGCGGCAACTTTCGCCGTACATGCTGATGATGCCGCTGATGATGGTGATGGCCGCGGTCGGGCTGGTGGCCAGCGGCGGCAGCGGCGGCAAGAAGGTCCCCGAGATCAACGCCGACCGCAAGGAGTACCTGCGCTACCTGGCGGGCCTGCGTACCCGTGTCACGTCGTCGGCCGCGGCGCAGGTGACGTTCTTCAACTATCACGCCCCGCACCCCGACGACCTGTTGTCGATCATCGGCACCCACCGCCAGTGGTCCCGGGCGGCCAACGCCGACTTCTACGCCGCCACCCGGATCGGCCTGGGCTCCGAACCCGCCGTCGACCGACTGCTCAAGCCGGCGGTGGGCGGTGAGCTCGCCGGGCCGGCCGGCGCCCCGCAGGCGCACCTCGAGCCGGTCAGCCACATGTGGGTGACGAAGTTCCTGCGCACCCACGGGTTGATCCACGACTGCCCGAAACTCGTTCAGCTGCGCACGTTCCCGACGATCGCCGTCGGTGGGGACCCGGCAGGTGCCGCGGGGCTGCTGACCGCGATGGTCTGCCATCTCGCGGTGTTCCATCCGCCGGACCTGCTGCAGATCCGGGTGCTCACCGACGACCCGGAGGATCCGGACTGGGCGTGGATCAAGTGGTTGCCCCACGTGCAGCACCAGTCCGACACCGACGCCGCCGGCGCGACCCGGATGGTGTTCACCCGGCCCGACGGGCTCAGCGACCTGACCGCCCGCGGTCCGCACACCGCCGACGCGACGCCCAGCGGACCGTATGTCGTGCTCGTCGACTTGACCGGGGGCCGAGCGGGTTTCCCGGTCGACGGTCGTTCCGGTGTCACGGTCATCACGCTGGGCAACCACCGCGGCTCGGCCTACCGGATCCGGGTCGATGCCGACGGTACGGCCGACGACCGGTTGCCCAACCAGACTTTCCGGCTGGTCGCCAACCAGGTGGACCGGATGACGCCGGGGCAGGCCGAGCGGGTGGCGCGCAAGCTCGCCGGCTGGTCGATCACCGGCACGATCATCGACAAAAGCACCCGGGTGCAGAAGAAGGTCGCCACCGAATGGCACGAGATCGTCGGCGCCCAATCCGTCGAGGAGGTCGTCCCCACGCGATGGCGGATGTTCGCCGACACCGACCGTGACCGGCTGCGCATCCCGTTCGGCCATGAGCTCAAGACCGGTGACGTGATGTACCTCGACATCAAGGAGGGCGCCGAGTTCGGTGCCGGCCCGCACGGCATGCTGATCGGCACCACCGGCTCCGGCAAGTCGGAATTCCTTCGCACGCTGATCCTTTCGCTAGCCGCCACCCACCACCCGGACCAGGTGAACCTGCTGCTCACCGACTTCAAGGGCGGTTCGACCTTCCTCGGTATGGAGAAGCTGCCGCACACCGCGGCGGTGGTGACCAACATGGCGGAGGAAGCCGAGCTGGTCAGCCGCATGGGTGAGGTGCTCACCGGTGAACTGGATCGGCGGCAATCCATCCTGCGTCAGGCCGGCATCCAGGTCGGCGCGGCGGGTGCGCTGTCCGGTGTGGCCGAGTACGAGAAGCACCGCGAGCGCGGCGCCGACCTGGCGCCGCTGCCGACGCTCTTCGTCGTCGTCGACGAGTTCGCCGAACTGCTGCAGAACCACCCCGATTTCATCCAGTTGTTCGACCGGATCTGCCGGGTGGGCCGCTCGCTTCGGGTGCACCTGCTGCTGGCCACCCAGTCGCTGAACACCGGCGGCACCCGCATCGACAAGCTCGAACCCAACCTGACATACCGGATCGCGTTGCGCACCACCAGTTCTGCGGAGTCCAAGGCGGTGATCGGCACACCGGAGGCGCAGTACATCTCGAACAAGGAAAGCGGAGTCGGTTTCCTGCGCGTGGGGATGGAGGATCCGGTGAAGTTCCAGTCCGTCTACACCGGCAACCCCTACGTGCCGACGGTGGTGGCCAGCGGCGACGGCGACCTGACGCCGCGTGCGCACGCCGACAGCAGCATCCGCATCCACCGCTTCACCGCGGCGCCGATCCTGGATGCGAGGGTGGCGCAATGACGGTCAGCGAGGAGCCGGAGGCAGGGCGCGCAATGACGGTCAGCGAGGAGCCGGAGGCAGGGCGCGCAATGACGGTCAGCGAGGAGCCGGAGGCGGATCGCGCATGAGCATAGAGCCGGAGCAGCGGGTGCTGCGCGAGGTCGTCCTCAACCAGCTGACCACGGGCGAGAACCACGCCTATCGGATGTGGTTGCCGCCGTTGGCCGATCCGACACCGGTCAACGAACTGATCGCCCGCGACTACGACCGCAGGCCGCTGCGGATCGGCCTCGGGGTGATGGACGAGCCGCGCCGACACCGCCAAGAGGTCTGGGGGATCGATGTCGCTACCGCGGCGGGCAACATCGCCGTGGGCGGTGCGCCGCAGACCGGCAAGTCGACGTTCCTGCAGACGCTGATCCTGTCGGCCTCGGCCTCGCACACTCCGCGTCAAGTCCAGTTCTACTGCGTCGACATGGGCGGCGGCGGCCTGATGTACATCGAGGACCTGCCGCATGTGGGCGGTGTCGCGACCCGCGCCGAGCCCGACCGGGTCAACCGGGTGGTCGCCGAGGTGAAAGCCGTGTTGCGGCAACGGGAGCAGATGTTCAAGCAGTACCGCGTCGGGTCGATGGCAGACTACCGGCAGATGCGGGAGGATCCGCAGCATCCGGCCTCGGCGGACCCGTTCGGCGATGTGTTCCTGGTCATCGATGGCTGGCCGGCCTTCTCGGCGGAGTTCACCGATCTCGAGCCGGTGGTGCAGGACCTGGCCGGACAGGGCCTGGCCTACGGGGTGCACACGGTCATCTCGACCCCGCGGTGGACCGAGCTGAAGGCCCGGGTCCGCGACTACCTGGGCACCAAGGTGGAGTTCCGCCTCGGCGACGTCAACGAGACCCAGATCGACCGGATCACCCGCGAGATCCCGCTGAACCGGCCCGGCCGGGCGGTCTCGACCGAGAAGCACCACCTGATGATCGGGGTTCCTCGGCTGGACGGCGTGCACAGCGCAGAGGGTCTGGTATCGGCGATATCGGCTGCGGTGCAGGAGATCTCGGCGCGGCACACCGATGAGGCACCGCGGGTGCGGGTGCTGCCGGAGCGGATCTACCTGCACCAGCTAGATCCGGCGCCGCCGGGACCGGAATCCGATTACCGGACCCGCTGGACCGTCCCGGTGGGCATTCGCGAGTCGGACCTGACCGTGGCGCACAACCACATGTACACCAGCCCGCACCACTTGATCTTCGGCGCGCCCAAGTCCGGCAAGACGACGATCGCCCATGCCGTCGCCAGGGCGATCTGCGCCCGCAACAGCCCGGACCAGGTGCGGTTCATGATCGCCGACTACCGGTCCGGGCTGCTGGAGGCCGTGCCCGAGACCCACCTGCTGGCGGCGGGCGCGATCAACCGCAACCACGCCACGCTGGAGGCGTCGGTGAAGGCGTTGGCCACCAACCTCGCAAAGCGGCTGCCCCCAGCGGAATTGACGCCGTCGCAACTTCGGAGTCGGTCGTGGTGGAGCGGTCCCGACATCGTCCTGCTGGTCGACGACTGGCACATGATCGTCGCCGCCGGCGGCATGATGTCACCGATGGCGCCGCTGTCGCCGTTGCTGCCCGCGGCCGCCGATATCGGCCTGCATCTCGTGGTGACGTGCCAGATGAGCCAGGCGCACCGGGCCACGATGGACAAGTTCGTCGGCGCCGCATACGGGGCCGGGACGCCGACGATGTTCCTGTCCGGGGAGAAACAGGATTTTCCGTCGCGCGAGATCCTGGTCAAGAAACGGCCGCCTGGCCAGGCGTTTTACGTCACGCCCGAGGGGAAAGAAGTGATTCAAGCGGCCTATGTGGACCCCCCGGAGGAAGAAGTGATCGGAGCACCCCCGCACGGCGGTTAGTATGGATTCCAAGGTCATCCAGCAAATACCACCAGGCCTCCGGGCCGCCGGGTAGACAGACCGCTAAGCGTTCGCTCAGGAAATTGCCTATGAAGGCAGGACAACTAAATACATGCGTGTGTTTAGCAAGAGTGAGGAGTTCAGCAAATGCAACCATTGAGCCATAACGCCGGCGCCGCCGGTGTGGGAGGCCAGGTCGTCGCAAACGGGGCCCGGGGCATGGCCACCGGCACCGCCGCAATGGCCGAGGTCACCGCCCTCGCTCCGGCCGGGGCGGACGAGGTGTCGGCGGCGGCCGCATTGATGTTCGCCTCCGAGGGTGTGCAGACGCTCGGGATCAACACCCTGGCTCAGGAAGAGCTGGCCCGCGCCGGCGCCACCGTCATCGAGATCGCCGGGGTGTACCAGGCGGTCGACGGTGAGAACGGCGCGACGCTGGCCTGATCGGTTGAGCTGATACGAGTCGAGTGAGCCATGGCTGGCATCGGAATCCCGATCCCTCCGATCTGGGGAGCGTTCCCTCCCGAGATCAACACGGCGCGTCTGCAGGCCGGTGCGGGTGCCGTGCCGATGCTGCAGGCCGCCGCCGGGTGGGAGGCATTCGCCATCGCGTTGGAGACGCAGGCCGACGAGTTGGCCGCCAGCCTGGCTTCGCTGGCCCAGATGTGGCAGGGCATGGGCAGCGAACGCGCCATCATGGCGTCGATGCCGATGGTGCTGTGGCTGCGGATGCTCTCTCTGCAGGCACACAAGCGGGCGCTGCAGGCGTCGGCTCAGGCCAGCGCGTGGTCGATGGCGGCCACCACCACACCCCAGCTGCCTGAGATCGAGCTGAACCACGTCACCAACGCGGTGCTCAACGCAACAAATTTCCTTGGCGTCAATACTGTTCCGATCGCCGTCAACGAGGCCGACTACGTCCGGATGTGGGAGCAAGCGGCCGCGGTGATGACCGGCTACGAGGCCGAGACACAACTGAACACCACCTTCGAACCGGTGGCACCACCGAAGCCGATCGTGCTGCCCGGGGCCGCGGAGGGCGCGATGGCGATGGGGATGGCCGGCGCAGCCCCGATGCTGGGCGGCGCAGCCGTGCGCAACGCGGTGTTCACCCACGTCAGCGGCCAGGGCAAGTTCGAGGAGGCCAACCAGAAGGCCGGCCGGCTCGAACAGGCGGTCAACCAGGGCGCGAATCAGGGCCGGTCGCAAGCCGATCAGACGCAGGCGCTGCAGCGCGACCCGTCGCAGGGGATGCAGCAGGGCATGCAGATGGGCATGCAGATGGCCTCGCAGCTCGGTTCGACACTGGGCCAGCTGCCGCAGCAGATGATGCAGGGCGTCACCCAGCCGTTCCAGCAACTCACACAGCCGCTGCAGCAGATGTCATCGCTGTTCGGTCAGATGGGTGGCCTGGGCGGCGACAAGGGCGCACAGGTCGGAATGATCGGTGCCACACCGTTTTCCAATCACCCCGCGATCGGCGGCACGGGCGCCGCGACGGGTTCGGGCATGGTCAGGGCGGCGTCGCTGCCGGGTGCCGGTGGCACCTCGGCGCGCACCCCGCTGATGTCGAACCTGATCGGAAAGGAGTTGCAGCCCACGCTGAGCCCGGTGGCGGTCGGTGCGGGCGCCGCCGCCGGTGCCGCGGCGGCCGGGCTAGCCCCGGTCGGCGGCGGCGGGATGGGTGGCGGACCGATGGGCATGCTGGGTCAGCGCGGAAAGAGCGGCGGCAACAAGGCCGGGCTCAACGCGCCGGCTCCGCTGGAACACGACCTCAACGAGGACGAAGAGGACGACTGGTGATCGTCCCGGCAGACTTGCCGACCGCCTGGGTCGGGAGGGCCCGCCAATTCGGCGGCAGCACAGGTAAACAGAGAGAAGGTCAGCAATGGCATTGGTGAATGCGGATACTCCGCAGTTGATGGCGGAGGCGGCGAACTTCGACCGGATCTCCGGCGAGCTCCAGTCCGTCCTCGCCCAGGTTGAGTCGACAGCCGCGGGTCTCGCTCAGGCGCTGCAGAGCGAAGGTGCCGGACAGGCTGCACAGGCAGCGCTGCTGCGCTTCCACGAGGCGTCGAGCCAGCAGATCCGTCTGCTCACCGATATCTCGCAGAACATCCACACCAGCGGTACCTCGTACCTCAACACCGACGCGAACAACGCCGACGATCTCGCGTCGCAGATGCAGATCTGACGAATAGCCCGAGATAACCCGAGAAAGCTAGAGAGACGGAGAACAGACGTGGGACAGATCAATTACGAGTTCGGCGCCATCGAGGCCGGCGCCGGCGAGATTCACGCGGCGGTGGGCCGTACCGCGGGGTTGCTCGACGAGGGCCAGGGTTCGCTCGCCCGTCTGCAGGGTGCCTGGGTCGGCGACGGGTCGATGTCGTACCAGGCGGTGCAGCAGCGGTGGGACAACAACTCCGCCGAGCTCAACATGGCGCTGCAGAGCCTCGCGCAGGCCGTCAGCAATGCCGGCTCCACCATGGGCACCACCGAAGCCGGTGTGATCGGAACCTTTACCTAAACAGGCGTGAGCACCGCGGTGGACGACCCGCAACGATGACGGGGTCGTCCACCGCGTGTGCTGCTTTCTCAACTCCCCTACTTTGAGAGGTACACATGTCGGCCGACTATGACCGGCTCTTCCACTCCCCGGATGCCGGGCGAACGGTCGACGAGGACGTGGACCGCGACGCTCTGGCCGCCCGGGACGCCGTGGCACCGCAGGGCGGTACGACCTATGGCGAGGCGACACCGCCCCCGATGCCGGTGGCGGGTCCCCGGACTCAGGTGGCCTCCGCGCCGCCGCCCCGGCAGGCCGAGATCACCAGCCAGATCCCGCCGACCACCACCGGGCCCCAGCGCGTCCCCAACAACGGGATGATGCGCAGCCCGCAGACCTCGGCGCCAGCCGGCGCGCGCCATGAGCACCGGCAACCCGCGCCGGCACCGCTGCCGCGGCAGGCGCCGGCGCCCGCGCCGTCGCAGCACTTCGCCGAGCCCGAGGCCGCCCGCCGGCCGCAGCCGCAGCAGCCCGCGCCGACGTCGGCGGCGGCGATGGGCAATCACCGCGCCATCGATGCGCTTTCGCACGTCGGGGTGCGCAGTGCGGTCAAGATGCCGTCGCAGCGGGGCTGGCGGCATTGGATCTACATGTTGACCCGCATCAACCTCGGCCTCTCGCCCGACGAGATGTACGAGATGGACCTGCACGCGCGGATCCGACGCAACGCGCGGGATTCCTACCAGATCGGCGTGTTCGGCCTCAAGGGCGGCGTCGGCAAGACCGCTGTCACGGTGGCGCTGGGTTCGGCGCTGAGCAGCGTGCGCGGCGACCGGATCCTGGCCATCGACGCCGACCCCGACGGCGGCAACCTCGCCGACCGGGCGGGCCGGCAATCGGCGGCCACCATCGCCGACCTGCTGTCCGATCAGGAATTGCATCGTTACAACGACATTCGCGCGTACACCAGCATGAACGGCGCGAACCTCGAGGTGTTGTCCTCGGAGGAGTACAGCGCGGCCCGGCGCGAGTTCAACGACGAGGACTGGAAGGAAGCGACCGAGATCGTGTCGCGCTACTACAACCTCGTGCTCGCCGACTGCGGTGCGGGGCTGTTCCAGCCGGCCGCCCGTGGTGTGCTGTCGACGGTGTCGGGCCTGGTGATCGTCGCGAGTGCGTCGATCGACGGCGCCCGCCAGGCCGCGATCACCATGGACTGGCTGCGGCAGAACGGTTATCAGGACCTGCTCGGCAGGTCCTGCGTGGTGATCAACCATGTGACGCCGGGCAAGCCGAACATCGACGTCGACGACCTGGTCCAGCAGTTCGAGCGCCATGTGGCGCCGGGCCGGGTCATCGTGCTGCCGTGGGACAAGCACATCGCCGCCGGCACCGAGATCCAGTTGGATCTGCTGGGTAAGACGTTCGAACGGCGCATCGTCGAGCTGGCCGCGGCGCTGTCCGACGACTTCGACAGGCTCGAACGGCGTTGACCGCGACGGCCGCGCCCCCTACGTCTTCGGGCGTCTCGCCCGGCCGCCCGTCGACCACGCGGGTCACGATCCTCACCGGCCGGCGGATGACCGATCTGGTGCTGCCGTCGGCGGCGCCGATCGAGACCTATGTGGACGAGACGGTGTCGGTGTTGGCCGACATCCTCTCCGAAACCCCCGCGGATGTGTTGGCGGGGTTCGACTTCAAGGCGCAGGGGGTGTGGTCGTTCGCACGCCCGGGCGCGCCGCCCATCAGGTTGACCGACTCGCTGGACGACGCCGGGGTGGTCGACGGCTCACTGCTGACCGTGGTTCCGGTCAGTCGCACCGAGCGGTACCGCCCGCTGGTCGAGGACGTGATCGACGCGATCGCGGTGCTCGACGAAACGCCGGAGTTCAACCGCGGCGCGCTGTATCGCTTCGTCGGGCTGGCCCTGCCGTTGGTGGCGTTGGTCGTCACGGTGGTCGGCATCCTGTCGTGGGCATCGACGGGCCGGAACTGGTGGTGGGCGGTCGCCGTGGGCGTGCTGGGTCTGGGCCTGATGGGTGGGAGCATCCTGGCCCAGAACCGATTCGGCAACCTCGACATGGCCGAGAGCCTGCTGGTGTCCTCGCTGTTGGCGCTCAGCGGTGGGGTCGCGCTGGCGGTCCCGCTGCCCCGCGGGGTGGAAACCCTTGGCGCGCCGCAGATCGCGGGTGCCGGCTCGCTGGTGTTGCTGATGGTCCTGGCCACCCGGGGTGGGCCGCGCCGGCGGGCCGAGGTGGCGGCATTCCTGGCGATCGTCGCCACCGCGGTCACGATCGCCGCGGTGGCATTCGGCTACGGGTGGCAGGCGTGGGTCCCGGCCGGTGCCATCGCGTTCGGGTTGATCGTCGTCACCAACGCCGCGAAGCTGACCGTGGCCGTCGCCCGCATCGCGTTGCCGCCGATTCCCGCCCCAGGCGAAACCGTCTCCAACGACGAGCTTTTGGACCCGGTGGCGACCAGCGACACCTCGGAGGAGTCCGAGACCTGGCAGGCGATCATCGCGTCGGTGCCGGATTCGGCGGCGCGGCTGACCGAGCGCAGCCGGCTGGCCAAGCGACTGCTGATCGGGTTTCTGACCGCTGGTGCGCTGATCCTGGCGGCCGGGGCGACGGCGGTGGTGGTGCAGGGGCACTTCTTCCTGCACAGCCTGATCGTGGCCGGTCTGGTGACGGTGGTCTGCGGCTTCCGGTCGCGGCTGTATGCCGATCGCTGGTGTGCCTGGGCGTTGATGGCCGCCGCCGTGGCGATCCCGACGGGCGTGATGGTGCGGTTGTGCCTGTGGTACCCGGACCGGGCGTGGCTGGTGCTGGCCATCTACACCGCGGTGGCGGTGGTGGCGGTGATCCTCATCGGCGCCACCGACGGCGTGCGCCGGGTGTCGCCGGTGACCAAGCGCATCCTGGAGCTGTTCGACGGCGCGGCGATCGCGGCCGTCATCCCGATGTTGCTGTGGATCGCCGGGGTGTACGACCTGCTGCGGAACCTGCGGTTCTGACCGCGCCTCACGCCGTACCGACGCCGAACGTGCACTCCTGGTAGAGAATCGGCGCGTACCGTTCCTGTGAGTGCACGTTCGGGGTCGGGTCTAGACCGTGATCTCGCGGGCCAGGCCGTCGACGAGCTCCCCGACCCCGGCCGGCCAACCCGTTGTCGGCACCGGCACCGCCGCGCCGCGCCGATCACCCAGCACCACCATCTCCTGCAGGCCGTCCGGCCCGGCCACCACCTCGGGCACCCGGCATCCTGCCGGCACGAGCCGCATATCCCCTGCGGTGTGCTCGACACCGTCGATGCTGCACGTGCCGGAGACGACGAGGTGGAACACCTCGGTGTCGAAGACCTGTCCGCGCGACGTCGCCGCCGCGGCGTCACTGTCCACCAGCAGCAGCACCGGCCCTGACGTCGGATCGCCGAGCAGAGAGCCCGCGCTGCGAACCCCAGGGCTCACCGTCGGCCAGTCGCCGGCTCGAGCGAACGACGAGTTGACCCGCGCCCCTCTGAACTGCCCGAGATTGGTGGAGATCGCCGACGGGCCGCTGGTGTCGGCGGGATCGCTGGACGTCAGATCGCCCGTGATGCCGAGCCATTCGGCCAGCAGCTGATCGGCCGCGTCATGCGGGGGTGCGTCTGCGCTGACATGGCGCGTCCTGACGCCACGCCGGTCGCCGAAGAGTAGCACCGACCATCCGCCCTGCGGGCCGTTGGCATAGTTGTCGCTGGCGTAGGCCTTCCACCCGCGCTGCAGCCGGAACTCGCCCGGCCCGTAACGCTCGCTGCCCATGGGCAGGACACCGCGCAGCGACATTCGGAAGTTGTCGCTGGCATGGGCGTGCGCGGGGGCGTCCGGCAGAGAGACGCCCGGGTTGACCGAGAAGAAAAGTAGCGCAGGGCCTTTGAGTTCGTCGCCGAAGAGCAGGGCGGTGACATCGAACGGATTCCCGCCGGGACGGACGGCCTTGCGCAGCGCCGGCGGCATGGTCCACTGGCCCGTCTCGCGGAAACTCAGCCGGACCCCGCCGTCCGTGCGCGGGAAGTCACCAAAGATTCGATACACCGGACCCTCCTCCTGCATGCGTACCGGGTATTTGTGTCGATCTGACGGCAGGAATCGTACACACCAATTCGGGCACAATTAAGGAGCGAATTCGAGGCCAATCATGTCCGGTATCCGGAGTGTGATCACAATGGTCAGAACTGTTCTCGTCGGTCGAACAATGCAGGTGGCTATGGGTTCGACGGCGGGCAGAATTGGTAATAGCGTAGTTAATGATCGAAATTCCGCTAGGTATTCAAGGGCTATTCCTCCTACATTTCGAGCGGTCATGGCATTGGTCAACGCTGACGACGGGAGTGGGATATGCCGGTGAATCAATCCAGTTTCTGGCGAGCGCTGGAAGCGCGGTTGGCGCAAACCGCCGATCCTCGGCATCGGACGAACCTGGCGACAGTCATCGCCCACAGCAAGGCCGAGGTGGGTGGGGACATCGACGGCGTGCTCGCCACCCTCACCGCGGAACCGTCCTACGCCATCTGGGCCGACGGGCGCGACATCGGCCCCAAGGGCCGCGACGGCGTCGTCGCGTTCTACACGGCGCTGATGAGCACCGGATCCTTCGACATCGAGGCGCCGATCGAACGTCTGGTCGTCGACGACGACACCATCGTCACCGAAATGGCCGTGCGACAGGCCATGCCCGGCCCGATCGCCCGCGCCAACGGCTACCAGGTCGACGACGACTCGGCGTTCTACCTGATCGAGTTCCGGACCGTCGTGCTGTGGCGTTTCCTCTCCGACGGAAAGCTCGCCGGTGAGGACGCCTACTCGTCCCGCAATCTGGCCGACATCCGCAAGCTCGAGGACACGGAAGTCCCGGAGAACCTGCGCCGACTGATCGAAACCAACACCGGGAACCCCGATTACGTCTTCTTCGGCTAACCGGGACGCCTGATCTCCCGGGCACATCGAACCACGAACGGAGCACCTGTGAACGAGCGCATCCTGCGCGCCGAACCCTACGTGCTGGCACCGGGCCAACGGGTCAGTGACGACTGGGATTTCCAACCCGAGATGCGAATGCTGGCATCCGGCAACCAGACCGGCAATGCACTGACCGTCGCGGACTGCAGCTATGACGCGGCGCTCTTCGGGCCGCCACTGCACATCCACGAAAACGACGACGAGGCCATGTTCGTCCTCGAAGGCGTGGTGACCCTGCAGATCGGCGAGGAACGCCACGAGCTCCTCCCCGGGAGCTTCGCCTGGATGCCGCGCGGTGTCCCGCACTGCTTCGCCAACCTCTCCGGCGAGCCGATCCGGGTGTTCGGGCTCAGCGCACCGTCGGGGTTCGAGCACATGCTCACCGCGATCGGAGAAGCCATGACCGGCGAGGACGACCCGATTCGGGCCTATCGGCTCGGTGAGGAGATCGGCAGACGGTTCGGGTTCCGAGTCATCGGACCGCCGTTGTGGGAGATGCCGGTGCACGGCACGGTGGTCGGGCCATGACGCGGGACGTTCCCGTCGCCGGCGAGACCGACGACGCAGTGCTCGAGCGGCTCACCGCTGAGTTCGACCACCTGGACCGCGCCCTGACCGTGGACCGGTCCCGTGAGGTGTGCCGCCGACTGCGGGAACAGCCCGGGGTGTCGCACACACCTGCGCATGGCGGTTACTTCGTGCTGACCAGGTACGCCGACGTCATCGAGGCGCAGCGGCAGGCCGGCCGAACATGCCCCGTCTTCTCGTATTCCGATGGGGCCCTGCATCCCCGACTCGACCGGCCGAAGGCGATCCCGATCGATTTCGACGGCGCCGAGCATGCCGAGTACCGCAAACTGTTCATGGACATTCTCAACCGGCGTGCGGTCGAAGGCTTCGAGACCGAGCTGCGGGAGGAGATCGACAGGGTGGTCACGGATTTCCTGGCCCGAGGCACCGGTGACTTCTCCGCCGAGGTGGCCCGTCGGCTGCCCATCGCGGTGATCAGCCGGCTCATCGGCTGGAGCAGCGCCGTCAGCGAGCAGATCGGCGGGCTGGTCGAGGAGATGATGGCCGGGTTCCATTCCGACGGTCGGCCGCCGGCCCGTGACCAACTGCTGGCCCTGTGCCAGCGCGAGGTCGACGACCGGCGGCGAGAACCACGCGACGACTACCTCACCACGTTGCTCCGGACCACCGTCTTCGGCAGGGCGCTGACCGATGACGAACTCACGAACACGTTGCTGACCTTCATCTTCGGCGGCTACGAGACCACGGCGGCGGTGATCGGCAATCTGATGGTGCGGCTGGCCGGCGACGAGGGGCTACAGGCGTTGCTGCGCCGGGAACCCGAGCTGATCGCCCCCGCGATCGAGGAGTCGATCCGGCTGCAGCCACCGGTGCATGTGCAGTTCCGCACGGTGACCGCCGAGGTCGAGATGGACGATACGGTGTTGCCCGAAGGATCGCGAGTGGCGGTGGCGTGGGTGTCGGCGAACAACGACCCCGCGCAGTTCGACGCGCCCGATCAGTTCCGGCTGGATCGGCCCAACGGCCGTAAACACGTCGGCTTCGGGTTCGGGGTTCACCTCTGCGCGGGCATCCACCTGGCCCGACTCGAGTTGGTGTGCCTGTTCGAGGAGCTGTTGGGCCGGGGATATCGGTACGAATTCGCGGGTACTCCAGTGCATTCCGGGTTGATGATCGCCCACGATGCCGGCTGGGCCGAGCTGCCGATCCGGTGTGTCGCACTGTGAGCGCCGAACTCGAGATCGGCGTCATGCTGCCGAACATGACCCCGGTCGGCATGCCCGTCGACCCGGACGCGGTGCCGGGCACCGCCGAACTTGCCGAGCAACTGGGGTTCGATTCGGTGTGGGTCGGCGACCACACCTTCCACCCGACGCAGTGGCAGGACATGGTGGTCAGCCTGGCGTTCGCGGCGGCCCGCACCACGCGGATCGGGATCGGCACCTGTGTGCTGGTGCTGCCGGTGCACCGGCTGCCGGTGATCGCCAAACAACTCGCCACTCTGGCCACCTTGTCGCGGGGCCGGCTGCGGGTCAGCATCGGCGTCGGTGGTGAGATCCCGGCGGAGTACGAGGCCGCCGGTGTCCCGCTCGACGAGCGGGCGGCGCGCATCGAGGAAGGTTTTCCGTTGTTGCGCCGACTGCTGGCCGGGGAAGCCGTCGACGAAACCGGCCGGTTCCACCGACTGCCCGGGGTGGCGCTGTCGCCGGTGCCACCGCCGATCCCGCTGATGCTGTCGGGTCACCGGCGCGCGGCACTGGACCGGGCCGGGCGGATCGCCGACGGCTGGATGGGCTTCTTGCAGACGGTCGACGACTTCGGGCGTGCGCGGGAACGGATCGAGACCGCCCGCCGGCAGGCCGGCCGTACCGGAGAGTTCCGATACGGGTTGCTGATCCCCGTGCGGGTGGAGGACGACAACGACGGTGCCGCCCGCCGCGGTGCGGAGGACCTGGACCGGATCCGGGTGTGGCGGACGTCAGCGGCGATGGGGGCGACGGAGGAACGCAAAGGTAAGGCCCCGCAGTCGTTGCTGGAACGCTGTGTGGTGGCAGGGCCACCGGCCGCCATTGCCGAGCAGCTGCTGGCGTATGCCGACGCGGGTTGCCGCACCTTCGTGATGTCACCCACCAAGCCGGGTGAGGCCGGCCGGCGGGACATCGAGATCCTCGGCCGCGCTGTGCTGCCCGAACTACGCGGGGTGTGCACCACGGCGCGACGGCAGGCCGGTGCCAACCGCGTTTCCGACGATACGATGCGTGCGCCCGGGTGATGCGGGTGGCGAAAGTAATCGGCTCGGGCGCCAGGTGTGAACTGCACTCGCAGTGTGGATTTCGGGATGGGCGGAAGGCGCTCGCCAGCGCACCGACGCCGCGGTAGAGTCCGAGTGGTCCGCACCGAACGAAGAGATTCACCGTGACGTTCGAACTACTCAGCTGCTTCTGCGCCGTAGCCAAGACGCTCAGCTTCAACCGCGCCGCGGCAGATCTGTCGGTCAGCGTGTCCGTGGTCAGCGGCAACGTCAAACGTCTCGAACAGGAGCTGGCGGTTCCGTTGTTCCACCGCACCACCCGCCACGTCGCACTGACCCACGAGGGTGCCGCGCTGCTGCCGTACGCCCGAGACGCTATCGCTGCCCGAAAGGCCATGAAGGACGCCGCCGTCCGGCTGAAGACCGGAAGCGCCGGACCTCTGCTCATCGCGGACTGGCCGGTGCTGCAGCCACTGGTGGAGCCCGTCCTGCATCGGTTCCTGCGTAATTTCCCCGAGATCGAACCGCGGTCCGTGTCGATGTTGCCGCGCGAGATGCCCGATGCCGTTCGGGAGGGACGTATCGACATCGGGCTGACGGTTCGTCCGCTCGTGCCCCGCGGCGGCGGGACCGACTCCGATGGTGCGGTGCTGTCGACCCCGCTGTTCACCGTGCCACTGGACAAGCTGCTGATCCCGCGCGGTCATCGGCTGGCGGGACGTGCGGCGATCACCGTCCGCGACATCGCCGACGAACAGCTTCTCGTCCCGAATCCCGAGTTCCACCCTGACGTCCACGCCGATATGGTCGACTTCTTCGTCCGGGAGGGGATCGCTCAGCGCTATCAGCATTGGGACGTGGGATCGCAGTTCGAGTTGGTCACCCTGGTCGCCCACGGTCGGGGAATCGCGTTGATCTGCGACGGCTTGCACTTCGACGAGCGTGATCCGGTGCAGCTGCTCGGCGTGAGCGGGCCGGTGCCCGAGCTCGAGGTCGTCGTGATGTCCAGCACCCGCCCGCGTCCGGTGGTGTGGAATGTGACCCGCTATCTGGAGTCGCACGCAGGCTCGGCGCTCAGGACCCCCGAGCCGTCGCCGAACGCGCACTCCCGGTAGTGGATCGGCGCGCACCGCGACGGTGAGTGCACGCTCGCGAGACGCGCCCTACTGGCGGCCCTCGGCGATCTCCGCCGTGATCTCGGCGACCACCGCATCGATCCGCTCCCGGTCGGTATCGATGGATGCCGATGCCTGCGCGCTGGCCTTCTGCAGCGCCTCGTTGACCCGCTGCTCGACGACCTCCGCGCCGAGCCGCAACAACCCGTCCTGGATGTAGACGTCCTTGAGCCAGTGGTGCCCGTCGAGCGTCACTTCCACGGTGTCGGTGTCATCGGAGGCGGTGAACGACTCGTTGGCCATCTTGTCGAGCTGTTCGTCCATCAGGGTCTGCAGTCGCCTGGCTTGGCGCAGGACCGCCGCGACTTCGGGATGCATGTCGTCTGTCACTGCGACTCCTTCTTCGTCTCGTCCGGTCCGCCCCGGCGCCGCACCCGGTTCCCGATCACCGCTTCGGTCCACGGCCGGTCCTCGGTATAGAGCTCCTCGTCCTGGGCCAGTTGCGGATTGCGTTTCTTGTCGCCACTGCCGCCCTGAGCGCCGTGCATCATCGGCGCCATCCCGCCCATGCCGCCGCCGGCGGCTCCGCCACCGCTCGGGCCGGCACCACCGGCGGCCGCGGCCGGTGCTCCCGCCGCGGTGACCGGTGTCGGTGCCACTGTTTCCGCTCCCACCGCGGGCTGCAGCGGTGACGGCGGAATGCCGCCGCCGGCGCCACCCCCGCCGCCGCCGGACCCCCCGCCGCCGGCCGCGGCCGGCCGCAGGCTCGGATCGGAGGGGAGTTTCGGATCACCCTTCGACCCGCCGGGCAGGCCACCCGGGGCACCGCCGGGTTGGCCACCACCGGGTGAACCACCCCCTGGCGCACCGCCGCCGGGCGAACCGCCTCCTGGCGCACCGCCGCCCTGCTGAGCCCCCTGCGCGGCCTGTTCGGCCGCCGACATCGGCGACACCGGTGCCTCCTGCGGGGTTGGCGGCGGCTGCGGGCCACCGCCGGGCTGCTGGCCCTGGCCGCCGCCTCCACCGGTACCCTGTCCGTCCTGGGTGCCGGCGGGCCGGCGCGGATCGCCGTTGCTGCGGACCGGGATCGGCGGGGTTCCCGTATTGCGGGTGGGCTCGGGCGGATTCACCTCATCTGGCTGGGCCTCGCGCGCATACTTGTGCCGGATCTCCTCCGACTCCTTCTGCAGCTCTTCCATTCTCAGCTGGATCACCCGCGCCGCACTGCCCCCGTTGGCGATCGCGGCGGGCAGCTGAGCCTCCAACTGCTCGTACTCCGCGGCGACCACGCTGTGGGCGCCCAACGTGGCGAAGTGCGCCGCGGCGATCCGCTCCGCCTCGGCGGCCAGCCGCTCCCACGCTCCGGCCAGTTCCAGCAGGAACCCGCGATAGTCGTTGAAGCTGCGATAGGCCGCATCGGCGGCTTCGCCCTCCCAATTGGTGCTGCTCAGCTCGAACGCCTCCGCATCGGCGGTCAGCCGGGCCGCGTTGGCCGTCCACGCGTTGGCGGCCGCTTGCAGCGACGCCGCGTCGTCGCCGTTGAGCAGTGCACCCTGGGCGAACTTGACCTCGAGGTACTCCTCGGTCGTCATGCCGCGCTGGATCGGCAGCGGATCGGGCACCGGCGGCTCCGGCACCGTGTTCGACTGGGGGGTAACGGGTTCTGCTGGTGCCGGGGTCGCGCCGGGGATGGTGCTGTCGATGTTCTCCCGCGCGTTGCGGTCGACGGTTTCATAGGCGGTGGCGACCGACCGCAGCGTCTCGGCCAGCCGTTTGCCCTGTGCCTGTCCGAACTTCTGGTGGTCCGCGAGCGTTTTGGCGTTCTGGTTGAGGTTGTCGACGGCCGTCTGCGCGGTGCTCAGGGCGTCGGCCGGTACAGCCGGGATCTCGGCCGGGTTCTGCCCCCACGAGATCGCATCGATCTGAGCCGCTTTGGCGCGCAGGTCATCCGGGTCGACCCGAACTTCATCGCCTGCCATCACGCCTCCTTCCGATACCGCATGTCAACTCTCCAGGACCATCTGGTAGCGGCTCTCCTCACGCGGATTGATCAGCCGGATCGGCAGCTGTTTGTGCCGCGGTGTGTCGATGAAGTTGTGCCGCAACACCACTCGTCCGACGCCGGGATGCGGACCCAGGTACGTCGTCGACGTCGGCCACACCACCTTGGCGACCTGGCCGACCCGGGCGTTGATATAGCCGGCGAACTCCTGGAACTGCGGCCCCACCGTGATCACCGCGCCGGCGGCGGCCGAGCGCACCAGGAACTGGGTGAACAACCGGGCGTCACCGAGGTTGATGCTGGCGTCGACGTCGTCGAACGGCATGTACACCGGGTACCGGTCGGCCGTCTCACCCACCAGCACACCCGCTGAGCCGATCGGCAGTTCGTAGTGCCGGTCGGTGACCGGGCTCTCCCCCAGCAGCGCGGCCCGCTGCCCGCCGTACAGGCACGAAAACCCGCGCGGGGTCGACGGATTCGCCAACGTGGTGAGCAGGACCGTCGTCGTCGGCGCCGATCCCGGTACGATGCGCACCCGGGTCAACGTGTGATCGGCCCGGGCCGACCACCACACGTCCGGTCCGCCGGGTGCGGAGTAGGCGGCGGTGAACGTGCTGCGGCCCTTGATCATCGACCAGGTCTCGCGTTCGAAGCTGATCTCGGTGGCGCGGTCGAAGTCGTCGAAGCTGCGCGCCGGGCGGGCGTCGACACCGTGGCCGGCCAGGTGATCGGCGATCCGGGTGGTCGAGGCCACCAGGTACTGCGCCAGCCCCGACACCCCGGAATCGCGGCGCAGCGCCGACTTTCGCGTCTTCTCCGGATCGGCCCGCAGCAGGATCCACGTCCGCCGGTTCGCCGGTGCCGGATACGGCCCCACCACTTGTTCGTAGAGCGCCACCAGTGCAGCGGGCGCCGTCTTGCCCACCCGGTAGCCCGCCGACACCACGTCGGCCTCCAGATCGGGGCAGTGCCCGGTCAGCAGGTCGGCGACGAAGCGGGTGTCGACGACGTCGTCGGTGAACGCCTCGCCGTTGACGATGACGGTCGGGGTGAACGGGCGCGGCACCAGTTCGATCGCCGACACCAGGTGATCGCCCTGCCAGCGCAACGCCACATGATCACCGGGCAGCACCGTCGCACCCACCGCCGGCGCCGACGGCGGTGGCGGGGGTTGGCGGTGGCGCCGGCGCCAGGAGAACAGCGCGGCGATCCAGCCGGTGACCCGGCGGCCGCGGATCGTCAGCACCGCGCCCAGCCCGATCAGCACACCCAGCGTGATGCCCAGCCAGAGCAGACCGAGTCGGACGAACAGCAGCACAACCGCCGGGATCAGCACCGCCGCCCACAACGCGTGGCCGGTGGTGAATCTCAGCCCGAAGATCGCCAGGAACCTGCTCATCGGCGCCTCAACGCACGTCGGGCCAGCGCGCCCACGCCGAGCAGCACCGCCACTCCGGCGGTGATGACCACGACGGCGGTGATGGGGCTGCGGTCCGGTGGCGGCACGTACACCGGCGGCGGAATCTCCTTGACCTGGTACGGGATCTTCGCCGGACCCGCAGGCACCTCCCAGGTCAGCGCGGCCACCGGGTCGATCACCCCGGCGCCGACGACGTTGTCCACCCCGCCGCCGGGATGGCGCGCCGTCGCGGTGATCCGGTTGATGATCTGCGCGGCGGTCAGCTCGGGGAAGCGTTGGCGCAGCAGCGCGGCCAGCCCCGAGACGTACGCCGCAGAGAACGAGGTACCGCTGATCGGGATCGGCCCGTCCTCACCCTGAAGCGCGTTCACCGGGTTGCCGTCATAACCCAGCGCCACCAGGTTCTCACCCGGTGCCGCAGCGCCGACCCACGGACCGTGCATGGAGAAGCCGCTGGGCTGGCCGTTGGGCGCGACGCTGCCCACCGTCAACACCAGCGGGGAGTACCACGCCGGGGACACGATGGTCTGTACCTCCTGCCAGCCGCGCGGGTCGGCCGGCACCGCCGGGTCGGGTGGCGGGTTCTGGTTGCAGTCGCCGCCGGAGTTGCCCGCCGCGACGACGACCACGGCGCCCTTGACGTTGACCGCGTAGTTGATAGCCGCGCCGACCACGGCCTCGTTGATCGGCCGGGTGATCTTGTAGCAGGCCGCCTCGCTGATGTTGATGACCTGCGCCCCGAGGTTCGCGGCGTGCACGATCGCGCGGGCCAGGCTGCGCAGCGACCCGGCGGTCTGGGTGGCGTTCGGATCGTTGGGGTCGGTGCGCGCACCCACCGGCTGGAAGCTGTCCGAGGTCTGCCGCAGCGACAGAATGCGGGCCTCCGGAGCAACGCCGACGAACGCGTCGGTGGGAGCCGGCCTGCCCGCGATGACGGCGGCGGTCAGGGTGCCGTGGGCGTCGCAGTCGGACATGCCGTTACCGGCCTGGTCGACGAAGTCACCGCCCGGTTCGGCGGGCACCCGGGCCGAACCGTTGACGCCGGTGTCGATCACCGCGACGGTGATGCCGGCCCCGGTCGCGAACTTGTGCGCCTCGGCGAGCCGGAGGTAGTCGCTGGCCCACGGCCGGTCGGCGAAGTTGGAGTTCGGGAACACCGTCGGAGCTGCGCAGATGCGGCGCTGCTCCATCGGCTGATCCGGGCCGGTCTCGTCGGGCGGGATGGCCGCCGGGTCGATGATCGGTGGTTCGATCGCCGTCGCGGGCGGCGCCGTCAACAGCAGGGCAGCCAGCACGGCACCCAGCGCACCTAGACGGCGCACGCGCAGACACCCCCAGATCGACCTGACCAGCCCAGTCTCCGCTGGTACATCCTCAGCAAACCCATCCGGCACTTCGTGGCAACACAAAAAGTCACGTCAAGGCTACGCGTCGAATGCACACCGGCAATCGTAAGCGTGCGCGAGTGGGGGTCAGTCCGCTTTCTTTTCGCCCCCACCCGCCTCACCCCCTCACCCGCCGCCCCAATCCGCCGAAATTGCATTCCAGCAGGGCTCCACTCGGTGTTTTCCTGCTGGCGGGCGATGTCAAGCTGCGTGGAGTCGGTCGGGGTTGTTTTCAGCGGGGAGGTTGATGCCGACGACGGGGCTGGGACTCTTGGTTCGTGGACGGCTGCGGAACCGTTCGGGGTGG
>JBFWOX010000025.1:0-99969 GCA_050250295.1 Mycolicibacterium sp.
CTGAGTGCGCTCGTCGCACCGACGCCCGATAATGCTCTGATGCCGGCCGCTCAGGGCGCGCGCACGGGTGCCGTCGTCGCGATCGCATGTGCGGTCTGCGCCGTGGCCGCATTCGGCCTGTCGCTGTGGACGTACATGGACGTGTCGATGTTCGGCTTCCCCGACGGATACGTCACCGACTATCAGGAGGCGGCGCAGACACCCCTGACGATCACCGTGTGGGTGGCCGCCGGCTGCGGTGTGGTGTTCTCCGCGCTCGCCCTCTCACCGATCAGCGCCCCGACCCGCCTCATCGGTGGGCTCGCGGCCCTGATCGCGCTCGTGCTCGTCGCCGCTGCGGCACGGGCGGGCATCCCTTGGTATTTCGGAGTGCATCAAGGCCTGGACAACGGGATCGGCGGCTGATCCCCGTATCCGCGCGAGCTGCCGACGATCGTGTTGAACCCCGGGACGAATGGTCGGCTACGACCACTCCGCGAGCACACGCATCTTGCCCGCCTTCACCGCGGCAGCACGCCGGCGCTTCTTGAGCTCTCCGGCGAAGGCGTTGCGCTCGTTGCCCTGGATGTTCAGCGGCAGATGCAGGGCGTTGATCAGCTTGGCTTCCAGGTACCACGGCTCGGGGTGCAACACCCAGGACACGGCGGCGTTCTCGGCCATCCACTCGGTCAGGACCGCTTCACCGCCGGCGAAGGTCTGCCGCTTACCCGAGCCGACCCGGCGCAGCGCGAAGCCGAGCTGATCCCCGAGCAGCACGCCGAGCGACTTGCGCAGCGTGGAACCGTCGGCGCTGGCGTTGCCCGCACCGAAGTGATACCGGATCCGCTTGCGCAGATCCTGCGGCGTCTTCGGTTTGCCGTCGGCGCGCGGCGGGCCCGGGCTGATGCCGACGTACAGCAGCGTCCAGCCGTCCCGGTGTTCGCAGCCGGAGACGTCGATGCCGCCGGGGATCTCGCGGAACCACCACCCTTGCGCACCCGGCGCGGCCGGTACCGGGTCCCGGTCGGAGAACACCTCGTCACGCGTATATCTCTGGGCGGCAAGAAAATTCGCCACTACGTCGGCGTTCCGCTTCGCGGACATCCTCCCGGCCATGGGTCCAGCCTAGCCAGCGCACCGCGGCGAGCCTATTCGCCGGCGGCCGAACTGCCCTCGGACGGGGCAGCGTCGCGGCCCTCCCCCGCATCGGCCCGCTCGGCACCCGACGCCTCGTCGTCGCCCGACGCTTTGTCCTGCTCGTCTGCGTTGTCCCCTTCGTCGGCCGGCTCCTCCTCGGTGACGTCCTCGTCCGGGTCGTGCGTGACGTCCTCGTCGGACTCCGGTGTGTCCACGTCGTCGACCGGCGGCTCGTCCACTTCGTCGGGGACGTCCTGCCCGTCGTCGTCGCCTCGATCCGGCTCGGGAGCATCGGCGGGATCCGGTGCAGCGCGGTCGTTGTCGCGGCCTTCAGCGTCTGTCGAGACCGTCGCGACCACACCGCCGCCGCCCCCAACGGTCGACCGGGGGGCCAGCGCCGACACCTCCGCCGTCTCCGGCTCGGGAGCCTCACGGCTGTCCTCGATCGCCGCGCCGATATTGGTCACCGCGGTGACGACGGCTTCGGCGATCACCGTCCCTGCCGCAATCAGATGTTCCGCAAGGGATCTCACGCCCGCGACGACCGCCCGGATGGGGTCGCCGCTGGTGGCCAGCTCCTGCGCGAACGCGTCGGGGACGTCGAACACCGACGACAGCACGTGGTTGAACGCCGGGAAGATGACCGCGGCACCGATGTTGATCGACTCCACCACCGCCACCTGCAGGACCCCCTGCGGGTCGACCGTCGGCTCCGGATCGGGCACGATCGGCCGGTTCAGCGCCGTGTAGGTGTCCTCGCGGAACTTCTGCAGCGCCCCCAGAACTCCCGGTACTCCGTCGGCCAACGCCGGGATCACGTCGAGGAGCCCCACGACGGCGTTCTGGAACGCGTTCAGCGCTCTGGGGGCTACCTGTGACCCGTCGGCCAGGATCGCGGCCTGCGCGGCGGCGTTCGTCGGGCCCGTCACCGACGCGGCGGCGATCCCCAGCGCCCGGAACAGATCCGCCGAGCGCAGCGCCGCCAGGAACGTCCCCGGCGCCCGCACACCGGTGACCGCGGCGGTCAGCGCGGCATCGACCACGAGCGGGCAGATGATCGCGCAGTACCGGAACTGGTTGCCGATGACGCTGGCGATCAGCCCGCCGGGCGGGACCGCGACGCTCGTCAACGTCACCTCGTGTGTGACCGTGGACCGCGCATGCACGCCGGGCATCATGACCACCGGGGTCGCGGCGACGACCGCCGCGATCGCCACAGAGCCGAGCCCCGCGCTGATCAGTCGCTTCATCGGACCCCCTGGCTCGGCGCGGTCATCCCTAGGTGAAACGGCAACCGCTGGCGATTGGTTCACCGCCTCACTGTGGGTTGGCGGCCAGGTACTCCCCGACGGGAATCGGTTCGGCCGCTTCGTAGCCGATCGGCAGCAGGACATCGCCGGCGGTGGTCACGTAGTAGACGTCCCAGCGGTGATAGCCCGCCAGCGCCGCCGGGTGGGCGGCGATCACGGCGGCGTACTGGTTGATCGCGCGGACGTACCGCACGTCGTTGTTGTAGCGGAACAGCGCCTGATCGCGGTCACGGGCGAAGCCGTTGGCCGACAGCAGTCGGCCCGCGGCCATGATGCTGTCGCGCGGCGACCAGATGTCGCCGCCGTCGCCGTAGACCGCGAACGTCGACGGCATGAACTGCATCGGCCCCTGGGCGCCGGCGGTGCTCACCCCGGCGATGCGCCCGAACGCGGTCTCCACCAGGTTGATGGCGGCCAGGTAGTTCCAGCCCACGCCGGAGGCCGCCTCTGCCGCGCGGTAGTGGCCGAGCAGTTCGGCCACCGGTGGCGGCGGGTGGATCCGCCACGCGGGCAGCGTGGGTCGGCCGCGGCCGCCGCTCATCGCGGCGAGCTGGCGGCGGGCGTCGATGTTGCGGTCGTACCCGTCGAGCAGGTGCTCCGGGACCCGCGGACGGGTGATCGCGTCCCACTCCGGGTGCCGGGCGAGGACACGGTAGGCCTTCTGCTGCCGGCGCGCCGCGGCCTGTAGGGCCGCCTCCGTCGACGCCGGGTCGCGCAGCAGCCATTCGTCGAGCACGAGATCGTCGGCGATGCGGACCGGATCGGCCGCCAGCTGGGGCTGCGCCGGCTCCGGCCGCGCCGGGACTGGTGCGGGAGCTGGTGCCGCCGATGGCGGCGGTGGCGCCGGGAGCGACGACGTGGCCTCGCCGGGGTCCGGCGTCGTCGCACAGCCCGCCAGCGCGACGACGAGTGCCGCCAGCACGGCGGGGGCCGAACGGCTGTCCACGACCGACAGTGTCCAGCACCGCACCGGTGCCCGTACAGTCGTCAACAGTGTCAACCCAATTCGCCACCGCCGTCCGACTCGCGTGCGCCGCGGTGCTGCTGGCGGTCCTCGGCGCGCCGGCTGCGGCCGCGGCCCCGCCGCTGCGGATCTCCGCGGCGAGCGAGGAGATCCTGCAGTCGCTGGTGGCCACGGCCGGCGGGCAGGGCGCGGAATGGGTGTCCCGGCAGTTCCTGGGCACGCCGTACGGGGCGGACACCCTGGTGGGATCGGCCACCGTCCCCGAGCAACTCGTCGTCGAGCTGCAGCGGGTGGACTGCTTCACCTATGCCGACTACGTCGAGGCGCTCAAACGGGCCCAGACCCGCGACCAGTTCATCGACGGCCTGGCCGACGTCCGCTACCGGGACGGCGTGGTCTCGTTCGCCAACCGCAGGCATTTCTTCACCGACTGGGCGGCCTCGGCACCCGCGGTGGCCACCGACATCACCACCGCGGTCAGCCCGGCCGCGATCCGCACCACCAAGCACCTCAACCGCAGCGACTCCGGCGAGCTGTACCTGCCCGGCCTACCGGTCGTCGAACGCGACATCGCCTACATCCCGAGCGGCGACGTGGATGCCGAGGCCCTCGGGCGGTTGCGTACCGGCGACTACGTCGGGGCGTACGCGCGGGACGGCGGCCTCGACGTCACGCACGTCGGCATCGTCGTCGACACACCTGACGGCCCGGTCTTCCGCAACGCGTCGTCGCTGGGTGGGCAGGCCCGCGTCGTGGACACCCCGCTGCTCGACTACGTCGCCACCGTGCCCGGCATCGTGGTGCTGCGTGCTGTCGTTTGATCCAGGTCAGGCCGGTAATCGCGTGAGGGTATGGCCCACCGACCAACCGGGTGGTTAGTCTGCAGGGGACCGCCGATCGAGCAGGAGGCCGCGATGCAGCTGGCGCTGACACCCGAGGAAGTCGCCTTCCGCGACGAGCTCCGCACCGTCTACACCACCAAGATCCCCGCCGAGATCCGCGACCGCGTGCGCCGCGGCGTCGAGATCGACCGGGACGACATCGTCTCCAGCCACAAGATCCTGCACGAGCACGGCCTCGCGGTACCGAGCTGGCCCGTCGAGTGGGGCGGCAAGGACTGGACGCCCGCGCAGCACCAGATGTGGCTGGACGAGATGCAGCTGAACTGCGTGCCCGAGCCGCTGAACTTCAACACCAAGATGGTGGGCCCGGTGATCGCCGAGTTCGGTTCACAGGAGATCAAGGAGCGTTTCCTGCCGCCGACCGCCGCGCTGGACATCTGGTGGTGCCAGGGTTTCTCCGAGCCGGAGGCGGGCTCTGATCTGGCGTCGTTGCGCACCACCGCGCAGCGCGACGGCGACACCTACGTGGTCAACGGGCAGAAGACCTGGACCACCCTCGGCCAGTACGCCGATTGGATCTTTTGCCTGGTACGCACCGACCCGAACGCCCCCAAGAAGCAGGCGGGCATCTCGTTCCTGCTGATCGACCTGGACACCCCGGGCATCACGATGCGTCCGATCAAGCTGGTCGACGGCAGCGTGGAGGTCAACGAGGTGTTCTTCGAAGACGTCCGGGTGCCCGCCGACCAGCTCGTCGGCGAGGAGAACCAGGGCTGGAGCTACGCGAAGTTCCTGCTGGGCAACGAGCGCACCGGCATCGCGCAGGTGGGCCGCACCAAGTTGCGCCTGGCGGAGGTGAAGAAGCGCGCCCAGGAACGGGGGCTGCTCGCCGATCCGCTGTTCGCGGCCCGGCTGGCCGAAGCCGAGAACGACGTGCTGGCACTGGAATTGACACAGGCACGGGTGGCCTCGGGTTCCAAGGGCGGCAAGCCCAACCCGGCCTCGTCGGTGCTCAAGCTGCGCGGCAGCCAGCTGCAGCAAGTGGCGACCGAACTGTTGATGGAGGTCGCCGGCCCCGACCTCCTGCCGTTCGACGCCGGTGACGGCATCGTCGCCCCCGAGTGGGCGCAGCACAGCGCGCCGACGTACCTGAACTACCGCAAGACTTCGATCTACGGCGGCAGCAACGAGGTCCAGCGCAGCATCATCTCCTCGACCATCCTCGGATTGTGAAGTGAATCATGGACTTTCAGCTCAGTGAAGAACAGACCCTGCTGCGTGACACCACCCGCGACGTGCTCGCGCGCGTCTACGACCCCGAGAGCCGACTCAAGGCCATCGACACCGACCTGGGCTGGAACCGCGACGTCTGGCAACAGCTCGCTGAGATCGGGGTGCTGGGACTGGGATTCGACGAGGACGCCGGCGGCCAGATCGAGATCCAGCTGGTCCTCACCGAACTCGGCCGGCGGCTGGCGCCCGAACCGGTGCTGCACGCCGCGCTGGGCCCGGGTGTGCTGATCGCCGAGGCCGGCAGCACCGAGCAGCGTGCGCTGCTCGACGAGGTGGCCGCCGGCGAGCGGCTGCTGGCCTTCGCCCACCTCGAGCCCGGGATGCGGCTGCCGACCGCGGCTCCGACGACAACCGCTGCCCGCCAAGGCGATTCGTGGACGTTGAGCGGACGCAAGAACCCGGTGCTGGCCGGTGACTGCGCGGACACGCTGGTGGTCAGCGCCGCCCTGCCCGACGGCGGCACCGGACTGTTCGTCGTCGACGCGACCGCGGTGCAGCGCACCGCGTACCGCACCTTCGACGGTCAGCGCGGCGCCCAGCTGGACTTCGACGACGTCGCCGCCGAAGCGTTGGGCGACAACGCGAACGCCGCCGAGGCCATCAGCCGCACGCTGGTGCGGATCAACTCCGGCCTGTGCGCCGAGGCGCTCGGCGCGATGGAGGAAGCGCTGCGACTCACCACCGAATACCTCACTCAGCGCAAACAGTTCGGCGTCACGCTGAACAAGTTCCAGACCCTGACCCAACGCGCCGCGGACATGTACGTGTCGCTGGAGCTGGCACGCAGCATGACGCTGTACGCGGCGATGTCGATCGCCGACGGCGACCTCGACCCGACGGTGGCGGCGCGGGCGAAGCTGCAGATCGGCCGCTCGGGCCGGCACATCGGCCAGGAGGCCATCCAGTTGCACGGCGGCATCGGCGTCACCGCCGAGTACCCGGTCGGGCACTACACCGCGCGGCTGACCGCGATCGAGCACACGCTGGGCTCGTCGCAGGATCAGCTGCACGTGCTGAGCGACCGGCTCGGGGACTACGAGGTGGTCACGCTCTGAGCCCTCTAGGTCCAGATGCGTACGCGCTGATCGGGCGACAGGTACAACGCGTCGCTCTCGCCGACACCGAACGCCTCGTAGAACGCGTCGATGTTGCGCAGCACCCCGTTGACCCGGAACTCCGCCGGTGAGTGCACGTCGGTGGCCAGCTGGCTCAGCATGTCGGCGTCCACGGCCTTTTCCTTCCACGACTGCGCATACGCGAGCAGGACCCGCTGCACCCCTGTGTAACCGTCGATCACGGGGGCTTCCTTGCCGCCCAACGACTTCTGGTAGGCCTGCAACGCGATCGCCAGACCGCCCAGGTCGGCGATGTTCTCGCCGAGGGTCAGCGCTCCGTTGACGTGCGGTCCGTCCTTCAACTGGCGTGGGACGTACTGGTTGTACTGCTCGACCAGGGCCTTGGTGCGGACATCGAAGGCGGCCCGGTCGGCTTCGGTCCACCACTCGACCAGCCTGCCCGCACCGTCGTATCGGGATCCGGTGTCGTCGAAGGCATGCCCGATCTCGTGGCCGATCACCGCGCCGATCCCGCCGTAGTTCATCGCGTCGTCGGCCTGCGGGTCGAAGAACACCCCCTGGAGCATGCCCGCCGGGAACACGATCTCGTTCCTCGAGCGCTCGTAATAGGCGTTGACGGTCTGCGGGGTCATGTCCCATTCACTGCGGTCCACGGGCTGCCCGAGCTTGGCCAGCGTCTGCGCGGTCAGGTCGACCGTAGCTCGTAAAACGTTGCCGTAGAGGTCGTCTCGCTGGATGTCGACGCCGAAGTAGTCGCGCCACTGCTCGGGATAACCGACCTTGACGGTCATCATGTCCAGCTTCTCCAGCGCCTTGGCCCGGGTCTCCTCGGTCATCCACTCCAGGTGGGTGATACTGTCCCGGTACGCGGCGATCAGGTTGTCGACCAACTCCTGGATCCGTTGTTTGGCCTCGGGCGGGAAGTGCTTCTGCACATAGCGCTCGCCGACGGCATAACCCAGTCGCTGCCCGACCACCCGCAGTGCCCGCTCCCTTCGTTCGGCCAGCTGTTCCTTGCCCGCGATCCTCTTGCTGTAGAACGCGAAGTCCTCGGCCACCAGATCTTCGGTGAGCAGTTGCGCACGGGCATGGATCGTCTGCCAGGTCGCCCAGTCCTTCCAATCCTGCAGCGGCTCGCTCGACCAGGCCGCGGCGAACGCCGTCAGGAAATCCGGCTGCTTGACGACGATGTCGTCGACCTGCTCCCGGGTGACGCCGAAGCTCACCAGCCAGCCGTCCCAGTCGAAGCCGGGCGCCTCGTGGGCCAGATCCGAGAAGGCGCGCGGGTTGTACGTCAGCTCGGGATCGCGGTTCTTCACGGCATCCCAATGGGCAGAGGCGAGTCGGGTCTCGAGGGTCACGATCCGCTGTGCGGTCTGGGCGTAGTCGTCGGCCGAGCCGCCGTATACCAGCGCGAGCATGGCGGCGATATGACCCGGGTACGCGGCCAGGATGTCGACATACTGTGGGTCGCGGTAGTAGGCCTCGTCCGGTAGCCCCAGACCGGCCTGGCTGAGCGCCAACACGTAACGCGTCGGGTTCTTGGAATCGATCTCGACCGAGGTGTCGAAGCCGGTGTCGACGCCGTACATGCCCCCGAGCACGGCGGCCAGGGCATCGGCGGTGGGGGCGCTGCGGATCCCGGCCAACTCGTCGAGCAGCGGCTTCACTCCGACGCGTTCGATGGTTTCGGTGTCCATGAAGCTGGCGAACAGGTCCGCGATCCGTTGCTCGTCGGTGCCGTGCGCGGCTCCACTGCTGCTCAGCTCGGCGATCAGCTGCTCGAGCTGCCGGCTGATCTGGTCCTGCACTGCCCAGCTGGCCCCGTCGCTCCCGCGATCGGACGGGATGACGTGCTCCTTCAGCCACTTTCCGTGCAGCCAGCCGAAGAAGTCGTCACCGGGGCGCACCGTGTCGTCGATGCCGCTGAGATCGATGCCCGACTTCACCGCGGGTGCCAGCGTGATCGTCACCGTCGCCAGATCCGCATGGCCGAAGTCCAGTTTGGTGAACACACTCACCAGGTTCGGCAGATGGAAGCCGGCCGAGGCGTCGCTGACCTTGTACGTGAAGGTGTCGGTGCCGCCGGTGCGGGCGAAAGCGTCATCGGGGTCGTAGACGAACGTCCCGGAAGCCTGGTCGAACGTCACCGAACCGTGCCGCGGTCCGAAACCGTTGAGCAGCCGGTAGTTCAGCGCGTCTTCGTCGCGGTCGCGCGCCACCAACGCCAGCGGGTCGGTCACGTCCGCGGGGTCGGCCAACTCGAGCCGCACCCGTTGGTTGCGCGCATCCGGGGCCCAGTTGAAGAACGTCCGCTGCATGTCGCGGAGGAACCCGGCCAGGATCGTCCACACGTCCGGAGCCGGGGCCGCCGGAGCGTCCGGAGCCGCCATCGGCACCAGTGCGGTCGATGTCATCGTCGATGCGGCCGCCGGCGATGCGTCGTCCGCACCCCGGTCGACGGCCGCGGCACGCCGGTCCGACCTCACGTCGGAGGTCGTCGTGACGCCGGTCGGCTCGGGCTCGGAGGCGGGGTCGGTGACGATCGGTTCGTCGTCGGCAGCAGGGTCCGACGCGTCCGGCCGGACCTGCTCGGGGTCCTCGGCGGCGTCGCCGTCGTAGGCGCCGTCAGCGCCGGCGACGGTGTCGTCGTCCTCGGTGCCGTCGTCCTTTACGGTGTCGTCGTCCTCGGTGTCGTTGTCGACATCGGCTTCCACGTCGGTTTCGGTGTCGTCGGTTTCGGTGTCGTCGGTTTGGGCTTCGTCGGTTTGGGCGTCGTCGGTTTGGGCTTCGGCTCCGGTGTCGGGATCGGCGCCGTCGCCCGACCGTCCGGAGGCGTCCCCGCTGCCCGCAGTGTCACCGGAGTCGGATGCGCTGTCCGACGCTGGTTTCGAGGACTCGGTCGACGACGTCGTCGACCCGGCGTCGGTGTCGGCGTGCGCGGCCCCGGCGCCGTGGGCCGAGGCGATCGCCATACCCACGCCCAATGCCACGGCCAGTCCGCCCACCCGGCCCACATACCGGGCGTAGCCGCTCCGGGCCGCCTGCTCCGGTCCGCGACGCGCCTGCGCTTCCATGCAAATCCCCCGTGCGTGTGCCCAGCGGACATGACCGATCCGTCCACTGCCGACCGAAAGCCGGCCTCCCGCGGGCCCGATGACGCCACGCGGTCCAAAGCCGGCAGCGCAAATGTAGCGCACTTAACTTTTCATTGCCGTCAGTTTGCCGACATCCGTGTACGCCGCGTCGGCCACCGGATCGCCGCCCGGCACGCAACCTTCAAGAGCAAATCAACGTCGGACAATTCGGCGAGGCCAAGCCCGAGGAGCGAAGCCCGGGACGCACTGCCCCGGCTGGTCACGCCACGCATGATGAGTTGCTGACACCGGAATTTTGCCTACCTACAGCAACTCCGGATGCCATCGGGTCGAAGCTCCGCGGTAATACCGGACCCGCCGGATGCGATACAACGGATACAGGACCGCAACGAGCATTCATCCAAGCGAACAGGAGTGCACGATGCAGGTGAAGAAATTTCTCGCGACGACCGCGCTGGTCGCCGGCCTCGGCGTGGCGTTCGGCGCAGGCACTGCCGGCGCCGACCCGCATTGGTGGCCTCCGCAGCCTCCGTCGCCTGGTCACGTCGGCCACATCGTCGGCGTCCCGCCCGGCCAGATCGGGCACTGGGTCGGTGTCCCGCCCGGGCACTGGGACAAGCCGTGGAAGTGGTTCCACTAGTACGAGTCGTGCAACCTCATCCAGTCGTACGGCGGTTGTTGGGGCCAGCCCGGCGGTGAGTCCTCCCAGGTCTCCTGCCGCCCGTACGGCGTGAGGTCGAGCAGGTCGAACACCAGCATGAAGGGCTCCTCGCCCCGGTCGAACGTCTGCCAGGTGTGGAAGACCCGCTCGCCGTCACGCAGGAACACGCTGATCGAGTGGCGCTCCTCGCCGTCGACGGTGGCGCGGAAGTCCTCGTTGAAATCGGTGCGGCCCGAGGACACCCAGGGCAGATCCCAGCCCATCCGGTCCTTGAACGCCACCAGTTTCCCGACGGGTGCGCGGGAGATCAGCACGAACGACGTGTCTTTGGCGTACAGGTGGGACAGCGGGCCGATGTGGTCGGCCATCATCGAACAGCCCGGGCAGCCCTCGTCCCAGTCGGACCCGAACATGAAGTGCTGCACGATGAGCTGACCGCGGCCGTCGAACAGATCCAGCAGGGTCAGCGGCCCCGACTCGGTGTCGAACAGGTACGGCTCGCTCACCTGCACCATCGGCAGCCGCCGTCGCGCCGCGCTGACCTGGTCCTTGAGCCGAATCAGCTCCTTCTCCCGCACCAGCAGGTCGGCGCGGGCGTGCTCCCACTCCGCGCGCGACACGATCGGCGGCAATGCTCTTGCGGTGCTCATGTGCTGAGCTTGCCACCGCGGGTCACAGGTCGGCGACCACCTCCGCGACCCGGCGCGCCTGGTCGAGGTCGGCGTCCGTCGGGATCAGGTGCACTTCGTCGGTGCCGATGTCGGCGAACCGCCGCAACAGCGCCCGCAGCTCGTCGGCGGTCCCGGCCCACCCCGTCGTCGGCGCCATCGCGTCGACGTACTCGCGCGGGATCCAGTTCATGTAGCGGCGCAGGTGCCGGTGCACCTGTTCGCGGGGCGCGGGGCCGTCCCCGATCGCGAACCAGAACGACGTCGCCAGGTGCGGGGCCGGTTTGCCCGCCTCCTGCCAGGCCGCCCGGGCGACGTCGAACAGCTCGTTCTGCGCGGCGAGGTCGAGGTCCAACGTGGTGCCGGCCAGCCCGTCGGCCCAGCCGGCCGCGTGCCGCGTCGTCTTCGGACCCATGGTGCCCACCAACAGTTTCGGGCCGCCGGGCTGCACCGGCGGCGGCCCGACCGGAAGCGTCGACTCGGTGACCTTCTCCCCCGCCCACACCCGCTTCATCACGGCCACCCGGTCGGCCATCTCCCGCATCGTCTGGGTGGCCGGGTCGGCACCGACCGCGCAGTAGTCCTCGTGCCGGCCGCCGACGCCGAGGCCGACGGTCAACCGGCCCCCGCTGAGCATGTCCGCGGTGGCCAGCGCCTTGGCCAGCATCACCGGGTCGTGCAGCTGCGGGATCAGCACCGTGGTGACCAGCTGGACCCGGTCGGTCCACGCCGACAGCGCGCCGAGCAGCGTCAGGCTCTCCGGGTTGTCGAACGTTATCCGCTCGCCCCAACACAGCGACGCGAACGGGGCGTCGTCGACGAGCCGCGCCCACGCGCGCAGCGTGGCGGCGTCGAGGTCGGGTTCCATCACCGGCAGCGTCATCCCGATGCGCACGTCGGCGATTCTGGCACGGTCGGGCGCGCGGACCGACCCCGGCGGTCCTGGGCGGTGCGTCAGCGCGCCGGATCCTTCGAGGAGCGGATCGGTTCGGGCGACGGTGGGGTCCACAACGCGCCCCGCAGGCCGGCGCGCAACGTCCGTACGGCGACCAGCAGCCAGGTACACAGCAGCCCGACATAGGCCACCGCGGCCGCGACCCGGAACGCGGGCAGACCGGTGTGCAACGCCAGCTGTGTCGTGCCGGTCACGAAGGTCCCCACCGGGAACGTCAGGCTCCACCAGGTCAGCGCGAACGGCATCCCGCGCCTCATCGTGCGGGCCGTCAGCGCCGTGGCCAACGCGATCCACAACACCGCGAAGCCCCACACCGGCACGCCGTAGAGCACCGCGAACACGGCCATGCCCTCGGCCAGCCGCGGATCCACCGCCAGCACCGCGTCGGCGGCGAGAATGCCTGCCACAGTGATGGATTGGCCGAGCGGGCCGAGCACGATCCATAGCGTGGGCACTCGCGCGGTGCCCGAAGTGCCGAAGTGCGACAGCCTGCTCCACACCATCGTGATGATGATCAGCGACGCGATCAGCGACAGCCCGAACATCGCGTAGCAGCCGTAGAGCAGGGTGGCGCGGCCGGATCCGGGCGCCATGTACGGGATCAGCAGCCCCCCGGTGGCGGCCGACACCATCGGCGGGACCACCGGCATCAGCCAGCCGCCGAATGCGGCGTCGGGCTCGACGCGGTACTGGGTGAACATCAGGTACGGGATGCTCATCGCGGTGAGCAAGCCGCTGACGGTGCCGAGGGTCCACAGCACCCAGGCCAGGTCGACGGCGGCACGCTGGCCGATCAGGTCCGTCCCGACCAGCAACGCCCCGGCTGCGACTGTCAGCAGCGCCATCGGGGCCGCGCCGTAGAAGTGCGCCATCTGCGGGTTGCGAACATGGCTGCGGGCCACCGCCGGATTGCGCAGCCAGTGCCCGACCATCGCCAGCAGCAGCACGACCAGCCACAGCGCCGAGATCACCCACACCACTGTGGCGAACGCCCGCAGGCCGGGGACGTGCACCGGGAGCGTGGCCGCGGCGTTGGCCACGATGCCCGTGCCCATCACCGAGGCGAACCAGTTCGGTCCCAGGTAGCCCAGCAACCGGGGGCGCTCACCCGTGGTATCGGCGGTCATCGGGCCAGTATGTCGACGGTGAGCGTGCGTGAAATGCCACTTGGGACGGCGTGTCGGCGAGCAGACCCGCGCGCTCGCGGAGCAAGTCGCGGGGAGCTCGCGGGGCACCTGACGGGGAAACGCGGAGCTGGTGGGGGTTAACCCCCGCGGGGGTCTCTGGAAAACGCAGTGTCGCCGGCGTGCCCGGCTCCATAGGTTGGACTCCATGACCGCTGTTACGTCACCGGACGCCGTCACCGAACCCCGTCCGCCCGCCCCGCCCCCACCCGTCGGCCCGCCACCGGTCGACGCGGCCCCGCACCGCACGCTCGGGCTCGTCCCGAGCGCGTCGCTGCTCGCCGGCGGTGCCCTGGCGGCGGTGTGGTTCTGGGTTCCGCTGACCCTGCTGATCGTCGCCATCTCGTCGATCCCGAGCGTCATCGGATTTCTGCTGGCCGGCATGGTGTTCATCTACGTGATGCGCGCTGTCGGCTACCTCGAACGGGTGCGCAGCGAAGCGGTGTTCGGCATGGGCATCGGGGTCCCGCCCCGGCGCCGGTCGCACTACACCGGATTCCAGGGCTGGGCCCATCAGCTGTGGCTGGACGTCAGCAGCGCCCGGTTCTGGCTGTCGACCGCCCACCACTACCTGCGCATGCTCTACGACGCCACGGCGACCGCCCTGGCGCTGGCGCTGCTGACCTTCGCGTTCCTGGCGCCGGCGGCCGCGATCGCGATCGGGCACAGCGACCCCGACGCGGGCCTGCGCTTCCTGCCCACGCCGGTGGCCTTCGTGCTGGCCGTGCTGGCGGTGATCGCCGCGGGTGCGGTGGTGGTGTTCGCCCCCGCGCTGGACGCCCGGATCGACCGCTGGCTGCTCCCGCCGTCGCCGACCGCCGCACTGCAGTACGAGGTGAGCGCCCTGGCCGACGCCCGGGCGGGCGCGGTGACCTCCGCGCAGACCGAGCGGCACCGCATCGAGCGCGACCTGCACGACAGCGTGCAGCCGCGGCTGGTGTCGCTGGCCATGACGATCGGCCTGGCGCAGACCAAACTCGACACCGACCTGCCCGTGGCCAAGGCGCTGATCGCCGAGGCCCACGACGACGCCAAGAACGCGTTGGTCGAATTGCGCAACGTGGTGCGCGGCATCGCCCCGACCATCCTGTCCGACCGGGGCCTGGACGCCGCGCTGTCCTCGGTCGTCCAGCGCGCCAACAACTCCGGGGTGCCCACCACGTTGAACGTGCACCTGCCGCGGCGGCTACCCGACGAGGTGGAGGCGTGCGCCTACTTCGTCGTCGCCGAAGCCTTGACCAACGTCACCCGCCATGCCGGGGCGACGACCGCGTCGGTGACGGTGCGCCTCGACGAGGACACCAACCGGCTGCACGTCACGGTGTTCGACGACGGCCACGGCGGTGCCCGGGTCACCGACTCGGAGAACGCCACCGGGCTGCGCGGTCTCGACGAACGCGTCCGCGCCGCCCGCGGCACCTTCGCGGTGTCCAGCCCGGCCACCGGACCCACCATCGTCACCGCGGAGCTGCCATGCGGATCGTGATCGCCGAGGATTCGGCCCTGCTGCGCGCGGGTATCGAGCGCATCCTCATCGACGCCGGGCACCAGGTGGTGGCCGGGGTGCCGGACGCGACGAACCTGCTGCGGCTGGTCAGCGAACAGAAACCGGATCTGGCCATCCTGGACGTGCGGATGCCGCCGACGTTCACCGACGAGGGCATCCGGGCCGCGGCGCTGCTGCGCAGCCAGAACCCGGAGTCGCCGGTGCTGGTGCTGTCGCATTACGTCGAGGAACGCTACGCCGCCGACCTGATCGCCTCGGACGCCAAGGGTTTCGGCTATCTGCTCAAGGACCGGGTGGCCGACGTGCCCGCTTTCCTGGACGCCGTCGCCGTGGTCGGGGCCGGCGGCACCGTCCTCGACCCCGAGGTGGTCTCCCAGATCCTGGTGCGGTCCCGGCGGCGCAACGCTCTCGACGAGCTCACCCCGCGCGAGCACGAGGTGCTGCAGCTGATGGCCGAGGGCAAGGCGAACTCCGCGATCGCGACCCAGCTGCACATGTCGGTCGGCTCGGCCGAAAAACACATCGCCTCCATCTTCACCAAGCTCGACCTCGCCCCCGACGAGAGCGAGAACCGCCGCGTCCTGGCGGTGCTGCGCTTCCTCGAATCCTGAAGTGTCGAAAGGACATTCCGTGACCACAACCCTTGCCCCGCCACCGCCCCCGGCGCCGCCGTCGCTGACCCCCGGTGGCCGCACCACGATCCGGGTGGCGCTGGTCGCCGTCGCGGCGCTGCTGATCGTCGGCGTCGTGGTGGCGCTCAGCGCGCTGGCCTGGGGGCTGACGTCGTTCCGGGTGATCACCGACACCGCGACGCTGCCCACCACGCTGCGCTCGGTGGCGGTCGACGCCGGGCCGATGCCCGGCCAGATCCGCATCGTCAGCGACCCCCAGGCCAGGGAACCGCGCGTCGACCTGCGGATGGTGAACTCCACCCGGGCGGCCTCCGAACCCCTGGTCGTCGACACCGACGGCACCAGCGCGCGGGTGTCGATCAACACCGACTCCAGCCGCTTCCTCGACCGCGGCCGCGCCGGGCAGCTCACGCTGGTGCTGCCGCAGGATCTGGCCGGCCGGCTGACCGTCACCGCCCAACAGGAGATCGGCGTGGTGAACGCCGAGGCCGATGTCGACCAGTTCATCGCCCGCACCGGCGAGGGCGCGGTGCTGCTCAGCGGCTCGGCCCGACACATCGATATCACCGCGACAGAGGGCGATGTGGTTGCCACCGAACCCATTTCGGTGTCCGAGTCGTTCCGGGCCAGCACCAACAACGGTGATGTCGACATCAACTTCGCCGAGGTGCCCGAGACCGTGGACGCCAGCACCCGCCGCGGCAACGTCGACCTCCGGCTGCCCCAGCCCGGCCCGTTCGTGGTCAACGCGACCAGCGGCCGCCAGGGCGGCTCCACCGTCGTCGAGGTCCCGCAGACCCGGGATGCCGGTGAGGCGGTCGCGGTGGTCGACGCGCACTCGGACAACGGCGACGTCACCGTCGACCGGCTGAACTAGCCGAGGATCCGGTCGGCTTCCCGCAACCCGCTCAGGTAGGCGCCGTGCACGGTGGCGAAGAACTCCTCGTGGGTGGCTTCCCCGGCGAACCCCAACTGGTCACCGACCGGTTCGGCCAGCGCCTGTTGGTCCTCGGGGCTGGATCCCACCGCCAGGAAGCTGTAGGAGCCGCGGGCGTACGGGTCGGCGGCCCAACGGGTGACGGCGGCGTCGACCGGATCCGGCGCCCGCAGCGCCGCGACGACGTCGGCGACGATCGTTTCGTCGGAATGTTCTTCGCGGACCCGGGCATTCGTCCCGCCACGCAATCCGACCAGCAGCGGGACGCCGGTGAACCGCAGGCCGTTGACCAGATCCGACACCGGCTGATCACGACCGGCGATGCCGATCATGTCCGGCTCCGGGGGCCAGAACGGCTCGGCGAAGCGCAGTACCACCTTGTCGAGGAGCCCGAAGCCCAGCCGTTCGATGGCGCCGCGCTTGGCCTCGGGCAGTGGCGGATCGAAGGCGATGACGTCGGCCTTGAGCACGCCCAGCGGTACCGTGACGATGGCCCGGTCGGCTTCCACCGGCCCCTGCGGCGTCTGGATCCGCACCCCGGTGTCGTCGTAGCCGATCCGCTCGACCGGCGCGCCGAGCCGGATCTCGAGCCCCCGCGCGAGGTGCTCGACGAGCTGGATGTAGCCGCCGGGCAGCAGCACGTCGGGCCCGTCGAGCTCACCTTCCTGGCCGAACCACCGCAGGGACAATTCCGTTGGGTCGGCGGCATATTCGGCGTTGATCGTAGAGGCCGTGCACCACTGCACCAGCGGGTCGTCGAGGTCGACCAGCGGCGCCAGCGCATCGGCCACCGACGCCTGCGGCCCGGCGCTACCGGCCGCGGCGTAGAGGTCCTCGAACACCGTCGGCCAGTCCCCGACCGCCGCCTCCACCTGCGCGGCGGGCACGGCCGCGCCGTCGGCGAGGACGACGACGTTCTCGAAGTCGGTGGCGACGGTGCGGACCCCGACCTCCTCGGCGATGTCGACGAGCGGGTTGCCCTCGGTGCCGTGGAACCAGGCCGCGCCCAGGTCGACCGGCACCCCCAGCGACGAGTCGGTCCAGGTGCGGCCGCCGATGCGGGTGCGCGCCTCGAGCACCGTCACCGAGACCCCGGCGTCGGCCAGCCGCCGGGCGGCGGCCAGCCCGGCCATGCCCGCCCCGATCACCACCACCCGCTGGCTCGCCGGTGCCGGATCGTCGCCACTGCCCTGGTCGGCACTGTCCTGGTCGGCACTGTCCCCGTCGCCACTGTCCTGGTCGCCGCAGGCGCCGACCATCGGGGCCAGCGCCATCGCGCCGGCGCCCAGCGTGAACGCCCGCCGCGACAGCGTCACGGCGCCAGTGTCTCGAAGATCGCGGCGACGGCGCCGGTACGGGCCTGCCGGTAGCCGGTGCCGGCCCACACGTTGACCGCCTGTGGGTCGCCTGCACGCACCGAGGCCGCCCGCACCGGGCTGGTCAGGTAGTGCACCTCGGGATACCCGAACGGCGCGTCGGCCTCGTGCTCGTCGACGAACCGGTTGCGCAGCCCCCGCGCATACCGGCCCGAAAAAGCGCGGGTGACAACGGTTTCGGTGAACGCTTCGTCCCGCAGCGCAGCGCGGTGCACCGGGCTGCTGCCGGCCTCGTCGGCCAGCAGGAAGGCGGTGCCCAGCTGCGCGGCCACCGCGCCGGCGCGGCGGACCCGGTCGACGTCGGCGGCGCTCATCAGCCCGCCGGCCGCGACGACCGGTACGCCGACGGTGGCCACCAGTTCGGCCAGCAGCTCGTCGAGCGGCTGCCGCGCCGGTGCGGCGGCCGGGTCGAACGTGCCGCGATGCCCACCGGCGCCCGGCCCCTGCGCGGCCAGCGCGTCGACGCCGCGGTCGACGGCCAGCCGCGCCTCGGCCACCGTGGTCACGGTCCCGACGGTGGTGATGCCGGCGCCGGCGAGCCGGCGCAGCTCCTCGGCGCTCGGCAGCCCGAACGTGAACGACGCGACCGCGGGCCGCAACTGCAGCAGCACGTCGAGCTTGGCGGCCCAGTCGTCGTCGTCGAACCGCGGCTCGCCGAGGCTGACGCCGTACCGGTCGGCCTCCGACGCCAGCGTGGCGGCGTAGGCCGCGATGGACTCGGCGGTGGCCGCGCTGGGTTGCGGGACGAACAGGTTGGCGCCGATCGGCCCGGCGGTCAGCCGTTGCGCGGCGGTGAGGCGCTCGGCGAACGCGTCGGCCCGCAGGTATCCAGCCGCGACGAACCCGAGCCCACCGGCGCTGCTGCCCGCCGCCGCGAGCTCCGGGGTGGACGGCCCACCGGCCATCGGCGCGACCAGCACCGGAACACGCAGCTCGCGCAGGTCGAAGCTCACCTGCTCTTGGTATCACGGCCGCGCCCGGTTCTATGCTGGATTCCGATGGCGATCACGTTCAATCACACCATCGTCGCCGCGCGGGACAAGACCGCCTCGGCGACGTTCCTGACCGAGCTGTTCGGCCTGCCGGCCCCGCAGCCGTTCGAGCATTTCCTCGTGGTGAACGTCGGTTCGGTGAGCCTGGACTACGCCGACGCCGGTGATCCGATCACCCCGCAGCACTACGCGTTCCTGGTTTCCGAGGACGACTTCGACGCCATCTACGGACGGATCCGCGCCCAGGGGCTGCAGCACTGGGCCGACCCCCGCGGAGCGCGCGAAGGCGAGATCAACCACAACGACGGCGGCCGCGGCGTGTACTTCTGCGACCCCGCCGGCCACTATCTGGAGATCCTCACCCGGTCTTACGGATCAGGCTGACACACAACGGTTTTGCATCAGCGTACCGAGTGCCCTCGCGCGGCTTCCTGGCCGCGGTAGTCGTCGGCCAGCAGCCGCACGTGATGGGGCAGCGCGCCTGCAGCGACGTCGGCCAGCGAGGTCTGCTCGAGCACCGAGCGCATGCTGGCGCGCAGCGCCCGCCACACGTCGGTCAGCGAGGCGGTGGGCCCGGAGTACGGCAGATCGCCCAGGCCGATGTCGCGGACGCTGGCCAGCGGGCCGTCGATGCAACGCAGCACGTCGGCGATGCTGATGTCGGCGGCCGGCCGGGCCAGCTCGTAGCCACCGTCGCGGCCGCGGTGGCTGCGGACCAGCCGGTCGGTGCGCAGGTCGGAGAGGATGTCGACGAGGAACTGCGGCGGGATGCCCTGCGCCTTGGCCAGGTCATCGGTCTTGACGACACCCTGCTCGACACTGGCCAGCTGGACCATCGCCCGGACGGCGTACTCCGCCTTGGCCGACATCCGCATACGGTCAGGTTAGCCGGTGGCCCGGGTCGGCCCCACGCACAGCCGAAAGTGGGCACGGTCCGCTGCAGCTCGCTGCCGGGGCGGAGGAATGCCGTCAATGGTCAGGCTATGTGGCTGACCGGTTGATTTCAGTCTCTGCGACCTTGACGAAGTCACGACGGGATTCGCCGAGCTTCCAGATCGCGTCGACCAACTTCGCCGACCCCTGGGATGCGCCCTTCATCCATTCAGCGAGCACATCGCGATCACGACTGGGTGAGTCCACCGGCATGGCAGCGACCGCGTTGACGTAGTCGGCGACCACGGGTCGAAATTCTCTGGCCGGCAAGGAGATGCGCTCTGCCACGATCCGGACGCTCTCGCAACGGTTCGCCAGTTCCCAGGCTCCGATGACCCTGAGCTGATCGGCGATCTCGTTCAATCTCATCGTGCTGTTCGAGGCCGTCTTCCGCTCGTCGGTGTAGGGCCTGGTGTCCACGGCCGTCGCCGCCTCATAGTTGCCCTCGATGGTTCGCACCTCCCCCAGCGCTTCCGCCGTCAGCTTGACCATGAGTTCGCGTTTCCACTTGGCGACTTCACGACGGTCCGCCCGCCTGTTGGTCCACAGCACACCGAGGAACGCGAGGAGGGCGACGACCAGTGACCCACACAACGCGAGAACGGGGCCGAGCCAGACCCAGACTGACGGCTGACCGCCCCCGATGACCAGCACCATGCGCCGAATTCTCGCAGTGGATCCCTACCGGCGTCAGTCCGGGACGTCGGCGGCGCCGGGCACCACCACCGCGAACAGGTCCGCGACGCCGGCCAGGCTGGCCTGCTGCAACGCCGCGGCAGGCACCGAGGCACCGTCGACCCCGGGCAGCGCGCGGGTCGCGGTGGCGGCGGCCACCACCGTCGGGGCGTAGCCGAGGTTGAACGCGCCGCGCGCGGTGGAGTTCACGCACATGTGCGTCATGAACCCGGCCAGCACCAGGTTGCTCACCCCGACGGCCTTCAGCCGCTCGTCGAGGTCGGTCTGCACGAACGAGTTCGGGAAGTTCTTCACCACGACGGGCTCGTCGCCGCGCGGCGCCACCTGGTCGACGATGGCGCCGATGTCCTCGCGGACGTCGTACGGCGAGCCGGGGCCGCTGTCGTGCTGGATGTGGATGACCGGGATCCCGGCGATACGGGCCCGGTCCAGCAGCACCGCGGCCTCGTCGAGGGCGGCCTGCACACCCTCGAGCTCCATGACGCCGCGGGTGTAGGTGTTCTGACAGTCGATGAGGACCAGCGCCGAATCGGACAGGCTCACCGGAGCCAGCGGGAGACCGGACAGCGTACGCAGAGTTTCGGACACGATCGGACCCTACGCCGTCGCCGGCGCCGCTGTCACCGAGGTCAGCCCGCGGTGACGGCCAGCACCGCCTCGGCGAGCTCGGGGCGGCACACGATCAGGTCGGGCAGTAGCGGGTCGCGCCGGTTGTAGGTCAGCGGTGACCCGTCGATGCGGGAGGTGTGCAGCCCGGCCGCGCGGGCCACCGCCACCGGGGCGGCGGAATCCCACTCGTACTGGCCGCCGGCATGCACGTAGACATCGGAGAGGCCCTGCACCACCGATGCGACCTTGGCTCCCGCCGAGCCCATTTCGACCAGCGTGCCGTTCAGGGCGTCCTTGACGGCCAGCGCGACGGCCGGCGGCCGGGTGCGCGACACCACGACCCGCGGGGCCTGTGGGCCGGCCGGCGGCGCCACCACGGTGGGGGTGGCCAGCGTGACGCCCTGGGCGGGCAGGGTGACGGCGCCGGCGACGAGCTCGCCGTCCTGCCACAGCGCGACGTGCACCGCCCAGTCGGTGCGGCCCAGTTCGGAGAACTCCCGGGTGCCGTCGAGCGGGTCGACGATCCACACCCGCGATGCGCTCAACCGCGGCGGATCGGCGTCCTCCTGCGGTCCCTCCTCCGAGAGCACCGTGTCGGCGGGCCGTTCGGCGGTCAGCGCCGCCAACAGGAAGACGTGGGAGCGCTTGTCCCCGGCGGCTTTCCGGTCCTCGGCCGGTGCGTCCGCCAGCTCGGCGCGCACCTCGAGCAGCAGCGCGCCCGCCTGGGTGGCCAACCGCGCCGCCAGCTCGTGATCGCTCATCCGGCCCGGCTCTCGAGCATCTCGATCACCGCGGCGGCCAGCTCCTCGGGCGCCCGGTCCGGGGTGAGTCGCAGGTCCGGGTTCTTGGGCCGCTGATACGGGCTGTCGATCCCGGTGAAGTGGGTGATCTCACCGCGACGGGCCTTGGCGTACAGGCCTTTCGGATCGCGGCGTTCGCAGTCCTCCAGCGGGGTGTCGCAGAACACCTCGAAGAAGTCCAGCCCCGCCTCGGTGGTGACCTTGCGGGCCAGCGCGCGGTGCTCCTCGAGCGGGCTGATCGCCGGCACCAGCACCACCTGTCCGGCGTCGGCCAGGATCGCTGCGACGTGCGCCAGCCTGCGCTGGTTCTCGGCCCGGTCGGCCATCGAGAATCCCAGGTCGGCGTTGAGGCCGTGGCGCAGGTTGTCGCCGTCGAGAACGTAGGCCGGGATGCCTTTTTCGATCAGCTTCTGCTCCACCAGCATGGCCACCGACGACTTGCCCGAGCCGGACAGACCGGTGAACCACACCGTGCGGCCCTTGCTCAGCCGGTCCTCGGGCCGGCACAGCGACTTGTGCCGCACCGTGTTCGGGCTGGCGCTGCGGGCGGCGCCGTCGCGCAGCACCATGCCCGCCGCGACGGTGCCGTTGGTGTTCGGGTCGATCAGGATGAACGACCCCGTCGCGGAGTTGCGGCTGTACTCGTCGAGCAGCAGCGGCACCTGCGAGCGCAGCGAGATCCGGCCCAGTTCATTGAGTTTGAGTGCGGTCGCGGACTTGTCCCGGTGCAGCGTGTTGACGTCGAGCCGGTAGTCCAGCCCGGTCACCCGCACCCGCGTGGTGCGGGTGGTGTGCTTGATCAGGTAGTCACGCCCCGGCTCGAGCGAGCTGCCATCGGCCATCCAGCACACCGTCGCATCGAAGTCCTGGGCGACCCTGGGCCGGTTGTTGGGCCGGGCGATCAGGTCACCGCGGGAGATGTCGATGTCATCGGTCAGGCTGACCGACACCGCCATCGGCGGGAACGCCTCGTCCACCGGGCCGCTGGGCCCCTCGATCGCGGCGATCCGGCTGGCCTTGCCCGTCGGCAGCACCACGACGTCGTCGCCGACCCGCATCACCCCGCTGGCCACCGTGCCCGCGTAGCTGCGGTGGTCGTGATGATCGCGGGTCTGCGGGCGGATCACGTACTGCACCGGGAACCGGACGTCGACGAGGTTGCGGTCACCGGCGATGTAGACCTCTTCGAGGTGGGTCAGCAGCGCCGGGCCCTCGTACCACGGCGAGGCGTCGGACTTGGTCACCACGTTGTCGCCGTTGAGTGCCGACAGCGGGATGGTCGTCACGTCGTGCACGTCCAGCCGGGCGGCGAAGTCGTGGAAGTCATCCCGGATCTTCTCGAATTGCTCTTTGTCCCAACCGATCAGGTCCATCTTGTTGACCGCCAGCACGATGTGCTGGATGCCCAGCAGCGAGGCCAGGAACGCATGCCGGCGGGACTGTTCGAGCAGGCCGTGGCGGGCGTCGACGAGCACGATCGCCAGCTGCGCGGTCGAGGTGCCGGTCACCATGTTGCGGGTGTACTGGATGTGCCCGGGGGTGTCGGCGATGATGAATTTCCGCTTGGGCGTGGCGAAGTAGCGGTAGGCCACGTCGATCGTGATGCCCTGCTCGCGTTCGGCGCGCAGCCCGTCGGTGACCAGGGCCAGGTCGGTGTAGTCGTGCCCGCGTTCTTTCGAGGTGCGTTCCACGGCCGCGAGCTGATCCTCCATGACGGCCTTGCTGTCGTAGAGCAGCCGGCCGATCAGCGTGGACTTGCCGTCGTCGACCGAACCCGCCGTGGCGATCCGCAACAACGTCGTCATGTCACATCCCCCGTCGCTTCGCTCGCCCCATGCAATTTCCCCGTCGCTTCGCTCGCCCCATGTCAGAAGTACCCCTCGCGCTTGCGGTCTTCCATCCCGGCCTCGGAGATTCGGTCGTCGGCACGGGTCGCGCCGCGCTCGGTCAGCCGCGACACCGCGGTCTCGGCGATCACCTCCGACACCGTGGCCGCCCGCGATTCCACGCAGCCGGTGCAGGTGACGTCACCGACGGTGCGGAACCGCACGGTCTTCTCCACCACCGTCTCGTCCTTGCGCGGCTGTAGGTACTTGTGCACCGCCAGCAGCATGCCGTCGCGCTCGAACACCTTGCGCTGGTGCGCGTAGTAGATCGAGGGCAGCTTGATCTTCTCCGCGCCGATGTAGGACCAGATGTCGAACTCGGTCCAGTTCGACAGCGGGAACACCCGGATGTGCTCGCCCTTGTGATGGCGGCCGTTGTAGAGGTTCCACAGCTCGGGCCGCTGCGCCTTGGGATCCCACTGGCCGAACTCGTCGCGGAAGCTGAACACCCGCTCCTTGGCGCGGGCCTTCTCCTCGTCGCGGCGGGCGCCGCCGAAGGCCGCGTCGAACTTGTTCTCCCGGATCGCGCGCAGCAACGTGAACGTCTGCATCGGGTTGCGCGACGGGATGGTCTCCACCACCCGCCCGGCGTCGATGTCGTCCTGCACCTTGGCCACCACCAGCCGCACCCCGGACTCGGCGACCAGCTCGTCGCGCGCCTGCAGCACTTCCTCGAAGTTGTGCCCGGTGTCGACGTGCATCACCGGGAACGGCAGCCGGCCCGGCCGGAACGCCTTGAGCGCCAGGTGCAGCATCACGATCGAGTCCTTGCCGCCCGAGAACAACAGGACCGGCCGCTCGAACTCCGCGGCCACCTCCCGGATGATGTGGATCGCCTCGGCCTCGAGCGCACGCAGGTGGCTCAGCTCGTAGCGTCCTGCGTGCGTCAGCTCATCGGTAGCTGTCATGGATTCCTCGTAAAGTTGGTCGATCTGACCATATTTATGGTGTTACTCGGGAATGTAATCGCCGGCCAGCACCGGTGTCAACGTGGAGTTCGGCGTGGGGATCGTCGCTGAGCGACGACCATCACGCCGAAATCACCGCTCAGTCGCCGCCGAGGATGTAGTCGATGCGCCGGGCGCAGACGTCGGCCAGGTCGACGCCCGCCAGCGCGAACCGGGCGTTGAGCCGCACCAGCGCGACGGCCAGCAGTAGCGGGGCGGTGAGGTCGCCGAAGCGCAGATTGCCGATGGGATGGCCGACGGCCGCCTCGTAGCGGGCGATGGTCTCCTCCCGGCTGGGGGTGCCCCGCGCCGGGGCGTTGCCGGGCAGCGGTGAGCTGATCCAGTCGGTCATCAGCAGCCACGCGATGTCGGCGGCGGGGTCGCCGAGGTAGGCGATCTCCCAGTCCAGCGCCGCGGCGGGGGTGAAGTCCGGGCGGTAGAGCACATTCGACATCCGGCTGTCGCCCCAGCACACGCCGATGCGCTCGGGGGTGTACGGGTGGACGTCGAGCCAGTCCAGCGCCCTGCGGAAGGTCGGATGCACGGGCCTGTCGGCGTAGGCCCAGCCCAGCGCGTAGCGCAGGAAGGACACCAGCGCCGCGGCCGGGTTCGGCCCAGGCAGGCCCAGGAAACCCAACCGGTACTGCACGGGGTCGAGCCGGTGCACCGCGGCGATCATGTCGACGCAGCCGTTCCACAGCGCCGCGCGGCCGGCGTCGTCGGTCTCGGCGAAGATGCCGGCCTGATGGTAGGGCGGGACGTCGCTGACCCCGACGACGCCGTCGATGCGGTCCATCACCAGGTACGGCGTGCCCAGCGCGCCGGGCTCGGGGTCCACCCAGCGCACGGACGGCACCGGGATCGACGACGGGCCGAGGCGCTGCATCACCAGGAACTGTCGGCGCAGGTCGTAGTCGGGCAGGATCTGGAACTCGGGCGGCCGCCGGAACACCAGACCCAGCGTGGCGCCGTCGTCGAGCCCGACGAGGTCGAAAAGGTAAGTCTCGGTGGAGAACCCGACGGCGCTCGCGGTGAAGTTCTCGATGCGCGCGGTGCTCGCTCCGGGGATGCGTTGCCGGACAATACCTTCCAAGGCGCCCGGGAGTTCCTCGGCGCTCAGCCGGGTCTGCTGCGAACCGGTGGTCATCTCACCAGCCGGTGTAGCCGTACCGAGGATAGGCGCCGACAAAGACCATCTCCACCAGCCCATGGCCGGTCTTCTCGCCCTCCGGCGTCGACATCCGGACCTCGCACAGCGTCTCGGACAAGAAGCTGACCGGCCGCACGACATCCAGATCGGCGGTGTCGACGGTGAACCCGTCGATGAAATCGGTACCCCGCCAATGCCCGGAGGCGTACCCGTTGACCTCCAGGTAGCCGGCCAGACCCGGCCAGAAATCACACAGCGGGGCGACCTCGATGGTGGCGGTGCTGCGGTCGGCGCGGTGCACGGTGAAGGTGCCGCCGCTGATCACCCGCAGCTCGTCGCGGAACTTCAGGTCGTGTTCGACGTCGATGATGTGCGCGGCGGGCCGCCCGGTGAGCAGCGGGTAGAGGATCTCGCCCTCGAACTGCCACCGCTGCCCCGTGCTGGTCTCGCGCTGCGCGAAATGCACCAGCTCGTCGTCGAATTGGAAGATGCCCATGTAGTACAGCGTGCCGTCGGGGATCTCCTGTGGCTGCAGGTGTTCGCCCTCGCGCAGGCTGCCACCGCCGGGGCCGTTGCGGATGCCCCACGAGTGGTCGCGGCCGAACCACCATCTGCTGGAGTCGATCTCGATGCGTTCCCCGTCGATCTCCAGCCAGCCCTCTAGCTCCCCGTTCTGATAGAACCGGCGGGCGTCCTCGCTGACCCGGCCGCGGCTGCGGTGGAACGCCGGCGTCTGCTCGTAGGTCGGGAACTGGCCGCGCAGCCGCAGATCCAGGCTGACGCCCTGCTCGTTGGGTTCCAGCACCGCCCGCACGGTGTGCAGCGGCTCCTCCACCCGGTAGCTGTAGGGCCCGACGCTGTAATGGCCCAGCGGCCCGGACTCCGGGTTGAGTTCGGTCGACATCCGCACCACCCGGGCGGGCACGCCGGTGTCGCTGCGCCGGGTGATCATCACGTAGGCGTCGGTGACACTGCGGTTGGGGTAGCGGGCCAGCCCGGTCATCACGTTGATGTCCCCGGACCGGTCGAAGCCGTACATCACGATCCGCTCGGTCCAGCGCAGGTCGCTCTGCTCGACGTGGTCGAAGGTCGTCGGCAGCTGGTGGCACAGCAGTTCGTCGTGCGGGGTCAGCATCACGGCCTCCTTATTTCGTTACGGTGCGTAACGTAACAGAAAGCTGCGGATTCGCGGTAGGTTTTCGGCGTGACCTCGTCAACCCCGGTGGGCCGGCCCCGCAACCCGGCCAAGGACGTCGCGGTGCTGCAGGCCACCCGCGACCTGCTGGTCGAGGTGGGCTATCAGGGCACCACCGTGCTGGCCGTCGCCCGCCGCGCCGGGGTCGGGGCACCGACCATCTACCGGCGCTGGCCCACCAAGGAAGCACTCGTCGAGGACGCCGCGTTCGGCCATCCCCGACCCGCGCCCGTCCCGCGGCCGACCGGGGACCTGCTGGCCGATCTGCGGGCGTGGGTGCAGACGTTCCTGGATTGGCTCGCCCAACCGGCGATCCGGGCGGCACTGCCGGGGCTGCTCGCCGCCTACCACAGCGACGAGCGGGCCTACGAGCGGCTGGTGCTGCGCTCCGAGGCCGACGTCCGCTCCCTGATGACCGAGCTGTTGGCCTCGGCACTGCCGCAGGCGGCACCGGAGGAGATCGCCGCGCGCACCGACACCGTCTTCGACGTCCTGGTGGCCACCACCGTGGTGCGGGCGATGACCCGCGGACATCAGGACCGCGATGCGTTCTGCGCGCGCACCGCCGGTGCGCTGTACACGTTGGCGCGCGCTACCGCGTGACCTCGTTCAGCTTGCCGGTGGCGACGTCGAAGACGAAGCCGCGCAACGACTCGTGCTTGGTGACGAACGGGCTGGCCTCGATGCGGCGCAGCGACTGCCGGACGTCCTCTTCGACGTCGGGGAACGACTCGGCCGCCCACTCCGGTTTGAGACCGGTCTCGTCCTGGATGGCGCGCTTGAAGTCGTCGTCGGTGAAAGTCAGCATGCCGCAGTCGGTGTGGTGGATCAGGATGATCTCTTTGGTCCCCAGCAGCCGCTGACTGATGGCCAGTGACCGGATCTCGTCGTCGGTGACGACGCCGCCCGCGTTGCGGATGACGTGCGCCTCACCGTCCTGCAGACCCAGGATCCGGTAGACGTCGAGGCGGGCGTCCATGCAGGCCACCACCGCGACGTGCTTGCTGGGCGGCAGAGGCAGCGGCCCGCTGAACGTCTTGGCGTACTCCTCGTTGTTCCTCAGGTACTCGTCTGTCACCGTCATGGCGCGAAGGTTAACAGCGCGACCGGATTTGGTCACTAGTCCGGATCAGCGAGATCGTAGACCGTGGTGCCGCCGACGTCGGTGGGGGCGAAGTTCTGCTGCACCCACGCCGCGATCTGCGCCGCAGATTCGCCGCGGTGGCCGTGGCCCGGGCCGTCGCCTGCGATGAAGTAGCGGACCTGACCGTCGGCCACATAGTCCTGGAACTGCGCCAGCGTCGGCCAGTCGTCGCCGCCGCTGAACCCGCCGATGGCCATCACCGACGCGCCCGTCTCGAGCTCCAGGTCCGCAGTCACCATCGATCCGATTCCCGCTGCCGCCCAACGGTTGTCGGTCGCCCGGAGCACCTCGTGCAGCGCGGTGTCGTCCTTGCTCGACGCGCCCGATCCGCCCGGAGGGCCGAAGCCGCCGTGCGACGCAGCGGGGCCCGCCATGGTGCCTGGCCCGCCGGCGGCATGGGTCGCGGTTTCGATCGCGAACGCCGCCGACCCGGCGGCGCCCAGCACGATTGCCGCCGCGGCGACCACGGCCGTGGCCCGGCCGAGCAGGTGCACGCCGGCCGCGATGACCGCGGCGATCACCATGGAGCCCACGAGCACGATCCACCGCAGCCACGGCTGCCAGTCCGGGACCCGGTCGAGCAGCACGAACGCCCACACCCCGGTCACCGCCGACATCGCGGCCAGCACGGTGCGCGCCGGCCAGAACACCCGGCCCCGCCACAGCTCGGCCACGCCGATCCCGACGAGCGCCGCGACCGCCGGGGCCAGCGCCACGGTGTAGTAGGGGTGGATGATGCCATCCATGAAGCTGAAGACCACCGCGGTGACCAACAGCCAACCGCCCCAAAGCAACAGGCTCGCCCGCACCGTCGCGGTCCGCGCGGTGCGGCGGGTGCACCACAGGCCCGCCGCCAGCGCGATGAGCGCGGCGGGCAGCAGCCACGACGCCTCGGCCCCCATCGACGCACCGAACATCCGGGTGAGGCCGGGGTCACCGCCGAAGAACAGGTTGGCTCCCCCGCCTCCCGGCGGCGGCCCGCCCTGTCCGCCGGCCGGATTCGGCGGCGGCCCGCCCGGCCCGGCACCGCTGCCGAGCACCCGCTGGATCCCGTTGTAGCCCAGCGCGAGCTGCAGCAGGCTGTTGTCGGTGGAGCCGCCGATGTAGGGCCGTGAGCCAGCGGGCCACAGGCTCACCAGCGCCAGGAACGCTCCGGCCGTCGCGACCATCGCCGCGCCGCCGGCGGCCAGCTTGCCGACCCGCGCCCACCACCCGAGGGGCGCGGCGACCAGGAACGCCACCGCCAGCCCGGGGACCACCAGGAAGGCCTGCAGCATCTTGGTCAGGAACGCCAGGCCCAGCACGACACCGATGGCCACGACCCAGCGGGTCCGGCCGCTCTCGATGGCGCGGACCATCAGATAGGCGGCGACCACCAGCAGCAGCACCAGCAGCGCGTCGGGGTTGTTGTAGCGGAACATCGATGCGGCCACCGGTGTGACGGCCAGCGCCGCACCGGCGATCAACCCGGCGCCGGGCCCGCTGACCCGGCGCACGGCGGCGTACAGCACCGCGACCGCGCCGACGCCCATCAAGGCCTGCGGCAGCAGCACCGTGAACGGTGTGAAGCCGAACAGCCGGCCCGACAACACCATCACCCACAGCGCGGCGGGCGGCTTGTCCACGGTGATGCCGTTTCCGGCGTCCAACGAGCCGAACAGCCAGGCCTTCCAGTCCTGGGTGCCCGCCTGCGCGGCGGCGGCGTAGTAGTTGTTCGCCCAGCCGGAGGAACCCAGACCCCACAGGTAGAGCACCGCGGTGGCGGTCAACAGGCCCAGCAGCGCGGGCCGCACCCACCGTTGTTGGGTGCCGTCGCCGACCATCATGCCGCGCAACGGGTTCGACCGGGCGGCCGGGAGCGTGGTCGCGGTTGCGGCGGGTACGGCCGCGGTGCCGGTCATCGGGTGGTTCCTTTCGCGGCGGCGCGGCGGGGGTGGAACACCCAGCCGCGCAGCAGGACGAAGCGCACCGCGGTGGCGACCAGGTTCGCCGTCACGAGCACCGCCAGCTCGACCAGATGGTGCGGCGCGGCGGCCAGAGCGTGCAGCACCCCGAGCGCGCCGCTGGTGATGGCCAACGCGATACCGAACACGATCAGGCCCTCGAGGTGGTGGCGGGCCAGGTGCGCCCCGCCCGCGACGCCGAAGGTGAACCGCCGGTTGGCGGCGGTGTTGCCGATCGCGGTGAGCAGCAACGCGATCAGGTTCGCCAGCTGGGCGCCGGCCCAGCCCTGCAGCACCGTGAACAGCAGCACGTAGGCCGCGGTCGACGTCACCCCGATCACGCCGAACCGCACCGCCTGGCGCAGTAGCGAGCGGGGCGCGGCCGACACCCGGGACGAGCCGAGCTGCGCGGCGATCGTGTTCACCGGGATCGCGCCGGTGGCGAATCCGCGCAGCAGCCGCCCGATCCCCTTGAGGTCGGCGGCGGCGGTGGCGACGATGTCGACGCGGCTGTCGGGGTCGTCGACCCAGTCGACGGGCACCTCGTGGATGCGCAGCCCACTGCGCTCGGCCAGCACCAGCAGCTCGGTGTCGAAGAACCATCCGGTGTCCTCGACGTAGGGCAGCAGCTCGGCGGCGACGTCGGCGCGGATGGCCTTGAAACCGCACTGGGCGTCCGAGAAGCCAGCCGACAGCGTGGATTTCAGGATCAGGTTGTAGCAGCGGGAGATGAACTCCCGCTTGGGTCCGCGGTGCACCCGCGCGCCGCGGGCCAGCCGGGTGCCGATCGCGAGGTCGGAGTGCCCGGAGATCAGCGGGGCGACCAGGGGGCCGAGCGCGGCGAGGTCGGTGGACAGGTCGACGTCCATGTAGACCAGCACCGCGGCATCCGAGCGCGACCACACGTGGTGCAGCGCGCGACCGCGGCCCTTCTCGTCGAGCCGCACCACGTGCACATCGGGCAGCTCCCCGGCCAGCGCCGCGGCGATGCGCGGGGTGTCGTCGATGCTGGCATTGTCGGCGATGGTGATGCGGGCCGGGAACGGCACCGCCTCGCACAGGTAACGGTGCAGCCGGTACACCGAATCCGCCAGCGCCGCCTGCTCGTTGTAGACGGGTACGACGATGTCGAGCACCGGCACCCCCGCCGCGCGCGCCGTGGTCGCGGCGTTGGGCCGCGGTGCGAACCGGCGGCGGGGACCCGAGACGTCGGGCACGAGTGCGGTGTCTGTCATGGCGTCCATGCTCGGCCGCGCAGTTGTGCTCATCGTTGGCCCGAGCTATGCGCCGGCTGTGAGATGGGCTCAGTGAGGTCGTACAGCACGATGCCGTCGATGATCCGGGGCCGGTGGTGTGCCTCGACCCACGCGCGGATCGCCGCGGCTTCGCCGGTCTGCCCGATCCGCAGCGGGCCCATCATCGTCTGCCTGCCCTCGATGAACCCGCCCTCGATGAACCCGCCCTCGATGAAGTAGTGGATCCGCCGGTCCGCCACGGCACGGACGAAGTCGTCGAGCGTGGGCGCCGGGTCGGTTCCGTTGAACCCGCCGACGGCCAGCACCGGCACACCCGCCGACAGCTGGTAGCCGGCCGCGTTGTTGGATCCGACCACCGCTGCCGCCCAGGTGAATTCGCTGGCATCGGTGGACAACAACCGGATCAGGTCGGGGTGCGGCGACGGCGCGCTGAGCAAGCCGCCCCCGCCGAGCGGACCCGACCCGCTGCGGGCCGGGCCGACCGACGGGATCGCCCCGCTGTGCGGTGTCGCCGCGGTGGCCAGCGCGTACCCGGCGGGCCCGGCCAGACACGACGTCAGCGCCAGCGCGGCGACCACCCACCCGGTCCGCTCGCCGAGGCGGCCGATCACCACCAGCAGCACCGCCGCGCCCACCCCGCCGACGGCGACCGCGGCCCGCAGCCAGGGCAGCCAGTCCGCGGTCCGCGCCAGCAGCACCGCGGCGAGGGTGACCGTGACGAGCACCACACCGGCCATCGTCACCGCGGCCCGAGGGTCGCGCCGCCGCCGCCACAGCAGGGTGGCGCCGATGCCGACGCCGGCGCCGATCGCCGGGGCCAGCGCGACGGTGTAGTACGAGTGCACGATGCCGTTCATGTAGCTGAACACCACCGCGGTCACCACCAGCCAAGCGCCCCACAGCACCAGCGCCGCCCGGGTGGGGTCGGTGCGCGGGGCGCGCCGGGTGAGGACCAGGCCCGCGATGATGCCGACGATCGCGGCGGGCAGCAGCCAGCCGATGTCCGACCCCATGCCGCCGCCGAGCAGCCGGCCCCAGCCGACGTCGTGGTTGAGGTTGCCCAGACCGCCCGGCTCGTTGCCGGTCAGTCGGCCGAAACCGTTGTAGCCCAATGTGAGTTCGACGATGCTGTTGTGCTGAGAGCCGCCGATGTAGGGTCGCGCGCCGGCCGGCCACAGCTGCACCAGCAGGACGTACCAGCCCGCGCAGGCCACCAGTGCCGCCGCGGCGGCCACGGTGTCGAGCACCCGCAGGCGCAGCGGCCGGTGCCCGGCCAGCAGATAGGCCGCCGCCAGTGCGGGCGCCACCAGCAGCGCCTGCAGCATCTTGGCCAGGAACCCGAACCCGACCGCCGCGCCGGCACCGATGAGCCACCACCGCGACGCGTCCTCCTCGCACCCGCGCTGGGTGCAGTACGCGGCGAGGACGAGCAGCAGTACCAGCAGCGCGTCGGGGTTGTTGAACCGGAACATCAACGCCGCCACCGGCGTCAGCGCGAGCACCGTGCCCGCGATCAGGCCCGCGGCGGTGCCGGCGGCGCGCCGCACCGCGGCGTAGAGCAGGCCGACGGCCGCCACCCCCATCACCGCCTGCGGCACCAACATGCTCCAGGGGCCGAACCCGAACAGCCGGGCCGAGACGTCCATCACCCACAGCGCGGCCGGGGTCTTGTCGACGGTGATCGCGTTGCCCGCGTCGCTGGAGCCGAACAGCATCGCCGTCGCGTCCGAGGACCCGGCCTGCACCGCCGCCGCGTAGTAGGCGTTGGCCCAGCCGCTGGCCCCCAGGTTCACCAGGTACAGCGCCGCCGTGGCCGCCAGCAGCACGGTCACCGCGACGCGACGCCACAGCGACGATCGGGTGCCGGATCCCGCGGCCGTGCCGGCTCGGGCCTCGGCCGGGATCAGCAAGGTCACCCGTCGATCATCGGTACGCGCGCTAGGCGCCCGATGGGCCTCCGCTGTGCCTCGGCTGTGAATCCCCGGGCAGGGTGACGACGAACTCCGTTCTGCCCGCGATGCTGTGGAGGCGGATGGTCCCGCCGTGGGCGCGCACCACGGCGTCGACGATGGCCAGGCCCAGCCCGGTGCTGCCGTCGCGCCGGGAGCGCGAGACGTCGCCGCGGGCGAACCGTTCGAAGATGTCGGGCTGCAGCCAGGCCGGCACCCCGGGCCCGTCGTCGACGACGCTGAGCACCGCTCCCCCGTGGGCTCCGGCGGCCAGCGCGGTGGTGACGGTGGTGCCGGGCGGGGTGTGGGTGCGCGCGTTGGCCAGCAGGTTGGCCAGCACCTGGTGCAGGCGGGCTTCGTCGCCGGGGACGGTGACCGGCTCGTCGGGCAGGTCGAGCTCCCAGGTGTGCTCGGGCCCGGCGACGTGGGCGTCGCTGACGGCGTCGACGACCAGGCGGGACAAATCCACCGGCTCACGCTCGAGCGGGCGCCCGGTGTCGAGCCGGGCGAGCAGCAGCATGTCCTCGACCAGGTGGGTCATCCGCTCGGTCTCGGACTCCACGCGGTTCATCGCGTGGGCGACGTCGTCGGGCAGCTCGCCCCGTTTGCGTTGGGCCAGTTCGGTGTAGCCGCGGATGGCGGCCAGCGGGGTGCGCAGCTCGTGGCTGGCGTCGGCGACGAACTGACGGACCCGGGTCTCGCTGGCGTGCCGCGCCGACAGCGCGCCCGCGATCCGGTCGAGCATCCGGTTCAGCGCCGAGCCCAGCTGCCCGACCTCGGTGTGGACGGCCGCGGGGTCCACCGCGACGATCGGCGTCGGCAACCGCACCTCACCGCGGTCCAGCTCCAGATCGGCGACCTGCTGGGCGGCCGCGGAAACCCTTGCCAGCGGGGCGAGTTGGCGACGCACCAGCACGACGCTGGCCGTGCCGGCGCCCAGTAGCGCCAGCGCAGCCACCACGCAGAACATCACCAGCACCCACAGCAGGGTGTCGTCGACGTCGGCGGTGGGCAGGCCCGCGACGATGGCCTGTCCCGGGTGGTGCGACGGCACACCAACCACCCGGTAGCGGCCCAGGCCGTCGAGCTCGACCGTGCGCGGTCGCTGATCCACGGGTACCGCGGCCAGGTGGGCGGCCGCCGCGGCCGAGATCTCGGTACGCGCCCCGTCGGCGGTGATCACCCCGGCGTCGAGGGCTCGGCCGCCGGCCACCACCGCGCCCACGGTGTGGATGGCCTGCCCCGGCGCGTTCAGGAACGCCGGTCCCGGGCCGTCGTCGGTGCGGATGAACACCCGGTGCGGTGGCACGGCCGGCGGGCCCAGCACCGGCCCGGGCGGCAGCATCCGCGGCCCCATGCCCGGCGGGGGCGGCGGGCCGAACTCGAAGATCACCGTCGACCTCCGGCCGGCCTCGACCACCTGTTCGTCGAGCTGGTTCATCAGGAAGCGCTGCAGCGCGAACTCGGTGGCCACACCGGTGCCCGCGCACACCAGCGCGAGCACCACCAGCTGGGTGACCAGCAGCCGGGTGCGCAGCGTCCAGCCGCGGGGCGAGCGCGGGCCGGCCCGCTCAGCGGGGCGGCTTGAGGACATAGCCCGCACCGCGCAGGGTGTGGATCATCGGCTCGCGCCCGGTGTCGATCTTCTTGCGCAGGTACGACACGTACAGCTCGACGATGTTGGACCGGCCGCCGAAGTCGTAGCTCCACACCCGGTCCAGGATCTGGGTCTTGCTCAGCACCCGTTTGGCGTTGCGCATCATGAAGCGCAACAGCTCGAATTCGGTTGCGGTCAAGGTGATCAGGTCACCGCCGCGGGTGACCTCGTGGCTGTCCTCGTCGAGCACGAGGTCGCCGACGACGATCTTGGCGCCGCCGGTCTCGGTGCTCACCCCGGTGCGGCGCAGCAGCGCGCGTAGCCGCAGCACGACCTCCTCGATGCTGAACGGTTTGGTGACGTAGTCGTCGCCGCCGGCGGTCAGCCCGGCGATGCGGTCCTCGACGGAGTCCTTGGCGGTCAACAGCAGCAGCGGCAGGCCGGGGATCTGCTCGCGCAGCTTGCGCAGCACGTCGAGCCCGCTCATGTCGGGCAGCATCACGTCGAGCACGACCACATCCGGTGGCGATTCCCTGGCCAGTGCGATCGCGGTGGCCCCGTCGCCCGCGGTCAGGATGTCCCAGCCCTCGTACCGCAGCGCCATCGACACCAGCTCGGCCAGCACCGGCTCGTCGTCGACGACGAGCACCCGGATGGGGCTGCCGTCGGCCCGGGTCATCACGACGCGCCCGGGATCCCCGTGGGTCTGGGTGTCGGCCACCGGCCCATTATGTGTCCGGGCGCTAGGCACTGTCTGTGTCCGAGCTATGTGCGCGCTGTGAACCCGGTGGACATATCCGGCACCCACGGCGTACACAGCGCACACACATGGACCGGGACCAGGGTGGGGTCCATGACCGATCAGGTGAACCTCGAACACGGAGTCTGGGGCGCCCCGGAACCGGCGCCGCGCCGCTGGGGTGCCCGCGAGACGGCGATGGCCGTCGGGATCGCGGTGGTCGTCGCCGCATTCGGCGGCGCCGCAATCTACGCCGCGAGTGCGCCGTCCGCACCGCATCTGACCGGGCCGGCGCACGGGGCGTTCGGGCCGCCGCCGGGCCCCGGCTGTGCGCCGGGCGGCTCGGTGCCGGACCTGCCCCGCTGACACCGGGCGCGCCCGGAGCCGACGAAAAGGGGCCACACCGGCAGACATCTCTTAACCTGTGCGCATGCAGCCCCGAGGCAGACCCGCCGCATGAGCCTGTTCCTCGCGCGCCGGCTGCTCAACTACGTCGTGCTGCTCGGCATCGCCTCGTTCCTGACGTTCTGCCTGACCTCGCTGTCGTTCAACCCGCTCGACAGCCTGCTGGAACGCAATCCGCGGCCCCCGCAGGCGGTGATCGACGCCAAGGCCGCCGAACTGGACCTGGACAAACCTATCCCGGCGCGCTACCTGAGCTGGCTGTCCGGGGCGGTTCGCGGCGACCTCGGCACCACCGTCGGCGGCCAGCCGGTGACCGAGGAGCTGTGGCGCCGCGTCGGGGTCAGCCTGCGGCTGGTGGTCATCGGCTCGGTGGTGGGCACCGGCATCGGGGTGGTCGTCGGCGCGTGGGGTGCCGTGCGGCAGTACCGGCTGTCGGACCGGGTGATCACCGTGCTGTCGCTGCTGATCCTCAGCGCGCCGACGTTCGTGGTGGCCAACCTGCTGATCCTGGGCGCGCTGAAGGTCAACACCGCGCTGGGCGTGCAGCTGTTCGAGTACACCGGCGAGACGTCACCGGACGCCGTCGGCGGCGCCTGGAACCAGCTCGTCGACCGGGTGCAGCACCTGGTGCTGCCGTCGTTCACGCTGGCGCTGGCCGCGATCGCGGTGTTCAGCCGCTACCAGCGCAACGCCATGCTCGACGTGCTCGGTCAGGACTTCATCCGCACGGCCAGGGCCAAGGGCCTGACCCGGCGGCAGGCCCTGTTCAAGCACGGGTTGCGCACCGCGCTGATCCCGATGGCCACCCTGTTCGCCTACGGCGTCAGCGGGCTGGTCACCGGCGCGGTGTTCGTCGAGAAGATCTTCGGCTGGCACGGCATGGGTGAGTGGTTCGTGCAGGGCATCCTGACCCAGGACACCAACATCATCGTCGCGTACGCGGTGTTCTCCGGGGCGACGGTGCTGCTGGCCGGTCTGCTCTCGGACGTGATCTACGCCGCGCTCGATCCCCGGGTGCGGGTCTCATGACCGGGCCGGCGGGCGTCGAGAGCGGCTTCGCGTCGCGGCGCACCCTGGTGCGCCGGCGGTTCCTGCGCAACCGGCCCGCGGTGGTGGCCGCGGTCGTGCTGGTGCTGTTGTTCCTCGGCTGCTACGCGCTGCCGCCGCTGCTGCCCTACTCCTACACCGAACTGGACTACTACGCGCTGCAGCAGCCGCCCGGCCCGAAACACTGGTTCGGCACCAACGCGCTGGGCCAGGACCTGCTGGCGCAGACCCTGCGCGGGATGCAGAAGTCGCTGTTGATCGGGGTGTGCGTGGCGGTCATCTCTACCGTCATCGCGGCCACGGTCGGCGCGATCGCCGGGTACTTCGGCGGCTGGCGTGACACCACGCTGATGTGGCTGGTCGACCTGCTGCTGGTGGTGCCCGGGTTCATCCTGATCGCCATCGTCACCCCGAGCACCCGCGGCGCGGACACCGTGCTGTGGCTGATCGTGCTGCTGGCCGGGTTCAGCTGGATGATCAGCTCACGGATCGTGCGCGGGATGACGTTGAGCCTGCGGGAACGCGAATTCGTCGCGGCCGCACGATATATGGGGGTGCGGAACTGGCGGATCATCGTCCGCCACATCGTGCCCAACGTGGCGTCGATCCTGATCATCGACACCACGCTGAACGTCGGGCTGGCGATTCTGGCCGAAACCGGGCTCAGCTTCCTCGGTTTCGGCGTACAGCGCCCCGACGTGTCGCTGGGCACGCTGGTCGCCGACGGCACCCCGTCGGTCACCACGTTCCCGTGGGTGTTCCTGTTCCCGGCCGGCACGCTGGTGCTGATCGTGTTGTGCGCCAACCTCGTCGGCGACGGGCTGCGCGACGCGCTGGACCCGTCCGCGCGGCCCGCGCCGTGGCGTGCCCGCAGGAGCCGGTCATGAGCCTGCTCGAGGTGCGCGATCTGAGCGTGACGTTCCGCACCGACACCGAACGCGTTGCGGCCGTGCGCGGTTTGACCTATCACGTCGACGCCGGTGAGGTGGTGGCGCTGGTCGGCGAGTCCGGGGCGGGCAAGTCCGCGGGCGCCATGGCCGTGGTCGGGTTGCTTCCCCCGCACGCCGAGGTGACCGGGTCGGTGCGGTTGCACGGCGACGAACTGCTGGGCCGCTCGGATCCGCAGATGTCACGGATCCGTGGCGACCGGATCGGCACGGTGTTCCAGGACCCGATGTCGGCGCTGACCCCGGTGTACACCGTCGGCGACCAGATCGCCGAGGCGATCCGGGTGCACCGGCGCGACGTCAGTGCACGCGCCGCGCGCACCCGTGCCGTCGACCTGCTCGAACTGGTCGGCATCGCCGCGCCCGGGCAGCGGTCCCGGTCGTTCCCGCACGAGCTGTCCGGCGGGGAACGCCAGCGGGTGGTCATCGCGATGGCCATCGCCAACGACCCGGACCTGTTGATCTGTGACGAGCCGACGACCGCGCTGGACGTCACGGTGCAGGCGCAGATCCTCGACGTGCTGCGTACGGCGCGCGACGTCACCGGCGCCGGGGTGCTGATCATCACCCACGATCTGGGAGTGGTCGCCGAGTTCGCCGACCGCGCGCTGGTGATGTACGCCGGGCGGGCGGTGGAGACGGCCCCGGTCGCCGACCTGTACGACACCCGCCGGATGCCCTACACCGCAGGGCTGTTGGGCTCGGTGCCCGCGCTGGACGCCGCGCAGGGCACCCGGCTGGTCCCGATCCCGGGCGCCCCGCCGTCGCTGGCCGCGCTGCCGCCGGGTTGCCCGTTCGCGCCGCGCTGCCCGCTGGCGATCGACGCCTGCCGCGAGGCCGAACCGGACCTCGAGCCGGTCGGCCCGGACCACGGGGTGGCCTGCATCCGGCACGGCGAGGTCGCCGGCCGCAGCGCCGCCGACATCTACGGCGTGTCGACCGAGCCGGTGCGCGGTGAACCCGCCGGCGGGCCGGTGGTGCTGCGGGTGCGCGATCTGGTCAAGACGTTCACGCTGACCAAGGGCGTGGTGCTGCGCAGGCGCATCGGCACCGTGCGCGCGGTCGACGGGGTCAGCTTCGAGCTCACCCAGGGCCGCACGCTGGGCATCGTCGGCGAGTCGGGGTCGGGCAAGTCCACCACGCTGCACCAGATCCTCGGTCTGCACGCCCCGCAGGGCGGGTCCATCGAGGTGCTCGGCGCCGACGTCGCTGCGCTGGACCGGCGCGCCCGCCGGGGGCTGCGCGGTGACCTGCAGGTGGTGTTCCAGGACCCGGTGGCCTCCCTGGACCCGCGCCTGCCGGTGGCCGACGTCTTGGCAGAGCCGTTGCGAGCCAACGGTTTCGACAAGACATCCAGCGACGACCGGGTGGCCGAGCTACTCACCCTGGTCGGGCTGCGCCGCGAGGACGCCACCCGCTACCCGGCGGAGTTCTCCGGCGGGCAGAAGCAGCGCATCGGCATCGCGCGGGCGCTGGCGCTGCAGCCGAAGATCCTGGCGCTCGACGAGCCGGTGTCGGCGCTGGACGTGTCGATCCAGGCCGGCATCATCAACCTGCTGCTCGACCTGCAGGAGCGCCTCGGGCTGGCCTATCTGTTCGTCTCCCACGACCTGTCGGTGGTCAAGCACGTGGCTCACCGGGTGGCCGTGATGCACCGCGGCCGCATCGTCGAGCAGGGCGACGCCGACGCCGTCTTCGCCGACCCACAGGACGCCTACACCCGCCGTCTGCTGTCGGCGGTGCCACGTCCGCGGCCCGATCCCGGTTAGAGTCGGCCGCATGATCTACCGATCGCCGTGGTTGCGTGCCGTCATGCGTCTGTTCGCGGTGAGCCTGGTCGCCGCGCTGGTGGTGACCGGATGCTCCGGGGGCGACGAGGAGGTGCCGCCGGCCGGCGGCGACGCCGAACTCGGCGCCACCGCCGACATCAACCCGCAGGACCCGGCCACCCTGCTGCCGGGCGGGAACCTGCGGCTGGCGCTGTCGGGCTTCCCGGTGAACTTCAACAACCTGCACATCGACGGCAACCTCGGCGAGATCGGCAACATGCTGCGCTGGACGCTGCCGCGGGCCTTCGTGATCGAGCCGAACGGGGAGATGACGGTCGACACCGATTTCTTCACCAGTGTCGAGCTGACCAGCACCGACCCCCAGGTCGTCACCTACACCATCAACCCGGCCGCGGTGTGGTCCGACGGAAGCCCGATCACCTGGGAGGATTTCGCCGCCCAGATCAACGCCACCAGCGGCAAGGACGAGCGCTTCCTGTTCGCCGCGCCCAACGGCAGCGAGCGGGTCGCCTCGGTCACCAAGGGCGTCGACGACCGCCAGGCCGTCATCACGTTCACCGACCACTACGCGGACTGGCGCGGCATGTTCGCCGGCAACGGCATGCTCTACCCGCGGGTGATGACGCGGGACCCGGAGGCGTTCAACAAGGGCTTCCTCAACGACCCGGGCCCGTCGGCGGGCCCGTTCATGGTCGGCACGGTCGACCGGGCGGCCCAGCGAATCGTGTTGGTGCGCAACCCGAAGTGGTGGGGCACGCCCCCGGTGCTGGACACGGTCACCTACACCGTGCTCGACGACGCGGCCAAGCTGCCCGCGCTGCAGAACGGCGCGCTGGACGCGGTCGGGCTGGCGACGCTGGACGACCTGACCGTCGCCCGGCGCACGCCGGGGGTCTCGATCCGGCGGGCGCCCGCCCCGAGCTGGTATCACATGACGTTCAACGGCGCCGACGGCTCGATCCTGGCCGATCCGGCGCTGCGCGCCGCACTCGCCAAGGGCATCGACCGGCAGGCCATCGCGTCGATCACCCAGCGCGGCCTGGTGGACAACCCGGTGCCGCTGAACAACCACCTCTACCTGGCCGGCCAGGAGGGCTACCAGGACAACAGCATCGCGTTCGACCCCGAGGGCGCCAAGAAGGACCTCGACGCGCTGGGCTGGACCCTCAACGGCCAGTTCCGGGAGAAGGACGGCCGCAGGCTGACCATCCGCGACGTGTTCTACGACGCCCAGAGCACCCGCCAGATCGGCCAGATCGCGCAGAACAACCTGGCCCAGATCGGCGTCAACCTGGAGCTGATCGCCGCGCCCGGCGGAAAGCTGTTCAGCGACTACATCACCCCCGGCAACTTCGACATCGCCCAGTTCGCCTGGGCCGGTGATGCCTTCCCCCTCGGCGGGCTGACCCAGATCTACGCCTCCGGCGGGGAGAGCAACTACGGCAGGATCGGCAGCCCGCAGATCGACGCCAAGATCGAGGAGACGCTCTCCGAGCTGGATCCGGCCAAGGCCCGCGCGCTGGCCAACGAGCTGGACACGATGATCTGGGAGATCGGCCACAGCCTGCCGCTGTTCCAGTCGGCCGGCAACGTCGCGGTGCGCAGCACGCTGGCCAACTACGGGCCGGTCGGGATCGGCGACCTGGACTACACCGCGATCGGCTTCATGAAGGAGTGAGCTGGCGCACCGCGCGCGGCACCGCCTCGGGCATCGCCGACTCCACCCGGCCCGCCACCGCCATCGCCCGCACCAGCAGCCGCACCGTGAGATTGCCCGCCAGCGCGTCGAGTTCGGCTGCGCGCGAAGGCAACCCATGGATGCCCCCGGCGGCTGCGGCGGTGCAGACCTGCAGCGCCGCGCGTTCCCGGGTGTCGAGGATGCTGTGGCCGGCGGTGGGCAGTTCGACCAGCACCGAGTCCGGGACCAGCTCGGTGATGCGCCGAGCCACCGCGGCCGGGGTGGTCAGGTCGCGGCCGCCGGAGAGCACCGCGGTGGGCCAGGTGAACCCCGGCATGGCCGCGGCAAGGTCGTAGGGTTCGGCGACGAATTCCACGTCCCCGGTCGCGATTCCGCGCAGCCCCACGGACGGGTCGAGCGGTCCGCCGTCGGGCTCGGCGCCGTAGTTGAGCTCGCGGTAGGCCAGGCGTTCGACCAGATCGGGCTCGTGGTGGAAGGCGGTCTTGCGTTCCAGCACGTGCCGGGTGCCCAGCGCGGCCGCCGCCCACAGCCACCTTCGGCCCGACAGCAGCAGATCCAGTTGGCGCTCCAGCGCTTTCGGGCCGGCCAGCTCGTAGATGCCGATGGCCAGCAACACCGATTCGGAGGCCAGCGCACCGTCGGTGACCAGCCGGCGCACCTTGGCGGCCAACTCGGCACGGTCCGGGGCCGTCCCGTCCCACAGCACCCGCCGAACCTCGGCGCGGACCTCGTCGATGTCGTCGGCCGACAGCAGCGGCGAATCGAGCACCATGGCGTGGATCCGGCCCGGGTGCCGCACCCCCAGACCGGCGGCCAGATAGGTGCCGTAGGACGTGCCGTAGACGATGGCCTGACCCACCTGGGCGTCGTCGAGGACGGCGGCGATGTCGTCGACGACCGCGTCGACGCTCAGCGCTTCCGATGGCAGATCCACGCCGCGGTCGTCGTGCCGAGACAGCCCCACCCCGCGGTGTTCGATCATGATGACGTCGAGGCCGGCCAGCGCGGCGCGCCGCCGGAACGCGCGGTAGAGCGCGATCGACGCGGCCCCCGGCCCGCCGGGGATGACGACCACCGGATGGGTGGATTTGCGGCCGGTCCGCACGTAGAAGACGTCGAACTCGTCATCTCGGTCGGGGGCCACCGGCCTGCGCACCCCGCGCACGCCGGGCAGCGCGGCGAGCTTGGCGTGCGCCCGGCGACGTGCGGCGGTCATCGTCATCGCGTTCATTGTGCCTGCCGCCGGCCGCCCGTGCGGGGGTCAGTGGGACGGCACCACGCTCAGCCCGGCGGGTCGGGACGCGGCGATCAGGTCGGCGGCCTTCTCCCCGATCAGCACGGTCGGCGCGTGGGTGTGGCCGCGGATGATGGTCGGCATCACCGAGGCGTCGGCCACCCGCAGCCCGGTCACCCCCCGCACCCGCAGCTGCGGGTCGACGACGCTGGCGTCGTCGCTGCCCATCCGGCAGGTGCCCACCGGGTGGTACAGCGTGTGCGAGTTGGTCTCCAGCGCCTTGACCAGGGTGTCGTCGTTCAACTCGGTGCAGTCCAGCGGACGGGCGATGCGGCCGACGATGTCCCGCAGCGCGGGCGCCTTGGCGATGTCGACGCAGATCCGCAGCCCGGCCAGCAACGCCTCCCGGTCGGCGTCGTCGGACAGGTAGCGCGGGTCGATGATCGGCTTGTCGTGCGGGTTCGCCGACCGCAGCGTGATGGTGCCGCTGCTGCGCGGTTTGAGCAGGATCGGTCCCATCACGACGGCGTGGTCGGTGTACGGGTCACCGATGGCCTCGTCGAAATACGGTGCGGGAGCGAAGATCAGCTCCAGATCGGGCAGCGCCAGGTCGGGCCTGCTCTTGACGAAGCCGTACGCCTCGCCGGCGTTGGAGGTGAGCATGCCCCGGCGCCGGAGCAGATAGTTGACCAGTTCCAGCGGCTTCTGCGCGCCCAGCAGCGAGTCCCCGGGGACGTCGAACCCGAGGGGAACCACCAGGTGATCGAGCAGGTTCGCGCCGACCTGCGGGGAATGCGCGACCGTGGGGATGCCGTGGGCGGCGAGCTGCTGGTGATCGCCGACCCCGGAGAGCATCAGCAGCTGCGGGGAGTTGATCGCCCCCGCGCACAGCACCACCTCGCGGCGGGCGGTGACCACCGCCGGGCCCTGCTTGCCGTCGTACTCGACGCCGATCGCGCGGTTGCCGGCGAACACCACCCGCGTCGCGGTGGCCTCGGTGAGCACGGTGAGGTTCTTGCGGCGGCGGACCGGTTTGAGGTACGCGGCCGCGGTGCTCCACCGCAGGCCGCGCCGCTGGTTCACTCGGGTCTCGCAGAACCCTTGCGGCTCATCGCTGTTCGGTTCGTCGATGCGGTATCCGCACTGCTGCACGGCGGTCAGCCACGCGGCCGTCGACGACCGCGGGCTGCGCTGGTCGGAGATGACCAGCGGCCCGGCCTCGATGCGTTGCAGATACGGTCGCAGGTGCGCGTAGTCCCATTCGTCGCCGGCGTACTCACCCCACTCGTCGTAGTCGGCGGCGAAGCCGCGCACCCACATCATCGCGTTCATCGACGACGAGCCGCCCAGCATCTTGCCGCGCGGCCAGTAGATGGACCGGCCGGCCAGCGTGGGCTGCGGTTCGGTCCGGTAGTTCCAGTCCCGTGGGCCCTGCATCAGCTGGGCGAAACCGGCGGGGATATGTACGAACGGGTTGTTGTCCCGTGGTCCGGCCTCGAGCACCACCACCTGGACCTCGGGATCGGCACTGAGCCGGTTGGCCAGCACGGCCCCGGCCGAACCCGTTCCTACGACGACATAATCGGCATTCACGCCCGGCAGTCTAGGTGCGCGCGGTCGAAAACCCCCTCGCTAGGCGATAAGTTCGATATGTTCGGCGCTGCGGATGCCGGCGTACCGCTGCGGGCTGCACGTCAGGATGATGACCTGGCTTTGGGCTCCGACCGTGTCGAACACCTCCGCCATCTTGGTCAGCCGGTCGGCGTCGGTGAAGCCGAGCGCGTCGTCGATGACGACTGGGACGTTGTCGTCGGTGCCGACCAGCGCGGCGCCGGCCAGCCGGGCGATGATCCCGAGCTGTTCCTTCGCGCCGCCGGACAGCGACTCGTAGGGCACGGTCCGCCCGGCCAGCGTGCGGTGTTCCACCCGCAGCCCGCTGTCGACGTCGACTTCGAAGGTGTCGCCGAACACGATGCGGCCCAACCGTTCCACCTCACCGCGGAACGGGTCGACGTAGCGCTGTCGCATGGCGTCGCGGTGGCGCCCCATCACGGTCTTGAGCAGGTGGGCGGCCCGCGCGCGGCGCTGCACCCGGCCGAATTCGGCCTCGGCGTGCTCGCGTTCGGTCTGTGCGGCATCGAGGTCGCCCTGGCGGCCCTGGGTGCCGTACACCTTCAACTGGGCGGCGACCTCGCGCAGCGCGTCGGCGGCGTGGTCACGGCGGGCCGTGACGTCGGTGGCGGCACGCTCGGCGGCGGCCAGCGCCGCGGCCACGGTGTCGGGCTGGTGGGTGGCCAGCTCGGCGGCCAGCGTGTCGACCAGTGCCTTGGCCGTGGTGACGGTGTCGGCGTCGGTCTGGGCCTTGACCGCCAGCTCGTCGTCACTGGCCGCGGCGCGGTGGGCGGCCAGGCGCGCTTCGGCGGCGGCCAGCTCGGCCTGGGCGGCCTGCAGTCTGGTGGTCGCGCCGCCGGCCTTGACCTCCCGGTCGGCGAGCCGCCGGGCGGCCTCCTCGGCGACCTTGCGGTGGGTCTCGCAGTCCCGCACGGCCTGCTGGTGTGCCGCGGTAGCCGCGTCCAGCTCGGCGCGCAGCGCCGCGGCGTCGGCGGGCCCGCCCGCGTCGTCCGGGTCCGCGGCCGAACCGGCGGCCGACCGCAGGGTGGCCAGCCGGGCGCGCAGGTCGGCGATGTCGTCGTCACCGGTCAGTGCCTCGAGCACGCCGCGCAGCCGGTCCTGGGCGGCGAGCAGCTCCCGGCGCCGCTCGTCGAGCGCGCGGGCGGCGGCGACGTCGGCGACGCCGGCCCGCTCCAGGGCCGCGGCCAGGTCGGCCTCGGCGGCGGCGAGCGCGGCCGCGGTGGCGCCGGCCGACCCGCCGGGCGCCACGGTCAGCGCGAGCAGCCCGGCGATGTCGAGGTCGGTGCGGCCGGCCACCGCGGCTGAGAACGTCTCGCCGGCGCGCAGCGCGACGGTCTCGGCGCCGACGCGGATCTCGAGGTCGGCGACCGCCCGCAGCTCCAGGTGGGTGGCGGCCCGCTCGACGGCCGCGCCGGCCCGGTCGACGGCCGCGGCCGCGTCGGCGATGCTCTGCATCAGCGCGGCGGTCAGCGTGATGCCGGCCAGCTCGCCTGCCACGGCCTCCAGCTCCCGGGTGCGGGCCTCGATGGCGCCGATCCGGGCGGTCAGCCGGTCGGCTTCCTCCCGGTCGGACATCCGTTGCACGGCCGCGCGGGCGGCATCGACACGGGCCTGGCCGGCCTCCAGCGCCGCGCGGGCCCGTTCCGCGGCCCCCTCGGCGGCCGCGTGGACCTCGGTGGCGGTGGCCAATTCCTCTGCCGCGGCGTCGGATTCGTCCTGCATCCGGGTGATCGCGGCGGCCCGGTCGTCGATGTCGGCGCGGGCCCGGCGCCGTTCGACGAGCCTCGCCTGCGACGTGGTGTGCGCCGCGGTTGCCGCGTCGGCGAGCACGGTGGCGCGGTCCAGTTCGCCGCGCAGGGCTGCGACCTTGCCCGCGGCCTCCCGCGCCGCTGCGAGTTGCGCTGTGGCGGCCGCGGTTTCGTCGGCCAGGCCGGCCAGCTCCGCGGTTAGCGCGGCGTGCCTGCGGACCGCCTCGTCGACTTCGGCGACCGCGGCCGCGCACCGGGCGACCTGCTCGTCGGCGGCGCGCAGCCGGGCGGTGGCGGCGGCCCATTCGCCGGTCGGGCGGCCGGTGGCGGTGAAGTAGCGCCGGTACTCGTCGTCGATCCGGTCGATCAGCAGCGTGTCGACCTCCCCCGCACCCGCCGCGTCGTCGACCTCACCGGCGACCACGTCCAGGGCCCGCGAGAGCGCGTTGCTGCCGGACAGGTCCACCGCCGAGGTGGCCGCCGACTGCAGCACCCGCTGGGCCTGCCACAGGTCCAGGTCGACGGTCTCGGCCAGCATCGCTCGCACCCGGTCGTGCGCCTCGTCGCCGGTGAGCTGTTCACGGCGCGGCGCGGTGATGGTCAGCTCGGTCTCGGCGCGCTTGTGGAACCGCTTCCGGTACACGAACCGGTAGGGGCCGGTGGAGATTTCGGCGGTGACCTCGGCGCCGACGTCGGCGTGGGTGGGCTTGACCTGCTTGACCTCTTTCTTGGTGGAGCGGTCCTTGGCCTCCAGCAGCAGGTCGAGCGCCTCGAGCATCGAGGACTTGCCGATCTCGTTGGCGCCGCTGACGATCACCACGCCGTGATCGGGGAACTCGATGTCGCGGTGGCTGATCCCGCGGTAGTTGGTCAGTGTCAGCCGGTGCAGTTTCACGCCGCTCCCTGGGCCAGGCGCAGCAGCAGCGCCAGCGCCGCGCGCGCGTCATCGGCGTCGTCACCGTCGGAACGGGCGGTGGCGACCAGCTCGTCGACCGCGGCCGCGGCGAAGCCGCCGATGGCGAGGTCGTCGAACTCCCCGTCGGCGGGCATCACCGCGATGTCGGTCTTGCCGTCCCACGGCAGCAGCGCGGCGAACAGCCGCGCGTAGCGGTCCAGGCAGGCGTCCAGGGCGGCGCGGTCGGTGACGGTCAGCGAGCCGGTGAGCCCGAGCCGGATCACGGTGCGCTCCTTGTCGGGCATCTGGTCGAGGTTGATGTCCAGGTCGGCGATGTCGCGGCTGTCGTCGACCGCGTGCTGCAGCGACATGAAGCGCCAGCCGCCGATCCGGCGGGCGTCGACGTGCACGGGCCGGCCGGGGTCCGTCTCGTCGATGTCGACGACGAGCACCTGACCCGGGTCGGGTTCGATGTCGTCGTAGTTGGTGACCTCCGGGGAGCCGGAGTACCAGATACGCCCGCCGGCGCCGACGTCGAGCCGGGAGTGCTTGTCGCCCAACGCGACATAGTGCACGGCGCCGCGTGCGATGGCGGCCTCGAGGGCGGCCAGCCGGATCAGCGAGGCGCGATCCTTGTCCGGGACCAGGATGTCGACGGCGCCGTGCCCGACGACGACGCGGGTGACACCGTCGCCCGGCAATCCGTCCAGGACCTCGCCGACGAGGTCGGTGGTGGGCGCCTTGGAGTACCACGGGGCGGCGACCAGCTCCAGGCCCGGGCGCACCCGGTGCGCTCCGGGGCGGTCCAGCACGACGACGTTGTCGGGCCGCTCGGCGGTGAACAGCGCACTGGTGTACACCGACGCCGCGTCGAGCGGGTCGTGGTTGCCGGGCAGCAGGTACACCGGGACACCGATGCCGCGCATCGCCTCCAGCGCCTGGCTGACCTCGCGTGGGGCCAGCTGGTTGTGTTCGAAGACGTCACCGGCGACGACGACGAACTCGGCGCCGGCCTCGGCGGCCAGCGGGCCGAGGGCGGCCACCGCGGCGCGGCGGGCCGCCGAATACCGCGGCTGGGCCTCGGCGCTCAGGAAGTGCCGGGTCATGCCGAGCTGCCAGTCGGCAGTGTGCAGGAACCGCATCCCGGACCCGTCCTTTCGTCGCTCTCCGATCGGGCATGGCGAGTGTATGGCCGGGCTCCGACAAGTCCCGGGACGCCGACCGGCATGCCCTACCGTTATTCGGATGACAGCGAACTCCCGCACCCTCGTGCTGCTGCGACACGCCAAATCGGACTACCCGTCCGGGGTGGCCGACCACGACCGGCCGTTGGCGGCCCGCGGGGTCCGGGAGGCCGCGCTGGCCGGTGACTGGATCCGCAGCCGCGTCGGTGCCGTCGGTGCGGTGCTGTGTTCGACGGCCACCCGGACGCGGCAGACGTTGCAGCAGAGCGGGATCACCGCCCCCGTGCAGTACGAGGACCGGCTCTACGAGTCCTCGCCGGGCATCGTGATCGAGGAGGTCAACGGGGCGGCGGCGCGGTTCGGGGCCGACCCGGACACGCTGTTGGTGATCGGTCACGAGCCGGTGATGTCGAGCCTGGCGCTCGGGCTGGCCGACGAGCGCACCGCCGATAGCACAGTGGCGCAGCGGATCTCGGCGAAGTTCCCCACATCGGCGATCGCGGTGCTGCGCGTCGCGGGCACGTGGGCCGAGCTCGGGCTCGGCGGCGCCGAGCTGGTGGACTTCCACATTCCACGCTGAGATCCCCCGCTGAGCGGGGGGCCACCGCTAGGCGCGGGTGGCCAGCGTCAGCTCCATCAGCTTGACCGCCATCCCGCAGGCGTCGATACCGGGCGACTGCGGGTTGACCCACCAGCCCACCACGCCGACGGCGTCGCTGGCGACACCGCAGGCGCCGTTGGGGTCGTTGGGCTTCATCACGATCGAGGAGATGCCGGCCACCGACCGGTTCTCGATCTGGTAACCCAGCTGCTCGGCGACGGAACGCTCGTTGTCGAGCGAGCCCTGCTCGAACCAGAACCGGGTGATGTCGACCAGACCGGCCGGGTTGGCGGCCTGCCAGCGGCAGACCGCGCCGACGAACGTGCTCTGGATGTCCAGCGGGTCGGCGCCGACGGTCTCGGCCAGGATGTCCTCGGTCAGCACCTCGCATTCCTTCAACAGGTTCGGGTACTGGCGCTCCGAATCGTTGTTGCGGGGCACATCGCCGGTACCGGCCTTGGCGGCGGTGCCCTCCACGGTCTGGGTGCAGCCGGTCAGCATCACCAGCGCGGCTAGTCCCGCCAGCGCCCCGGACACCACACGGCGGGCGCTCATTTGGCGTTCACGATCGACTGGCGGGCCAATTCCTGCGCGACCTGGCACGCGTCCGGGAACGGCGGCTGGGCGAAGCTGATCGACCACTCGATGAAGTCGTCACCGAACTGGACGCCCACCTCACAGAGGTTGACCCCCATCGTCGGGTCGTCGTTGATCCCCATGAAGCCCTCGTGCCCTTCGATGGTGATGTCCTCGACGCTGGTGCGGGACAGTTCCATGGTCTTGCGTTCGCGCCCGATCGGGCTGCCGCGGAACCAGGTGAACGAGAAGTGCGGGCCAAGGATGCTGCCACCGGCCAGCCACTGGCAGCCCACCGACGTCTTGGCGGTGTTGACCAGACCCGGCACCCGCGTCTGCTTGGTGACCTCCTGGTCGCTGACCCCGCCGCACTCCGGGAAGAACGGTCCGTGCTCGGCGGCCTGCGGCGCCTCGGTGGTGGGCAGCTCCGGGGCCGGCGGCTCCGGATCGGAGCAGGCCGCCAGTGCCGGGATGACGGCCGCCGCAGCGACGAGCGCCCTCATCGGAGCCCGCGGGGGGCGGCGCTGGCCACGGATGGTCGGTATCACGCCATGCACTGTAGCGGCAGCCCGCAGGGTCAACCACCGACATGCCGACTGACCAGCATTTTTATCCGGTTCTCAGGTGCGCCGGGCGATCCGACGGCCGGGCCGGCCGGTGTGCGACAGTAGCGGGATGCTCTGGGGGCTGCTCCGACGCCACGTGCGGCCGTACCGGTTGCCGCTCGCCGTCGTCGCGGTGCTGCAGGTGATCAGCACGCTCGCAACGCTGTACCTGCCGACGGTCAACGCGGCGATCATCGACGACGGCGTCACCCAGGGCGACCTCGGCCGCATCGTCGAACTCGGCGTGGTGATGCTCGCGGTGACCGGCTTGCAGGTGGTGTGCGCCGTCGGCGCGGTGTACTTCGGGTCGCGGGCCAGCATGGGGGTGGGCCGGGACCTGCGCTCGGCGATCTTCCACCACGTCACCGGGTTCTCCGCCGAGGAGACCGCGCGCTTCGGCGCGCCGTCGCTGCTGACCCGCACCACCAACGATGTGCAGCAGATCCAGAGCCTGGTGCTGCTGACCGCGACCATGCTGGTCACCGCGCCGATCATGTGCGTCGGCGGCATCGTGATGGCGCTGCACCAGGACGCCGGGCTGTCGTGGCTGCTGGTGGTCAGCGTGCCGGTGCTGGCGATCGCCAACTACTGGATCGTGTCACACCTGCTGCCCGTCTTCCGGCGGCTGCAGCGCCAGATCGACACGATCAACCGGGTGCTGCGCGAGCAGCTGACCGGGCTGCGGGTGGTCCGCGCGTTCGCCCGGGAGCCGTTCGAGCGCAACCGGTTCGGTGCGGCCAACCAGGCGCTGGCCGACACCGCGGTGGAGGCCGGCCGTTGGCAGGCGCTGATGCTGCCGGTGACCACGCTGGTGATCAACGTGTCCAGCGTCGCGCTGATCTGGTTCGGTGGGTTGCGCATCGATGCGGGCCAGATGCAGGTCGGATCGCTGATCGCGTTCCTGTCCTATTTCATGCAGATCCTGATGGCCGTGCTGATGGCGACGTTCATCCTGGTGATCATCCCGCGCGCGTCGGTGTGCGCCGAGCGCATCACCGAGGTGCTCGACACCGAACCGGCCATCGCGAACAGGCCGACCGCGCTGTCACCGCCGACGATCGCCGGCGAGATCCGGCTGGACTCCGCGACGTTCAGCTACGCCGGCGCGGACCGGCCTGTGCTGCAGGAGATTTCGCTGACCGCCCGGCCCGGCACCACGACCGCGATCGTCGGGTCGACGGGGTCGGGCAAGTCCACACTGCTGGCGCTGATCTGCCGGCTCTACGACGTGACCGGCGGGTCGGTGCGCATCGACGGGATCGACGTCCGCGACCTCGACATCGAGCGGCTGTGGTCGGCGATCGGGCTGGTACCGCAGCGCGGCTATCTGTTCGCGGGCACGGTCGCCGAGAACCTGCAACTGGGCGCGCCGCCCGGGCATGTCGCCACCGACGACGAGATGTGGGCCGCGCTGCGGGTGGCCGCCGCCGACGACTTCGTCGCCGCGCATCCCGACGGCCTGCAGATGCGGGTCGCCCAGGGCGGCATGAACTTCTCCGGCGGGCAGCGGCAGCGGCTGGCGATCGCCCGCGCCGTCATCCGCAGGCCGGCGATCTACCTGTTCGACGACGCGTTCTCCGCGCTCGACGTGCACACCGACGCCCGCGTCCGCGCGGCGCTGCGGGAGGCCGCCGGCGCGGCCACGGTGATCATTGTGTCGCAGCGCATCTCGACCGTCGCCGGCGCCGAGCACATCGTCGTCGTCGACGACGGCCGGGTGGTCGGCGCAGGTACGCACGACGAGCTGCTGGCCGGCTGCCAGACCTACCGGGAGTTCGCGGACTCCCAGTCGGTGAAGGTGGGTGAGCCATGACGCTGCCCGCCGGCCGCGCGATGCGGATGGCCGAGCCGCCGCAGACCCGGTCCCGGGACTTCCGGGGTTCGGCGCTGCGGCTGCTGCGCCGGCTCACCCCGCACCGCGGTCTGACCGTGGCGGTGATGCTGCTGGGCATCGGCGGCATCGCCGTCGGGGTGATCGGGCCGCGCATCCTCGGGCACGCCACGGACCTGCTGTTCAACGGGGTGATCGGCCGACGGCTGCCCGCGGGCCTGACCAAGGAGCAGGCGATCGATGCCGCCCGCGCCCGCGGGGACACCACGTTCGCCGACCTACTCTCCGGCATGGACGTGGTACCCGGCCAGGGCGTCGACTTCGGCGCCGTCGGCCGCACGCTGGCGTTGGCGCTGGCGCTGTATCTGGTTGCCGCGCTGATGATCTGGATCCAGGCCCGGCTGCTCAACGTGGTGGTGCAGCGGACCATGGTGGCGTTGCGCGCCGAGGTCGAGGACAAGGTGCACCGGCTGCCGCTGCGCTACTTCGACACCCGCCAGCGCGGCGAGGTGCTCAGCCGGGTCACCAACGACGTCGACAACCTGCAGCAGTCGCTGTCGATGTCGATCACCCAGCTGCTGACCTCGGTGCTGACGGTGGTCGCGGTGCTGGTGATGATGTTGACGATCTCCCCGCTGCTGACGGTGCTCACCGTGGTGACGGTGCCGCTGTCGCTGTGGGTCACCCGCTCGATCGCGCGGCGCTCCCGCACACTGTTCGTCGCGCAGTGGGCCAACACCGGAAAACTCAACGCGCACATCGAGGAGACCTACAGCGGCTTCACCGTGGTCAAGACCTTCGGGCACCGGGCGCAGGCCGAGGACCAGTTCCGGACGCTCAACGACGACGTGTACCGGGCCAGCTTCGGGGCGCAGTTCCTGTCCGGGCTGGTGTCCCCCGCGACGATCTTCATCGGCAACCTGAGCTACGTCGCGGTCGCGGTGACCGGGGGGCTGCAGGTGGCCACCGGGCAGATCACGCTCGGCAACATCCAGGCGTTCATCCAGTACGTCCGCCAGTTCAACCAGCCGCTCACCCAGATCGCCGGCATGTACAACACGATGCAGTCCGGGATCGCCAGCGCGGAGCGGGTTTTCGAGCTGCTCGACGCCGAGGAGGAGACCCCCGACCCGGGCCGTGCGCTGACCGGCGGCGGCGGGCGGGTGGAGTTCGACCAGGTGTCGTTCGGCTACCAACCCGGCACCCCGGTCATCGAGGAGCTGTCGCTGGTGGCCGAACCCGGCACCACGGTGGCGATCGTCGGGCCCACCGGGGCGGGCAAGACGACGCTGGTGAACCTGCTGATGCGGTTCTACGACCCGGACGCGGGCCGGATCCTGCTCGACGGGGTGGACATCGCGACCGTGGACCGGGCGTCGCTGCGATCCCGTTTCGGGATGGTGCTGCAGGACACCTGGCTGTTCGCCGGGACGGTGTACGACAACATCGCCTACGGCCGCCCGGACGCGACCGAGGACGAGGTGCACGAGGCGGCCCGGGCCGCCTTCGTGGACCGGTTCGTGGCGACGCTGCCCGGGGGGTACCAGACCCGGATCAACGACGGCGGGGTCAACATCAGCGCCGGGGAGCGTCAGCTCATCACGATCGCGCGGGCCGTGCTGGCCCGCCCGCAGCTGCTGATCCTCGACGAGGCCACCAGCTCGGTGGACACCCGAACCGAGCTCCTGATCCAGCATGCGATGGCCGAACTACGCAGAGGCCGAACAAGCTTCATGATCGCGCACCGGCTGTCCACCATCCGCGACGCCGACGTGATCGTCGTGATGGTGGCCGGCCGGATCGTCGAGCAGGGCAGCCACGAGGAGCTGCTAGCCCGCCGCGGCGCGTACTGGTCGATGACGCAGCGGTAGCGCCGGTCAGAGCTGCGGGCCCTGCGCCCGCAGGTCGTCGACGGCGCTCATCGCCTCGCGGAGCTGGCCCAGCCACTCGTCGGCGTGCTGCCCGACCAGCTTCACCGACCAGGCCAGCGCATCGGAGCGGGACCGGGCCACGCCGGCGTCGACCAGCGTGTCGAGCACCCGGCGCTCGGGTTGGCGCAGCCGGGTCATCACCGGTACGGCGATGTGGGTGAACAGGATTCGTTCGGTGGCCCCCTCAGGGCCGACGTCGACGCCCCAGGCGACCTTGCGGCCGTAGCGGGCCTCGGCCTCGTCGGCGATGCGCATGCGGTCCGAGCGGGTCTGTTCCCGGAACCGGGCCGCCCGGCCCGAGGCATGGGCCCCGGATTCCTGGGCCTGCGGGTCGTCGGCGCTCTGGGACGGACCGGGCAGCCGCCCGATCACGGTGATCTCCTCGCGATCGACGACGACCTCGGGGTCGCCGTCGAACCAGTCCTCGGGCAGCCGGCCGGCGAACCAGTCGGCGGCGTCGGAGGCATCGGGTTGGTCGGCTTGCTGCCAGCCGCCGGAGCGGCCCGACCTACGGCTGTGCGGATGATGACGCATGATTACATGCTTACACCGTTACACGGGCCCGGGGACAGCCTTTCACCGTCGGCGAAACCCGCGCACGCTCAGCGCTTGCGCAGCACCGCCACCGCACCGCCGGCCGCGAGCGCGAGGAACAGCAGCGCCGCCCAACCGAACCCGAACAGCGCCCACACCGCGGCCACCGCCACCAGCGCGGGCGACACCGCGAACAGCACCATGCCCGGATGCTGCTTGATCACCGCGAGGGCGCCGCGGGCGCGCTGACGGTCGATTTCCTTGGCCATCAACCAAGGATGCCAGCTCAGCGCGGCATAGGGTGACTGCAACGACACGCCGACGACACACGAAGGAGGCCGCGGTGAGCGCACCCGGACAAGGCAGTTGGCAGCCCGACCCCGAGGGCCGCTACGAGTATCGGTGGTTCGACGGACAGCAGTGGACCGACCAGGTGTCGCAGCAGGGCCAGGTGCTCCGGTCACCACTCGGGGCGCCGCCCCAATCGGGCCTGGGTGCGGCACCGGCCCAGCCCGCGCACCAGGCCCAGCCGGTCGGCCAGGCCCAGCCGCTCGGCGGCGCCGACGGTTTCGCCGGGATCACCGGCGAGCTGGTCGACGGCCGGTTCAGTGAGAAAGAGGCCAAGGCGATCGCCAACCAGAACACCAAGATGCTGCGGGTGCGCCTGGGCGAACCGTTCATGGCCCGGCAGGGCTCTATGGTCGCCTACCAGGGCAACGTCGACTTCGCGTTCGAGGGCGGCGGGGCCTCGAAGTTCATCAAGAAGGCGCTCACCGGAGAAGGTCTGCCGCTGATGCGCTGCGCCGGTCAGGGCGACGTATTCCTCGCCGAACGGGCCTACGACGTGCACCTGCTGAACCTGACCAACTCGGGGCTGTCGATCAGCGGCAAGAACGTGCTGGCGTTCTCGTCGAGCCTGGACTGGAACATCGAACGGGTCAGGGGCGGCAGCGTGGTGGCGGGTGGGCTGTTCAACACCACGCTGCGCGGCACCGGCTGGGTGGCGCTGACCACCGACGGCCCACCGGTGGTACTCAACGCCGCCGAGGCGCCGACGTTCGCCGACACCAACGCCGTGGTGGCGTGGTCGGCGAACCTGCAGACCCAGCTCAAGACGAGCTTCAAGGCCGGCGCGCTGATCGGGCGCGGATCCGGCGAGGCCGTGCAGGTGTCGTTCTACGGCAACGGTTTTGTCATCGTGCAGCCCTCGGAGGGCGTCCAGGTCGTCGCCGCCCAGTAGATCTCACAGCTCGAGCAGCACCGTCACCGGGCCGTCGTTGACGAGCTCGACCTTCATGTCGGCGCCGAACACGCCGGTCTGCACCTCGGCGCCGAGCGCGCGCAGCGCCGCGGCGAACTCGCCGACCAGCGGTTCGGCGACGGGCCGCGCCGCGGCGGCGTTCCACGTCGGCCGCCGCCCCTTGCTGGTGTTGCCGTACAGCGTGAACTGGCTCACCACCAGGATCGGCGCATCGATGTCTTTCGCCGACTTCTCGTCATCGAGAATTCGCAGCCCCCAGAGCTTTTCGGCGAGGCGGTGCGCTTTGCCGGCGTCATCGTCGTGGGTGACCCCGACCAGGGCGAGCAGCCCCTGGGTCTGCGGCTCGATCTTGCCGACGACATCGCCCGCCACGGTGACGCGCGCGGAGGTCACGCGCTGCACGAGGATTCGCATGCCGCGAACCTACAGGGAGCCGAGGATCTCCTTCATCGTGGCGATCTCGCGCTGCTGGGTCTCGATGATCTCGTGCGCCAGGTCGATGGCCTGCGGCGCCTGGCCGGTGTCGATCTCGGTCTGCGCCATCCGCACCGCGCCTTCGTGGTGGACGATCATGCCGTCGAGGAACTGGCGGGCGGCGTCGGCGCCCTGCGCCTGACGCAGCTGCTCGAGCTGCTGGTCGGTCATCATCCCCATCTCGGCGTGACCGCTCGTGCCGCCGTGCCCGTCATGGCCGGACGGCGTCGGCACCCCCCAGTCGGTGAGCCAGCCCTGCATCGTGGTGATCTCCGGCCCCTGGGCGGCCTTGATCTGGGTGGCCAGCTCGGTCACCCGCGGGTCGATGTCGGGTTTGGCAAGGATGATGTCGCTCATCACGATGGCCTGCTCGTGGTGCGGGATCATGTCCCGGGCGAAGGTCACGTCGGCCTCGTTGTGCGCGTCGGATTCGGCACCGTCGGCCTGCGGGGTCGGCCCGTGCTCGTGGTCGGCGCCGTGCTCCTGCCCGGTGCTGTGCTCGTGCTCGGCCGGGGTGCTCTCGCCGCCCTGGCTGGTACAGCCGGCGAACAGCAGTGCCAGGGTGGCGCCCACGACGGCGGCTCCGACGGACAGACTGTGTCTCGACATCTCCGTGCTCCTTCGGTTTCTTGAATACCCTAGGGGGGTATGGTACACAGGAGTCGAGCGCGATCAGAGAGGACCTCCATGAGCACCACCACCATCACCGTCGACGGCATGACCTGCGGTGGCTGCGCGAACTCGGTACGGGCCGAGCTGTCGACCATCCCCGGTGTGCAGGACGTCGCCGTCGACCTGGTCAACGGTACGGTGACCATCGCCAGCGCCGCGCCGGTCGACGCCGACGCGATCCGCGCGGCCGTCGAAGAGGCCGGCTACCAGCTGGCGGGCTGACATGAACGTCCCGGCGAGGATCACCGCGTTCACCGCTGCCCTGGCGGCGGTCTTCGCGTTCTCGCTGTGGCTCGGCCACACCGTCGGCCCGGACCCGGCCACCACGCCCCCACCGCCGTCGACCAGCGAGCACGGCCACGACGGGAGCCATCGGTGAACACCGTCGAGCTGTCCATCGGCGGCATGACGTGCGCGTCGTGCGCGGCGCGCGTGGAGAAGAAACTCAACAAGCTCGACGGTGTCACCGCGACGGTGAACTTCGCCACCGAGAAGGCCCGCGTCACCTATGGCGACGGCGTCACCCCCGGGCAACTGGTCGCCACCGTGGAGGCCACCGGATATCAGGCCGCGCTGCCCGAGCAGTCCCCCGACCCCGGGCCGGAGGCCGACCCGGCGGCCGAGCTGCGCCGGCGGCTGCTGATCTGCCTGGCGCTGACGGTGCCGGTGGTCGCGATGGCGATGGCGCCGGCGCTGCAGTTCACCTACTGGCAGTGGCTGTCGCTGACGCTGGCCGCGCCGGTGGTGGTGTGGGGGGCGTGGCCGTTCCACCGGGCCGCGGTGACCAACCTGCGGCACGGCGCGGCGACCATGGACACCCTGATCTCGGTCGGCACGGTGGCCGCGTTCGGGTGGTCGATCTACGCGCTGTTCTGGGGCAGCGCCGGGGTGCCGGGGATGACGCACCCGTTCGAGCTGACGATCGCGCGCACCGACGGCACCGGCCACATCTATCTCGAGGCCGCCGCCGGGGTCACCACGTTCATCCTGGCGGGCCGGTACTTCGAGGCCAGGGCCAAACGCCGGGCCGGCGCGGCGCTGCGGGCGCTGCTGGAGATGGGCGCCAAGGAGGTGTCGGTCCGCAGAGCCGATGGGGAACAGCGCATTCCGGTAGACCAGCTGCGCGTCGGCGACGAGTTCGTGGTCCGGCCCGGGGAGAAGATCGCCGCCGACGGCGAGGTCATCGAGGGCCAGTCCAGCATCGATGCGTCGATGCTGACCGGCGAGTCGGTGCCGGTGGACGTGGCGCCCGGGGACACCGTGGTCGGGGCGACGGTCAACGTCGACGGCCGGCTGGTGGTGCGGGCGCAGCGGATCGGCGCCGACACCCAGCTGGCCCAGATGGCGCGTCTGGTGGAGGACGCGCAGAACGGCAAGGCGCAGGCGCAGCGGCTCGCCGACCGGATCTCCGGGGTGTTCGTCCCGGTGGTGATCGCGCTGTCGGTGGCGACGCTGGGGTTCTGGCTGGGGGCCGGGTTCCCGGTGGCCGCGGCGTTCACCGCCGCGGTCGCGGTGTTGATCATCGCGTGCCCGTGCGCGCTGGGCCTGGCCACGCCGACGGCGTTGATGGTCGGCACCGGGCGGGGCGCGCAGCTGGGGATCCTGATCAAGGGGCCCGAGGTGCTGGAGTCCACCCGGGCGGTGGACACCGTGCTCGTCGACAAGACCGGGACGGTGACCACCGGCACCATGACGCTGGTCGACGTGTTCCCCGCCGACGGTGAGCAGCCCCACGAGGTCCTCAGGGTCGCGGGCGCCCTGGAGAGTTCCTCGGAGCACCCGATCGCCCGCGCGATCACCGCAGGCGCCCGCGACAAGCTCGGCGAGCTGCCCGCGGTCGAGGGTTTCGCGAACCTGCGGGGTCTGGGGGTGGCGGGCACCGTCGACGGTATGCCCGCGCTGCTGGGCCGGGCCCGGCTGCTGGCCGAGCGGTCCTACGCGCTGCCCGATGCGCTGACCGCCGCCGCGCACCGAGGGGAAGCCGACGGCCGCACGGTGGTCGTGGTGGGCTGGGACGGCCGTGCCCGCGGCCTGCTGATGGTCGCCGACGCGGTGAAACCCAGCTCCGCGGAGGCGGTTTCGCTGCTGAAGCGGCTGGGCTTGACACCGATCATGGTCACCGGCGACAACGAGGCGGTGGCGCGGACCGTGGCCGCCCAGGTCGGCATCGACGAGGTGATCGCCGGGGTGCTGCCGCAGGAGAAGGTCGACACCGTCAAGCGCCTGCAGGATGCGGGCAAAGTGGTGGCGATGGTCGGTGACGGCGTCAACGACGCCGCCGCGCTGGCGCAGGCCGATCTCGGGCTGGCGATGGGCAGCGGCACCGACGTGGCGATCGAGGCCGCCGACCTGACCCTCGTCGGCGACGACCTGCGTGCGGTCCCCGACGCGATCCGGTTGTCCCGCAAGACCTTGACCACGATCAAGGGCAACCTGTTCTGGGCGTTCGCCTATAACGTCGCCGCGCTGCCGCTGGCCGCCGCGGGGCTGCTGAACCCGATGATCGCCGGCGCGGCGATGGCGTTCAGCTCGGTGTTCGTGGTGAGCAACAGCCTGCGGCTGCGCACGTTCCGCCCGGCGCGCGGGCGCTAGGGCGTCGGGTCACGGCGGGTCACCGTCCGGCGCGCTGCGCACCCGGAACACCTTCACGTCCGACCTGATGCCCTTGAGGTGCCGCGCCCCCGCGAACGACCAGCCGAACCGTGGATCGTCGCCGACGGACTCCCGCGTCGCCTCGGCCACCAGCACCGAACCCGGCCGGGCCGCGCCGGTCACCCGGGATGCGAGGTTCACCGGGCTGCCGAACCAGTCCCCGGCCCGGCTCACCGCCATCCCGGTGGCCACGCCGACCCGCAACCGGGGCAGGTCGTCGTCGCCCTCGGTCGCGTCGACCAGGTGCAGCACGGCCGCCAGCAGCGGTGCCGGCTCCGGGCTGACCAGCATGACCTCGTCCCCGATCGTCTTGACGAACCGCACCGGCGGCACCGCCACGTCGCGGGTCAGGTCCGCCAGCCGCTGCGACAGCCGCTCGAGGTCCTCCGGGGACACCACCTCGCCCAGCCGGGTGAAGCCCACCAGGTCGGCGAACGCGATCGTCACCGCGCGGGCGCCCGGCAGGTGCTGGCCCTCGGCCCGTTCGGTCGCGTTGACCGCCTCGGTCTCGATCGCGTGCCGCAGCTGCACGAGCAGCACGTCCTCGATCATCGGCCCCAGCAGCGACGCCACCCGCGACACCAGCGCCTCGGCTGCCTGGGCGATCTCCAATTCCGTTGCTCCGGGCCGCATCACCGCGGCCAGCGCCGCCGAGCGCATGGTCTCCGCCGCCCGGGACAACCCGTCGCCGAGCAGCCGGGTGATCTGCACCAGCTGGTCGGGATCGATTCCGGCGTCCAGGAATTCGCGGCTGAGCTTCGCCCCGACGGCGTCGGCGTGCAGGAACACCGCGGCGTCGGGGTCGTCGACCCGCGGCAACCCCATGGCGCGCTGCAGGCGCTCGAACAGCTCCAGGTCGACACCGGCGTCCTCGGCGGCCTGCCGGGCCGACACGTAGCGGCCGTCGTCGCCGAGGACCCGGCGCGAGGCCAGCAGCATGGGCGCCGAGCTGCCCCGGATCTGCTCGACGGTGACACCGCGCTGGAGCAGCCACGGGATCAGCTCGGCCCGCTCGGCGCGCGCCCTGCCGTCGAGGCCGTCGAGCAGCCCGGACCCCTCCAGCTCCGCGAGATCGGGATCATCGGCCACCGACCCAACGTATACCGGTAGACAGGACTGATGGCCTCGCCGATGCTGCAGAGCTTCCCGCCGCTGATCGCCCCCGGCGCCCGCATCCTGATCCTGGGCAACATGCCGGGGGTGGCGTCGCTCGAGGCGCAGCGCTACTACGCCCATCCCCGCAACGCGTTCTGGCGGATCACCGGCGCGCTGTTCGGCTTCGACCCCGCCGCCCCGTACGACGACCGGGTGGCCGCACTCACCGGCGCCCGGGTAGCGCTGTGGGACGTGCTGCGGCACTGCCGCCGGGTCGGCAGCCTGGACTCCGCCATCGAACCGGACAGCATGGTGGCCAACGACTTCGGCGTGCTGTACGCAACGCATCCGACGATCACGCGGGTGTGCTTCAACGGCGCCGCCGCCGAGAAGAACTATTACCGGCTGGTGGCTGCGGGGCCGTCGCTGCACTACACCCGGCTGCCGTCCACCAGCCCCGCGCACACCGCGCCCTACCCGGTGAAGCTGGCGGCCTGGGCCGACGCGCTCACCGGGTGACTCCGCCGTGCGCGGCGGCGTACTCCCCCGGCGTCTGCCCCAGCATGGCGCGGAAGTCGTTGATCAGGTGCGCCTGGTCGTACCAGCCCAGCCGCACGGCCAGCTCTGCGAAGTCGACGTCGGGGCGGGTCTCGATCTCCAGCGCGGCATTCTGCAGCCGGTACCGGCACAGCACCCACTTGACCGGCACGCCAACGTAGCGCCGGAACACCCGCTGCGTGGTGCGCACGCTCCACGGCGAGAGGTCCATCACCTGCTCGACCCGATGGACAGCGCTGTCCTCGCGGATCCGGTCGATCAGTTCGCCCAGCGCCGTGTACGTCGGGTCGGCCGCGCCGCCCGCGCCGATGAGCCGGTCCAGCTGCGCCGACGCGGCGGCCACATCGTCGTCGAGATGTGCTGGCGCCCCGAATAGTTCGTCGCCGACGGGTGACACCCGGCCGGTCAGCGTGGATGCGTCGACGCCGAACCGGGCGGTGAATCCGCCGGGGAAGAACCGCGCCCCGACCACGGTGCCGCGGGCGCTGATCGTGGTGCGGAACACCCGCTCGACGACGCCGTGGATCAGGGTGTTGGGCAGCGGAAACCCGTGCCGCGCACCGTCTTCGCCCCATTCGTGGGTCAGGTGCAGGCACGGGAACGTGATCACCGCGCTGTCGAACGGCGCGCGGCCGCGCAGATCCCAGCTCACCGACCAGAAGTGCTCGACGTACCGGGCCGCCTCGGGGCCCGGCGCCCACCGCCGCAAGTCATAGCTCGACGCCCCGGCCGGGCGGCCCACCACACCGCGCTGCGGTGCATGCGCTGTCGCGTTTTTCCAAGCGCCCACACCCGCCAGGCTACGAAACTGCGGATATGCCTGACGACTTCATCCCCCGCGGATACACCAGCCTGACCCCGTTCCTGTGCGTGGCCGGCGCCGCGGCGGCCATCGACTTCTACACCGCGGTCTTCGGCGCGACGCTGGTGGAGCGCATGGACGGGCCGGACGGCGCCGTCGCGCACGCCGAACTCGACTTCGACCGCGGCCGGCTGCAGCTCGGCGATCCGTCGCCGGCCTACGACACCGCGGCGCCGGCCGGCGGCACCGTCACCTACTCGATCGCGCTGTACTGCCGCGACGTCGACGGGGTCGTCGCCGCCGCGCGGGATGGCGGCGCAACCGTGCGGGAGGAACCGCAGGACTTCGCCACCGGGGACCGGTTCGCCTCGATCGTCGACCCGTTCGGTGTCCGGTGGACGGTGATGACGCGGGTCGAGGATCTGTCCGCGCAGGAACGGGACCGCCGGCTCAGCGACTGGGCGACGCAGAACCTGTAGGCGCTAGCCTCACGGGATGTCCTGTGTGTTCTGCGCCATCGTCGCCGGCGACGCCCCGGCCATCCGGATCTACGAGGACGACGACTACCTCGCGCTGCTCGACATCCGGCCGTTCACCCGCGGGCACACGCTGGTGGTGCCCAAACGCCACACCGTGGACCTGACCGACACCCCACCCGAGACGGTGGCGCAGCTGACCGTCCTCGGCCAGCGCATCGCCAGGGCCGCCCGCGCCTCCGGGCTGCACGCCGACGGCAACAACATCGCGATCAACGACGGCAAGGCCGCGTTCCAGTCGGTGTTCCACATCCACCTGCACGTGGTGCCGCGCCGCGACGGCGACAAGCTGGCCTTCGCCAAGGGCCTGGTGGTGCGCCGCGACCCCGATCGCGAGGAGACCGGATGGCTGCTGCGGGAGGCACTGGCGCGCATCGACGCGGCCGAGAAGGATTGACCGCATGGCCATCGCACAGTGGATCGAACAGAACATCGGGAGCCAGCTCCTGAAGCTGCACGACAACCTCTACAAACGCACCAACGGCCGCATCGGGCACCGGCTGCCGGTGCCCGGCGTCGCCCCCAACCTGCTGTTGCACACCGTCGGCGCCAAGACCGGCCAGCCGCGGACCAACACGCTGTCCTACTTCCGCGACGGCGGGGACTACTACGTCGTCGCCTCCAAGGGCGGTGACCCGAAGGCACCCGGCTGGTACCACAACCTCAAGGCCCACCCGGACATCGAGATCAACGTCGGACCAAAGAGATTCGCGGTGACCGCGACCCCGGTGACCGCCGACGACCCCGACTACCCGCGGCTGTGGGAGCTGGTGAACAGGCAGAACTCCAACCGCTACAACGGCTACCAGCAGCGCACGTCGCGCAAGATCCCGCTGGTGCGGCTGACCCCGAAGACCTAGAGCAGTTCCTTGGCCAGCAGCTCGAGCGTCGCCTCCCGCGCCGGTGAGGTCGCTGGATCGGTCCCGCGGTAGGCCGAGGCCACCGGGTGGATCATCATCTCGTCGACGTCGAATTTCTCGGCCAGCGCCCGCGCCTGCTCGACCGCGTCTGCCGGTGACCCGACGACGGCCTGCCTGCGGCCCTCGTCGATGATGGCCTGCACCCGCGGACCGAGCTGGTGGGCCTCGGCGTCCTCGACCAGGTCCAGCGCACCCAGCGGCTGGCCGGTGCGCAGCCGGCCCATCATCTGCAGGTTCGGCAGGATCAAACGCAGTGCCTCGTCCCGGGTTTCGGCCACCACCGCGTTGACGGTCAGGAACGTCACCGGCTCGGACGCCAGGTCGCTGGGCGCGAAGTTCTCCCGGTAGTAGCGCAGCGCCTCGATCGTGCCCTGGCCGGCGAAGTGGTGGGCGAACACGTACGGCAGGCCCTTGGCGGCCGCCAGCCGGGCCGAGTACATCGACGAGCCCAGCAGCCACAGCTTCGGCTCGGTGACCGCGGCCGGAGTGGCCTTGAGGACGTAGTTCTCCCGCATCAGGTCGCGGGGCAGCTGCACCCGCACCCCGCGGGCGCTCATCAGCGCCACCACGTCGTCGAGGTAGTCAGGGAACGCCTCGACGTCGCGGTCGTCGCGGCCCGCCGCGCCGCGCAGCGCCATCGACGTGACCGGGTCCGAGCCCGGCGCCCGGCCGATGCCCAGGTCGATGCGGCCCGGATGAGCGGCCTCGAGTAGCGCGAACTGCTCGGCCACCGCCAGCGGGGCGTGGTTGGGCAGCATCACCCCGCCCGACCCGAGGCGCAGCGCCGAGGTGTGCGCGGCCAGGTGCGCGATCAGCACCGGCGGGCTGGTCGCGGCCACCGAGGGCATGTTGTGGTGCTCGGCCACCCAGTACCGGGTGTAGCCCAGCCGGTCGGCGGTCTGGGCCAGCCGGGTGGAGGCGGCGATGGCATCCGAGGTGCTCTGGTCGGAACGCACCGGCACGAGGTCGAGGACTGAGAGACGCATTGATCGTGCAACGTCCGCCGGGCCCGATCCGTTCCCTCTGTGACCGGCGATCTCGGGGTGCCCTCCGTCGCCGGCCGACGATCAGGGCAGCGGGCTGATGGACGATCCCGCGATGCGCCACAGCGTCTCCTGAGTGGTACTGGCGATCAGCGAGCCCGATTGGCTGTAGATGGCGCCCGCGACCAGCCCGCGAGAATCAGAGTTGTTGAGGGAATGGACGTCGTAGCGATGCCATTCATGCGGATCGAAGTCGCGATGGAACCACACCGAGTGGTCCAGGCTCGCGGCGAAGTCACCGTCAGCCTGCGGCGGAGCACCTGCCGGACGGGCTGCAGGGGCAGGGCCCAGGTCGGACATGAACGTCAGCACACATGCCCGGACCAAGGGGTGACAGTCGACCTTGTCCCGGGTCCGGATCCAGAACGGTGGCAGGGCGAACAGCGACTCGTCGCTAGGACGCGCGCGGATCTCGAAATGTTCGGCGAAGTGGACATCGGGGAATTTGGGCACCGACGCGGCGAGCGCGAGCGAGCGCGGCGCCACCGGATGGAGATCGGCATCGGGTTCTGGCCGATGGAACGACGCAATCATCTCGAGGATGACGACGTGGTCCTGAACCGCGGTGACGAGCCGGGTGTCGAATGCTCGGCCGTTGCGCGTGCGTTCGACGTGTAATTCGACGTCGAGGCCGTAGCGCCCACCACGGACGAAATACAGGTGAAACGAATGCGGTCTCTTGGCCGGCTCCACGGTCGCTCCTGCAGCGGCGAGGGCTTGTGCCGCGATGAGGCCACCGAACAGCCGGGTCCCCGGACCGTCTGCCGCCTGTGCGGCGATGAATACGTCGCCGTGTCGGTCGAGTGCGAGCATCTCGGCGATCCAACTGCGGCTCTCCTCCATCACCGGCCGCTCCGAAGGAAATGGTCTGGCCTCCGTGCACCAGTCCGGTTGGCGGAGAACCCCGTGCGAATCACTCAAATCACCCATTTCACGTTGAGTTCCCTCGATTCTAACCAAACGATCGATTGGTTCGATCACTGTGCTCAGCCAACTCGACGGTCACGGCGCAGTACGTGGGGTGTGGTCGACGAGGACCAGGGCGACGAACATCGGGTATTCCAGCGGTCTTCCAGACGTCGGCGTCGGGCAGGCAGCCTCGCCGCAGCTACGGGTCAGCAAGAGTTTCTATGCCAAATGTTTGGTATGTCGTAGGCTGTGGACGACGCTGACGATCCGGTGGGTTGTCGGTCAGCCGGACAGCGGAGTTGCTGAGGAAGGACGCTCGAGTTGGGCACATGGGCATCGAGACTGGACCGCGCAGGCACGGAACTACGCGCCGCGCGCCATATCCGCAGGGCTGGGGTGTTGCGCGGACTGCGCCTCCGTGATCTGCCCCGTATCCGCCGGCTCGTGTCGACCTTCGGGCTGCTCGGGGCTGTAGCGGGGATCGCTGCGCTGCGCGACCCGGGGGGTACCGCACTGATCGATGACCGCGGGAGTCTTACCTTCGCCGAACTCGATGCACGATCGAATGCGCTGGCCAATCTGTGGCGCAGCCGAGGTCTGACGCCAGGACGCGGAGTGGCCGTGCTGGCGCGCAATCACCGCGGTCTGGTCGATGCGATTCTCGCAGGAGCGAAGTGCGGGGCACGAATCATTCTGCTCAATACCGATTTCGGGCAAGGACAAGTCGAAGACGTAGTGGTGCGCGAAGGCGCGGACCTCCTTGTGCATGACGAGGAGTACAGCGACACCGTCAAAGGGTTGGACCTCGCGCTGGGATGTGTGGTGGCCTGGACGGACCTGCCGTCGGCCACCAACCTGGACTCGCTCATCGCCGCAGGAGACGCCACGCTCCCGCCCGCGCCGGCAACCCGGTCGAAAATCATCATCCTGACCAGCGGCACTACCGGCACCCCCAAGGGCGCAGAGCGAGAGGACCCGCGAACTCTCGCTGTCATCGGTGGGCTGTTGTCCCGCATACCATTCCGTGCCAACGAAGTCACTCACGTGGCCGTGCCCATGTTCCACGCCATGGGGTTCTTCCATACGCTGTTCGCGATGATGCTCGGGTCCACCCTCGTTGTCCACCGGCGTTTCGACGCTCGACAAACGCTGCACACGCTCGAGGCCAACTCGGTAACGGCGTTCATCGCCGTGCCGGTGATGATCCGTCGGCTACTCGACCTCGGGACACAGGAACTCTCTGCGCGAGACCTCTCTGCCCTCCGCGTGGTGTACGTGTCCGGATCGCAGCTCAGCGGGCCACTGTGTAACCAGGCATTGGCCGCGTTCGGTCCGATCGTGTACAACCTCTATGGTTCGACCGAGGTCGCCTATGCCAGCATCGCGACTCCGGAAGACCTGCTCGCGGCGCCCTCCTGCGTAGGCAGAGTGGTGCCGGGCTCGGTCGTCCGAGTGCTCGACGAAGACGGAAATGACGTCCCCACGGGCAGCATCGGCCGGATCTTCGTCGGTAACCGCGTCCAGTTCGAGGGCTATACCGATGGCAACACCAAGCCGTCCATCGATGGTTTGTTGTCGAGTGGCGACGTAGGCCACTTCGATACCGCCGGAAGGCTCTTCATCGACGGACGCGACGACGAGATGATCGTGTCCGGCGGTGAGAACGTGTTTCCGCGAGAGGTCGAGGAGACTCTGGCAGCGCACCCCGACATTCTGGAGGTCGCGGTCATCGGCGTGCCCGATGAGGAGTTCGGACAACGGTTGCGAAGTTTCATCGTCGCGCGGCCCGGAGCCACGCTCACCGAGGAGACCGTCAGGCACTACGTCAAGATTCGGCTCGCGCGATTCAAGGTGCCACGCGATATCCGCTTCGTCGATGCTCTACCCCGCACCCCCACCGGCAAGATACTCAAGCGGGATCTCGACTCGAGCTCCACCCCAGCCTGATTCGAGCGTTCCGTCGCCATTCAAACTTGATGGGAAGATACCGAAGACATGAAAGTAGACTACTGTCTGACCGGCCAGCTGGACGATCGTGAACTGGTGGTCGCCGTCGAAGCGCACGGATTCGACGGCGCGTGGATGCCCGAACTCACCCACGACCCATTCCCGATTCTCGCCATTGCGGCCACCAGAACAACCACGATCGAACTCGGCACCGCGATCACCGTCGCATTCGCGCGTAATCCGATGACCATGGCGGTCCTCGGCAATGACCTGCAGACCTATTCGTCCGGGCGTTTCCTCTTGGGCATCGGATCGCAGGTCAAACAGCACATCACCCGGCGGTTCAGCATGCCGTGGTCCGCTCCGGCCGACCGGATGCGCGAATACCTGCAGGCAGTACGGGCGATCTGGCGATGCTGGGAAACAGGCGAACGACTCCAATTCAGCGGAGAGTTCTACAGCCACACATTGATGACGCCGTACTTCAACCCCGGCCCCAACCCGTTCGGTAATCCAGCTCTCATCCTCGCCAGCGTCGGGCCCCGCATGACGCGCGTCGCCGGTGAACTGGCCGACGGACTGTTCGTGCACGCCTTCACCACGGAGCGCTACGTACGCGAGGTGACACTCCCGGCGCTGCGGGAAGGCAGGGTCGCGGCGGACAAAGACGATTCCCTGTCCGGATTCGAGGTCTGCGGCTCACCGATGATCGTCACCGGCGCCGACGATGAACAGATGGCCAACGCCGAAGCGGCGATCCGGTCACAGATCGCCTTCTATGCGTCAACCCCGACGTACCGACCGCTCTTGCAACTGCATGGCTGGGCCGATATCGGGGAAGAGCTCACGGCGATGTCCAAGAACGGGCAATGGGCCAAGATGGGGCAGTTGGTCAACGACGACATGCTCGATGCGTTCGCCATCGTGGCCAAACCCGCCGACGTCGCCAGCCGCATCCACCAGCGATTCGGCGACGTCTTCACCCGCACCAGCTTCCTGGCTCCGTACGGACTTCCGGACCACTTCTGGGCCCCGATCACCGCCGAGTTGCAAACTCTTTGATCCCCCGCTGCCAGTGCCGGTACCCGTGGCCGGTCCTGTTCTTCGACACAGGACCGGCCTTCACCGGAGACCTCGGTACATTCACCATCCCGTAAGCCGGCACGCCGACGGGGCGGCATCGTTCCGCCAGGGCCGGGCGCAGAGCAAGGCCGCCGGGATCACGGGGCGCGCGAACGCAGCTTCAGACGTGGGTCATCACGGGTAGTGCCTGCAGAGCGGGTTTGACGCTTCTGGCGAAGAGTTGAATATTACGCAGTGCCTCTTCGTAACCGATCCCACCAAATCGGAAGACCGTCATCAAGGTCTCGTTGCCGACGATGTCCTGGATCCAGCGAATCTTGTCGATGCATTCCTGCGGGGTTCCGTACACGTGCAGATTGACGAATGCATCGGCCGCCGCATCTGAACCGACCCGGTTGATGGCCTTCGATGTCGAAGAATAGTACTCGTAACCCTTCGTATCGGTGAAGTGACTGCCCGCCAGTTCATAGTGACTCATCGTCGATTGGTAATAATTCCCAATGTATTTCGGGCCGAGTTCGCGAGCACGATCAGCATCCTCGTCACAGAACACGTACACCGCGGCACACGGAGCCGGCGGTGCACACCCATTGACGCGCTCGAAGGTGTCCCGGTAGTTGACCAGGTCTTGGGCGACCATCTCATAAGGCTTCTGCGGGACCACCATCAGGCCCACGCCTAATTGGGCCATTATCTCGATCGATTCCGGGGACACCGCGGCGGCGTAGGTCCGACCGTGGAACGATGCCGGCGGTTTGGGCCGAATGGCGCGGGCCGGTTGTCTGTAATGCTTGCCATCGAGTTGCGCCACACCGGTCTCGAGCGCATTCAACAGAATGGTCGCTTCTTCGACGAACCGCTCGCGCGACTCGTCCATGGGAACCCGGAAGCCCTCGAATTCAACGCGGCCGAGTCCTCGTCCGATGCCCAAGACAGCGCGGCCCCCACTGACGATATCGAGCACCGAAACCTGTTCTGCTACACGAACAGGATCGTTCCACGGCAACACCACCACCATGGAGCCCAACTTGACCGTCTTCGTGCGGCCTGCCATGTAGGTGAGGAACTGCAACACATCCGGACACATCGCGTAGTCCGTGAAATGGTGTTCGATCGTCCAGATCGAATTGAATCCGAGAGGTTCGGCCAGTTCGGCGAGCCGAAGCTCCTCGTGGTACAGCTCGTCGTCAGGCTGGCGGCCACCCAGGTTCTGCCAGTTGAGAGTGAGTCCGACTTCCATTGTGATTCCTCCTAGAGATGGTCGGATTGACAGCGCTCGAATATGCACCGTCGGTCAGAACACAGCCGACGAAGACAGATGTGGGGCAGTCAGCCTGCGGGGTAGTACTGCTGGCACCAATTCCGCAGCGCCGACATCACTTTTGCCTCTTCCCGCGCCCACGGCGGTTTGGACTCGTAACGCATGTGCTTCCAGATGGTCCCATCGGAAACGAAGACCTCTGAATGTGTTCCGTGCACCATCGCCTTGGCACGTCCTGTCGGCTCATCACCGGTGTCACCGAGCGTGCGAGGAATCCACGATGTAACGAAGAGTTTCGAGTTGAGTCCCTGGGTAGGGGTAACGCACACCGCGGCGAACTCCGTGGCAACATCTCCGGAATCGCCGAGATCGAGTTCGTGCTGTGTGAAGATGATCGGTATGCCGTAGGCTTTAGCGGTCACCGTCTGCGGGACAAGACCTCTGCGAGTGCGGATTTCACCCTTGTTCTTGGTGGTGAAGATATGACCGTCGATGTCGAAGTCGGACAGTCGAGGGGTGCCGGCCCAGCGGTGCACAGCACCGTTGTGGTGCGCATCTGCGATGTTCTCGGTCGCGAATTGCGGTTGCATCCGCAGTTCCTCGACATGGCATGCGTGCGGATACACGGGATAGAGTTTGTCGGTCTCCGCGCCGGGAACAGCGGGGATAGGATCCGGCCAAGACGGCGGGTCGCCGTAGGGGTGGTACCAGACGAACACCATGCCGTTCTTCTCGCGCGCCGGCCAGTGGCGTAGCCTGCGACTGGAGTTCAGGCGCTCGCTGTAGAGGATCTCGGTGACGTTTCCGTTGGCGTCCCACAACCACGCATGGAACGGACACCTCAGGCATTCGCCCTCGACCCCGGCATATCCCAAGTGCGCGCCCATGTGAGGGCAGTAGGCGTCCGTGACATATATCCGGCCCGAATCACCGCGGTAGATCGCGAGCTCCGTTCCGAAGAAGGTGCGCGGAGATGCGGTCGCGGCCGCGAACTCCCCGCTCCACCCGACTTGGTACCAACCCTCGGGATACGACTTGTAGGGGAAGCCGGGTACATCGATCAATATCGGTGTGCTCATCGGCCCTTCCTTTCCTCTGTCTTGCCGTTCACTATACTTGACCAATCATTTGATTAGTCAATGTGCAGAAGGTGTAACGAGCCACACAACACACTGCGTCCCGCGGCCCACGCGGACAGGCCAGCGTGGCCAGAGTCGACGAATTCGGCTATCGCGGCTCGTCAGATGCGTTCTTGCTGAAGAACTGCCGCATCTGTTCACGGACCTCGGGGCTGTTGAGGAGCTCCGACTGCACGTCGATTTCCCGATCAACGGCTTCGGCTAGCGACCCAGACAAGCCCTGTAAAACCAAACGTTTGTTGTGGACGAGTGCGGCCTGCGGCAGCCCCGCCAGCCGGGCTGCCCAGTCATCGACAACGTCATCGAGTTCCTCGGGAGCGCACTCGACGCTCATCAGTCCCAGCTGGCATGCCTCGGTGCTGTCGACGAAGTCCCCGAAGAAGAGCATTCTCCTGGCCGCCTGCACCGAAACCACCCGGGGAAGCAACCACGAACCGCCGAAGTCAACGGCGACTCCCCGCTTGACGAAGATCTCGGAGAACCGCGCGGTCGTGTCGCCGATGACGAAATCGCATGCGATCGCCAGGTTGCAACCGGCGCCGGCGGCGACTCCGCGCACCTTCGCGATGGTCGGAATGGGTAGTTCCGCCAGCCGTACCACAAGGCTGGCAGCCGATCGCATCCATTCGGGTGAATCCATGCCAGTGGCGGCGATCTCACGAAGATCGGCGCCCGAACAGAAATCACCGCCCGCGCCGGTGAGGACGAGCACTCGCGCATCAGAGGCCGTGACATCGGTCAGCAGGTGGTCGAGCGCCAGGATCGATTCCGGCAACAGGGCGTTCTTGCGGTGCGGCCGGCAGATGGTGGCGGTCACGACGTCGTCGACTCGCTGCACCTGTAACAGCTCGGAGGACCTCATCGGTACTGGAACACTCCCCGGTCGAGAACGGTCTTGCCATCGTGCGTCGACGCCTCGAACGCGGCTCCGTCGTCGTTCAACCAGATCGAGGTGGTGATCACATCGCCTGGAACGACCGGCGACGAGAACCGCGCGAACATCGACCCGAACTTGGCGTCGTCTCCGCCGCAAACTTTGTCGACCAAGGCCCGCCCCACGAATCCGTAGGTGCACAAACCGTGCAGGATGGGTCGTTCGAACCCGACGCGCTTGGCGAAGGCGGGATCGGAGTGCAGGGGATTCTTGTCGCCGGTGAGGCGGTACAGCAGGGCCTGGCTGTCGGTCGTGGCTTCGGTGACCGTGATGTCGGGATCCCCCTCCTGGGAGACCTTGGCAGCTGACGGGCCACGATCACCACCGAATCCTCCTGCACCCCGGACGAACAACGTCATGGTGGTGGTGAAGAGCGGCTTGCCGGTTTCGACGGAGTCCGATGCCGACTCCACCACGATGGCCGCGCCGGAACCCTTGTCGAAGATCCCGGTCACGGTGTGCGTGGTCGTCACGGCGCCGCGTGGCGGAATCGGCGCGTGCACCTCGACGAGCTGATCACCGTGGACAGCCATGCCCATGTCGAATGAACCGATCTGCCCGAGCACCCCGGTGGGATCGAATGCCCCGCGCACTGCCAGTACCGGGAAGGTCGGCAACACCTTCTGCTCGAGATTCTCGCTGTTGTCGGTGGTGTACGCGAGATCGTCGACGCCGGCGCCCACACCCAACGCGTAGAGCATCGCGAGATCCGCGTCCCATTCGAACACCACCGGACTGGACGACACCCCTACTGTCGATGGGTCGAGCGCCATGTAATTGCCTTTCTATGAGTTCGTTTCGTATGCCGGCCGACAAGGCTGCTGGCGGTTCGTCCTGCTCGGCGGTTATCCCGTCACGACGGTTCGCAACCGACGATCCCGACGAACGACACGCATTCGCCGGGGCCACCGCCGAGATTGTGTGTCAAGCCCAGTCGCTTGGTCGTCGTGATCTGGCGTTCGGGCGGCACGTCGCCGCGCAGTTGCCCCCAGCATTCGAACAGCATCCGAAGACCCGTCGCACCCGTCGGATGGCCGAAGGACTTCAATCCGCCCGATGCGTTCACCGGCAGGTCCCCGTCGAAGTCGAAGCGGCCGTCGAGCACGTCGCGCCATGCTTTGCCCCGCTCGGACAGACCCAGGTCCTCCATGAGGATCAGCTCGGTGATGGTGAAGCAGTCGTGCACCTCTGCCAGGGCGATCTCCTCGCCAGGATCAGTCACACCGGCCTGCTGATACGCAACCTCGGCCGCCCGCGAGACCTCGTGAAAGGTCGTGTAGTCGTACGCCGTGTCGGACAACCCCGCACCCGGCCCGGCGACGAGCGAAAGTGCCTTCACATAAAGCGGATTCGGCGTGTAGCGATGCGCGTCCTCGGCGCGGACGACGATCGCGGCTGCGGCCCCGTCACTGACTCCTGAGCAATCGTAGAGCCCCAGTTCACCGGCGATCTTCGGGGCACGCCGAATCGCCTCCTTCGACACCTCGCGGCGGAAGTGAGCACGCGCGTTGTGGGCACCGTTGCGGTGGTTCTTCCACGCGATGTGAGTGATCGCCTCTTTGACGTCCTCTCGGGAAACCCCGTACTTCTGGCAGTACGACGGAACCAGGAAGCTGTACAGCGCCGGCCCTGTCAACCACGGCAGGGTCCCGTCGTTCGGCCGTTCGGGCACCGCGACACCCGACACGCCCGAGTCTTTGTTCTTCTCCACCCCGACCGCCATCGCGACGTCCACGACGCCGCTGGCTACCGCGTAGCACGCATTTCGGAATGCGTCGGATCCGGTGGCACAGAAGTTCTCCACCCGCGTCACGGGGCGGTAGTCGAGTTGCAGCGGTTTGGACAGCGCCAGGCCCGAATAGCCCGACAGCGCGGTCCCCAACCAGAACGCCTCGACTTCCTTGATGTCCACCCCGGCGGACGTGCACGCCTGTGTGGTCGCGTCGATCAGCATCTCGTCAGGGCCCACGTCCCACCGTTCACCGAACGGCGTGCACCCCATTCCGACGATCGCGACGCGGTCCCGAATTCCCTGTGGTTTCATCAGATCTTCTCCCTGATCGGTCGGGCCTTCCACACATAGTTGTGGATCCCGGCGGCAGTGAACACGCGGCGGAAGGTCATCTCGACCCGATCGCCGACCGCAATGTGGTCGGGCTCGCAGTCGGTGAGTTCACATCGGTAACGCCCCCCACCGTCGAAGTCCACGACGCCGACCACGGACGGCGGGTCCAGGGACAGTGCGAGGTGGTCCACGGTGAAAGTGGTGAGCGTGGCTGCGATCTCGGACATCGGGCGCGCCTGCATGTCATCCCTCGACTGGCACTTGATGCACACCTGTTGGGGCGGAAGGTGGGTGGTCCCACACTGGGCACATTGTGAACCGGTGAAGCCGAACTTCCAGGGTGCCGACCGCAGGGCCGGCGGTGCTGATGGCGGGATCATGTCCGGACGTCGCGGTGGCTCGCGCAAGAGCTGTCCGCGCCACGTGAGATAGCGCGGATAGGCGACGTGGTTCGCGGCGGCGGACGCAAGGGCACCGACGTCGGGCACCGAAGCGGTGGATACCGCGTCGGTGGCGCGGAACACCAGCGCGTCGGCTCCGTCGGCGAGGCTGAGCAGCACGATGGTCTCGCCCGCCTTGGCGCGCCGCAACGCCGCGGCCAGGGCCACGCCGATCATCGCGGGCCCACTGTTGCCGATCGCATCTCGATGCGTGTCGACGACCGCATCAGGTTTGACCCCGAGCCGGCCCACCGCCAACCGCAGCGCGCGCTCCTGCAGGCCGACCACCGCCAGGTGGTCGACGTCGGTCTCGGTCATCGACGCAGTCTCGAGTGCGGTGGTGAACGCCTCCATCGCCATCGGCAGGTAGGCATGTTCACCGAAGCGGTCTTCCCAGGTTCGAGAGCCGTACTGGCCCGGAGTTCGCCACCGCTCGAGGAACTCGGCGGTCACGCTGGCGTCGGAGACAAGGGTCGCCAGCAACTCATCCGGGTCTCGGCCGACCAGGACCGCTGAGGCGCCGTCTCCGCCGAGGGCTTCGTCGTCGCTGCCCGGCAAGCCACCGCGCACATCGCTCAACACCACCGACGAGCGCTGCGACGACCCCAGCGCCAGGCGCAGCGCGCCGACGCCGGACCGTACCGCGCCACAGAAATCGGCGGCGAACACGTCGCGGTCAAGGCCGAGCGCCGCGTGGACGACCGCCGCGTTGGTCTTGTCCTCGTAGGCCGGCGATGTCGAGGACAACAGCAGTTGCTGTGGTTGGAAATCGGGACGGGCGGCGAACGCGGACCGCAGAGCTTCGACCGCCATGGTCGTCGAGTCCTCGTCGTATGACGCCACCGTCCGGGATCCGCCCGCCGCAGCCGTTTCCAATGTGGTTGCGATCGCACTGCGATCGAGACGATGGAAGGGAAGGTACACGCCGATCCCGACGATGCCGGATAGGGGTTGGGCCGATGAGCTCACGTGGATCATTCCTCCATTGCATTCGCGGGTGCCGATCGGCGGGCGGGTGCTGCGTCGGCGGCGGCCAGCGCAGGTTTCGGCCGCCCGGCCGACGCCGTACGTTCGGCGGGCTTGTCGCGTGGTAGCCCGAGCACGCGCTCGGCGATGATGTTCTTTTGAATCTCGTCTGTACCCCCGTAGATCGGGGGCGCGGGCGCGAATATGGCAAGTTCGGTGATAACGGCGTTTTCAGGACAGCCGACGATGCTGTCGAGAACCGCGCGACTCCTACCGTCGTAGGCGTGCAACATGCCCTGGGCACCGAGCACAGTCATACTGAGGTCGCCGGCCTGAGTCACGATGTCACTCATCAACAGCTTGGAGATGTTGATCGCACCGGGGATGTCGCGGCCGGCGCTTCGCGCGGCGCGGACCCGCAATCCCAGCAGACGCGCAACTTCCTGCACCATGTGCAACCGGACCAGGCGATCACGCAGGGGCGGGTCCTGGATGCGCCCGGACTCCGCGGCCAGTTGTCTGGTCCGCTCGAGCGCTGCGACCACCATGCCCGCGGCACCATCGCGACCGGTGCGCATCCTGCGGGTGCCGAAGCTCGCGACCGGTTTGTCGAGGTTGCCGACGCGTGAACCGGGCGCGGCAAGCACTCCCCCGTGCCCACCAGCGCCGAGGCCGGTCCGTTCCGCGGCAAGCGTCGCGTTCGCCACCTTCCACCCGTTGTTCACCCCACCGACCACCCAGGCTGTTGGTGATCGCGCGTCATCGAGGAACACCTCGCTGAATTGGGATTTCCCGGTCATCTCCCGAAGGGGGCGAACCTCGATGGCCGCTCCTTGGCGCATGTCGATCCCGAGCCAAGAGATACCTTCATGTCGAGGAGCCGACGGATCGGTCCGTGCCAGGAGCATGCCGTAATCCGCAAGGTGTGCGCTGGACGTCCAGACCTTCTGCCCGTTGATCACCCAGGTGTCGCCGTCGAGAACCGCACGTGTGGACAGGCCGGCGAGGTCCGAACCCGCGCCCGGCTCACTGAACAATTGGCACCATGCTGCCTGGCCTGTGACGATCGGACGGACGAACGCTTCGATCTGCTCGGCGTTGCCATATGCGGCGATCGTCGGCGCGGCGCTGAGCATCCCGAGCCCCGACGGGGGGCCCAGGATCCGTCGTTCGGCGAGGCGACGAGCCACAATTTGCGCATCGGAGCGCGACAGGCCACGGCCGTAGGCATGCTCGGGAAGACTCGGCGCGGCCCACCCGGACGTTCCGAGCCTTTCCCACCACTCGCCGACGGTGAGAGAGTCATCCCAATTCTCATCCAGCCATTGGTCGAATTCCTCAACCAGCGAGGGATTTTCACTCATCGATTCACAGCTCCCGAAAGGTTGTCGGCGGCCTCGAGGGCCAGATCCACGGCGACGGTGATCCGCGTCCGGAGACGGTCGAGATTCACGCCGCGCGATTCCTTGTTCCCGTTCTCGTAACGGGACACAACTCCGGTCACGATGCACGCCAACTTCCATTGGTTGAAGCATCGGTAATAGTCATAGGCGCTCAGGTCTGCACCCGTGGCGTCGGCGTAGCGATCCAGCAGACGCTGTCGACCCCAGAAGCCAGGAAGCGACGTGGGCGCCGAGGAGGCGACCTCGGTCTCCGACGGGTCCTCGACCCACGCGTTGACGCAGTATGCCAAGTCCGCCAACGGATCGCCGAGAGTGGAGATCTCCCAGTCGATCACCGCGGCGACATCTCCCTCCGCCGTCACCCGACAGTTGTGCAGACCGTAATCCCCGTGCACGAGAGAAACGGGCCCTGTCGGCGGTCTGTGTTCGACCAACAGCCGATGAATGCGTTCGAGTCGCTCGTCAGCCCCCGAAGGGGAGCTGGCCTGCAGGGATTTGTGCCAGCTGTGCAGTTGCCGCTCGAGGTAGGAGGTGCGCTTGCCGAGATCACCGAGCCCCACCGTGTCCGGATCGAGGCTGTGCAACGCTGCCAAGGTGTCGATGAAGGAGCGGCTCAGGCGGTCGCGTGCGTCGAGATCGAGATAGTCTTCGATATCTCTGCGGGAGTACGGGGTCCGCCCCTCCACCCACTGCATCGCGTACGTGGGCGCATCGGTGTGGGTGGGATCTTCCGTTATCGCAATGGGTTTGGGGACCGAAACTTCGGTTGGCCACAAGGCCGAGATCACCCGGAATTCACGGTGCATATCGTGTGCGGCGTGCTGGAGGCGCCCGACCGGCGGACGGCGCACCACGATGGCGGTCCCGTCGAAGCCCTCCACCCGGAAAGTGAGGTTGGAGTGTCCCCCGGCAAGTTGAATCCAGGTCATCGGGCGATGGAGGCCGGTCACGTCGGCCAACCACTGTTCGATGGAATCGATGCCCAGGGCGTTGGAGCCTCCGCCTGGAGGCTGGCGGTTTTCGGTACCCATGTCAGTGAGCACCCTAGGGGACGTTGCAGCATTACACAACCAAAAGATTGGTTGGTTCGGTCATTTGATTGGTGTACGGTTCGGCCCAGGAGGAATCATGGAAACTTTGGAGGGCGTCGGCTGCGTCATCACCGGTGCCGCAAATGGAATCGGATACGCCGTGGCCAGGGCACTTGGCCTGCGTGGTGGACGCGTGGTCATCGCCGATCTGCCGGGGGCACCGTTGGACGCGGCGGTCGAGAAGCTGCGCACCGAGGGTGTGGAGGCCTATGGAGCTCCGTGCGACGTGCGGCTCAGCGACGACGTCGAACGCTTGGCCGACTTCGCCTACAAAACCCTCCAGCACGTAGACGTGTTGTTCAACAATGCCGGCGTCGGGTTGTCCGGTCCGATCGCGAGCACGACGTTACGGGATTGGCGCTGGGTGATCGACGTCGATCTATGGGGCCCCATCCACGGCGTCCAAACGTTCCTGCCGCGCATGATCGAGCAGCGCCGTGGCGGCCACATCCTTTTCACGGCCTCCTATGCCGGTCTCGCACCCGTCGCCGGGATGGGACCCTACTGCGTTGCCAAGTACGGGGTGGTGGCCCTTGCCGAAGTCCTCCGTGCCGAGGTGCGGCAGCACGCTATCGGGGTTTCGGTGTTGTGCCCGATGCGCGTTGCCACCAACTTCGGTCAGTCCGGCCGCACGGACGGTGGACCCCAGACCGGCGAGCAAGCCAACGCCGAGCTCGTCGCGGCCGTCCCTGCGCTGAAAAAGGGGACTTCGGGTGCCGGACGCGTATTGGCTCCCGACGACGTCGCGGAGGAGACCGTCGCCGCGATCCTGCAGAACCGCCTCTACGTACTGCCCCATGAGGAGAGCCGCCCGTTCATCGAGCGGAGATTCGCCCGGATCGATCGCTCGTTCGACTCTGCATGACCGCCCAAACACTCGCTTGGTCGTCACGTATGCTGCTGGGGTGACCGCCGAACCTAGCGCCCCAAACGCCGAGAAGGGCAGTAGCGCACGCCGTGAGGAGCTGTTGCGCGTGGCCGCTCGCATCTTCGCCGATCGCGGGTACGCCTCGACGACCACCCGCGACCTCGCCGAAGGCGCCAAGATCACCTCTGGCAGCCTTTATCACCACTTCGACTCCAAAGAGGCGATGGTCGACATCATCCTGCGGCCGTACTTCGCCGGGCTGGATGCATTGGTCGACGAGATAAATGCCGACGACGGGTCCCCGCTGGACAAGGTGACGCGGCTGCTCCGCGAAACGCTGCGGCACTCGGCCGACTATCGGGACGCTGCCCGCATCTACATACACGACGGTGTCGCGTTGAGTCCGATGTTCCCCTACATCGCGGACGCCATGGACCGCTTGGCGAACACCTGGATCGGCGCGCTGCAAGACGGGATCGACGACGGTTCCTTCAACGGCAGCCTCGACGCCGCGGTCGTGTTCCGCACCATGATCGGTGCCATGTCATACACCACTGAGTGGTACAGCGCCGACGGCGAGATGACTATGGAGCAGATCGGCGACATCCAGATGCGGCTGCTGTTGGACGGTTTGAAGGCAGGGTCTCCCCGCTCGGAAGCGTCTCGATCTTCGAAGGCTTCTCGAGCGGAGTCCGCGCCGCCCGAGACCGGTTCGGTTCATGCCGCCGAGGTGGGCAGAGTCGACCAGAACGGCGGCATCTCGGTCGTGATCGCCGCGGCGACCTCGACAGCACTGAACGCCGCGGCCGTCGATGCTGCCGTGCAGGCGCTGCGTGTCTTCGTGGAACGTCAGGACGACGTGACCGACGCCCCGCCCGAGGCCGGCACGATGAAGGACGGCTGACCGTCCTTCATCCGCCGTTCGGGACGGCACGGTCACTCAGGCCAAAGTGCAACCGGCAGAAAGCCGCCGCGTATTCGACGGCCAGATCCGCCTCCGGGAAGTACCCGGCCGACGCTTGGAAGACGTGCACCATTTCGGGCCAAACCTGAAGCGTGGTCGGCACTCCGGCTGCTTCCGCTTTCTCGGCGAGACGCACTGCGTCGTCCAGCAGTACCTCGGCATCGCCGACCTGAATGAAAAGCGGCGGCAGACCGGCCAAATCAGCGTGTAGTGGCGCCGCGTACGGGTCGAAGCGGTCGCCGTCGCCGATGAACAGCGCGACGTTCTCCAACACCAGACGCCGACTCAGCAGTGGGTCCACTCCGGCGCGCGTCTGCATCGACGGTCCGACCGCGTGCAGGTCGACGAGCGGCGACATCACCGCTGCCGCTGCGGGCATCGGCAGTCCCTGGTCACGTGCCAGCAGCAAGGTCGCCACGGCCAGACCGCCACCCGCGGAATCACCGGCGACGACGATGCGATCGGGCTCGAAGTGATCGAGCAGCCACCGGTAGGCCGTCACGCTATCGGTAACTGGGGCAGGGTGCGGATTCTCTGGTGCGAGTGCGTAATCGAGTGCGAGCACACGACAACCGAGTGCGCGCGCCAGATGCCCGGTCAGGTTGCGATGTGAGTCGATGGATCCAGCTACGTATCCCCCGCCATGGAGGTACAACACGGAGCACTCGAGGCAGCTGTCGGGGGGATCGATCCATTCAGCGGACACACCGCCAACCCGTGTCGGCTGCCCGACCACCCCGTCGGGGAACCGCCCTCCGGTGCGGTCCAGTCGCCGACGCATGTCGGCCGGATCGACCGCCGTCGGCAAGGGGTGCCTGCGCAGGAGGGCGAGGTACTTCGCGAATGCCTCACTTGCCATCCGCACTCCTCATGGGTTCTGCGATCAGTGGTGGTGACAGACTTCGAGTGTGATGTCAGTACATGTTATCGTAATTCAACTGCATTCATAGGAAAGGCGCTAACATGGCATGGGATTTTTCCACAGAACCTGAGTTCCAGGAGAAGCTCGACTGGGTCGAGAGGTTCTGCAAGGAGAAGGCCGAGCCATTGGAATACGTGTTCCCCTACGCAGTGCGCTCCCGAGAGCCCGCGGTCAAGACGTATGTGCGGGAACTCCAGCAGGAGATCAAGGACCAGGGACTCTGGGCGATCTTCCTGGACAGGGACCTCGGCGGACCGGGCTTCGGACAGCTGAAGCTGGGTCTGCTGAACGAGATCATCGGCCGCTATCCTTCGGCGCCGCAGTTGTTCGGTGCTGCGGCGCCGGACACCGGGAACATGGAAATGCTCGCCGCCTACGGCACGGACGAGCAGAAGAAGCGGTGGCTGGAACCACTGCTGAACCAAGACATGTTCTCGGCTTATTCGATGACGGAACCCCAGGGCGGTAGCGATCCGGACTTGTTCAAAACCCACGCCGTGCGCGACGGTGACGAATGGATCATCAACGGCGAGAAGTGGTTCACCTCGGCCGGACGGGTCGCTGACCTTCTCTTCGTGATGTGCACCAACGGCATGTTCGTGGTACCGCGCGAGACCCCCGGCGTCGAGGTCATGCCCGAGCCCCGCAACCACAACCACATCAAGTACCACGACGTGCGCGTGCCGCTGGACCATCTACTCGGTCCCCAGGACGGTGCCAAGGTGCTTGCTCAACGCCGCCTGGGCGGTGGGCGCATCCACCACGCGATGCGCACGATCGCACAGTGCACCTTGGCCTTCGACATCATGTGTGAGCGCGCCCTGTCTCGGCAGAGTCACGGCAAGCTGATCGCCGAGCACCAAATGGTGCAGGAGAAGATCGCCGAGTCCTATGCGGCCATCAAGATGCTCCGACTCTACGTGCTCGAGACGGCGTGGAAGATCGACCAGACCTCGACGCAAGAAGCCCGCACTGACATCGCCGCGGTGAAGTTCACCATGGCGCGGGTGTTGCGGGAGACCTCGTTCAACGCCCTGCACATCCTGGGATCACTCGGCACGACGGATTTGACTCCGCTGCAGGCGATGTACGCCTCAGCACCGACCATGGGCATGGCAGACGGCGTCGATGAGGTGCACAAGGCCACCGTGGCACGTCGCGCATTGCGGGGATATACCGCACACGAGGGCGATTTCCCGACCGAGTACCGGCCGTACAAGCGGCAGGAGGCGTGGACGAAGATGCAGCCGGTCTTCGAGGGCCGGCCCGAACTCGCCGCTGCAGCCGGGCGCTACAAGAAGTACTTCGAGAACAGAGGCTGACGCCGGTACAGCACGAGGTGACCGGCAGCTCGAGTGCTGCCGGTCGCCTCAGGTCGACACCAACTGGGCAACCTCAGCCCGGGGACGACACAATCGCTCGGCGTGCTGCGGTTGCCAACTCTCGCACCTTCTGTTGATCGACCTTGCCGTGTGGGCCACGGGGGAAGGACGACACGAACACCACCAGGCGAGGTGCCTTGTAGTGTGCGAGCACGCTTTTGGCATGTGCCACGATATCGTTGTCGGACAGGCGCACACCGGGTTCGGGCAGTACGACCGCGGCGACGGATTCACCGAGGACGTCGTCGGCGACACCCACGATCGCCACGTCGGCAACGCCGGGCAGCGCCCGAAGTGTCTCCTCGACCTCTTCGGGGAAGACCTTCTCGCCACCGGTATTGATGCACGACGAGCCTCGACCCAGGAGCACGATTGTGCCGTCGTGACATACCCGCGCCTGGTCACCGGTAATGGCATAGCGCTTCCCGTCCAACTCGACGAAGGTGGCTGCGGTCTTTTCGGGATCGCCGAAATACCCCATCGGCAGGTGCCCTCCCACCACCAGCCGACCGATGGTGTCGCTCCCTGGTACGACGTCCTCGCCGTTGTCGTCGAGCACGCGGGTGTGACTCGTGGGCCGGAACAGGGACAGCTCGGACGCGTCGTCGGCGGAGACCGCGCTGGCGGCGACACCCGATTCAGAACTACCGAGGCCGTCCACGATCTGCGCATGGCGTGCGTACTGCAACAACCTCCTCTTGCTGGCCGGCGGCAGCGCCGCACCCGAAGACTGAATGACGCGCAGCGAGTCCAGATTCCATCGCCCGGGGGAGGTGTCGAGCGCGCTGAGGATCGGCCGGGCGAACGCCTCCCCCACAATGCAGATGGCCTTCACGGCGTGCTCGACGATGGCATCGAGCGTGCGTACCGCGTCGAACGATGCTCCGGGAAGAAGGACGACCTCCCCACCACGGTTCAACACCGGGAACGCGAACCACGACGCGGTCCCATGCATCAGCGGCGCCACAGGAATGACCGCCGGGCCGGGACGGGGCAATCGCCGAACGAACGCGTCCGGGTCGGCCCGTTCGGCCACGGGCCGACCGCGCGACTCTTCGAGCATCTGGAACAGCTCGTGCTGGGGCCACATCACGCCCTTGGGCCGCCCCGTGGTCCCGCCGGTGTAGAGGATGTACAGGTCGTCGCCGGAGCGCTTCCACGGCGGCGTACACGGCAGTCCCGCCGCGAGGATGGCCTCGTAGGGAGTCGCCCACGGCGGGCAGGTATCGCCCGGGCCCGTGCAGACCCACCGCCGGACGCCCGGCAATCGTGACCGCGCCGCATCGACGGTGGCGGCGAACTCCGCATCGAACACCACCACTGCGGCATCGCAGTCCCGCCACAAGTAGACGAGCTCGTCCACCCCATAGCGGTAATTGGTGTTCACCGGGGCCAACGAGGCCTTGAAACAGGCGAACAACACCTCCAGGTATTCAGGCGCGTTGCGTTGGAGTTGTGCCACCCGCCCCCGATGTGGCGTGCCGGCGGCGAGCAGGCCACCGGCGAACGCCTCGGCGCGCGACTCGAAGAGCCGCCACGTCGACGTGACCGTTCCGAACGACACTGCCGGCGCGTCGGGGAATCGGTGAGCCACACCCTCCCACACATCGGCGTAGTTCCATCCGCTGCTGGCGCCCGACATCACACCGGGTCCTTGCCGGTAGCGTCGCGAGGGCGTGTGAGCTGGCGGGCGGTCTCCTCGGAGATCGGGGCGGCGAGCATAGCCGTCACCAAGTCGATGAGATGGCTGGCGAACAGTTGGTGGTCTTTGCCCGGCCGGTCGCGTCCGCGCCGAGCCAGCTCGGTGAACGTGAACTGCATCGCCAGGAAGCGCCGATGCATCGCTACCGCGGTCGGATCCATCAAGGGTTCGAGAAGCACGCGCCACCGATTGGTGCTCGTGCTCGTGGTCGAGTCGTGAATATCCGCCGGATCGAGCACAGGTTTCGGCCGGTTGACCAAGTCGGCCAGCAACTGCAGATACCCCTGGCCCGCCGGGGTGGCCAACTCCGAGACCAGGGGGCGCACGAATGCTGCTGTGAGGGCACGCATGTCATCTCTGCCGGCCGCTTCATAAGCATCCAGGAGAGCGTGTCGACGTTCCTCCACCGCGGGCCGATGCCGGTCCAGGACCGCACGGACCAATCCTTTTCGGTCGCCGAAGTGGTACTGGACTGCGCTCGCATTCCCGGTCGCCGCAGCAACATTGACTTCCCGCAAGCTCACGCCCTCGACACCCTCCGCGCCGAACAGGCACGCCGCTGCCTCGACGAGACGCTCACGAACTTCCGAACTCATGCCAGCGACCTTACTCGGGATGCATTACAGTTGACAATCAATGCATGTGCATTCAATACTCATGCATCGTTCCAGTGACGCCAGCTGTCTGCCGCCCCCAGCACTCGGCGTAACCGGAGGCGAACGAAGACGGAGGCAGTCGGCAACGTGAAATCGGGTCTCGACAAGCTGAACGACAGGGTCGCACTCATCACCGGCGGAAGTCGAGGTCTGGGTCTGGCCATGGCTGAAGCGTTTGCCGATGAAGGCGCCACCGTAGTGCTGGCGAGCCGCAAACTCGAAGCCTGCGAGGCCGCGGCGGCGCGCATCAACGAGCGCGTCGGTAACCCGACGGCAGCGCTGCCGTTCGAGGTGAACGTCGCCGATTGGTCATCATGTCGACGACTGTTGGAAAGAGTCGAAGAACGTGTGGAACACATCGACATCCTGGTGAACAACGCGGGTATGTCACCCGCCTATCCATCGGTGGGGGACGTGACCGAGCACCTCTTCGACAAGGTCGTCGCCGTCAACCTGAAAGGTCCGTTCATGCTCACCGCCGCCGTCGGCACCCGGATGGCTGCGTCCGGGCGTTCAGGAAGCATCATCAACGTCAGTTCCGTCGAGGCGGTCGACCCGCAGCCCAACGCCCTCCCCTACGCCGCGGCGAAGGCTGGACTAGAAACGCTCACAATGGGATTCGCCCGGACCTTCGGTCCCACCGTCCGAGTCAACGCCATCCGGTGTGGCATGTTTCGCACCGATATCGCCGCGGCGTGGGGGCCGGCCGAGCGGGTAGACGCCTATGCGGCGCAAACAACCGCACTCCGCCGCGTCGCCGCCCCCGACGAAATCGTCGGAACAGCCCTGTTCTTGGCCACCACCGATTCGTCCTACTGCACGGGAAGTGTGATCACGCTCGACGGTGGGAGGCGTTGACTTGACCTCGATCCGGCGGGAACACGCCACCACACCCATCCACAGCGTGACACCCAGGACGACATCGGGTGCGCCATGTTCTCGACGCGCGTTGTTCCGGTTCCTGATCAACAACGCCATCGCCAACGGCGCCGTGGCGCACGAACCAGGAAGGCTTGGCGCGCAGACGCTTGTGGCGATCAACGCCGTGGCATCTGCTCATCCGTGGGCCACACCGGAACTCATCACGGCGGCGTTCGACGCCTTCACATCCGAACCGTCCTGAGCAGACGGCACTCGTCGTGGGCGCAGTACAGCACAGTCGACATCACCATGGTCATCAGACGTTCCGATCACTCGCCGCAGGATCGGAAACCCTTTCGAAGACAGCGAGGTGCACAGCATGGCGGGACCACTTCACGGACTGCGGGTCATCGAGCTAGCCGGCATAGGACCAGGTCCGCACGCCGCCATGATCCTCGGTGATCTCGGCGCCGACGTGGTACGGGTGGAGCGTCCGCCGAAACGACTCAGACGCTCCAAGGACGCCATGTTGCGCAACAGGCGTTCCGTCGTCGCCGATCTGAAATCTCCTGAGGGCCAACAACTCGTGCTCCATCTCGTAGCCGCGGCGGACGTGCTGATCGAGGGATTTCGTCCCGGTGTGGCAGAGCGCCTCGGCTTGGGTCCCGAGGATTGCGCGAAAGTCAACGAGCGGCTGATCTATGCCCGGATGACCGGGTGGGGCCAAGATGGCCCCCGCGCACTGCAAGCCGGCCACGACATCAACTACATCTCGCTGAACGGCTTGCTCCACGCCATCGGACGCAAGGACGAGCGGCCCACCCCACCACTCAATCTCGTCGGCGACTTCGGCGGCGGCTCGATGTTCCTGCTCGTCGGCGTTCTGGCAGCGCTGTGGGAGCGACAGTCTTCCGGCAAGGGGCAGGTGATCGACGCCGCGATGGTCGACGGCTCCAGCGTGCTCGCGCAGATGATCTGGGCAGCTCGGGCGACCGGTTCGTGGTCCGACGAGCGCGGTTCCAACATCCTCGACGGCGGCGCCCCGTACTACGACACCTACAGGTGCGCCGACGACCGCTATGTGGCAGTCGGCGCAGTGGAACCACAGTTCTTTGCCGAGTTGCTCGCCAAGCTCGACTTATCGGCCGACGACCTTCCCGAGCAGAACGATACTTCGCGGTGGCCGGAACTTCGCGCCGCGCTGGCCACGGCCATCGGGAGACACGACCGCGATCACTGGGCGGCGATCTTTGCCTCTTCGGATGCCTGCCTGACCCCCGTGCTGTCCTTCGGGGAGGTACTCGACGATCCCCAGATCGCTGTCCGTGGCACGTTCTACGACGCCGGCGTCGATGGGCTACAACCCTGTCCCGCACCACGATTCTCGCGCAGTCGGCTTGCGACGCCGACACCACCGCGCGTACCCGGCGCCGACACCGAGGCCGTACTCCGGGATTGGGCCAGTGGCACCGACCAGCCAACCAGCTGAGATCGAATCAACCAGGACGAGAGGTGCATCAATGGAGATCAAGAATGCCGTAGCGGTCGTCAGTGGCGGTGCGTCAGGCCTAGGCCTTGCCACCGCCAAACGTCTGCTCGACCGTGGCGCCTCGGTGGTTGTCATCGACCGCCGAGGTGAGGATACGGTCAAGGACCTGGGGAGCAGGGCAGTCTTCGTCCAAGCCGATGTGGTCGACCCCGTCGCCGTCTCGGTTGCGTTGGATCGCGCCGAGGAGATCGGTCCGATCCGCATCAATGTCAACTGTGCTGGAATCGGAAACGCGGTCAGGACAGTTGGCAAGAAAGGGGCCTTCCCGCTCGACGAGTTCCGCCGCATCGTCGAGGTCAACTTGGTGGGTACGTTCAACGTCCTACGGCTGGCCGCCGAGCGCATGGCCAAGACGGAGCCGACCGGTCCCCCCGAAACCCTCGAGCGTGGGGTCATCGTGAACACCGCGTCGGTGGCGGCCTTCGACGGCCAGGTCGGCCAGGCCGCCTATTCGGCGTCAAAGGCAGGTGTCGCCGGCATGACACTGCCGATCGCCCGGGATCTCGCGAGCCCTCCTCTGATTCGAGTGGTGACGATCGCTCCGGGCCTCTTCAAGACGCCGCTGCTGGGCGGATTGGCCGAAGATGCGGCCAAGTCACTCGGAGCGCAGATCCCGCACCCCGCTCGACTCGGCGACCCGGACGAATACGCGGCACTGGCGGTCCACATCGTCGAGAACCCGATGCTGAACGGTGAGGTGATCCGCCTGGACGGTGCGATCCGGATGGCCCCGCGGTGATCGACACACCGGTGGCTGCCGCCGGCCGCGGGCAAGCGAGGAAGCTGCCCGGTCGCTGACACGCAACGGTTCGATCGGCGGTGCATGCGTGCATCAGTGCGTCGCCCACCGCCGATCGAACCAGACCCTCGGTGCTGACGCTCCTCAGCTCTTGGAATGGCCTGTCTTGCGGTACATCGTGACCACCGCCGCTCCCCCGAGCCCGAGGTTGTGCTGCAGTCCGATGCTCGCACCGTCGACCTGGCGGGCGTCAGCGTCACCGCGAAGCTGCCACACCAGTTCACTACACTGTGCCAGCCCCGTCGCGCCAAGGGGGTGCCCCTTGGAGATCAACCCACCCGAAGGGTTGACGACCCATTCCCCGCCGTAAGTCGTCGCACCTGAGTGGACGAGCTCGCCTGCACCGCCGGCTTCGCACAGACCCAATGCGTCGTAGGTGATCAGCTCGTTCGAGCTGAAACAATCATGGAGTTCGATGACGTCGACATCTTCGGGCCCGAAGCCCGATTCAGCGTAGACGGCGCGCGCCGCGGCACGGGTCATATCGCCGCCGACCAGGCTGATGTCACTGCCGGAGAACGTGGACTCGAAGTCTGACGCCATTGCCTGCCCGACGATTTCCACTGCGTGATCGTGCAAATTGTGCTCGGCGACGAAGCGCTCCGACGCGACGATCGCGGCGGCACCGCCGTCAGAGGTTGGGCAGCATTGCAGCTTCGTCAGCGGGTCGTACACCATCGGCGATGCCAGCACGTCCTGCAGGCTGTAGGCATCCTGGAACTGGGAGTAAGGATTGTTGACCGAGTGCCGATGATTCTTCTCGCTGATACGGGCAAATGTCTCCGCAGTCACCCCGCCGTAGCGCTCCATGTATTCGCGACCGGCGTTCCCGAACAGCTGCGGATTGCCCGGAATCTCCCTGAGAATACCCCGCCGACGTTTCATGTCGCGAAAATGCTTGTCCAGCGGCATTGTTCGGTCGGTGAACTTCGCTCCGAGACTGCCCTTCTCCATCTTCTCGAATCCGAGCGCAAGGGCACAGTCGGTGAACCCGCCCTGCACGAAGCGACGAGCCAGGTAGAGCGCCGAGCTGCCAGAAGAACAGTTGTTGTTCACGTTGATCGCCGGGATGCCACTCATTCCGAGCTCGTACAGCGCCCGCTGCCCAGAGGTGGAATCACCATTGCAGTACGAGAGGAAGGCCACCTGTACCTCGGCGTAGCCGATCCGGGCGTCCGCGAGGGCTCTCTCACCTGCCTCGCGGCCCATATCGGGATAATCCCAGTCCCGCGCCCCGGGTTTCTCGAACTTCGTCATCCCGACGCCGATAACGTATGTGCGTTCTGACATAACACCTTCCACTACGACAAGACGCTGATGGATCGCTGGAACCAGCGAAACACCTTGCGCTCAGATGGACGTCGGTGACCAATGACCACCGACGAGTGGACGGGCCGGCCGGCCCGTGTAGGTCGACTCGGGTATGACGCGCAACGGCACGCCCTCTGCGTTCTCCTCGTCCACGTGGGCGATGATTCCCGGCATGATCGCCAAGAGCGCTATCCCGGGCATCTGCCGGGCGGTGAAGCCGAGATCGTAGAGCACCGAAGCGAAGACGCCGTCGATGTTCATCGGGAGGTGCGAACCCTTTCGGGCGACGAACGCGGCGTGCACTGCATCGTAGAACGCGCCACCTTCCGCCCAGACGCCCTCGCTCTCAGCAACTTTGCGCAGTGACGCGGCCCGCGGGTCGACCTCCTTGTGCTTGGGATGACCGAATCCCGGTATCGACTCACCACGCGTCAGCCGTGATTCGACGAGGCGTGCGGCTGCCTCCGCCGACGATTCACCAGCCTGGACGGCGGCGATCCCCTCTTCGATGAGGGTGCCCGCTGCCTGCGGCGAGATCGTGCGATCACCCGCCACCATCAGACCCGCCGCGATGGCGGGCACCGGAGTGTCCGGCTGCGCCGAGGCCACGAACCGTGCCGTCGCGGCATGCACCGAGAACAGGCCAGCGTCCGGAGCTGCGCAGAGAACTGCGTCGAGGACCCGTGCCTGACGGGCGGTCGGGAGCTCGCCGCGGATGACGAGGTACGTCATCTCCGCGTACGACAGCCGCGGAATGATCTCGTGGACAGGGTATCCGCGCACGATGTGCTCCGGGTACACCTCGCAGATGGCGGATTCCCAGTAGCCATCCCACGAGCCACGCGCGACGAATTGCCCGATCCTCTTCTGACCCGGTGCCACAGATGCCCTTCCGGTAGATGATGACGTCTTTACCGAAGGTCAGTTAACCAGATGGTCGCCAGTTCGATCAATTGATTGGTTGGTTGAATACCGCACTTTCATGGTACTGCCGACCCTTGCCTACTTCGGCACCACGATGCCGGCCCGCTCGCGATCGAACGTATCCGCCGTCAGGCCCCGCTCCCGCAACTCCACCTTGCGGACCTTGGCCGTCGGCGTCTTGGGCAGCTCGTCGACGAACTCGATGTAGCGCGGGACCATGAATCGCGCCATTCGCGGGATGAGGAAGTCGAGCAAGACCTCGGGGGTCAGCGTTCGCCCCGGCTTGCAGGTGACCCAGATCTTGATCTCGTCCTCGCCATGGTCGGACGGCACGGCAACCGCTGCGACCTCGGCGACGTCGTCATGGGCCAGAACCTCGGCCTCCACTTCGAACGAGGAGATGTTCTCTCCCCGCCTTCGGATAGCGTCCTTCGTCCGGTCGATGAAGTAGAACCACCCCTCCTCGTCGTAGACAAAGGCATCGCCGGTGTGGAACCACCCGTTTCGCCAGGACTTCACCGTCGCCTCGTCCATGCCGAGGTAACCGAGGTTGAGCTCCCACGGCCGATCGGAGCGGATGATGAGCTCCCCCTGCACGCCCGGTCCGACGTCCTCGTCCAGATCGTCGACCACCCGCACCTCGTATCCGGGGACCACTCGTCCGCACGTCCGGTGGTTGGGCGGATCCCAGCCGGCGTGGAGCGGCATCGCGGCCTCCGTCATCGCGAACGCCGTACAGATTCGCACCCCGAACCGACGCGCGAACTCCTTGTAGTTCGCAGGCAGCGGAACGACGTTGACCTCCCGTAGGGGGGTGTCGCTGTCATCCTCACGTTCCGGTTGCTTCAGGATGAAGTTCGGCATCGCCCCGATCAGGGAGGTCCGCGTCACGTCGTAGCGGCGAATGTCGTCCCAGAACGCGTGTGTGTCGAACACCTCGCGTACCACGAGCCGGCCACGAGCCTGAACTGCCATGTACAAGAACATCTTCCCGCTCAGATGGAACGTCGGGAACGATGTGTACAGTGTGGCGCCGTCGTCGGCAGCGTCGGGGAATGCATGATCGGCGAGCGCACGCAGCGCACCCCAGGGCATCCTCACGCCCTTCGAAGGACCCGTGGTCCCACTGGTGTACATCACGCAGCACAGTTCGTGGGTGTGCGGGGGCTCGAGGTCGACCGGCGGCCGACGCCGGTCCAGCAACTCCTCGGCCCAGATCACCCGGAACCGCGACAGAAGCTCCGTCGGAGAGCCGGATCCGCCCGTCCCGTCCGGGACGACCACGAGGTTGACGGCGGATTCGAGCTCGTCCGTGATATCGACGATCCGCGACAAGTAGCGTTCGGCGATCACCACAGTACGTGCGCCGCAGTTGTTCAACACATAACTGAGAATGCGGCTCCGGTACGCGGTATTGATCGGTACTTCGGTGGCGTGCAACCACGAGACCCCGAGCCACACGGCATAGGCCGCGATGGAGGTCGGCAGCATGACAGCGACATGCTCACCGCGCTCCACACCGAGTTCGCGCAGAACGTCGGCCCAGCGGCGCGTCTCCTCGTCGAACTCGGCGTACGTCCGCGCCGAGCCGCTGATCTCGACCAATAGCTCCCTGTCGGGCTCCTCTGCCGCGGCCCGCTGGACGAGGTGGAGCAGGGTCGGCCTGGACGAAGTCAATGGCACTCCCTCATCGGATGTCACCGCTGCTGATGTACCCGAAATGGTAGATCAAGCGATCGTTTGATTGATTGAAAACGCGGCTTCCGCCGGGCCTGGACGCCTCGACGTGGCGCACTGACTTCCGGCAACGGATCACCGGGCACCGGGCACTCCCGAGCCTGGCAACACGTGCTCCCATCGCCCCTGGAAGGCCTATGCGGAGGGGTCGGAGCGTGGTGCCCGTACGGCACCCCCGATCCGACCCCTCCGCATAGGGGATCAGTGCTCAGCCCGGCACTGGCGCCGTCACCTCAGCGACTGGCGGCCTGCGCGGCCGGACCAGTGCCAACGGTGCCGACCAGACCGGGGATCGGGAAGCACGTCGTCGGCGCCGGCGACTGCTGCACCAGACCAGGGATCACTGCACCGAGTTCGTCGGCGTTCCACCGGCGGTCGATCTCGGCGTGGGCGCCGTGGCTCCATCCATCGGCCAATCCGACGTAGCCTCCACCGACCTCGAAGACACGGCCGGTGACCGCCGACGACTCGGCGCTCGCCAACCATGCGACAAGGGGCGAATTGTTCGCGGGGTCAGCACGATCGAAACCCTCCCCCTGTTCCAGCCCAGGTGCCCCTGCGCTCATCCGCGTCCGCGCGGCAGGGGCGATCGCGTTCACCGTGACGCCGTACCTGGCCAACTCCAGAGCCGACGTCAGCGTGAGATTGAGAATGCCTGCCTTGGCCGCACTGTAGGTCAACTGACCGGCGTTACCGTAGAGCCCGGCAGCGCTCGTCGTGTTGATGATCCGACCGTTGACCGCCCGGCCGGCTTTCGACTCGTCCCGGAAGTAGCTCGCGGCGAACCGCGACATCGCCGCGGTTCCCGTCAAATGGACACCGATGACCGCATTCCACTCGTCCTCGGCGAGGTTGAAGAGCATGCGATCGCGGGTGATGCCTGCGTTGTTGACGACGACATCCAGACGCCCGAACGTGTTCAGGGCGGTCGTGATCAGACGCTCAGCACCGGCCCAGGTGGAGATATCGCTGGTATCAGCGACGGCCCGACCACCGCCGGCCTCGATCTCGGCGACGACGTCCTGGGCCGGGCCTGCGGTGGCTCCGGTTCCGTCAACCGCCACCCCGGGGTCGTTCACGACGACCGCCGCACCCTGCGCGGCGAGCTCCAGCGCATGTGCCCGCCCAAGTCCCCTGCCAGCGCCCGTCACCACAGCCACTCGATCTACACACACACCTGACACGCCTTCTCCCATCGTTCTCGGCCGCTCGCCAACCTAACCAACCAATCGCTATGTTGGCAAGTGTTAGCATCCACGGCGAGGGTGTCGGTTCGCTTCATCGACAGTCGACGTGCCCGCGTCCGGCGCCCCGCATCACATCGCGACGGCATAGGAGCAAGGATTGAGCGTTGACACCGAATTGCGTGACAACACGATGGTGATCGTCCTGAATAGACCGGAAGCCGGTAATTCACTCGATCCAGACACCGGGCGGGGTCTGCTCGCGGCCCTTGATCGCGCGGCCTCCGACGACGTTGTACGCACTGTCGTCATGACCGGAGCCGGATCGAAAGTCTTCTGTGCCGGAATGGATTTGAAGGCCTTCGCTGCTGGTCTGGATATGTCGGACGTCGCAGGTGCGATCACGGCGTTGGAGCGGTGCACCAAACCCGTCATCGGAGCGATCAACGGCACCGCGGTCGCCGGTGGCTTCGAGCTGGCGATGCGCTGCGACCTCGTCGTGGCAACTGAGCATGCCCTGTTCGGATTGCCCGAGGTCAAGCGCAGTCTGGTCGCTGCGGGTGGGGGTACGCGACTACCGTCGCGGATCCCTTTGGCGGTGGCACTCGAAATCGGGTTGACCGGAGACACTTTCGATGCCGCTCGGGCGCTTTCCCTCGGGTTGATCAACAAGGTGGTGCCGGCATCCGCGGTCGTCGACGAAGCGATCGCTCTCGCGGAGAGGATCAATGCCAACGGTCCCCTCGCGGTGCGAATCACCAAGCAGTTGATGTATGACGAGCTGGGTGCCGGCGACGCCACGCATGTCGCGAAGGTAAGTGCACCAGTTTTCAGGAGCGAGGACGCTCGGGAGGGTGCTCGAGCCTTTGCCGAGAAGCGGACGCCAGTATGGAAAGGACGTTGAATCATGCGGCTACAGAGTTGGAGGCCGTCGGCGGCCGGTACGCAACCCTTGGGCGGCGGCAAATGACAACCATCACGTTTACCGATGAACAAGAAGAGTTTCGCACGATCGTGCGGCAGTTCCTGGAGTCCCGATCACCAGAAAGCGCTGTGCGCCAGTTGATGGAGACCGAACTCGGCTACGACCCGACCGTCTGGTCGCAGATGGCAGCTCAGCTCGCATTGCAAGGCTTGGTCGTGCCAGAGGCGTACGGCGGCCAAGGATTCGGTCAGATCGAGTTGACGATCGCGCTCGAGGAGATGGGGCGGGTATTGCTGTGCGCGCCGTTCTTCGCGACGGTGGTACTCGCCGCCAATGCCCTTCTGTTGTCCGCGGACGCGGAGGCCAACGCCAAGTATCTCCCCGGTCTGGCCGGCGGCGAGACGATCGCCACGGTCGCCTTCGCCGAGCCGAACGGCCGCTGGGACACCTCGGGGATCGAGACAACTGCGGCAAAGACCGACGGCTCCTGGCGGTTGACCGGCACCAAATCCTATGTGCTCGACGGGTGTGCCGCGCAGTTGATCATCGTCGCCGCCCGCACGGAGTCCGGAATAAGCCTTTTCGCAGTCGACGGTGATGCCAGCGGACTGACCAGGACATCGCTGGCGACCATGGATCAGACGCGCAAGCTCGCGAAAATCGATCTCGACCAGGTGCCGGCCACGCTCGTCGGCGTGGACGGAGCCGGTGCCGATGTGTTGAACCGGGTGCTGGACCTCGCGGCAGTGGGGCTGGCGGCTGAACAGGTGGGCGGGATGCAGCGTGTGCTCGAAATGGCGGTCCAGTATGCGAAGGACCGGGTACAGTTCGGTCGCCCGATCGGTTCGTTCCAGGCGATCAAGCACAAATGCGCCGACATGCTCCTCGAGGTCGAATCCGCCAAGTCAGCGGCTTACCACGCTGCCGCGTGCGCGGCAGATTCGAGCGACGAGCTCCCGTCGGCGGCATCACTCGCCAAGGCATACTGCTCCGAGGCCTACTCCCACACCACGGCCGAGAACATCCATATCCACGGGGGCATCGGCTTCACCTGGGAGCATTCCGCGCACCTGTACTTCAAGCGGGCCAAGTCCTCTGAGCTGATGTTCGGCGATCCCGGATATCACCGTGAGCAGCTCGCCCAGCGGATCGGTATCTGAGGGCCGGACACCGGCGGGACTCCCGTCGACGACACCCCACGACCCCTGTCCCCCGATACGTCGGGCGACAGGGTCGTGGCGGCACCCGATCTTTTCCCGTGGTTCCCGCTGTCAGTGCCTCTGGTCGCCGCCGGTGGACAGAGGCACACACTCGTGGATATGCAATCCGTAACCCTCGAGGCCCGCACGTCGCGCCGGGTTGTTGGTGAGTAGCCGCATCGACTTGACTCCGAGATCGGCCAGGATCTGAGCACCGGTACCGTAGTCGCGGTTGTCCACCGGCACGTCAAGGCCGGCGCCGCTGTCGTCAGCGTCCACGCCCGCGTGGCGCAGCCGCAGTTGCTGGAAATCGCTTAGCACCCTCATATTTCCGCTGTCATGCTCGCGCATGTAGAGTACGACGCCGCGGCCGGCACGGGCCACGGCGCTCAAGGCCGCGTCCAGATGGCAGCGGCAGTCACAGCGCTGAGATCCGAATACGTCGCCGATGACGCATTCGGAATGCACACGCACAAGCACGTTTTCACCGTCACCGATTTCCCCGTGAACAAAGGCCACGTGCTCACGCCGGTCGTAACTGCAGCTGTATCCGACCGCGACGAAGTCTCCGTGGTACAGCGGAGCGCGCGCGGTTGCCACCCGGCGGACCAGTTTTTCGAAACGCCGCCGGTGCGCGATAAGTTGGGCGATCGTCACCATCGCCAGCTGGTGCTCGGCTGCGAAGGACATCAACTCCTGATGGCATGCCATCCGGGCAGGCTCCCGCTCGGATACCACCTGGCACAGCACACCTGCGGGGTGACGCCCGGCCAGGACAGACAGGTCGACCGCCGCCTCGGCGGGGCCAGGGCGGCGCAGGACTCCCCCGTCCCTGGTCCGCAGTGGTACGACGTGCCCGGGACGCGAGAAGTCACGGGCGGTGGCGCGCGGATCAGCGAGCAGGGTGGCGGTGCGAGCGCGGTCAACGGCCGATATGCCGGTCCCGATCCCGCTGCGGGCGTCAACCGTGACCGTGAAGGCATGCCCGGACCGAGCACCGGTGCTGTGGTGCATGGGAGGCAGGTCCAATCGGTCGGCCTCGGCGTCGCGAAGCGCCACACAGACAAAGCCCGAGGTGTAGCGGATCACAAATGCCATCGACGCGGCTGTCGCCGATTCCGCAGCGAGCATGAGATATCCCTCGCTGCTGGGCTCTTCGTCGTCGACCACTACGACGGCGCGGCCCATCCTGACATCGGCGATCGCTCGTTCGACGGCATCCACTCCTGCCTCCTGCTCATTGCCTGCCCGGGGTGAGCCCCGGACCCGGGTCATGAAGATGTCGGTATCGCCTCGGGCCGTTCACGGTGGCGCTTCCAGCTGTTCCAATAGGTCACTTCCGACACCGGCCGCCGGGGTGCTTCTCCCCACCGGCCGAGCGGATAGCCCATCGGAATCAGTGCGTAGGTCCGCACATCGTCCGGAATACCCAACACCTCCTTCACCTCGGCCTCACGCTCGATGTGAACGGTTGTCAGCGTGGTCCCGATGTCGAGTGCCCGGGCGGCCAGCATGAGGTTCTGGATGCCGGGAAACACCGACGCCGCAGCGGCATTGCGTGCGCACGGCAGAATTACCGCCGGCGCGTCTGCGAAATGTTCCGCCAGGTAGTCAGCTGAGCGCAACATCGCACTCTTGGCGACGACCGGGTCGGAGGCATAACCGATCCGCGCCTGCGCCCAGCACTTCTGGTAGATCTCAGCGAGCGCCCGCTTGGGCTCCGCCTCGCGCACGACCAACCATCGCACCGGCTGCGTGTTGCCACCGCTCGGCGCGCGGGTGGCGGCTTCGATCACCCTCCACAGATCTTCCTCCGGAATGTCGCGGGTGGGATCCAGCCGCCTCATGGCGCGGGTCGTGCGCATGACTTCGAAAACATCCATGCGAGCACCGTACCAATCATTTGGTTGTATCTGGAACAGGGTGTAATGTCCGCTGGACGCACCACCATTCCTCACGGCCGTGTCGACGAGGTCGCCGATCTCGGGCTCTGCCCGATCTTGAGACCCAGGCAAATCGCACGGTCGCATGCAGCTTGGAGCGCGCAGAAGGAGACAGCGGCATGAGCGGAGCCGGACCCGTCGACAAAGGACCGTTGGCCGGCGTGACCGTCGTGGAGATCGCCTCCTTCATCAGCGGCCCCTTTGCGACCATGATGCTCGCCCAACTCGGAGCGACCGTGGTCAAGATCGAGCCACCCCGCGGCGACCCGTTCCGCCGATTCGGCCGCCCTGCTGGCGGTGTCGCCGCGCCGTTTGCAAGCACCAACCGCGGCAAAGCCAGCGTCGTACTCGATCTCAAGAACGCCGCCGACCGAGAATCGCTGTTGAATCGTATCGACGGTGCCGACGTGTTGCTCGCGAACTGGCGGCCCGCCGTGGCCGACCGGCTCGGTCTCGGTGACGAGCTGCTGGCTAACCGCAACCCACGGTTGATCCGAGCCTATTTGACCGGCTTCGGACCGAGCGGCCCGCTGGCGGACCAGCCCGCTTTCGATTCGATCATTCAGGCGCGGTCGGCGTTGACAGATATCCAGAGCGACAGTGTGGCGCCTGCACCGGCGACAACCTATGTCGCCGACAAACTTTCGGCACTGATCGCCTGCCAGGCGGTCATGGCGGCGATCATCGCGCGCGACAGAACCGGCCTGGGTGATCGTGTCGATGTCTCGATGCTCGATGCCGTGTCGTACTTCAACTTTCCCGACGGGCTCGCGAACCGGACTTTTCTCGATCACCAGCCTGTCGAGGCACGGAATTCGCTGGCCGCTTCCGTCCGGCCCCTCCGTACCGCGGATGGGTGGATCATGGTCATCGCGGTCAGCGGCGGCCAGATCAAGCGGGCCTGTATCGCGGCGGGACATGCGGAGTGGATCGACGAGTTGCGTGCGATCGAGGACTCGACGCAGATCGTCACCGAATTCTTCGACCGGCTCGAATCCGTCATGCATACGGCGGCCAGCTCGCATTGGCTCGACACATTCGCCGTCCATGATGTTCCAGCGGCGCCGTGTCACACCATCGATGAGCACCTCGTGGATCCTCAAGTCCTGCACAACGACCTCTATTCCATCGGTCATACACCGGGCGCAGGACCAACCCGCCAGATCCGCTACCCCGCGGTATTCGGCCGGTACGGCAAGCTCGGGGTGGCCGGAAATTCGCCCAGTGCCGGAGAGTCGGCGGTGTCACCGGATGCGTGACCCGCGGGTGGCCGACTACGCGAGCAGTCGGGTGAACTCGGACCGACCAACGACCCAAATGCATGATCGGGAAGGTCGGGCAATTGGTTGATTCTGGATCGATCGATGCGGATCGATCTCCAAGTGGACTTATCGATGGGGAGGCACCATGGATTTCGGCCCGAACAAGCTGCACGACGAGATCCGCGAGGCCGTCCGCGACCTCTGCTCGAAATTTCCGGACGAGTACTGGCGCGAACACGACAGCAGCCACGAGTTCCCGACGGAGTTCTACGAGGCCCTCGCCGACGGTGGATGGGTCGGGATTGCGATACCCTCCGCGTTCGGCGGTGGCGGGCAGGGCATCACCGAGGCGTCGATCGTCCTCGAGGAGGTGGCCGCCTCCGGTGCGGCCATGAACGGCGCGTCAGCCATCCACCTGTCGATCTTCGGGATGAACCCCATCGTCAAACACGGGAGCGAGGAGCTCAAGCGGCGCTATCTCCCATCCGTGGCGGACGGCAGCCTACACGTGGCCTTCGGTGTGACCGAGGCGAATTCAGGTACTGACACGACGTCGATCACGACACGGGCCGTCCGCGACGGCGACCATTACGTGGTACGGGGCGCCAAGGTGTGGACCAGCAAGGCGACAGTGTCGGACAAGGTGCTGCTCTTGGTACGCACCACGCCGCTGGCCGAGTGCAAACGCCGTACCGATGGCATGACGCTGCTCTTCGCGGACCTCAAGGACCCGGCCGTGACGATTCGGCCCATCAGCAAACTCGGCCGCAACGCGGTGGTGTCGTGCGAGACAATCTATGAGGATCTCATCGTTCCCGTCGATCACCGTGTCGGCGACGAAGGCAGAGGTTTCACCTACCTCTTGGACGGGTTGAACCCCGAGCGGATCCTGATCGCAGCCGAGGCACTCGGCATCGGCCGCGTCGCTCTGTCTCGTGCCGTCCAGTATGCCAACGAACGGGTGGTGTTCGGCCGCCCGATCGGCACCAATCAGGGCATCGCGTTTCCGCTGGCCGAGGCGCATGCGCGTCTGCGCGCCGCCGAGCTCGTGGTACGGGAGGCATCGTGGCGGTACGACAACGGCCTCAGCTGCGGCGAGAACGCGAACCTTGCCAAATACCTCGCGTCAGACGCCGCATTCTTCGCCGCTGATCGGGCGATTCAAACGCACGGCGGTTTCGGGTATGCGACCGAGTACGACGTGGAGCGCTATTGGAAAGAGTCTCGGTTGATGAAGATCGCCCCGGTCTCACAAGAAATGATCCTCAATTACGTGTCCGAGCACGTACTGGGACTGCCACGGTCCTATTGACCCCGACAGCGGGGTGCGGCTCGCACGGTTACCGCGGCTCCCCGGGATCCTCAGAAGCGCGGAATCGCTCTTGACACCGGTCTACAGTAGATGACCTCCATTGCACGAAGGGATCAAAGATGACGTCCGCGAGTATTGAGGCGCCATCCAGGCTCACCAGCACCACACCGCGCGGCGCGGCGCCCAAGGACCCGTCGCCCTGCCGCGTCCGTGAGTACAACACTGCGGCGGAGATCAAGGCGCGAGCGGAACGCCGCCGATTGCTCACCGCAGCCAAACTCGTCTTGCAGCGGGGCGGGTGGTGGGGATTCAAGGTGGACAGCGTCCTTCGGGAGGCTCGACTGTCCACACGCAGTTTCTACCGTCACTTCCAGAAGAAAAATGACCTCCTGGTGGCCTTGCTGGAGTCGGAGCTCGGTGCCGCTGCCGAGGTCCTGGAGCGGAAAACCGCAGCAGGTGACACCCCATCAGCGCGAGTGCGAGCCTACATCCACGCGACACTGGACATGGGATGCCGAACGGAACTGGCCAAGAAGTCGTTCCTGTTCGCCTCGCACTGGCGTGAGCTTCTCCCTGAGTACTCCCAGACGATCGATAACTGTGCTGTCCAGATGCAGGCCCCGCTGGTCGCGGCCCTCACCGACGGAATGCAACGCGGCGAGTTCACCTGTGAAGACCCAGTGGCCGACGCGGCCGCTATCTTCTTCATGGTCGGCCACATTGCGGCCGACCAGGCCGCCCTCGGCGGAACGACTTCCCGAGCCGAGGTCGAGCACATGGTTATGCCGTTGATCACCAGAGGCATTGGGCTGCACTGACCGCTGCCAACCAGGCGGCCGGCGTCGACTGCCCGCCACCGTTGTCCACCCGGCTCACCTCTCCCCCGCGATGCCGTTGCCCGAATACGCGTGATCCCCCGGAACCGTTGCGGTTCCGGGGGATTCGCGTGCCGTTGCTAGCTGGTCAGCGAGGCCGGTGGAGTGAACCGGTCGCCGTACTTGCCGGCCAGCTCCTTGGCGCGGGCGACGAAGGCGTCCTTGCCGACACCGGCCGGGCCTTGGTAGCCGACGATGAACTGGGCGGTGCCGCCGGTCCACGGCGGGA
>JBFWOX010000026.1:0-96650 GCA_050250295.1 Mycolicibacterium sp.
CCCAGCCCCGTCGTCGGCATCAACCTCCCCGCTGAAAACAACCCCGACCGACTCCACGCAGCTTGACATCGCCCGCCAGCAGACAAAGTCCGAGTGGACGCCTGCTGGAATGCAATTTCGGCGGGGTCGCGCGAGCGCTCAGCGCCGGCCGATGGGCTTCGCGCGAGCGCTCAGCGCCGGCCGATGGGCTTCGCGCGAGCGCTCAGCCCAGGACCAGCGAGTTGCCGTCCGCGCTGACGTTCACCGGCACCACGTCGCCGTCGTGCACGGTCCCGGCCAGCAGCAACTTGGCCAGCTGGTCGCCGATCGCCTGCTGGATCAGCCTGCGCAGCGGACGCGCCCCGTACTGCGGGTCGAACCCGCGCTCGCCCAACCACTTCTTCGCCGGCTGGGACACCTCCAGGGTGAGCCGGCGCTGCGCCAACCGCTTGGCCAGCTGCTCGAGCTGGATGTCGACGATGGACACCAGTTCCTCGGGGTTGAGCCCGTCGAAGATGATGACGTCGTCGAGCCGGTTGATGAACTCGGGCTTGAACGCCGAGCGCACCGCGGCCATCACCTGCTCCTCGGTCCCGCCCGCGCCCAGGTTGGACGTCAGGATCAGGATCGTGTTGCGGAAGTCGACGGTGCGGCCCTGCCCGTCGGTCAGCCTGCCCTCGTCGAGTACCTGCAGCAGCACGTCGAACACGTCCGGATGCGCCTTCTCGATCTCGTCGAACAGGATCACCGTGTACGGACGCCGGCGCACCGCCTCGGTCAGCTGACCGCCCTGGTCGTAGCCGATGTAACCGGGAGGGGCACCGACCAGCCGAGCCACCGAGTGTTTCTCGCCGTACTCACTCATGTCGATGCGGACCATCGCCCGCTCGTCGTCGAACAGGAACTCCGCCAGCGCCTTGGCCAGCTCGGTCTTACCGACACCGGTCGGGCCGAGGAACATGAACGATCCCGTCGGCCGGTTCGGGTCGGCGACGCCGGCGCGGGTGCGGCGCACCGCGTCACTGACCGCGGTGACGGCCCTGCGCTGCCCGACGACGCGCTTGCCCAGCTCGTCCTCCATGCGCAGCAGCTTGGCCGACTCGCCCTCGAGCATCCGGCCGGCCGGGATCCCGGTCCACGCCGACACTACGTCGGCGATGTCGTCGGGGCCGACCTCCTCCTTGAGCATCACGTTCTCCCGCGCCTCGGCCTGCGGCACCGCGGCGTCGAGCTTCTTCTCCACCTCGGGGATGCGGCCGTAGCGCAGCTCGGCGGCCTTGGCCAGATCGCCGTCGCGTTCGGCCCGGTCGGCCGCCCCGCGCAGGTCCTCCAGCTGTTCCTTGAGCTCGCGGACCACGTCGATGGCGTTCTTCTCGTTCTGCCACCGGGTGGTCAGCTCGGCCAGCTTTTCCTTCTGATCGGCCAGCTCGGAGCGCAGCTTCTCCAGCCGCTCTTTGGACGCGGCGTCTTCCTCCTTGGCCAGCGCCATCTCCTCGATCTCGAGGCGGCGGACCAGCCGCTCGACCTCGTCGATCTCGACGGGCCGGGAGTCGATCTCCATGCGCAGCCGCGACGCGGCCTCGTCGACCAGGTCGATCGCCTTGTCCGGCAGGAACCGCGCGGTGATGTACCGGTCGCTCAGCGTCGCCGCCGCGACCAGCGCCGAGTCGGTGATCCGCACGCCGTGGTGCACCTCGTAGCGCTCCTTGAGGCCACGCAGGATGCCGACGGTGTCCTCCACCGACGGCTCACCGACCAGCACCTGCTGGAACCGGCGCTCCAGCGCCGCGTCCTTCTCGATGTACTTGCGGTACTCGTCGAGCGTGGTGGCACCCACCAGCCGCAGTTCCCCGCGGGCCAGCATCGGCTTGATCATGTTGCCGGCATCCATCGCCGATTCGCCGGTCGCGCCGGCGCCGACGATGGTGTGCAGCTCGTCGATGAACGTGATGATCTGACCGGCGGAGTTCTTGATGTCGTCCAGGACGGCCTTGAGCCGTTCCTCGAACTCACCGCGGTACTTCGCACCGGCCACCATCGAGCCGAGGTCCAGCGAGACGACGGTCTTGTCGCGCAGGCTCTCGGGCACGTCGCCGGCGACGATGCGCTGGGCCAGGCCCTCCACGATCGCGGTCTTGCCGACGCCGGGTTCACCGATGAGCACCGGGTTGTTCTTGGTGCGACGGCTCAGCACCTGCACGACGCGACGGATCTCGTTGTCGCGACCGATCACCGGGTCCAGCTTGCCCTCGCGGGCGCGGGCGGTCAGGTCGGTGGAGTACTTCTCCAGCGCCTGATAGGTGCCCTCCGGGTCGGGGCTGGTGACCCGCGCGCTGCCGCGGACCTTGACGAACGCCTCCCGCAACGCCTGCGGCGACGCGCCGTGGCCGCTCAGCAGCTTGGCGACGTCCGAGTCTCCTGCTGGAGTGGAGCTCGCGGAACGACCAGAGCCTCCCGCCAGCCCGACGAGCAGATGCTCGGTGGAGACGTATTCGTCGTCCATCTCGGTGGCCAGATTGGTGGCGGCGGTGATCGCCGCGATGGACGGCGGCGACAGCTGCGGCTGCGACGCCGAACCGGTGGCGCTGGGCAGCCGGTCCAGGAGGCGCTGCGTCTCGGCCCGAACGGTGGCGGGGTCGACGCCGACGGCCTCGAGCAGCGGCGCGGCGATGCCGTCGTTCTGGGTGAGCAGCGCCATCAGCAGGTGAGCGGGCGTGATCTGCGGGTTGCCCGCGGCCGTGGCCGCCTGCAGCGCCGAAGTCAGGGCCGCCTGGGTCTTGGTCGTCGGGTTGAACGAGTCCACGACACTCCCTTTCAGGTTTGTAGGGGCCGCATCGACCCCAGAAATGCTTGTCGCCCAGAACAACGTAGTCAAGGTTGAGTCTGTTCCGCTCAACTCTAGATAGTTTTACCAGATCTTCGGCCGTGGACACGAACCCCACCTCCGGCCCCGCCGACGGCCCCGGGGTTAGCGTCGACACATGTCCGATACCGGCTTCGGTGACTTCGAGTTCGAACGGAAGTTCTTCGTCCGGCAGATGCCGGCGGTGGCCGCGTCCGACCCCAGCCCGATGCTGATCGCCCAGGCCTATCTGTTCGCTGCGGACGGCTACGCGGTCCGGGTCCGGCTCCAGGGCCCCGCCCCGGCAGACCTCGACGGCACCCCGGCGGAGTTGGTGACGGCGCTGGGCGGGGAGGGGATCGGCACCATGACCGCCAAGGGCCCGGCCGCCGGGGGCACCCGCTACGAGGCCGAGCGCGAACTCGACCCGCTGGTGGCCGGTCAGATCGTGGCGCGCGCCGACCACGTCGTCCTCAAGATCCGGTCCTCGGTGTGGCTGAACGAGGACGGTTGGGTCATCGACCGCTTCCTGGCAGGCAACGCCCCGCTGATCCTGGCCGAGGTGGAACGCAACGCGCCGGTGGTCGATCTGCCGATCCCGTCGTTCTGCGCCACCGAAGTCTCCGAGGACGACCGGTTCCGCAACGAGTACCTGGCCCATCAGCCGTTCGGCGCGTGGGCGCAGGACTACAGCCGCGAGCTCGAGCTGCTCGGGCCGCGCTTCGTCGACAGCCTGGGCCAGAACCAGTTCGAGGGCACCTGATCGCTCATTCCGGTTGCCCGACCGCGATGGTCGTGCCGGCGCGGAAAACCAGCCAGCGCATAGCGGCGTACATATAGCCGGCCTCACCGGCCCCCGCGATCAGCCGCGCCAGCAAGAAGTCCACGCCGGCGGCGGTCAGCACGCTGGACAGCGCCAGGATGAACGCGAGGTAGTTGACGACGACCACCACCACGTAGCGGGCGAGTTGCGGCCCCACCGGGGCGTGTGATCGGAAGTTGAGGTACCGGTTCAGCGCGTAGCTCGACCCGAACGCGACCGTGTAGGCGACGGTCACCGCAGCCGGATACGGGACTGCCGCCCAGGCGTGCAGGCCGCTCAGCAAGGCCAGGTCGACGGCGAAGGTGGCGCTGTTGATCACGCAGAAGCCGAAGAACGTCGGGGCGATCAGGCGGTCCAGCCCGCAGGGCAGCAGCGCGACGACCCGTTCGCACCATCGATGGAACCGCTGCGGCGCCGGCATGTCCTCACCGTGTCCGGGCCAGGTGTCGCCCGGGTGAGCGACGCGCGAACTCCCGCTGTCGAATTCGGGGTCAGGCCGCCGAGATCCGGCCCCGCACCTCGAAATCCAGGTCGACGGCTTCGGCCACGTAGATGTCCTGGATCAATTGGTTGCCACGCATGGTGACCTCGCCGCGGGGGCTGATGTAGGTGAGGTCCTCCGCGGCGCGGGTCAGCGCACCGACCGACAGCGTGCCGGCCCGGGTGGCCAGCGCGATGAGCAGCGCGATGGCCTCGTAACAGGATTCCCCGATGCTGTTGAGCGCCGGAGCGGCCTGACCGTACCTGGCGTAGTAGCGGGCCGCGAAGTCCATGCTGGCCGTGGTGTTCAGCGCCTCGAAATATCCTGCAGCGGAGAACAATCCGGTGTTGCAATCACTGCCGCTGGCCATCAGCATGTTCTCCTCGACGTGCGGGCTCAGCCGCGGAATCACGGCATCGAGCCCGGTGGCGGCGAACTGCCGGTTGAACGTCACCCCGTCGCCGCCGACCAACAGCACCACCACACCGGTGGCTCCGGTGACCTCGACCTGGCGGATCGCGTCGGTGAAGTCGGCGGTCCCCAGCGGCACGTAGACCTGGCCGACCAGCGGGGAGCCCTGCGCCCGGGCGTGCCGCGCCGCCGCCACCCCGGTGCCCCTGGGGAAGATGTAGTCGTTGCCGACGACGATCCAGCGGTCGATGCCGTACTCGGATTTCATCCAGTCCATCGCGGGCAGCAGCTGCCGCGACGGGGTCTCGCCGGTCAGGAACAGCCCCGGGGTGTGCTCCCCGCCCTCGTAGAGCGGCCCGTAGGCGTAGGGGATCCGGCCGTTGGTGACCCGGGCGATCGCCTTGCGCACCGGTGAGATGTGCCAGCCCGTCACGGCGTCGATGGCGCCGGCGTCGATCAGCCGGGCGATGTCGGCGGCCACCTGGGCCGGCGGTCGACTACCGTCCACCGGCACCAGCCGCACTTCCCGACCGAGTACGCCGGAGGTGGCGTTGGCGTCGGCGATCGCCAGCTCGGCGCAGGCTTCGCACGAGGGTCCGTAGATTCCGGCCGACCCCCGGCGGGGCACTACCAGGGCGATGTTCAGAGCCAGGTCCATCGTCGCGCTCCGTCCCGATTACCTCGACGCGGACATCCTCACCCTGGCACGTTACCGCCGCGTTGCGCATCTGTTCGCCGACTGAAAAAGTTGCGAAGCGGCAGTAACAACGGCCGGCGGCTAGAGCACCAGATCGCCCAGCCTGGCCAGGGCCCGGATGAAGGCGACCGCGGCGTCCTCACCCAACTCCTCGACGAGGGCCGCCTTGACCGCCGATTCCTGTTTGACCAGCTTGCGCAGCTTGGCCTTGCCGCGCGCCGACAGGTAGATCAGCACCCGCCGCCGATCGGCGGCATCGACTCGGCGCAGCACGAAACCGCCGTCGACCAGCTTGTCCACGATCCGGGTCAGCGTGGGTGGCGGGATCGCCATCGCCGACGAGATGTCGCTCATCGTCAACCCGTCGCCGCCGCGCAGCGCCCCCAACACCCGCCACCCTTCGATGGTGGTGATGTCGGCATCGAGCAGTCCGCGGCACAGCGCGTCGGTCCATCGCCGTTCGGCGCGGAAGAAGACTTCCGACACGCTGTCCAAGCTCGTCGCGATCGTCACCGGGTCCCTCCCAACGCCACCGAACCATCTCTTCCATGTGAAAGCTTTTCTGCCTCGACAGTACCGCAGCGCATCCCGGGCCGCGGCTCACGCCGGCTGCGCGACGTCAGCGTCGTTGCGGCGCAACGTTACCCGTCCGATCAGGGTGGCCCCGAACTCGGAGGCCAGGCCGAAGCCCGCGCCGACGAGTGCGGTGGTGGCGGCCACCAGCGCCGGATGCGAGAGCCCGGTTTCGGTGATCCCACGGCCGGTCGCGGCCATGGTGCCCACCGTCATCGCGAACCCGAACACGATCGCCGGCGTCGCCGATATCCACGGGATCCGGGAAACCTGCACCATGGCAAAGCTTCCCACGCCGACGGCGACGGAGAGCCACACTGCGCCGGTGGTGCCCTGCACCGCGAGCAGGGTGCAGGTCGCGATCGCGATGCCGGTCCAGTTGCAGGCCACCGACTTGGCCAGTCCGGTGACCCCGGACCCGACGAAGAAGAACGACGCCCAGGCCAGGAACAGCACCCACACCGGCAGCGTCCACACGGTGGCGGTCATCAGCGTCGAGAGCATCCCGAGGATGCCGACACTGATCGACAGCGCAGTCACTTTCGACATGATCACGCTCCGCCCTCAGTGGTGGTGACCGTCATGGTCATGGTCGTGGTCGTGGTCGTGGTCCGAGTGCGACATCCGCGCCTCTTCGACGGCTGCGCGCGCATCGAGCTCGCCGTCGGCGAAGAAGCCCTTCTCCCTCGAGAGCCGGCAGAAGGCCTCGGCGAACTGCCGGTAGTAGACCGCGGGGTCGCAGGTTTCCGGGACCCCGGAGTCGTCGATGGCGGCGATCAGATGGGCCTTGAATTCGTCCCATTCGAACGCCCCGGCCTGACACAGCGACACCACCAGACCGAACAGCCGGCCCTGCCAGGGGGCGTCGAAGACCAGCTCGCCGTTGGATCTCGGCAGTGCCGCGTTGCTGCCCAGCGCGTCGAACTCGGCGAGATCCACGGCGGCCGTCATGACTGCGCCTCCGCCGTGACCAGCGCCGTGCCCACCATCGAGTCGCGGCTGATCAGTGGAACGAGTTCCTCGGCGGTCAGCCCCTCGGTGCCCTCGGGCCGCTGCGGGACGACCAGGTACCGGATCTCGGCGCTGCTGTCCCAGACGTCGATCTTGACGCGGTCGGGCAGCGTGACCCCGAACTCGGCGAGCACGCTGCGCGGCTCCTTGACCACCCGGGCGCGGTACTGCGGATACTTGAACCACGCCGGCGGGATCCCCAGCAGCGTCCAGGGATAGCACGAGCACAGCGTGCACACCACGACGTTGTGCCGGTCCGCGGTGTTCTCCACGGCCACCATGTGCTCGGTCTGCAGGCCGGTGAACCCCATGTCGGCGATCGCGGCCGTGGCATCGGCGAGCAGCCAGGCCTTGTACTCGGGATCGGTCCAGGCCCGGGCCACCACCTTGGCGCCGTTGACCGGGCCCATGTCGTTCTCGAACGACGCGACGACGGCGTCGACGGCCTCGTGCTCGGCCAAGCCCTTCTCGACCATCAGCGATTCCAGCGCGTTGACCCGCGCCTCGACGTCGGACAGTGAAAGCCAGTTCATCGGTGTTTGTCTCCTCGGATCAGGCGGGTTGCAGGTAGTTCTCGAACAGGTCGGCGTAGAGGTCGAACTCCTCGGGCGCGTCGTCGCCCCACAGGTCGGTGGAGTTGAACTTGACCATGTACAGGTGGTGCGGGGTCTCCACCTGACGATGCGCACTGTCGGCCGGGTCGTGATGCGCTCCATAGTGTTTGGCGATCACACCGGGCGTGCGGTTGAGGTAGCCGGGCAGCCGGTTGTGCGTGGACTCGTGGATGTTGCGCACCACCACGGCGTCGCCGACCTGGTATGCCGGGGACACGTCGGTCGGGCGGTCGTGCGGCGTGCCCTTCCAGAGCACCTCGATCATCTGCTGCGCGAACGGCGAGAGGGTCTCCGGCTTGGCCGGATGCGCGGGCATCTCCGGCTTGCCCAACTCTTTCATCCGGGCGTCGATCTCCTCGTGGGAGATGTAGCCCTTGTCGTTGAGCAGCTTCTCCACCGAGAACAGCCAGTGCGCGTAGTACGTCGAATCCAGGTACTCGCTCCACTTCATCAGCTCGATACCGTGGCGTTGCTCGTCGAGGTTGAACGCACCCTTGGCGATCGCCATCGCGGTGACCGCGTGCATCCGCCCTTCGAACGGATACCGCCAGTTCGGGATCCCCGGCTCGAGGAACTCCGGATCGATGGGACCGATACCGTCGCGCCCGCCGAGATCATGTGGCCCGTGCATACGCATCTTCTCCAATCATTGGTTCCACTGAAAACACTTCCAGATGGAAGGATGAACCAGCAGACGCGCCGTGGCAACCCCCAGAAGGCGGTTCGTTACACAGCATTCACACCAACTCGGATCGGTGTTACTGCAACATTTCCGCACGTTGATCTCCCGTATCTGCTGTTGACTGGCAGCCTAAGGCACGGTAAGCAGATTAGGCGCAATATTTGTAAATCGGAATTAATCCACTCTGCGAAGGAGTACCGCCATGAACTCGAAGCCCGCCGCCGGCTCCCTGGAGCACCACGCCGCGGCCGCCCTGCCCGACTCCGCGACAACCGGTGTCGCGCTGTGGCTGACCGTCACCACGGTCCTCGCCCTCATCGCGTTCTACTTCCTGGCCTTCGACCAGGGCGCGGTGTCGGTGTTCGGCGCCGACACCCATGTCCACGAGTTCCTGCACGACGCCCGGCACCTGCTGGGCTTCCCCTGCCACTGACCACACCAGAAGGGACCACGATGAAAAAGATCATCGGAATCGGCCTGGCCTCAGGAGCTTTGGCGGGCGCAGCGGCGTTCGCGTACTCGCGGATCCAGGTGGCCCCCCTGATCGCCGAGGCCATCGGCTACGAAGAGGACCGCGCCCACGCGCTGGCCGAGCTCACCGGCGAGCACAGCCACAGCCACGAACTGTTCACCCGCGCGGTCCAGGAGAACGTCGGCGCCGGCGTCGGCGTCATCGGTTACGGGGTGGTACTCGGTGCGTTGTTCGCCGTCGCCTACGCCGTGCTCACCTCCGGCACCGCGCGAAATCGTCTCGAACCACGTTGGGCGGCACTGGGTTTGAGTGTCGTCGCGTTGGTCTCCGTGAGCCTGGTACCGTTCCTGGTGTTCCCGGCCAACCCGCCCGGTGTCGGCCAGGAAGAGACGTCGGCGCAACGCACCACCAGCTACCTGGCCCTGCTGATCATCTCGGTGCTGACCGCGGCTGTGCTGGCGGCGGTGGTGCGGCGCTACTCCCCGCGCGTGGGGACCTGGCCCGCCGCGGTCGCCGCGGGTTGGGCGTACGCGGGCGTTATCGCCGTCGCCGCCGCGCTGATGCCGCGAGTGCAGGAAGTCCCGGCGGCCGTCACCGACGGCACGGGCTCGATCGTCTTCCCCGGCTTTCCCGCCGAACTGCTCTACGAATTCCGCCTCCACTCGGTGCTCACCGCCACGGTGATGTGGCTGGTGCTCGGCACCGTCTTCGGCGCCGCGCTGCACCGGTGGCAACCGACCGCTGCGCAGGCGACGCCTCAGGAGGTCCTTCGTGCAGCCCATTGAGTTCACCCCGTCTCCCGACCAGTACGTCTGGACCTTCGGCGGTGCCGAACCGGTGATGGAGGTGGCGCCGGGCACCGCCCTGCGGCTGTGGACCGAGGACGCCTTCGCTGGGCGGGTCACCACCCCGCACGACAAGCCCAGCCAGGTGCTCAATCCCAAGGAGCTCAACCCGCAGACGGGTCCGTTCTACGTCACCGGTGCCGAGCCCGGCGACACCCTGGCACTGCACTTCGTCTCGATCGAGCCGGCCCGGACCTGGGCCGCCTCGACCACGATCCCGCTGTTCGGCGCATTGACGGGCACCGACCGCACCGCCACCCTGCAACCGCCGCTGCCGGAGCTGACGTGGATCTACCACGTCGACGTCGACCGGGGCACGGCCACCTTCGTGGCGCACGAGAGCGACTTCACCCTGGAGTTGCCGCTGGCGCCGATGCTGGGCACCGTCGGCGTGGCGCCGGCGTTACGGGAGGTCCGCACCACGCTGGTACCCGACTACTTCGGCGGCAACATGGACACCCCGGAGCTGCGGGCCGGCACCACGGTGTACCTGGGCGTCAACGTCGAGGGCGCGCTGTTCTCGGTGGGCGACGGGCATTACCGCCAAGGTGAGGGCGAGACGTGCGGCACGGCGCTGGAGGGCGCGATGCACGTCACGCTGCTGGTCGACCTGATCAAGGGCGGGGCGCCGGCGTGGCCGCGCTTCGAACACGACGACGCCTTGCTGACGGTCGGTTCGGCCCGCCCGCTCGAGGATGCGTGGCGGTGCAGCCAGGTCGAGATGGTGACGTGGCTGACCGAGCTCTACGACGTGGGCAGGCTGGACGCCTACCAACTGTGCAGCCAGCTGTGCCTGTCGCCGCTGGCCAACGTCGTCGACGTCAACTACAGCGCGGTGACCAAGCTGGTCAAGGACCCGCTGCCGACGGTGGCGCCGTACGGCGGCGCCCACGCCCGGCTGCGGCGGTTGGCGGCCACGTTGACGACGTAGCGCGCGCTTATCGGCGCTGCCGCACCGGCTTTGCTAGGTTCTCCCCGTGTCGGGTAGCTGGGGATCGATTCTGACGGAGCTCATTCCACTGGGCCTGGTGGTCGCGCTGTCGCCGTTGTCGATCATCCCGGCGGTGCTGGTGCTGAGCACACCCCGGCCCCGACCGACCGGCCTGGCCTTCGCCGCGGGCTGGCTGTTCGGCCTGGCCGTGCTGACCGCGGTGTTCCTCACGCTGTCGAACCTGGTGGGCGGGATCGGGGAGAAGCCACCCAGCTGGGCGTCGTGGCTGCGCGTCGTCGTCGGCGTCGCGTTGATCGTCCTCGGGGCCTACCGCTGGGCCAACCGCAAGCGCTCCGAGCACATGCCCGGCTGGATGACCCGGATGAGCACCCTCACCCCGGCCAAGGCCGCCGCAACGGCGGCGGCGCTCACGGTGCTCAACCCCAAGGTGCTCTTCATCTGCGCCGCAGCGGGTTTGGCCATCGGGTCGTCGGGGTTGAGCTACCCGAGCGTGTGGCTGGCCGGGATCTGGTACGTCGCGGTGGCGGGCTTCACCGTGGCGCTGCCGATCCTGGCCTACGCGGTCTCCGGTGCGCGGCTGGACCCGGCGCTGGCCCGGCTGCGGGAGTGGATGGAGCGCCAGCACGCCGTCCTGGTCGCCGTGATCCTCGTCGTGATCGGTGTCCTGGTGCTGTACAAGGGAATTCACGCCCTCTAACGGAAGCCGGCGGGCAGCCCCAGTTCGTCGGCGTCGGCGGTCAGGTATCGCGTCACGGTCGGAGCCACCAGCGTGACGACGTCGTCGAGGGGCAGCTCCGACAGCGGTGCCACCGCCATCAGGTAGCGCAGCATCGCGGTGCCGACCAGGCTGCTGGCTGCCAGCATCGCGCGCAGCCGGGCCTCGTCGCCGCCGCCGAGCACCCCGGACACCGCGGTCAGGACGTAGTTCTGCATGAAGTCGCGGAACGCGGCGTAGGCGTCCGGATTGGACGTCGCCGACGCCAGCATGGTGCGCATCGTCGCGGCGTTCTCGGGTGACTCCCACACCCCCAGATACGTCCGCACCATCCGGGTGCCGACGTCGTCGCCGGCGCCGGCCAGCGCGGCCACCAGCACGTCGGGGTCGATGATCAGCCGCAGCGACTCCCGGAACAGCTCCTCCTTGGAGCCGAACAGGTACAGCACCATCGACGGATCGACCCGGGCGTCGGCGGCGATGGCGCGCAGCGTCGTCTTCTCGAAGCCGTTCCGCGCGAAACGGTGCTTGGCCGCCGCGAGCACCGCGTCCCTGGACACCGGTCCACCCTGACGGCGCCCACGGCGCCGACTCGTTTCCGCTGGTCGTGCCATGCCCGACCCTAACATTTCAATCCCTGTTGAAATATTCCCCACCGCCGCCTACCCTCAACACATCGGATTAATTCAACGGCGAATGAAATGAGGCCCGCGATGGTCACCACCAGCTCCAGCCGCACAGAGCACGGCACACCGAAGCACCAACCACCCCCGGCGGTGCAGGCGGCGGGGATGATCGTGGCCATCACCGCGGTGCTGGCGGTCCTGGCGCTGGCGTTCGCGCTGCCGGCCACCCGGTCCGGACCACACGACGTGCCCGTCGGGATCGCCGGCCCGGACGCCGCGGGCGGGCAGCTCGCCGACAGCCTGCAGCACACCGCCCCCGGCGCGTTCGCCGTCACCTACTACCCCAGCGAGGACGCGCTGTCGGCGGCGATGCTCGACCGGGAGGTCTACGGCGGTATCGCGTTGCCCACCGAACCCGGCGCCCCGGCCACCGTGCTGACCGCGTCCGGCGCCAGCCCGGTGGTCGCGCAGCTGATCAGCCAGCTCGGCACCCAGATCGGCGCGCACACCGGCATGCCCGTGCAGACCCGGGATCTCGCGCCGCTGCCGACGCGCGACCCGCGCGGCGCCGGACTGGCCGCCGCCGCGCTGCCGATCACGCTGGCCGGCCTGCTGCCGGCGATCGCCCTGGTGCTGGTGTTCCGGCGGCAGCCGGGCATCCAGGTCGCGGCGGCAGTGGCGTTCGCGCCCGTCGCCGGTGTGACGATCGCCGCACTGCTGCGCTATCCCCTCGGCTCGATCGACGAGAACTTCTGGAGGGTGGCCGGGGCGCTGACGCTCGGCATCGGTGCGGCGGTGCTGTTCCTGCTCGGTCTCGGATCGCTGTTCGGCAAGGCCGGGCTGGCGGTCGGTGCGCTGCTGGCCCTGCTGGTCGGCAACCCGCTGTCCGGGCTGGCCAGCGCCCCGGAGATGCTGCCGGCGGGGTGGGGTCAGCTGGGGCAGCTGCTGCCGCAGGGCGCCACCGCCACGCTGCTGCGCTCCACCACGGCGTTCGGCGGTGCCGGCGCCACCGCCCCGGTCGCCGTGCTGATGTGCTGGGTCCTCGCCGGCGCGGCGTTGATCGCGGTGGCGGCCCTGCGCCACAGGAAGGCCGTATCGCTGTGACTTAGGATCGGGCGGCGTGGGACTCGAAGACCGGGAATCGATGCGCATCCTGCGGGATGCGCTCGATCCCGCCCTCGGGTCCGAGGACGTGATCCGCGATTTCCACACCCGCTGGTTCGGCCTCGACCTCTCCGCGCGCGACCTGTTCCCGCCCGACATGACAAAGCAGCGCGAGGTTTTCGGCCATGCCCTGCTCTGGCTCTGCGACGAGCTGATCGCCCAGCGCGCCGAGGAGCCGGTGTCGTTCCTGGCCCAGCTCGGCCGCGATCACCGCAAATACGGTGTCACCCAAGAGCATTACGCGTCGCTGCAAAAAGCCCTGCTGGACACGCTGCGGTCGCACCTGGCGCTGCGCTGGGACCGTCGGCTCGGCGAGGCCGTCAACGACGTCGTCGAGCTCGTCGTCGGGGTGATGAGCGGGGCCGCCGACGCCGAGACCGCACCGCCGTTCTACGACGGCACGGTGCTCGAACACCTGCGGCCCGCCCGCGACGTGTCGGTGATCCGGCTGCGGCTGGACCATGCGTTGCCCTATCTGCCGGGCCAGTACGTGCCCGTGCAGGTCCCTCAGTGGCCGCGACGGTGGCGCTACCTGAGCCCGGCGATCCCGTCCGACCCGAACGGCTACATCGAGTTCCACGTCCGCTCGGTGCCCGGCGGCATGGTCAGCACCGCGATCGTCGGCGAAGCCCGGCCAGGTGATCGGTGGCGGCTGTCCAACCCGCACGGCGCGATGCACGTCGATCGCGACGACGGGGACGTGCTCATGGTGGCCGGTTCGACCGGGCTGGCCCCGCTGCGGACGCTGATCATGGACCTGGCCCGGTTCGGCGAGAACCCGCGCGTCCACCTCTTCTTCGGGGCCCGCTACCCGTGCGAGCTCTACGACCTGCGCACGCTGTGGGAGATCGCCTCGACCAACCCGTGGCTGTCGGTCACCCCGGTCTCCGAGCTCAACACCGATCCGCCGTGGGCCGTGGACTACCCGAGCGTGGCACCGCCGCGCGGGCTGCACGTCCGCCAGACCGGCCGGCTGCCCGAGGTCGTGACGCGGTACGGCAGCTGGAGCGACCGGCAGATCCTGATCTGTGGCAAACCGGCGATGGTGCAGGCCACCAAGGCGGCGCTGGTCGCCAAAGGCGCACCTGCCGAACGAATCCGCCACGACCCGCTGGCGAGCTGAGGCGGCGTGGCAGGATCGGGAGCCATGTCCGACTTTGAAACCGTCACGCTGCGCGACCCGTCGTCCGGGCTGACCGCCACCTATGTCCCCGAGGCCGGAATGGTCGCCACGTCGCTGTCCGACGACGGCGTGGAACTGCTGGGGCAGCGCCGCGGCCTGCAGGCGTACGTGTCCAACCACAAGACCATGGGCATCCCGATCCTGTATCCGTGGGCGAACCGGCTGAGCAGCATGGGTTACGGGGTCGACGGCGCGGTCGTCACGCTGACCCCGGGCACCGGCGGGGTGCGCACCGACCAGCACGGCGTGCCCATCCACGGCACGTTGGCCGCGTACAAGGACTGGCATGTGACCACGGTGCTGGAGTCGCAACTGACCGCCGAGCTGGACTTCGCGGCCCGGCCGGCGCTGCTGGCGACGTTCCCGTTCCCGCACCTGCTCACGTTGGACGTCACGCTGCTCGAGCGGACGCTGACGGTGCGCACCACCGTCACGGCGACGACCGGGGCACGGGTGCCGCTGTGCTTCGGGTTCCACCCGTACCTGCAGCTGCCGGGCACCCCGCGCGCGCAGTGGGAGATCGAGCTGCCCGCGATGCGGCATCAGCCGGTCAACGCCTGGGGCATCCCGACCGGCCGGGTGGAAGACCGCTCGGCGAGCACCGAGGTGCTGGGCGACAAGTTCATCGACGACGGCTTCGACGAAGTGCAGCCCGGCTCGGTGTTCGCGCTCTCCGGCGGCGGCCGGCGTATCGAGGTGCACTTCGATCAGGGCTTCACCGCCGCGCAGGTGTACGCACCCGGCGACGACGATGTGGTGTGCTTCGAGCCGATGGCCGCGCCCACCGACGCGCTACGCCGCGGCGGCTATCACGAAGTGCAGCCCGGCGAGTCGTTCACCGCCCAGTTCCGCATCAAGGTCGTCTAAACACCCTTTCGCCGAAATTGCATTCCAGCAGGCGTTCACTCGATCTTTCGCTGCTGGAATGCAGTTTCGGCGCAGGTTGGGGGCGTGCGCTCAGCGCTGGTTGCGTGGCTGCCACACCACCAACGCCGTGCTCTTCGCGCGCGGCTGCGCCCGGAGGTGCTCCACCTCCGCGGTGAGTTCCCGGACCCGGGCCTGCAGCGCCTCGACCTGATTGGTCAGCTCGATGATCCGCTTGATGCCCGCGAGGTTGACGCCCTCGTCCTGCGAGAGCCGCTGCACCTCACGCAGCAGATCGACGTCGCGCTGTGAATAGCGCCGTCCGCCACCGGAACTGCGTTCCGGCCTGACCAGGCCGAGCCGGTCGTAGGTGCGCAGCGTCTGCGCATGCATACCGGCCAGCTCGGCGGCCACCGAGATCAGGAACGTCCTGGCCTCCTCGTTACGACGGGCACGTCCGCTCATCAGAGCATCCTGTTCTTCGCGCAACCGCTCATCACGCACCCGCCCATCCGGCCCGTGGGTCGAAACCCGAGGCGCGCTCGGCCTTGGCGTAGGCCTCCAGCGCCTCGGCCGCCTCGCCCTCGAGGTTCGGCGGCACCGCCACCTTGACCGTCACCAGCAGGTCACCGTGGCCACCGGAGCGCTTCGGCACGCCGCGCCCCCGGACCCGCAGGATCCGCCCGTCGGAGGTGCCCTTGGGCACCCGGACCCCGACCTTGCCCTCCAGCGTTGGCACGGACAGCGTTGTGCCCAAAGCCAATTCGTGGAAGCTGACCGGCACGGTCACCGTCAGGTCGTCGCCGTTGCGGCCGAACACTTTGTCCGGCTTGACATGTACGGTCACGTACAGGTCACCCGAGGGTGCGCCGCGCAGGCCGGCCTCACCCTGACCGGCGAGCCGGATCCGTTGACCGTCCTCGACGCCGGGCGGTATCCGCACGTTGATGGTCCGGGTGCGGGTGGTCACCCCGGTGCCCTTGCACTCGTCGCAGGGGTGCTCGATGATCGAGCCGCTGCCCCGGCATTCCGTGCACGGTTCGGAGAACCCGAACGCCCCCTGGTTGCGGCTGACCACCCCGGCGCCGTTGCAGTTGGGGCACACCTTCGGGCTGGTACCCGGACGTGCGCCGCTGCCATGGCAGTTGGTGCACGGGGCCGGGCTGGTGAGCCGCAGCGGCATCGCCACGCCCTTGGTGGCCTCCAAAAAGCTCAGCGTCGTCTCGGTCTCGAGGTCGTTGCCTCGCCGCGGCCGCGACGGCCGGGGCTGCTGAGCGCCTCGGCCGAACAGCCCACCGAACAGGTCGCCGATGTTCGCGCCGCCGGTCTGGCCGGCGGCGTCGAACAGATCGTTGAGGTTGAATTCGGCACCATCACCACCGGCGAAACCACCGAAGCCACCCCCACCGCTGTAGCGGCCGCGACCGAACCCGCCGCCGGCGAACAGTCGCCGGGTCTCGTCGTACTCCTTGCGCTTGGCAGGGTCGGTGAGCACCTCCTTGGCTTCCGAAGCGGCCTTGTAGCGCTCTTCGGCCGCGGCGTTGCCCGGATTACGGTCGGGATGGTTCTCGGCGAGGATCTTGCGGGCAGCCCGCTTGATCTCCTGCTCGCTGGCGTCGGAGGCAACGCCGAGCTCCTTGTAGAAGTCCTTCTCAACCCACTCTCGTTGGGCCATCTCGCGTCACCTCCTCACGGCATCATTCTGATGGTTGTTCTGCTTGCGGGCCGGCATTGCCGGCTTCGGCTGCGTCGGCTCCCGTGTCGGCACCGGCCTCGGCGCCGTCGGCAACGGTGTCGACGACGCCGACCATGGCGTGCCGGATCACCTGTTCGCCGACCCGGTAGCCACGCCGCAGCACGGTTCCCACGACGGGATGCGTGCCGTCGCCCTCGTGCTGCACGGCCTCGTGCAGCGCCGGGTCGAACTCGTCGCCTTCCTCACCGAAGCCCGAGAGCCCCAGCGCCTCGAGCGCCGACACCAACTTGTCGGCGACCGCGCGCAGCGGCCCCGATTCCAGGTCGCCGTGGCTGCGGGCCCGATCCAGGTCGTCCAGGATCGGCAGCAGCTGGCCGATCACCGTGGCCTTGGCCCGGTCGGCGATCAGCTGCTGGTCGCGCAGCGCCCGCTTGCGGTAGTTGGCGAAGTCGGCCTGGACGCGCTGCAGATCGGCGAGCAGCTCGGCGGCCTTGCCGGCCTCCTCCGCCGATTCGCCGCTGAACTCCTCCGGCGCCGGCCCGCTGGGGGCCGGCCCGGCGGCCGGGTTCTGCCGCACCTGTCCGGTCTCGGGATCGATGCGTCTCTTGTCGGTGACGGTGATCGGTTCCTCTCGCTCCGTCTCGCTCACTTGCGCTCCTGGTCGTCCTCAACCACCTCGGCGTCGACCACGTCATCGTTGGATCCCGACGACGCGCCCTCGGCGCCCGCCGAACCCTGCTCGGCCTGGGTGGCCTCGTAGATGGCCTGGCCCAACGCCTGGCTCTCGACACCCAGCTTCTCCATCGCGGCCTTGATGGCCCCGATGTCGGTGCCGGCCAACGCGGTCTTGGCGTCGGCGATCGCGGTGTCCACCTTGGTGAGGGTCTCCTCGGGGACCTTCGACCCGCCTTCGGCCTCCCGCTGTTCCTTGACGAACTTCTCCGTCTGGTAGACCAGCGACTCTGCCTGGTTGCGGACGTCTGCCTCCTCGCGCCGCTTGCGGTCCTCCTCGGCGTGCGCCTCGGCGTCCTTGATCATCCGGTCGATCTCTTCCTTGGACAGGCCGGAGCCTTCCTGGATACGGATCGTGTTTTCCTTGCCGGTGCCCTTGTCCTTGGCGGTGACGTGCACGATGCCGTTGGCGTCGATGTCGAAGGTGACCTCGATCTGCGGGACACCGCGCGGAGCCGGCGGGATGCCGGTCAGCTCGAAGGAGCCGAGCAGCTTGTTGTGCGCGGCGATCTCCCGCTCACCCTGGAACACCTGGATCTGCACCGACGGCTGGTTGTCGTCGGCCGTGGTGAACGTCTCCGAGCGCTTGGTCGGGATCGTGGTGTTGCGCTCGATGAGCTTGGTCATCACGCCGCCCTTGGTCTCGATGCCCAGCGACAGCGGGGTGACGTCGAGCAGCAGGACGTCCTTGACCTCACCCTTGAGCACACCGGCCTGCAGCGCGGCGCCCACGGCGACGACCTCGTCGGGGTTCACGCCCTTGTTGGGCTCCTGCCCTCCGGTGAGTTCCTTGACCAGGTCGGTCACGGCGGGCATGCGGGTCGAACCGCCGACCAGCACCACGTGGTCGATCTCGGAGACCGAGATACCGGCGTCCTTGATGACCGACTGGAACGGCTGACGCGTGCGGTCGAGCAGATCCTGGGTGATGCGCTGGAATTCGGCGCGGGTCAGCTGCTCGTCGAGGAACAGCGGGTTCTTGTCGGCGTCGACGGTGATGTAGGGCAGGTTGATCGAGGTGCTCTGCGAGCTGGACAGCTCGATCTTGGCCTTCTCCGCGGCCTCGCGCAGCCGCTGCATCGCCATCTTGTCCTTGGTCAGGTCGATGCCCGAGGTGCCCTTGAACTTGTCGACGAGCCATTCGACGATCCGGTCGTCCCAGTCGTCGCCACCGAGGTGGTTGTCACCGGAGGTGGCGCGCACCTCGACGACGCCCTCGCCGATCTCGAGCAGCGACACGTCGAAGGTGCCGCCGCCGAGGTCGAAGACCAGGATGGTCTGTTCCTTCTCGCCCTTGTCCAGGCCGTAGGCCAACGCGGCCGCGGTCGGCTCGTTGACGATGCGCAGCACGTTGAGGCCGGCGATCTGGCCGGCTTCCTTGGTGGCTTGGCGCTGGGCGTCGTTGAAGTAGGCCGGCACCGTGATGACGGCGTCGGTGATGTCCTCACCGAGGTAGCTCTCGGCGTCCCGCTTGAGCTTCATCAGCACGCGCGCGCTGATCTCCTGCGGGGTGTAGTCCTTGTCGTCGATCTTGACGGTCCAGTCGGTGCCCATGTGACGCTTCACCGAGCGGATGGTCCGGTCGACGTTGGTGACGGCCTGGTTCTTGGCGGGCTGGCCGACCAGGACCTCGCCGTTGCGCGCGAACGCGACGACCGACGGGGTGGTCCGGGAGCCCTCGGAGTTCGCGACGACGACGGGGTCGCCACCCTCCAGTACTGCGACGACGGAGTTGGTGGTCCCGAGGTCGATGCCGACCGCACGAGCCATAGTTACTGCCTCCTGAATAGACGATTCACGGTTTTGAGTGCACCGCGCTCAAGACTGCTCCTGCCGGCACCGTGGTGTCAACTCAGACTTGAGTCTGATGCACTCAACTATCAGTGAGCTCAACGGGTCCGCGGCTGGATTTGTTCCCCGACCCCGCACAGGTCCGGCCCACACGGCGTGCTGGACCTCGCGAGCACCAGACCTGCCGCAGACTGTCGGGGTGTCCGGCATCCCGTTGATCCGTGAAGTCCGGCGTGCGTTGGCCGCCGCGGCAGATCCCGGTCGCGCCCCGGCGATGCAGAAGTACATGAAATCGGCCATGCCCTACTACGGCGTGTCGCTGCCCAAGGTGCGCCGGGTCTGCAACCCGCTGTTCGACGCGTATCCGCTGGCCTCGGCCGAGCAGTTCGAGGCCGCCGTCGAGCGGCTGTTCGTCGAGGCGACCCACCGCGAGGAGCGATACGTCGCGATCCACCTCGCGCAACACCGGCGCTACCGCACCTACCAGACCCCGGACCGGGTGCCGCTGTACCGGCGGCTGATCATCGCCGGCGCGTGGTGGGACACCGTCGACGAGATCGCCGCCAACCTGATCGGTCCGGTCCTGCGCACCCATCCCGCCCGGGTCCGGCCGGTGGTGCACCGCTGGGCGACGGATCCGAACATGTGGCTGCGCCGGACGGCGATCATCGCGCAGCTGGGCCACAAGCAGGACACCGATCTGGACCTGCTGACCTACGCGATCGACGTGAACGGCGCCGACACCGAGTTCTTCATCCGCAAGGCGATCGGCTGGGCGCTGCGGCAGTACGCCCGCACCGACCCGGACTGGGTCCGCGCATTCGTCGACGGCCGCGAGGACGTGCTCAGCGGGCTGTCCAAACGCGAGGCCCGCAAGCATCTCTGAGCGGGTGCGCGGCTACTCGGTGGCCTGGTTGGGTTCGGTCGCCAGCTTCACCGGCTCGTGGACGACCACGTCGTCGGTGCCGGGGAGGTTGTCGTAGCGGCGCATGTACTCGTCGATCTCGGCGACGATCTGCGCACCGGGAACGCCCCACCCGTACTGGTAGCCGTACACCTCGGCCAGCGGTCGGTGCCCGCGGTCGCCGTCGAGGATCTCCACATGGTTCGGGCTCAGCATGGCCGGGTGCCGCACCCCGGCCGCCTCGGACACCTTCACCAGGTCGCGGCGCAGGGTCGCGACGTAGTTGGCGAACCGATGCGACTTCTGCTCCGGATCCAGCCCCCGCGCCAGCCACGGGTTCTGGGTGGCCACACCGGTCGGGCAGTGGTCGGTGTGGCACTTCTGCGCCTGGATGCAGCCGATCGCCAGCATCGGTTCCCGCGCGACGGTGATCAGGTCGACCCCGAGCGCGAAGGCCACGATCGCGTTGGCCGGCACCCCGAGCTTGCCGGCTCCGATCCAGGTCAGCCGGTCGCACAGGCCGCGCTGCGCGAACACCCCGTACACCTTGGCGAAGCCGGTGCGGAACGGGAACGAGACGTGGTCGGCGAACACCAGCGGTGCCGCCCCGGTGCCGCCCTCGCCGCCGTCGACCGCGATGAAGTCGACGCCGCGCTGACCGTCGCCCATCCGGTCGGCCAAGGTCTCCCAGAAACCCATCTCCCCCACGGCCGACTTGATGCCGACGGGCAGACCGGTGGCATCCGCGACCCGCTCGATGACGTCGAGCATCTCGTCGACGTTGCGGAACGCAGTGTGCCGGGACGGGCTCACGACGTCCTTGCCCGCCTCGACGCCGCGGATCCTGGCGATCTCGGCATTCACCTTGGCGCCCGGAAGGTGCCCGCCCAGACCCGGTTTGGCACCCTGGCTGAGCTTGAACTCGACGGCGCGCACCGGCGCGGACTCCACGACGCCGACCAGCCGGTCCAGATCGAAGTTGCCGTGCTCGTCGCGGCAGCCGAAATAGCCGGTGCCGACCTGGAACACCAGGTCGCCGCCGTGGCGATGATGGTCCGACAGGCCGCCCTCGCCGGTGTTGTGCCAGCAGCCGGCGATCTTGGCGCCCTTGTTGATCGCCTCGATGGCCTGCGGGCTGAGCGAGCCGAAGGACATCCCCGACACGTTGACCACCGACGCGGGCCGGAAGGCGAGGCGACGGCCGCGGGGCCCGCCGAGCACCTTCGCGCCGGGCACCTCGATCTCGTGACCATGGATCGGCGACGCCGGTACGACGTCGGAGAACGTCGCCTGCTTGATGATCGGGTAGGTGTTGTTCTCGACATCGTTGTCGGTGCCGAAGGCGAAGTAGTTGTTCTCCTTCTTCGCCGACGTGTACACCCAGCGCCGCTGGTCGCGGCTGAACGGCCGCTCGGCGTCGTTGCTGGTGATGATGTACTGCCTCAGCTCGGGGCCGATCGACTCGAGCAGGTACCGGAACCGTGCGATGACCGGGAAGTTGCGCCGCAGGGCGTGTTCCTTCTGCAGCAGGTCCTGCAGCGCGATCCCGGCCAGGGCTGCGGCGGGGGTCAGGGCGGCGATCGTGCGCTTCTTCATGGGCCAACCCTGCCACAGCCGGCCGCGGCCCGACCACCGGCGGGCCCTCACCGGCGCGCCGGCCTCCCCGGAGTGTTCAGAGCGCGAAAGATCATGGCTCAGAACATGTTTCAGACAAACGAGGCTGCCGGACCCCACTCCGGAGGTCCGGGCTCGGTAGCCGCCCTATCGGGTGGATCTCCACAGCCGAGCGGCGCCACCGATCGCGGCGCCGCCGACCGCGCCGACGGCCACCCACCACCACTGGTCGGTCGCCGAGGCCAGCCCGGCACCCACGGCCAGGCCGATGATCATCGGCAGGTAGAAGAACCGCCAGCTGCTGGTCTGCGACTGGGTTGCGCGTTCACTGCCCACTGACGCCACGGTAGCGTCGCCGCCGGGGCATGTCACGGTGGCCGTCGATCGATCGTCGAAATGACTGTCTGGCAACGAGTTCCAGTGGGTCATCGGCTATCCGGCGAGCGAATCCCGAACCTGCAGCTGCGCGGTGTCCGCCGCGGCTCGCCCGGCCGCCCAGCCCGCGCCGTCGGCGACCGTCGTCGCCCGCGCCACCACCCTCGGGAACAGCCGTTCGGTGAGCTCGTCGGTCGCCCGGCTGGTCGCCGCCAGCCCGGGGAGCAGCCGTTCGTTCCGGTTGACCTCGGCGGTGACCGAGCCGCTGGTGGTGCTGAGCCGCTCACCGATGCGCTGGGCGTAGGCGACGAGGAACGACTTCCGGTAGGACCGGCTCCGGGCCCGTCCACCGCTGCGGTCCAGCCGCCCGGCGGCCAGCATGGCCCGGTTGGCCTGCAGTAGCGGCGAGGTGACGAGCACGTCGACGAGATCGAGATCCGTTTCGGCGCCGACGGCGGTGACGAAGCCCAGGCGTTGCGCCCACACCACGCGGCAGCGGTTCGACTCGCCCACCGCCACATCTGCGGTGTCGGGACATCGGCGCGCACCCCGAGGGCGGCGAGGTCGGCGCGCCATCGCGGATGCAGGGTGGCCGACGCATAGCGGCGGGATTCCAGGACGATCGCCTCGTCGAGGTATCCCGACGTCGCGGCGTCCAGTCGGCGCCGGGCGATCTCGCTCAGGTCGGCCGGCGACCACCCGTGTGCCCAGGGCGCATCGATGGCCTCGGCCATGGCGATATCGGCCCCGATATCGAGTTCCCGTGCTGCGTCGCGGTATTCGTCGAGTAGCGCGGCGGCTCGGTAGGGCGCGGCGGGCACCTATAGTCCCGCTCCACACCGACACCGTCACCCGACGCGGATCCCCTCCCCGGCGAGGAACGCCCGGGCCCGGCCCAGTTGGCGGTCGATGGTGAACGCGTTCCAGCGGTCGGCGACGCCCTCCTGGTGCACGAGGTCGCGGAAGCGCCGGAACGCACCCTTGCCCCCGATCGCCCGCTCCAGGCGCTCCCGCAACGCCGCGTCGTGCAGCCGCTGCGCGAAGGCCGCCATGTCCTCCCACCCGTCGCGGGAGCCGGTGCAGTCGATCCGCAGCCACCGGTCGGGTTCCGCGTCGACGTCGATGGCGGCGGCGTCCTCCCCCACCATCCCCGGATCGGTGCTGCTCTCGTCGGCGACCATCCCGGTGTGCAGGTCGAGGTATCCACCGGCGGATATCTGCGGATCGCCTTCCATCACCGTCACGAGCAGCTCGAGGTCGGCGGGCACCACCCGTCCGGCCAACGGTTCCCCGCGCAGCAGCGCGAGCAGGTCCTCGGCCAGCACATCGTCGCCTGTCGCGCCGCGGTCCATGAGGCGGTTGAGGACCGACAGCGTCACGGTCTCGGCCTGCTGACAGTGCTGTTCGAGCGCCAGCGGCAGGCAGCCGCCGACCTGTTGCAGCACATCGTCGATGTCACGTCCCTGCAGTGCAGCCAGGACACCGGCGCCATGTCCCGCCGCGAAAGCCACCCGCAACGCACGGACGTCGACCGGGGGCACCTGCATCGCATCCGGCCAGTCGCCGGTCAGCATCGGATGGTGCCGGGCGGGTCTGCGGGGAACGGGACCGTCCCCGTCGTCGTCGGCCCACCGGCGCCCGTACTGGTCGGGAATGCTGCCCCAACCCCAGTACGGCAGCGGCTTCCTCGGCGTGATACCCAGCACGTCGGCTGGATCGACCTTGCTCTCGCCGACCACGCAGCGGTGTGTCCAGCCGTCACCCAGATCGAAGACGAACTGGAACTCGGCCCCGGGTCCCACGGTCCGCGCGACCTTGGTCGTCTCGATGTCCAACGGCTCCATGATGGGCCCGTCCGACCACGCGGCCATCTCGGCGCCCATCTCCTCGTCGGCGACGAGCCGCCCATCGGCGAGGGTGAACATCGACAGGTGCGATCTGTCCCACCGCGCGAAGGCGTCGTTGATGGCGTCCGCCAGGTCCATGAAGGTGTGCGACGGGCCGACGGCGAAGGTGCGGCCGGGCCACGGCCACAGTTCCTCACCCCTCCCGCCGAGCAGTTCCACCGTCACCGACAACCAGGTCCGCGCCACGTGCCGAGCATGACATGCCCGCCGTGCCGGCGTCAGGAACCGGCGGGCGCTGCTCCGAAGACGAACCGCCGGCCGGTCAGGTTCAGCGGGCGGATCCGCACGAAGTGGTCCTTCTCGGTCGCCGTCCACGGCTGCAGGTTCGCGCTCTCGGCCTCGGCGATCTCCTCCGGGGTGCGCAGCGATCGGGCGGTGCCCTTGACGATCACGCTCCAGCCTTCGGTGTCGGTGTAGCCGTCCGCCTCGAACAGCACCTCCCTGCTCACCGCCGCGGCCACCAGCTTGGTGCCCTCGGCGGTGCGGAACAGCACGGTGCGGTCCTGGACGACGAAGTTCACCGGGAAGATGTGCGGCTCGCCCTCGACGCTGGTGACCAGCCGGCCGAGGGGAGCGCCGGCGAGCAGCTCCCAGCATTCCGACACGGGCAGGATGGCGACCGGCTGGGGCTCGTGCGACATGGCGGTGATGTTACCGACCGCGACGGTTACCTCAGCGTGTACCGGTCCATCTAGTCACGCACCAGGGGGTGAGGCAGACCGTTGCGCCGGGTCACCCCGGCGAACCAGCGGGCACTGTCCTTGGGTGTGCGGGTCTGGGTGGCGTAATCGACGTGGATCAGCCCGAACCGCTTGCTGTAGCCGTAGGCCCACTCCAGGTTGTCCAGCAGGCTCCAGACGAAATAGCCGCGGATGTCCGCGCCGTCGGCTATCGCTCCAAGCGTGGCTCGGAAATGACTGTCCAGGAAGGCTATTCGATCATGGTCGGGGATCGTTCCGTCACCGGAAACGGTGTCGTCGAAGGCGGCACCGTTCTCGGTCACATAGATCGGCACCGGCCCGTAGTCGCGGTGCACCCAGGTGAGCACGTCGTAGAGGCCGGACGGGTCGATCTCCCAGCCCATCGCCGTCGTCGGCAGGCCGGTCCGCACCGGTTGGACGTCGGTGCTGCCGACCCAGGCGCGGGCGTGCGGATCATCAACCGGCGCACCGGCGTTGGCCTGTACCACGGCCCGGAAGTAGTAGTTGACGCCGAGGAAGTCCAGCGGCACGGCGATGACGGCCTCGTCGCCGGGCCGGACGAACCCGAAATCGCTGACCGCGGCGACGTCGGCCCGCACGTCGTCGGGGTAGCGACCCCGCAGCAGCGGGTCCAGGAAGATCCGGTTGGAGACGGCGTCGACGCGGCGGGCCGCCTCGACGTCGGCCGGGTCACCGGTGGCCGGCGAGACCGGAGAGAGGTTCACGGTGATGCCGAGCTGCGAGCCGGGGTCCTGCTCCCGCATCGCGGTGACGGCCCACCCGTGTCCGAGCAACAGGTGGTGGGCTGCGGCCAGTGCGGCGGCCGGCTCCGTGCGGCCCGGCGCGTGCGCGCCCGCGGCATAGCCCAGGAAGGCCGAGCACCACGGTTCGTTCAGCGTCGTCCAGTGCCGGATCCGGTCGTGCAGCTTCTCGTGGGTCAGCGCCGCGTATTCGGCGAAGCGGGCGGCGGTGTCACGGACCGGCCAGCCACCGGCGTCTTCGAGTGCCTGCGGCAGATCCCAGTGATACAGCGTCACCCACGGTGCGATGCCGTGGCCGAGCAGCTCGTCCACCAACCGCGCGTAGAAATCCAGGCCCTCGGCGTTGATGGCGCCCTTGCCGTCGGGCTGCAACCGTGGCCAGGCCAGCGAGAACCGGTAGTGCGTGACACCGAGGTCGGCCAGCAGGGCGACGTCCTCGCGGTAGCGGTGGTAGTGGTCGTCGGCGACGTCGCCGTTGTCACCGTTGTGCATCGCTCCGGGCTTGCGCGAGAAGGTATCCCAGATCGACGGCTGACGTCCGCCCGCGGTGACCGCGCCCTCGATCTGATAGCTGGCCGTGGCCACGCCCCAGACGAAACCCGTCGGGAACTCAGCCGTGTCGTCGCGGTTGCTCATCGGGATGCTCCAGCCCGGGGTTGCAGCGGCGCGGTGGATCCCCGCTCGACGAGGTGGGTGGCGAGTTCGACGTGGTGCGAGTCGAGTTCCTCACCGCCGGCCAGCCGCAGCGCGGTGCGCAGGGCGACCGCACCCATCTCGCGCAGGGGCTGGCGGATCGTGGTCAGCGGTGGCGACGACAGCCTGGCCAGTTGGGTGTCGTCGAAACCGACCACGCTGAGATCCTCCGGGACCCGCAGCCCCCGGGACCGGGCGGCCTCGATCACGCCCAGTGCGGTCTCATCACTCCCGGCGAACACCGCCGTCGGCGGCTCCGCCAGGTCGAGCAGCGCCAGGCCTTCACGAACGCCGTCGTCGTAGAGGAACTCGCCGGTGCGCACGTAGCCGTCGGCGATCTCGGCGCCCGCCTCCTCCATCGCGGCGCGGTAGCCATGCAGCCGGGCCTGGTTGCACGCCGCGGTCATCGGGCCCCCGACGTAGGCGATCCGGCGGTGGGACAGCGCCAGGAGGTGTTGTGTCGCGGCCAGGCCACCGGAGAAGTTGGTGGACCCCACGCTGGTGATCCGGGCGGTCGGCTGGTTCAGCGGATCGATGACGACCAGCGGCAGACCGCATCGCTGCAGCGCGGCGATGTCGGCCTCCGGTAGCTCGTCCACCACCGAGATCACCGCGCGACGGCCCGCGGCGGCCAGAGCGGCCACCCACTGCGCGGCCCCATCGGGGTCGGGTGCGCCGTCGGGACGGCGGCTGACGACCACCGCGACCCCTGCGGCGCCCCCGGCGTCGAGCAGCCCTTGGACCACCTCGATGCCGTAGGCGTTGAAGTCCTTGTGGAACAGCAGTTCCACCGTCGCCGGTGCGTTCCGCGGCGCGTCGCCGGGAGACCCCGCAGCGCGCTCGGTACGCCGGGCGACGTAGTCATGCTGTTCGAGCAGCTGCTTGACCAGCGAGCGGGTGGTGGGGGCGACGTCGGTGCGGCCGTTGAGCACCTTGGACACCGTCGCCACCGAGACCCCCGCCGAGGCGGCCACGGTGGCCAGGGTGGCGCGCTTCCCGCGGGGACCGCCTGCGGTGTCGACTCGTTCAGCCATCGGTGTTCTCCTGGGGTGTGGCGGTGACGGTGACCGGGGTGAGCAGTGCGCGGCCCGGGCCGACCGTGCGGGTCGGGCCGGTCAGCCAGACGGTCCCGCGGCACGGCAGGTCGGCGACCGAGGTACCCACCAGCAGCTCCAGCCGGCCCGCTTCCACGATGCGCTCGAGGTGGCGGCCGGTGAACGCCGTGCGGTCCGCGTGCACCGTGAAACTCACCGTGGCCGCGGCGCCGGCCGGAATGCTCACGCGCACATAGCCGATGAGCTGACGGGTGGGTCGGGCCACCGAGGCCACCGGGTCCTCCAGATACAGCTGCACCACCTCGTCCCCGGCGCGCGAGCCGGCATTGCGGACCCGCACGGACACCGTGACCTCACCGTCCGTGGGCACGGTGCCGGCGCTGATCTGCAAGTCGTCCAGTTCGAAGGTGGTGTAGCTGCGTCCGTACCCGAACGGGAACAGCGGGGTGGGGTCGACACTGCTGACCCCGGCGTCCAGGGTGCCCAGCGGCGGCTGCAGGTAGGTGCCGGGCTGGCCGCCGGGAGTGCGCGGAATCTGCACGGGCAGCTTGCCGCCCGGCTGGACGCGGCCGGAGAGCACACCGGCGATGGCCGCAGCGCCCTCCTCCCCCGGCATGAAGGCCTGGACCATCCCGGCGGCCCGGCCGGCCACGTCGCCCAGGGCGTACGGGCGGCCCGAGACGACGACCACCACGACCGGAACCCCGGTGGCCAGCAGCGTGTCGAGCAACTCGACCTGACGCCCGGGCAGCCGCAGATCGGCCGCATCACAGCCCTCGCCGGAGGACCCCTTCCCGAAGAGTCCTGCCAGATCGCCGACCGCCACGACACAGACATCCGACGACACCGCGGTATCGACGGCAGCCGCGAACCCGGAACGGTCGAACCCCTCGACCTCGCAACCTTTTTCGTAACTCACCTGGACGCCGGTGAGTTCTCGCGTCAGCGCGTCCACCAACGTGGGTACCTCGACACCCAGCCCGTGCCCGGGGTGGCGCGGCAACACGTGGTTGGGAAAGGCGTAACAGCCCATGAAGGTCCGCGGGTCCGCCGCACACGGACCGATGACGGCGACCCGCTCCAGCGCGGGCCGGTCGGCACCGCACAGCGGCAGCGCGGTGCCCTCGTCGAGCAGCACGATGGAGCGTTCGGCCAGCCTGCGGGCGATGTCGCGGTTGGCCGGCGAGTCCAGGTCGACATCGGCGGCGCCGGCCACCGAGGCTTGCGGGGTCCAGTCCGGGTCCAGCAGGCCGAGTTGCACCTTCTGCAGCAGCAGCCGGCGCACTGCCCGGTCGAGCACGTCGACCCGGAGCTCACCGTTGTGCACGCGTTCGGCGATGGCACCGCCGAAACCGACGGTATCGGGCAGCTCGACGTCGACACCGGCGGCCAGCGCCGCTACCCCGGACTCCTCGACGTCCGCGGCCACCCGGTGCATCATCGCCAGGAACGGGACGGACCAGTAATCGGAGACCACGGTGCCGGTGAAACCCCATTGACCACGCAGCACTTCGGTGAGCAGCCACGCATCCGCGGATGCCGGCACCCCGTCCACGTCGTTGTAGGCGCTCATCACCGAGCCGGCGCCGGCGAGGGTGACCGCGGCCTCGAACGGCGGGAAGATCACGTCGGAAAGCTCGCGCATGCCCATCGGCACCGGCCCGTGATTGCGGCCGGCCCGCGACGCGGAGTAGCCGGCGAAATGTTTGACGGTGGCGATCACCCCCGCGCTCTGCAGGCCCCGGACGTACGCCGCCCCGACGGTGGTCACCACATACGGATCCTCCCCCATCGTCTCCTCGACACGGCCCCACCGGTAGTCCCGGACGACATCGAGGACCGGCGAAAGTCCTTGGTGCACACCGACAGCAGCCATATCCCGGCCGATCGCCGCGGCCATCTCCTGCACCAGGGGCGGGTCGAACGTCGCGCCCCACGCGATCGCCGCGGGGTACACGGTCGCCCCGTAGGCGGTGAATCCGGTCAGGCACTCCTCGTGCACCAGGGCAGGAATGCCCAGCCGGGACTGCTCGAGGACGGTTCGCTGCTGGCGGACCAGTTCGGCCGCCCCATCGGCCGGCGTGACGGGTCTGCTGCCGTAGATCCGGGTGAGGTGCCCCAGACCGTGTCGGGCCGCGTCGCGCAACGGCACGGCTCCGGAGAGCGCGAAGACGTCTTGCATCGGTGCGACGTTCGAGGAGACTCGGTCGCCGTCGCCGGCAAATGTGTCGGTGTTCCAATCCTCTTCGCCGACATGCAGAGGGTTGCCGACCCAACGGCTGCCCAGTTGGGCGACCTTCTCCTCGACGCTCAGTTCGGCCAGCAGCAGTTCCACCCGTTCGGCCGCGGGCAGCGAGACGTCCTGCCAGGGCCGGGCGGCCGCGTCGGCGGCAGGAGTGGTCTGCTCGGTCGGGTGCATTGACGTCACGAGACGGTCCTTTCAGGTTGGCCAAGGCCGTCTTTCGAAACATTTCGACAGCTTCGGGAATCCGCCCAACTAATCGGTTCTAACGTACTAGCACCATAAGACCTTTTCCGACAACATGTTTGCCACAACTACACGGTACGGGCCCAGGTTGGTCAGCGGCCATAATCGGCTATTGACACCGCCAAAACCGAAAATATACCTTGGCATTGCGGTTGTCGATCGAAACATTATCGGACCCTTCGCAGCAGCGACGGCGACCTCCCGGAACCTGGCGACCGCGTCGGACGACCGACAAGCCGCGACGGCGCGGCTCTCACGTACGGAGCTCAGCGTGGATCCAAATGCACTGGATTTCAAGACTTCCCGCCGGACCTTCCTCAGCGCCGCACTCGGCGCACCGGTGCTGGCTGCCCTGGCCGCCGGCTGCGGTACCTCGGGGCCCAGAGCTTCCGACGACGGCGCCGGCGCGGCCGGCGCTGCCACCTACTGGTTCCTCACCTCCCAGCCGCAGGAGGGGATCCGCACCGACGCAGTCGAGAAGTTCAATGCCGCCAACCCGGACCACCGGATCCAGTACACCGCCTTCCAGAACGACGCCTACAAGACGAAGATCAAGACGGCGATCGGTGCCGGGGAGGCGCCGACGATCATCTACGGGTGGGGCGGTGGGACGCTGCGCAGCTACGTCGACGCCGGCCAGGTCGACGACCTGACCCCCTGGTTCGAGGAGAATCCGGCAGTCAAAGAGCGGTTGTTCCCTTCGGCTTTCGGCGCCGCGACGGTCAACGGCAGGATCTATGCGATGCCCGGCGAGACCGTCCAGCCGATCGTTCTCTACTTCAACAAACAGCTGTTCGACGACGTCGGCGTGGCACCCCCGCAGAGCTGGGGCGACCTCATGGAACTGGCGCCGAAGTTCAACGCCAGAGGAATCGCCCCGCTGTCCCTCGGCGGGCAATCTCGGTGGACCGAGATGATGTGGTTGGAGTTCCTGTTCGACCGCATCGGCGGACCCGAGGTGTTCGCGGCGGCCTACAACGGCGAGAAGAATGCCTGGTCGAACCCTGCCGCGATCGACGCGCTGACCAAGGTGCAGGATCTGATCAAGGCCGACGGATTCGTCAGGGGGTTCTCCTCGATCACCGCCGACTCCAACGCCGACCAGGCGCTGCTGTACACCGGCAAGGCGGCGATGATGCTGCACGGCAGCTGGACCTACAGCGCAATGGCGGCTGACGGAGGTGATTTCGTGTCCAGCGGCAAGCTGGGCTACATGAATTTCCCCGCGGTCGACGGTGGCAAGGGTGACCCCACCGACACCTTCGGCAATCCGGCCATGTATCTGTCGATCTACTCGAAGGCGACCGAGGAGCAGAAAGACACTGCCAAGAAGTTCTTCGCCACCGGGATCCTGTCCGACGACCAGGTCAAGCAGTGGATCGACATCGGCAGCGTGCCCATCGTGCAGGGCACACAGAGCTTGCTGAGCTCGTCGAAGGACGCCGACTTCCTCCAGTTCATCTACCAGATCTCCACCACCGCCGGGAACTTCGGGCAGTCGTGGGACCAGGCCCTCTCGCCGACGGCGGCCGAAACCCTGCTCGACAACATCGCCAGGTTGTTCCAGCTCTCGATCAGCCCACAGCAGTTCGCCGACAACATGAACCAGGTCATCGGCAAGTGACCCTGGCGCTCCCGGGTATTCGCCCGCGGAAGCAGTCGCCGCGCTCCGGACGCGACAACCGGGTCGCCCTGCTGGCCTTGCCCGCACTGCTGTTCTTCATCGCTTTCGCCGTCATTCCACTGATCGGCGTGCTGCTGCTGAGCTTCAGCCAATGGGACGGCATCGGGGCCATCCACCCGGCCGGCCTGTCCAGCTGGCGATCGGTCCTCACCGATCCTGCCCTGCCCCACTCGATTTGGGTGACGTTCCTGTTGATGGTGCTGTCCTGGGCGGTTCAGACGCCGGCCAGCTTGCTCATCGGCGCCTTTCTCGCCGGACGGCAGCGATACCGCGAATGGCTGGCGGTGCTGTACTTCATCCCGTTGCTGCTCAGCTCGGCCGCGATCGCGATCACCTACAAGGCGCTGCTGGATCCCAACTTCGGACTCGGCGTCGGGCTGGGCGTGCCGTTGTTGAGCCAGGACTGGCTCGGCCGCGGCGGGCTGGCACTGGGGGTCGTCATCTTCATCGTGTCGTGGCAGTTCGTGCCGTTCCATTCGCTGCTCTACCAGGGCGCCATCCAGCAGATCCCGCAGTCGCTGTACGAGGCCGCCCAGCTCGACGGCGCGGGCCGGTGCCGAAAGTTTTTCTCCATCACGCTTCCTCAGCTGCGCTACACGATCGTGACGTCCTCGACGCTGATGGTGATCGGCTCGCTGACCTTCTTCGACCTGATCTTCGTGTTGACCGCGGGCGGGCCCGGTGACGCGACCCGGGTGCTCGCGCTCGACATGTACCGCCGTGGGTTCCAGGCCAACCTGATGGGCCCGGCCAGCGTGATCGCCGTCATCCTCGTGCTGGTCGGCCTGAGCTTGGCGCTGCTGCTGCGCCGTCTCGGCGGCGGAACACCCGCCCAGAGCCAGCTGGACGGTGCCTGAGATGTCGGCGACGCTGACCACACCCCCCGGTCGGACCGCTCCGACCGCTCCGACCGCGGCGCACCCGGCGGCGCGACGGCGGTCGCGGATGCGCCGTGGGGAGCGACCGAACTGGCTGGGGGCGCTGATCGCATGCCTGTGGCTGGCTGTGGTGATGGTGCCGATCTACTGGATCGTGATCACCAGCTTGAAGAGTCAGAGCAATTACTTCGTCACCAATCCGTTGCTGCCGTCCCCGGAGTCGAACCTCGACCAGTACGGCTTCGTCCTCGAATCGGACTTCCCGCGCTACTTCCTCAACAGCGTCATCGTCACCGTCGGCACGGTCGTGCCGACGGTGTTGCTCGCTTTCATGGCGGCGTACGCGATCGTGCGGGGTGACGGACGATTCCTGCGCTGGGCGAACATGGTGTTCCTGTCGGGGCTGGCGATCCCCTTGCAGGCGGTGGTGATCCCGGTGTACCTGATCATCATCCGGCTGCAGCTGTACGACTCCTTGCTGGCGATCATCCTGCCCTCCATCGCCTTTGCCATCCCGCTGTCGGTCCTCGTGTTGGCGAACTTCATCCGTGATGTGCCCAAGGAGCTGTTCGAGTCGATGTCGATGGACGGCGCCGGTGAGTGGGCCACGATGTGGCGGCTGGCCTTCCCGCTGACCCGGCCCGCGCTGGTGACCGTGTCGGTGTACAACGGCTTGACGGTCTGGAACGGATTCCTGTTGCCGTTGATCCTGACCCAGAGCCCGGAGCAGCGAACGCTTCCGCTCGCGCTGTGGACGTTCCAGGGCCAGTACAGCGTCAACGTACCCGCGGTCATGGCCTCCGTCGTTCTCAGCACCTTCCCGGTGATCGTGCTGTACGCCCTGGGCCGGCGACAACTCCTCAGCGGACTGACGGCAGGGTTCAGCAAGTAGCGGCACCGGCGTTCGGCTACCGTCGTCATATGCGCCGCACCGCGGTTCGTGGCCGCTCGGATCACCGTTGACAGAGCCCTGGAGGACCGTCGTCGCGATCGCGATCGGCCTTGGCCTCATCTGGGTCGGGCTGCTGATCGCGCTCGCCGCGGCGCGGCCGAAGGACATCAGCGTCAGAGGCGTCCTGCGGCTGCTGCCCGACACGGTGATCTTGCTGCGGCGCCTGGCCGCCGATCCTGCACTGCCGCGCGGTATCCGGGTCCGCCTGCTCTTGATGCTCCTGTACCTGCTGCTGCCGATCGATCTGGTACCGGACTTCATCCCCGTCCTCGGGCACGCCGACGACGCCATCGTCGTCGCCGTCGCGCTGCGTTCGGTCGTCCGCCGGGCCGGAGCGGATGCGCTCGACGAACACTGGCCCGGCACCCCCGAAGGACTACAGGCGGTCCGACGCCTCAGCGGCTTGTCGGATCCGCCGGCGGCCTGACCTCGCCTGCAGTCGCGGCGTCACAGGATCACCACCGAACGGAGCACCTCGCCGTGATGCATTCGCTCGAAGGCCGCCTCCACCTGATCGAGCTTGATCTCCTCGGAGACGAACGCGTCCAGGTCGAGCCGGCCCTGCCGGTAGAGGTCGACCAGCATCGGGAAGTCCCGCGAGGGCAGACAGTCGCCATACCAGGACGACTTCAACGCCCCACCCCTGCTGAAGAGATCGATCAGCGGCAGCTCGGGCACCTTCATCTCCGGGGTCGGCACGCCGACCAGCACCACCGTGCCGGCCAGGTCGCGGGCATAGAACGCCTGCTTCCAGGTCTGCGGGCGACCGACCGCGTCCACCACGACATCGGCACCTTCGGCGCCCTCGCGGGCCTGTCCGCAGATCTCCTCGATGGCGGCCACCGGATCGACCTCCGAGGAGTCGACGGTGTGGGTCGCGCCCAGCCGCTTCGCCGTCTCCAGCTTCTTCGGGTCGATGTCGACCGCGATGATCGGGGAGGCGCCGGCCAGCGCCGATCCGGCGATCGCGGCCACGCCGACGCCACCGCACCCGATCACGGCCACCGACTTGCCACGGGTCACCGCGCCGGTGTTGATCGCCGCCCCCAGACCCGCCATCACACCGCAGCCCAGCAGCCCCACCGCCGCCGGCCGCGCCTGCGGGTCGACCTTGGTGCACTGGCCGGCCGCAACCAGGGTCTTGTCGGCGAATGCCCCGATCCCCAGGGCGGGCGACAACTCTGTGCCTGCATCGGGACCGTCGGCCAGGGTCATCTTCTGGGTGGCGTTGTGGGTGTTGAAGCAATACCACGGTTCACCGCGCTTGCACGCCCGGCACTGTCCGCACACCGCCCGCCAGTTCAGGATCACGAAATCGCCTGGCGCCACCTCGGTCACGTCCGGACCGACGGCCTCGACCACGCCGGCGGCCTCATGGCCGAGCAGGAACGGGAACTCGTCGTTGATACCACCCTCGCGGTAGTGCAGATCGGTGTGGCACACCCCGCACGCCTGCACCTTGACCACCGCCTCACCGGGGCCCGGGTGGGGGACGTTGATCGTCCCGACCTCGACCGGCGCACCCTTGCGGCGCGCGATCACCGCTCTCACCTGCTCCATCCCGGCTCCTCCTGGTCACGTTGTCGTGAATCAGCTTGTTGTCCTTCAGAATTGGTGCTCTTCACACGGGCAGTACATGTTCCGGCATGTGTAGCACGCCGGCATCCCCGTGCAGCGCGGACAGCCGCCGCAGTCGACCGGCTCGGTGTGCGCCACCGCGTTGGCCGCCGCGAACGACTCGCCGCAGTGGTAACACGGCGGGCGTGCGGTGTCCCGGTCGGCGCCGGTGACCGCCGCGTCGGCGCTCACCCCCGCACCACCATCAGGACGGCCAGCCCCATCAGCACCAGCCCGCCGAACAGGTCGGTGCGAATCCGCACCTTGCTGGCCGCCAGCCGGCCCAGCGCCAGCCCCACCAGCGTCATGATCAAGGTGGCGACGCCACAGACCACAGCGACCAGCACCGGCGAAGCACCGACCACACCGAGGCTGGCCCCGGCGAACAAGTTGTCCAAACTCAACGGGATCGGCATCCCGAGGATCGCCAGTGGATGGTCCATTTCGCCGGCGGACTCCTCCGTGCGCAACGCGTGCACCACCAGATAGAGCGCGTAGGCGCCGAGCGCGGCGGCCCCGATGTACTCCGCCACCTCCCCGATGTAGTCCCCCACCTGGTTGCCCACCCAGACACCGATCAGCGGCGCCACGGCATCACAGGCACTGAACACGATCGCGGCCTGCACTATGCGGCGCCACGGTGGGTTGGTCGTCCCCAGCCCGATCGACGACTGGAAGTTGTCCAGGCTGAGCACGAAGGCGATGGGGATCAACGCGAACAGCGAGTTCATGCCCGCACCCCCGGGGTCGCCAGTGACACGGTTCGGCCGGGATGGGGCCGGGGTATCAGCGTACCGGGGGGCCGCGACGGATCGTTGGCCGCTGCCACCGCCGCGGACACCAGCCCGCGGTCGGCGGACAGGTGACAGACCGGGTCGGTGCGCGCGGCGTCACCGGTGAGCGCGAAGGCCTGACACCGACAGCCGCCGAAGTCGATGCTCTTCCGTTCACAACTGCGGCACGGGTCCGGCATCCAGTCATCGCCGCGGAACCGGTTGAACAGCGGCGACTGCGCCCAGATCCACTCCAGCGAATGGTCCCGCACGTTCGCGCCGGGAACACCGAGGCCGTCGACCAGATCCCCCGCGACCGGGCACGGCAGCGCGTCGCCGTTGGGCGCCACCGTGAACTGGCGCCGCGCCCAGCCGTCCATGCAGGGTTTGGGGTACCTGCTGTAGTAATCCGGGATCACGTAGATGATCTCCATCCGCTCGCCGACCCGTTCGCGGACCGACCGCACGGTCGCCTCGGAACGCTCCAATTGTTCTCTGCTGGGCAGCAGTTCGGCCCGGTTGCGTCCCGCCCAACCGTAGTACTGCGTGTTGGCCAGCTCGATACGGTCGGCCTGCAGAGCTTCGGCCATCTCGAGGATGCCGCCGATCCGGTCGATGTTGTGCCGGTGCAGCACGACGTTGAGCGTCAACGGCCAGCCCAGCCGTTTCACCAGCCGCGCCGCAACCAGTTTGCGGTCGAACGACGGTGTGCCCGCGATCCGGTCGGACAGCGCCTGGAAGTCGGCCTGGATGCTGACCTGGACATGGTCCAGGCCCGCGTCACGCAGCTGCTCGGCCCGACGGATGGCGAAGCCGAGCCCGCTGGTGATCAGATTCGTGTACATGCCAAGCTGATTCGCCGTTCGGACCAACTCGACGATGTCGTGGCGCTGCATCGGCTCACCGCCGGACAGGTGCACCTGCAGCACCCCCAGATCGGCCGCCTGTGCGAGCACCCGCAGCCACTCCTCGGTGCTCAACTCGTCGCGGTAACGCTCCAGGGCGAGGGGATTCGAGCAGTAGGGACAGTGCAGCGGGCAGGCGTACGTGACTTCGGCGAGTAGCGCGAAGGGCCTATCCATGTGTTACCTCCATGCCGTGTTTGGCGACCAGATCGGCCAGAAAGCTGCGCACGTCACCGTCGGCGACGTCGTCGTAGCGTCGTTCGAGTTCGGATTCGATGTCGGCGACGGTCCGTTCGCCGTCGCACAGGTCAACGATCGCCGCGCCGGTGTCGTTGATCACCAGGACCGCCTCCGGGGACAGCAACACGTGTCGCCCACGGGTGGCGTCGAACCTCATCCGGACGTGGCGCGCCAGCCGGGGCCGCGCGGAGTCCTCAATGCCGGCCATAACCCCGGTCGATGGCGTCGAGCATGCTCCACAGCACGTCGCACTTGAAGGACAGCGCCGCCAGCGCCGCGGCCTGGGTCTGCGGGGTGGTGCAGTGTTCACGCACCACCTCGAGGCCGTGTTCGGAGTCCCGCGGCGCCTGGGTCAGCCGCGATCGGAAGTATGCGAGTTCAGGGGGATCGATCCACGTGTAGTGCCGTTCGAACGCGGCCAGTCGGTCGGCCATCAGGTCGGGGGCGAACAGCTCGGTCAGCGACGAGGCGACCGCCTCGACCCACGGCCGGGTCCGGGCGAACGTCACATACGCGTCGACGGCGAAACGCACCCCGGGCAGCAGATGGCGTTCGTCCTCGATCTCTTCGCGGGTGAGCCCGACCGCTTCCCCGAGCCGCAACCATGATTCGATCCCACCGGACCCTTCGGTCGTGCCGTCGTGGTCGATGACGCGCTGGACCCAGCGGCGCCGGACATCGCGGTCCGGGCAATTGCTGAGGATCGCGGCGTCCTTGCGGGGGATGTTCACCTGGTAGTAGAAGCGGTTGGCGACCCAGCCCCGGATCTCCTCCCGGCTCGATGCGCCGTCGTTCATCCGGCGGTGGAACGGATGCTGGTGGTGGTAGTGCTTGGCGTGCGCACGCAGCGCTTCCTCGAACTCGTCGGGCGCCAGAACTGCCGTCATCGTCGCTCCTCAGATGTGGAACTCCAGCCCGTCCACGGCGACTTCGATGCCGTGCCGGTCGAGCCGCCGGCGTTCCGGCGAGTCCTCGAACAGGACCGGGTTGGTGTTGTTGATGTGGATGTAGACCTTGCGGTCGATGGGCAGCGGCGAGAGCACTTCCAGGCTTCCCCCAGGGCCGTCGATCGGCACGTGACCCATTCCGCGCGATGTCTTGCTCGCCAGCCCGAGGCGCGGCATTTCGTCGTCGCGCCAACAGGTTCCGTCGACCAGCAGAGCCGAACAACCGTCCAGCTCCCCGAGCACGTCGGCGTCGAGCCGCTGCGCGCACGGCAGGTACACCATGCTGCGTCCGCTGCCGGCGTCGGTGAGCCGGTACCCCACTACCCGGCCGTGTGTCGCCGCGCCGGGGAATCGCAGGGCCTTGTCGGTGGGGACGTCGAACGCGCGGTAGCACAACCCATCTCCCAGCGACACCTCGGCGCCGGGCAGCACTGGCTGCCACTTGACCGGACAGTACGCCTCCAGCGTCCTGAGCACCCCGGTCCCGGCGGTCAGCGTCTCGTGCACCGATTCGGTGGCGTGCACCTCGAGCCCGCGGCCCTCCCGCATCAGCAGCAGGCCCAGCGTGTGGTCGAGTTCGGCGTCGGTGAGCAGCACGGCCGCCAGCCGCACCACCCGGCCGTCGTCGGGATGCAGATCGGGGAAACACTCGATCTGCGACCGGATGTCGGGTGAGGCGTTGAACAGGAACCACTGCCGCCGGTCGGCACTGACCGCGATCGACGACTGGGTGCGGGGCGTGCACCGCCGCGATCCGGCCCGCGCTGCCCGGCACGGCGGGCACGTACAGTTCCACTGCGGAAAGCCGCCGCCCGCAGCCGATCCCAGCACTCGCACCCACACGACGATCAGTCCTCCACCGGGTCGGCGGCGGGGCGCCGGACCGCATCCGGCCCGTCGCCCCGCCGCGATCGACTAGTTGGCGTCGTCCCAGATGGCCACGTAGGCGGTCACCTCGGCGGACACCCGGATCTCCGTGGCCGTGGGGGCTTCCCACTTCTGCGAAGTGCCGTCAGCGATCTTCCGTTCCATACCGTTACCTCTTTCTGTGTCGGTGGACGAGCGGTCAGTCGGGCAGCGTGAACGCGATCAGCGCGCTGCCGTGGCCGGCGCCGAGCATGCCGGGCAGGATGCCCTCTAGCCAGCCACCCCAGCCGACCGGCACGACGACGTACTGCTTACCGTCGACCATGTAGGTCGAGCTGCTGCCGTGATGACCACTGCCGCAGTTGAATTCCCACAGCTTCTCGCCGGTCTGGGCGTGCAGTGCGGCGAACTCACCGGTCGGGGTGCCCGCGAACACCAGGTCGCCCGCGGTGGCCAGGATGGAGGCGGCCATCGGGTAGTCCAGGCGCCAGCGCCACTTCTCCTCGCCGTGGGTGTCGAAGGCACTGACCGACCCGGCCATGTCGTCGATGTCCACCTGCACCGCGGCGCCCCAGTACGGGATGCTCTCCTTGAACTCGCGCCGGCGGCGGGTGGCGGTGGCGCCCACATCGGCGACGGGGACATAGAACATCTCGGTCTTCGGGCTGAAGGCCGCGTGCGTCCATTCCTTCGCCCCGGCCGGGCCGGGGTAGAAGTGGACCGGCTCGCCCTCCTTGTCCGGGTACTTGCGCGGGGTCACCTTGCCGTCGCGGGTGATGACGCCCCAGTCGATCCGGTCGACGAACGGGGTGACGTGCTGCAGCTCGCCGTTGGTGCGGTCCAGCACGAAGAAGTAGCCGTTCTTGTCGAAGTGGCCGAGCAGCTTCTTGCCGTCCCGCTCGAAGAGCGTCATCTCCATCGTGGAGTCGTAGTCCCACAGGTCGTGTGGGGTGAACTGGTAGTGCCACTTGATCTCACCGGTGTCGACGTCGAGCGCGACGACGCTGTCGGTGTAGAGGTTGTCACCCTCACGCACGGCACCGTCGAAGTCCGGGGCCGGGTTACCGGTGCCGGCGTAGTACAGGTTGGTCTCGGGATCGTAGGTCCCGGTCACCCAGTGGTTCGCACCGCCACGCGCCCACGCCTCGCCGTCGGCGGGCCAGGTCTCCGACCCCGGTTCGCCCGGCTTGGGCACGGTGTAGGTCCGCCAGATGTGTTCGCCGGTCTTGAGGTCCCAGCAGTCGATGTGGCCGCGGACGCCGAACTCGCCGCCGGCGCTACCGGTGATCAGCGTGTTCTTGACGACCAGCGGTGCCAGTGAGGCGCTCTCCCCCGCGCGGACATCGCCGATGGTCTTCTCCCAGACCATCTTTCCGTCCGAGGCGTCCAGCGCGAGCAGGTGGGCGTTCGGCGTCACGAAGAACACCTTGCCGTCGGCCACCGCACAGCCGCGGTTGACGTTGCCGCAGCACAGCGAGACGTCGAAGGGCACGGCGTGCTTGTAACGCCAGAGCTGCTGGCCGGATTTCGCGTCGAGCGCCCAGAACCAGCCGTCCCAGCCGGTGACGAACATGACGCCGTCCACGACGATCGGTGTAGCCTCGAACGCGTAGGTCGAAGAGCCGGCCATGTGACCGGATGCGCCGGCCTGGAACACCCAGGCGGGGCCGATGCGCTTGACGTTCTCGGTGTTGATCTGGTCCAGCAGGCTGTACCGCTTACCGTCGTAGTCGCCGTAGTAGGTGAGCCAGTTGTGGGATTCCGCACGGGCGTTGAGCAGCCGCTCGTAGTTGACGTCGGTCACCACCGCGGGGGCAGTCCCGGGGATAGGGCTCAGCGCCGACTGATCGATCGCCTCACCGGCGTCGACGTATTCGATGGTCATTCTTCGTTTCCTCCTACGGACGCGGTTGAGCCGGACGGTCGAGACGGGCTTCCGGCGGCACCTCGCCGACGACGACGATCGCCGCGGTCAGCCCGCGCCCTTCATCGTTGCCGCCGGGCGAGCTGTACCAGTAGTAGCCGGGGCCGTCGAGGTGCAGGTTCGCCTTGCCCTTCGAGTGGTTGAGGAGCCAGAGGAATTTACGGTCACCATTGCTGGGGAACAACGCCGCGTGAGTGTTCTTGTCGTCGTTGATGACCGTCAGTTCGATGAAGCCACCGTGCGGCATCACGAGGATCGCCGGATCCCAGGAGAGGGTGTCCTCCCTGATCCGGATCGTCGCTTCCATCGTTCCGTCGGGCCGTTCGGTGGCTCGGGCGATGGAACCAGTGCCCAGAACCCGACCGAGCGCGGCGTGGTTCTGCTTGTCCAATCCGAGCTCATGCAGTAGATCGTCGCGTTCTTCTGCGATCGTCATCGCACCTCCTCAACAGTGGAACTTCAACGGTTTGCGAAGGCGTATCCACCCGGCTCCGTTCGCCTTCCGTTCGCCTTCAGTTCGCCTTCACTCAGCCCGACCACGAAACACCCACGCTCGCCCAGCATTTCGCTGACCCGAGCGTCGAGTCCGAGCCTGAACACCGCCAAATGTATGCGGCGTCACACTCGGCGTACAGGCATGACCGCCGAACCGTCACACCGCGCCGTTCACACCCCGATCGGTGCCGCTCGTACTCCCGTCCGAGGTCAGCGGCGGCCGAACAGGTCGAGGTTCATCACCTTGTCCCAGGCGGACACGAAATCGCGGACGAACGTGGCCGCCGCGTCCCGGCAGGCGTAGACCTCGGCGAGCGCCCGCAGTTCGCTGTCGGCACCGAGCGCGAGATCGACGCGGCTGGCGGTCCACCTGACCTCGCCGGTGCGCCGGTCGCGGCCCGCGTAGGTGGTCGCGGGGTTGTCCGTCCTGCCGTTCTCCGTCCTGGGCAGCCACTCGGTGCCCAGGTCGAGCAAGTTGACGAAGAAGTCGTTGGTCAACGCCCCCGGTGTCGTGGTGAAGACGCCGAGCCGGCTGCCGCCGTGGTTGGCGCCCAGCACCCGCAGGCCACCGACGAGCACCGTCATCTCACGCGTGGTGAGCGTCAATTGGCTTGCGCGGTCGACCAACAGGTGTTCCGGCAACCACCGGTTGCCGGGCCCGACGTAGTTGCGGAAACCGTCGGCGGGCGGCTCGAGCACGGCGAACCACTCGACGTCGGTCCACTCCTGCGTGGCGTCGGTGCGGCCGGGCCGGAAGGGCACCTCGACGGCGTACCCCGCCGTGGCAGCCGCCTGCTCGATGGCGGCGCAGCCGCCGAGCACGATGAGATCGGCCAGCGAGATCCGCTTGTCCGCCGGCGCAGCGTCGTTGAACCACTGCCGGATCTCTCGCAGCGTGTCCAGGATGAGCGCCAGCCGGTCGGGTTCGTTGACCGCCCAGCTGCGCTGCGGTTCCAGGGCGATGCGCGCCCCGTTCGCGCCGCCGCGCTTGTCGCTGGTGCGGAACGTCGACGCCGACGCCCAGGCGGTGGCGACGAGCTGCGACACCGTCAGACCCGAGTCGAGGAGCCGGCGTTTGAGCGTCCGGATGTCGTCGGAGTCGACGAGCTCGTGGTCGACGTCGGGGACGGGGTCCTGCCACATCAGCCGTTCGGACGGGACGAGCGGGCCGAGGTAACGCTCGATAGGCCCCATGTCGATGTGCGTCAGCTTGAACCAGGCGCGCGCGAACGCGTCCGCCAGCTGATCCGGATTTTCCAGGAATCGCCGCGCGATCGGCTCGTAGACCGGATCCTCCTGCAGCGCCAGGTCGGTGGTGAGCATGGTCGGGGCGTGGCTCTTGGCGAGGTCGTGCGCGTCCGGGACGGTGCCCGCCCCGCCGCCGTGGGCGGGCACCCACTGCCACAGCCCGGCGGGGCTGAGCGCCACCTCCCATTCGTACGCGAACAGCGTCTCGAGGAAGGAGTTGTCCCACCTCGTCGGAGTCGGGGTCCAGACCCCTTCCAGCCCACTGGTGATGGTGTCGGCGGCGTTGCCGGTGCCGTACCCGTTCGCCCAGCCGAGGCCTTGCGCCTCGACCGGGGCCGCCTCGGGTTCGGGTCCCAGCCAGGCGTTCGGTTCGGCGGCGCCGTGCGACTTGCCGAACGTGTGGCCGCCCGCGATGAGTGCGACGGTCTCCTCGTCGTCGAACCCCATCCGGGCGAACGTCTGGCGGATGTCGCGCGCGGCGGCGAGCGGATCGGGCACGGTGGCCGGACCCTGCGGGTCGACGTAGATGAGCCCCATCTCGGTCGCCGCCAGGGGCTGGTCCAGGTCGCGCACGCCGCTGTGCCGTTCGTCGGCCCCCCAGGTGACCTCCGGACCCCAGTAGGTCTGGTCGGCCTGCCAGACGTCCTCTCGGCCGCCGGCGAACCCGAACGTGCGGAATCCCATCGATTCCAGGGCCCGGTTGCCCGCGAAGACCATCAGGTCGGCCCACGAGATCTTGCGCCCGTACTTCTGTTTCACCGGCCACAACAGGCGGCGGGCCTTGTCCAGGTTGCGGTTGTCCGGCCAGCTGTTCAGCGGGGCGAAACGCTGCAGCCCGGAGCCGGCACCGCCCCGGCCGTCACCGACGCGGTAGGTGCCCGCGCAGTGCCACGCCATCCGCAGCACCAGCGGTCCGTAGTGCCCGTAGTCGGCGGGCCACCAGTCCTGCGTGGTGGTCAGCACCTCGTCGACGTCACGTGCCAGCTCGTCGAGATCCAGCGACGAGAACTCTTCGCGGTAGTCGAACTCCCCATCCCAGGGATCGTGGCCGAGCCGGGCCAGCAGTTCGAGGTGGAGCCGGTGCGGCCACCGTTCGAACTGGTCCTCACTGGATACCGGGTGGGTGCGCCGCCGCACCGCGCCGGCGATCTGGTCGTAGGTCCGGTTCACGTAGGCGTCAGGGTTCCCGGGCATGGGACTCCTTCCAGCAGCTCAAATACCCAGCACGCGGCGGACGGCGCGCACGTTGCGCCGTGACACCGGCACGATCGTGTTCGCCGAGTCGTCCATGACCAGAACCAACTCGCCCCTGTCCCGACGTTCGACCTCTCGAACCCGGCTCAGGTTCACGACGTAACGGCGGTGCACCCGCAGGAATCCGGCGCCGGCCAGTTCGTCGTCGAGCTTGTCGAGACCGGACGAGGCGGACCGCAGCCTGCCCTGGTCGGTGGACAGCCACACCTCGTTGCCGTCGGATTCGGCCAACGTCACCTCGGACAGCCGCAACAGCACCATCCGGTTCTCCCGCATGCCGACGACGCGACGCGGCGGGTGCCCGTGATGGACGCCTGATTCGTGCTGGGGCACCGGCTCGCCGTCGGCGGCGCCGAAGTAGATCAGGTGTCCGATCAGGTTGCCGTACTGGAAGACCGGGCGAATCTGGATCGACGATGGCTCGTCGGCGAGGTGGGTGAAGATCTGCGTCGACCCGATCCAGTCGAGGTCATGGCTCGCCTGTTTGCTGGCGTACCGCGCGGCTGCGACGAACGCAGGCAGCCGCGGATTCCAGCGCACCGCCGGATTGACCGCCGCCGCGTTGCCGGGTACGCCGAGGAGCACACTGGCCAGGTCATCGGCGATCACCACCTTGCCCGAGGTGTCGACGGCGGCGAGCGGATCCGATGAGGCGATGCGAGCGTGGTTGTACGCGGCGAGCAGTTGTACGCCGCCGTCCCGGGCACGCATCCGCAGCCCGCTCTGCGTGTGCGCGGCGACGTTCGCCAACCACCCGCGCGCGGACGCCGGCAGATCACTGCGCCAACACGAGATGTTCAGAACCGCGATCGGTTCCTTGCTCACCACGTCCCGCACGGCGACGGCCACGCAGCTCCAGTCGTGAAAAGCCCGGCACCAGTGTTCTTCCCGCCGGATCACCACGGGGTGCTGCGTGCCCAGCGCCGTTCCCATGCCGTTGGTGCCCACCGCGCGCTCCGACCAGCAGAACCACGGCGCGAGGCTGGCCCCCGCGGCGATCGAACGGGTCGCCTTGTCGCCCCACTCCGCGAGGACCCGGCCGGTGGCGTCGGCGACGGTCACGATGCCGCCGAAATTGGCGACCTCGTGGATGATAGCGGCGGCCCGAAAACCCAATTCCGCGAAGATGACATCGTGCTCGAGCGGATGAGCGACCTCGGCGACCGCGGCCGGCGCCTCGGACAGGTACGGGTCGACGTGGTACTGATCCCGGCAGCGATGCCAGGAGATCGCCACTTCGGGCCGCACCCCACGGATGTCGTCCTCACCCTGGACGAAGCGTTCCCATGCGCCGTACACCGCGGACTCGTTCCCGCTGCGGGACATCGACTCGAGTCGCTGAAACCCTGACATTGAGACCGTCCTTGGTCCGCTGGATGCGATGGACGCCCGCCCGGGTAGCCGCGCGGGTTCCGCGAGTGACGCCATCCGCACTCGCCAACATAGTGATACGTTTCACATATGTACACCGGGCCAACCGCTTCCGGCAAGGTAGCGGGCGCCCGCGTTCGCAGCTGACTCACAGGAACTCCCGGTGGTGCGAAAGGAGTTAACCCGCCTGGGTTTGCGCTCCGGGCCCATGCACGGTCAAAACCGTTTGTGGACTGCACTATTCATATCCACAGACGCAGTCCGTGCGGTCCCGGACGTGCGTCAGTTATCAGCGTCGCATCGTCTCGACGTTCGGCCGGATGCCGGCGGGGACCTCCGGATCGCGATTGTGCTCACGCGTGAGCGCAGATGCCGTCGCCGATTTCCTGTCGGTGCAATAGCTTTGGCGCAATCGCGTTGACGGCGGCCGATCGAAAAGTTTCGACGGTGTCCCGGCGGCGCCGACGCCGGCCGAGCCTTTTGCCCTTTCGGGTGGTCCATGGGCGCCTTTGCGTTTGGCCACGGACGCAGGAAGACTCGGCGAGGTGCTGATCGACGGCCACAACGATCTCGCCTGGGCGCTGCGTGAGCGGTACGGCGCCGACCTGGACGCGGTCGACCTCCGCTCGGTGGTGCCGGATCTGCACACCGACCTCGAGCGGCTGGCTGCCGGCGGCGTGTCGGCACAGTTCTGGTCGGTGTACGTCTCCCCGGACCATTTCACCGGTCCCGCGGCCGTCACCGCGACGCTGGAACAGATCGACCTCGTGCGCCGCCTGGTGGCCCGCTACCCCGACCGGCTGGTGCTGGCGACGACCGCCGACGAGGTCGCCGCCGCCGGCGACCGGATCGCCTCGCTGCTGGGGATGGAGGGCGGCCACTGCATCGACGGCTCGCTGGCGGTCCTGCGCATGATGCGGGCGCTGGGCGTGCGCTACCTGACCCTCACCCACAACAAGAACGTGTCCTGGGCCGACTCCGCCACCGACGTCCCGGTGTTGCACGGGCTCTCGGAGTTCGGCGAGGACGTCGTCCGCGAGATGAACCGGCTCGGCATGCTCGTCGATCTCTCGCACGTGTCCGCCGAGGTGATGCGGCACGCGCTGCGGGTCACCGCCGCGCCGGCGATCTTCAGCCACTCCTCGGCGCGGGCGGTCTGCGACCACCCCCGCAACGTGCCCGACGATGTTCTGGCGGCGCTCGCGGGCAACGGCGGTGTGTGCATGGTGACGTTCCTGCCCGCGTTCGTGTCTCCGGCGGTGACCCGGTGGCACGCGCACGCCAAAGCCGAGGCCCGGCGCCGTGGGATCCAGAAGACCGACCCGGCGTACGCCGAACTCATGGCGCAGCTGACCGAGCAGTCGCCGCCGCCGGTCGCCACGGTGGACCACGTCGTGGCGCACATCGAACACGTGCGTGAGGTCGCCGGCATCGACCATGTCGGCATCGGCGGTGATTACATGGCGGCCGAGGACATGCCCGTGGGCCTGGAAGACGTGTCCGGGTATCCGCGGCTGTTCGCCGCCCTCGCCGACCGGGGCTGGTCCGGTGCCGACCTGGCCAAGCTCGCCGGGGGGAACATCCTGCGGGTGCTCAGGGCGGCGGAGGCCGTCGCCTGCGGGTGAGCCGCCCGCTCGTCACACCAGCTGCAGCACCTTCAGGCTGTTACCCGCGGTGACGTAGCCGCGGGTCCCGTCCGGGCTGATCGCGACCTCGTCGGGGCTGAAACCGACATCGATGGTCTTGAGCACGGTGTTGGTGGACGTGCGGATCTGCGACACCGACTTGCCGCCCTGGTTGACCACGTAGAGCCGGCTGCCATCGGGGCTCATCGCCAGACCGGCCGGGTCGTCACCGACGGCGATGGTGTCGATCAGCTCGAAGGTGCTGGCGTTGCGCACGGTCACGGTGTCGAAGTTGCGGTGGGCGATATAGATTCGGGTCCCGAGCGGGTTGAACACGATGCCCCGCATCCACTGGCCGTCGGTGTCGACGTGAGTGGCCGTGTTGGTGACGACGTTGATCGCGTCGAGCCAGTCGATCTGGGTGGTCACGTAGACGCGGCCGCCCTGGGGATGCACCGCCAGGCCGTAGCCGGCGCCGTTGAGGAAAGCCTGGGAGGTGACGGTGTTGGTCGCGGCGCTGATCACCGACAGCGTGCTGCCCCAGTCCTGGAACCCGATGACGTAGACGCGCGTTCCGCCGCCGCTGACCGCGACCCGTTCCGCGGAGGTGCCGACCTGGATGGTGGTGATGACGGCGTTGGTCGCGGTGTTGATCACCGACAGCGTGCCGTCCAGAAGGTTCGTGACGTAGACGCGGGTGCCGGCCGGGCTGACCGCAACGCCGCGCGGATGGGTGCCGACCGGGATCGTCGCGACGACGGTGTTGGTCACCAGGTCGACCACCGACACGGTGTCGTCGAGCGCGTTGGCGACGTAGGCCCGGGTGCCGGACGGGTTCAGCGCCACCCCGTCGGGAGCTTGGCCGACGTCGATGGTCGCGATCACCTTGAACGGGTTGACCTGGCAGTTACCACCGCAGTTCGGGTTGACGGCGATGTCGACGGTGGCGATGGTGCTGCGGCCGAAGTCGGGCCGGAACACCCCGAGCGGGCCGTGCAGGTGCCAGCCCACGTCGGACACCTTGACGACGAACTGATCGGTGCCGCCGCCGGCGATCTCCCGTCCCGGTGTGTACACGAAGGTGCCGTCGGCGTTGATCAGCACCGACCCGTGGTCCGGGCCGTCGATCACGGTGAACCGCAACGGATCTCCGTCGGCGTCGACGGCCACCAGATCACCCTGCACCGCGCTCACCTGCTTGGCGTCGTCGAGGATCTGGACGTTCTCGAACGGGGTGTAGTCGGTGACCGGCGTGGTGTTGAAGAACGTGCGCTCGATGGTGCGGCTCACCCAGGTCAGCAGCCTCTGCAGCCCGGAGGGCGGGCGCGGTGCGGCCTCGGCGGAGCGGGCGCTGCTCGGCGCGGTGGCCGACGACAGGCCGGCGACGTCGAGCACCAGCACCGCTTCGTCGATCTCCTGGGTCAGGTACAGGGCGCTGCCGTCGGGGGTGACCGCCACCCCGAGGGGCCGCTCGCCGGCGTCGGCGACACCGGTCACCGAGTTCGTCGCGGTGTCGACGGTCACCAGCGTGCCGGCGAGATAGTTGGCGACGTAGGCGATGGAGCCGTCGGGGCTGATGGCGATGCCGCGGGTGCCGAACCCGACGTCGACGGTGTCGAGGACCTGGTGGGTGGCGGTGTCGATCACCGACAGCGTGCCGTCGACGCTGACGACGTACATGGTGGCCCCGTCCGGACTGAACACCACGCCGTCCGGGAAGTTGCCGACCGCAATGGTTTCGGTGACGGTGCCGGTGGCGACGTCGATCACCGACACGGAGTCGTCGGCGGTGTTGAGCACGTACACCCGCGCCCCGTCGGGACCGACCACCACCTGGGCCGGGTCGTCGCCGACCGGGATGGTCGCGGTGACGGTCCCGGTGGCGGCGTCGACGACCGAGACGTCGTCGCCGCCGATGTTGGCGACGTACACGGTGGCGCCCGTCGGGCTGACCGCGACGCCGTTCGGCTGTGCGCCCACGGCGATGATGCCGGCGATCTGACCGGTGGCGGTGTCGATCGCGGTGACCGTGTCGGCGCCGGCGTTGGCGACGTAGACGGTGGATCCGTCGGGGCTGACGGCCACGCCGAGCGGCGCGTCGGGCACCGAGATGGTGTCGATCACGGTGCGGGTCGCGATGTCGATCACCGAGACGGTGTCGCCGATCGCGTTGGTGACGTACGCGCGGGTGCCGTCGGGGGTGATCGCGATGCCCGTCGGATGGTCGCCGACCTCGATGGTGGCCAGCACGCCGGCCGGGTCCACGGTGACCTGGATCCGCTCGACGATGCTGTGGCCGAAGTCCCGGGCCAGGAAGCCGAGCGGGCCGTGCAGGTGCCTGCCCTGATCGGTGACCTCGACCAGGAACACGTCGGTGCCGCCGGTCTCGGCGAGTGCGGCGCCGGGGGTGTAGACGAAGGTGCCATCGGCGTTGAGCACCACGGACCCGTCGTCGGGGGCGTCGACCACGCGGACCGTCAGCGGATCCCCCTCCGGGTCGGTGGCGGCCAGATCCCCGACGATCGTGCCGTCGGGGTTGGCGATGTTGTCGTCCGGGTCGTAGCCGAGGGCCGGCCGCTGGTTGAACAGCAGGTGGACGATGCCGGCCCAGAAGCGCTGCAGGTCACGGGACGCGGCGGTCAGCAGCCCGAGCACCGCGTGCGTGTCGATGGGCGCGGCCGGCGCCCCGAGCGGCTCCGTGGGCGGGGCGTCCAGCGCCACCGTGCCCAGCTCGACGGCCGCGACTTCCGCTGAGGTGTCTGTAATTGGCTCCGGGGCAACGTGGTTGGCCTCGACCGCGGGCGCGGTGTCCGCCGGAGCGTCGGGCGTCGTGGCGGTGGGCGCGTCGGGTGCGGCGGGCCCCGGTGGGGCAGCTTCGTCCTGCACGAGTGCGTCCTGAGCGACCGCGTCGGCCGCCGACGGCTGGTCCTCCCGTTGCCGGTTCGCCGGCACCGGTGCCCTTTCCCCTGCCGTGCGGTAGGTCGAATCATCGTCGCGGACAACGCTATCGGTGACCTCTGGAGCCTCGACATCCGGCACGGGCCCTTCGCCGGAGTCCTGCGTGTCGGGCTCGTCCCCGTCCAGCGGAACCGGCTCGGCGTCACCGTTCTCGTCGGCCGGGTCGGCTACGTCGGTCTGCTCGTTGTCCTGGTCGCCCTCCGGGGGGTCCGCGGTGTCGGCCGTCGAATCCCCCGCCGCATCCGGGGTCGACGTGACCCCCGACGACGGTTCCGACGGGGATCCAGGCGACGATTCCGTCGCCGACTCCGATGCCGATCCCGATGCCGACGCCGTGTCCGGGCCCGCCGGTTCCGCGGCCGCCAACCCGGGCGCACTCGCCACCGCCGCCCCGACACCGAGGGCCACCGCCAGCGCCCCTACCCGCCCGATCGTGTACGAAGTGTGTCTCATCGCCGACTCCATTCCCCTCGAGATGAGCAGAGACCATCCCGGCGCCTACCGATCCCAACAATCCGGGCCGTGCCGAGGTACCCCTCGTGACCCCGTCACCGCAGCAGGGTAAGCCGCCGCCGGCGGATCGACTGGGGTAGTCCACTACCCCAGTCGACGAATCCGTGCGGTCCGAGAAGCGGTTGTGCCGGTTAGACTCTGGAGGTGATCCGGCACTGGCCACTCGTCGGGCGGTCCGAGGAACTAGCGCTCATCGACGGCGCCGTCCACACTCCCGGCGACCGTCCCCGCGGCATCGTCGTGTCCGGCCCGGCCGGCGTCGGCAAGACCCGGGTGGCCCGAGAAGCCATGGCCCGCACCACCCGTCGGGACACCCACCGGTACTGGATCGGCGGCACCGCCTCGGCCCGCCATGTCCCGCTGGGCGCCTTCGCCGACATCGCCAGCGACTTCGGCCCCGACCCGCTGCGGCGGGTCCGCGAGGTGATCGACGCGCTGACCGGCGCGCGGCGCGGTGACGAGATCATCGTCGGCGTCGACGACGCGCATCTGCTCGATGACCTGTCCGCGTTCACCGTTCACCAACTCGTCACCCGCCGGCTGGCCACGGTGATCCTCACCATCCGCTCGGGAGAACCGGCGCCGGACGCGGTCACCGCGATCTGGAAGGACCACCACCTGCCCCGGCTGGAACTGCAGCCGCTGTCGCTCGCCGAGACCACTCGGCTGGCCGAGGAGGTGCTCACCGGCCCGGTGCACTCGCGGTCCGCGCGCGGGCTGTGGCAGTACACCCAGGGCAATGTGCTGTATCTGCGCCACCTGCTGGACAGCGAGATCGAATCGGGCCGGATGGCGCGGCACGGCAACGTGTGGCTGTGGGACGGACAGCCCGCCCTCTCGCCCACGCTCGCCGAGCTCGTCGACGCGCGTATCAGCCGGGCGCCCGGCCCGGTCCGGGATGTGCTCGACGTGCTCGCCCTCGCCGAACCGCTCGACATCGACGTCGTCACCGCTCTCGTCGGTGCCGACTCGCTCGCCGACGCCGAGACCCTTGATTTGGTCCGCATCGACACCACGGCCTCGCCGCCCGCGGTCCGGTTGGCGCACCCCATGTTCGGTGAGGTTCGGCGCACCGCGTCGCTGCGGATGCGGCGATGGGCCGGCCGGATCGCCGCCGCGCTCCCGCCGCGCCGCGAGACGGATCCCCGGCGGGTGCTGCGCCGGGCGCTGCTCCTGCTCGAGTCGGATCTCGAACCCGGCACCGACCTGCTGGTGTCGGCCGCGTCGGCGGCGAGCGCGCTGCTCGACGCGAGACTCGCCGCCCAACTTGCCGAACAGGCCGTGCATTTCGGTGGTGGACACGACGCCAGGTTCGCGTTGGCGCTGGCGAACTTCTGGCTGGAACGGCCCGTGCAGGCCGAGACCATCCTCGCCGAGTTGGCCGACCAGACCACCGGGCCGACCCGCGAGCGGATCGCCACCCTGCGGATCTCGATCCTGGCCGGTGAGCTGGGCCAGGTCGCCGACGCCGAACGTGAGTACCGGACCGTGTTCGGAGCGAGCGACGCCCGAACACACTCGGTTTCCCGATCCCTGCGTGCTCTGATCGACGTGGTCCGGGGCCGGTCGGCGCTGGCGGTACCATCCGCCATGGACGTCATCGCCGACCGCCCGGACGACGACTTCGCCTATCTGCATGCGATATTCGTCGCGGTCAGCGGACTCGGTGACCTCGGCCGGATCGGCGAGATCGAGGCGGCGGCCGAACGCGGCCACGAGCTCACCGACCGCTCACCCGGCGTGTCACACGCCCGCTACCAGCTCGCCTTCCTGCACGCCAACGCCTACCGGCTGGCGGGTGCGCTGACGCGGTCGGACGCGGTGATCGCCCGGATCCGGCGGGAAACCCGCGATGTCCCGTTCGAGGACTCCTGGCACTGCCTGTTCGCCGGCATGTCGGCGATGAGCCGGGGCGACCTGCCCGGGGCACAGCGCTCGCTGCAGGAAGCCCTGGCCGTGTTGGGATCCGGTGACACCGGGCGGGTGATCAAGTCATTCGGGCGGTGCTGGTTGGCGACGGTGACCGCGATGGCTGGCCGGGCCGCCGAGGCACGCCGGGAGTTCGATGCCATCGAATGGTGGGCCCAGCAGCCGCAGGCGTGCGTCTGGGACGCCGAACGCTCGATCGCCGAGGCCTGGGTATGTGCCGCCGAAGGTGCTATCAGCCAGGCGATCTCGATCCTGCGGGCCGCGGCGGACCGGGAACGCGACCGGGGCAGGCCGGCGTGGGAGGCGATGCTGCTGCAGGCGGCGACCCAGTTCGGCGACACCACCACCGCTGCCCGGTTGGCCGAGATCGCCACCGGTGTGGAAGGGCCGCGGGCAGCCGTCGCCGCAGCGCACGCGGCGGCGCTGGCCACCGGGGACGGCGACGGCTTGATCGGCGCGTCGCAGCGGTACGACGAGTTCGGCGACCACCTCGCCGCGGCCGACGCCGCCGCCCAGGCCGTCGTCGCCTACCAAAGGGCGGGACTGCGCGGTTCAGCGCTCACCGCATCGGCCACGGCGCGACGCCTGAGCACCCGCTGCGCGTCGGCCGACACCCCGGCGCAACGCTGCGAGGCGATGCGGCTGCCGATCACCCCGCGCCAGCGTGAGATCATCACCCTTGCCGCCCGAGGGCTTTCGAACAAGGAGATCGCCGACCGGCTGACCATGTCGGTGCGCTCCATCGAGGGTCATCTGTTCCGCGCCTCCCAGCGTGTCGGCGCCAACGGCCGTGATCAGCTGATCGCCATGCTCGCCGACGGATAGCCGGATCTCAGCCGTCACTGCCTTTCTCACGTCCAGACCGTTGCCGATCAGCTGGCCGCCCGGGCCGATCAGCCCCAGGAACGCGCCGCCGCTGATCTGCGCCTGGTCGCCGAACGAGACGACCGCCGGGCGTGCCGACGATCCCGACCATGCGGTCCCGCGGTGCCGCGGAGCGGGCCGGCAACGCCGAGCCGACCGGCACCGGGTCCCCGTCCGGTTCGGCGCCGCGCACCGGGCCGGGCCGACCAGCCGCGGATTCACCGGCGGGTTCGGTATGGTGCGAACACCTGCCGCCAGTGCGGCGGTGATCGTCTGGGCCATCTCACACCCCACTCGTGCGCCCGCGCTATGGGCAGCTGACCTGGATCTCGAACGGCTTGTTCACCGGCTGCATCGGGTTGGCCATGTCGACGCCGGTCGCCGTCCCGGTGATCGTGTAGGTGTCGCCGTCCTTGGTGGCCTCCGCGCTGGCTCCGGGCACCCCCGAGGTGAAGCCGAGGGTGACGCCGTTGACGTTGCCCAGCGCCACCGAGTTGACCGCAGGCGGGTCGGCCTCGGAGAGCACCGCGGCGATCCCCGTCGCCGCGTCGCCGATCGCGATGTTGAGGTTCCCACCTGCCGACTGGCACACCACGGTGCCCTGCACGTCCTGGTCCTGTCCGTCGATCGACACCCGGGTGGCGCCCGCGGTCGCCGCCGGGGTGGCCGGGCTCTCCGCCGGGCTCTCCGTGGTCGCGGTGGCCTCCACGGTGGCCTCCACGGTGGCCTCGGCGGCGGTCTCGCTAGTCGGGCTCGAGCCCCCGGCCGGCTCGTCGTCCGATGAACATCCCGCCAACGCGCCGACGGTGACCGCGATACCGCCCACCGCGACAAGGAATTCACGCTTCACGTCTGTCCTCCTCAGCAGCCCATGACTGTGCCGTACCGCGGCAACGTAAAATGCCCGGAACGCAATGAGTGGGGTAGTCCACTACCCCACTCGGGTGTGGGCGCGGGACAAGTGTTTTGGTGGACAGCCGCCGTGGTTCAGGGGCGGAGGTCCTTGCGGAAGTACACCCGGTCGAAGCCGTCCTCGGTGCGCCGGTCCACCTCGACGAAGCCCAGATGCGGGTAGAGCGTGAGGTTCTCCGTCATCGCGGCGTTGGTGTAGAGCCGCAGCTGCGCGAGCCCGGCGCGGCGCGCCTGCCGCTCGGCGTGGTCGAGCAGCAACCGGCCGTACCCGCGGCCCGGCACCGCGACGGCGATGTTGTCGATGAACAGGTGGTCGGCCCTGGGTACGGCCACCAGCACCCCGACCGCGGTGTCGGACTCGTCGACCAGCACGCTGACCTGGTCGGTGCCGGTGATCAGCGCGCCGTAGTCGACGATCATGGGCGCCGGTTCGCGGCCGATGCGCGCGATGTAGGCGGTGTATGCGTCGGTGACGATCCGGCGCACCCGGGCGGTGTCGTCGACGCGGGCGGGCCGGATCTGCACCCCCGGTATCCAACAGGCCCGGCACCGCCCCGACAAACCGCGCGTCACTTCCATCACTTGCGCCACAGGCTGCGTACGCTGGACACAATGAAGGTCCGGCTCGTCGTCGCGGGGGCACTCGGTGCCGCCGCACTGCTCGCGGGCTGCCAGTCCAACGTCGAGGGCACCGCTACCCGCGGCCCGGACTCCTACACCGAGCCCGACTTCTCCACCCCGCGCCCGTCGCCGTCGAGCCCGCAACCCAGCGCGCCCCCGTCGACCGGCCCCAGCGGGACCCGGCCACCGGGCGGTGAGGTCCTGACCCCGCAGAACGGCTACGTGTTCATCGAGACCAAGTCGGGCAAGACCCGGTGTCAACTCGACGAGCAGGAGGTCGGCTGCGAATCGTCGTTCGTCAACGCCCCGGAGATCGAGGGCAGCCCGGCGAACGGGGTCCGGCTCAGCCCTAACGGTGAAATCAGTTGGGTGCTAGGCAATTTGGGAGCCATCCCGACGGTGACGCTGGACTACCGGACCTACTCCGCGGTGGGCTGGACCATCGATGCCGACGAGGACGGCACCCGGTTCACCAACGACCGCACCGGCCACGGCATGGTGATCAGCGTCGAGGGCGTCGAAACGTTCTGATCCGTACCGATACCGATCACCGCCGCGGTGCCGCGTCAGTACGCTGGGCAGCACCACACGAGGGAGCCGCCGCAGCCATGACCGTTGCCCAACAGGAACGCGCCGCCCTGGTCGCGACGTTCCGCGAGATCACCCCGGACGCCCCCACCCTGTGCGAAGGCTGGGACGCCCGCGACATGGCGGCGCACCTGGTGATCCGGGAGCGCCGGCTCGACGCCGCACCGGGCATCCTGATCCCGGCGCTGGCCGACTACACCGAGCGGGTCCAGCGGCAGGTGTCGGCGTCGACGGACTGGGACACGCTCGTCGACCAGGTCGCCTCCGGTCCGCCGCTGTACTCGCCGCTCAAGTTGCTCGACTCGGTCGCCAACGTCGCCGAGATGTTCATCCACCACGAGGACATCCGCCGCGCCCAGCCCGGCTGGGAACCGCGGCCGTTGGACGACCGCACCACCGCGGCGCTGGGCCGGCCGGTCGCGATGATGACGCGGATGACGCTGCGCAACGCGCCCGCGAAGGTGATCCTGCGCACACCGCAGGGCAAGACGCTGGCCACCGCCGGGCACGGAGAACCGGTCACCGTCACCGGCGACCCCGGTGAGCTGCTGATGTTCGCCGCCGGCCGCAACGAGTTCCGCGTCACCTTCGACGGCTCCGCCGACCTGGTCGACCGGGTGCGCACGTCCCGCGGCGGCCTGTGACTCCTAGGCTGGTTTCCATGCCACTGGATTTCCGGATCTTCGTCGAACCTCAGCAGGGTGCCGGCTACAGCGATCAGCTGGCCGTCGCGCGCACCGCGGAAAGCGCCGGCTACTCGGCGTTCTTCCGCTCCGACCACTACCTGGCGATGGACGGCGACGGGCTGCCCGGACCCACCGACTCGTGGGTGACGCTGGCCGGCCTGGCCCGGGAGACCTCGACGATCCGGCTGGGCACCATGGTGACCTCGGCGACGTTCCGCTACCCGGGTCCGCTGGCCATCTCGGTCGCGCAGGTCGACGAAATGTCGGGCGGGCGTGTGGAATTCGGGCTCGGGGCGGGCTGGTTCGAAGCCGAACACCGTGCGTATGCCATCCCGTTCCCGCCGCTGGGCGAGCGGTTCGACCGGCTCACCGAGCAGCTGGAGATCATCACCGGGCTATGGACCACCCCGGTGGGGCAGACCTTCGACTACACCGGCACGCACTACAGCGTCGCCGAGTCCCCCGCCCTGCCCAAGCCGGTGCAGGCCCCGCACCCGCCGATCGTCATCGGCGGCGGTGGCGCCAAGCGCACACCCGCGCTGGCGGCCAGGTTCGCCGCCGAGTTCAACATCCCGTTCGTGCCCCTCGAGACGTTGAGCACCCAGTACGCCCGGGTGGCGGCGGCGGTGCAGGACGCCGGCCGGGACAAGGACTCGATGACGTACTCCGCGGCGTTCGTGGTGTGTGCGGGCCGCGACGACGCCGAGGTCGCCCGGCGGGCCGCCGCGATCGGCCGCGACCTCGACGAGCTGCGCTCCAACTCCCCCGCGGTCGGCACCCCGGCCGAGATCGCCGACAAGCTCGGCCCGTTCCTCGAAGCCGGCGTGCAGCGGGTCTACCTGCAGCTTCTGGACATGTCGGACCTCGATCACGTGGAGTTCTTCGCCGAGAAGGTCGTCCCCCACATCGGCTGACCCGGCGTCGCCGTCGGGCCCACCGCTACTATCAGTGGCCGTGACCGGCAGGGATGGCGACGACGACGCTCCAGAGGTGCCGTGGCACAACCGCACATCACCGCTGCTGGCGGCCAGTGTGGCGGGTCTGGCGGCGATCGCGCTCGTCGTCGCCGCCATCAGCTATTTCGTCCGCGAGGACGAACCCCGGCCCGGACCGCTGAACTTCGTCGAGCCCGCCTTCTCGGCCACCGACACCGCCACCCGGACTACCCCGACGACCACGACCACCGACACGATCACCAGCACCAGCCCGCCGGTCACCAGTGACATCAACCCCGATCTGACGCCGACGAGCACCTCGGACTCGTCCACCTCCCGCACCACGCGGACCCCGCGTACCAAGGAGGACGACGACACGACGACGACGCGCACCACCCGCAGCAGGCCGAGGACCAACGTGACACGCACTGTGGTCCCGGACCCCTAGCGGCCAGCGCCTACTATCGGGTGCCGTGGCGCGCTACGGATCTCCCGATGACGAGAACTACTACTCCGACGACGAACCGACCCGCCTCAGCAACTACGGCTACAGCGAACAGGCGCCGGACGCCGCGTCGCCGTGGTACCGCAAACCGGTGGCGCTGGTGTCGTTCGGCGCGGTCGGCGCGGTGCTCATCGCACTGGTGGTGTACGGGCTGGCGAAGCTGATCACCGGCGACTCGACCCCGGCGACCACCACCACGACCCCGCTGACCCCGCTGACGTCCACGTCGGCCCCGGCCGTGGTGCCGCCGGCGACGGTGACCGAATCCGCACCGCCGACCACCACCGAGCCCACCACCACGACCACCGAGCCGACGACCACGACCACGACCACCACGACCGAACCGACGACCACCACGACCACGACGACCACCACGCCGAGCACGTCGGTCAGTACGAGCACCGTCACCCAGACCGAGACCCAGACCGAGACGGTGACCCAGACCGAGACCGGTGCGACGCCAGCGCCCTGACGTCAGCGTTTGCGGGTGTACTGGGCGAAGATCGCCTCGGCGCTGCGCACCGCGGCCCGGCAGGCGCGGGTGGTGAAAGGATCGTTGAGGGGGTGCTCGGCGCGCCGGCGCCACCGCTGCGCCGCCGCGAACGCCGCCCGCGGCCCGTCGTCGGCGTGCTCGGGCGCCAGGCCGAGCCTGCTGGCCGCGTCGGTGCCCGACCCGCCGATGATCCGGCGCAGCGAGGCCATCTCGTCCTCGTTCAATGTCGTTGGGCGCGACCGTAGTTGGCTGAGCAGACGGAGTTCCTCGAACGCGTGGGTGTCGGCGAGCAGCGGGTCGACGTCGGCGAGGATGCGCCGCGACGCGTACACCGGGTTGGCGGTGACCATCTGCCGCAGCGACAGCAGCGCGGTGTGCGCCTTGAGGGAATCCGAGCGCTGGGCGAACTGCTGGTCGATGACCTCGCGCAGCGCGACCAGTCCGCTGCGCTCCAGCAACTCGGCGGCCAGCGCCACCGAATCGCCGACCCCGGCCTGGATGGCCAGCACCGAGATCCGGACGCCGAACATACCGAACCGCAGCAGGAGCTGCTTGCGCGCGGCGGCGTCCAGCGGCAGCGGGCTGTCCTCCCGGACGAACCGGTCCGCCGAGAGCATCGCCTTGGCCAGCTCGGCGGGCTCGACCGCAGCGAGCTTGCGCAGCGCCACGAACTCGTCCTGGCGCAGCGTGCGCGCGGTCAGCGCCAGCAGCCCCGACACCGGCACCACCGCCTGGCAGATCCCGGTCTTGTCCATCTCGGCGGTGAACCGGGCGGCCACGTCGGTGGCCGAGAGCATCGCATCGATGCGCCCGGCGCCGATCTCGTCGGCCCGCGAGGCCACCCCGACGACGCCGAGCGCGCCGGACGACCCGCCGACGAGCATGCCGATCTGCTTGAGCAGCGCGATATCGGCCGCATTGAGGGTGCGCAGCAGGAACACCACGGCGTCCACCCGCGGCACGCCGTCCTCGGGGACCAACAGCCGCAGGGTGCGTTCGGAGACGTCGCGGGACAGCGACGACGTGCCCGGGGTGTCGATGATGGTGGCGTCGATCAGCTCGGTGGCCGGCCATTCGACGTCGAGGTCGACCACCTCGGCGGGGTCCAGGCCGGCCAGGTCGAAGCTCAGGCCGTCGTCGCGGACGATCGGGACGTTGGTGCGCCTGCCGCCGCGACCGTTGGCGGTGACCCGCGGCGTCGGCCCGTAGCGGAACCACGTCACGATCCGGGTGGCCTCGGTGGCGTCAGTGGGCGCGATGTTCTCCCCGACCAACGCGTTGACCAAGGTGGACTTGCCGGATTTCAGCGTGCCGGCCAGCGCGATGCGGATCGGCTGGTTGAGCCGGCGGCCGATGCGGTCCAACTCGTTGTGCACGTCGGGCCGGTGCCGGTAGGCCGGGTCCTCCCGGTAGGCCCGGGTGACGCCGGCCAGGATGGCGCGCACCTCGTCGATGGTGCTCATGCCGTGAGTTTGTCCGCGTGGTCGAGCACCTGGGTCAGCACGTTGCGCTGGCGCTCCAACTCCTTGATTCGCGAGTTCCGTTCGTTCTCAGCCACTTTCGCCGAGGCAATGGTGGCCTGCAGCGATTCGTTGAGCGATCGGGTGGTCTGGTTGGCGATGCCGCGGTAGTGGTCGCGCAGCTGCCGCTGGATCGCCTTGAGCCGGTCCCGGGATTCCTTGACCACCACGAACGCGACGTCGTCGACGAACTTGCGGGTGTTCATCTTCGCCTCGCTGCGCACCCGCACCATCCGGTTCTCCATGTTCTCGCGGTAGGCCGCCCGCCCCATCAGCGCACCGGCGCCGATGGACAGCGGGTTGAACATGCCCAGCCCGGCCAGCGAGGTCATCATGCCGAACATCAGCACGCCGCCGTAGGAACCCTGCAAGCCGATGGTGGCCTTGCGGCCCTTGCCCACCGGTTTGGCCTCCAGCGCCTGCAGTGACTTGAACTCGTCGAACTGCGCGCCCATGATCTTGGCGCTGATGACCGGCATCTCGATGGTGTTCAGGCCGGCCTCGACAAAGGTCCTGGCGACCTCCTCGGCCAGCGCCTCGGCCCGGTGGTAGGCCCAGACGAAGTTGTCGCCGACGGCAGTGGCGATCGCGTCCTCGAGGTCGGCGCCTATTTCGGCCCACACCCGAGTCGGGTCGCAGGAGTCGATGGTCCGCTCGATGTGCTGGGTGATGGCCCGGAACCGGGCGCGCAGGTCGTGTTCCACGTCGGCGGTCAGGTCGGCGATGCCGTCGTTGAGCACCTGCTGCCACAGCGCGGTCTGCTGCAGCGCGTCCTGAGCCTCCACCTTGCGGGCCTCCAGGTCGGCCTTGAGCCGCTCCAGCGCCGCCGGATCGGTGAGGGCCTCCAGCTCGGATCCGATAGCGAGGTTGAGATGTTCTGCCGCCGAACGGATCTCGGCGACGACCTGGTCGCGGATCAGGCCGCTCTCCCGGGACAGCACGGTGTCACTGAGGAACCGCACAACGGCGGGGAAATTGGACTCCTCGTTGAGTTCCTTGTCGTTGGTGGCGATGGCGTGGCTGCGCAGCACCGAGGACACCGGGATCACCGGCACCTCGATGCCGGCCCGGGCCAGGTGGCCCTCGTTGGTGGCGACGATGTCGCGCCAGTACTGATAGAGGTCGGTCTTGGTGGCGACGATCCGGGCCACCGGGCAGATCTCGACGGCCTGGCGGATGAACGCCATCTCCGGCTCGGTGAACTCCTGGCTGACGTCGCTGACCATCAGCATCGCGTCGGCGTCGGGCAGCAGCCCCAGCGTCGCCGACAGGTGCGGCTGGCCGTGCCCGCCGACGCCCGGGGTATCGACGAACGCCAGACCACCCTTGAGCAACGGGCTGGCCGCCCCGATCTCCAGCCGGATCACCTTGCGGCCCTTGGCCAGCGGATGGAACCGCACATCGTTCTTGACGTCGGAGGTGGGGATCTCGACCAGGTCGGGGTCCTCGCCGTCGGGGCCGGCGACCACCAGCCGGGCCACCGGCTGCTCGGCGTAGGTCACCACCGTCGGCAGCACCGTGGACTCGTCGTCGCCGACCCGGGCCACCGGCACGTTGAGCAACGCGTTGAGCAGATGGCTCTTGCCCTGCTTGAGCTGCCCGGCGATCACCACCCGGATCTGCGGATCGGTGATGCGGTCCTTGGCGCGGGCCATCCGTGCCACCAGGTCGCCGCGCTCGTAGGCCCCGGCGATCTTGGCGACGTGGTCGATCAATTCGACGATGACCTTGACCTTGCGGGGGTCGGCGCGGCGATCGCTGTTCGGTTGACTCATGGCACTCCTAGCCAAGCAGGTGCGGTGTGGCGGGGAGTCACGTCCCCGCCACACCGCTGGTCCGCGTCGGCGCTCAGATCAGGCTGAGATCGGTCTGCACGGTGGTGTCGATGTCGGTGTCGATGCTGACCTCATGGTTCTCCGAATAGTCCCGGTTGTCCGAATTGTCCTGCCCGGAGTTGTCCGACATGTCGAACGCACCCTCGCCGGAGACGTCGCCGCCGACCACCGTGGTGGTGTCGGTGTCGGTGTCGGCGTCGTCGATCAGGATCGGACCCGCGTCCCCGCCGGCCTCGACGTCCCCGATCACCGGGCCCTCGTTGTCCTGGATGATGTCGCCGCCGCCGGTGGCGGTGGTGCCGCTGTCGGTGACGTCGTTGTCGTCGCCGATGACCACGTTGGAGCCGGCGCCGGTGAGCACGTCACCGGAGTGCACCTCGTTGTCGTCGCCCTGGACCGATTCGTCGCCGGTCAGGATGTCGCCGTCGTTGTCGTCACCGGTGGCCACCGCGTCCTCGCCGGTGGCGACCGAGCCGGTCAGGTCCCCGTTGGAGATGACGGCGCCGTCGGTGGCGGTGTTGGATGTCTTGTTGCCGAAGGTGATGTCACCGAAGCCCAGGTTGAAGCCGCCCTGCTGCGAATTGGCCCCGGAGTGCTGGTCGGGGCTGAACACCGGGGTGTCGTTGTGGCTCGCCCAGTCGGTGTTGTTGTGGCTGGCCCAATCGGTGTCGTTGTGGCTGGCCACATCGGCCTGGGTTTGCGGGGCGTAGGTGGTCTGCGGCGAGAACGGCGAGGCGATGCTGTGGTGGTTGGCCACCGCGCGCTGCAGGCCGACCACGGGATCGCCGCCGCCCAGCACGACGCCCGCCGGGGCCGCGGTCGCCGCCACCGCCTGCAGGTGTGCCGGGTTGACCGGGGGCAGGCCGGCGGTGCGCATCGCCTCCTCCGGGTCGGCGACGAACGCGGCGGCCGAGGCCGGGCTGCGGAAGAGATTGATGATGAAGTCGATCAAGCTGATCATGTCGGGTTGTCCTTTCGGGTGTTCCGCCGCTCGCTGTCGTTCGGCGATCTGGACACCACGCTATGGAGCAGCGGGACCCCCGAAAACGGGGCGAACACCCCTACTTGGTGGAACCGATACGGGACCCCCAAGCCCCACCCCATTAGGGGATTAGGGGATTACTGGGGGCGTACGGGGGCCCCGGTCGAACAGAAGCGAGAGTCAGCCGCCGAAGACGTCGAAGTCGGGGGCGTCGGCCCCCGCGGCGTCCAGCGCGCCCGGATCCGACGCCAGGCCGGCATCGGGAATGCCGTCCCAGCCGGCCCAGTCGTCGTCGGCGCCGTGCTCGGTGATGACGTCCAGTGGTTCGTCGAGGGCTCCGACGCCGGCGGGCAGAGCGGCATCGAGGTCGCTGTCCGGGCCGGCGCCGTCGGTGCCGGCCTCGACGAGGTCGGTGATCAGGTCGGGTACGACCGGCGCCTCGTCGTCGACCTGGACGGGCAGCTCGTCGCCGAACGCATCGAACGCCGACACGGCCTCCCCGCTGGTCCAGACGTTGTCGTCGACGACGGCCAGGGACGCGGAGTCGGAGACCACCGGGATCAGGCTGTTGACATCCGCCGTCGTCACACCGGCCAGCTGGGCGTCCGCGATGGCCTGCTCCGGGTTCTGCGCGTACCGCGCGGCCGCCCCGGGATCACGCACCAGCGACAGCACGAACTCCATCAACGGGTTCGGCATGAAACGCCCCACCTTCCGGTGCAGATATAACCAGTGGCGCAGAACAGGCACCTGCAACTGATGGTAGAGGCGGACGACCGCGCCGAGATCGGTGCCAGACCCCCTCCGACCGCACCCCGATTAGGGGCTTGCCGGTTAGGGGCTCGCCAGGATTAGGGGATTTTCGGGCCCGGCGTAACCGGGGGCCGGGGTTGTCTGCCGCTAAGGTGGGACCGGCCGAACAGAGCAGGGAGGTACGGGTGAGCGACTCACTCGGGTTATCGGTAGGGACCACCAACTTGGCGGCCACCCGCGCCGGCCGCCCCGCGGTGATCCGCCGGTCGGTGGTCACGTTGTACCCGGACCGGCCGGCCGAGGTCGGGGTGCCGACCGAGAACCCCAACCTGGAGTCCCCCGGCCTGGTGCTCACCGGCTTCGTCGAGCGCGCAGGCGACCCGATCCCGTTGGTGGCCGCCGACGGCTCCACCTATCAGGCCGAGCAGGTGCTCGCCGAGGCGCTCGACGCGATGGCCCGCACCGTCGGCGGCGGCGCGCCGGTCGCGGTCGCCGTCCCCGCCCATTGGGGCCCGGCCCCCCTGGGCGCGCTGCGCGGGGCGCTGCGCGCGGCTCCCGGCTTGTCCCCCCACGGTGTTCCGCCGGCGTTGGTGCCCGACTCGCAGGCCGCGCTGACCGCACTGCAGTCGGCGGCCGGGCTGCCGACCACGGGCATCGTGGCCCTGCTGGACTTCGGCGGCAGCGGCACGTCGATCAGCGTGGCGGACGCGGCGGCGAACTTCGCCCCCGTCGGTGACACCGTCCGCTACCCGGAGTTCTCGGGCGACGGCATCGACCAACTGCTGCTCAACCACGTCGTCGCGGGCATCTCCGCCGACGGCGACGCCGATCCGGCGGGCACCGCCGCGGTCGGGTCGCTGGCCCGGCTGCGCACCGAATGCCGGCTGGCCAAGGAACGGCTGTCCACCGAGACGTCGACCGCGGTGCCCGTTCAGCTGCCGGGGTTCTCCGGCGACGTCCGGGTGACGCGCGCCGAACTGGAGAGCCTGATCGACGCCCCGCTCGCCGGCGTGCTGGGCGCGCTGGACGACGCGCTGGCCCGGGCCAACCTCAGCGCGGCCGCGCTGGCCGCGGTGGGCACCGTCGGCGGCGGCGCCCACATCCCCCTGATCACGCAGCGGCTCTCCGATCGCCTGCGGGTTCCGGTGGTGACCAGCCCGGCGCCGCAGCTCAGCGCCGCGACCGGGGCCGCGGTGCTCGCCGAACGCGGTGCGGCGGGCACGGATGCGACGACCATGTCGACGGCCGCCGACGCCCCGACCGGGGTCGCTCCGGCGGCGTGGGCGGCCGGAGCGGCAGGTGCGGCCGCCACCGAATCGGCCTCCGACGGTGCACCGTCGGCGACGTTCCGGGCGCTGGCCTGGTCGCAGGACGAGTCTGCCGGTCCGGAGCCGGTGCCCTACACCGGTGAGGACTACACGTTCGAGGGCACCGAGGCCCGGCCGCAGGTGGCGTTCACCCCGCCCGAGGACAGCGACTATCCCGAGCCCCCGGCGCTGCCCTGGTACAAGCGCCCGCCGCTGTTGTTCGGCGCGGCGGCCGCCGCGGCGCTGCTGGCGGTCGGCGGCCTGGCCGTCACCCTGACCTCCAGTAGCGACAGCAGCCCGGTCACCGAGACCGCGACCCCGCCGGCGGGCGACGAGCCGCCGGCCGAGGCACCCACCCAGGAACCGCCGCAGACGGTGACGGTGACCGGTTCCGACGGGCAACCCAGCACGACGGTGATCACCCCGCCACCGCCGAGCACCACGACCACGACCAGTCCGTCCGCGACGACCACCACCACCAGCCCGACGACGACCACCACGACAACGACCACCACCACGACGACGACGACCACGACCACCACCCCGCCGACCACCACGACGACTCAGGCCACCACCACGACACCGCCGCCACAGCCGACCACGACCACGGTCGTGACCCCGGATCCGCCGGAGCCGGAACCGGAGCCAGAACCCGTCACCCCGGAAGTCGATGTCGAGGTGACGACACCGTTGGCGCAGGCACCGCTGCTGCAATGACCGTCCCCCCGGCCGCACGGGCCGCAGTCCATGCCGTGACTGCTGCGCTGGGCGAGCCGGTCATGCTGCTGGTGACCGGGGGCATCGGCTCCGGCAAGAGCAGCGCGCTGGCCGCGGTGCGCGCGCAGCTGCGGGCGGCGTCGGTGCCGGTGCTGCCCCGGCCGCCCCGCGCCGGAGAGGACCCCCGGTCGGCGGTCGTGGTCGACGACGCGCACCTGCTCGACGACGATGCGCTGGCGGCCCTGCGCGCCCACGTCGACGACCGCGCGGGCACGGTGGTGATCGCGTGTGAGCGGCTCGCGTCGCGCGGTGCGCTGACAGCCCTGCTGACGGCGTTGGAGCAAGAGAACCCGGCGATCACGCTGGGCCCCTTGAACCCGACCGAAATCGCCTCGGCGGCACGAGAACTCGGGGTCGAACCCAGCCCGGATCAACTGCGGACGCTGACGGCCGCGACGGCGGGGCTGCCGCTGTTGGTCGCCGCCGCGTTGCGTGACGTCGAGTCCGCGCCGCGGCAGGCCCGGTTCGCACTGGTCGAGCGGGTGCGCCGCCTGGACGCGCCGTTGCTCGACGCGCTGCTGCTGCTGTCACTCAACGCCGAAGTGGGCACCGCCGACGTCGCGGCGGCACTACGGGTCGATCCCGGCGACGCCCATGCGCTGGTGGACCGGGCCCGCGCCAGCGGCCTCGTCGACCCCACTTCGGGCGCGTCGTTCCAGTCCTTCGTCCACGACTGCGTCGCGCAGATCGTCGGCGTCTCCCGCCATCACGAGGTGGAAACCACGCTGCTGGCGTCGCTCGTGGAAACCGCAACGCTGTCAGACGATCTCGCGTTGACACTGGCCGAGCACGGGGTGCGCGACGAGCACCTGGCGAATACGCTGGCCGACGCGGCGGCCCGACCCGGCGTCCCGGCGGCCGCCGCGGCCCGGCTGTACCGGGCCGCCGCCGGGGCCGGCCGACCCGGCGCGGACGTCGCGCTCGCCGAATCGCTTGCGCTGTCCGGGGATTGCGCCGGCGGCGGCCGCCTGGCCGAAGAGCTGCTGACCTCCGACGACCCGGCCCGGCGCGCCGCGGCGGTGCGGATCGCCGCCGGTATCGCCGCGCACGACGGCGCGATGGCGCAGGCGGCCGACCTGTACCGCTGGCTCGGACCCAACCCCGACGCGGCGTCGGGCGCCGCGGGCACGGTGGCACTCGCGGCCACCGGCGACCTCGCGGCGGCCCGGGCCGCCCTGGACGCCCCTCGTCAGGGGCCGCCGACCATCGCGGCGCGCGCCGCCCGGACCCTCGCCGAGGGCGTGCTGGCCTCGGTGACCGAGCTCTATCCCGCGGTGATCGCCCGGCTGAGCCAGGCGCTCGGCGGCGAGGGTGACCGGCCCGTCGTCGCGCCGGACACCCCGGCGGCGCTGGTGACGCTGGCCGCGGTGCACGGCGGTGATCCGGTGCGGGCGCGCAGCGTGATCGCCAGGGCGGTGCGCGCCGACACCGCCGCCGACGCCGGCCCGTTCTTCGCGCACCGGCACCGTCTGCTGCAGGGCTGGGTGCGCATGCAGGACGGGCAGCTGCGGGCGGCGACCGCCGGCGTGAAACCACAGTCGGCCCTGCACCGCCGCGACGCGCTGTGGGCCGGGGCGCTGCAGACCGCGATCGCCCGGCGCGCCGGGGACAGCGGCGCGCTGCACACGCACTGGCAGGCCGCCACCGAGGTGCTGTCCGAGTACGCGATCGATCTGTTCACGCTGTTGCCACTGGGTGAGCTGTGGGTGGCGGCGGCCCGGCTCGGCCAGACCGAGCGCGTGCAGCACAGCGTGGACGAAGCCTTCGCGCTGCTCGACGAGCTGGGCAACCCGGTCCTGTGGTCGGCGCCGCTGCAGTGGGCTGGGGTGCACGCCGGCATCCTGGCCAACGCCCCGGAGTCGGTGGCCCCGTACGGCGCGGCCCTGACCAAGGCCGCCGCGCACAGCCCGTTCGCCCGGGCACTGGCCACCGCGGGCCGGACGTGGCTGCGGGTTCTCGCCCACCACGTCGACCCCGACGAGGTCGGTGCCGCCGCCAACGGCCTGTGCCGCTTCGGGCTGACGTGGGACGCCACCCGACTCGCCAGCCAGGCCGCGCTGCAGACCCCGGACAGCCGGACCTCGAGCGCGATGCTGCAACTGGCGCGTGATCTCAAACACACCATCGCGATCGACGAGGCCGCCATCGAGGCCGCCGGGACCGAGCCCGGGCCGTCGGCCGAGTCGCGCGGCGATCGCCCCCGGCCCGCGTCGTCGAAGCTGTCCGACCGCGAGCGGGAGGTCGCCGAACTCCTTCTGCTGGGCCGCTCGTATCGGGACATCGGGGCTCAGCTACTCATCTCGGCAAAGACGGTCGAGCACCACGTCGCGCGGATCCGGCGCCGGCTCGGGGCCGAATCGCGCTCGGAGATGCTGTCGATGCTGCGGGCCCTGCTGGACGTACCTACCGGTCGGTAACTTCTTAGTTAGGTCAACCTTCGTAGCGCCGTTTCCTGAGGAGATGCAACTATGAGCAGGCACCGAGCTTAAGTTACTTCTCAGTAACATACGTTAAGTTACCTGTGGGTAACACGAAAACCGGAGGCCCGCGTGGATACGCAGATGCTGATCAGGGTGATCGTCGGCGTGCTGATGATCGTCATCGTCGGCGCACTCGCCGCCAAGCGGGTGGTGTGGCTGACGAAGCTGATCCGGTCGGGTCAGCCGATGAGCGAATCCAACAACCGCAAGGATCACCTGCAGAAGCGGATCACCACGCAGTTCGAGGAGGTGTTCGGCCAGACCCGGCTGCTGCGCTGGTCGATCCCCGGCATCGCGCACTTCTTCACGATGTGGGGCTTCTTCATCCTGGCCACCGTCTACCTGGAGGCGTTCGGCCAGCTGGTCGACCACGACTTCCACATCCCGCTCGTCGGCCGGTGGGATGCGCTGGGCTTCCTGCAGGACTTCTTCGCCGTCGCGGTGCTGCTCGGCATCATCACCTTCGCGATCATCCGCATCGTGCGCGAACCGAAGAAACACGGCCGCGACTCCCGGTTCTACGGTTCCCACACCGGTGGCGCCTGGCTGATCCTGTTCATGATCTTCAACGTCATCTGGACCTACGCACTGGTCCGCGGTGCCGGCGCCAACACCGGCGCCTTGCCCTACGGCAACGGGGCGTTCTTCTCGCAGTTCATGGGCTGGGTGCTCCATCCGCTCGGCGAGCCGGCCAACGAATGGATCGAGACGCTGGCCCTGCTCGGCCACATCGCGATCATGCTGATCTTCCTGCTGATCGTGCTGCACTCGAAGCACCTGCACATCGGCCTGGCGCCGATCAACGTGACATTCAAGCGGCTGCCCAATGCGCTGGGCCCGCTGCTGCCGGTGGAGTCCAAGGGCCAGATCGTCGACTTCGAGGATCCCGCCGAGGACGCGGTGCTCGGCCGCGGCAAGATCGAGGACTTCACCTGGAAGGGCTACCTCGACTTCACCACGTGCACCGAGTGCGGTCGCTGCCAGTCGCAGTGCCCGGCCTGGAACACCGGCAAGCCGCTGTCGCCCAAGCTCGTGATCATGAACCTGCGCGACCACATGTTCGCCAAGGCGCCGTACTTCCTCGACGGCAAGGAGACCCCCCTCCAGAACACCCCGGAAGGCGGCCTGGGCGAGGAGTTGCGCGGGGAGAAGCAGTCCGAGAAGCACGCCCACGACCACGTCCCGGAGTCCGGCTTCGAGCGCATCCCGGCCGATTCGCCGCTGCAGGCCACCCGCCCGCTGGTCGGCACCGCCGAGCAGGGTGGCGTCATCGACCCCGACGTGCTGTGGTCGTGCACCACCTGCGGTGCCTGCGTCGAGCAGTGCCCGGTGGACATCGAGCACATCGACCACATCGTCGACATGCGCCGCTACCAGGTGATGATGGAGTCCGAGTTCCCCGGTGAGCTCGGCGTGCTGTTCAAGAACCTGGAGACCAAGGGCAACCCGTGGGGCCAGAACTCCAAGGACCGCACCAACTGGATCGACGAGGTCGACTTCGACGTGCCGGTGTTCGGCAAGGACGTCGACTCGTTCGAGGGCTTCGAGTACCTGTTCTGGGTCGGCTGCGCCGGCGCCTACGAGGACCGCGCCAAGAAGACCACCAAGGCCGTCGCCGAGCTGCTCGCCGCCGCCGGCGTGAAGTACCTGGTGCTCGGCGAGGGCGAGACCTGCAACGGCGACTCCGCGCGCCGCTCGGGCAACGAGTTCCTGTTCCAGCAGCTGGCCGCGCAGAACGTCGAGACCCTCAACGACCTGTTCGAAGGTGTCGAGCGGGTGGACCGCAAGGTCGTCGTGACCTGCCCGCACTGCTTCAACACGCTGGGCCGGGAGTATCCGCAGGTCGGCGGCAACTACACGGTGCTGCACCACACCCAGCTGCTGAACCGGCTGGTCCGCGACAAGAAGCTGATCCCGGTGAAACCGGCCGACGGCGGCCTGGACGTCACCTATCACGATCCGTGCTACCTCGGCAGGCACAACAAGGAGTACTCGGCCCCGCGTGAGCTGATCGGCGCCGCGGGAGTGAAGCTGACCGAGATGCCGCGCCACGCCGACCGCGGCCTGTGCTGCGGTGCCGGCGGCGCCCGGATGTGGATGGAAGAGCACATCGGCAAGCGCGTCAACACCGAGCGCACCGAGGAGGCGCTGGACACCGGCGTCTCGACGATCGCCACCGGCTGCCCGTTCTGCCGGGTGATGATGACCGACGGCGTCGACGAGGTGTCCGCGGCCCGCGAGGTGGAGAAGGCCGAGGTGCTCGACGTGGCCCAGCTGCTGCTCGGGTCGCTGGACAAATCGGCCATCACGCTGCCCGAAAAGGGCACGGCGGCAAAGGAAGCCGAGGAGCGCGCGGCCCGGGTGGCGGCGCAGGCGCCGACCAAGGCCGAGGACACCGAGGCCGTCGAGGACACCGAGGAGACCGAACAGGCCGCCCCGGCAGCGCAGGCCAGGGCCAGCGCGGTGGAGACCAAGCCGGTGACCGGCCTGGGGGTGGCCGGCGGCGCCAAGCGGCCCGGCAAGAAGGCCGCCCCGGCCGCCGAGGACAAGCCCGCCGCGGCCCCCGCCAAGGGGCTCGGCATCGCCGGCGGAGCCAAGCGCCCGGGCGCCAAGAAGGCGCCCGCCGCGGCCGCAGCGACACCCGCCGAAGCCGCCGCCGCACCCGCCGAGGCCAAGCCCGAACCGCAGGTCAAGGGCCTGGGCATCGCCGGAGGGGCCAAGCGCCCCGGCGCCAAGAAGGCCGCGCCCGCCGCGGCGGCGCCCGAGGCTGCCGCTCCGGAGGCGCCGGCCGAGCCGCAACCCCCGGTCAAGGGCCTGGGCATCGCCGCAGGTGCGCGCAGGCCAGGCGCCAAGAAGGCCGCGCCCGCCGCGGCGGCGCCGGCGGCCGCACCCGAACCGGCCGCTGCACCGGAACCTGCCGCGGCCGAGCCCGAGGCGCCCGCCACACCGGAGCCGCCGGTGAAGGGTCTCGGCATCGCCCCCGGCGCCCGCAGGCCCGGCGCCCGCAGGCCCGGCGCCAAAAAGGCTCCTGCCGCCAAAACCGCACCGACTCAACAAGATTCACCGGCCAACGGTGAAACTGCGGCCGCCCCTGAACCTTCGACACCCGCTGAGCCGGAGAAGCCGGCACCGCCGGTCAAGGGCCTCGGCATCGCCAAGGGCGCCCGACCACCCGGCAAGCGGTGATCGGCCGGTACCGGCGCGATTGCAAAATCGCTGGACTCCGGTGCGATCATGGGTGACGTGACTACCCATCAGGCGCCGTGGCATCCCGGCTCCGGCCATCACGCGCGCCAGCGCGTGTTCTCGCAGTCGAGCAAGCTGCAGGACGTCCTGTACGAGATCCGGGGGCCGGTACACGAACACGCCTCGCGCCTGGAGGCCGAGGGGCACCGCATCCTCAAGCTGAACATCGGCAACCCGGCGCCGTTCGGCTTCGAGGCACCCGATGTCATCATGCGTGACATCATCCAGGCGCTGCCCTACGCGCAGGGCTACTCGGATTCCAAGGGCATCGTCAGTGCCCGGCGCGCGGTGTTCACCCGCTACGAACTCGTCGACGGCTTCCCGCGTTTCGACATCGACGACGTCTTCCTCGGCAACGGTGTCTCCGAGCTCATCACGATGACGCTGCAGGCGCTGCTCGACAACGGCGACCAGGTGCTCATCCCCGCGCCGGACTATCCGCTGTGGACCGCGTCGACGTCGCTGGCCGGCGGTACCCCGGTGCACTATCTGTGCGACGAGACCCAGGGCTGGCAGCCCGACATCGCGGACCTGGAGTCCAAGATCACCGAGCGCACCAAGGCGATCGTGGTGATCAACCCGAACAACCCCACCGGTGCGGTATACACCCGCGAAATCCTCACTCAGATAGCGGATCTGGCCCGTAAGCACGAGCTGTTGCTGCTCGCCGACGAGATCTACGACAAGATCCTCTACGACGACGCCGAGCACATTGCGATGGCCTCGGTGGCGCCCGACGTGCTGACGCTGACGTTCAACGGGCTGTCCAAGGCCTACCGGGTGGCCGGGTACCGGTCGGGCTGGTTGGTCATCACCGGCCCCAAGGAACACGCCACCAGTTTCATCGAGGGCATCAGCCTGCTGGCCAACATGCGGTTGTGCCCGAATGTCCCTGCCCAGCACGCCATTCAAGTGGCACTGGGGGGTCATCAGAGCATCGAGGATCTGGTCCTGCCCGGCGGCCGGCTGTTGGAGCAGCGAGATGTGGCCTGGGAGAAGCTCAACGAGATCCCCGGCGTGTCGTGTGTGAAACCCCAGGGCGCGCTGTATGCGTTCCCGCGGCTGGACCCCGAGGTGTACGACGTCGTCGACGACGAACAGCTGGTGCTCGACCTGCTGCTGCAGGAGAAGATCCTCGTCACCCAGGGCACCGGGTTCAATTGGCCCACACCGGATCACCTGCGCATCGTGACGCTGCCCTGGGCGCGGGATCTGGCCAACGCCATCGACCGGCTGGGCAACTTCCTGGTCAGCTACCGCCAGTAGCCGCGAGACCCGCACCGGGGCCGCCCCGATGTGCGGGATACTGGACCCCATGGCATGGGGTGCGCACCGGTGAGCGCGATCGACGCGTTCTACGCGGTGTGGACCAATGCCCGGCAGACGTTCGGCGCGGGCGCCCCGCAGGGCGGGGCGTCCTTCGATGCCAGCGCCCGGTTCCGGCAGCTCGGCAACGACGTCGCCGCCGCGGCGCCGGGGTCGGCGTGGTCGGGCGGCGCGGCCACCGCCTACGACGCCAAGAACACCGCCTATCGGACGGTGTTCGACGGGCTCGCCGAACTCGACCGGCGGCTGGCCGGGGCGGTGGACCGGTCCGCGCAGATCGTCAGCACCGGCAGGCAGGACCTCGAGGCGCTGCGCCAGTGGGTCACCGCGGCCGCCAACAGTGTGCCGCCAGGTGAACAGCGGGAGGCGCAGCTGGCCAAGATCGCGTCGACGGGGTTGGAGCGGCTGACCGAGATCGTCCGCGCCGCCAACGGCCGGCTCACCGGGGTGGCCCAGGAGATCGGCGGCGTCAAAGCCGGCTACGACGCCCTGAGCGGCAGGCAGGAGCTGCCACGTGCGCCCGCTGCGGACGAACCCGGTACGGACGAGTCCGGCGAGGACGACAAGGACCACGGCGACAAGACCGATATGTCCTCCGGGGACATCAACCAGGTCGACCGTGCCAACCGCGAGCTCCTGCAGGAGATGCTCGAGGAGTACCAGCAGCTGCCCGACGGTCAGGTCAAGACCGACCGGCTCGCCGACATCGCCGCGATCCGGGAGGCGTTGAAGGTGCCCGACTCGCACCTGGTGTACCTGGAGCGGCCCGACGATCCGTCGCAGATGATCCCCGCGGCCACCTCGGTGGGTGACCCGTTCAAAGCCGACCACGTGTCGGTCACGGTGCCCGGGGTGGGCGGCACCACGCGGGGCACCATCGCGGGCATGACCGGGGAGGCCGCCGAGCTGCGCAACGAGGCCGTGGACATCGCCAAGGCCCACGGCAGCCCCGACAACCCGATCAGCACCAGCGTCGCGGCCGTAGCGTGGGTGGGCTATCAGCCGCCGCCCAACCTCGGTCAGACCTCGGTCCTCAACGACGATCTGGCCCAGGCCGGCGCGCCGAAGCTGACATCGTTCCTGCGCGACCTCGATGCCGCCTCCCGCAACCCTGGCCACACCACCGCGCTGTTCGGGCACTCCTACGGGTCGTTGACCTCGGGCATTGCCCTGGGCGACGGTGCCAGCGAGTACGTCGACAACGCGGTGCTGTACGGGTCACCCGGATTCCAGGCCACCACCCCCGCCGACCTGGGCATGACCGACGACAACTTCTTCGTGATGTCCACCTTCGACGACCCGATCAACCCACTGGGCGCCGTCGCGCCCTACCACGGGTGGGGGTCGGATCCCAACGACATCATCCGCGACGACAACGGGCTGCGGTTCCGGTTCCCGCATCTGGAAACCTCGGCTGGGGACACCCCGATCCCGGGCTACGAATCCAAGACCGGCGCATCCGGGCACTCCGACTACGGCCGCAACGCGGGAGAACGCATGACCGGATACAACCTGGCGGCCATCCTGCTGGACCGCCCCGACCTCGCCGTGAAGGAGACGCCGTACTCATGGCGATGACGCGACCGCCTCGCCGGCTGGCGGCGATCCTGCTGTGCACCTCGACGCTGATTGGTGGCTGCTCCGTGACCGAGAATCCCTACGAATCCAAGACCGTCCACGGTGACGAGGCGATCCAGCTGATCGACGGCATGCGCGCCCGGGGCAGCTACGAGGACGCCAGGGGCCGGCTCGACGCCGCGGCCCAGCTGATCGCCGAACGCATCACCGCGGCGGTGCCGGGCCAGACGTGGCGGTTCAGCGACGACCCGAACGTGGCGGACGTCAAGGCCGAGGGCCTGCCCTGCGAGCAGCTCACCGGTGACATCGCGCGCCGGCCGCTGTCGGACATGGTCGAGTTCGGCCGGCCCTTCGACGCCGGCGAGTTCGCCACCGCGCACGCCGTCGTGGCCGAGGAAGCCGCGAAGTTCGGTGCCACCGAGGAGTCGTCGTTGTTCGACCAGCAGGACAAGCGCGACTACGACGTGCGGGGCAACGGCTACGAGTTCACGTTGCGCCAGGGCACGACCGCGATCCTGACGATCACCGGGGACTGCTTCTTGATGCAGTCGGTGATCGACCTGCCCGCCGGCCAGCTGCCACCGGAGCCGCCGATCGTGCCGCCGGACCCGACGACGACACGCTGACGCCGCCCCGATGGCACATTCGCACTCCCACTCCCTGGGCGGTCCGTCGCCGCTGGGCCCGCTGGCCGCCAAGATCGTCGTCGCGGCGCTGGTGGCCTGCGGCGTCGCGGTGCTGATCGGTGCGGCGTTGCTGTGGCCCAGCGGGCGGCAGGCCGAGATCCCGCTGCCGTTCCAGAACGCCGCCGGCGGCGCGGTGACCACCGAGGCGGGCCACGTGCTGGCCAGCTCCGCGGCCCCCTGCGGCAGCCCGTCGGCCGGCGCGGTGCTCACCGCCGACCCGCTGCCCGCCCAGGGAGAGGCCGCGCGGTGCGTCCAGACCCTGGTCGCCATCGACTCCGGACCGAACCAGGGTGCCCGCACGCTGCTGGAGTTCAGTGGCGGGCCGGGCCAGCCCAGCCTCGCCGTCGGCGACGACGTGCGGCTGAGCCGGCAGGTCGACGACCGGGGCACCACCAGCTACGCGTTCTACGACTACGCACGGACCTGGCCGCTGGTCGCGCTCGCGGCGGTCTTCGCGGTGGTGATCGTGGCGGTGGCGCGGTGGCGGGGGCTGCGGGCGCTGGTCGGCATCGTCGTCGCGTTCGGGGTGCTGGTGGTGTTCCTGCTGCCCGCGCTGCGCGACGGTGCGCCGGCGGTGCCGGTGGCGCTGGTGGCGTCGGCGGCCATCCTCTACGCGGTGATCTACCTGGCACACGGCGTCAGCCTGCGCACCAGCGCGGCGCTGCTCGGCACCCTGGCCTCCCTGTTGCTGGCCGCCGTACTATCCTGGGCGGCAATCGAATTGGCCCATCTGACTGGGCTGTCGGAGGATCAGAACAACGAGGTGGCCGCCTATCTGGGCGAGGTATCGATCACCGGTCTGCTGTTGGCGGGCTTCATCATCGGCTCGCTGGGCGTGCTCAACGACGTGACGGTGACGCAGGCCTCGACGGTGTTCGAACTGGCCGGACTCGGGGACGGCGCGTCGCGCCGCGAGGTGTTCCTCGGTGCCATGCGGGTGGGCCGCGACCACATCGCCAGCACGGTGTACACCCTGGTGCTGGCCTATGCCGGCAGTGCGCTGCCGCTGCTGTTGCTGTTCAGCGTCGCCAACCGGTCGCTCGGCGATGTGCTGACCAGTGAGAGCGTGGCCATCGAGATCGCCCGCTCCGCGGTGGGCGGGATCGCGCTGGCGCTGTCGGTGCCGCTGACCACCGGCATCGCGGCGGTGCTGGCCACTACCGCTCCAGCAGGCCCAGAAGGTACTGGCCGTAGCCGGATTTGAGGAGTTTGTCCGCGCGGGCGGCGAGTCCGTCGTCGTCGATGAACCCGACCCGCCACGCCACCTCCTCGGGGACGCCGATCTTGAGGCCCTGCCGGCGTTCGATGGTGCGGACGTAGTCGGCGGCGTCCAGCAGCGAGTCGAAGGTGCCGGTGTCCAGCCAGGCGGTGCCGCGGGCGAGCACCTCGACGCCGAGGGCGCCCCGGTCCAGGTAGGTCTGGTTGATCTCGGTGATCTCGTACTCTCCGCGCGCGGACTTCCGCAAGCCCCGGGCGATCTCGACGACGTCGTTGTCGTAGAAGTACAGCCCCGGCACGGCGTAGTGCGACTTCGGGGCGGCGGGTTTCTCCTCGAGCGACAGCGCGGTCCCGTCGTCGGCGAAGTCGACGACGCCGTAGGCCGACGGGTTGGCCACCCAGTAGGCGAAGATCGCTCCGCCGCTGACGTTCCGGAAGCGCTGCAGGCTGGTGCCGAGCCCGGGCCCATAGAAGATGTTGTCGCCCAATACAAGTGCCACCGAGTCGGTGCCGATGTGGTCGGCGCCGATGACGAATGCCTGCGCCAGCCCGTCGGGCCGGTCCTGCACGGCGTAGCTCAGGTTGATGCCGAAATCGCTGCCGTCGCCCAGTAATCGGTGGAAGGCAGGGGCGTCGTGGGCGGTGGTGATCACCAGGATGTCACGGATCCCGGCCATCATCAGCGTGGACAGCGGATAGTAGATCAGCGGTTTGTCGTAGACCGGGAGCAGCTGCTTGCTGGCGCCCATCGTGATCGGGTACAGCCGGGTGCCCGATCCGCCGGCCAACACGATGCCGCGCATCAGCCGGTCAGGTCGGCTTCGGACAGCTCGGTCGCGGCCAGCGCCGCGGCCAGATCGTGGTGGCGGTACACCGAAGTGACGTGGTCGCGTACCACCCGGAACGCCGACGCCTGCGCGCCGGTCTCACCGGTGACCGACACCGTCTGTTGTTCGACGACGACCACCCCGTCCCTGACGTACATCCGGCCCGGCTCGATCCTGACGTCGAGGGCCTGCGCCCACTCCCGCAGGGCGGCATGGCCCTGCACGGCACCGTGTGCGTCGCCGATCTCGATGTCGTCGCTGGACAGCGTCAGCAGGGTGTCGATGTCGGCGGCGTTGAGCGCATCGTGCCAGGCGAGCACGGTCGCGATCTCCGAAGTGGTCATGATCGGACGGTACCTACTCGAAGGGGGTACGTTCGAGCCACCCGTCCCAGACAGCGGTGTCGCCGAACACCTCGAGGCCGGCGTCGGCGGCGGACCGGCGCCGCAGGGTGGCCAGCAGCAGACCGGTCACGGGGCCGCGCAGCGCCACATCGCCCTTGCCGTGGCTGTGCGACCACCACAGGCCGTCCTCGTCGTGGGCGATGGTCCATTCCCCCGTCGGGCCCAGCTTCTCCTCGGTGGCGTGCAGGTGGATCGACTGGCCGCGGTCCAGGCCCGGCGCGTGTCGCTTGTCGACGGTCGCGAGTTCGATCCACTCGCTCAGCGCGTCGGCGGCCAGGTCCGGGGGCAGCTCGACCGGCAGGCCGAGCGCCAGCGCGGCGTCGGCGCGGTGGATGGTGACCTCGTGCACACGGCGCCGGATCCACCAGCCGGCCGGGCGCGGCCCGATGAACGTCCACACCCGCACGTCGGCGCCGACGTGGTCGACCGCGTCGATCACCAGCTGGGCGCCGCGGTCGAGCCAGTCGATCGCCGCGTCCATGTCATCGGGCGGTTTCCCGTCGCGCACCTCGCGCGGATCCAGCGGCTGGTTGCGGCGCTCGCTGATGATCTGTGCACACCAACGGTTTCCACGGCCCACATGCCGGAACAGCTGTTGGAGGGTCCAGCCCCCGCAGGTGGGGACCGGGGTGTCGGGGTCACCCGACCGGATCACGTCGCCGAAGGCCCGAGTCTGCTCGAGCAGAGCTGCGCGGAAGTCCACCTCTACGAACTTAGCGCGACCGGAGCCTTCCCAAGGGTGATCGGCAAGGTTGACCAACCGCGCAGCACCCGGGTGTCGCGGCGACTGGGCGGGCCCGCGGGCCGGGCGTCGGGGTAGCGCTGGAAGAACGTCTGCAGCCCGACCTGCCCCTCGGCCCGGGCCAGCGCGGCGCCCAGGCAGAAGTGCCTGCCGCCGGAGAACGCGAGATGCTTGCCGGCGTTGGCGCGTTCGATGTCGAAGCGGTGCGCGTCGGGGAACACCTCGGGGTCACGGTTGGCGCCGGCGAGGTGGATGACCACCAGCTCACCGCGTTTCATCGTGGTGCCGGCGACCTCGACGTCACGCTTGGCGAAGCGCGCGCTGAGCTGCACCGGGGAGTCGAGCCGCAGGATCTCCTCGACGGCGTTGGGCCACAGCTGGGGACTGGCGGCCAGGGTGTCGACGTGCTCGGGGGTGTCCAGCAGCATCTTGATGCCGTTGCCCAGCAGGTTGACGGTGGTCTCGAAGCCGGCGGCCAGCACCAGTCCCGCGGTGGCCTGCAGTTCCCGCTCGGAGAGCCGGTCGGCCTCGTCGGCGTCGTGGCTGGCCTGGATCAGCTGGCTCATCAGGTCGTCGCCGGGGTTGCGGCGCAACCGTTCCAGGTGCTCGCCGAGCCAGGCGTTGAAGCCGGCGATGCCGCGGTGCACCTGCTGGTACTGCCGCCAGGTGAGCCCGATGTCCAGGCTGGGCGCGGCGAGTTCCCCGAACCGCAGGATGTGTTCGCGGTCACGCTCGGGCACTCCGAGGATGTCGCTGATGATCGCGACCGGCAGCTGCGAGCAGTACCGCGGCACGACGTCGACGACGCCGGTTTCCCGCTCGAGGTCGTCGAGCAGCCGGTCGGCGGTGTCCTGCACCCGGTCCCGCAGCGCGTTGACGGCGCGGGTGGTGAACACCGAGGACACCAGCTTGCGGCAGCGGGTGTGGTCGGGCGGTTCGATCGACAGCAGCGACGGCGGCTCGATGGGGTGCAGCAGACCGGGGTGGGTCTTGCGGTTGATCCAGCGCAGCGGTGCGGGCAGCCCGGCGCCGAGCGCGGTGACGCGGAACGCGTCGGAGCGCAGGATCTCGTTGGCGGCGTGGTGGTCGAAGGTCAGGAAGCCAGCGCGGGAGCGGATCAGCGGGCCCTGCGCACGCAGTTCGTCGATGTAGGCGGCGACGTTGGCGCGGACTTCGGGGTCGGCGATCAGCCGGGCCTGCGGATCGTTGCCCCGGCGCGCGCCGACCGTGGCCAGCCCCCGGACGATGCCGTGCAGGGCCAGCCATCGGATTCGATGCTTGACATTGCCTGCCACGCCCACGAGCTTAACCAATAGTTCGCCGAAATTGCATTCCAGCAGCGTTTCATCGAGTTAAACCCTGCTGGAATGCAATTTCGGCGAGTAGCTCAGTCGGCCCGTCCGAGGGCGTGGACGCGCCAGCCGGCGGCCCGCCACCGGGCCGCGTCGAGGCAGTTGCGTCCGTCGACGACGACCTTGGCGCGCACGAGGGGCGCCAAGCCCTCGGGGTCGAGGTCGACGAACTCGGCCCACTCGGTGAGGACCAGGACGGCGTCGGCGCGGTCGCAGGCCTCCGCCGCCGACGTCGAATAGGTCAGCGTCGGGAACAGCCGCCGCGAGTTCTCCATCGCCTTGGGGTCGTAGACGGTGACGGCGGCACCGTTGAGTTGCAGCAGTCCGGCCACGTTGAGCGCGGGGGAATCCCGCACGTCGTCGGATTCGGGTTTGAACGCCGCGCCCAGGACGGCGACGTTGGCGCCCAGCAGCGAACCGCCGCACGCCCGGGTCGCCAGCTCGACCATCTTGGTGCGCCGGCGCATGTTGATGCTGTCGACCTCGCGCAGGAAGGTCAGCGCATGGTTGGCGCCGAGCTCACCGGCGCGGGCCATGAACGCGCGGATGTCCTTGGGCAGGCAGCCGCCGCCGAAACCCAGGCCGGCGTTGAGGAATCGGCGCCCGATGCGGGCGTCGTAGCCGAGCGCGTCGGCCAGCAGCGTCACGTCGGCGTCGACGGCCTCGCACACCTCGGAGATCGCGTTGATGAACGAGATCTTGGTCGCCAGAAAGGCGTTCGCCGATACCTTGACCAGCTCGGCGGTCTGCAGGTCGGTCAGTAGGAACGGCACCCCCACCTCCAGCATCGGCGCGTACAGCGCGCGCACCGCGTCCTCGGCCAACCGTGAATCTCGTTGCACCCCAAGGACGATCCGGTCCGGGTGCAGGGTGTCGTGGACGGCGTAGCCCTCGCGGAGGAACTCGGGGTTCCATGCCACCTCGACCGCGACGTCGGCCAGCCGCCGCGCCCGCTCCCCGAGTTCGGCGGCGGTGCCCACGGGCACCGTGGACTTGCCGACGATCACCGCGGGCCGGCGCAGCAGCGGCACCAGCGCGTCGATCACCGCGTAGACGTGCCGCAGGTCCGCGCCGTACTCGCCCTTCTTCTGCGGGGTGCCCACCCCGAGGAAGTGCACGTCGGCGTGCTCGGCCGCCTCGGCGTAGTCGGTGCTGAACCGAAGCCGGCCGGCATCGATGTTGCGCCGCAACAACTCCCGCAGCCCGGGCTCGTAGAACGGGACGTCGCCGCCGGCGAGCTTGGCGACCTTACCGGGATCGATGTCGATGCCGACGACGTCGTGGCCCAGCTCGGCCATGCCGACCGCATGGGTGGCGCCGAGGTAGCCGGTGCCGAAGACGGTGCAACGCATACTGCCTCTATAGGCAGCGGCGATGAGCTAGCCGCGACGCGACACCGAGCGCCAGGCCAACGGCAGGTGACGAATGCTAGTCGCGGCCCCGGCCGGGGGCGCAGAACACCAGGAAGCAGCCGTCGCCGTTGATGTCACCGGGGACACCGCTGCCGCCGCGTGATCCGCCGCGGCTGCCCCCGGAATCGGAATCCCCGCGACCGCCACCCGAAGACCCCGGGTAGCCGCCCGGATTCGAGCCCGGCTGCGAGCCACTGCCGGGCCACTGCGGCCACTGCGGCTGCTGCGGCACCTGCGGAACCTGGGGCACCTGCGGGGTCTGCGGTTTGTCCGGCGGTTCCCACGGCGGCTCCCACGGACTCTGAGGCTCGTCCGGCTCGTCGGGCTCCTGCGGCGTCTGCGGCTTGGGGTTCTGCGGGTTCCAGGGCCAGTTGCTCTTCGGCGGGTCCCAGTCCGGCCACTGCCGCTGCGGGAACACGATCACCGGCGGCGGCAGCACCACCGGAGCGGTGACGACCGGCGGCGGGGCCGCCGGGGCGGGGGCCGGTGGCGGTGCGGCGGGTGCGGGCGCCGGCGGCGGTGCGGCCGGCGCGGGCGCCTGTTCGACGAAGACGCGGCGCGGCGCGGGCGCCTCCTGCACGACGGGCACCGGCGCCTTGATGGTCTCGGCCGACGGCGGCGGCTCGGGTGGCAGCGGCGCGGCCTCGGGCACCGGGGTCGGCGACGGCGGCGCCGCCGGCACCTGGCTGCTGGGGACGATCGCGCTCTGGGCCGGGCTGGGCCGTTGTTCGGCGGTGGGCCGGATGCTGATGGCCAGCGAAATCACCAGCGCGACAACGCCGATGACGAAGATAGAGGTCAGCGCGCTGCCGACGAGCAGGAAGGGTTTGCGTTCCTCGTCGACGGGGCGCAGCTCGGTGTCGGCGAATTCGTCGACCACGTCAGGGCCGGCGGGCGCCAGCTGCGTCTCTGCCGCGGCGAACACCGAGCCGGCGGTGGTGCCGTCGGGGTCCTGCGAATAGGCCAGGCCGACGGTGGTCGCCTCGAAGGCCGGTGCGGCGGCCGAGGCCAGCGCGGCGCCGCGGGCCAGCGCCAGCTCGGCATCGTCGGGGGCGTGCACGGGCAGCGGCACCCGGTGTTCGAAGTGGGCCTTGACCGAGCTGACGTCCACGCCGGAGCCCACCACGAAGATGCCCTGCGGCGGCGACTCCTGGGTGGCGACGCCCTCGGCCATCTCGGTGAGCGCGGCCATCGCGTCGCCGCTGTGCAGGGTGCGGCTGAGGACCTTGACCACCGAGCCGTCGTCGGTCTGCACCACCGACAGCGTGGCGGCGTCGCGGTGCACGAACAGCAGCGCGGTGGTGTCGTAGCCCACGGCCCGCCCGACCGCCTGCGCCAGCGACGCGGCGGCGTGGCCCTCGGAGACGAGCATGACGTCGCCGATGCCGTGCGCGGCCAGCGCGTCCCGCAGCGCGGCGGCTTCGGTGTGGTCACTCCACGCGACACCGATCGATTTGAGGTGATGCCCGCCGGTCTGCGCACTCTCCTTGGTGCCCTGGATCGCCGACACGACCTGCTCGGCGACGTTTGCCGAGCCTTCTACCGAGGCGGCGTCGAAGACGTCGTGGTCGACGGTGACACCGTCGGCCTTTTCGCCTTCGACCAGCACCATGCGGACCGTCGTAGGTGTCATCGACACACCTAGTACGATGTCCACCGACCCCTCCAGATTCGTTTGCTGTGCCCTCTTCGCTGCCAGTCTTCACGCGGCCACGGCGAGCCGACAACTAGATACTTCATCGGCGCGAACAGCGGCGGTGTTACACCTGACGCTGTTAGCTGACAGCGGTGAAGACCTGGCCGGGACGCGGCGGCACGCGGTACCGGTAGTGCCGTGATCCGACACTACCCCCGATCGGACTTGAGGAAGTTCTGGTAGGAGCGCGACGGGGTGGGGCCACGCTGGTTCTGGTACTTGGAGCCGGCCTTGTCACTGCCGTACGGGTGCTCGGCGGGGCTGGTCAGCCGCAGCAGGCACAGCTGGCCGATCTTCATGCCGGGCCACAGCGTGATGGGCAGGTTGGCGACGTTGGACAGTTCGAGGGTGATGTGCCCGGAGAATCCGGGGTCGATGAACCCGGCCGTGGAGTGGGTGAGCAGGCCGAGCCGGCCCAGGGAGGACTTGCCCTCGAGCCGGCCGGCGAGGTCGTCGGGCAGCGTGCAGCGTTCCAGCGTGGCGCCGAGGACGAACTCGCCGGGATGCAGGACGAACGGCTCCCCTTCTTTCGGCTCGACGAGGCTGGTCAGGTCGTCCTGGCGCAACGCGGGGTCGATGTGGGTGTAGCGGGTGTTGTTGAACACCCGGAACAGGTTGTCGAGCCGGACGTCGACGCTGGACGGCTGGATCAGGCTGTCGTCGAACGGGTCGATACCGAGCCTGCCGGACTCGAGCTCGGCCCGGATATCGCGGTCGGAGAGCAGCACCGCTCGAGACTATCCGCAACCGGTCCGGTCAGGGGCAGGCCGCGGGCGCGTCGTCCCGGACCGCACGGTCATGATGGTGGCCGCGAGGTCCCGCGGAGGTGGGTAGCCGCTACTCGGTGTCGGCCTTGCCGGCATCGTTCTTGTCGGTGGTGTCCTCGCCGGCGGCGTCGGCCTTCTCGGTGTCGTGGGCGTCGTCGGTCTTCTCGGGATCGTCGGTCTCCTCGGCCGCTGCGTCGTCGCCGGCCTCGCCCCCGGTGACCTCGGGTTCGGTGACCTCGTCCTCGGTGACCTCGGGGTCGGTGACCTCGGCCTCGGTGCCCTCGGGTTCGGCCGCCTCGACAGCCGCGTCGGCGGCGGTGGCGTCGTCGGTGACCTCGTCCTCGGAGGCCTCGGTGTCAGTCGCCTTCGCGTCGACGTCGGCCCCGAGTCCGGCCTCGGTCCCGTCGGTCTCGGTCAGCAGCGACACCGGGGCGAGCTCCGGCTCGTCGGCGGTGGGCAGCAGGGTCGACGTCACCGAGGGCAGGTCCTCGAACTTGTCGGTGACGCTGCGATCGACCGGATACTTGCCCCACGGGGTCAGCAGGCCCGGTGCGGCGATGCGCTCGCCGCCGACCTCGCCGGTGATCAGCGCGCTGATGTCGCCGTAGCCGCCGAACAGGAAACCGTCGATGACGTGGTAGGGGGTGGACAGCAGCGCCAGCCATTGGCCCGGCGGGTTGCCGGCCATCCCGGCCGCGTAGTACGCCTGGTGCACCGCGCCGGTGGCGCCGATGGCGCTGATGATCGGGCCGACGAGCCGCGCGAACGCGTATTCGATTGCCCGGGGCAGGTTTTCGCGGATCTCGTCGCCGTGGGAGGAGAACGACTGGGCCAGCACCTCGACGACTGCGTCGCTGAACGGGCCGACCGCGAACGGCGCCACAGGGGCGAACAACGCCGCACCGGCCAGCGAGTGGTTCCACGGCGTCAGGTCCGGATCGGCCCACTGAGCGGCGATCTGCTGGAACAGCGCGGGGATATCGGTAGTGAAGGTGGCGAGGCTCTCGGCGACGGTGGCGGCGGCACCGGTGGCGAGGATCTCCAGGTAGCGCACCAGCGCGGCGTGTTCGACCTCGGTGCTCACCGCGCGCGGGGCGGCGGTACGGACCTGTGCGGCCAGGGCCTCAGTGGTGGCGTCGGGCACGACCGAGACGGCTGAGAGGGCCAGCGCACCGGCACCTACCAGCGCCACCCCGGCGGTGAGCGGTCGATGAAAAACCCTGTGCGCCATGCAGACTCGTCTCCTGTGAACTTGCTGGGGAGCTGATCACAGGGCAGCATAGTTGACCCCGGCGTGAAATTGCGGGCTACCTTTTCGAGGTCTCGTCCTCCAGCGGACGGGGTTCGGTGCTGGACTGGCGGCCGGCGATGAGCATCAGCAGGAACACCGCGACGAGGGCCGGCACCGCGGTGGAGGAGAAGATGCTCGACGCCCCCAGGCCGGCCATCAGGGCGGCGGCACCGACGGCCGGGCCGGTGATGGAGCCGAGGCGTCCGACGCCGAGGGCCCAGCCGATGCCGGCGCCGCGGATCGCCGTGGGGTAGAGCGCGGCGGCGATCACGCTGCTGATCGACATCGCGCCCAGCACACCGAAACCGGCGATGAACACCGCGACCAAGGTCAGCGGTTGGCTGACGCCCATCGCCGCGGAGGTGGCGACGATGAAGACCGCGGCCAGGACGTAACTGCCCATCGCGACGCGGGCGGGGTTGCCGATGCGGTCGGCGACGCGGCCGAACAGGATGCCGCCGACGACGCCGCCGAGGGCGAACAGCGCGGCGGCGGTCGAGGCCGTCGCCGGCGACATCCCGGATTCCTCGAACAGCGTGGGCATCCACCCCATCAGCAGGTACAGCACGAGGTAGTTGATGAAGAAGACGGCCCAGATGGCGATGGTGGACAGCCTGCGGCCGGTGGCGAAAAGCCGGGTGACAGAGGCCTTTTCGGGCGTTTCACCGGCCTGGTAGACGAAGTCGTGCTCGGGTGTGACGGGCAACTGGGGGTCCAGGGAGGCGACGAACGCCGCGCACGGGGTGCGGTCGCCGCGGGCAGCGGCGAAGGCGATCGACTCGGGCAACCAGCGGGCGGCGATCAGCGTGGTGGCCAGTGGCAGGGCGCCACCGACGAGGAAGAGGGCTTTCCAGCCGTAGGCGGGGATCAGCGCGGCGGCGATGAGGCCGCCGACGAAGGAGCCCATGGACATGGAGCTGATCAGGATCGTGACGACGGTGCCGCGGATCCGTTTAGGGGTGAACTCCGAGGCCATGGCGATGAGGTTCGGGGTGACCCCGCCGAGGGCCAGACCGGTGAAGATACGCAGCACGATGAGCACGCCCATCGACGAGGCGACGGCGGTGAGCAGGGTGAAGACGGAGAACAGCAGGGTGCCGATCAGGACGACGCGGCGGCGCCCGAAGGTGTCCGACAGCGAGCCGAACAGGATGCTGCCGACGACCATCGAGGCGGCGCTGACGGACAGCACGACGCCGAAGGCGGCGGGGTCGGCGCCCCAGTCCTTGGCGATGGAGGGCACGGCGTAGCCGAGCATCATCGCGTCGAAGCCGTCCAGGACGGCGAGGACGAAGCACAGGCCGATGGCCCTCTTCTGCAGCGAGGAGACGGGTGAGCGGTCGATGACCGCGGAGATGTCGATGGGTTTGGGCATGCTCGACGAGCCTCCACAATCGGGGGACGTTCGGTGCCGGCACGCCGTCGGGCCCCAGGCGTGAAAGCGCCAGGAGCGCTGGGCGTCTGGTGGTGGAGTCGGTCGCGCCGGTCGGTGTGCAGATCAGGCTAGAGGCTGGACGCCCGGCTAGCGTTTCAGCGATTGTGCCTGGATAACGGCGGTCCGGCGGGGCCGAACCCGTTGACAAATCGCCGGGCGGTCGGCTGGTGCACTCGCGGTGTAGTTGCGGTCTGGCCGGAGGTGGCCGAGTCGGCGGCGGGGCCGCGGCGCGGGCGCTGTATGCTCTCTCGCAGGACGACACCGGCCGGCACCGCGCGAACCGCGGGATCGCGAGCAAAAGTGCAGGTCAGACGCCCTAAGCCGATGTAGTTCAATGGTAGAACATCAGCTTCCCAAGCTGAATACGCGGGTTCGATTCCCGTCATCGGCTCCAGTTTGACCAGGGTATTCGACTCTCGCGCCGCTGCTGCTCCATCTCCCGGTACCCCGCCCGTACCCCGAAGCGATCTGGCAAGCTGCCAGCCGTGGGGAAGGTCATCGGGGTAGAGGATTGGCTTCGCGCGCAGTGCAGCGCCTACGACTTCGGCATTGGCGGCGTCTATCGGCTCCAGGGCGAGCATGCGTGGCCGCTCGTGGCGAAGGACGAAGCCGACCTCCACGAGCAGCTGGCGACCGGCGGCCACATTCTGCCCCTTCCGAAGGAACCAGCCGCGCTCGCCAACGTGCTGGAAGTCGGCATCGTGAGCTTCCTCGTTGACCTCGTGGAGAAGCTCGACGGCGCGACCGCGACGCGGGGCACGGAGCGCGGCTACCCCGATCTTGAACTGAGCGGCCCGGCGTTCGGAGGCGGCTTCCACGCAGTCGACATCAAGGTGGCTCGACGCGCGGTCAGGGCCAACGGGCAACCGCTGGACAGGACACAGAGCCGCATCACCCTCTACACCGGCAACACCTACTTCCGGCATCCCAAGATTCTGTTCCCCGGCGCGATGCGCCCGTTCGCCGACTATGCGACTCATCTCGACGTGCTCGGCATCTACACGTTGAACGAGACCACACCAGGCCGGGTCGATGACCTAGAACTCATCGTCCAAGAGCCGTGGAAAATTGCGAGCAAGAAGCGATCCTCCACGACGCGCGAGTACATCGGCGCGGTGGAGAAGATCGAAGACCTCCGGGCGGGCAACGGAGAGTTCGATACGCCGGAGGCCTTCTATGCCTTCTGGCGCAAGTTCCCCTTCAAGACAGCCCGGGCGGTCGAGCTTCTACTCGCAAAGCAGCTCGATAAATAGCCCTGTGGATAACCCGTGTGCATGACCAGTTCTTGTGGGTGCAGCATGCGATGCTTTGTGTATGGTGAGCACCAAGGGGGCAGCGATCTCCCTGTTTTCTGGCGCGGGCGGGCTTGATCTAGGCGCGGAGCAAGCCGGGTTCCACGTTCGCGCGGCAGTCGAGCATAACCGCGACGCGGCGGTCACCATGGAGAAGAACTTCCCCGGCCTTGCGTCGCCAGTCATCCAGAGGGACATCCTCGACACCAGCACTGACGAGATTCTGGAAGCGGCGGGGCTGCGGAACGGTGAACGCCCGGCGCTCCTTCTTGGAGGACCCCCATGCACCCCGTTTAGCAAGAGCGGCTTCTGGCTGGAGTGGAAGCGTTCTGGCCTGGACCCTGATGCTTCGCTGCTCCAGGAGTACACGCGCGTCCTCCGCGAAGCACGCCCGCATGCATTCGTACTGGAAAACGTCTATGCGCTGACATATAACAACAAAGCCAGTCGTCCGGCGCTAGTACGACTCCTAACCGAGATTGACGAGGCCGGTTACTCGTTCACAATTGGCATACTCCACGCCGCGAACTATGGAGTCCCGCAGGCACGTCCGCGTCTCTTTATCGTTGGCGCCCCGAAGGGTGAGCCGACCCCGACCCTTCCAGAGCCGACACACGGCGGCAAATGGGAACGCCGCGCCGTCGGCAACGCAGCTAAGCCATTCGTGACCGCTGCAGAAGCGCTCGACGGCTTAGTGTGCGACCCCGAACCAGAGGAGACGTTGCGCGGGCAGTATGCGCCGCTGCTCGCCGGGATACCGCCAGGCGGCAACTACCTCCACTACACCGCCGAACGTGGCCACCCGGACCCATTGTTCGAGTGGCGAAGTCGCTACTGGTCATTCCTGCTGAAACTCGATCCTCACAAGCCGTCGCCAACGATTCAGGCTCAGCCGGGACCGAACGTGGGACCGTTCCACTGGGAGAACCGGCGGCTACGCGTGGCCGAGATCAAGCGCTTGTTTACATTCCCCGACGAGTTCGAGCTGGTTGGTACACGCGCGAGCAAGCAAGCGCAACTGGGCAACTCCGTTCCGCCGCTGCTCGCAAGACAGGTGTTCGAGCATGTCAAGAAATTCCTGCCCGAATCAACCGTGTAGGGGTATCACGTCGTCGGCATGCATCTTCGGCGTAGCAGCTAACGCGCCGAGTGCGGCCATCTCGTCGTCGTGGTCGGCCGGTACCACTTGGCTGGTGACCGCGCTCACTGAAATTCCCCACTGACGCTCATCGAAATTCCCCACCCGTGTGGCTCCGCCGAGAAGGGCGGGCCTCCCTCGAAGCTGCTGGTGTCTGATGCCAGTTGCTCCATCGAAGGAGGCCCGCTTTCTCATGCTCACATGGGAGGACGATGTGGAAGTACATGCCCTACGCAAACGTGGTTGGTCGATCTCGGCGATCGCCCGCCACACCGGGTTCGACCGCAAGACGGTCCGCAAGTATTTGGCCGGTGACGGCCAACCGGGGGTGCGTGCCCGCCCCGACCCGGATCCGTTCGATCCGTTCGTGGACTACGTCGTCGCGCGGCTGACCGAGGACCCGCACCTGTGGGCCCGCACCCTGTTCGACGAACTCGGGGACCTGGGGTTCGCGTTGTCGTATCAGAGTCTGACCCGCAACATCCGCGCACGGAATCTGCGCCCGGTCTGCCAGGCGTGCCGCACGGCCAGCCAGCGGCCGAACGCGGTGATCCCGCACGAGCCCGGGGATGAAACCCAATGGGACTGGCTGGAATTGCCCGATCCACCGCAGTCGTGGGGCTGGGGCAAGACCGCGCACCTGCTGGTCGGCTCGCTGGCGCATTCCGGGAAGTGGCGCGGCTATCTGGCGCCCTCGCAGGATCAGCCGCATCTGGTCGCCGGCCTGGACCGCGTCACCCGCGGCCTCGGTGGACTCACGCGGGTGTGGCGCTTCGATCGGATGGCGACCGTGTGTGACCCCGGCTCGGGTCGGGTGACGGCGTCGTTCGCCGGGGTGGCCAAGCACTACGGCGTCGCGGTGGCGATCTGCCCGGCCCGGCGCGGCAACCGCAAGGGCGTGGTGGAGAAGGTCAATCACACCGCCGCGCAACGCTGGTGGCGCACCCTGGCCGACGAGGCCACCGTGGAGGCGGCCCAGGCCAGCGTGGATCGCTTCGCCCGGGTCCGTGGTGACACCCGAATGCGGGCCACCGCTGACGGGCGGTCCTCGGTCGCTGTCGTGGCCAAGGCCGAACCGCTACTCCCGGCGCAGGCGTATCCCGTCATCGTCTCCGAGCCTCGGACCGCGTCCCGGCAGGCATTGGTGCCCTACCGCGGCAATCGCTACTCAGTGCCCCCGGAACTGGCCGCCGCCCAGGTCGTGGTGTCCCACCCGGTCGGCGGCGAGTTCTGCGACATCGCCACCACGAGCGGGATCATCGTCGCTCGCCACCGGATGGCCGCCGACGGGCTTGGGGTGATGGTGCGTGACAGCGGGCATGTGATCGCCTTGGACACCGCGGCGATGGCCACCGCAGCCACCGGGCGTCCGCATCGCCGCAAGGAACGCATCCCACCGGGACCGGCCGCCAAAGCCGCTGCCGCGCAACTGCTTGCACTCAAGCGGCCATCCACCACCGCAATTGAAACATCGACTCCGTCAACTGATTCCACCGTCATCGACTTGTCCGCCTACGAGCGGGCCGCCCAGAACAGGACCATCCAATGACCGCCACGCCACCCAACACCACGACCGCCACGGAGGAGTCGCCGTCGGCGGCGGCGAGCCGCTACCAGCGGCTGCGCTCGCACCTGGCCGAACTCAAACTCACCGCGGCCGCCGAAGCCCTCCCCGCGGTGCTCGACCAGGCCACCGCCGAAGGCCTGTCCCTGACCGTCGCATTGGAGCGGCTGCTGGCCGTGGAAGTCGAGGCCTCCACCGCCCGCCGGTTGGCGGGCCGGTTGCGGTTCGCCTGCCTGCCCACACCGGCCACCCTGGCCGACTTCGACGTCGACTCCGCTGCCGGGATTGACCGCAAACTGATCGACGAGCTGGGCACTTGCCGCTACCTGGAATCGGCGACCAACATCCTGCTCATCGGGCCACCAGGCACCGGCAAGACGCATCTGTCGGTCGGACTGGCACGCGCTGCCGCACACGCCGGCTACCGCACCTACTTCACCACCGCAGCCGATCTGGCTGCACGATGTCACCGCGCCGCGATCGAAGGCCGCTGGGCCACAACAATGCGGTTCTACGCCGGACCGACACTCCTGGTGATCGATGAACTGGGATACTTACCGTTGCCCGCCGAAGCCGCGTCGGCGTTGTTTCAGGTTGTCTCCCAACGATATTTAAAGACCAGCATCGTCATCACTACCAACCGCGGCGTGGGAGCATGGGGAGAGATCCTCGGCGACACCACCGTGGCCGCCGCCATGCTCGACCGCCTGCTGCACCGTTCGGTCGTCATCAACCTCGACGGCGAGTCCTACCGCCTACGCGACCACCACGCCGCCGCCGAAACCCTGCGCCGAACCACCACCGGCACCCGCCAACAACTACACTGACCACTGCTCACAGGTGAGGAATTTCGGCGAGCACAGCCGGGGATTTTCGATGAGCGCCGTCAGAGGGGCGCTCCTTCGGGTTCGTCTAGCAAGCCGGGTCTTCCCGGCTTTTTTAATGCCTGCCCCACGGTGGGTATGTGTCACGCCTCTGAGGAGGTTCCACCCATGAACCACGACGCAATCACTTGGTTGTTGATGCTGGTGGTCATAATGCACACGCCGATGCTCTACGGAGCCGTGTTCTGCCGTAGCGAGAAGCCGATGAGGCGTCTCGTTACCTTTACGGAAGCCGTGTCCAAGATCGTGGCTGAGGTGCTTGGGTCGCTCTTGCGAAAGTAACTGTCGCAGGAAGCACCCCTCCCAATCGGATTGGACTTTGAGCAATGCCGTAGCCAGTTCAGCGCGCCCCAAACCATGGTCGCCTCGCAGGTGTCGATTTGATCTTGACATCGACCCGCGAGGCTTTTTCATGCCCTTTTCCAGGTGGGGATCATGTGTCTCGGCGCATGTAACGCTCTCGGCCATTCTTGACGGGTCGGAAAAGGGCCATCATCGCCTAGCGCGCCAGACCCCTTTCATGCTTCGCGAGAAAGTCTCTGATCGCGGCTCCCATGATCCGAGCTTTCGGCAGGTCGAGGGTCAAATCTGGGATGCGCATAGGAATGTCCCAGCCTTCCGCGTCGTCGGAGCATCTATATTTTTCGATCTCAGCAGGGTCGCTGTCGCGCGACATGATTGCAGTGAAGTGAACCTCGCCGTCTCCACAGAGGGCGGCGAGCCGTGCGACGAGGCCCTTGCTGCCGCCGTTGGCTATCCCCCAGTTTTTGATTGTGTGGCGGTAGAGGTAGCCAACGCATCGTTCTTCCTGATCGCCGCCCATCGACTTAGGTAATGCGATTGAAACGGCGTCGCTGTCGAATGGGTTGTCTGGCCGGGGTATCAGTACCAAGTGGACCGGGATGCTTCCCACCCGTTTCCCGCACGCGGCGAAGGTTGCGTCCGCGAACTCCACCAGACGAAGGTCGTAGATGCCGTTGCCGTCGCCGTCTCGTATCCATGCCCACGAGACGCCGTCCGGGTTAAGGGGACCGGCGGGTGGAAGTGTGACCGTCTTGCCGTCCCATTCGATCGCGTAGTCCGCCATGGCTAGTCATAGTGCCCGGGAAAGCGACCGAGCGGAGACGGAGCAGGACCACGCTTTCACTCAACGCGTAAAGCCAAGCAGCCCGCAGACGAAGATGCCGCCGTAGCCTGACGCCATACCCTGAGGCAGTCTTAGAACTAACGTTGCCGGATTCTCAAATCGTCTGTCCGTTAAACGATGCGCATTCGTGGCGACTACGCAGCGGGGGACGGGCGGGTGCTCAACGTCGCAGCCGTCGTCAACGACCCGATCAATCGAGGCTGGTGAGCTCCCACCAATACCGCGACACGTATGAGAATGGGAGTGTCCCGTAGCCAGGGCCGAATGGGCTCCGGTAAGCCCACGACGTGCCCCAGCTGTTGCGCACAATCACATAGCCCCCGCCGGTGAACTCGTCATCACTGTATCCGTAGCCAACCACGCACATCGCGTGGCCTCCCTTGGGAACTTCGCCTGGAATGGGCATTGGGATATGGCCTTCGTGCTCTACGGTCGGGGTTTCCCAATTGGAATAGACTGGAACGCTGATAGCTAAGCAGTGGCCGTCATCGAGACGGGCCATCACCCTGTCGAGCGCAGAACCGTTCATAATCAAGCCCTGTTTGGGCATATGCTCTGACGCATCACTTGCTGCCGCAGACTGGTCGGGCGGAGGCCCGTGACTTTCGTTCCTAGCTATGGTCGTCGGATTGTATGGCCAGATGTGCTCCTTGCAGATGCCCGATTCGACCGCTAGCGGTACCGCAACCTGCTGCCAAGTCCCGCTCTGGTGGGGGGCACGGTCCTTCATCTTGCAGGCCCAGTACAGGAACTGTTCAGAGAGATCGATTTTGGTGCCTAGACGGTGAGCCTCGAGACATTCCAGCACCGCGACAACAGCATGAGCTACGCAGGTGCCCCGCTGGCCCTGGTCCCGGACTGGGCCCAGGCACGATTCGAGGAACACCTCTGGTTTATCGCTTGCGTCGCCGAGTCGCAGGTCAACGTCCTCAACAAAAAGCTCGCTGACCCGCTCCGCGTCGGATTCAGTAGGTGGCAGGGCCCCGGTGCCGCGATCTCCGGATGCCTCCCTGGCCCGTTTCAGATCGTCAGTCACCGAGTAAGAAGCCATCTTCATCGCCTCTGCGGCGAGTTGCGGTAGGTCAGCACCCTCAAAGAGTGGGCCCACTCGTTGCCCTGCCGTCAGGAGAATCCCCGCTAGCTCCTCCACCGTGGTCACTGATAGCGCCTTGGCGATTCTTAGTTGAGACACATCCAACAGGCCGGCTTGATCAAGCGGAACGCCAAGTTTGATCGGCATGGTTCGCTAGCGGGCTAAACGGCCCGACCCTGCACCCGCAGCGCTGTGCGGGTTCAACGCCCCGTAGCTGCGCTCCTTCGGCCGAAACGAGCGCATCTCCTCAACAGTCTCGGGTTCCAGCACCGATTCCGCGAGTTTCACCACATCGGCGAATCGGCGGGCGTCAAGCCCCAAGTATCGCCGTAGGGGCTCCCAGCCCCCGATGCTCTGAGAAACGAACTCTTCCGCAGTGGAAATTGACAGCGATGCTAGCTGACCAGCGATTACCGGCGGAAAGCACTGAATGTCGCTAAGTCGATGACCTTGTTTCAAAGCCACGCGCAACCACCGTCCTCTACCGTCGCAATCCCTCATGATGCCCGAGGATTCATCTGGTTTCTAGTCTAGAGCGGAACGTGAATGATTGCCCTTCCGACAAACCGCGTGCTGTGGGGCCAGCTTCCTCCGAGCCAACCCAACCCGCTCGCTTCCCAATCTAGCGCTCTGACCTGCTTTCGACATGTTGAGTGGGCCAGGATTCGAAGCCGCAGCGCCGCCAGCCCTCACTCTCTTGAACGCACGTTCCCTGTAACGGTGTGACCGTATAGGCACCACGCATCCAACGTCGCGGCGTCTTTTCTGGGGTCTGCCGGGTCCCGCGCGACCAGGCCGTCGTCCTGCCCCATCTCAAAACTAAAGAACTGAGACACCTCAGTGGGGTCTCTCGTTCTAAACAAATCGCCACGATGATCTGTCTCAGAACTTGTTCCAAAAACGGCGTCTCATATTGACTGTTTATGCGACTTTTGCGACACTAGTCGCATGGCTGCCACCACCGCTCCCGCCAACACCGGAACCGTCCTCGGCTATGCCCGTGTCAGCACCGGACACCAGAGCGTCGATCAGCAGGCGGACGCTCTCAATGGCGCTGGCGTCAATCCGAACCGCATCTACTCGGACAAGCTCTCCGGCATGTCTACACGTGAGCAGCGGCCCGGCCTTGCCGCCCTCCTGGACTACGCCCGCGAAGGCGACACCATCGTGGTTGTCGGCATAGATCGCCTCGGCCGGAATGCCGCCGAAGTCATGTCCACCATCCGCGAACTCGGTGAGCGCGGCATCGTCCTACGGAGCCTCCGCGAGGGTATCGACACTTCCAACGCCACCGGGCGCATGATCGCAGGAGTTCTAGCCAGCCTGGCCGAACTCGAACTGGAGCTCGGTCGGGAGCGCCGCGCAGCATCCCGTGCAGCACGAAAGGCACGTGGACAGGCCATCGGGCGACCCAAAGCTCTCGACGCACAAAAAGCCGCCCTTGCACAACGGATGCACGCAGCAGGGGAACCTGCGACCACCATCGCGTCGACCCTTGGCGTCAGCCGGGCGACGGTCTACCGCGTGCTGGCAGAAGAAAACGAGTCCTGACGTCAACCCCCTGGGGGGTGCCCCCCGCCGGCACCCCGCATCCGCCTCGTACCGCCAGCGACGTCTCTCTCTCTGGCGATTACGCCAAACCACGCCGCTGCGGCCCGTCTACTTGAGTAGGGCGTTGATCCGGTCAAACAGCGCACTCGCGCGGTCCAATGTAACGTCGCTAATCTTGGGCAATAGTCGCACCTGCTCCCGGAGAAAGAACGCAGCTGGCCGGTAATGGCTGAATTTTCCGGCGGCGATATTGTTTTCCACAAAATGCCGCTCGACGCGGGCAACTATCCGGCCCCCTCTCATAGACAGATCGGAGACCTTAAGGGGCTTACTTAAGCCACTTCCGTAAGCACCACTCACCAACTCAAGAAAGAACGATGGCGTGAATATATCCTCCGTGTCGGAGTCCTTCTCACCGGTGAACTCACTCATAAGCACTAAATTCCGCTTACCTAGGTAGCCGTTTTCTTGGAGGTTCTGAACGCGAGCCTTGTCTTTACTGCTGGTATCCATGAGCGCCACGATGTTTAGTTGATTGCTGCCTAAGAGACTGATGAACGTTGATAACTTGTCCGCCCCGCCGACTGGAGTCACCGTCCACCGTTCGTCAAGTGTCGATCTTCCGGATGCTTCACAAGCTTGAGACAGTAGTTGCAGGTAAAGCAGGTCACTCGGGCCTTCCACTAAGAGGCATTCCGGGCCCACGAATAATGTTTGTGCCAAGTCGTAACCCAGAGCGCCCTGGAGTGGGAATACCGTGTCCCGGTCCGTTCTGAGTGCGTCCGCCCCGACCTTCGTCCCCTCGCCATCAACGTCCTGCACGGTGCGAACCCGGTCAAGCTGTGCTGCGTCGATCAAAAATGGGGAATGAGTTGAATAGATGACTTGATGATTTTTCTCGCCCGCCAACCTGTTCTCAATGAACGCCAAGAAGTCGCCTTGCGCCGTGGCGTGAAGATTCAACCCGGGCTCATCTAATAGTAAGACTAGCGACCGATCCTCTTTGTGCTCAAGGTTGGAGAAGTAGGCAAAGAAAGAGAAAAACCACACAAATCCTCTGGACCGCTCATCAAAAGGAACTGTCACGCGGTGCCGAGGGTTTCTTATCCTCACATGAACGATTGGGCCTTGATTTAGCGGAGGATCGTCGGCTGGGTTGGCATTGGAAATCTGAATTTCGACTTGCAGGTCTGGGTTCTGTGTCCAAAACCGCATAACGTCGTCAGTGATTCCATTAGCGGCACCTTCTAGTTCACGGACCAACTCTTCGTAGTCGGCTGTCTCGAAACTGTCGAGATCAGCCTCTACAGTAGCTAGCAAGGAAAGAAAAGTGTTGTCGGATTCATCTAAGGTGCCACCCTCTTGACGAGCCTTCAAAAACGGGAGGGAAACCTTACCCCTCATTACGCTATAATCATCGAAATAGAAAAACTTCGGCAACATCTTGTCCAAGTAATCATCAATGAAGTGGAGCGCAAAGCGCTGTTTGCGCCAGCCGGAGACTTGGTCGATGAAGGTTGTGACGGAGGAGTGCGGCTCCTCCACGCCTTTCAAAATCTCGACTGCATCGGCGAAAGTTTCAGCCTTGGCTACGGACGCCTTGACCTTGGTCGATAACTCCAAATCGCTTAAGCGATGCCGTAGGGCCGCCGCCTCATCATATTGCCACGAATACGTTTTACTGCCCGCGTAACCTCTTGAGACGGTGACGTACTTGTCTTCGAGAAAGTTCTCACCGAAGTCTGCTTCAATTCGTCTGATGTCGCGATCTTCGAGAACGAACTTCGCCGTAAGGACGTTCGCTTCAATATCCTTATTCGCTCGACGTTTATATGCACTATGGTGACGACTTGGGTAGTCCATCACCTCGTTAAAAGAAACCTTCCCTTTGATTGGGTTAAGCGGGTTAAGTAGGTGCAGTGCCTGCAATAGCGCCGTTTTCCCGGATTCATTCTTGCCGACCAAGCAAGTTACTTTCTCGTCTAATTCGAAACTCTCCGAGTCTTCCACGCACCTGTAGTTCTGTATGCGCGCGCTTACAAGCTTCATTACTTTCCCTCCCCTGGATAGCCGTCACACTGCCTCGACGGTAGCTGCTCTCCCCGACATAGCCAGGCGGATGAAGTCGGTGAACACACCCGGTCGATGTCACGCCAGTGTCACAAGTGGTAACGATTGCCCTGGATCACGGTGGACTTACGTGGACGTGGTTCGGCTGGTAGACCCACTCCTGCGGATGCCCAAGGACAACTAGAGCCGCCCCGAATCGACTTCCCAAGCTGAATACGCGGGTTCGATTCCCGTCATCGGCTCCACATCTAGCAGGGTTTTTCGCTCTTCTGTCCTGGCCGCGAGTGGCCGGCCCGCGGTCCCGTAACGGTCCCGTACAGCGGCGACTCTTTACCGGCACCGACAACAACTCGGAGTATGTCGGAATGCCAAGGCGGCTGTAGAACAGGTGCTCAACGAGCGCTTCGGCGAGTTGACCGACACCCTGATTGAGCACATCGATGAAAGGGACACAGAACGTCCGCGCGTTGATCGGGGACAGCGTCCACCGACTGACGGCGCGGCGACGCGAAACCGTATTCGAGCTCTCCGCGACGTCGGCGGAGTTTCGCGCGCACTGGAAGTCGACCTATGGACCGGTGGTCGCGGCGTACCGGTTCAACCGCGATCGGCCTGATCGAACTGCCGAACTCGATGACGCGCTCGCGCACTTCCTCGAGCGGATGAACCTCAGCGATGATCCGCAGCGATTCGTCTTCGCATCCGCGTACCTGCGGGTCTCTGCGGTGAAACTGCCCTAGCGGCCGAGGAAGGGCGCGGCTGTCGCCTGGTGCGGGCCGCCGGCTACCAGGACCCGCTACACCTTCTGATCGTCGAAGTAGGTGCGGCGATGTTTGATTCGC
>JBFWOX010000027.1:0-4769 GCA_050250295.1 Mycolicibacterium sp.
AACTGGCCTCCCCACTGATGCCGAAGGTCTTGGCCTCCTTGGTGAAGATGTGCACCAACTCCGCATTACGCAACAACGCCTTCGACGGGATACACCCGACGTTCAGACACACACCACCCCAGTACCTAGGCTCGACAATGGCGGTGTTCAGCCCCAACTGCGCAGCACGAATCGCCGCCACATACCCGCCGGGACCAGCTCCAAGAACAACGACGTCAAAGTGGGTCACGCCTACCTACCCTAGTGGGCGCGCCGGGACCGCTACCGGGTGATCCAGCCGAACGCGTAACCGGCGTAGAGCACTGCGGCCGCCACGCTCGAGGCGAACGGCGCCGACATCAGCGCGATCGCCGTCGCGGCGACCGTCGGCCGGTTCTGCACCATGGCGCTGAGCAGGGCGCCGACGGCGCAGGACACCAGGTAGACCAGCACCGCGAACACCGGCATGGCCTTGTCGGCCTCGTGGAACCACCAGTAGTAGAGGCCGAGCCCGGCGGCGGCCGCCACCAGCCACACCCCGGCGACCACGAGCAGGAAGCGCCACCGGCTCAGGTACTCCCCGGCGTGGTGGTCGACGCCGGGAATGACGACCGGTTGCGCGGACGGCGCCTCGGGTTCGAGTTCGATCAGGCCCTGCGCGGCGGCGGGTCCGGTGAACTCGGGCTGCCGCCCTGCCCGGTCAGCCACCGGCGGCCACCTGGATCGCGGTGAGCGCGCCGAACCAGCCGGGCCCGACGGCCAGGATCATCGCGCCGACGGCGGTGACCCAGCGTCGACGCGAGAACAGGATCAGCAACAGCCCGACCGTGCCGGTGGTGCCCACGACGAGGCCGACGGCGAGGTCCGGCCGGACCGGGGTGGCGATTTCGACGGCGGCGCTCAGCGCGGCCATCATGCCGAGAGCGAGACCGACGATCATCACTCCGGCCAGCACCGATGCACGGGGCAACGGGATCACGTGTCGACGATAACGCCGGGTGGGCCGGATTCCGGGGCGGCGCGCCCTACCGCAGTGGGACCGGGCAGGCGTCGGCCGCCTCGGCCACCACGTGGGTGCCGTGCGCCGGGGGACGCAGGCCGCGCTCGTAGTCGGCGCCGGTCACCGGTGCCACGTCGGCCAGCACCCGGTTCTCGTCGTCGGTGAAGGCGCGGCCCCGGGACAGGAACCGCATGCCCTCGGGGGCCTCCAGGCTGAACCCGCCGCCGCGGCCGGGCACCACGTCGATCACCAGCTGGGTGTGCTTCCAGGCGTCGAACTGCGGGCCGGAGATCCACACCGGCACCCCGTCACCGACGTCGAGCACGGCCAGCAGCACGTCCCGGTCGCCGACGAGGAAGTCCCCGTCGGGGTAACACATCGGCGACGACCCGTCACAGCACCCACCGGACTGGTGGAACATCAGCCTGCCGTGCCGCTCCTGCAGGCGGCGCAGCAGTTCGGCGGCGGCTTCGGTGACCAGGGCGCGGTGCGGGGTGTCCACGTCATCCATCCTGCCGCACGGCGGGCGATGGTGGACCCGCCATTCGGGCATTCCTGATCACCGGCGCCGTCGACGGCGGCAGCAGCATGCGGCGGTCGGCCGGGTAGCGGATTCCGAGGTCCACCGAACCGGCGAAGCGGTACGGCTGGGCGGCCAGCAACCCGGTGAACTGCTTGCGCAGCCGCGACATCTCGGCGCGCACCGTGACCACCCGGGTGCGGTCACCGTAGAGGTCGTCGGCGAGTTGTGGGGCGCTCCGGCCCTGTGGGGAAAGCGCAAGGGCGCAGAGGATTTCGGCATGGCGCAGCGACAGGTCGTGGCGCCAGGAGCCGAACTCGCCGGCCAGGCACAGCGACGGGAGGTCCGGGTTGGACAGATCCAGCGTCACCCGGGAGAGCTGATCGGCGTCGGTGGCGTCCTCGCCGAGCGCCGGGCGCACCAGCCAGCCGCCGGGCAGCGGTTCGATCACGCACATGCCCAGCGCCGCCAGCCACACCCGTCCCGGTGTCAGCTGCTCGGGCAGCAGGATCCGGTTGTGCAGCGGCATCGCGTCGACGGCCGCCACCCAGCCGTCGGTGTCCACGGCCAGCGCCGGGCTGCCCATCCGCGCCAGGATCGGTGCGGCCAGCGCCCGCAGCCTGTTGAGCGTGCGATCGTGTTCGCTGCGCAGCTGCGATTCGGCCAGCCGGGCGACGGCGTCCACCAGGGCGATCGTGGTCGGATGGACGGTGGCGGCCGGCCCGGAGACGTCGACGACGCCGATGACCTGCCCGGTGCGCGGGTCCCGGATCGGGGCGCCGGCGCAGGTCCAGGAGTGGTGGGTGCGCAGGAAGTGTTCGGCGGAGAACACCTGCACGGCCCGCTGTGAGACCAGCGCGGTGCCGATCGCGTTGGTGCCGACCGCGCCCTCGGCCCAGTGCGCGCCCTCGATGAAACCCAGCCGGTCGGCGTTGCCCAGCACCGACGGCGACCCGGACCGCCACAGCACCCGGCCCTGGGCGTCGGCGACGACGAGGATGTTCTCGCCGTCGGCGACCAGCGACTCCAGGCCGTGGGAGACCTCGTCGAGCACCGCGAGCAGGCCGGAGGAGCGCCGCAGCATGTCCAGGCCGGCGGTCTCGACCACCGGCGGGGTGCGTTCGTCGGGGTCGATCCCGCTGGCCAACATGCGCTGCCAGGACGCCCCGATGACCTCCCGGGGCCGGGCCGGGGCCCGGGATCCGGTCATCGTCGCGTCGTACACAGCCGACATCAGCCGCGCGTAGCTGCGCGGGTCCTCGCCGACTGCGACCGCGGGTTCGGGCACGGGTTGCATCAACTCCCAGTGTGCTCTGCGTCTCAGCGATAGACCAGGCCGCCGTCGATCAGACCGGCCTGCCCGGTCATGTAGTCGGCGTCGGGGCCGGCCAGATAGGACACGAACCCGGCGACGTCGTCGGGGGTCTCGGCGCGACCGAGCGCGATGCCGCCGACGAACTTGTCGTAGGTCTCCCCCTCGGCGGCGCCGGTGAGTTCGGCGAACCGCTTGTCGATCTCGACCCACATATCGGTGCCGACGACACCCGGGCAGTAGGCGTTGACGGTGATGCCGTCGGCGGCGTGCTCCTTGGCCGCGGCCTGGGTCAGGGCACGCACGGCGAACTTCGTCGCGCTGTACGGGCCGAGGAGGGCGAATCCGTCATGGCCGGCGATCGACGAGGCGTTGATCACCTTGCTGATCCTGCCCTGCTCCTTGTTACCCAGTTCGAGGAACTTCGCGACGGCGGCCTGGGTGCCCCAGAGCACACCGTTGACGTTGATCGCCCAGAGCTTTTCGATCTGGGCGGCGGTGACGTCGGCGATCGGGCCGACGAGTGCGATGCCGGCGTTGTTGACCATGATGTCGAGGCCGCCGAGGGCGGTCGCGGCGTGCTCGACGGCGGCGAACACCTGGTCACGGTCACTGACGTCGGCGACGAACGTGGTTGCCTTGGAACCGATCTCGGTGATCTCGTCGGCGACCGCGGCGATGCCGTCGGGATGCAGATCCACCAGCGCGATGTCGGCACCGTCTCTGGCCAGCCGCAGCGCGATGCCCCGCCCGATGCCGCGCCCGGCGCCGGTGACCAGCGCTACCCGGCCCGCCAGTTGCCCTGCGGTGCTCATGATTTCCCTCCGTTCGGGTCGACGAGCACCTTCATCTTGGTGCCGGCGTGCAGCGCTTCGAAGCCCTCGTCGACGACGTCGTCGAGCGGGATCCGGGTGACCCAGCCGGTGGTGTCGTACGTGCCCTCGGCCATCAGCGCGATCACCGCCTCGAAGTCGGCGCCGGTGTAGCACAGCGAACCCTGGATCCGGGACTCGTTCATCACCAGGTTCAGAAGCGGTGTCTCCAACGGCTTTTCGTAGATCGCCACGCTGATCATCGGTTTGCGCGAGCCGACGCATGCCAGTGCGGTGCTGACCGCGGGCGTCACCCCGGCCGCGTCGAACACGGCGTCGGCACCGGCGCCCGCGGTGTGCTCGGCGATGAACGCGGGCACGTCGACGCCGGCCGGATCGAGGGTTCTGGCGCCCAGCGCCTCGATCGCCGCGCGCCGGGTCGGTGCCGGTTCGACGACGAACACGTCATCGAGCCCCTTGCCGCACAACGCGAACCACAGCCCGATGCCGATCGGGCCGGCGCCGAAGACCATTGCGGTGTCACCGGCGCGGATGTCGCCGAGGGTGGCGGCATGGTAGGCCACCGACATCGGCTCCACCAGCGCGCCGAGTTCCAGCGACACCGTGTCGGGCAGCTTGTGCAACATGCTGGTCGGCACCACGGTGTACTCGGCCATCCCACCGTCGGACATCAGGCCGTGGAAGCCGATCTGCTGGCAGACGTTGTAGTTGCCGGCCCGGCAGGGTCCACACTGGTCGCATTTGTAGATGGGTTCCACCGCGACGCGGTCGCCCTCGCTCCAGCCCGTGACCCCGGCGCCGACGGCGGTGATGGTGCCGGAGAACTCGTGGCCCATGGTGAGCGGCAGCTGCTGGCCGGTCAGCGGGTGCGGGGCGGTGGGGACGAAGATCGGGCCGGCGTAGTACTCGTGCAGATCGGTCCCGCAGATCCCGTTGAAACCCACCTGCAGCTGGACGGTGCCGGGGCCGGGCTGCGGTATGGCGACATCGTCGATCTCGAGCTTGTTCGGTCCGTAGTAGACGGCAGCTTTCATGCGGACAGTTCTATGTGACCGCGACCACAGCCCGGAAGAGTTGCAGGGGGTTGCAGGATTTGATTCCCCGTCGCTTCGCTCGCCCAGTGCC
>JBFWOX010000027.1:4869-94853 GCA_050250295.1 Mycolicibacterium sp.
GAGCTTGTTCGGTCCGTAGTAGACGGCAGCTTTCATGCGGACAGTTCTATGTGACCGCGACCACAGCCCGGAAGAGTTGCAGGGGGTTGCAGGATTTGATTCCCCGTCGCTTCGCTCGCCCAGTGCCCCATTCCCCGTCGCTTCGCTCGCCCAGTGCCTCTTCCCCGTCGCTTCGCTCGCCCAGTGCCTCTTCCCCGTCGCTTCGCTCGCCCAGTGCCCCATTCCCCGTCGCTTCGCTCGCCCAGTGCCCCATTCCCCGTCGCTTCGCTCGCCCAGTGCCTCTTTCCCGTCGCTTCGCTCGCCCAGGACCGTCTGCAACGGTTCGCAACTCTTGCCACCGATAACTGCCGCGGTGTGTCCTGGCTCACATGACATCAACCCTTGACCCTCAGACCACCACGGAACTGACGCCGCAGCAGCGCGTCGACGCCTGGCTGGCCGACTTCGAGGCGGCGCTGGCCGCCAGGGACATCGACGGCGTCGCCGGCATGTTCGCCGTCGACAGCTTCTGGCGCGACCTGGTGTCGTTCACCTGGAACATCAAGACCCTCGAAGGCCGCGACCAGATCACCGACATGCTCGGCACGCGGTTAGCCGAGACCGACCCGTCCGGGTTCCGCACCCGCGAGGAACCCACCGCCGACGGCGACGTCACCTCGGCGTTCATCGAGTTCGAGACCGCCGTCGGGCGCGGCACCGGGCACCTGCGCCTCAAGGGGGAGCAGGCCTGGACGCTGCTGACCGCGCTGCAGGAAATCAAGGGCCACGAGGAGCCCAAGGGACCGACCCGGGTGCTCGGCGCGGTGCACGGCGACGACCCGGATCCGCGCTCGTGGGCGGAGAAGAAGGCCGCCGAGGACGCCGAGCTGGGCCGCACGACCCAGCCGTACACCCTGGTGATCGGCGGCGGGCAGGGCGGCATCGCACTCGGCGCGCGGCTGCGCCAGCTCGGCGTGCCCGCGATCGTCGTCGACAAGCACGAACGCCCCGGTGACCAGTGGCGCAAGCGGTACAAGTCGCTGTGCCTGCACGATCCCGTCTGGTACGACCACCTGCCGTACCTGCCCTTCCCGCAGAACTGGCCGGTGTTCGCGCCGAAGGACAAGATCGGCGACTGGCTGGAGTTCTACACCCGGGTGATGGAGGTGCCGTACTGGTCGAAGACCACGTGCCTGTCGGCATCCTTCGACGAGGAGTCCCAGACCTGGACCGTGGAGGTGGACCGCGACGGGGAGCGGCTGACGCTGCATCCGACCCAGCTGGTGCTCGCGACCGGGATGTCGGGCAAGCCCAACGTCCCGACGCTGCCCGGCCAGGACGTCTTCCGCGGCGATCAGCACCACTCCAGCGCGCACCCCGGCCCGGACGCCTACGTCGGCAAGAAGGCCGTCGTGATCGGCTCGAACAACTCCGCACACGATATCTGCAAGGCGCTCTACGAGAACGGCGTCGACGTGACGATGGTGCAGCGCTCGTCCACCCATATCGTCAAATCCGACACGTTGATGGACATCGGGCTCGGCGACCTGTACTCCGAGCGGGCCCTGGCCGCGGGGATGACGACGGAGAAGGCCGACCTGACGTTCGCGTCGCTGCCGTACCGGATCATGCACGAGTTCCAGATCCCGCTGTACGACCAGATGCGCGAGCGCGACAAGGAGTTCTACGACCGGCTCGAAGCGGCCGGTTTCGAACTCGATTGGGGCGCAGACGGTTCCGGGTTGTTCATGAAGTACCTGCGGCGCGGATCGGGGTACTACATCGACGTCGGCGCGTGCGACCTGGTCGCCGACGGCCGGATCAAGCTGGCGCACGGGCAGGTCGAGCGGCTCACCGAGGACTCGGTGATCCTGGCCGACGGTACGGAGTTGCCGGCCGACGTGGTGGTCTACGCGACCGGCTACGGCTCGATGAACGGCTGGGCCGCCGACCTGATGGGCCAGGAGGTCGCCGACCGGGTCGGCAAGGTGTGGGGGCTGGGCAGTGACACCCCGAAGGACCCCGGACCGTGGGAGGGCGAGCAGCGCAACATGTGGAAGCCCACCCAGCAGCCCAACCTGTGGTTCCACGGCGGCAACCTGCACCAGTCGCGGCACTACTCGCTGTACCTGGCGTTACAGCTCAAGGCCCGCTACGAGGGCATCCCCACGCCGGTGTACGGCCTGCAGGAGGTCCACCACCTGAGCTGAAAACCCGCCGAAATTGCATTCCAGCAGAGAAAGGTCGAGTAGCGGCCTGCTGGAATGCAATTTCGGCGGGTCCGGGGTCAGGGTGAGGGCGGCGGGTCAGGGGGCCAGCTGGTCGATGATCTCCTTGGACTCCTTGAGCCCGAGCCCGGTCTGTTCCCGCAACACCTTGATGGCCTCGATCTTCTTCCCCTGCAGGGCCAGCTGCAGCACCTCGGCGCTCACCGGCTGCCCCGGCGCCGGCGGATACGCCGTCGGTGCCGGCGTGGACGGCGCGGCCTGGCTGCTGCGCAGCGCCCACTCCAGCGCCGCGACCCGGCGCTCCAACTCCTCGACCCGGCGACGCAGCCCACCGTCGTCGCCGCCGTCCTCGGACCTGCCGAAAATGCCCATGCCGGGCAGTATGTCCCATCGAGCCCCCACCGGTGTGGGCGTCGACGGCGCCGGGCGGGAGAATGGACGGCGTGACACAGACCGACACCGACCCGTACCTCTGGCTGGAAGACGTCGCCGGGGACGACGCGCTCGCCTGGGTGCGCGCGCACAACGACCCGACGGTGGCGCGCCTCGGCGGTGCGCGCTTCGAGCAGATGCGCGCCGAAGCCCTCGAGGTGCTCGACACCGACGCCCGGATCCCCTACGTGCGCCGTCGGGGTGAGTACCTCTACAACTTCTGGCGCGACGCGGCCAACCCGCGCGGGTTGTGGCGGCGCACCACGTTGGACAGCTACCGCACCGAGCAACCCGAGTGGGACGTCGTCATCGACGTCGACAAACTGGCCGCCGACGACGACACCAGCTGGGTGTGGGCCGGAGCCGACGTCATCGAACCCGACCATTCGCGGGCGTTGATCAGCCTGTCCCCGGGTGGCTCGGACGCCGCGGTGGTGCGCGAGTTTGACATGGGGACAAGGGAATTCGTCGCAGACGGGTTCCAGCTACCGGAGGCGAAGTCGCAACTGACGTGGGAGGACGAGAACACCCTGCTGGTCGGCACCGATTTCGGCGAGGGCTCGCTGACCGAGTCGGGCTACCCCCGGCTGGTGAAGCGGTGGCGCCGCGGGCAGCCGCTGGCCCAGGCCGAGACCGTGTTCACCGGCGATCCGAGCGACGTCATCGTCGCTGCATCGGTGGACCGCACCGAGGGGTTCCGCCGGACCATCCTCAGCCGGGCGCTGGACTTCTTCAATGAAGAGGTCTACGAGCTGCGCGGCGACGAGCTGATCCGCATCGACACCCCGACCGATGCCAGCATCTCGGTGCACCGCAACTGGCTGCTGATCGAATTGCGCACCGACTGGTACCGCGGCGTCGAATACTATGCCGCCGGTTCGCTACTGGCCGCTGACTACGATGAATTTCTCGCCAGCACAGCGCCTTTGACGGTGGTGTTCGCCCCCGACGAGCACACCTGCCTGCACCACTACGCGTGGACCCGGGACCGGCTGATGGTGGTCACCCTCGCCGATGTGGCCAGCCGGGTGCGGGTGTACACCCCGGGCAGCTGGATCAGCGAGCCGGTCGACGGGCTGCCGGAGAACACCGACACCTCGGTGGTCGCCGCGGACCCGTTCGGCGACGAGATCTTCCTGGATTCCTCGGGTTTCGACACACCGTCGCGGCTGCTGCACGGCACGGCGGGCGGCCCGGTCAGCGAGATCAAACGGGCACCGTCGTTCTTCGACGCCGCCGACATCGAGGTGCAGCAGCACTTCGCAACCTCCGACGACGGCACCAGGATCCCGTATTTCGTTGTCGGACACCGGCACGGTCAGGGCCCGGGCCCGACGCTGCTCGGCGGCTACGGCGGGTTCGAGGTGGCCCGCACTCCGGGTTACGACGGAGTGCTGGGCCGGTTGTGGCTGTCCCGCGGCGGCACCTACGTGCTGGCCAACATCCGCGGCGGCGGGGAGTACGGCCCGACCTGGCACACCCAGGCGATGCGGGCGGGCCGCCACCTGGTGTACGAGGACTTCGCCGCGGTGGCACGGGATCTGGTGGACCGCGGTATCACCACGGTGCCGCAGCTCGGCGCCCAGGGCGGCAGCAACGGCGGCCTGCTGATGGGCGTCATGCTCACCCGCTACCCCGAGCTGTTCGGCGCGCTGGTGTGCAGCGTCCCGCTGCTGGACATGCGCCGGTTCCACCTGCTGCTGGCCGGGGCGTCCTGGGTGGCCGAGTACGGTGACCCCGACGACCCCGACGACTGGGAGTTCATCTCGAAATATTCGCCGTACCAGAATATTTCGAGCGACCGTCGGTATCCGCCGGTGTTGATCACCACATCGACCCGCGACGACCGGGTGCACCCCGGGCATGCCCGGAAGATGACCGCGGCGCTGGAGGCCGCCGGCCAGCGGGTGCTCTACTACGAGAACATCGAGGGCGGCCACGGCGGGGCGGCCGACAACGCCCAGGCCGCGCACCGCTCCGCGCTGATCTACGAGTTCCTGCTGCAGACCCTCCAGCCCACCTGATCCCCGCCGAAATTGCATTCCAGCAGCGAAAGGTCGAGTGGGGCCCTGCTGGAATGCAATTTCGGCGGGATGTGTCGGGGCGCGCCGGTAGCTTGGTCCGAGTAGACCAGGGATCGGAGGCCACCCATGTCGGAACGGTTCGGCGCCTTCATCTCCTATGCGCGCGCACCGTCGGCACCGCTGGCGGTCGCGCTGCAGACCGGTCTGGAGAAGTTCGCCAAACCCTGGAACCGGCTGCGGGCGATCCGGGTGTTCCGCGACGACGCCTCGATGTCGGCCAACAGCGCGCTGTGGTCGACGATCGAGCGGGCCCTGCAGGAAGCCCAGGCGTTCATCCTGCTGGCCACGCCGGAAGCGGCGGCCTCGACCTACGTCGACAACGAAGTCGCCTGGTGGGTCCGGCACAAGGGCGCGCAGCGGATGCTGCTGGTGCACGCCGGCGGCACCATCGGCTGGGACCGCGCCGCCGGCGAGTTCACCGTCGAGTCCGCGATTCCCCCCGCGCTGCGCGGCGCATACGCCGAGGAGCCACGCTGGGTGGACATGACGTGGTTCGGCGCCCCCGGCTCGCTGCAGACCGCCGATCCGCGGTTCACCGAACGCATCGCCGACCTGTCCGCCGCGGTCCGCGACGTGCCGCGGGACCAGCTCATCGGCGAGAACGTCCGCCAGCACCGCAAGGCGCGCAGGCTGGCCCGGTCGGCGATCGCGGGCCTGGCGGTCCTGCTGGTGCTGGCGCTGGTCGCCGGCGCGGTGGCCTTCGTGCAGCGCTCCGAGGCCGTCCGGCAACGCGACCTCGCCGCCCAGCAGTCCCTGATCGCCCGGGTCGGTCAACTCGCCGCCACCGCCGTCACCGCGGCGCAGACCGACCTGCAGACCTCGCTCGCGCTGGCCACCACCGCCTACCGCACCCGGCCCGACAGCGCGACGCTGCAGGCGCTGCACGAGGTGCTCACCACCACGGCCCAACTCGACGAGTTCATCACCTTCGACGGCCCCCTGTCCACGGTCGACGGCACGCCGGACGCGAAACTGATTGTTGCAGGCTCTGATTCGGGAACCGTCTACCTCGACGACCGCCAGAGCGGGCACCGTGGCGAGCTGATGGACCTCGGCGGGCCGATCCAGTTCCTCGCGGTCAGCGACGACGGCCGCACCGTCGCGGCCAGCGCGCGGCACGACGACGCCCCCGACGCCGGCCGGTACTCCTCGGCGATCTGGCGCGACGGGACGGTCACCGAACTGCCCGGCACCGAGATCGTCGCGATGTCGCCCTCCGGCGACACGACCGCGGCCCTGCCGGCGAAGGAACCCCCGATCGAGAACGCGCACTTCGAGATTCGTCACAATGGCCGCACGACCGAGCTGAGGACCGACATCGCCAGCAGGGGCAACCGGCCGTGGACCCGGCTGCCCGACGACCGGACCCTGGCCGCAATGGACATGGCGGGCAACTACATTCGGATGTCACTGGACGGCGCCACCCAGGCCTCCACCCGCGGGCCGATGAAGGCGTGGATGCTGGCGGTGGCCGGCATCTCCGGGGATGGCAGCCGATTCGGCTACGTCACCGACCTCAATGCGGTGGAGGTGTGGGACCTCACCGGCACGCCGCCGCCCACCCTCGGCGACGACGTGCTGGCCGCCGACTCCGGCGGGGTGCAGGCCACCGACGTCGCCCTGGATTCACGCGGTACCCGGATGGCGGTCGCCGGGGACGGCCGGATCTTCGTCGGCGCGGTGCACCCCCGCGGTGCCGCTCCGCAACTCACCGAACTGCGCGGCGCAGGGGCGCGGCCGCACTCGCTGCAGTTCCTCTCGGATGAGCTCCTGCTCAGCGCCTCGGGATCCACTGCGGCGCTGTGGGATCTGCGGCGCACCACACCGCTGACCGCGGTCACCGACCTGACCGTAGGCAAGACCTGCAACGCGTGCGGGCCCCCGCAGGTGGCGGTCTCCCCCGACGCCGCCAAGGTGCTGGTGATCGGGTCGTCGGGCACCACCGCGGCGAACCTGCTCACCGGGTACGTCGCCCGCCACGAGGCCACCTTCGACGCGCCGGCGTCCGGAGACCTCGACGCGGCGCTCACCGCGCAGCCCACCGCGCTGTGGCTCGACGCCGACCGGGTGTTCGTCTACGCCCCGAGCACCGGTGACGGCTTCGTCGTCGGCGGTCCCCGCATGGACCGGGTGGAGCAGCGCCTGGACCTGCCGAGGGCCGACGGAACCGCCCGGGCGGCGCTGCGCGCCGACGGTGTCGTCGCCGCGGCCGTCGACGGGCGGCTGCTGCTGATCGACCCGGCCCACGGTGGCCACGACCCGACGACGCTACCCGCCACCAACGTCACCGCCAACGGCGCATACGCGATCCACGTCCCCGAGCGCGACGACTCGTCCGCCACGCACGTCACGCTGATCGACACCTACACCGAGGAACGGGTCGGCGAATGGGACATCAGCGGCCGTCTGCTGGATTTCGCGGCGCACACCTCCGACGGGATCACGCTGTTGCGGATGCTGGACTCCAGCGGCTACCAGGCCGACACCGAAGTGCTGCGGCTGGATCCGCGTGACGGCCACACCGACGTGATCGGCCGGCTCGGGTACCGCATGGTGACCCCCGAGCAGGGCGTGGTGGCCGGTGACGAGATGTTCGCCGAGGCCAACGGGGTGGTGGTCCGCTACGACCTGCGCGACGCGTCGCGGCTGCCGCTGCTGCCGGTGACCTCGGCGATCAAGGCGTGGAACGGCCTGGGGCTGCCGCAGAACGGGCAGACGCTGTTCGTCGCGAGCGAGCCGACGCAGACGTTGTCGCGGGTCCCGGTCGCCGCCGACGAGTGGATGCGGATCGCGTGCCGGGCGGCCGGGCGCGCCCCAGCCGACACCGACATCGCCCGGGTCGTCGGCTCCCTCGACGGTCTGCAGATCGGCTGCCGGTGACGGTGTAACGCCGGAGCATCCGGGCGGCACTACACCCCGACGCCGCGCCCATCGGGGGCGCGTACGCATCGGAGAGGACCGCCATGAGCACCCTGACCGCACCCCGCACCCTGACCACCCTGGAACCGATCGGCGCCGCGCTGGCCCGCTACGGGCTCGTCGTCGTCATCGCCTGGATCGGCGCGCTGAAGTTCACCGCGTTCGAGGCCCAGGGCATCGCGCCGCTGGTGTCCCACAGCCCGCTGATGAGCTGGGTGTACGACGTGTTCTCGGTCGGCACCTTCTCCGCGCTGCTCGGCGTGCTCGAGCTGACCGCCGCCGCGCTGATCGCGGTCAAGCCGTGGTGGCCGAAACTGTCGATCGCGGGCAGCGTCATCGCCGTCGGCCTGTTCACCGCGACGCTGAGCTTCCTGTTCACCACCCCGGGGGTGTTCGAGGCGTCCGCGGGTGGCTTCCCGGTGTTGTCGTCCACCGGCCAGTTCCTGATCAAGGACGTGGCGCTGATCGGTATCGCGGTCTGGACGCTGACCGATGCGTTGCGCAGTTCCCGGGCGTGAGCAACCGGGCTACCATCTCGCCAGATGACTACCACGTCCACCGACGAGGCCGCCCTCATCGCCGCCCTGCGCGGCGGTGATGAGGCGGCCTTTGCCGGGTTGGTCGACAGGCACGCCCCGGCGATGCTGCGGATCGCGCGTGGGTACGTGGCCAGCCGCGAGATCGCCGAGGAAGTCGTCCAGGAGGCATGGATCGCGCTGCTCAAAGGCATCGACACGTTCGAGGGCCGGTCGTCGCTGCGCACCTGGCTGTTCACCGTGCTGATCAACATCGCCAAGAAGCGGGGTCTGCGGGAACGCTCCGACCTCGACGTCGCGATCGCCGCCTACACCGGCGGCAGCGTCGACCCGGCGCGGTTCCGCACCGCCGACGACCCGTACCCGGGCCACTGGAAACCCGATGAGGTGCCCACCGCGTTCCCGGAGTCACCGGAAGGCTCGGTGCTGGGCAACGAGCTGATGGCCGTAGCCCGCCGTGAACTCGACAAACTGCCCGAACGCCAGCGTCTCGTCGTGACCATGCGCGACGTGTTGGACATGGATTCCGCCGAGGTGCGTGAGCTCCTCGACATCAGCGTCGCCAACCAGCGAGTGCTGCTGCACCGCGGCCGCACGGCGCTGCGCCAAGTGCTCGAGGACTATCTGAAGGACACGCCGTGAGCGAGCATTCGATGGATTGCAACGAGCTCGTCGAGCTCGTCACCGCCTACCTTGACGGATCGCTGGACCCCGAGACCCGGGCCCGGTTCGACCTGCACCTGCTCGAGTGCGACGGGTGCGAGAACTACCTGCAGCAGTTCCGGGTGACGGTCGCGACGCTGGGCACCATCGGCGACGACCAGATCGCGCCGGAGTTCCGCAGCAAGCTGCTCGACGCGTTCCGCGACTGGAGATAGGACGAATCATTGCCGGTGCCAACGTCATTCGAGACCATCCTGTACCGGGTGCAGGCACCGGTGGCGACGATCACGCTGAACCGGCCCGAGCAGCTGAACACCATCGTGCCGCCGATGCCCGACGAGATCGAGGCCGCGATCGGGCTGGCCGAGCGCGACCCCGAGGTGAAGGTCATCGTGCTGCGCGGTGCCGGGCGCGCGTTCTCCGGGGGCTACGACTTCGGCGGCGGGTTCCAGCACTGGGGCGAGACGATGAACACCGACGGCCGGTGGGATCCCGGTAAGGACTTCGCGATGGTCAGCGCCCGCGCGACCGGGCCGACGCAGAAGTTCATGGCGATCTGGCGGGCCTCCAAACCCGTCATCGCCCAGGTGCACGGCTGGTGCGTCGGCGGTGCCAGCGACTACGCGCTGTGCGCCGACCTGGTGATCGCCAGCGACGACGCCGTCATCGGCACGCCGTACGCCCGGATGTGGGGCGCCTACCTGACCGGGATGTGGCTCTACCGGTTGTCGCTGGCGAAGGTGAAGTGGCATTCGCTGACGGGTGAGCCGCTGACCGGAAAGGAAGCCGCCGCAGTCGAACTCATCAACGAGTCGGTGCCGTTCGATCGCCTGGAGGCGCGGGTCACCGAGATCGCGGACAAGCTGGCCCGCATCCCGCTGTCGCAGCTGCAGGCCCAGAAGCTGATCGTCAACCAGGCCTACGAGAACATGGGGCTGGCGTCGACGCAGACCCTGGGCGGGATCCTCGACGGGTTGATGCGCAACACCCCCGATGCGTTGCGGTTCATCGACACCGCGGCCACCGAGGGGGTGCGGGCCGCGGTGGCCCACCGCGACGGGCCGTGGGACGACTACAGCCAGGCCCCGCCGGAGCGCAGACCCGACCCCACACACGTCATCGAGCCGTAGCACCGCACCGGGGCGCAGTACCCGGCCTCAGTACCGCATTACTGATTCCCGACGTCGATCAACGTTGCGGGTGGCCAGTCCGACCCCGACGACCTGCAGCATCCGGGCGCCGATGCAGCGAAACCTCAGTACCGGACTACTGAGAACGAATCGTCCCCGGCGACCGACGATGTTCATCAGCATGAACGAGAGGGGACGATCATGACGATCGCAGTGGGGCATTTCCCGGGCCGGGATGCCATCTCGGCGTTGGTGCACTGGCGGTTTCATGTACCGAGGCGGGTCGCCGAGGTCGTCGTCGCCGACATCGCCGACGACACCGAACGCAAGCCGCGCGGCTACCCGCAGCACCATGAATTCATCGAAAGCGCCTTGATGTCACGGGAGATGCGTCGGCTCTAGAACCCCATCACGCACCGAACGTGCCCGGCCAACCCCGCGCCGAAATTGCATTCCAGCAGGGCCTCACTCGAACTTTCGCTGCTGGAATGCAATTTCGGCGGGAACTGGGGTGAGGGTCACGCGGCGGGAACTGGGGTGAGGGTCACGCGGCGGGAACTGGGGTGAGGGTCACGCGGCGGGTCGGTCGCGGCCGGGCCGTCGCAGCAGGCCACCGAGCACCGCCACGAGCACCCCGAACACCACCAGCGCCACCCCGGCCAGCAGCGTGGCGGTCAGCCACAGGTGCAGGCTGTCCTCGGCGTGGCCCACCATCACCTCGGCGACGGTGCGGATGTCGCCGCTGGTGCGGTTGAGCGCGTCGTCGACGAAACGGCGGCCCACCTCGATGCCCGCCCACCCGGCCGCACCGACCAGCAGCGCCGAAACACCCAGGGCGGTAAGCCCTTTGCCCTTCGAGCGGGCCGCGGCCAGGGTCAGCAGGGCGAACACACCGGTCAGCACGGCGGCGCCGATGCTGGCCCACGGCCCCCAGGTTGCCAGCCAGCGCAGCTTGCCGGGCTGCAGTTCGGGGGCGTCGACGGTGATCGGCACCGTCAGCGTCGGCGGCACCTGCAGATCCAGGCTGCCCAGCGTGGCCCGGAACGACGGGTCCGACAACATCGGGGCGACGTCGATCAGCCACTGGTCGGTGGAGTTGCCGGTCGGCACCGCCCCGGTGAACATCCAGCGGTGCGCGATCCGGTTGGCCTGGCCGAACTGGCCGGGGAAGCCCGCGTTGCGGGTGTAGCTGTCGGCGACCTGACGGGTCAGCTGCGGGTTGAGCTGGTAGCCGCTGTCGGCGCCCAGCGCGACCAATTGGGTGGTGAGCTCGCCGGCCATCGCGTCCTGCAGCCGGGGGTCGGTGGCCGCCGACGCGGCCAGCGCGGCGTAGCCGTCCTCGTCGACGACGGTCATCTGGGTCCACAGGGCGGGCACCGCAACGGCCAGCCCGACGGTGGTGAACAGCCACAGCACCAGCGCGGCGAGAAACCGCACACATCCTCCTTGCCGGGACCAGGCACCCGGCGGGGATCCGGCTAATCGGCCAGGGCGCGTCCCACGATGAGGGGATCGGCCCTGCCGACCACCTCATGGTCTTTGTTGTCGTAGTCGAACTTACCGAGCACGTAGCGCATGGCGTTGATCCGGGCGCGTTTCTTGTCGTTGCTCTTGACCACCGTCCACGGTGCGGTCTCGGTGTCGGTCCAGGCGAACATGTCCTCCTTGGCGGCGGTGTAGTCGTCCCATTTGTCCAGCGAAGCCAGGTCGGTGGGAGACAGTTTCCACTGCCGGACGGGGTCGACCTGCCGGATGGTGAAGCGGGTGCGCTGCTCGGCGGCCGACACCGAGAACCACAGCTTGGTGAGGCTGACGCCGTCGTTGACCAGCATCTGCTCGAACAGCGGGACCTGCCGGATGAACTCCGCGTGCTGGCGCGGCGTGCAGTACCCCATCACCCGCTCCACGCCGGCGCGGTTGTACCAGGACCGGTCGAACAGCACGATCTCCCCCGCCGACGGCAGATGCTGCACGTAGCGCTGGAAGTACCACTGGGTGCGCTCCTTCTCGGTGGGTTTCTCCAGCGCGACGACGCGGGCGCCGCGCGGGTTCAGGTGCTCCATGAACCGTTTGATGGTGCCGCCCTTGCCCGCGGCGTCGCGGCCCTCGAACACGATGACGTGCCGATGGCCGTTGGCTTGGCTCCACTTCTGCAGCTTGAGCAGCTCGATCTGCAGCAGCCGCTTCTGTTCCTCGTAGTCCTCGCGCATCATCCGCTCGTCGTACGGATAGTTCTCGCGCCAGGTGTCGACGATCGCGCCGCCGGGATGCAGCAGGACGGGATCGTCATCGTCGTCGTCGAGGACGCGGTATCCGGCGGTGTCCAGGGTCACCGGCGGACGGTATCGCCGCCCGCGGACCGGCAGGTGACGCGCCGGTGAACGCCCGGTGGCCTACTTCGCCATGCGGCGCGGACGCAGCAGCGCCAGCTTGGCCATCAGGGTGTTCATCCGCTTCTGCGCGCGGTGCGAGTTGTGGTAGTAGTGCCCGCCCGCCCCGACGTTGGTGCGCGGGGCGATCACGGTCTCGATGCGGCAGTACTTCTTCAGGCCCTCGGGACCGCCGAACCGCGCACCGATGCCCGAGGTCTTCCAGCCACCCATCGGCGCGGTGGTGCACATCAGGTTGGTGATCACGTCGTTGATGTTGACGCCACCGCAGTCCAGTTGCAGCGCAACTGCTTCCGCACGCTCGATGTCCCTGGAGAACACCGCCGCCGACAAGCCGTACGGGCTGTCGTTGGCCAGCCGGACGGCCTCGGCGACACTGGCGACCTTCATGATCGGCAGCGTCGGGCCGAAGGTCTCCTCGGTCATGCAGGACATCGAGTGGTCGACGTCGACCAGCACGGTGGGTTCGTAGAAGCTGCCGGGGCCGGCGACGCGCTTTCCGCCGGTGAGCACCCTGGCGCCCTTGGCTCTCGCGTCGGCGACGTGCCGCTCGGTGACCGCCAGCTGGGCCTCGTCGATCAGCGACCCGACGTCGTTGCCCGCGCCGGCACCGATCTCGAGCTTCTCGACGTCGCGCACGACGGCGTCGACGAACTGGTCGTAGACGCTGTCGAGGACGTACACCCGCTCGACCGACACACAGGTCTGGCCGGCGTTGAACATCGCACCCCACACCGCCGCGTGCGCGGCCAGGTCGATGTCGGCGTCGTCGAGCACGATCATCGGGTCCTTGCCGCCGAGTTCCAGGCTGACCGGGGTGAGCCGGCGCGCGGCACGCTCCATCACCTTGACCCCGGTGGCGCTGGATCCGGTGAACTGGATGAAGTCGGCGTTGTCGATGACGGCCTCGGAGACCTCCCTGGCACCCTGGACCAGCGCCAGCACCTCGGGGGCGCCGCAGTCCAGCCAGCCGCGCAGCAACAGCTCGGCGGTCAACGGGGTCCGCTCGGAGGGCTTGAGCAGCACCGCGCACCCGGCGGCGAGCGCACTGATGGCGTCCATCAGCGCGTTGGCCACCGGGTAGTTCCACGGCGCGATGATCCCGACCACGGGGCGGGGCCGGTAGTGCACAGCCACCTTCTTGATGGACAGGAACGGCAGCGACGCGGGCCGGTACTCCGGTGCGAGCGCCTTCTCCATGGTGCGGACGTAGTAGGAGGTGATCATCAGGATCAGCGGCACCTCCTGGGCGGCGTCCACCGCGGATTTGCCGGTCTCGGCGATCAACGACCGTTCGATCTCGTCGCGGTGCTCACCGAGCCACACCGCGTAGCGGGCCAGCACCTTGGCCCGGCCCTTGGCTCCGCGGGCCTCCCACTCGGTCTGCGCGGTGCGCAGACGTGCCGCGGTGTGCGCGACGTCGGCGGGGTCGGTCCACCGCACCCGGCCGGCGACGGCGCCGGTCGCGGGGTTGCGGATGGTGCCGGTGGCGGGCGCAGCGACTTCGGGTGTGGCGGTCATAGCCCCATGCTAACCATCCCTGTGACACAGATCGCAACCAGGATTGACACCTGTCAAGTTTGCCGAGTGTCGCGTCAGGGTCCCCCGGGGACGAGCATCGACTGCCACGTGCGTTCCCCGCCGCCTGCGCCCAGGTCGGCCCGGGTGTGCACGGTGCCATCGGGTGCCACGAAGCTGCCGGTCGCGGGGTCATAGGGGACGACCGCCACCGGGGCGGCCGGCGGGAGCTGCGGCACGGGTTGTCCCGACGCCGTGGCGTTGGGGTCACCCTTCCAATTGGCGCCGTCGTTGAGCGGCACGTACTGCTCGTCGCTCTCACACATCGCCGCCGTCGGCGCGCGTTTCCCGGGCGCCGTGGCGCACGGCGTGTTGCGGGCGCCCCGGACCGCGACGACGGTGGAATCCTGCGGAACCCGGCAGTAGACCGCGCCCTCGGGCGGGTCCGGATGGTCCACCAGCGCCGCGGATCGGCGCTGCTGCGCCGGCAGGTAGCCGGTGGTGCACGGCGGGGGCAGGTTCATGTTGAGGTTGAAATCGAGGTACGCGCCCCGGTAGTCCTGCTGGGTGTTGTGGTTGGGCACCAGGGCGCCCTGGAATTCCTGGGTGATCTGGGGCACCAGCACCAGCAGCTGCTCGATACCGGGTTGGTAGGCGAGCGCGACGTCGGCGACCGCGACGAGATTGGCGAGCAGCACAGGGAAACCGGGGGCCAGCTGCTCGAAGAGTTGACGCATCTGGGCCGCGGCCGGTGGCCCGCTCTGCAGCAGTCCCCGCACCGCGACATCGTGGGCCTTCACCTGTGTCGACACCGTGGCCAGATGAGAGGCCCACGCCTGGATGGGTTCGGCGGTTCGGATCTGGGAGTCCGCCACCGGTTCGAAGCCGTCCATGAGCGCGGTGATCTCACCGAGGTTCGCACGGGCGTCGATGGCGAGCTGGGTGGAGCCATGCACGAAGCGCGCCAGTTCTGGGCCCAATCCGCCGATGGCAGTGAAGCTTTCGTCCACCGCGGTTTCGAGGTCCTCGCGCGGTATCGCCGCCAGCCCCCTGTTGGTGGCCGCCACGAGTGCGTTGAGCTCGGGCGGGACGGTGGACCGGGTGATCGGGATGACGTCGCCGTCTTTCAGCGGCGTCGCGGTGCCGGTGCCCGGTGTGAGCGCGACGTACTGCTCGCCGAGCGCGGTCACACTGTGCACGTCCGCGCGCACGTCGGCGGAAAGCTCGACACCGGACTGCAGTCGAAGCACCGCCGCCACCCCGGCGTCGGTGAGCCGCACGTCGTCGACCCGACCGATCGTCGTCCCGCGGTAGGTGACGTTACTGCCGGGGTAAAGACCTGCTGCCCTTGGCAGTTCGACTGTCACGCGGTACTGGCCGACACCCAGCAGTGCCGGCAGCTTCAGATAGCCGAAACTCATCACCGCACCGGCGACGACGGCCACGACGGCGAAGACGCCGAGTTGGAGTTTGACCCGCCTGTTCGCACGCATGTCATCGGCCCTGGTCGTAGCGGTACGGAATGATCAGCGGGTTGCCCGCGGTGTAGGGGCTGGGTTTCTGTCCTATCGTTCGGCCCCATTGCATTTCGAGTTCGGTCAGGTCGCCCTCCCAGCGAGTTCCGGTGAAGAAGGACGAGTCGATGCGGCTCAGCGTCAGATCCACCACCATCGTCAGGTTCGCGTAGTCGCCGCGTGCCCAGTTCAGCAGCGTCTCCTTGGGCCACGGGAAGGTGGTGAAGAAGCTGAGCGACCTGGTCAGCGCCGGGCCGGCATCGCCGAGCGAATGCAAGACCGGGCCGAGGTTCTCCAGCTCGGCGACCAGCGATTCCTTGGTCTGGTTCACCGCATCGGCGGTCACCGCGCTGAACTTGCCGAACGCATCGAGCGCGTCGGCGAGGGCGGTCCGCTGCTCTTTGAGCACCGTCAACGCCTCCGGTAGGGTGCGCAGCGCGCCGTCGAGCACCGGCTCGCGGTCGGCGAACTGCGCAACGAGCCGGTTGAGGCTGCTGGTGGCGGTGACGATGTCAGCGCTCTGGCGGTCGAGGGAACCGATGAACTGATCGAGCTGACCGATCAGGCTACGCAGGTCTTGCTCACGGCCGGCGAACGCGGTGCTGAACGCCCTGGTGATGTCCTGGATCTGACCCACGCCGCCCCCGTTGAGCAGCAGTGACACCGCCGCCAGCGTCTGCTCGGTGGTGGGATAGGTCGCACCGGACCGCAAGGGGATGATCGCGCCGTCGCGGAGGCGTCCCCGCGGCGGAGCGTCGGTCGGGTCACCGAGTTCGACGTGGGTGGAACCGAACAGACTGGTCTGCCCCACCCTGGCGACGGCGTTCGCGGGCAACACGACATCGCCGTCGATCGTCATGCTGATCAACGCGTGCCAGTCCTGGCGTTCGATCTTGGTCACCGTACCCACGTTGACGTCTCCGACGCGGACCCGCGAATTCTGCTGCACCGTAGTGACATCGGGAAGTTGGGCCTGAATGCGGTACGCACCGGGACCGCGGCCGGCGGTACCCGGCATCGGCAGCGAGTTCAGGCCCTTCCAACCGCAGCCGGACAGCACCGCGGCGGTGAGCAGCGCGGCGACCAGTCGTTGCGCACGATGGCCGGTCATGATCCGTCTCCGTTCGGCACCATCATTCCCGGCAGGCCGGCCCCGGGATCGGTCGTAGCGAAGGCCGGCCGCATCCAATCCTCGCTGAAGGTCAGTTCGTTGGGTCGGGCCGAGGCGCCGACGAACAGGTTCTCCCCCAGTGGCGGAAAGTTGTACTGCCGGTTCTTGACGATCGGAGCGAGGTACTGGACACACAACTTGGCCGACTCGTCGGCACCCAGACGTGAAGCCGCCTGCACCGCACCGCAGATGAAGTCGATCGGGTTGGCGAAGTTGTTGATCATCAGCGCACCGCTGAGGGCGCTCTGTGCGGGTTGGTACACGTTGGCCAGATTGGCCATCACCGTGGGGCCGCTGTGCAGCAGCTGCTCGACCTCCCCCATGCTGTCGACGACCGTGTCGGTCACCGCGGCCAGGCGGTCGGTGGTCGTGGTGATCGCATCCCGGTTGTCGGCGACGAAGGCCTGCACGTCGGCAACTGCGGTGTTCAGATCGGCCACCGCGCGACCGATCTCGTCGGGGTCGTCGGCCAGTAACGCCGTGACGGCGGCAAGGTTCACATTGAGCTGCGCCATCAGGTCACTGCTGGACTGCAGGGCCGAGACGAGGACCGACAGGTTCTTCACCGTGGCGAACAGATCACCACTGTGGTCGCCGAGGGCCGAGAAGGCCTGGGACATCGCGATCAGCGTGTCGCGGATGGTCGGCCCGCGTCCGCGCAGGTTGTCCGCGGCGGTGGCGATGAGTGCGCCGAGTGAGCTCACGCCGCCGGGCTCGGTGGGCTGCAGTGCCTTGGCCAGTCTCTCCAGTTGGCTGCGCAGATCGTCCCACTCCACCGGAACAGCGGTGCGATCCTTGGCGATGACGGCACCGTCGGGCATCGCCGGCCCACCGGTGTAGGCGGGCGTCAGCGCGATCGCGCGCGCCGTCACCAGCTGCGGCGTGAGGATCACCGCGCGCGCATCGACCGGGATCGGGTACTTGTCCTTGACCCAGAACGTGACCTTGGCGCGCTCCGGTTGCGGCTCGATCGATTCCACTTCACCGACGGCGACGCCGAGGATCCGCACTTCGTCCCCGGCGAAGAGCCCGTCGGAGTTGTCGAAGTACGCCACGATGCGGGTCTTGCCCACCGAGTTCCAGGATCCGCCGGCCACCACCGCGACACCTGCGACCAGCAGCAATACCAATGTGGTTGCGACACCGAATGTGAACGGTCGCGAAGTGGTCACGGTGTCGGTCCTTCACGTGTCGGCGGTCCCGGCGGTGGGCCGCCCGGCGGGGGCGCGGGCACCGGTGCGCGCAGGGGATAGCAACCCGGCCCCGGCAGTGGCACACCGGCAGGCCCGCAGTGCCGATCACCGGCGTTGCCGGTGATCGCGTCCGGGATCGTCAATGCGGGCTCGCCGCCCTCGCCGGTGCGCGGGAACGGGACGGGAAGAGCGGGTGTGCCCGGCTGACCGACCTGCGGATCTCCGAGCTGAGAGGGCGCCAGCGTGGCGGGATCGAGTCCGAGATCGGAGAATGCGGCCTCGATGAACGGCTGGATGAACTGTCCCGGTAACAGGTTCGCGACGTACGCCTTGAAAAAGGGACCAGAGGCGACCGTCTCGCCGAGCCGCATGACGTAGCCGTTGGCCAGGTGCAGGGCCCGCTGCACCTGGTCCCTGCGCTGGTCGATGGTGCCGAGAACGCCGTTGAGTTTGTCCAGCGCCGGGCCGAGGGTCGCGCGGTTGTCCTCGATCAGCCCCGACACCTGGGTTGCCAGTGCGGAAATGCTGGCCGAGATGTCATCCAGTGCACTGCTTTGCGTGTTCAGTTCGGCGAGAAGTGCATTGGTGGTGCGGATCAAGGTGACGATCTGGTCGCTGCGCCGGGAAAGCACAGTGGTCACCTTCCTGGCGTTGCTCAGCAGATTTCGCAGTTCGGCGTCGCGCGCGTTCAGGGTCTGCGACAGCCGGCCGACGTTCTCCACCGCGGCCCGCAGCTCGGGCGGGGTGTCCTCGAAGGTCTGGGCAAGCGTGGACAGTGATTCGGACACCTGGTCGGTGTCCAGCGCGCTGACGGTGGAGCTGAGGTCACCGAGTGCGTCGGGGAGCTGATAGGGGGAGGTGGTTCGGTCGAGGGAGATGGGTTGGGCGAGATCGCGATCGCCACGGGAGGTGATATCGAGGATCTTCGCGCCGAGCAGATTCTTGGCCCTGATGGCGGCTTCGCTGCGATCGCCGAGATGCACGTCACCGTCGATCTCGAACCGCACCAGGACCTGTGCGCCATCGAGGTCGATATCGGTGACCTCTCCGACGCGCAGACCGGCGACGTGCACCGCCGCACCGCTCTGCAGGCCTCCCGCCTCGGCGAAGAACGCCGAATACTGTTTGTCACCATCGACGATCGGTAAGTTGTCGTACTGCAAGGCCAGTACTGCCACCGTGGCCAGTCCGACGGTGCCGAGAGCCCCGATCGCGAAGGGGCGTCGGTCAGAGAAGGGCTTCATCGGGGAGCGCACCGTCCCGACGTCTGACCTGCGATCTTCACGTAGACGGGCTGGCCACCCTTGCCGTTGAGCTTGAGCACGGCATCGCACAGGTAGAAGTTGAAGAAGTCGCCGTAGAGCCCCTGTCGCGACAGCGCCTGGTACGCCTCGGGCAGCGTGTTCAGCAAATCGTCGAAGTACTCGCGGTCGCCTTCGACGATCCCGCTGACGCGATCCACGCCACCGACGACGTGCTGCGCCGGGCGCCGGGCCTGTCCGAGCAGAGCGGCGACGCTGCGCGCAGCCGCGTCGGTATAGGCGATCGCATTCGTGACGTCGACCTTGCGGTCGGCCAGCCCTTCGACCAGTTCGGACAGCGAGGTCACGGTCGCGTCCAGCTGCTCGTCCTGATCGCCGAGCGAGCCGAGCACCGTGTTGAGGTTGGTGATCACCTCTCCGATCAGCTCGTCGCGTTCGGCCAATGTTCCTGTCACCGAAGCGGTCTGGGCCAGGAAAGAGGCGACCGTAGTTCCCTGGCCTTGCAGGGCGGCGATCAGCTGCCCGGACAGCGCGTTGACCTGGTCGGGTTCGAGCGCCCGGAACAACGGACGGAAGCCGCCGATCAGGGCGTCCAAGCTCAGCGCCGGCATCGTGCGCGCGAGCGGGATCGCTTGCCCTGGCTGCAGGCGCAGGGTGGCGCCTGCGCCGTCCTCTAGCGCAAGGTATCGGCCGCCGATCAGGTCGGCCCACCGGATGGCGGCTTTGGTGCCCTCGGTCAGGACCACCCCGTCGTCGGCGGTGAATTCCACCGATACCACGCTGTCGGACTGGATCTCGATCCGCTCGACCTTGCCGACCTCCACCCCGGCGATGCGCACGAAGTCACCTTCTTGGAGTCCGCTGACGTCGGCGAACTCGGCGCGGTAGTGCTCCTGTTCCTGAAATCGCCACTGGGCGAAGATCATCAACAGCGCGCCGAGACCGAGTGCGCAAACGACGGTGAAGGCAGTGAGCCGCCAGATCGCACCGGACAGGTTGTCTCTCACGTTGTTTCCTTCGTCGGTTTCCTTCGATGCCTTGCTTGGATGCCTTCCTCAGCGGTCAGGGTGGCGGCGCGCCGTACGGCGGTGCACCGGGGTAGGGTGGCGGCGGACCGGGCGCCGGGCCGCCGGGATACCGGATCCTCGGTGGCTCGGGCACCGCCTTGGTGACCGGGAAATAGTTGGCCCAGCCCGGGAATCCGATCCCGGGATTCGGCCGCCAGTCCAACCCGGTGCCGAACCCGGTGTTGGCGACGAGCTGACGCACGGGGAAGTTCTTGGTGGCATCGGGCAGTGATCCGCAACCGGGCCGCCCGTCGGGGCCGCCCTTGGCGGCGACGACGGGCAGGTTCTGCGGATACCGATACGGATCGTCGCCGAGCAGGAAGGCCGCGTCGATGACGACGCTGCGACCGTTGCCGCCGATGGTGTCGTAGCCGCCGTTGTCCAGGAACCATTTGCCGCCCAGGAGCAAACAGGTGTAGACGGGGTTGTACTTCATCAGCAGGTCGGTGGTCGGTTCGGCGGTGTCGACCGCGCGCACCAAGGTACCGGTGTTCGGGGCCAGCAGGTTGATCCCGGCGTCGGCGAAGCCGATCGTGTTGAGCAGCAACGCGTCGAGGTCGGCAGCGTGGCCGGTGACGGTGACCGCGGTGGTGCTCGCCGTGTCGAGGAGGTCGAGAAGGGCGGGGGCAGCGGCGCTGTAGGTCTCGGTGAGCCCGGTGAGCGAGCGCCAGTTGCCGGCCAGTTGCTCCATCCGCGGATCGAGGGTCAGCAGCACCTCGTTGGCGGCCGAGGTGGCCGCACCGATGCGGTCGCCCTGACCACGGACACCGTCGGCGAACGCGGTCAGCGTCGCGTTGAGCTTGGCCACGTCGATCCTCTGCAGGACGCCGACGAGGTTCTCGAACACGGTGTTGACCTCGGTGCTGACGTTGGTCGACTGCAGCACCGCCCCTGCAGCGAGCCGGTGCGGGCTCGGTGCGGGCGGGGCGACCAGTTCGACGTACTTGGCTCCGAACGCCGTGGTGGCCTTGATCTCGGCCTGCACGTTGGCCGGGATGTGTTCCATCTGCGCAGGGTCGATCTGCAGCTCCAGACGCACCGGGCCGCGGCCTGCGCTCAGGTGGCCGACGCGTCCGACCTCGACGCCGCGCATCCGTACTTTGGCGCCGGATTCCAGGACCAGACCGGACCGGTCGGAGGTCAGCGTCACGGCCTCGTACGGACGGAATGTTCCGGCGAACAGTGCCGAGCACACGGCGACCGACGTGACGATGAAACCGAACATGGCGATTGCCGACCAGGCCGGGGCGATCCTTCTACGCCTGCTGTGCGCGTCCATGGGCGTGGTCAGCTGGCCAGGTGGAAGTTGCCGGATTGGCCGTAGATGGCCAACGAGAGGAACACCACCACGAATGCGGCGCTGATCAGCGATGTACGCACGGCCCGGCCGACGGCCTCCCCGACACCGGCCGGGCCCCCGGAGGCGGTGTAGCCGTAATAGGTGTGGACCAGCATGATCACCACAGCCATCGAGACGGCCTGCAGGAATGACCACACGACGTCGGTCGGGTTGAGGAAGGTGGTGAAGTAGTGGTCGTAGACGCCGGTGGACTGCCCGTAGACGGCGGTGGTGCCGAACCGGGCGGAGACGAAGGACATCACCACCGCCACGCAGTACAACGGGATCACCACGATCACCCCGGCGATGACCCGACTGGAGGCCAGATAAGCGACCGAGCGGATGCCCATCACTTCGAGCGCGTCGATCTCCTCGTTGATCCGCATCGCACCGAGTTGGGCGGTGGCACCGGCGCCGATGGTCGAGGCCAGCGCGACGGCGGCGGTCAGCGGTGCGATGAGCCGGACGTTGAAGAACGCGGAGGCGAAGCCGGTGAGGGCCTCCACCCCGATATCGGCGAACTGGTTGTACCCCTGGACCGCCACCAATGCTCCGGTCGAAACGGTGAGGAATCCGACGATCACCGTGGTACCGCCAATGACCGCCAGAGCTCCTGTCCCCATGCTCATTTGAGCGATCAGCCGGACCGTCTCGGCCCGGTACCCGATGACGGCGGCGCCGATGGAGCCCACGGTGCGGAAGTAGAACTGGGACTGGACGCCGATGCGGTCGAGGCTGTCCGACCAGCCGGCGAACCGGCGTCGCAGGCGCGGGAACTGCTTGCTCGCCAGCCCGACGCTCACAGCGTGGCCTTGATGCCGACAGCCGTGGCCACGATGTTGATCAAGAACAGCGCCATGAACGAGAACACCACTGTTTCGTTGACGGCGGTACCCACGCCGGCCGGGCCGCCGCCGACGGAAATGCCCTTGTAGCAGGCGATCAGGCCGGCCGCCAATCCGAACAACGCGGCCTTGACCAGGCTCACGATGACGTCGGGCAGGCCGACGAGCAGGGTCAGTCCCGCGACGAAGGCACCGGGTGTGACGTTCTGGGCGAACACCGCGAAGCCGAACGCGCCGGTCAGGCCGACCAGGACGACCAGCGGGCTGAGCATCAGCGCGACCACCGTCGCCGCGAGCACCCGCGGGACGACCAGCACCTGCAGCGGATCGACGCCCATCACGCGCAGGGCGTCGAGCTCCTCGCGGATGGTGCGCGCACCCAGGTCGGCACACATCGCGGTGGCCCCCGCTCCCGCAACCACCAGCACCGTCACCATCGGACCGATCTGGGTGACCGCGCCGAACGCGGCGCCGCTGCCCGAGAAGTCGGCGGCGCCGAACTCTGCCAGCAGGATGTTGAACGTGAAGACGACCAGCACCGTGAACGGGATGGACAGCATCATCGTCGGCAGGATCGACACCCGGGCGACGAACCATGCCTGCAACAGGAATTCACGCCAGGCGAACGGCCTGCGGAACATCAGCACCGCCGTGTCGAGCGCCATCGCATAGAAGCTGCCCGCCGCATTCACCGGCTTGGCCACGGCGTTCGGCGCGATCGTGAGCATCCTTCCGTCCGCCTCTCGCTTTAACTGCCCGGTTAGTATTGCGACGAATGTAGACGGCTTCGCGAGCCTCCACAAGACCCATTTCTTTCGGCGCCCGGCCAGCCGATGCCCGCCACGACAGCGACTTGCACCCCACCCCACCATCGCTGGGCGCCGGCCGATGCCGGGCGGACCTCGGCGTCGCGGCGTCAGTTCGGCACGGCGACGCTCATCCCGCCGTCGTACATCCACACCGCGCCCACGGCGTAGCTGGCCAGGCCGGACGCCAGGAAGGCGATCAGGTGCGCGATCTCGACCGGGTCCGCAGCGCGGCAGATCGGGGCGCCCTTGCCGTGCTCGACGAGTGCGTCGGGGTCGTCGAGGATGTTGGTCACCACGTCACCCACGCCGATCGCGTTGACCCGGACCCCGTGCTCGACGCCCTCGAGGGCCGCCGTTCGAGTGAGCTGGGCCAGCGCCCCCTTGGAGGCGGCGTACGCCGAGATGGTCGGGAAGCTCTGGAAGCAGGCGTAGGAACCGATGTTGACGATCGAGCCCGCCGACTGCGGGATCATCACCTTCATCGCTTCCCGGGTGTGCAGGAAGGCTCCGGTCGCGTTGGTCGCGATGATGCGGTTCCAGTCGTCCAGCGACGTCTCGACCACCGGTTTGTTGACGATGATGCCGGCGTTGTTGACCAGCACGTCGAGGCGGCCGAACCGTTCGACGGCCAGCTGCACCGCGCCGACGGCCGCGCCCTCGTCGCCGACGTCACCCACGTACGGGATCACCGAATCACCCTCGGGGACAAGGTCGCCCACGCCGGGATTGATGTCCTCGGCGACCACGGCCATGCCGTAGTCGGCGAACAGCCCGACGGTGGCCCGGCCGATGCCGCTGGCGGCTCCGGTGACGACGGCGACCTTGCCGCGCAGGTCGTGGCCGAGATGGTCGCCGGTCACTGTGCCACCCCCGCCACATGGTCGTCGGCGGCGGTCGCCGCCGACGCGGCGCGGAACGGCTCGAGTTCGCGCTGCAGCCGCTCGGTCATCACGGCCCTGCGGTCGATGGCGTCCTGGCCCACCGGGAGGTGCAGCGGCAGCCGCTCGGCGGCGGCCACCCGATGGATGAGCACCCCGCCCTTGACGGGGTCACCGGCCTGGGCGTGGTTGGCGTCGTCGGCCCACTGCAGCGTCGCATGCGCCGGGGTGCCGTCGTAGTCGGCCAGCAGGTTCGCCGGCAGCTGCAGAGACGACGGGTCGAGGAAATCGGTCCGGAACACCCCGGGCTCGACCACCATGCTCTGAATACCGAAGGGCGCCAACTCGATCGCCAGAGATTCGCTGATCCCGGCGACGGCGAACTTGCTGGCCGAGTACAGGCTCACGCCCGGCTCACCCTCGAAACCGGCCCGGGAACCGATGTGGACGAGCTTGCCGTGCCCGGCTTCACGCATCACGGGCAGCACCGCGCGGGTGGTGTTGATCAAACCGAAGACGTTGACGTCGAACAGCGAGCGGCCTTCGGCGTCGGTGATCTCCTCCAACGCGCCCAGCAACCCGCGGCCGGCGTTGTTGACCAGTACGTCGATCGTCCCGAAGCGCTCGACGACGCTACCAACCGCGGCGTCGATCTGGGCGGGGTCGGTGACGTCCAACCGCACCGCCAGCACATCGGGGTGCTCGGCCACGTCGCTCGGCAGCATCTGCGGACGGCGGGCCGTCACCGCCACCTGCTCGCCGGCGGCTATTGCAGCGCGGGCGATTTCGAGCCCGAGGCCACGCGCGGCACCCGTGATCATCCATACGCTCATCATGTTCTCCTTCTCGATGTCATCGCTCAGTTGCGTACTTCCAGCGTCGGTGCGCACCCGCAGCCGGTGAAGGCCCACCGTTACCTAGGACAAATTGGGCACCCCAACGACCCGGCGCAGCGCCGATAATGGAAGGCATGCGCGACGGACCCGAGACCCGGCTGGCCGACTTCCTCAAGGCGGCGCGCTCACGCCTGAGCCCCGAACGCGCCGGCATCGTCGACGCGGGCAGGCGCCGGGTCGCGGGGCTACGGCGCGAAGAACTAGCGCTGCTGGCCGGGGTCAGCGTCGACTACTACACCCGTCTCGAACAGGGCCGCAGCAAGAGCGCCTCCCCCGAGGTGCTACTCGCCATCGCCGAGGCGCTGCAGCTCGACGACGCCGAGCGCAAGCACTTGAACGCCATCGCCAAACCGGCGCCGTCGCGGCGCCGGCCGGCGAAACCCCAACGCCTGCACCAGGCCACCCGGGCACTGCTGCGCACGCTGGACGCCGCCGGCAAACCGGCGTTCGTGCTCGGCCGACGGCTCGACATCCTCGGTCACAACCGGCTCGCCGGCCTGCTGATCACCGACTTTGCCAGCCTGCCGCCGCAGGACCGCAACCAGGCCAGGTTCGTCTTCCTCGACCCGCACGCCCGGGAGCTGTACGCCGACTGGGACGAGGTGGCCGCAGACAGCGCGGCGATGCTGCGGATGGACGCCGGGCAACACCCGCACGACCCGGCGCTGAGCGCCCTGGTCGGCGAACTCTCGATCCACAGCCCCGAGTTCCGAAAACTGTGGGCCCGCAACCGTGTTCAGCAACGTACCACCGGAACCAAGCGGTACCACCACCCGCTCGTCGGCGACATCACCGTCAGCTACCAGGCCCTGTCGCCCGCCGATGACCCCGAACAGCAGCTCTTCGTCTATGACACCGAACCGAATTCGCCCTCCGCGCATGCCCTGCAGCTACTGGCCGGCAGTGCCGCCTCCGAGCCGACGGACGCTGCGGCGGTGGCGGCGGTTCAGGAGGAGCGCCGCCGCACGTCCTGACGGTAGGTGTAGCGGCGCGGGTTGAAGTGCGACGACGTGAACTCGATGTACTTGCCGTCGGCGTCGTAGTACACCCGCTCGATGAGCAGGATCGCGTCCCCGGGGCGGCAGCCGATCAGCTCGGCTTCGTGCTCTGGGGCGATCATCGCGGTGATCTCCTGGCGGGCCCCCATCACCGGCTTCTTCAGGAACTTCTCGGCCGCCCCGATCACGGTGCCCTCCCCCACCGCGGGAACGCCGTCGGCGGCGAGTTGAGCACCGAGCTCGGGGGAAACGTAGTGGTGGGTCAGCACGAACGGTTGGTCCTGGTAGTGCCTGCGCACCACCGCCCGGCTCACCTCGATGTAGGGAAGTTCCATCCGGGCCGCCACCGAGGGTTCGACGACGACGGTGAACGGTTCGATGACCTCGGTGTCGGTGTCGGGCCAGACGGTGAGCTCGTCGAGGGACCCGATGGAGCGGATGTAGCGGCCGCGGCTGTCCTGTCTGCGGCCGCCGACGAAGGTGCCGCTGCCCTGGACCTTGTAGATCAGCCCGTCGTTGAACAGGATCTGCAGCGCTTCCCGGACGGTGTGCCTGCTGACGCTGTACTTGGACTGCAGCGCCGCCTCGGAGGGCAGTTTCCGGCCGACCGGGTACACCCCGGCCTCGATGTCGCTGCGCAGCGCTTCAGCCATGCCACGGTATGCCGGCATCCGCGGCGACGGCGGGGTGTTCGCCGATGACCTGGCCGATGACACTGACGTCTCCTTCGGTTGTCGCCGTTGGCTTTCTTCACGGGACGGCCCTGAGCATCCAGCCTAGTCCCCTCGCCGCCGCGGGTCAGCCGGCCCGGGCCCGCGGCAGGTCGTCGAGCAGGTGGTTGTCGGCGCCGAGCTGGGGTGCCGAATCGGCGCGCGGCTCCTCGTAGACGTCGGTCAGGATCGGTGTGCGGATCATCCGCCGCCGCCCGGCGTGCGGATCGTCGATGTCGAGGAACATCCGCCGGGCGTCGAGGTGCGTACAGGCGTAGACCTCGTCGATGGTCTGGCATTCACCAGCCGGAAGGCCTTGGGCCGCAAAGTGCTCGACGATCTCGCGGCGGGTCCGTGTCGAGGTCCACCGTTCGGCCTCGGGCCGGATCGTGGAGGCGAAGTTCTCGGCCCGCTGCACCGTCGTCTGCAGCCGTGGATCCTCCAGCAGATCGGGCCGGTCGATGGCCACACACAGCCACCGCCACATTTCGTAGGTGGGCAGGATCAGCGCCACATGACCATCCTTGGCCCGCAGCGCCCCCAGCGGTGAGTACCGATCGACCCCGCGCCTGCGCGGTTCCCTCGTGAAGTCCCACAGCATGAGTTCCCGTTCCAGCAGCGAGGCCACCGAGTCGTACATGCTCTGGTCGACGAACGCGCCCACCCCGGAGCGTTCCCGGCCCTGCAGCGCGGCCAGCACCCCGACGGTGGCCAGGACCGCGGTGAAGATGTCGGCGAACCCCGTCACGGTGGGCAGCGGCGGGCCCTGCGGCTCCCCGGTGATCGCCATCATGCCGCCGATCGCCTGGATGGCGGTGTCGAACGCGGGGCGCTCGGCGTAGGGTCCGCTGTGGGTCGAGAGCCGGCCGTAACCGCTTATGGCGCAATAGATCAGCCGGCCGTTGTCGGCCTTGAGCACGTCGTAGCCCAGGCCCATGCGTTCCACCGCGCCGGGTCGCAGGTTCTCGACGATCACGTCGGCGGTGGCGGCCAGCGCGCGGTAGCAGCTGCGGTCCGCCGGGTCCGACAGGTCCAGCGTGACCGACTTCTTGTTCCGGTTGTAGCTGAGGAATCCTCCGCTCATGGCCCCGGATTCGGACTCGCGCAGCGGATCGTAGTGCCGGCGCGGGTCCCCGCCCGCGGGCCGCTCCACCTTGATCACCTCGGCCCCGAGGTCGGCGAGCATCATCGCGCAGTACGGCGCCGCGATGTACTGCCCCACCTCGAGGACCCGGATCCCGTCCAACGTGCGCATGTTCAGCTGCCCCCTGTGCCGTGTGGTGTGATCACCGGCTTGATGTCCTCCTGGGCCCGCATCCGGCTCAGCGCCTCGGTGGCGTCCTCCAGCGCGTAGCGGTTGGGCACCAGGGCGCCGAAATCATAGGTATCCCTGGCGATCTTCATGAAGTGCAGCGCCTTGCGGTACTCGGCGATGTGCCCCGACCAGGTGCCCATGATGGTCAGCTGCTGGCGGGTGATGAACCCGGGCCGCACCGGCACCTCCTTGCCCGGCCCGTCGATCTGGCCGGTGACCATGTACCGGCCGCCCTCCTTGATCATCCCCAGGCCTTCGGTGAAAGCCGTACGGGCACCGGAGAACTCGAAGACCACTTCGGCACCGGCACCGTCGAGGATCGAGCGCACGGCCGCGACCCGGTCGTCAGGCTCGGGGTGCTCGAACACCGACACCACGTCGGTGGCGCCGTACTGTTTGGCGATCGCCAGCCGGTCGTCGGGTGCGCCGATGGTGACGATGCGGCCGGCCCCGAGGTGATCGGCGAGCGCGGTGGCGAACAGCCCGAGGGGCCCGGCGCCTTGGATCACCACGGTGTCCCACGGGTTGAGCTTGCCGATCCGCTCGAAGGAGTGCACGACGGTGCGCAGCGCACAGCTGGCCGCCGACGCCCAGGAGGTCGGCACCTCGTCGGGCACCCGGACCCGGCCGGAGTTCGGGAAGACGTAGACGTACTCGCTGAAGCCGCCCACCAGGTACGGCGGCCGGCTGCAGTTGGTGAACATGTAGTACTGCCGGTTGGTGCACAGTGTCGGCTGGTTGTCGAACCGGCAGTGGTCACACTGCCCGCACGAGGCGTGGGTGAAGCAGATCCGGTCACCGAGCTTCAGCGGGGCGCCGAAGGTGTCCCGTTCGGCTCCGTCGCCGAAAGCGATGATGCTGCCCACCATTTCGTGCCCGGGGATGACCGGAAGGTCCAGCGCCTGACTGCCGGCCAGCGAGCCGTCCCACAGGTGCAGGTCCGACCCGCACACCGTGGCGGCCTCGATGCGCACCAGCAGCGCCCCGGCTTCGAGCTCCTGGGGCACCGGGACTTCTCGGAGTTCCAGCGGCGCGCCGTGTTCGGTGAGCACGGCGGCCCGGCTGGTGGTGGGGATGTCGAACGTCGTCATGGTCTTCTCCTTGTTCGATCGGCGTCGGTCAGCGGCGGTCAGCCGAGTTTGAAGGGGTCGCGGGTGGCGCCGGTGAGCTCCACCCAGACCGCCTTGGTCTGCAGGTAGGCCTCGAGGCCTTCGATGCCGTTCTCCCGGCCGATGCCGCTCTGCCCGAAGCCGCCGTAGGGCACGTTGTTGGCCAGCACCCGGTAGGAGTTGATCCACACCGTGCCGGCCTTCAGCTGGTGCGCGATCCGGTGGGCGCGCTGGATGTCCTTGGTCCACACCGCCGCTGCCAGCCCGTAGTTGGTGTCGTTGCCGATCGCGACGGCCTCCTCTTCGGTGTCGAACGGCAGCACCGACAACACGGGCCCGAAGATCTCCTCCCGGACCACCCGCATGGAGTTGTCGACCCCGGTCAGGATGGTCGGTTCGAAGAAGAAACCGTCGGCCAGCTCCGGGGTGTCGGGGCGGCGGCCGCCGCACACCACCTCGGCGCCCTCCGCGGTGCCGATGTCGAGGTAGCTGCGCACCTTGTCGAGCTGTTCGGCGAACGCGATCGGGCCCATCTCGGTGTCCATGTCCAGCGGATCACCCATCTTGATCTCCGGGGCCCGCCGGGTCAGCCGCTGCACCACCTCGTCGTGGACGGAGCGGTGCACCAACAGCCGGCTGCCCGCGATGCAGGTCTGCCCGGTGGCGGCGAAGATCCCCGCCATCACGCCGTTGACGGCGGCCTCGAGGTCGGCGTCGTCGAAGATGATGTTGGGCGATTTGCCGCCCAGCTCCAGGGTCACCTCGGCGAGGTGATCGGCCGCGCTCTTCATCACGGCGATCCCGGTCGCGGTGGAGCCGGTGAAGGTGACCTTGTCCACGCCGGGGTGCGCGGACAGCGCAGCGCCTGTCTCCCCGGCTCCGGTCACCACGTTGAACACCCCGGGCGGGAAGCCGGCCTGCTCCACCAGTCTGGCGAATTCCAGTGTGGAGGAGGGGGTCTGCTCGGCTGGCTTGGCGACGAACGTGCAGCCCGCCGCCAGGGCGGGGGCCAGCTTGCTGGCCAACAGGTACAGCGGGCTGTTCCACGGCAGGATCGCGGCGACGACGCCGATGGGTTCGCGCCGGGTATAGGTGAAGTAGTTGGTCTGCGGCGCCGGGATGGTGTCCCCGAAGATCTTGTCGGCCGCCCCGGCGAAGAACTCGTAGGTGGCGGGCAGCCCGGCCATCTGCGCGCGGGTCTCCCGGATGACCTTGCCGTTGTCGGTCGTCTCGATGCGGGCCAGCTCGTCGGCGTGCGGTTCGATGAGCTGGGCCAACCGGCGGATCAGCGCGCCGCGCTGGGCGGCCGACAGTGCCGCCCAGGGACCCGTCAGGGCCCGGCGGGCGGCGTCGACGGCCGCGGCGACGTCCTCGGGCCCCGCCAGCGGTGCGGTGGCCCAGGCTTTGCCGGTGTAGGGGTTCACCGTCTCGAAGGTCTGCCCCGATACCGCGTCGACCCACCGGCCGTCGATGTACATCTGGCGGTGTTGCAGCACCCCGGCTCCGTTCTGCGAGGTCTCGACCAGTTGGTCCGTCATCGTTGGTTTCCTTCCGTTGCAGAGGTTTTCGGCAGGGCCGCGCAGATCAGCGAATCCGGTGAAGAGGACTGCTCGATCGAGTTCACCGCGGCGACCAGGGCATCGAGCTCGGCGGAGCTGATCCGGGTCTCGCGGGCGAGGCGTTCGGCGTTGGCGAGCACCTCGCCGAAGCTCCATGACAGCAGCGGCTCCGAGTCGTCGATCGCATCGACGACCGACGACCCGTCGGAGCGCACCACGGTGGCATGCGCGGTCTTGGGGTTGCGGTCCGGTTCGGCGACCAGGTCGATCCGGTCGACGAGGCGCAGCACGTCGTCGTCGGTGAAATCGCTCAGCGCGTCGTAGGTGACGGTGCCGTGCACCAGCCCGGCGGCGAACGCGAACCGGGCGCTCATCAACGTGTTGGCCACGCTGACGAACGGTCGCTCGGCCGCCATCCCCGGGTAGGTGGCCTCCCGCTCGTTCATGGCGAGCCGGATCGACGAAACCTCCTGTGCGCAAGTGCCGTTGCGTCGCATCCGGACGGCCAGCATGGCGGGTGTCTGGTTGAACGCACACACCGGGTACGGCTTGAACGTCACCCCGAGGATGTGCCAGACCCGGCCGAGGTCCTCGGCGATCGCGGATTCGGCCCGGTCGGCGAAGCACTCCAGGAACCCGGACGCGGACTCGATCGCGGTGCGCGATCCGATCACCCCCGCCGCGGCCAGCGTCGCGGCGCGCAGTCCCAGGGCCGCCGCCGAACCGGATTGGTAGTGCCATTCGTCGGTGCCGGCACCGAACGACTCGGCGGTGCCACCCGACAGTGAGGCCGCGATGGCCAGTGCCGAAGTAATTGTGGCGGTGTCGAATCCGAAGACACGTCCGGCGGCCGCAGCCGCGGCCATCGGACCGAACACCGCGGTGGCCCGAAACGGCGGCGTGGTGCGTTCGGTCAGCGGATCCGACAGGGCGATGCCCACCTCGTACCCGGCGGCGACGGCCGCGAGCACCGTGGCCCCGTCGGCGCCGCCGCTTTCGGCGGCCGCCAACGCGGCCGGGATGACACAGACGCCGGCATGGAACGTGCCGTGGGTGTCTTCCTGAGCGCGGGCGTGCAGGTGCACGCCGTTGATGAAGGCGGCGGTCTCGGCGGTGTGCCAGCGCCCCGACCACAGCGACCGCGCGAACCCCTGTCGCCCGGGCTGGTGTGCCCACCCCGCCGACGTGCGCTCGGCCCGGTCCCCGAACTCGGCGACCACCCCGGCGCGGCCGACCACCAGCGCGTGCAGCAGACAGGCCTTCGCCCGTTCCACGACCGGCGCGGGCAGACCGTCAACGCTCAGCCGTGCGGCGAAGGAGCCCAGCCGCTCCACCGCCGTCGTGTGGGCGCCCTCGTCCATCACCGACCTCACCCCTGTCCTTCTCACTTGTCACGCCAAGTTGTCCGTATGACTTGAAACACTAGGAGGGGGCCAGCGCAATGTCAACCGGGGCTCCGCAACGCGCCCGAACAGCTCGCGACAAGGCACCCCCCAACGCTATTCGCTGGCAGTTGACCACAGACCGGTCGAATCGTCCGCCTGCGTCCGGGGTTGACGATGCCTGACCGAATGGCTACCGTCCCAACTTGTACGTATGAGTGAGGTCACTTTTGGCGGTGGCGCCGCCCCGCGGTCACCTCCCACGTTTCCCAAGGAGGCTCCGATGCCGAATTCATCCTCGACCCCCGCCCCGCCCCGGGTGTCCCGCCAAGTCGCCATCGCGGCAGGCATCGGGCATTTCCTGGAGTGGTTCGACTTCGCGGTCTACGGCTTTCTCGCCGCGACCCTGGGCCGGTTGTTCTTCCCGACCGGCAACCCCACCACGTCCCTGCTGGCCTCCCTGGCGGTGTTCGGCGTGGCGTTCTTCTTCCGTCCGCTCGGCGGCCTGGTGATCGGCGCGTTCGGCGACCGGGTGGGGCGGCGCGCCGCGCTGTCGCTGGCGATCATCGTGATGGGCATCTGCACCATCGCCATCGGCCTCTTGCCCACCTACGCCACCATCGGCATCGCCGCACCCGTGCTGCTCGTGGTGCTGCGATGCGCCCAGGGCTTCTCAGCGGGTGGTGAATATGCCGGTGCGGCAGCATTTCTCATCGAGTACGCGCCCGTCGGCAAGCGCGGCCTGTTCAGCAGCGTGGTGTCGGCAGGCGCAGCGTTCGGTGTCATGTTCGGAGGCGTGGTCACCCTCGGGCTGACGGCCGCGCTGCCCGCGGAGGACATGAGCGCCTGGGGCTGGCGGGTCCCGTTCCTGGTCGCGGGCCCGCTGGCGGTGCTCGGCCTGTACGTCCGGCTGCGGCTGGAGGACACCCCGGTCTACCGAAACCTGCAGGAGACCAGGGAGGTCGAGCACGCACCGCTGAGTTCGGCCACCCGGCACAGCCGCAAGGGCATCCTGCTGGTGTTCGCCTGCACGTCGGTCACCGGCCTCGGCTTCTACTACCTGGCCACTTATGTCAACACGTTCCTGACCACCAAGGTCGGGCTGACACCGACGTCGGCGCTGCAGCTGGCGGTGATCGGCCTGGCAATCTACTGTGCGCTGTGCCCGCTGGCCGGGATGGTCGGCGACCGGATCGGTCGCCGCCCCACCATGCTGATCGGCGCGGGCGGGCTCGCCCTGGTCGCGGTCCCCAGCTTCGCGCTGCTGTCCACCGGCAACTGGGCGCTGGCCATCACCGCGCTGCTGGTGCTGGGCTGGTTCGAGGCGATGGCCAACGTGATGCTCGGCGTGATCATGGTGGAGTTGTTCCCGGCGCGGCTGCGCGTCACCGGCAGCTCGATCGGCTTCAACGTCGCCCAAGCGCTGGTGGGCGGGCCCGGCCCGTTCATCGCCGCGGCCATCGGCGCGGCCTTGACCTTCGCCGTCGCCCCGGCCTTCTACCTGGTGGCCGTCGGCACCTTCGCGTTCGTGGTGCTGCTGAAGTGGCTGCCGGAGACCACCGGAACCTCGTTGTTCAGCAATTCGTCCCACGGTGTGGATACCCCCGCCGATGACCTCTCCCGAAAGGCCTCACTGCTGTGAACCCCGCACCGAAACCGCTGCGCGCCGACGTGCTCAGCGCCGACCCGCCCGGACTGAAGGGCATCGACTGCGGCCAGTGCCACCAGCGGTCGTTCCCCGCGCGGCAGAACTGTCCGTTCTGCGGGAGCGACGCCGTCGAGGACGTCGTGCTGAGCCCACGGGGCACCGTGGCCAGTTGGACGGTGGTACACCAGGCACCGCCACCGCTGGTCACGCCGTACCGGCTCGTCACCGTGGACCTCGAGGACGGGGTGCGCCTCCTCGGCGCCGCCGCCGGCGCCCCCCAGATCGACAGCGCGGTCGAGGTCGAACTGTTCGAAATGAGAACCGACCATGACGGTGATCCGTTGTGGTGGTACCGATTCCGGGAGGTCACCCCCGCATGAGCCACACCTTCATCGCCGGCGCCGGCATGGTCCGGTTCGGCAAGTATCCCGTCGACGTGACGTTCGAGAAGCTGGCCGCCGGTGCCGCGCGGTCGGCCATGGCCGACGCCGGCGCCGCCGTCGCCGACATCGAGGCCGTCTACGTCGGGCACGTCTTCGGCGGCCCGGTCGCCGGCCAGCGGGTCACCGCGCAACTGGGCCTGTCCGGACTGCCGGTCTCCAACCACGAAAACTATTGCGCCAGCGGGGCGACCGCGATCCGCGAGGCGTGGGTGGCGATCACCGCGGGCCTGTACGACATCGTCCTGGTGATCGGCGCGGAGAAGATGACCGACCGGGTGTCGGGCGGGGTCATGCCCGATCCCACCGACCTGGACGCCATCAACGGCATGGTGATGGCCGCCAACCACGGCATGAGCGCGCGCCGCTACATGTACGACCACGGCGCCACCCGGGAACAGATTGCCGCCGTCGCGGTCAAGAACCACGCCCATTCGGTGCACAACCCGTACGCGCAGTACCAGCGCCCGATCAGCCTGCGCGAAGTCCTCGACGCGCGCGTCATCGCCGAACCGTTGGGTCTGCTGGACTGCAGCCCGATCAGCGACGGCGCGGCCGCCGTCGTGCTGTGCAGCGCCAAAGGCCTTGCCGCACTGGGACACCGGTCGGCACCGCGGATCGCCGGCTGCGCGCTGGTCAGCGGCAGCACCGTCACGTCGGCGGCGAGCATCAACGCCGAGGACGTCTCGCGCCGGGCCGCCGAACAGGCCTGGGCCATCACCGGGATCGGACCGGCCGACGTCGACGTCGTGGAGATGCACGACTGCTTCACCATCGCCGAGATCGTCCGGCTGGAAGGCCTTGGTGTGGTACCGCACGGGGAAGGTGCGAAGTGGACCGCCAGCGGTGAGACCTCCATCGGCGGCAAGCTGCCGGTCAACCCGAGCGGCGGACTGCTCAGCCGCGGCCACCCGGTCGGCGCCACGGGGGTGGCCCAGGCTTGCGAACTGGCCTGGCAGCTGAGCGACCGTGCCGGCGACCGGCAGGTCGAACACGCGCAGGTCGGGTTGGCCTACTGCAAGGGCGGCACCGTCAGCGGCACCGACGGCGGTTCGGTCACCGTGCTGCTGGTGCACCGATGACGACGTTGTCCCCTCATATCTGACGCCTCAGGTGACGATGCCCTGGATGTAGGCGGCCTGGCCCAGGTGCTGGGCGCAGTCGTCGATGATGCTGACCAGCCGGACGCTGGCCGTCACCGGCGGATCCCAGCGCGGGTCCACGATCTGGGCCAGGTCGTCGGTGGTGACCGACGCGACGTAGGCCAGCGTCACCTTGTGCACGGCGTGGTAGTAGCCGGCCAACAGGTCGGCGGCCACCCGGACCTTGCCGACGTCGTCGGGGCTGTGCCCGTAGCCGGTGTCGTCGCGGGGCAGGTCGAGGCCGAACCGGTCCACCCAGCCCTGCTGGGTCCACACCTGTTCGAGACCGGCGATGTCGCACAGCTGCGCGTCCTGCACGCGGGCGCTGTGCCAGATCAGCCACGCGATGCTGTTGGCGGTGGGGCTGGGCCGGTGCAACGCGACCTCGTCGGTCAACCCGTCGGTCAACTCGTCGACGTGCTCGATCAGCCGGGTGAACGAGTCGCGCAACAGTTCGCGGGCCGCGCCCGCATCCGAGTCAGCCATGCTCCTGACCGTACCCGTGGTACACCGCCTCGATGTTGTTGCCGTCCGGGTCGCGGACGAACGCCCCGTAATAGCCGGGGTGGTACTCCGGCCACACCCGCGGCGCGTGCAGTGACTCCGCACCCAGCCCGACGGCCGCGTCGTAGAACGCCTGAACGGCGTCGACACCGGCCGCCTGGAACGCCACGTGGATCTCGCGGTTGGGGCCCGACGCGTCGCCGGTGTTCATGTCGGCGATCCAGAAGTCCGGCTTGCCCTCGATGCCGTAGCCGACCGCGACCCCGAAGTCCATCTGCCGGGTGTAGCCCAGTACCGCCAGCACCGTGTCGTAGAACCGCTGCGACTGCGCCCAATCGGCACAGTTGATTCCGAAGTGGTCGATCACGCCTTCACCGTACATTCGGGCTATGACATACGACCTGCTCCTTCGCGGCGGCACCATCGTCGACGGGCTGGGCGGCGACCCGTTCGTCGGTGATGTGGCGGTCCGCGACGGGGTGATCGTCGCCGTCGGCGCCGCGCCGGGACCGGCCGCCAGCACGATCGACGCGGCCGGCCTGCTGGTCACCCCCGGCTTCGTCGACCTGCACACCCACTACGACGGCCAGTCCATCTGGTCGGACCGGCTCACGCCGTCCTCGGCGCACGGGGTGACGACGGTGGTGATGGGCAACTGCGGCGTCGGGTTCGCCCCGTGCCGGCCCGCCGACCACGACGTGCTGGTCGACGTGATGGCCGGCGTCGAGGACATCCCGGGCGTGGTGATGGTCGACGGGCTGCCGTGGCACTGGGAGACGTTCCCGGAGTTCCTCGATGCGGTGGCGGCGCGCCAACGGGACATCGATGTGGCCGCGTTCCTGCCGCATTCGCCGCTGCGGGTGTACGTGATGGGCCAGCGCGGCGTCGACCGCGAGCCGGCCACCGCCGAGGACTTGGCCATGATGCGCAAGCTGGCCACCGCGGCGGCGCAGGCCGGCGCGCTGGGTTTCGCGTCGTCCCGGTTCACGCTGCACAAGACGCAGAGCGGGCGGCCGATCCCCAGCTATGACGCCGACCGTGCCGAGATCGAGGCGATCACCCGCGGCGTCGCCGACGCCGGCGGCGGGCTGATCCAGTTCGTGCCCGACCTGGTCGCCGGTGACTACGAACCCGTACTGCAGACCGTCTTCGACGTCGCCACCGACGTCGGCCTGCCCGTGACGTTCACGCTGGCGATCGGCAACGCGGGCCCGCCGTTCTTCCGTGACGCACTGCGGATGGTGGAGAAGGCCAACACCGACGGGGCCGCCATCACCGCGCAGATCTTCCCGCGGCCCATCGGCCTCATGCTGGGGCTCGAGCTGTCCGGCAACCCGTTCGTCGCCTATCCGTCCTACCGGGCCATCGCCGATCTGCCCCTGGCCGAGCGCGTTGCGCAGATGCGCACACCACAGGTGCGCCGGCGTATCCTGGCCGACCGCCCGGAATCCGACGGGCATCCGCTGATGTTCGCCGCGCAGGCCTGGGACTACATGTTCCCGCTCGCCGATCCGCCGAACTACGAACCGGCACCGTCGGATTCGATCGGGGCCCGGGCGAGGGCCCGCGGTGTCAGCCCGGCCGAGGAGGCCTACGACCGGCTGCTCGACGACGACGGACACGCGATGCTGCTGGTGGCGCTGGCCAACTTCCGGGACGGCTCGCTGGACACCGTCGCCGAGCTGGTCCGCCGCGACGACGTGGTGCTCGGCCTCGGCGACGGTGGGGCGCACTACGGAATGATCTGCGACGCAAGCTATCCCACCTACATGCTGACGCACTGGGTGCGGGACCGGCAGGCCGGCCGGCTGTCCGTCGCCGAAGCCGTGCGCGAGCTCACCTCGGCACCGGCCCGGGTGGCCGGGCTGCTGGACCGCGGCCGGATCGCGGTGGGGTACAAGGCCGATCTGAACGTCATCGACGCCGACCGGCTGCGGCTCGACCGCCCGGTCGTCGTCGCCGACCTGCCCGCCGGGGGCCGCCGGCTCGACCAGACCGCGCAGGGCTACGTCGCCACCGTCGTCTCCGGCGAGGTGATCGCCGAGCACGGCGTGCCCACCGCGGCCCGGCCCGGCACCCTGGTCAGGGGACGCAGACCCGCCCCCGCCTAGCGATTCGGCCGACCAGAACACCCGTGCGCGATCGGCCCGCGCGGCATAGCGTCGAACCATGGGATTCCACGACCTCGACCTGTCCGAGCGGCTGCGGATCGCCCGCGAGGGCACCTCGTACTTCGCCGGACACCTGAGCGAGCTGGCCGACGAGCAGCTGCACGGCGCCACCCTGCTCGACGGGTGGACGCGGCGTCATCTGCTCGCTCACGTCTGCTACAACGCCAACGCGCTGGGCCGGCTGCTGGACTGGGCGGCCACCGGCGTGGAGACCCCGATGTACGAATCGGTCGAACACCGCAATCGGGAGATCGCCGACGGCGCCGGCCAGAGCCCCGCCGCGTTGCGGGACCTGTTCGGCGACACTGTGTCCCGGCTGGACCAGAAATGGTGGGAACTGCCCGAAGAGGCCTGGTCCGCTGAGGTCCGCACCGCGCAGGGCCGCGCGGTCCCGGCGTCCGAGACGGTCTGGATGCGGACCAGGGAGATGTGGATCCACGCCGTCGACCTGGACACCGCGGCGAGTTTCGCCGACTTTCCCGCGGCGGTGCTGGAATCGCTGCTGACCGACATCGTCGGGGTATGGCGCACCAACGGGCTCGGCGACGGGCTGGTGCTGGAGGTGACCGGGGCCGCCCCCGTCGCCGTCGGCGACGGGCCGCCGCGGCAGACCGTCACCGGGCCGCTGCCCGCGGTGGTGGCGTGGGCGGCCGGGCGCGGTGGCACCGAGCTGCCCGACGCCCCGCCGCCGCCGCGCTGGCTGTGACCGGCCGGCCCGCCGTACCCTCACCCCATGAGCGTCAAGGTGGACCTGCAGCAGCTGGCGCAGACATTGGCCGATTTCCCGTTCGCCTACCTGGTCACCGTCGGTGACGACTACCGTGCGCACACCGTGGCCGTCGATCCGGTGCTCGACGGCGGGGTGCTGCGCATTGGCGGGGTCGGCAACAGCACCCGCCGCAACGCCGGCGCGCACCCGGCCGTCACGCTGGTCTGGCCGCCGCGGGATCCGGGCGGGTACTCGCTGATCGTCGACGGCCGGGCCGCCGTCGCCGGCGACGGCGTCACCGTCGACCCGACCGGCGCGGTGCTGCACCGCCCCGCGGTCCCGGGCACCCCCACCGCATCGGGCTGCGGCGACGACTGCGTGCGGGTCTGACCGCCCGAAGACGAAAAAGCCCGGCCCCCAAAGGGAGCCGGGCTTTCTCGTTGGACAGACTTAGAAGTCCATACCGCCCATGCCACCGGTCGGGTCGCCGGCAGGTGCGGCGGCCTTCTCCGGCTTGTCGGCGACGACGGCCTCGGTGGTGAGGAACAGCGCCGCGATGGACGCCGCGTTCTGCAGCGCCGAGCGGGTGACCTTCACCGGGTCGGCGACGCCGGCCTTGAGCAGGTCCTCGTACTCGCCGGTCGCGGCGTTGAGGCCGTGACCCGCGGGCAGGTTGGTAACCTTCTCGGCCACGACCCCGGGCTCCAGACCACCGTTGAAGGCGATCTGCTTGAGCGGAGCCGACAGCGCGACACGCACGATGTTGGCGCCGGTGGCCTCGTCACCGGTCAGGTTGAGCTCGTCCAGCGCCGGAGCCGACTGCAGCAGGGCCACGCCGCCACCGGCGACGATGCCCTCCTCGACGGCGGCCTTCGCGTTGCGGACGGCGTCCTCGATGCGGTGCTTGCGCTCCTTGAGCTCCACCTCGGTAGCGGCACCGGCCTTGATCACCGCAACACCGCCGGCCAGCTTGGCCAGGCGCTCCTGCAGCTTCTCGCGGTCGTAGTCGGAGTCGCTGTTCTCGATCTCGGCGCGGATCTGCGCGACGCGGCCCTGGATGGCCTCGGCGTCACCGGCGCCCTCGACGATGGTGGTCTCGTCCTTGGTCACGACGACCTTGCGGGCCTTGCCCAGCAGGGAGACGTCGGCGGTCTCGAGCGACAGGCCGACCTCCTCGCTGATGACCTGGCCACCGGTGAGGATCGCCATGTCCTGCAGCATCGCCTTGCGGCGGTCACCGAAGCCCGGGGCCTTGACGGCGACGGACTTGAAGGTGCCGCGGATCTTGTTGACCACCAGGGTGGACAGGGCCTCGCCCTCGACGTCCTCGGCGATGATCAGCAGCGGCTTGCCGGACTGGATGACCTTCTCCAGCAACGGCAGCAGGTCCTTGACCGTGGACACCTTGGAGCTGACCAGCAGGATGTAGGGATCCTCCAGGACGGCTTCCTGACGCTCGGCGTCGGTCACGAAGTAACCCGAGATGTAGCCCTTGTCGAAGCGCATACCCTCGGTGAGCTCGAGCTGCAGGCCGAAGGTGTTGGACTCCTCGACGGTGATGACACCCTCGTTGCCGACCTTGTCCATGGCCTCGGCGATCAGCTCGCCGATCTGCGTGTCACCGGCCGAGATGGCGGCGGTGTTGGCGATCTGCTCCTTGGTCTCGACCTCCTTGGCCGACTTCAGCAGCGTCTCGGTGACCTTCTCGACGGCCTTCTCGATGCCGCGCTTGAGGCCCAGCGGGTTGGCGCCGGCGGCCACGTTGCGCAGGCCCTCACGGACCAGGGCCTGAGCCAGCACGGTGGCCGTGGTGGTGCCGTCACCGGCGACGTCGTCCGTCTTCTTGGCGACTTCCTTGACCAGCTCGGCGCCGATCTTCTCGTACGGGTCCTCGAGCTCGATCTCCTTGGCGATGGAGACGCCGTCGTTGGTGATCGTGGGGGCGCCCCACTTCTTCTCCAAAACGACGTTGCGGCCCTTGGGGCCCAGCGTCACCTTTACCGCGTCGGCGAGGCTGTTCAGACCCCGCTCGAGGCCGCGACGGGCCTCTTCGTCATACGCAATTGTCTTGGCCATTGCGGTGTGTTTCCTCCGGATTGGGGATGCACGTCTTGCTGGTCGGGCGCAGCGCCCGCGACGGACGACTGGACTGTGCGGCCCGGTCTCACCGTCCCGACCTAGCACTCACCGGTCGCGAGTGCCAACTGCATTCTTAGCACTCGACCTGGGCGAGTGCAAGGTCCGGGTGGTTCGCTCAGCGCGAGGTCCGCAGACCGTCGGTGATGACGGCGGCGACGCGGTCGGCGACACCCGGGCCGCACTCCCGCGCGGACTTGCAGACCATCATCAGGGCCTTCAGTTCGGCCAGCCCGACATCGCGGCGGACGGTGCCGGCGCGCTGTGCCGCGGTGATCAGCTCCTCGACGATGCCGAGGAAGGCGCCCTCGGCGTCGCGACCCGCGCTCTCGACGTCGACGCCGTATCCCTCGAACGCGTCGAGCAGGCCCTGGTCGGCCGTGGCCGCGCAGGCCAGCTCCTGCATGAACTCGAACAGGGCGGTGCCCGGATCGGCGGCCATCAGTTCCCGCGCGCGGGCGACGACGCCGCGCACCCGGTCCTCGATGACCGCCTCGAACAGCGCCTCCTTGGTCGGGAAGTGCCGGTAGACGGTGCCGGCGCCGACGCCGGCGCGGCGGGCGATCTCGTCGATCGGCACCGCCAGTCCCTCGGCGGCGAACGTCTCGTAGGCCACCTCGAGCAGCCGCGCCCGGTTCCGTGCGGCATCGGCGCGCAGCGGCCGGGACGTCGACGTGGTTGCGGTCACGACGGCCCTTTCTGGTTGACAAAACGGAGCGTGCGTTCCGTATAGTTGCGAACAACCGGAGCGTGCGTTCCGAATCAAGTCTACCGAGGAGCTCAGATGACGCGTTGGACCACCGCCGACATCCCCGACCAGACCGGCCGTACCGCCGTGGTGACCGGCTCGAACACCGGCCTCGGCTACGAGATCACCGCGGCGCTGGCCGCCGCAGGCGCGCACGTCGTGCTCGCCGTGCGCGACCTGGACAAGGGCCGGGCCGCGGCCGAGCGCATCGAGGCGGCCTCCCCCGGCGCCGAGGTCGCGCTGCAGCGGCTGGACCTGACGTCGCTGGAGTCCATCCGCGACGCCGCGGGTGAGCTTCGCACCCGCTACGACGGCATCGACCTGCTCGTCAACAACGCGGGCGTGTCCATGACACCGAAGTCCACCACCGCCGACGGGTTCGAGCTGCAGTTCGGGGTCAACCACCTCGGCCACTTCGCGCTGACCAACCTGCTGCTGGACCGGATCCTGGCCGCCCCGGAGTCGCGGGTGGTCACGGTCAGCAGCTCAGCGCACCGCTACGGGCGCATCCGGTTCGAGGATCTGCAGTCCGAGCGCAGCTACCGCCGCGCCGGCGCCTACGGCCAGTCCAAGCTGGCCAACCTGCTGTTCACCTATGAACTGCAACGCCGCCTGGCCGGCACCGACACGATCGCCGTCGCCGCGCACCCCGGCAGCTCCTCGTCGGAGCTGATCCGCAACGTCCCGGCCCCGACCCGGCTGTTCTTCCGGCTGCTGCAGGCCCAGGACGCCGCGATGGGCGCACTGCCCGTGCTGCGCGCGGCCACCGATCCCGGGGTCATCGGCGGCGAGTACTACGGGCCCGGCGGCTTCCTGGAGATGCGCGGCTTCCCCAAGGTGGTGGCCTCCAGCGACCGCTCGCACGACGTGGGCGCGCAGCGGCGGCTCTGGGAGATCTCCGAACACCTCACCGCGGTGGAGTCGCTCGTCGGCTGAGCTGTGGCAGGGTGAGGGGCGATGTCACTGGTCGTGCCGCCCTACCCGCCGCCGCGCTACACCGCCGCCGAGCCGGAGGTCAGCGCCCGGCTGCGCCGCGGTGACGCACCGGCCGACTACGACGCGTTCGGTCTGGTGCGGTACCACTACCTGGTCGGCAGCGGCGGCGACTACGGCCTGTACCGGGTCGACATCGCGGCCAACGGCGGCGGCCCCGGCCCGCACTTCCACCGCGCCATGTCCGAGGCGTTCTACGTGCTGTCCGGGACGCTGACCCTCTACGACGGCGCCGACTGGGTCGATGGCCACGCCAACGACTTCCTGTTCGTGCCACCGGGCGGCATCCATGGGTTCCGCAACGACGCCGACGAGCCAGCCTCGGTGCTGATGCTGTTCGCCCCCGGCGCGCCGCGCGAACAGTACTTCGAGGGCCTGGCCCAGCTGGCCGACCTGACCGACGACGAGCGCCGCGAGTGGTTCGTCAAGCACGACAACCACTTCGTCTAGACACGCGGGCCGGACACGCCGACCGAAGATGCGATGACGGAACCCCCTGCCCTAGAGTGACTTCCGACCGGAAGGAGACCCAGGGTGCGGGCTGATGCAGCGCCCAGCACCCAATCGTTGCGGGGCTGGCAGCGGCGGGCTCTGGTCAAATACCTGGCCGCCAAGCCGCGTGACTTCCTGGCCGTGGCCACCCCGGGTGCGGGCAAGACCACCTTCGCGCTGCGCATCGTCGCCGAGCTGCTCGGCGAAGGCACCGTCGACGCCGTCACCATCGTGGTGCCCACCGAGCACCTGAAGATCCAGTGGGCCCAGGCCGCCGCCAGGGCCGGCATCGCGCTGGACCCGAAGTTCTCCAACTCCAACGCCCAGACCTCCGCGGAGTACCACGGCGTCGTCGTCACCTACGCCCAGGTCGCCAGCCACCCCGCCCGGCACCGGGTGCGCACCGAGAACCGCAGGACGCTGGTGGTGTTCGACGAGATCCACCACGGCGGCGACGCCAAGAGCTGGGGCGACGCGATCCGGGAGGCGTTCGACGACGCGACCCGGCGGCTGGCGCTGACCGGCACACCGTTCCGCAGCGACGACAGCGCGATCCCGTTCGTCACCTACGACGAGGACGCCGCCGGATTCAAGACTTCGGTGGCCGACCACACCTACGGCTACGCCGAGGCGCTGGCCGACGGCGTGGTGCGGCCGGTGATGTTCATGGCGTACTCGGGTGAGGCCCGCTGGCGCGACAGCGCCGGCGAGGAACACGCCGCCCGGCTCGGTGAGCCGTTGACCGCCGAGCAGACGGCGCGGGCGTGGAAGACCGCGCTCGACCCGAAGGGCGAGTGGATGCCCGCGGTGATCGCCGCCGCCGACAAACGGCTCAGCGGGCTGCGCGAGCACGTGCCCGACGCCGGCGGCATGATCATCGCCTCCGACCAGACCACCGCCCGGGCCTACGCCGAGCTGCTGCTGCGGATCACCGGCGAGGCCCCGACCGTGGTGCTCTCCGACGACAAGGGTGCCTCCGACCGGATCGCCGAGTTCTCGGCGGGCACCTCGCGCTGGCTGGTGGCGGTGCGGATGGTCTCCGAGGGCGTGGACGTGCCCCGGCTGTCGGTGGGGGTGTACGCCACCAGCGCGTCGACGCCGCTGTTCTTCGCCCAGGCGATCGGCCGGTTCGTGCGGTCGCGGCGGCCCGGTGAGACCGCGAGCATCTTCCTGCCCTCGGTGCCCAACCTGCTGCTGCTGGCCAGCGAGATGGAGGCCCAGCGCAACCACGTGCTGGGCAAGCCGCACCGGGAGACGCTCGAGGACCCGCTGGAAGCCGAGCTGCGCGAGCAGAAGCGCGACGAGCCCGGGGAGCCGGAGAACAAGATCGAGTACCTGGGCGCCGACGCCGAGCTCGACCAGGTGATCTTCGACGGGTCGTCGTTCGGCACCGCGACCCCCGCGGGCAGCGACGAGGAGGCCGACTACCTCGGCATCCCCGGCCTGCTCGACGCCGAGTCGATGCGAGACCTGTTGCGGCGCAGGCAGGAAGAGCAGCTCACGAAGCGCACGGCCAGCGGTGAGGTGCCGCGGCCGTCCACGCACGGGCAGCTGCGCGACCTGCGCCGCGAGCTCAACACGCTGGTGTCGCTGGCGCACCACCGCACCGGAAAGCCGCACGGGCAGATACACAACGAGCTGCGCAAGATCTGCGGCGGCCCGCCCGTAGCGGCGGCCACTACCGAGCAGCTCAAGGCCCGCATCGAGGCGGTCCGCACGCTGACGTCGTCGCAGTGATTTCGGTGTGGACACCGTCGCTGAGCGACGATGTCCACGCCGAAATCGCTAGAGGCCGAGCAGCTGGGGCAGGTCGGCGACCGAATCGATGACATGGTTGGGCTGCATGGCGAATTCGTCTGCGGCCCAACGGTCCAACGTGTCCTGACGGAACTTGCCGGTACGCACCAGCACCCCGGTCATCCCCACCACCTGGGCGGCCAGCACGTCGTTGTTGAGGTCGTCGCCGACCATGTACATCTCGTCGGTGTCCACCCCGAGCCGGTTGGCCGCGGACAGGAAACCCTCCGGCGCCGGTTTGCCGACCGCGGTGGCCTTGCGCCCGGAGGTCTCCTCCATGCCGATCAGGTACATCCCGGTGTCGATGCGCAGCCCGTCGGCGGTGGTCCACGCGGTGCTGCGGTGCATCGCGACCACCGGAACGCCCTGGGCCATCCAGTCGTACACCCACGACAGCGTCAGGTGGCTGTACTCGGGCCCGGCCCCGCCCAGCAGCACCACATCGGGCGCCTCGGGCGCCTGTGGCCCGGTGAACTCGCTGGAGTAGACGATATCGATGCCCGGCATGTCCTCGGCGATCTGACCGCTGTTGACCAGGAAGCAGCGGGCGTCCGGATAGCGGCTGCGGACGTAGTCGGCGGTCAGCACCGCCGCGGTGACCACCTCGTCGGCGCGCACCGGCATGCCCGCCCGGGTCAGCAGCTCGGCGATCTGCGCGCGGGTCCGAGTGGTCGTGTTGGTCAGATATGAGCACGCGATCTGGTTGTCCGCCAACGTCGCCAGCGTCTTCGCCGCCCCGGGGATCGGCTCCCACGAGGTCACCAACACGCCATCGATGTCGAAGAGCACTCCACCGATAGCCATGGTGCGAGGTTAAACGGCCGGCGTTGACGCGCAACTCGGGCCCCGCTGAGGCGCGGCGCCGGCGGTGTCGGCGCTGGGCTCCTCCAGACGCCCCTGGTTGACGGTTCTGGCCTTCGCCATCTGGGTGCGGTAACCGAACACTACGGTGGAGATCAGCGCCACCGAGATGATGATCTCGGCGATGAAGAACGACGTGAAGTCGATGATCGAGCCGATCGGTGGGCTCCCCGGGACCGCGTTGCGCAACGGGACCAACGCGAACAGCAGCCCCGCCATCATCGAGGCCGGCGAGAATTGCAGCCCCTTTCGCCACCTCAGCACGTAGTACGCCGCGATGGTGGCGGCCAGCGCGAGCCCGAGCATCAGGACCATGATGAAGAGCGCGAAGAACAGCGTCGGAACGCTGCGTTTCAGGCTCAAGTCGATGTCGACGCCGTCCGAATACACCTGGTCGTAGTCGGTGGTCGCGGTGAAGAACGGGTCGGTGTTGTACACCGAGACCGACGTGGGAACCAGATATCCGTCGGGGTCGACGACCCGGATCTCCATCAGCGTGAAGTACCGGTCGAAGGGATAGTCGGTCGGAGTGCCACCGAGGGTGAACGCTTGGTCGATGTCGGGCGCCCACTGGCCCTGCTCGAGCTTCACCGACTCGTTGTGCGTCGAGGTGGTCAGCACGTGCAGGTCGGTGCGGAAACTCCCGGTCGGACCCTTGAGTGCGCCCACCGCCTGGATATCTGAAATCGCCACTGCCACTGTGCGATTGACGGTGTCGACCCGGGTGATCCGGGCCACCATATCGATCCGGTCGGGGTTGTCGACATCGCCGAATGCCGTCGGGTGATCGGCGATGCGCTGACTCAGCACGTACATCCCCACGCTGCTCGAGATCGCGAGTACGACCGCGACGAGACCGATGACGACGGGGTGCGGCCGTAGTGCCCCCGGCAGGTGCGACATCACTCCGAGGACGAGTCCCCATCGGATCCGTCATCGGAGGCAGCGGCGCCCGCACCACTGTCGGGGTTGGCCGTTCCGTCCTTGCCGTTGCGGCCCTTGATCCCGAGCAGTCCGCCCGAGCCTCCCGGGCTGCCGTCGCCCGCGTTGGCAGTACCGCCGTCGAAGGTCTCCGCGTCCCCGCCGTCGCCGCCCTTACCGCCGATCGAGAACAGCGCTCCGCTGCCGCCCGCGCCGCCGTCGCCACCTTCGGCGTCGCCGTCGAGGTAGGCACCCGCGTAACCGCCGTCACCGCCGGACCCGCCGACTCCGGTGATCACCGTGCCACCGGCACCGCCGTCGCCGCCGTAGGCGTCACCGTCGTCGGAGTAGGCCTCACCACCGGAGCCGCCCTCGCCACCGAACCCGACCGTCGCCGCTCCGCCGGATCCGCCGTCGCCCGCGATGGCATTGGTCGCGTCGTAGCCGTCGGCGTAACCGCCGTCACCGCCCGAGCCGCCGAGACCGGACGCCGACTTGCCGCCGTCGCCACCGTCGCCGCCGAAAGCGATGGCCGTCGGATCCTCGCTGGCCGCCTCGGCGCCGCCGCCGGCACCCCCGGTGCCTCCCCACCCGAGGACCGCACCGCCGTCACCGCCCGCACCGCCGCTGCCCGCGATGGCCTTTCCGTTCGCCGCGGTGGCCAGCCCGCCGATGCCGCCGGCACCGCCCTTGCCGAGGAACAGTCCGCCCCGCCCGCCGTCGCCACCGTCAGCGGAGATGGCGTCGCCGGCGACGGTGTTCTGCGCCGCACCGCCGTCACCGCCGGCACCGCCGGTGCCGAACAGCAGGGCCGCGCGACCGCCGGTGCCACCCGCGGTGGGTCCCGACAGCAGCGTGCCGTCGTCGGCGTAGACGGCGTCCACGCCGTTGCCGCCCCGGCCGCCGTTGCCGAAGAACCACCCGCCGTTGCCACCGTCGCCGCCGTTGGCCCCCTTACCGCCGTTGCCGAAGAACAGCCCAGCGTTGCCGCCGTTGCACGCCGCGCCGAGGCAGTCCGCGGGAGCGTCCGCGCCGTTGCCGATGAAGATCGCGATGAACGAACCGACATCGGTGACGGCCGTCGCACCGACGCCGTTCGATGCGGACGCGGTCCGCGCGGACCCGCCCCGGAAGGTCAGCCCCGTGGCACCGGTGTCGGCGGCCTCGAATTCCTCTGTGAGGAAACTGAGGTCGTCGGTGTCGACGTCCTCGGTGCCGGATGGCGCCGGTGCTCCTGCGGGCCCGCTGGCGGCCGCGCCCCCACCGGGGGTCGGTACCGTCGCGCCGGCCTGCTCCTGTGCGGCACTCGGCGCCCCGATCTGCAGCGCCGCCGGGACGACCACCCGGGCCTCCGGCTGGGAAGCCACGACGTTTCGCGGCACCGCCGCGTTCTCGGACACCGGAGCCGGGTCCACCGGCAGCAGCGCCATTCCGGCGATCACCAGTCCCGCGGTGGTCACCGGAAGCAGGCGGACAGCTGACCGGCGGAGCTCACCGCTAGTCCGACGAATATGTGCAGGCATAGTGAAACTCCTTGTGAGGAAAGCAGATTCGCTGAAGTTCGGGGGTACTGTCACACCGCGGATGTCGACGACTTCGGGAGTTTGCGGGACTTGATGGTGTAGCGGGGGGTGCTGTCCTTGATCGGGACCTGGACCATCACGTTCTTCAGGTTGAACGTGCGGTCACCAGTGTTGATGATCAGATCCCCGCGCACCTCGTAGACCTGAACCTGGGCTTCCACCCACGCCGCGGTGTTGGCAGGCACGTTGATGGAAATCGTCTGGGCGTGCGTGTAGGTGGTCGTCCACTGGTGGGTGTACTCCACGCTGACCTCGGCTTTGACCAGGCTGAACAGATCTGCGCCGGCCTTGACTCCGCCTTTGATGCTGTTCTGGTATGCCTTCTGCACCGTCATCGATATCGACATCGATTGCTGCACTTCGGATTCGTTGGCCACCTCGTTGCCGATGACCTCGGCGGGGGCATAGCCCTTGGTGGTCTTGGAGTTGGCGAAGGTGCACGTGATTCCGCTGACTCCGCACAGGTTGGCGATCTTCTGTTGCCGCTCCGGCGTGAACGTCGACGCATCGGTGATCTTGTCGCCGGGATCGACGATCAAGACGTTGCGCCGCGACTGCCCGGAACTTCCCAGCACGATGCAGTTGCTGGTATTGCAGTACGCCTTACCGCCATCGCCGAAGATCGGCCTGCTCTGCCAGTAGGTTCGCTCGATGGTGATCCGCGAGACGTTGCCTGCGGTGTCTTTGAAGGTCAGCTGGACCTCGCCGTCCTGAAATCGGCTCGGCCGGCTGAGCTGGAAGATGATCTTCTCGCCGGTGTCGGTCACGGTGCCGATCTGCGGTGCGAGGAGCAGCGGGCCGTTATCGACGATATTGAGACCCGGCTTCTTGGGCCAGATGTAGTCGATGTTGGTCAGCGTCATCGCCCGCGAGCTCAGGTTGTAGATGCTGAACAGCGAGTAGTACTCCTGCTCGATATCGGGCACCGGCGGGTTGGTGACCGCCCCGACGGCGGCCGCCACCGGTAGGGCCGGCGCGGCCGGCGTCGATGCCACCTTGAGGTGCTCGAGCTCGCGGTACACCCCGCCGACGAGCGTGGCGATTTCCGACGACGTGGGCACGACGGGGGTGCCGCCGGTCGTGCTGTCCGTCGGCGCCGTGGCGACCGCCGCTGGTTCCGGCGTCGGCAGCACGGCGATCACCGGCGCGGGATCGGGGGCGGCCACCTCCGGGGCCGGGTCCGGCTGCGCGGCAGGGGGATCCACGTAGTCGGTCTCCGCCGGCGCCGCGGGTGCCGGATCCGTTGCGGGCTCCGGGGCGGGATCCTTGACGACCGGCTCGGGCGCATCCCCGTCAGGCGCGGAGTCCGGTTCGTCATCGTCGGGGTCCGACCGCTGTCGGGATCCGGCGGTCGTCGAACTCGACGGTTTGTCGCCCGACCCCGCCTTGCCGGGCCGGGTCGGCTTCGAAGACTCGTTGTCGTCGGACTTCGGATCTGCCGCATCGGATTTCGCCTCGGCTTCGGCGGCCTTGCGGGCCGCGGCGGGGCGGGTCCTGGTCGGGGTGCGCGTCTCGGAGTTGTTCGAGCTGCTCGACGAAGACGACGACTGCGAGGACGACGACGGCGAGGAGTCGTCCGACGCCGAAGGTTCCGCGCTGGCCACCCCGTGCCCGGTCGCCAGCGCCGCCCCGAAGCCGGCAGCTACTGCCAGTCCGCCGATCCTCGCCAGCTTCGCCATCTCGGACCGCGGCTGCTTGTTTGACCGCATCGGACCTCGCCTCCCCCGGTTGTCACCCAGAGACCGCCGATCAGCCCCCGATTTGATTAGCTGAAAAGCATGCCCATAATTGACGTTGCTGTCAATAGCAAACTGGCATACCATGCCATTCAGGTGAAAATTGGTTCTAGCACATGGCTACTGAATTGTCCGGCGAACCAGCAAGTTCCTATCCGGACCACCATGCGCTTTGCCGCACCCATGGTGACGTGCTTGCCGCTATCGCCCACGCGATGTCGACGGGGACGTCGAGGACCTCGTAGCGCTTGACCCCGGCGGCGGTCGCCGCGATCACGGTCGCCACCCCGGCGCGGCGCTGGAAGAAGCTCTGCCGCACGGTCCAGCCCACGATGCCCGCCGCGGCGACACAGTCCCGGTGCCGTGCCAGGCTGCCGCCGCGGGTCACCAGCCAGCCACCACCGACCCGGTGGCCCAGCGACCGCGCCCGGTCGACGGCCAGGCCCGCGCAGCCGAGCGCCAGGAGGCCGAGCAACACCCACACCCAGCCCGGCACCCCGACGATCACCGCGGTCACCGCGAGCACCACGGGCAGCACCATCGCCCGGATCCACCGCCGCCGGGTGGCCACCGGACCGTGCGCGGTGAGCGGGCCGGTGACCACGTCGGGCCGTTCGATCAACCCGGTCAGCACCGCCTCGGCCGTCGCCCGCGGGCACGGCGGCAGCAGCTGCGACGCCTCCCCGGCGCCGGTCACCCCGGTCATCACCGCATCCAACCGGGCCCCGCCGAACAGCCGCACCAACAACGGTTCTCGCAGCGTTCCGCCGCGCAGCCGGCGCATGTCGAACGTGCGCTCCCGCACCCTCAGCAAACCATGCGAGAGGTGCAGGACGTCGGCGTCGCGGCGCAGCACCAGGTTGCCGTAGCTCACCAATGACTGCGTCACCGCCACCACCACCGAGGCGATCACCACCACCGCCACCCCGGCCGTCACCGCGGCAGCGATCCCCCACCGCTGCACCACATCGGCACCGCTGCGCACCGCATCCGAATCCTGCAGCGCGGCAACCACTCCGGTTTGATACACCACACCGCCGGCGGCCGCGACGGTCAGCAGCCCGGTGAAGCTCAGCGGGCTGTACCGCAGCCACGACGGCTGCCAGCGTGCCAACACCACGCCCGGCGTCCCGGATTCGGCGACCGGCGCCAGCGAGTCCGCCAACAGGATCGCCCGCAGTCGCGGCACCTCGTCGGCGGGCACCGCGTCCAGCGCGAAGGACGTCTCCTCCGTCGCCTGCTGGCCGGTGCTGACCTGCACCACGGTCAGCCCGAGCAGCCGGTGCAGCAACCGCGCGTCGGTCGACACCGAGCGAATCCGGTTGCGGGGCAAGGACAGTACCTTGCGCTGCAGCACCCCGGTGCGCAGCGAGATCTCGTCGGGCCCGATCCGGTAGCCGGTGGTGAACCAACGGGCCAGCCCGTAGGCCACGATCAGCACGACGCCCAGCACCGTCCACGTCGGGTTGCCCGTCGCCGAGCCCAGCACCAACGAGCCGATCAGCACCGGGATCTGACGCACCACCTCGTGCACCGGGTGCACCAGCAGCATGCGCGGGCTCAACCGCTGCCAGCCGCCGTCGCTCATGTGGCGTCCTCGGCGCCCAGCGCGGCGATGTCGGTCAGCTGCGCCACCACCCGGTCGGCGACGTCGGCGTCCAGCGCGACGATCCGCACCGCCCCGGCCGAGGACGCCGTCGTCACCGTCACGTTGGCCAACCCGAACAGCCGGTCCAGCGGTCCGCGGTAGGTGTCGACGGTCTGCACCCGTGAGATCGGCGCGATCCGGCGTTCCTGCACCAGCCAGCCCGTGCGGGTGTGCACCGCGGTCGGGTCGATGTCCCAGCGGTGCACCCGGTAGCGCCACAGCGGGGCCACCACCACCGAGACCACCGCCCCCACCACGGTGGCGGCCGCGGCCAACACGTGCAGCCACGGCAGCCGCTGATCCACCACGAACCACACCACCTGGCCGATCACCGCCAGCAGCCACGGGATGGCGGCGCCCAGCGCCCACACCAACGGTGCCTTGCGGCTCGGCCGGTTCGCCGGTTCATCCAGGTGCATGCTCTCAGTATGTTGAACCCATGACTGCGCGATGGACAACCGCCGACGTGCCCGACCAGAGCGGCCGGGTGGCCGTGATCACCGGCGCCAACACCGGGCTGGGCTACCAGACCGCGGCGGTGCTGGCGGCCAAGGGCGCCCGGGTGGTGCTGGCCGTGCGCAACACCGACAAGGGCAACGCGGCCGCCCAGCGGATCACCGCGGCCACCCCCACCGCCGACGTGGTGGTGCAGCAGCTGGACCTGACCTCGCTGGCCAGTATCCGCGCCGCCGCCGACGAACTGCGCACCCGCTATCCGCGCATCGACCTGCTGATCAACAACGCCGGAGTGATGACCACCCCGAAGGCCAGCACCGCCGACGGGTTCGAGCTGCAGTTCGGCACCAACCATCTCGGCCACTTCGCGCTCACCGGCCGGCTGCTGGACGCACTGCTGCCGGTCGAGGGTTCGCGGGTGGTGACCCTCAGCAGCAACGGGCACCGCGGCGGCTCCATCAACTTCGACGACCTGCAGTCCGAGCGCGGCTACAACCGGCTGCGCGCGTACGGGCAGGCCAAGCTGGCCAACCTGCTGTTCACCTACGAGCTGAACCGCAGGCTCGCCGCCAAGGGCACCCCCACCATCGCGGTCGCCGCGCACCCGGGCACCTCCAACACCGAGCTGGCCCGCAACCTGCCCGGGCTCGTCCGGCCGGTCGTGGAGGCCGCGGCCAGGGTGCTGGCCCAGGAGCCCGCGATGGGCGCGCTGCCCACGCTGCGCGCCGCCACCGACCCGTCGGTGCGCGGCGGCCAGTACTACGGCCCGGACGGTTTCGCCGAACAACGCGGCTACCCGAAGGTCGTGCAGTCCAACGCCAAGTCCCACGACGAGGCCGTCGCACGGCGGCTGTGGACGGTGTCCGAAGAACTCACCGGCGTGACGTTCGGCCTGTGATGCGCACCGTCGACGAACATCAGCGCGCCGTCGCCGCCCTGATCACCCCTCGGCCCGCGGAGTCGCTGCCGGTGGCCGAGACCCTCGGTCTGGTGCTGGCCGCCGACGTGGTGGCCCCGCTGTCGCTGCCCGGGTTCGACAACTCCGCGATGGACGGGTACGCCGTGCTGGCCGCCGATGTCGCGACCGCCTCCGCGGAGCAGCCGGTCCGGCTGCCCGTCACCGAGGACATCCCGGCCGGGCGCACCGACATCCCGACCATCGAACCCGGTACCGCACAACGGATCATGACCGGTGCGCCGCTGCCCACCGGCGCGACGGCGGTGGTTCCGGTCGAGGCCACCGACGGCGCCGTCGACACCGTCACGATTTGGGCCGGTGCCCGCGACGGCCAGCACATCCGCCGCGCCGGTGAGGACGTCACCGCGGGCACCGTGGTGCTGCACGCCGGTCAGGTGCTGACGCCCGCGGCGCTGGGTCTGGCGGCGGCGCTCGGCCTCGGTGAGCTGACGGTGATCCCCCGCCAGCGGGTGCTGCTGATGTCCACCGGCACCGAGCTGCTCGCCCCGGGCACGCCGTTGCGGCCGGGCCAGATCTACGAATCCAACGCCGTGATGCTGGCCGCCGCGGTGCGCGACGCCGGCGGTGAGGTGGTGGCCTCGGCGATGAGCGGCGACGACGTCGACACCTTCCGTGCGACGCTGCACGCGCACCTGTCCGGCGCCGACCTGGTCATCACCACCGGCGGGGTCAGCGCCGGGGCCTACGAGGTGGTCAAGGACGCGCTGGCCGGGCCCGTCGAGTTCGTCAAAGTCGCGATGCAGCCGGGCATGCCGCAGGGGCTGGGCACGCTAGAGGACGGCACGCCGATCATCACGCTGCCCGGTAACCCGGTCAGCGCGCTGGTCTCGTTCGAGGTGTTCGTCCGCGCGCCGCTGCGCGCGGCGATGGGCCTGGCGGATCCGCACCGGCCGCGGCGCACCGCCGAGCTGACCGAGGCGCTGACCTCACCGCGCGGCAAGCGGCAGTTCCGCCGCGGTGTCCTCACCGGGGACAGCGTGACCAGCTACGGGCCGCCGGCGTCGCATCATCTGCGGTGGCTGGCGTCGGCGAACTGTCTGCTCGAACTCGACGAGGACACCACCGACGTCGCCGCCGGAACCGCGGTCACGGTCTGGGACCTGCGCTAGCGGCCCGGTGGTGCCCGTAGAATCGCGGCACGATGGCCAGACGCCCCGACCTCAAGACAGGCCCAGCGCGGCTGGCAGCCCTGGTTCGCTCGTCCGTTCCCCCGATGCACCCGCAGGGTTTGCCGTTCGTCGGCGCCAGCCTGGCGGTGGCGCTGGCCGGACGCCGCAACCGCTGGCTGCGCCGGGCCGGGCTGGCCTCCGCGGCGGCCAACGCCGCGTTCTTCCGGCATCCGCCCCGGACCCCACCGACCCGGCCCGGGGTGGCCGTCGCCCCGGCCGACGGGCTCATCTGCCTGGTCGACGAGGAGGTCCCGCCGGGTGAACTCGGCCTCCCCGCAACACCGTTGCCGCGCATCAGCATCTTCCTGTCGCTGCTGGACGCCCACGTGCAGCGGGCGCCGATCGGCGGGCAGGTGATCACGGTCGCGCACCGGCCCGGGCTGTTCGTCTCCGCCGATCTGGCCGCCGCCAGCGCCGACAACGAACGCAACAGCGTCGTCATCCGCAGCCCGGAGGGCGCCGAGGTGATCGCGGTGCAGATCGCCGGGCTGCTGGCCCGCCGCATCGTCTGCGACCTCAGCGCCGGCGACACCGTCGCCGTCGGCCAGACCTACGGGCTGATCCGGTACGGCTCCCGGCTGGACACCTACCTGCCCGCGGGCTCGCGCATCCTCGTCGAGGTCGGCCAGCGCGCGCTGGCCGGCGAGACCGTGCTGGCCGAGCTGCCATGATCCGGCCCCGCCCGCCGCGCATCCGCAAGCCGGTGGTCAGCGCCCGTATCCTGCCCAGCGCGATGACGGTGGCGGCGATCTGCCTCGGGCTGTCCGCAGTCAAGTTCGCGCTCGACGACCGGCCCACCGAGGCCATGGCGTTCCTGGCCGTCGCGGCGATCCTGGACGCCCTCGACGGGCGGCTGGCCCGCGCACTCAACGCCACCTCCAAGATGGGCGAGGAGATCGACTCGCTGGCCGACGCGGTGAACTTCGGTGTGGCACCGGCGTTCATCGTCTACGGCACGTTGCTGTCGACGTCGCGGATCGGCTGGATCGTGGTGCTGCTGTACGCGGTGTGCATCGTGCTGCGGCTGGCCCGCTACAACGCGATGCTCACCCTCGATCAGCCCGCCTACGAGAAGAAGTACTTCGTCGGCATGCCCGCACCGGCCGGCGCGATCGGGGCGATCGGCCCACTGGCGGCCAAGATGCAGTTCGGCGACGGTTGGTGGACATCCGAACCGGCCGTGGTGATCTGGATGATCGGCGTCTCGCTACTGGTGGTCAGCACGCTGCCGATGCGCAAGATCCACACGTTCGCGATCCCGCCGAACATGGTCGCCCCGCTGCTGGCGCTGCTGGCCATCGGCGTGGCCGCCTCGATCCTCTACGGCTACCTCGTGATCCTGGTGATCATCGTGGCCTACGTCATCCACATCCCGTTCGCGCTGCGCACCAAGCGGTTCCTGGCCGCTCACCCCGAAGTGTGGGACGACAAGCCGCGGCAGCAGCGCGCCGCCCGGCGGGCGATCCGCCGGTCCCAGCCGCACCGCCGTTCGGTCATGCGCCTGGGTCTGCGCCGACCACCGAGGGGTTGAGAGGTGTCGGATCTGGAATCGGTGCAATCGGATTCGGCGCCCCGCGCGCACCTGACGCTGACCGCACGGCTGAACACCTCGGCGCTGGACTCCCGGCGCGGCGTGATTCGGCTGCATCCGGAAGCCATTGCGGCACTGGGTATCCGCGAATGGGATGCGGTCTCGCTGACGGGGTCGCGGACCACCGCCGCGGTGGTCGGCGTCGCCCCACCGGGCACCCCGGCGGGCACCGCGCTGCTCGATGACGTCACGCTGTCCAACGCGGGGCTGCGCGAGGACACCGCGGTGCTGGTCGCGCCGGTCACCGTCTTCGGCGCCCGCTCGGTCACCCTGAGCGGCTCGACCCTGGCCACCCAGTCGATCGCCCCCGCCACGCTGCGCCAGGCGCTGCTGGGCAAGGTGATGACCGTCGGAGACACCGTGTCGCTGCTGCCGCGCGACCTCGGGCCGGGCACGTCGACGTCGGTGGCCAGTGCGGCGCTGGCCTCGGCGGTCGGCATCACCTGGACCTCCGAGTTGCTGACCGTGACGGGGGTGGATCCGGCCGGTCCGGTGAGTGTGCAACCCAATTCACTGGTCAGCTGGGGCAACGGCGCGGCCGGGGGCTCGGTCGCAGTCGCCGGTGCGGCCGGCGCCACCGGGGCAACCACCGCCACCGGGACGCACGTCGTCACCGCGCAGAGCACCCCGGCCGTCGCCTTCGACGACCTCAAGGGTGCGCACGCAGCGGCCGGGCGGCTGACCGAATGGCTCAAGCTCGCCCTGGACGAGCCGGAGCTGCTGCGAACCCTCGGCGCGACGGCCAATCTCGGGGTGCTGGTGTCGGGTCCGGCCGGCGTCGGCAAGGCCACGATGGTGCGCACGGTGTGCGCGAACCGCCGGCTGGTGGAGCTGGACGGTCCGGAGGTGGGGTCGCTGCGGGCCGAGGACCGGCTGGCCAAGGTGGCCGCCGCGGTGGCCGCCGTCCGCGACGGCGGCGGCGTGCTGCTGGTCTCCGACGTCGACGCGCTGCTGCCGGTGCCCGCCGACCCGGTGGCCACCTTGATCCTGACCGAGCTGCGCTCGGCGGTGGCCACCGCGGGTGTGGCGTTCGTGGCCACCTCCGCGGTGCCCGACAACGTCGACCCCAGGCTGCGGGCCCCCGATCTGTGCGACCGCGAGCTGGGGCTGAGCCTGCCCGACGGCGCGGTGCGCCGCCAGCTGCTCGAGGTACTGCTGCGCGACGTGCCGTCGGTCGATCTGGAGCTCGGCGAAATCGCCGAGCGCACACCGGGTTTCGTTGTCGCCGACCTGGCGGCATTGGTGCGCGAGGCGGCGCTGCGGGCCGCGGCGCGAGCCAGCGAGATCGGGGAGAAGCCCGCGCTGCGGCAGGAGGACCTGGTCGGCGCACTCGGGGTGATCCGGCCGCTGTCGCGATCGGCCACCGAGGAGGTGTCCGTCGGCTCGGTCACGCTCGACGATGTCGGCGACATGGCCGAGACCAAGCAGGCGCTCACCGAGGCGGTGCTGTGGCCGCTGCAGCATCCCGAGACGTTCCAGCGCCTGGGCGTGCAACCCCCGCGCGGGGTGCTGCTCTACGGCCCGCCGGGCTGCGGCAAGACGTTCGTGGTGCGGGCGCTGGCCAGCTCGGGCCGCCTGAGCGTGCACGCCGTCAAGGGTGCCGAGCTGATGGACAAGTGGGTCGGCTCGTCGGAGAAGGCGGTGCGTGAGCTGTTCCGCCGGGCCCGCGATTCGGCGCCGTCGCTGGTGTTCCTCGACGAGATCGACGCGCTGGCGCCCCGGCGTGGTCAGAGCTTCGACTCCGGGGTGACCGACCGCGTGGTGGCCGCGCTGCTGACCGAGCTCGACGGGATCGAGCCGCTGCGCGACGTGGTGGTGCTCGGGGCGACCAATCGGCCGGATCTCATCGATCCGGCGCTGTTGCGGCCCGGCCGGCTGGAGAAACTGGTGTTCGTCGAGCCGCCGGACGCGGAGGCCCGCACCCAGATCCTGCGCACCGCGGGCAAATCCGTGCCGCTGGCCGCCGAGGGCCCGGACGCCGTGGATTTGGAGACCTTGGCCGCCGACCTCGACGGCTACAGCGCCGCCGACTGCGTGGCACTGCTGCGGGAGGCGGCGCTGACGGCGATGCGGCGCTCCATCGACGCCGCCGACGTCACCGCCGACGACGTGGCCAAGGCCCGCGAGGCCGTGCGGCCGTCGCTGGACCCGGTCCAGGTCGAGTCGCTGCGGGCGTTCGCGGCGTCACGCTGAGCCCGCGCACCTCAAATCTTGACAGTGCCTAGTTCAGGTGGCATGGTCGGAACTAGACAACGTCAAGATTGGGAGGTTCGCGATGACCACGTCCGCCTGGCCCGCCCCCACCACGCAGCGCGCGGGCGATCGCGACCGGGAGGCCACCGCCACCCTGCTCGGCCAGGCCCTCGCCCAGGGCTACCTCGACATGGCCGAGTACGAGGCCCGGCTGCCGACGGCGTTCTCCGCCCAGACCACCGCCGACCTGCGCCGGCTCACCGCGGACCTCCCACTGGCCCAGCTGCGCCGCAACGACCCGCGGCGGCGGGCGGCCCTGCGGGCCGCGGCCCGGCGCAGTGTGCGGCTGCACCTCGCCGGCTATCTCGCCATGGTCGTCATCGTGCTGACGGTGTGGCTGGCCGTCGGGCTGACCGCCGGGTCGTGGTATTTCTGGCCGATCTGGCCGATCCTCGGCGCGGGCATCGGCGTCCTCGGGCACGCCGTGCCGATCCGCTACGCCTGCCGCTGACCCACTCCGCCAGATTCCCGCGCCAAACACCTGGCCAGACCTCCGGGCCAACACCCCGTCGAAATTGCATTCCAGCAGCGAAAGGCCGAGAAGCGGCCTGCTGGAATGCAATTTCGGCGACGGGTGGACGACGCGCCCGGACGACGGGTGACCCGGGCACGCAACTAGCCGGGGTCGCCGTATTCGTCGAACCAGTACGCGAGCTTGCCGCGGCGGCTGACCGCACGCAGCCGGCGCTCGGCCAGGTCGCGGGTCGCGGTGGTGGTGACGATCATCAGCTCGTCGCCGACCTCGAGGCGGGTGTCCGGCTGCGGGACGAACGAGTGCCCGTCGCGGATGATCAGCGTGATGACGCTGGGGTCCGGCAGCCGCAGCTCCAACACCGTCACGTTGTGCAGCCGCGAACCCGGCAGCACCGTCATCGTCAGCAGCTCGGCGCCCAGCACGTCCAGCGGCGCGGCATCCACCTGGATCTCGCGGGTGGTGTCGCGGGGGATCAGGTGCAGCCGCTCGGCGACCAGCCGCAGGCTCGGGCCCTGGATCATGGTGTAGAGCACCACCAGGATGAACACGATGTTGAGCAGCCGCCAGCTGTCCGGCACCCCCGCCACGATCGGATAGCACGCCAGCACGATCGGCACCGCACCGCGCAGCCCGGCCCAGGACAGGAACGCCTGCTCGCGCCAGGGAATGCGGAAACCGATGAGCGACATCGCGACCGAGAGCGGACGGGCCAGCACCACCAGCACCAGCACGGTGACGATGGCCGGCGCCACCTCGTCGAGCAACTCGGCCGGCGACACCAGCAGCCCGAGGATGACGAACACCCCGATCTGCGCCAGCCAGCCCGAGCCCTCCGCGAACGACCGCGTCGCCGATCGGTGCGGCAGCCCGGAATTCGCCAACACCACCCCGGCCAGGTAGGCAGCCAGAAAGCCACTGGCATGCGCCGTCCCCGCCGCCGCGAACGCCAGCATGCCCAGCCCGAACGCCGCCAGCGGGTAGAGGCCCGCCGCGGGCAACGCGATCCGGCGCAACGCCATCGCGCCGAGGAACCCGCAGCCCATGCCGATCACCGCGCCCATCGACAGCTCGTAGAACAGCGTCCCGACAATCTCCACCGGGTCGAGCGTCAGCGGTGTCGTGCTGAACAACAGCACCAGGATGACGGCCGGGGCGTCGTTGAAACCGGACTCGGCCTCGAGCAACCCGCTCAGGCGCCGCGGCAGCGGCACCACCCGCAACACCGAGAACACCGCCGCGGCATCGGTGCTCGACACGATCGCCCCGAGCAGCAGCGCCAGCTGCCAGTCCATGCCGAGCAGGAAGTGCACCGCCGTCGCGGTGACCAGCGTGCTCACCGCCACCCCGACGATCGCCAGCATCCCGGCCGGGGCCAGCACCTTGCGGATGTCGCTGAACCGGGTGGTCAACCCGCCCTCGACCAGGATGACGCCCAGCGCCGCGGTGCCCAGATCCTGCGCCAGCTGCGCGTTGTCGAACGGCAGGCCGAGCCCGGCCTCGCCGACCAGCACGCCGACCCCGAGGAACAGCAATAGGCTGGGCAGGCCGACTCCAGTGGCCAGCCTCGTCGCGACGATGCTCGCCAGCAGCACGAGGCCACCGATGAGCAGCGCCACATACAGCTGGTGCAGGCTCAACCAGGTCCTCCGCTGCTGGCACTTGTGTCGGTGCCAGTAAATCAGGACAGTCGACGCTGGGCTCGGTGGCGGTGACCGACATGACCAGGGAAGGAACGTGGTATGCGGATCGCGGTCGCCGGCGCGGGAGCGGTCGGGCGCTCGGTCGCCCAGGAGCTGGTCGACTACGGGCACAAGGTGTTGATCATCGAGAAGGAGTTCTCCCGCTACGCGCCCACGTCGGTGCCGGGTGCCGAGTGGTTCCTGGCCGACGCGTGCGAGGTGTCCTCGCTCGAAGAGGCCGAGATGCAGATCTGCGACGTCGCCATCGCGGCCACCGGTGACGACAAGTCCAACCTCACGATGGCGCTGCTGGCCAAGTCCGAGTTCGGCATCGGCAGGGTCGTCGCCCGCATCAACGACGCACGCAACGAATGGCTGTTCACCGAGGCGTGGGGCATCGACGTCGCGGTGTCCACGCCGCTGGCCATCGTCGCCGCCGTCGAGGGCGCCATCGACGTCGGCCACCTGATCCGCCTGATGGACCTCGGCAAGGGCAGCCGGGCCGGCCTCGGCCAGGGCCCGGCCAACGTCGCCAAGCTCACGCTGCCCGACGACAGCCCGCTGGTCGGGCGCCGGGTGTGCGACCTGGAGATGCCCGGCAACAGCGCACTGGTCACTTTGATGCGCGGCAACCGGCTGATCGTCCCCGCGCCCGACGACGTGCTGCGCGCCGGCGACGAGATGCTCTTCATCTCCGGGTCGGCGGTCGAGGAGCGAATCAGGACGATGGTGCAGGGCCGTTAGACTAGGACCACTCCAAGTCAGTCCGGCTGACACTTCTGTCCACCTGCCCGACGGCACCGACCGCCTGACAGCGTGCCGAACCCGACGAGACGGAGCCATGCTCGCCATCCTCTCCGCCCACGCGGTCGCCGCGCTGTTGGCGCCGCTGCTCGTGTACCGCTGGGGCCGGGCGGCGTTCTACCCGCTGGCGCTGGTACCGCTGGGCTCGCTGGTGTGGGTGGCGCTGAACTGGCCGGCCAAGGGCACCGCCCAGACCGCCGATGTGACGTGGGTGCCCGACCTGTCGATGGACATCGCGCTGCGCTTCGACGCGCTCGCGGCGGTGATGAGCGTGCTGGTGCTGGGCATCGGCGCGCTGGTGCTGTTCTACTGCGCCGACTACTTCCACCACCACGACGGGCACACCGAGAAACGGCTGCCCAGCTTCGCCGCCGAGCTCGTGGCGTTCTCCGGGGCCATGTTCGGGCTGGTCAGTAGCGACAACATGCTGGTGCTGTACGTGTTCTGGGAGATCACGACCGTACTGTCGTTCCTGCTGGTCGGCCACTACGCCGAACGCGCCACCAGCCGCCGGGCGGCGACGCAGGCGCTGCTGGTGACGACGTTCGGCGGGCTGGCGATGCTGGTCGGCATCGTCGTGATCGGCAACAGCGCGGGCACGTTCCTGCTCTCGGAGCTGATCGCGGACCCGCCGACCGGGCTGGCCGCGTCGGTGGCGGTGGTGCTGATCCTCGTCGGTGCGCTGTCGAAGTCGGCGATCGTGCCGCTGCACTTCTGGCTGCCCGGCGCGATGGCCGCACCCACCCCGGTCAGCGCCTACCTGCACGCCGCGGCGATGGTCAAGGCCGGGGTCTACCTGATCGCGCGGATGACCCCCGGGTTCTCCGACGCCCCCGAGTGGCGGCCGACGGTGGTGACGCTGGGCCTGCTGACGATGGTGCTGGCCGGGTGGCGGGCCATCCGCGAGTACGACCTGAAGCTGATCCTGGCGTTCGGCACGGTCAGCCAGCTGGGCTTCATCACCATCATGGTCGGTGCGGGCGGCAGCGAGATGATGCTCGCCGGCCTGGCCATGCTGTGCGCGCACGCGATGTTCAAGGCGGCGCTGTTCATGGTCGTCGGCATCATCGACCACGCCACCGGCACCCGCGACATCCGCAGGCTGGCCTGGCTCGGCGACCGCAGCAAGGCCCTGCTCGTCATCGCGGCGTGCGGCGCCGCCAGCATGGCCGCGCTACCGCCGTTCTTCGGGTTCGTCGCCAAGGAGGCCGACTTCGAGACGGTGCTGCACAGCCCGTATCTGGGGGCGGCGGCGCCGTTCGTGCTGGCCGGCATCGCGTTGGGGTCGGTGTTCACCACCGTCTACAGCCTGCGGTTCGTCTTCGGCGCGTTCGGCCGCAAAGGCCTGCCGCATCCCAGCACGCGGGTCGCCGAGATGCATCGGCCGGGCGCGGCGTTCCTGCTTCCGCCGGCCCTGCTCGCCGCCGCCGGGCTGGTGTTCGGGCTGTGGCCGTCGGGCCTCGACGGGGTGCTCGACGCATACGCCGACACGGTGCCCGACCCGGCCGGCTACACCGGCGACTACCACCTGGCGCTGTGGCACGGGGTGAACCTGCCGCTCGTGCTGTCGGTGCTGGTGCTGGCGGCCGGTGTCGCGGTGTACGTCAGCCGCGGCCGGGTACGCCGGGCCCGGCTCGGTTTCCTGCCGCTGGCCAACGCCGACCGGATCTACGACGCCGTGCTGCGCGCCGCCGATGTGGCGTCGGTGCGGTTGACCGCGGTCACCCAGCGCGGTTCGCTGCCCGCCACCCAGTCGGTCATCCTGTCCACGCTGGTGCTGCTGCCGGTGACGGTGCTGGCGCTGGGTGCCCGCAGCCGGCCGGAGTTCACGCTGTGGGATTCGCCGCTGCAGGTGGTGGTCGGCGGGCTGATGCTGGCCGCCGCGTTCGGCGCCACGGTGATGCGTAATCGGCTGGCCTCGGTGCTGCTGGTCGGGGTCACCGGCTACGGGTGCGGGGCGCTGTTCGCGTTCCACGGCGCACCCGACCTGGCGCTGACGCAGTTCCTGGTGGAGACCCTGACGCTGGTGGTGTTCGTCCTGGTGCTGCGGGTGCTGCCCGCCGAGACCGGCGGCGCCGACATCAGCCGGTTCCGGCTGCCGCGGGCGGTGCTGGCGGTCGCGGTGGGGGTGACGGTGACGACGCTCGCGGCGTTCGCGATGGCCGCACGCACCGGCCGCCCGATCGCCGAGCTGCTGCCGGATGCCGCCTACCTGCGCGGGCACGGCGCCAACACCGTCAACGTGCTGCTGGTCGACATCCGCGCCTGGGACACCATGGGTGAGATCTCGGTGCTGCTGGTGGCCGCCACCGGCGTGGCGTCAATGGTGTTCCGGCACAGGCGGTTCGGTTCGGCGCCCCGGGTGTCCGACGCCGGTCAGCCCGATATCGGCAGACTCGCGGTGTTCGCAGGCAACAGCCCGGCCGCCGGTGACATCACCTGGCTGCGGGGCAGCGAGCTGCGCGATCCGCGGCACCGGTCGCTGGTGCTCGAGGTGGCCACCCGGCTCATCTTCCCGGTGATGATGGTGCTGTCGGCGTACTTCTTCTTCGCCGGGCACAACACCCCGGGCGGGGGGTTCGCCGGCGGGTTGATGGCCGGGCTGGCGCTGGTGCTGCGGTACCTGGCCGGCGGCCGGTACGAGCTGGGTGAGACGCTGCCGCTGGACGCGGGCAAGATCCTCGGCGCGGGGCTGACGCTGGCGGCGGGCACCGCCACCGCCTCGCTGCTGGTCGGGGCGCCGGCGTTGTCGTCGGCGCTGATCGAGTTCCAGGTGCCGGTGCTCGGCACGGTCAAGTTCGTCACCGCGATCTTCTTCGACCTCGGGGTGTACCTGATCGTGGTGGGCCTGGTGCTCGACGTGCTGCGCAGCCTCGGCGCCCGCATCGACGTCGAGATGAGCGAGGGGCGGCGGGTTCCGGTGAGGCAGTCATGAGCACCCAGGTGGTCACCCTGATCCTCATCGGCGGGCTCACCAGCGCGGGGGTGTACCTGCTGCTGGAACGCCACCTGACCCGGATGTTGTTGGGGCTGTTGCTGATCAGCAATGCCATCAACCTGTTGCTGTTGGCGGTGGGCGGCGAGTCGGGCAACCCGCCGGTGCGGGGGCGCACCAGCGCGGGCGAGACGACGACGTCGGATCCGTTGGCGCAGGCGCTGATCCTGACCGCCATCGTGATCACGATGGGGGTGGCGGCGTTCGTGCTGGCGCTGACCTACCGCTCCTACCGGCTCAACACCATCGAGGAAGTCAGCAACGACCCCGAGGACACCAGGGTGTCGCGACTGTCGGGCACCGAGACCGAGGACGAGATCGAACAACGCCTGGTCCCCGACGTCGCGATCGACACCGACGCCCCCGACGAGCTCGACGCGCTGCCCGGATTCGAGGGGTCCCGATGACGAACCTCGCGGCGACGCTGACGCCGCTGCCGGTGCTGGTGCCGATGCTGGCGGCGGCGATGACGCTGGTGGGTGGCCGCAAGCCGCGGCTGCAGCGCGCCATCACGGTGTTCGCGCTGACGATCGTGCTGGCCGTCTCCGGGGTGCTGGTGTACCTGGCCGACCGCGACGGCACGATCGCACTGCAGGTCGGCGGATGGGGGCCCTCGGAGCCGGGCATGGGCCCGCTGGGCATCACGCTGGTGGTCGACCGGCTCTCGGCGCTGATGCTGGTGGTGTCGTCCATCGTGCTGCTGGCGGTGGTCTTCTACGCGATCGGGCAGGGTATCCGCGACGGCGATGAGCGCCAACCCGTTTCGATCTTCCTGCCCACCTACCTGGTGCTGTCGGCCGGGGTGTTCATGGCGTTCCTGGCCGGCGACCTGTTCAACCTGTTCGTCGGCTTCGAGGTATTGCTGACCGCGAGCTTCGTGCTGCTGACCATCGGGGGCAGCCGGGAGCGGGTGCGGGCGGGCATCTCGTACGTGATGGTGTCGATGGTCTCGTCGCTGATCTTCCTGTTCGGCATCGGGCTGGTCTACGCCACCACCGGGACGCTGAACATGGCCGAGCTGTCGGTGCGCCTCGACGGCGTCGCCGAGGGCACCCGGATGGCGTTGTTCGCGGTGCTGCTGGTCGCGTTCGGCATCAAGGCCGCGGTGTTCCCGCTGTCGACGTGGCTGCCCGACTCCTACCCCACCGCGCCCGCGCCCGTCACGGCGGTGTTCGCCGGCTTGCTGACCAAAGTCGGTGTGTACGCGATCATCCGGGCGCATTCGCTGCTGTTCCCGGGCGGCGGTCTGGACAACGTGCTGTTGGTGGCGGGGCTGCTGACGATGGTGATCGGCATCCTCGGCGCGATCGCGCAGAGCGACATCAAACGGCTGCTGTCGTTCACCCTGGTCAGCCACATCGGCTACATGGTCTTCGGCATCGCGCTGTCCAACGAGCTCGGGATGTCCGGCGCCATCTACTACGTCGCCCACCACATCCTGGTGCAGACCACGTTGTTCCTGGTGGTCGGGCTGATCGAACGTCAGGCCGGGGCGTCCACCCTGCAACGCCTCGGCGGGCTGGCCGCGGCGAGCCCGGTGCTGGCGTTCGTCTTCGTCGTACCCGCCCTCAATCTCGGTGGCATACCTCCGTTCTCGGGGTTCATCGGCAAGGTGGCGCTGCTGGAGGCGGGTGCCCAGGTCGGCTCGGTACTGGCCTGGCTGCTGGTGGCGGGCAGTGTGATCACCAGCCTGCTGACGCTGTACGTGGTGGCCCGGGTGTGGACGAAGGCGTTCTGGCGGTCCCGCAAGGACGCCCCCGAGGGACATCTCTCGGCGGCCGCGCCCGCGGTGCTGCTCGACGACGGCGACGGCGATGACATCGAGTTCGTCGACCGCGACGACGTCGGCCGGGTGCCCGCGGGCATGCTGGTGCCGACCGGCGCGCTGATCGCGGTCGGTCTGATGCTGACGGTGCTGGCCGGTCCGATCTTCGGCTACGCCGACCGCGCCGCCGTGGAGGTACAGGACCGAGGCCAATACATCAGCGCGGTCCTCGGAGGAACCCGATGAGGTCGGGGGTGCTGCGGGTCTGGATGCTGTGCTGGCTGGTGCTGGTGTGGATCCTGCTGTGGGGCAGCATCTCCGCGGCGAACATCCTGTCCGGGCTGGCCGTCGGGTTGGTCATCACCCTGTTGCTGCCGCTCCCGGCGGTGCCGGTGGAGGGCCGGTTGCATCCGCTGTCGCTGCTGCGGCTGATCGGCACCGTCGCGTGGTGGCTGGCGGTGTCGTCGGTGCAGGTGGCGATGTTGGCGTTGCGTCCGGGCCCGCCGCCGTTGACGGCGGTGCTGCGCGTGCACATCGCGGTGAAATCGGACCTGGTGCTGGCCCTGGCGGTCAACATCATCAACCTGACACCGGGGACCATCGCGCTCGAGATCGACCAGGCCCGCCGGATGGTGTACGTACACGTGCTCAACGTCGGGTCCGATCGCACGCTGCGGCGCTTCTACCAACAGATCGCCACCCTGCAGAAGCTGTTGGTGGCGTCGTTCGAACGCGACGAGGACTGGCGCCAAGCCGAATCCGACACCGAATCCGACACCGAATCCGAGGCAGACAAGGAAGGCGCATCATGATCTACGTCTGGATCGTGGCGGGCGCGATGCTCTCGGTGGCCGCGGTCCTCACGATGCTGCGGGTCCTGCTCGGTCCGTCCACCCTGGATCGGCTGGTCGCGCTGGACACGCTGATCGCGGTGGCGATGTGCGCGATCGGGGCATACGCGGCGTACAGCCTGGACACCACCGTCACCTACAGCCTGACCGCGCTGGCCCTGATCACCTTCATCGGGTCGGTCAGCGTCGCACGCTTCCGGGTGCCCGACATCGCCGACCCCAGCGAGCGGGGTCTGCGGCGATGACCGTCCTCGACGTCCTCAGCGCGGTGCTGGTGCTCGGCGGGTCGGCGCTGGCGCTGACCGCGGCGATCGGCGTGGTGCGCTTTCCCGACACGTTGGCGCGGATGCACGCGGCCACCAAGCCGCAGGTGCTCGGCCTGCTGCTGGTGCTCGCGGGCGCGGCGATCCGGCTGCGCGGGCAGGCCGATGTGGGCATGCTCATCCTGACGGGGATGTTCACGTTGATCACCGCGCCGGTGATCGCCAACCGGGTCGGGCAGCTTGCCTACCGGGAGCAGAACATCCGCAACGATTTGCTGACCACCGACGAAATGCATGATTTCGCCGCGGATCGGGAATCCGGCGGGCATGATCCGTCGGGACGCTGACCGCTTCGCCGTGATGGCGCGGGCCCGTGAGACGGCCGCAGAGCGCCCCCTGATCATCGACCCGTTCGCCGCGCTGTTCACCGCGGCTGCCGACGGCGGTGCCGACCTCGCGCCGGGCTGCCGGCGAGCGGTCACCGACTTCGTGGCGGCCCGCACGAAGTGGTTCGACGAGTTCTTCCTCACTGCGGGGTCCGCGGGCGTCACCCAGGTGGTGCTGCTGGCGCCCGGCTCGGACACCCGCGCCTGGCGGCTGCCCTGGCTGTCCGACACCGTCATCTACGAGGTGGACGATCCGGATGACTTGCACGACAAGGGATCTGTCCTCGCGACGGCCGGTGCGCAGCCGGCGGCCAAGTATGTGCCGGTGCCTGCTGATCTGACCGGTGACTGGCCGCGCGAGCTGACCGCCGCCGGCTTCGACCACGGCGAGCCCACCGCCTGGGCGGCCGAAGGCCTGCTGCCGACGCTGAGCCCCGATGCGGCCCAGCACCTGTTCGACCGGATCGCGCTGTACAGCGCGCGGGGCAGCCGGGTCGCGGTGGATGCGGTGCGTTCGTTCGACGCTGCGGGCTGGCTGTGCGACCGCTGCTGGGAGACCACCGGCATCGACGCGGCCGAACTGTTGCACCGCTATCACCGTGACCCGGTGGTCGACGACGCGGCGCTGGCCGAGACCGTGTTCGTCAGCGCCCGGCTGCTCTGAGGGAGCACAGCCGCGCGCTGTGAATGTCGCTCGGTGTCACGGTTGACCCCACATTCTGACAGCGAGCGCCAATGGCTTGACCCGTCGCGGCACCTTCAATGGTGGGACATCAACACGCGTCCTGCCTGAGGAGAAGACTTTGAGGCTCGGCTATTTCTCGATGCCCGTGCACCCCGTCGGCAAGACGTGGGCACAGACGCTGCAGGAAGATCGTGAAGCCGTCATCCTCGCCGACCGGCTGGGCTTCCACGACGCCTTCATCGGGGAGCACCTGACCGACAGGCACGAGAACATCACCAACAGCCTGGTTTTCCTGGCGACGCTGATCTCGGACACCTCGCAGATCAAACTCGCCACCGGCACCACCAACCTCTCCCAGCAGCACCCCGTGCTGGTGGCGGCGAACGCGGCGATGTTCGACCACCTGTCCGAGGGCCGCTTCATCCTCGGCGTCAGCCCCGGCGCGCTGCCGTCGGATGCCGAGGTGCTCGGCATCTTGGACCAGGATCGCAACAAGATCTTCGCCGAGGCCATCGACATCATCACCGCCATCTGGGAGAGCGAAGCACCCTACAAGCTCGACTTCGAGGACAACCGGTTCCCGGTCACCACGGAGACCACCATCGACGCGGATCTGGGCGTGGGTTTCCTGCCCAAGCCGCTGCAGGAACCCCGGCCCGAGATCGTCGGCACCGTGGTGGCGCCGTTCTCGAAGGGTGTCATCGCCATGGGCGCCCGCGATTTCCACCCGCTCAGCGCCAACTTCCTGCTCGGCCAGTGGGTGGCCACGCACTGGCCCAACTACGTCAGCGGCAAGGAGTCCGTCGGCGCCCAGCCCGACGTGGCGGATTGGCGGGTGGCCCGCACGATCTGCGTCAGCAAGAACGACGCGACCGCCATCGACTACGCCAAGAATTCCCCCGACAGCCCGTACCGTTTCTACTACGGGCAGATGCTGACCAAGATGCGCAAGCTGGGCCGGCTGGAGCTGTTCAAGAAGCACCGCGAGCAGGACGACGACGAGATCACCCTCGACTATGTCGTGGACAAGCTGGTGATCGCGGGCTCCCCCAACTCGGTCGCCGACCAGCTGCTGGCCTTCCAGCAGGAGACCGGGCCGTTCGGCGAACTGGTCTACGCCGGCCTGGACTGGGTGGATGCCGATCTCGCCCGCGAATCGATGCGGTTGATGGCCGAAGAGGTGATGCCGCAGCTGAATCGGGCCATCGCGGATGCGTGAACCGCTGCCCGTTCCAGCCGAGCCGGACCTGACGGCACCCCAGCGCGCCGCCGTCGAGGTCATCCGCTCGGGCCCGCGCGGTGAAGTGGTCGGACCGTTCACCGCGCTACTGCACAGCCCCGAGCTGTGCACCCGGGTGGCCGCCGTCGGGGAGTTCATCCGCTACCACAGCGCCGTCGCCGAGCGGCACGTCGAGCTGGTCATCCTGTGTGTGGCCCGGCACTGGGACCAGGACTTCGAATGGGGCTACCACGTGCCGCTGGCCCTGACCAAGGGGGTGCCGCAGGCCACCGTCGACGCGATCGCCGCGGGCCGCGAACCCGAGCACGCCGATCCCGAGGCGGCCGCGGTGTGGCGGCTGGTGACCGAGCTGCTGGACACCCGCCGGGTACGCGACGACTCCTACGCCGACGCGGTGACGCGGCTCGGTGCGGAGCAGGTGATCGAACTGGTCACCACCGCAGGCTATTACACGACGCTGGCGATGGTGATGAACACCGCGCTCACCGCACCGCCGGCCGGAGCACCGAGGTTGCCGACGCGATGATCGTCTTCGTCCACCCGCTGGCCAGCGGGCCCCGATTCTGGTCCGGTGTGCGAGACCGACTGCCCGCCTTGGCAACCCACGCGGTAGACCTGGCGCAGGTGCCAGCCCGCGACGAGGCCGAGCGTGGGTTGGCCGCGCTGACCGACGCGGTGGCCGAGGAGATCGCCGCCACCGATGACGGTGCGGTCACGGTGGTCGGGGTGTCGCTGGGCGCACTGGTGGCCCTCGACCTGGCGACCCGGCATCCCCGGCTGGTGCAGCGGCTGGTGCTGGCCGACTCGGTCCCGGTCTATCCGGGGATGATGCAGCAGATGTGGCGGCAGCGGGCCGACATCGCCCGCACCGAGGGCATCGCTGGGCTGTTGGAACCCACGCTGCGCCTGTGGTTCTCGCCGCGGTTCCTGGACGCGGGCGGACCGGAGCTGGATGCGGTGGTACAGACCTTCACCGCGTTCGACCCGCTGCGCTATGCGCGGCACTGCGAGATCCTGGCCGGGGTGGATTTGCGGGCCCGGGCCCACGAGGTCTCGGTGCCGACACTGGTGGTGTGCGGCACCCACGACTCGGATCCGTTCGTCGAGGCGGCCCGGTGGTTCGAACAGGCCATCGCCGGCGCGCAGCTGGCCTGGGTCGACGGCGGCCATCACGCCGCGGCGCTGGAGTTCCCCGACCAGTTCGCTTCGCTGGTATACGAATTCGTCAGTGCTGCGCACCCAATCCGGTGAGCAGTTTGGCCAGGCGCACCGCGACCTGGATCTCGGTGCTGCGCGAGCTGATCGGGCGGCCGAGGATGGCCTCGGCCTTCGCCAGGCGGTTGCGCACGGTGTGTTCGTGCAGCTGCAGGTGATCGGCCGCGGCGACGTGGCTGCCCAGGCGGCTGGAGGCCTCGATGGTGTCGCGCAGCCGTTCGGCCTCCGCGGTGTCGGCGGCCAGCTGACCGAGCTCACGTCTGACAAATGCCGCTGCGAGGTCGTGGTTCTGCAGCAGTAGCACCTCGAGCGCGACGTCGGCGAACCGCAGGCAGCAGCGCGGGCTGCGGGCACCCCAGGCGGCGCGGATCCTCTCGGCGTCGCGGGCCTGGGCCAGGCTGTCGCGGAATCCTGCGATGCCCTGCTGGGATTCGCCGATCGAGGCGACGATGCCCTCGGCCTCGAGCTCCTTGCGGATCCGCTCGCTGGCGTCGTCGTTCCAGGGCCCGATCCGGCCCAGCCAGATCACCGTCGAGGTCAGCGTCAGCGGATAGACCAGGGTGGCCCGGCAGCTCGACGACGCGCGCAGCCGGGCGGCCAAGTGGGTGGCCGCCTTCTCCGGGGTGGCCGACAGCAGCACGGCGATGTGCCAGTCCCCGAGTTCGTAGGACAGGATGCCGGCGTCGAACGCCGAGACGGTGGCCTCGTCCGTGGTGAGCAAGTCCCGCACCAGGTTTCGGCGCATGTGCGCGCGGGACCGGCTCAGCAGCTCGTAGTCGCGGGTGTAGGTGTCGGCCACCTGGCTGGCGATGAAATCCTGGTAGCTCAGCACGGTCTGGGTGAGGAGTTTCTCGGCCCGGCGCGCTTCGGCCGCATCGATGCCCTTCTCGACCGCCGCCCGGCCGATGTGCTCGCTCCACGCCTCCAGCATGGTGAAGAAGCTGATCCGGTAGGACCGGTGGATCGCCTTCTGCGGCACCTGCAACTGGGCCTGCATGGCGGCCAGTTCGAGCACCTCCTCCAGGTACACCTCGTGCAGCCGCAGTTCCCCGGCGATCACCGAGCGCAGCGCGTGGGCATTGGCCCGGACGCTGCAGCTCAGCCGCTGCAGGAAGTTGTCGTCGTTGAGGTGTTCCGGGAAGGCGATCGAAACACAGCGTGGCACAACGATTTCCAACAGCCGGTCGACGTCGAAGGACTCGGCTGCGGCCGCCACCCAGCCCGGGAGGTCGCCACTGTCGGTCCACAGGTCGAACGGCGCAGGACCGGAGTTGGGTCTGACGTCGGCAGCCGATCCGGTGATGGCCGCCACGTCCAACCCTAGACGTGACGTGGATCTCATGGTAGCTGGCAACGTATCACGGTGACGCGGCCCCACATCAGAGGTCGGCAGAAATGACAGGCGGCGTCAGTGCGCTGGGCACGCCCACCGGTTGTAATCGCTGTCATGACTCCTTCGATCGACGGTCCGGTGCACGTCGTCGATCCCGCCGACTTCCGCCGAGTCGTAGGGCACCTTGCAAGCGGGGTCACCGTCCTGACCACCAGCGACGGCGCGGTCGACGCCGGTATGACGGCGAGCTCGGTGACCTCGCTGTCGCTGGATCCGCCGATGATGCTGGCCTGCGTGAACAACGCGGCACCGACGGCGCACGCGATCAAGCGCAACGGGCGGTTCGCGATCAACATCCTGCGCGAGGGCCAGGAGGAACTCGCCCACCAGTTCGCCGCGCCGAGCCGCGACAAGTTCCGCGATGTGGCGGTGCACCGCAACAGCGTCGACATCCCGCTGCTGACGGATTCGTTGGCGCAGATCGAGTGCCGTGTCGGCGAAACCATCATCGGCGGCACCCACACCGTGTTCCTCGGCGTGGTCACCGGCGCGGTGGCCGGGCAGGGCCAGCCGCTGACCTACTTCCGCGGCGGGTTCGGCCGGTTCGAATTCACGCACAACGACGAGGTTTACGAGAAGGCCCGGGCTCAGGTCCTGGCCCGGTGCTTCTCCGCCGAGCAGGTGGTCACCGTCGACGAGATGGCCCGGCTGCTCGGGGTGGAACGCCCGGCCGCGTTCTACGCGCTGACCCGGCTGGCCGCCGACGGCCTGGTCCGGCGCGACCCGGACCGGGGTTACGTCATCGCCCCGCTGGACGCGGCGGTGTCCGACGAGACCTTCGACGCCCGGCTGGCCATCGAACTCGGCGTCATCGATCTGGTGGTCGGCCACGTCTCCACCGACGATCTGGCCGAGCTGCGGCGCCGGTTCACGCGCATGGCCGACATGCTCGTCGACGACCGGTTCGTCAACTTCTCGCTGTACCTCGACGCCAACTACAACTTCCACGAATGGCTGGTCAGCCTCGCGAAGAACCCGCTGCTGACAACGACGTTCGGCCGGCTGAGCATCAAGAGCGTGATGACCCGCAGCTTCGGCTCGACGCCGGAGTCCTCGCAGCTGTTCGTCGCCGTGCAGGAACAGCTGACCCGCGCCTTCGAGGACGGCGACGCCGAGGCGGCCAAATCGGCCGCGCGCCGGTACTGCGAACTGGCCAAACGGCGGGCCCGCGAGATCCTCCTCGACGAGGGTGGCCGACTCTGAAGCAATTTCGTCCGCTGCGGGTCGCACTGGCGTCGAGCACCGCGACGATGTGCATCGCCCCGCCGCTGCTGGTGGCCGCGATGGCGGTGCAGATCTCCCGCTCGCTCGGCCTGAACTCCGGGGCGCTCGGCCTGGCGGTGTCGGGGTTCTTCGCCGCCACCGCCAGCTCCACCGCGCTGCTGGGGCGGGTGGTCTCCCGGTGGGGCGTGCGCCCGGCGCTGACCACCGCGATGGCCGTCAACGGGGTGGTGCTGGTGTCGATCGCGCTCAGCCAGAGCATCTGGCAGATCGTGGTCGCGCTGGTGGTCGGCGGGATCGCCAACGGTGCGGTGCATCCGGCGAGCAACGTGGTGCTGGCCGGCGGGGTGCGCGGGCACCTGGGCCTGGCGCTGGGCATCAAACAGTCCTCGATGCCGGCGGCTGCCCTGGTCGGCGGCATCGCCGTGCCCGCCGTCGCGTTGACCGTCGGCTGGCGGTGGGCGTTCGTGATGGCCGCGGCGCTCAGCGCCGTGCTGGTGGCCGTCGCGAGCCGCTACCGGCAACCCGGCGGCGAGGACTCCGGTCCCGCGCAGGCCGGGGCGGACGGCCCGCCCTCGGTGGTGCTGCGGCTGCGGCTGCTCAGCGCGGCGGTGTGCTGCGGGGCGGCCGCGGGCACGTCGCTGAACGTCTTCATGGTCGACGGCAGCGTGCAGTCGCACATCCTGGCGCCGGCGAAGGCCGGCCTGCTGGCGGCCTGCTGCGGGATGCTGGCGGTGCTGGCCCGCGTCGGGCTGGGCTGGCAGGCCGATCGCCGGCCCGACCGGGATCCGACCGCGCCCACCCTGACCTTGCTCGCGACCTGCGTGGTGGGTTCGGTGCTGATGTCCACCGGCCATCCCGCGGCGTTCGTCGTCGGCGCCGTGCTGGCCGCGGGCCTGGGCTTCGGCTGGACCGGGCTGGTGCACCTGTCGGCGATGCGCGGGTCGACCGACACGGCCAGGACCACCGGCACCCTGATGACCGGTTTCGCCAGCGGATCCTGCCTGGGCCCGCTGGTCCTCGGCCACGTCGCGGCCCAGTGGGGCTACCGGCCGGTGTGGATCAGCGTGACCGTGCTGGGTCTGCTCGCCGCCGCGATGATGTCCGCCGTCACCACACGCCGTGTGGTGACTTCGAAGGGAGCAAGTAGGTGAGCCAGTTCGACCAGACCGCCGAGCAGGACGCGCTGCGCCGATCGGTGCGGTCGTTCTTCACGAGGTTCGATCGCGAGTACGTGCGGGAGTGCGACCGCACCCCCCGCCCGCCGGTCGAGGCGTTCACCGCGATGGGCGATCTGGGCTGGCTCGGCATCAACTGCCCCGAGCAGTACGGCGGCGGCGGGGGCAGCGCCACCGACGTCGCGGTGCTGCTGGAGGAACTCGGTGCCGGCTTCCTCGACCTCGCGCTGTGGGTGTTCCGGGTGCTCAGCCACGGGGTGCACGCGCTCGACGGGTACGGCACCGAGGAGCAGAAGCAGCGGTTCCTCCCGGACATCGCCGCGGGCAGGCTCTCGGTGTGTTTCGCGCTGACCGAGCCCGAGGCCGGCTCGGATGCGGCCGCGCTCACCACGACCGCGCGCCGCAGCGGCGACGGCTGGGAGATCTCCGGGCAGAAGGTGTTCTGCTCGGGGTTCAAGGTGTCCGACTACGTGATGGTCGCGACCCGCACCAGCAAGGGCGACCGCAAGCAGGCCGGGATCACCACGTTCTTCGTCCCCACGACCACACCGGGCCTGGAAGCCCGGCCGCTGGAGATGCTCGGGCACCGGCCGCTGGGCACCACGCTGCTGACGTTCGACGGCGCCCACGTCCCCGACGACCTGCGGATCGGGCCGGTCGACGGCGGCTGGGCGATCCTGACCAAGATGCTCGAGTACGAGCGTCTGTGCCTGTCGGCGGCGCGCACCGGCGCCGCGCAGTCGGTGCTCGACGACACGCTGGACTACGTCAAGCAGCGCAAGCAGTTCGGGCAGCCGATCGGGAACTTCCAGGCAGTCGCGCACAAGCTGGCCGACATGGCGGTGCTGGTCGAGGTGGCCCGCACCCAGGTGTACCGCTACGCCCACCGCCTGGACGCGGGCACCGCCGACACCCGCGACGCCGCGATCTTGAAACTCGTTGCCGGAGAGGCCTACAAGAAGGTGGCCGACCTGGGTGTGCAGGCGATGGGCGGGTACGGCTACTCGATGGAGTACGACGCGCAGCGGCACTTCCGCGATTCGCGCCTGGGCACCATCGGCGGCGGTTCCTCGGAGATCCAGCGCAACATCATCGCCCGGACGCTGGGGCTGCGTCCGTCGTGACCTGCACCGCCGCCACCCCGCTGGTGGTGATGGTGCCCTCGGCGTCGGTGAACCAGACCTCGACGGTGGCCGCACCGTCGTGCACGGCGGTGACGGCCGCGTGCATCGTCGCCGGGGCACCCAGGTACAGCGGAGCCCGGTGCCGGTAGGTGGTGCGCACCACCCGCACGCCCGCAGGCAGGGCCGGGACCAGGGCCTGGAACAGGTGCACCGCCTGCAACGGACCGTGCACCACCAGGGTGGGGTGACCCTCGGACTCGGCGTAGGGCAGGTCGTAGTGGATGCGGTGCGGATGCCAGCCCGCGGCGCTGAACAGGAACAGATCGACCGGGGTGAATTCGACGACACCGAGCACACATTCGGCTCCGGTGGCCAGCTCCAGGCCGGTGGCCATCCCGGCGCTCACAGGAACAACCTGGTGAAGCGCTCGACGACGAACGGATCGCCGGCATCGTCGGAGTACAGGTATTCGAAGCGGGCCAGGGTCATGGTGCCGCGGCGTCCTTCCTTGGTTTCCAGGCCGACCACCCGGCGTGAGCAGCGCACGTCGTCGCCGGCCACGAACGGCCGGTGGATGTCGGCATCGGTCTCGCCGGCCATCGCGTTGGTGAACTCGATCGGCGGGATGTCGGCTAGCGGGGTGCCCTCGGGATGCAGCTCGGTCTGCGGCACCTGGTTGTAGGCGCCGGTGCGCAGGCTGACGAAGAACATCAGCGGCGCCACCACGTCCCGGTAGCCCAGTGACCGTGCGTACTCCGGGTCGTGGTGGATCGGGTCGCTCGCCCGGGTCGCGATCGCGAACCGCTGGATGTCCTTGCGATCGATGCGGACCTCGCGAACCTCGGGAGGGCGCTGCGCCCACCGTGTCATCTCCTCGTTGACCATGCCCACGAGGATGCCTGACCGCCGGATCGGCCCGCGTGACGAATCTCGTCAGAATGCGTTACCGACTTTGACGCCAACCGATAATGCGCACTGTGGCGCAACAACCTTGACTGATCGCGTCACCCAATCACACGCCAGCCGAGAGGAAACGCCCACTGATGTGCCACCCCACCCTGGAGGCGCGCTCGTGAAGCCGGTCCGCAGCCTGCTGTTCGCCCCGGGCGACCGGCCCGACCTGATCGGCAAGGCCGCCGCATCGGGGGCCGACGCGATCATCGTCGATCTCGAGGACGCCGTCGCCGTGGACCGCAAGCCCGAGGCCCGGACGATCGTTCGCGACACCGAGCTGCCCACCGGCGTCGAGGTCCTGGTCCGTGTCAACGCCGAGGATACCGGCCTGCTCTACGACGACCTGGCGGTGGCGATCCGCCCGGGTGTCGCGGGCATCGTGGTCCCGAAGGCGGAGTCGGCGGCATCGATGACGCGCCTCGACGGCGCGGTCACCGCGCTGGAGGCCGCGCGGGGTCTGGCGCCCGGTTCGGTCGATCTGGTACCGCTGGTGGAGAGCGCACTGGGAGTGCGCAACGCCTACGACGTCCTGACCGCCGCGGACCGGGTGCGCGCCGTGTTGTTCGGCTCCGGTGAACAGGGCGACCTGGTGGCCGACCTCGACTGTGAGTGGACCCCGGAGGGAACCGCCCTGCTGCACGCCCGATCCCAGGTGCTGCTGGCCGCGCGGGCCGCCGGCTTGTCCGAACCGCTGGACGCGGTGTTCATGGACTTCCGCAACGACGACGCGCTGCGGGTGGAGTGCGAACTGGCCCGTCGCCTCGGCTATGTCGGCAAGTGCGCCATCCATCCCCGCCAGGTCCCGGTGATCCACGAGGTGTTCACCCCCGACGCCGACGTCGTCGCCGGCCAGGAACGGATCCTCAAGGCCTTCGAGGAGGCCGAGGCCCAAGGGTTGGCCTCGATCTCGGTCGACGGCCGGATGGTCGACTACGCGGTCGCCCGGCGCGCCCGCGCGATCCTCGCCAGGACCCCCCGATGAGCCGGGCCCGCTACCTCGACGGTGGCATCGGCGTCGCGGTCATCGGCGCGGGCGGGATCGGCCGCTTGCGCGCCGAGATCTGCCACCGCCATCCCGCGGTGAATTTCCTTGCGGTGTGCGATATCCGCACCGACCGGGTGGAGGCGCTGGCGCGCGATGTCGAGGCCGACCTGTGGTCCACCGACGCCGCGACGGTGATCAACGACGAGCGCGTCGACGCCGTCATCGTCGCCACCACCGAGAACGCCCACTTCGACCCGACGATGTGCGCGCTGCGCGCGGGCCGGGCCACGCTGGTGGAGAAGCCGTTGACCATCGAGGCCGACGAGGGCGAAACCGTGGTGGCCGAGGCCGATTCCCGCGGGGTGCGGCTGTTCACCGGGTTCACCCAGCGCTTCCGCCGGCGGTACCTGTCGGTCAAGGAGCACGTCGACGCCGGATACCTCGGTGCCATCACCACCGCCAAGGCCAGCATCTACATCACCCAGGCGGTGGCCCACGCGGTGATCTCCCGGGCCGGCACCACCACCCCGGCGATCAACACGATGACGTACTCGATCGACCTGCTGCTGTGGTTCCTCGAGGGCAGGCGCCCGCTGAGCGTGTACGCCCTCGGCGGCCGGGGCCGCTTCTACGACGAGTTCGGGTCGCTCGATTCGACCTGGGCCGTCATGGATTTCGGGGACGGCCAGATCGCCAACGTCGGGGTCAGCTGGGAGCCCCCCGAGTTCTGGCCCGCCTACGTCGCGACGATGGAGGTCGAGCTGTTCGGCCGTGACGGCCTGCTCAGCGTCAAGGACGACCACCGCGACATCCTGCTGGCCACCAACCGCGGGGTGCCGTCGCCGTACACCCCGGACGTCGCGGTCAACGTCGCGATGCTCGGCTCGGCGATGCCGGGCGACTGGGCCCAGGGTGAGTACTACGGGGCGATGAAGGACGAGACGCACGCCTTCCTGGCCAGCGCCACCGGGGACCGGGTCGACCCCGCGCTGGCCACCGGCCGGCAGGGCGCCGACGTGCTGAAGGTGTGCCGGGCGATCGACCTGTCGGCGCAGAAACGCGAAGTGGTGACCCTGGATTGGGCCCAGCCGTGAGCGGACGGGGGGTGCTCGACGGCATCACCATCCTCGAGCTGGGACAGGTGATCGCCGGCAACTTCGGGGGTGTGCTGCTCGCCGATATGGGCGCGGAGGTCATCAAGATCGAACCGCTGGGCGGCGACGCGGCCCGCAACCCGTCGATCGCGCCGTACCGCGGCGAGAGCGCCATCCACCTGTTCATGAACCGGGGCAAGAAGAGCGTGGCGCTAGACCTCAAGAGCGCCGAGGGCAAGGAGCTGTTCCTGCAGCTCGTCGAGACCGCCGACGCCGTCGTGGACAACTTCCGTCCCGGGGTGATGGCCCGGCTGGGGATCGACCACGCCGAGCTCGAGAAGCGCAACCCGCGCATCGTCACGGTGTCCGTCACCGGATTCGGCGAGACCGGGCCGGCGCGGCACCGGCCCGCGTTCGACCTGGTGGTGCAGGCCTACAGCGGCCACATGTACATCACCGGGGAGCCGGACCGGCCGCCGTCGCGGGTCGGGATCCCGCTGGCCGACATCTCCGGTGGGATCTTCGCATGCCTGTCGGTGCTGGCCGGTCTGGCCGGCCGCGGTGTGCACGGCGCCGGCGCGCATGCCGACGTCAGCATGCTGGACTCGCTGGTGTCGATGCTCAGCTACGACGCGCTCGAGCACCTCAACACCGGCCGGGACGTGCAGCGCGTGGGCACGGCACATTCGCACATGGTGCCCTGGCAGGCCTTCGAGGTGCTCGACGGTCACGTCGTGGTCGCCGCGCGGGAGGAGAAGTTCTGGCTGCGGCTGTGTGATGCGCTGCAGCGGCCGGATCTCAAAGGGCACCCGTGGACCGTCGACAACACCGCCCGAGTGGCCCACCGGGACTGGCTGGTCGCGGAGTTGGCGGCCACGTTCGCCACGAGGACCAAGGCCGAGTGGATGGCGATCCTCGACGCCAACGACATCCCGGCCGGCCCGGTGAACAGCTTCGGCGAGGTCTTCGCCGACCCGCAGATCGTGGCGCGGGAGGTGGTCGGCGAGTACGACCACCCCACCCTCGGCCCGGTCAAATACGTGCGCAGCCCGTCGCGGTTCGACGGCTACGCATCACCCAACGAACCCGCCCCGATGCTCGGGGCACACACCCGGGAGGTGCTGACCGAGCGGCTCGGGCTGTCCGGCGAGCACGTCGAGAAACTCGCCGCCGCGGGCTACGTCATCTCCTGGGAGGAGAGCCGATGACAACCTACGATCTGCACGCCCATGCGATGTCGGTGCAGGCGCTCGACGCCATGGCCGCCGCCCATCCCGACCACGCCCCGCGGCTGATCGAACGCGGCAGCGACCAGTTCCTGGAGTTCCCGGGCCGGGCCGCGATGGGACCGCTACACCCGGGCATGTTCGACGTCGACGTGCGGCTGGCCGACATGGACCGCCAGCGCGTGGACGTGCAGCTGCTGTCGGTGCCGCCGTCGAACTTCTTCTACCACCTGCCCGCCGAGGTGGGTGCCGCGTTCGCGGCGGCCAGCAACGACGCGATGGCGGAGGTGGTCTGGGCGCGCCCGGACCGGTTCCAGATGTTCGCGACGCTGCCGCTGCAGGACGAGGCGGCCGCGCTGGCCGAGCTCGACCGGGTGGCCGCCCTGCCGCACGTCCGCGGGGTCGAGATCGGCACCAACGTCGACGGCGACGACCTGGACGTCGACCGCCTGGCCTACCTGTGGCCGGCGCTGGTCGAGCACGATCTGCCGGCCTGGCTGCACCCCGACCAGCGCACCATCGCCGGGGCCGACCGGCTGACCCGCTATTACCTGCAGAACCTGATCGGCAACCCGTTGGAGACCACGATCGCCATCGCGGCGCTGATCTTCGGCGGCGTGCTGGAACGGCACCCGGGGTTGCGGGTCGGCGTGGTCCACGGCGGCGGGTTCACCCCGTACCAGATCGGTCGGTGGCGGCACGGCTGGCAGGTCCGCAACGAACCGCGCGTCAAGCTCCGAGACACCTCGCCGGAGGCGATGCTGCGCCGGTTCACCTTCGACTCGTTGACCCACGACCCCGCGTCGCTGCGGGATCTGGGAGAGCGCTTCGACTGGGCGAATGTCGTGGTGGGCAGCGACTATCCGTTCGATATGGGGCCCGCCGACCCGGTCGGCGAGCTGGATTCGCTGGGCCTGGACGAGGCCATCCGGGCCGCGGTGACACAGGGCAACGCCGAGCGCTTCCTGCGACCGTCCGGTAATGACGCGATGCGTGAGCCGGCGAACGCCCGATTGACAGCCACGGCCAATGAATTATTCGACCACGCGCCATAGAACTTAGTGGCGAGCGTCACACCGACAAGTCCGTTTATCAGCAGCGTGAGGAGTGCTCCAACATGGCAAACCCGCCACAAGGGTTGATCGAAGAAGGTGTCGCAGTGTTATCGCCGGCCTCCACCGCGCTCAGCGCCCGCCACGTCGACAAGTCGTTCGACAACGGCGTGGTGGCGCTCGACGACGTCAGCTTCGAGCTGCCGTCGGGAACGTTCGCCTCGATCGTCGGGCCCAGCGGCTGCGGGAAATCCACGCTGCTGCGCCTGATCGCCGGCCTGTCCCCGCTGACCGGCGGCGAACTGACGCTGCACGGCACCGCGGTCGACGAGCCGCGCCGCGAGGTCGGGATGATGTTCCAGGAGCCCACCCTGCTGCCCTGGCGCACGGCGCTGCAGAACGTGCTGATCCCGGTCGCCGTGCACCGCCGGGTCAGCAAGGCCGACAAGATCGCGGCCCGGGACTGGCTGCGCATGGCCGGGCTGTCCGGGTTCGAGCACGCGTATCCGCGTCAGCTCTCCGGCGGCATGCAGCAGCGCGTCGCACTGGCGCGGCTGCTGATGACCGGCGCCGATGTGCTGCTGCTCGACGAGCCGTTCGGCGCGCTCGACGAGTTCACCCGCGAGCGGCTGAACATCGAACTGGCACAAGTACATTCGCAGGTGGCGGGCACGACGCTGTTCGTCACGCACAACATCCAGGAGGCGGTGTTCCTCGCCGACCAGGTCCTGGTGATGACACCGCGGCCGGGCCGGCTGGCCAAGGTGCTCGAGGTGCCGTTCGAGCGGCCCCGCAGCATCGATCTGATGAAGACCCCGGAGTTCAACGAACTGGTCTTCGAGGTTCGCGAGATTCTGGGGGCGGCGGCATGAGCGCGCAGCTGAAGTCCGATTCGGCACTCGACGACACCGCGATCCCGGTCGGCTTCCCGCCCGCCCCGACCCGGACCAGGGCCACCATCACCCGGATCTTCACGACTTTCGTTCTGCCGCTGGTACTTCTGCTGGTCGGCATCGGCTTCTGGCAGTGGCTGACCATCGACGAGAAGGTGTCGCGGCTGATCCTGCCACCGCCCGGCGCGGTCGCGTCGTCGTTCATCGAGTTGTTCAAACCCGGCGGGATCGGCTGGTTCCACCTGGGCATCACGTTCTTCGAGGCGATGGCGGGCTTCCTGCTCGCCACGGTGGTGGCCACGGTGATCGCCACGTGCGCCTCGCTGTCCTCGACGTTCAAGCGGGCGATCTACCCGTATGTCATCGCCCTGCAGGTGACGCCCCGGATCGCGGTGTCGCCCATCATCATCGCCGCGCTCGGGTTCGGCACCATGCCCAAGGTCGTTATCGCGTCGCTGGTGTGCTTCTTCCCCATCCTGATCAACCTGCTCACCGGCCTGCTCAGCGTCGGGCACAACATCGAGGAGATGTTCCGGTCGGTGCGGGCACCCAAGCGCAGCTTCTTCCGGTATGCGATGGTGCCGTGCGCACTGCCCTACGCCATGCCCGGGTTCCTCACCGGGATCTCGTTCGCCCTCATCGGCGCGATCGTGGCCGAATTCATCTCGGGCAGCCAAGGTCTGGGCTACCTGATCAAGAACTTCAGCTTCCTGCTCAACATGGGTGCGTCCTACGCGGTGGTGTTCAGCCTGACCGCCATGGGGCTGGTGTTGTTCGGCCTGATGAACCTCGCCAAGCCCGCCATCGTGTTCTGGGAGAGCGATCGTATGTTGACCGCCCGCAGCAAGCGGATGCTCAAGCGCAGCGAGCGCGAAGGCATCGTCGGCTCCTGACTTCTGTTCCCATCACTCACCACTAAGGAGAAATCCATGCGCGTGCACGCAAAGAAGCGTTCGCCTCGCAGACTGATCGGTTCCGCCATCGCCCTGTCGGCGGCGCTGCTGATCAGCTCGTGCAGCGGCGGCGCGGCCACCCAGGACTCTGCGGAGGACTCCGGCGGCCTCGACGTCGTCCGGGTGCTGGGGCCGGTCAGCATGAGCCTCAACGTCGCCTTCGTCGGCGAGGAGCTCGGCTACTTCGCCGAGGAAGGCCTGCAGATCGAGGAACAGGACGCCGGCGCCATGGCCGAGGCCGCGTTCCTGTCCAACGGTCAGACCGACGTCGTCTTCACCGGGGCGACGGAGATCCTCACCGGGATCGGCGCCGGGGTGGACATGCGCATCCTCTACGAATACTGGTACACCGCAGCCGAAGGCGTCTACGTCTCCGAGGACAGCCCGATCACCAGCGTCTCGGAGCTCAAGGGCAAGACCGTGGGCCTGGCCTCGGACTCGGACCTGGAGTTCCTCAAGGTGGCATTGAAGTACGTGGGCCTGACGGAGGCCGACGTCAAGACCATCGTGGTCGGCGACCAGGGCGGCGTCATCGCCGATGCGCTCAAGAACGGCACCATCGCCGCGGTGTCCGGCTCGACCGGTGAGGAACGTTCGCTGGCCGGGGCCGGGGTGCCGCTGCGCGACATCACCCCCAAGGATGTCAAGGACACCCCCGGTGAGACGTTCGTCGCGATGGCCAAGACCGTCGAGGAGAAACCCGATGTGCTGCAACGGTTCTTCCGGGCATGGGCGAAGGCCTCCTACGCCTCCACCGTCAACGCCGACGTGCTGCTGAAGATGGGCGACCGCAACATCCCCGAGGCCACCATGGACCGGGTACAGGCGATGATCGGCGTGGAGCAGGCCCACAAGACCGATCCGCCCAACGGCGTCTACGGCGAGCTGCGGCCCCAGGTGTGGCAGCGGGTGGCCGACGACCTGTTCGAGGCGGGCAGCCTGCAGCAGGCGGTGCAGGTGGACAAGTACATCGACGATCAGTTCATCAAGGGCGCCAACGAGTTCGACAAGGCTCAGGTCGACGCCGACGTGCAGAAGTGGGCCGACGCCAACCTGTAGATCACTCCGAGAGCTGGAACTCGATCATGGCGGTGACGGTGTCGACGGCTTCGGACAGCGCGGCGACGCGCTGTGCGACCGTCGGCGCCGCCAATACCGCGTACCGGTCGGCCTGGCCCATCGGCAGCCGGGCACTCAACGCGTACAACCATTTCGACGGATCGCCCGACTCGTCGGCGCCGCGCACGATGTCCCTCGCGTCGACGCGGGCGCCGCGGGCCGCGGCGATCCGTTCGAACAACCCCACCATCCGGTCCTCGATGTCGCGGATCGCGTGGACGCTGACGGGATCGCCGGGCTCATCCGGCCACTCCTGCACGACAGCCTTCGGGTACGGGTCGTCGGGTTGCCACTCGATGACCTTGATGCGTTCCCCCATCACGCATTTCAGCCGATAGCGGCCCGCGCCCATCTCGGCGCTCTCCTCGATGCGGGCCAGCGCGCCGACGTCGCTGCGGGTGTCACCGCCGCCGACTTCCCGGCCCGCCGCGATGAGCACCACCCCGAACACCGGATCGTCGGCGGCCAGGCAGGTCTGCACCAGCGCGGTGTAGCGGGGTTCGAAGATCCGCAGCGGCAGTTCCTCCCCGGGCAGCATGGCCACCTCGAGCGGGAACATCGGGAGCGCCGCCATGGTTCAGATGACCAACTCGTTCACCAGGGCGTCGACCACGGAGCGCAGGTCGCCGTCGTGCTCCTCGGCGATCCGGCGCTGCCGTTGATAGGAGGCGCCGTTGTGATAGATGTCGGCGACCCGGCTCAGCTCGTCGACGCAGCCCAGCGTTTTCGCCACCGGGACAAGACGTTCCAACAGGTCGTCGAGGTCCTCGGTGACCAGCCGCTCGTTGCTGTCGGCGTCGAGGATGATGATCGCGTCCAGGCCGTAGCGGGCGGCACGCCACTTGTTCTCCTGCACGTGCCAGGGCGGCATCACCGGCAGCGAGTCGCCGGCGTCGAAGCGGCGGTCCAGATCGACGATCAGGCAGTGCGTCAGCGCGACCAGCGCAGAGAGCTCGTGCAGGTTGGACACCCCGTCGAAGATTCGCACCTCGATGGTCCCCAGATGCGGGGACGGCCGGATGTCCCAACGGATCTCGTTCATGTGGTCGATGATGCCGGTCTTCTTCTGGTCGCGGACGAAGCCTTCGAACTCCCGCCATTCCTGGAAGTGGAACGGCAGCCCGGCGGTGGGCAGCTGCTGGAACATCATCGCCCGGTTGCTGGCGTAGCCGGTGTCCTCGCCGTCCCAGTACGGCGACGACGCCGACAGGGCCAGCAGGTGCGGGTACTGGTGCAACAGTGAGGTGATGATCGGCATCACCTTGTGCGCCGAGGACACCCCGACGTGGACGTGCACCCCCCAGATCAGCATCTGCCTGCCCCACCACTGGGTGCGTTTGATCAGCTCGGCGTACCGCGGCGCGTCGGTCAGCTTCTGCGTCGACCAGTTCGCGAACGGATGGGTGCCCGCGCAGAACAGCTCCATGCCGCGGTCGCGCACGATCTTGCGCACCGGCCGCAGCGTCGACGCCAGGTCCTCCATCGCCTGACCGGAGTTCTCACAGATCCCGGTGACGATCTCGACGGTGTTGCGCAGCAGTTCCTTGTGCACGCGCGGATTCTCGCCCAACTCGGCGATCACCGACGCCGCCTCGTTGCTCAGGTCCCGGGTGTGCGCGTCGACGAGCGCGAACTCCCACTCCACGCCGAGGGTCGGCTTCGCCGACCCGGCGAAGTCGATGCGGCTGCTCGCCCCTCGGTCAGGGCCGGGTGATGACACCGCAAGCCACCCGAGCTCCGGCGTCACCGGTGGCCAGGGTGGTCGCATCCGGCGGCGGATCGCCGTTGACCTGCTGGTAACGCTCCGGCGGGATGTTGGCGAAGTTGTCGGCCTTCTCGTGGATGATGATCGCGGTCCCGGCGCCGTCGAGCAGCTGCTCGGCGGTGAAGGCATCGGTGGTCGTCACCAGCTTGGCCGAGCCGTCCTCACGCACCTGCAGCGAAGACAGATCGCCGCTGGCGGGGTGGCCGCTGTGCCCGGGCACCTGCAGGTGCCCGCCGGCGGAGTTGAAGTTGGCCGGCGCACCGCCGGTGGGGGCCACGGAGTTGGCCTCGCACTTGCCGACGGAGTGGATGTGGATGCCGTGGAAGCCGGGGGTCAGCTCACCGGTGACGGTGGTCTCGACGGTCACGGTGGCCACGTCGTCGGCGAACGCGATGTCGGCGGTGGCGATCGTGGTGCCGTCGGCCAGCTTCAGGTCCGCGGTGAGGGTTTCCCCACTGGCCGCCGGGGTTTCACCGTGCCCCGAACCGTGCTCGTCCGCCGGGGCCGACGGCGACGGGGACGGCGTCCAGACCGCGGGGGTGGTACCCGAATCGGTCGACGGCACTTCGCCGGGCGGACTGCACGCGCTCAGCGCGAGCGCGGGCACTGCGAACAGGGTAGAGGCGACGACGGTCCTGAACATGCGCAAGAGCCTAGCCGGTGACCGCCACGACCACGCCCGGTGGCTGCTCTGTCAGCTCGGGCAGCCGCGGCGCGACGGGCGCCTCGAGCAGCCGGCCGATCTCCTCGGCGGATTCCTGCTCGCCGGGGCGGTCCCCGAAGTAGACCGTAGTGACGGTCACGTCGGGCAACGTCAGGTTGCCGACCTGCCCGACGGTCCAGCCCGCGTCCCGCAGCCGGGTAGCGGTGGCCTCGGCCGCGCCCGCCGTCTCGGAGATGTTGAACACGTGCACCTCGGCCTTGGCGGGTTCGGCCGGCGGGGACGTCGTGGTCGTCGTCGCGGTCACCGAGGTCGTCGGGATCGGCGAGTCGCCGTCGTCGTCGGGGTCGCTTCCCATCGCCTGGAACCCCACGAGCAGGAACACCACGCCCAGGAACAGCAACACCATGACCATGGCGCGCAGGGGCAGCCCGGAGGAGTCACGCTGATTCATCGGGGCCTACTGTATCGCGGGCCGGGAGCGGCTCAGGTCACCTCGAAACCGAGGCGACGGGCCGCGCGGGCCTTCTGCCTGCTGGCCCGTAGCCGACGCAGCCGCTTGACCAGCATGGGGTCTGCCGCCAGCGCCTCGGGGCGGTCCACCAGGGCGTTGAGCACCTGGTAATAGCGCGTCGCCGACATGGAGAACAGCTCTTTGATGGCGTCTTCCTTGGAGCCCGCGTACTTCCACCACTGTCGCTCGAACGCCAAAATGTCGTGCTCGCGCCGGCTCAAACCGTCGACGGGGTCAGAGTCCCCGGAGTGCTCAGCCCGCGCCATCGCGCCGTCCATATGGCTTCCTGGACCCTTTCCACGATCGAATGACATAAGTGTGGTTTCGGCGAGTATTCAATCACGGGATGGTCACCGAAGTCGGCACCAACTACCGCGAGTCGGCGGTGCATATGCCCACCGGGCCGGGGTGCGTGCGGTGCCGCCTAAGCTCTGCGGCATGGCTGTACGACCCATCCGCATCGTGGGAGATCCCGTCCTGCACACGGCGACCGAGCCGATACCCGTCGCCGAGGACGGTTCGCTACCGGCGGAGCTGGCCGAGCTGATCCAGGACATGTACGACACGATGGACGCCGCCAACGGCGTCGGCCTGGCCGCCAACCAGATCGGGGTGAGCAAACGGGTCTTCGTCTACGACTGCGCCGACTCGCGCGGTAAGACGGCCCGCCGCCGCGGCGTGGTGGTCAACCCGGTGCTGGAAACCTCCGAGGTTCCCGAGACCATGCCCGACCCCGAGGACGACGACGAGGGCTGCCTGTCGGTGCCCGGCGAATCGTTCCCGACGGGCCGGGCGTCCTGGGCGCGGGTGACGGGGTTGGACGCCGACGGCACCCCGATCACCCTCGAGGGCACCGACCTGTTCGCCCGCATGCTGCAGCACGAGACCGGGCATCTGGACGGCTTCCTGTACCTGGATCGGCTGATCGGGCGCAACGCCCGCAACGCCAAGCGGACGGTCAAGGCCAACGGCTGGGGGGTCCCGGGGCTGACGTGGATGCCCGGCGAGGACCCCGACCCGTTCGGTCACTGACCCGTGCCGCAGCTGCCGCCGCCGGGTACGCGCGTCAGCCTGCGGTACCGTCTGCCCGCCGGGTCGACGCCGCCGCACAGCGACGTGGTCGGGCACCTGCTGGACACCGGCGCGACGGTACGGGTCCGCAACCGGCACGGTGAGGTCGTCGCGGTGGCGGCCCAGGACGTGCTGGCGGTGCGGGTGGTGCCCGAGATCCCGGTGCGCACCGGGGAGATCCGCAACCTCGAGCATGCCGCCGCGCTCGGCTGGCCCGGGGTGGAACAGCATTGGCACGGCGGCTGGTTGTTGCGCTACGGCCTGGGGAGCACCCGTCGTGCAAATTCGGCTGTGCCGCTGAGGTTCACGTCGTTCTCCGAGATCGCGGCGGTGGCGGACTGGTACGCCGGACGCGGGGTGCCGGCGCTGATCTCGGCACCTGATCGGCTGTTACGAATTCCCGACGGGGTTCCAACGGACGCCGAGAACCTCGTCATGACAAGGGATCTGGACGACAGCCGGGATCCGGGTGACATCGTCCTGCGTGACCGGCCGAGCGCGGGGTGGCGCGCGGTGAACCGCCGGGAGGTGCCCGACGAAGTGCTCACCGCGGTGGTGGACGGGCACGTCGCGTTCGGCGAGTTGGCGGGTGCGGCGGTGGGGCGCGCCGCGGTCACCGAGGCCCCGGATGGCACGCGGTGGGTCGGGGTTTCGTCGGTGTATGTGTCGCCCGACGCGCGCAGGCGGGGCTTGGCCGGGGCGCTGTGTTCGGGGCTGCTGGCCTGGGGCGAGTCGCACGGGGCGACGCGGGGGTACGTCCAGGTGGTAGCCGAGAACACCGGTGCGCGTGCGTTATACGAGTCGATGCGCTTCGTGGTGCATCACCGCTCGCGGTACGTCCGCGCGGAGGATCTGCTGGCCCGATCCGGACAGCTAGGGTGAGATCCATGCGCCTGGCCACCTGGAACGTCAACTCGATCCGCGCCCGCGTCGACCGGGTGACCGACTGGTTGGAACGCGCCGACGTCGACGTGTTGGCCATGCAGGAGACCAAGTGCTCGGACGACCAGTTCCCCACCATGCCGTTCGCGGCGCTGGGCTACGAGGTGGTGCACTGCGGGTTCAACCAGTGGAACGGGGTGGCGATCGCGTCGAAGATCGGCATCGACGACGTGCAGGTGGGCTTCGCCGGGCAGCCGACGTGGTCGGACAAGCCCCATGTGGAGGCCGCGGGCGAGGCTCGGGCGCTGGGCGCGACGTGCGGTGGGGTGCGGGTGTGGAGCCTCTACGTTCCCAACGGCCGGACCGTGGACTCGGCACACTACGTCTACAAGTTGCAATGGCTTGCGGCGCTTCGGGATACCGCGGCGTCGTGGCTGGCCGCCGATCCGTCGGCGCCCATCGCCCTGGTGGGTGACTGGAACATCGCCCCGACGGACGAGGACGTCTGGGATGTGAAGTTCTACGAGGGCAGCACGCACGTGACGGCGCCGGAGCGGGCGGCGTTCGCGTCGATCGCCGATGCCGGGTTCACCGATGTGGTGCGCCCGTTCACCCCCGGCCCGGCGGTGTACACGTATTGGGACTACACGCAGCTGCGGTTCCCGAAGAACCGTGGGATGCGGATCGATTTCATCCTGGGCTCGCCGGCGCTCGCGCAGCGGGTCACCCACGCCGAGATTGTGCGCGAGGAGCGCAAAGGCAAGCAGCCCAGCGATCATGCGCCCGTGCTGGTGGAGATCGCCGACGCCTGACCGTACGAAAGAGCGGCGCCCCTTGGTGGGGGTGCCGCTGTTTTCGTGTGGTGGGTTAGCGGATGTCGAGGTAGTAGACGTGGCCGGTGACGGTCTGCTGGTAGGTGCGGTCGTTGCGATGGTCTTGGACGGTGGAGCGGATGTCGCTGCCGCGGTTGATCCCGACGACGGAGGCTTGGGACAGCGGGGCGTCGGAGAGCCGGTTGACGATGACCCGGTTGCCCTGGGCTTCCAGTGCGCTGATGGTGTCGGCGGCGTTGCCGCCGGCGGTGGGGGCGGCCAGGGCGGGGGCGGCCAGTCCGAGGACGGCGGCGGCAAGTCCGGTGGCGGCGGCGGTGGCGATGGTGAAGGTGCTCATGTCTTCTTCTCCCCTTTTGTGTGTGTGTCCTGTGGTGGTCTGGCTGGTGTAACGGGCAGGTCAGAGGGTTTATTGCGGTTGGCAGAGATTGACCTGGCGGTGGCAGAAATCATGCGATGGATCAGATACCGCCAATGTTGTGGGGAGGCCGGGGACGGGCCCGGCCGTGTCACACCCCCTCCGTAGGGTGAACGTATGTTCGATGACGGGGTGGCGCCACCCGAGGATCCCGGCACCCAGGCGCCGGGCCTCGGCGAGGCCCCCTGCGCGGACGCCACGGCTGCACCGGAGCCCCCCGCCGAGGGCGCGCCCCAGGACGAGCCCTCACCGGGCCAGGACGAGGTGAGCGAGGTTCCGGTGCCGGGGCATCCGGGCAACCTCGACAATGCCGCGTTGATCGACTCGATCGTCGAGTACGGGCGGATCACCGCGATGGCCCAGGCCGCCCAGTACCGGGCGTTGGCCGAA
>JBFWOX010000028.1:0-87084 GCA_050250295.1 Mycolicibacterium sp.
AGCGCGGCGACGGGGGAACTCCGCAAACGGTCAAACATGGAACCACCAAAGCTCTAGACATTTGCGGTCCAGATCAAAACCCCCGTGCACAGGCGAAGGCTACCAGCGCAGCAAACAGTTTTACAGGGTCGCGCAAGAACGCAGGGGAAAGACCTCGGTCGGCGACGGCCCTGGGGCCGCCAGATCCGCGTCGGCCGGCACGGCCCACGGTGTCGATGACCACAGGTTCTTCGATCCGCTCACCGATGCGGCCGCACTGAGCTGCGGCGATCCGCAGTGTCCCACGAGATGGTATCAGGAGTGCGTCTCAGCGTCGTGTCATATCCGAGACGGCTCCGCACAGCGAGAATTACGTTTGATCCGGACAGAGGCACCGGCGCCGCACGTCACGATGATGGCGCAGTTCTCCTTGCTACCGCGCCGCCAGGGCGAATGCGCGTCGCAGAAGTGAACCCGCACGACGAGGTTGGCGGTGACGTCGGCACGGCGTACCAGCTCGATTCCTCGATCCCCGGTGATCGATTGGATAAGCATGGGTGAGACGTCCGCGACCGCGGCGGCGATCGTAGCGTGCAGGCTGTCGGCGTCGCGCGCTCACATGCGGCAGACGAATGGGTCTTCCCGTTCGACCAATGCGCCGTCACCGAGCGCGTTCGGGACTTGACCGACCGTGTTGCAAGTGAAACGCCTTTCGCGGGGAGGGCAGTCGCCGATTTCGATGCGTTCGTCGACTGCAACCCTTGCAACGAATGCTGCGCACCATCGCCGATCACCCCCGCCACCCCTGGCGCGGCCGGCCCTTCGGTCGCGGACCGAAGGGCATCTGTTGCGACAAGGCTGTGCGATATGCGACCATACGTTCGGAATGCGATCACGATCACATCTGAATGCGCCTTCCACGCGCGGCACAGGCGGCGAGCACCCCACGCCCATTCGATGAGGAGGTCAATCGTTGGCTTCAGCCGAGCCGGCGAACGCGCTCCTCGATAGCCGGCTCTCCTCACCCGTGCCGGGACCATGCATCTGAAACTTCGCCGAACCGTCAGGATCTCCGGCCCCCGTAACCCGCCCCGATCCCACAAGTATCCCCGGACACGCCAACGTCTGCGCCGGCTGCCCTTGTGTCCTCAGGGTGTTGTCGCACAGGTCAGCGCCCTGGACGGTCGCGTCGCGTGAGGCCCCGGCATCACCTCGCGACTCTCGTTGAACCCTGATCGATGCTACGAAGGAACTACTGATGGAAGACCCCGCTCGGACCGCGCCAGCTCGGCGGGAGGCGGTGTTGCAGGCTGTCGAGGGATACGCCTCTGCCATGGCCAAATCACTGAGCGACGCCATTCGTATCCCCAGCGTGAACCCGAAGTACCCCGGCCAGAACTATTCGAATATTGTTGGGGCAGAGGAAGATATGTCCTCGCTCATGGCGGACTTATACCGCAGCGCCGGCGCTGCCGTCGAGATGGTCGCGGTCGAGAAGGGCCGCGCCAACGCGTGCGCGCGGATCACCGGCACCGGTGAAGGCCAGTCGTTGGCGCTCAACGGTCATGTCGACGTCGTCCCCGCGGAAGCGTGGGCGCGATGGGAACGTGGGCCCTTCGATGGCCAGATCACAGATGAGGCTGTGATCGGGCGTGGCGCCACCGATATGAAGAGCGGTCTGATAGCCCACGCTTACGCCGCCAAAGCGCTGCGCGACGCAGGCATCCGACTACGCGGCGATCTGGTCATGCACGCCGTCGTTGGCGAGGAAGTCGGCGACCATCTGGCCGGCACCAGCGCCGTTCTCGAAGCGGGATACGGTGCCGATGCCGCGATCGTCTGCGAACCAACCAATGTTTACGATGGTCCGCCTGTGGTCAGCCCGACTGCACCTGGGCTGTTGTGGTTCTCGGTAACCCTCGTGGGAAAGACCGCGCATGCTGGATTCCGCGGCCACGCGCTGCATTCGACATTGGATGGCCACCGTCTAGGTGTCAATGCGGTGGACAAGATGTGGATCGTCTACCACGCACTGCGGCAGCTCGAGGACGAGTGGGCCCACCGGGATCGTCACCCCCTCTTCGTCCCCGGCCATTTCAGCATCTTGCCCGGTGTCGTACGGGCCAACCCGGAGGGTATTGAAGTGCCCTTCTTTCTCTCCGACACCGCCACGATCGAGTACTGCGCCCTGCACCACCCGGACCGCTCGAACGACGAGGTCGTAGACGAGATCCGCCGCGCTGTCGAACGCTCCTGCGCATCTGACCCGTGGCTGCGCGACCATCAACCGACGATCGACTGGAAGCTCGTCTGGCCCCCATACGTCACATCCCCTGGCCATCGCATCGTCGAAACCGTCATCAACGCGCACCAGGAAGTCCTGGGCGGCCACGACGCGAATGCCATCCAGGGCGGCTTCTTCGGCGTCTGCGACATCACTTGGCTCGAACGCGGTGGCGTCCCGGGCATCATCTATGGGCCTGGCGTGGCCAAGACTGCCCACGCCGAGAACGAGTACGTTCCCATCCACCAAATGATTACTGCAGCAAAGACATACGCCCTTGCGGCGATGGACTACTGCGGTGTAGCAGAAGAGGAGTAACTCGTGCCATTTCCAGGCAAGCAAGGAGTCTCGGCCTTCGGCCAGGGGACCGATCGCGGAATATACAGCTACGTTTGCGTTTTCGGAGCATTCCTCTACTCCGGACTGCTGATAGCGCCGCTGCTCGCTTCCCGATTGACAGCACAGTTCAACCTTTCGGCTACCCAGACCGGCCTGCTCTTCTCATTGGAGTACGCCGCCTTCAGTCTCGCCGCCATTCCCGCCTTGCTCTGGACCACGCGACTCAACCTGCACAACGTGAGCTACGTCTGCGCAGCCATCGTCGTCGGCGGCAACATCGTCTCGGGCCTGATCGACAGTTTTCCGATACTTGTCGTCGTCCGAATGATCGTCGCTGCGGCCGCCGGCTCGATCACCGTGATCATCCTCGCGATCGGCGGCAAAACCTCGAACCCGGGACGGTCGTTCGGCCTGTTCGTCGTGGCACAGCTCGCCATGGGCGCCGTCCTGCTCGCACTCATCCCCCATGTGTTGCCACCGTCCGGTGTGCGACCGGTGTATTGGCTTCTTGCGGTGTTGATTTCCTCCGGCTTCGCCGTCATACGCAATATCGATCCATGGCTGTTACGACCCGAGCGTGTGGTTGCCGCGCGCCCGACCGCGGTGCGCAGGACCATACCCCTGCGATTCGTCCTTGGCGCTGTCGCGATCATGACCTTCTACCTCGGCTTGAGTGGGGTATGGACGTTCATCGGCGAGATCGGCCACAGTGCGGGTACGGCGAGCGACTCGGTCAACACAGTCCTGGCGATCGCGACCGTCGCCGGCATCTTGTCAGCACTTGTCGCTGCCATTGTCGGCGATCACCGCTATCAGTACCTTTTCATGATCGCCGGGTACGCCGGATTCTGCGCAAGTATCGTGCTGTTGCTAGGCGCGCCCGCACTTCTTCGCTTCGCAATAGCCGCCATTGCGTTCAAGTTCGCCTGGACATTCATCCTGCCGTACCTGTTCGCTGGTCTTTCCGCACTGTCGTCGAGCCCGCATGTCATGAGCACGGCCAACGTCATGATCGGTATCGGATTCGCGGTTGGCCCAGTCCTGTCTGGCGCTCTCATCGACCGAACCGGAGGCTATTCGGCAATGCTGCTCGTCGGCGCTGGCGCGATGGCGGTTTCGATGCTCTGTGTGGCTATCGGCCTCCGCCCGAGCCATGACGACACGACGGCGTCTTCGGCTGTCGCACAGAGCAATGCTGGCACCCATCACTGATCAGCCGCATTCATCGTGAACGGAGTCGACACGTGGACGACCCGGCAGCCGACGATCGGCGCGGCTGCGAGCAATGCCGCGCCTTCATCGAACCCGGGCGGTGAGGCCTCTCAAGTCGCTGGCTACAGCTGCCAACTCGGTGAATGACGTAGAGCGGCTTCGATATCGCTGGCGGCTGCCTGAAGGTCGGGCACCATCGCGCGCATCTGGGCAACCGACTTCCTGCCCACATGCGTCGACAGGTTGATCGCGGCGCGCACGTGGCCACTGCGGTCACGGACCGGAACGGCGATAGCCACCAAACCTTCTTCCAGCTCGCGGTCGACCAGAGCAAAACCCTCGGCACGCACCCTGGCCAACTCGCGGCACAGTTTCTCGCGATCGGTGATCGTACGAGGCAGTATCGGCTCCAGGTCGTGGGTGTCCAGATACGTCGATAGCTCGGTTTCGGGCAAAGCGGCCAACAACACCCTACCCATTGCAGTGGCATAAGCGGGCCGGCGGGCACCGACGTTCACGGAGATGGTCATGATGGACGGACCCGGGACCCGCACGACGTAGACGATGTCACCACCGTCCAAGATCGAACCCTCGCTGGCCTCGCCGGTGGTGGCAACAAGCTCTTCCAAGCGCGGCAATGCGATCTCAGGGAACGAGAGAGCCGATAGATAGGCGTAACCCAACTCGAGCACGCGCGGCGTCAACTCGAAGCGGTTCCCTTTGCCATGGACGTAACCGAGTTCACTCAGTGTCAGCAAGAAGCGACGTACGGCGGACCGGGTCAAATTCAACTCGGCGGCAATCTCGGACACAGTCATCGAAGGATGCTCGGCATCGAAGACCCCGATAATCGCCAAGCCCCGCTCGAGTGACTGCACAAAATCCCGCGAGCGGCTCGCTGCAAGCTCCTCGTAATCAAGCACAGCGTCGGCGTTGTCCTTTTGGGCAGATGGTGACACTTTCAGTCCTCCGAAGTTGCCGTAGCTACTGGAGCCGTGGGCGTGCGCGCTAACCAGCATGAGCCTACTCGACCAGAGGGCACTCACCCCGTATTCGACCGCTCGCATAGCGCACAAACGTACGTCTTGCGTTCACTCTTTGTCCGTGGCACGATTCCCCCACTGGACGATCGCCCATCACATTGGGGCAACCGGCCCAGCGCTTCCAGGAGGCATGACTGTTGACTGCTACTTCGCCCGAAATCGGCCCGCCCCGTGGATTCGGCGCCCTCACTGGGCTAGACCACGTCGGGATCGGGGTGAGCGATATGGCTGCGTCGTTGGCGTTCTACCGCGGGCTCGGTTTCGATGACGTCGTCTTTGACATCAGTGCCGAGCTTCCCGGCATCGGCGCGCTCACCCACCATCCAGTTACAGCAGCGCGAATCGCATTGCTCAGAAGCAGCAATCCCACTCCCCTCGGCCAGGCCTCCATCAAGCTGGTTCAGCTGCAGAACCGCCCGAACGCACCCCTACCGGAGGGAATGGCGTGGGGCGAGCGCGGGGTCTGCGAGGTGTGCGTACACACTCGCGGCCACGCCGGCGTCTATGCCGACCTCATGAGCCGCGGGCACCGCAGTCTCATGGAGCCCAACGAAGCGGACCTGGAGCCGTACCAAACCCACTGTGGACTGTCCTATGTCGCCGACCCCGACGGAACCAAAATCGAACTCATCGAATGGTCGACGCTGCAAGCGGGCTGGCCTGGCGCGGACGGCCTGCAAGGGGTTAACCATGTGGCTTTTGGCGTCACCGACATAGAGCGCACCCGGGACTTCTACCGCAACCTCGGATTCACTGGTCAACTGTTCGAGTCCGACGGCTACTTCGAACCCATGGATTCGTGGTTTGCGCCGCGCACTCCCCCTCGACTGCGCATGATGCTGCTCACCGCCCCCGCCGGCGGCGGGCTCGAACCCGTTGAGCAGTCACCACAGGCTGGTGACATGCGTGGCGAGTGGGGACACCTTGGCCCCTTCGAGTTCGCTATCGGATCGCGGTGCTTGGAACGGTCCTTGGACTACCTCGACCAACAGGACATTGCCATCATCGGCGAACCTGCCGCTATCGACATCGGCGGCGGAGCGAGCTGGCGGTATGCATATTTCGTAGATCCCGACGGACTCTACGTCTGCATCACTGAGGTGCGCGCGTAGCCGCCAGCGAACCGCTGCCACTTCGGGCAGCAGATCCGGGGAACACGAGAGAGAGAAGCAATTGTGAGTCGAGTAGTCATCGTCACGGGCTCTGCCAGTGGCATCGGAGAAGGTATCGCTGCACGGTTTGCCGCCAGTGGCGCGCGCGTTGCCATCGCTGATATCAATCGAGAAGGCGCGGAAGCCGTTGCCGCAGAGCTTTCCGCTCACGGCGAAGCTCAAGCGTTCGAAGTCGATGTCACCAAGGAAGCAAGCGTCGAGGCCTGCATCGACGCGGTGGTCTCGCAGTGGGGTCGACTCGACGTTGTATGCGCCAACGCCGGAATCTATCCAGGTGCACCGTTGGTCGACACGACCGAGGCCGAATGGGACCGGGTCAACGACGTCAACCTCAAAGGCGTCTTCTTCTGCATCAAGCACGCGGTCAAGCACATGCGTACGAAGCAGTTCGGCCGCATAGTGGTCACTGCGTCGGTGACGGGCCCGGTGACCGGCTATCCGGGCTTGGCCCACTACGCCGCCGCCAAAGCCGGCACGCTCGGGTTGGTGCGGACTGCAGCACTAGAGCACGCAAGTGATGGCATCACCGTCAATGCCGTCATGCCCGGAAACATCCTCACACCCGGATGGAAAGGCCAGCCAAAGGAATACATCGACGCCGCCGTCAGATCGATTCCGCTCAAACGACTGGGACTTCCAGCCGACATCGCCAACGCTGCCCACTTCTTCGCCGACGAGGCTTCTGCCTACATCACCGGTCAGACGTTGATTGTTGACGGCGGACAAACCCTGCCCGAAACCGCTCAGGTGATGAACGGCTGGTGAGCTGGATCGGACTGACCGGGCGTATCCGCGCCCCCATCCGAGTCCAGATCCTCACTGGCGACCGCCACGCCCACTGAACGCCGAAGACCTCCGACTGCCCGTTCAATGCAACACCGCATCAACGGCCGCTCGGGGGTCTTCGCGCGTTCTCACCGTCGAAACCAACGCCTCAGCCCCGACGCGAGGACGCCACGGGGCGCGGCGCCTCCTCGGAGTAGAGCGCGGGACCGAGCGACCCGATTCGCGGACAGTCCGCGCAGCGAATCCTTGCGCCACTTGCGGCCGATATGCGACCATATGTACGGATCGCGACCACCGCGCGGCCGAGCATGCTCAGCTTCCCGGTCGGCCGTGTTTCCTGCGTCTCGCTGGCGTGGCCATCCAGCCGATATCCCCTTGGCAATGGATGGCTCTGCGGGCGAGTTGCACACCGCACATGATGTATCAGTTGGTCACCGCTCGAGGTGTATTGCGGCGTTGACCTTTCAGTTCAACTAGCTATCAGCGTCCGAGTCGGTCGTCAGTCGAGCCGTCGGACCATGCCGATAGGTGTCGCCCTGATATCAGAACGTGGAGAGAGACAATGACCCTAAGACGCCGATGGCTTTCCGTGAAGGTGGCCGCGGCCACCGGCTGCGTCGTACTGGCAGGTTGCGGCAACACCGGCACCTCCGCTCAGTCCGACCGCGCCGAAACACCAGACCCGGATCGGCCCGTGACCGTTGGTTGGGCATATGGGTTCGAGAACAGTTCCATCTATCCGCCGCTGCGATCGGCTGCAGTAGCCGAAGCGCAGAGGCTCGGCGTCGAGCTCCTACAGGGCAGCGCGAACAGTGATTGCAATAAGCAGATCGAGAACATCCAGAACTACCTCCAGCGCCAGGTCGACGCTTGGGTGTTCACGGGCGTCTGCGGTAGCGGGTCCTCCTACAATGCCTTGGTCAAGGAAGGCCAGGCCGAAGGCGCGCTGGCGTTCTCCTACGCCTCAGTACACGAACTCGCCGACGGCGCTTTGTCGTTCAACGACTCACAGGCCGGAGAACTTGTAGCCGAGGACGCGACCGCCTGGCTGAAGAAGACTTTCGATGGCGATTACTCCACGTTCTCATGGGCGCTCATGCCGTGTTCTGCAGTGCCCAAGACCGTTCAAGCCCGAACAGATGTCGTTCGCGACGCGATCGTTGCCTTGACTGGGAAACAACCACTCGCCGACAAAGACTGTGCATTGGATCCAGAGGCTGGCTACCAAGCGACCCAAGCTTGGCTGCAAAAGGAACCGACCCTCGACATGGTGATCGGTCTCAATGATGCCGGCGCCGTAGGGGCCCGTCGTGCACTAGAGCAGAGCACGACAATAGACCGCAGCCGTATCTACGTCGCCGGCATGGACGGAGAACCCGCAGCCGTTGAGTTCGTCATGAACAACGACCCGTACTACAAGTTCACCGCCGCGCTGGACCTCGTCGAAGTCGGCAGTTCGGTTGTGTCGGTGCCCGCCGGCGTCGTGCGTGGAACCGGTCTGCCGTGGCGGGTCTTCAACTACACGCCGCTATCCGTTGACGATTCGCAGAGCGCGAAAGCCTTCTACGACCGAGTGTTTGGTGACAGTAAATGACAGACCTGTTCGCCCGGGCAACCCAATCTGACGAGATGGACAGCGCGGCACCCGGCCACCCCGGAGTACGTCTTCCGACCCGGATCACCGAGACTGCTCGCAACTATCCCTCCGAAATCGGTCTGCTGGCGGCCTTTGTGGTACTGGTGATCGCACTCAGCGTGACAGCCAAGGGCTTTCTCGCCGTCAGCAACATACTGCTCATTCTCGAACAAATGTCGCCCGTACTCCTTGTGGCGGTTCCGTTCTCCCTGCTGCTTATCGCTCGACAAGTCGACTTATCAATCGGATCGTCGATCGCAGTCTTGGCCGTGGTCGGCGCTCGCTTGATAGTCGAAACATCCATCCCAGTCTGGATCGTGTCGCTCCTGGTCGTCGCGGGAGGTGCTCTGATCGGCGCCTTCAACGGATTTCTCACTGCCAGACTCGGATTGTCAGCCCTGATCGTGACATTGGGAATGCTTGCCGCGCTCCGCGGCCTGGCTTACGTCGCGCAGGGCGACCAGTATGCAAGTGGCTTTGGACGAGAGTTCAGCTTCATCGGACAAGGACGATTGCACTTCCTCGATATCCCGATCCCTACGGTGATTGCGCTCCTGGTGCTCGCAGGCGGTATCGCGATCACCAATGGCACACGCTGGGGTCGACACGTGCGTGCCGCCGGCGCAGGCCCTGACGCCGCGTTTCTCGCAGGAATCAGGGTGCGCCACGTGGCATGGTCGATCTACATCCTGACCGGTGTCGGTGTCGGACTGGCCACCCTGATCATCATGTCCAACATCGACAGCGGGCCCGCCACGCTCGCGTCTGGCTTCGAGATCACCGTACTGACCGCGGTGCTGCTCGGCGGTATCGCGTTCGAAGGTGGAAGAGGCACGCTGATCGGCGTCGCCTTGGGCGTGCTATTTCTGCAGACCCTGTCCAACGGATTCACACTCTGGGGACTGTCCACCAACCAGGTCCTCTTCGCCAACGGCGCCATTCTCGTAGTCGCCGCTGCGCTCCAGCTGCTGGCACCCAGGCTCCGATCTCGGCCCACCAAGACCCTGCACGACCGACCGATCGCGAGGGAGATCGAAGCCGACGACGACGCGCTAGAGCGCGCCATCAGTGAACACACTGCGGCAGAGGACCACAAAGCCGAGGTCGCACTAGAACTGAACGACGTGAACAAGAGCTTCGGCAGCGTCCACGTACTGAAGAACATCTCGTTGAAGATCCACTACGGCGAAGTTGTCGGCCTCCTCGGCGACAACGGCGCCGGAAAAAGCACCCTCGTCAAATGCATCTCCGGCACACACGCAATCGACAGCGGAGAGATCCGGGTGGCCGACCAACGACGAGTCTTTACAAATCCGTCGGACGCACGCGAGGCGGGCATCGAGACCGTGTTCCAGGAGCTGGCACTCATTCCAGAACTCGATGTGTCGGGCAACCTGTTCCTCGGCAGGGAACGGCTGACCACGTCACCCCTGGGACGAATGATCGGCTGGTTGGACCGCAAGGGCATGCGCGCCGAGGCCGAGGCAACCCTGCGGCAGCTTGGCATCAGCTTGGTCTCCAGCAGGGTTGCGGTTTCGCAACTCTCAGGCGGACAGCGTCAATCCATCGCCGTCGGCCGTGCTGTCGCATGGGGCAAGAAAGTGGTCCTTCTCGACGAACCGGCCGCCGCCCTCGGCGTCGAACAGGCAGCACATGTGCTGCACCTCATCGACCGCCTCAAATCCCATGGTGTCGCGGTGGTGCTGATCAGCCACAACATGCAGCATGTCCTCGACATCTGCTCGCGCGTCGTCGTACTACGTCACGGCGAAAAGGTCGCCGACACTGACGCGCGAAACCTCAAGGCCAATGACTTGGTCTCGCTCATCACTGGGGCCGAAACCCAACTCCGAGGAGTGTGATCACGTGAACCACACAACACTTCGCCGCATCATGATCTTCGGTGCAGCGGCCGGCATGATCATGACCCAGGCCGGATGCTCCATTGCCTATCTGCCGTCCGAGCAAATGGCCGAGACCCGCAAGATGACCCTGCTACCGAATGTCTGCTCCGACGGCCGCGCCGAAGGGACTGCGGTCAGCTTCAGCCGACACACTGTAGCGGCCGACATCCTTGTCCGTTTCGCTACGGTACCCACACCCACCGAGGCAAGCACCACAGTGCAGATCCCCCCAGGACAGCGGCTCGAATGGACGGTGAGCGCACCGTCTTCTGTATCGTCCTCGACCTGCGACATCGGACTCACCAACGTGACAGACATCTCTGCAGAGGGGACCAACTGATGGACGTGGTCGGCTACACCGACAGACTCTCCTACAGCCCGGGCCAGCCAATCACGGTCCACGCCGACGTTCAGACTGCGACATCAGTGAGTGTCGACCTCGTCACGCTGCGCCTTGATGACAACCTTGCACTCGTCACCAGCGAGGTCGCCTGGACCGCGGCCGGCGACTACGACTGCGTGCCCCAACAGCACTGCATCGGGGCGTTCCTCGCCGCCGACGCTCCGCAGACCAACAGTGAAACATGGGGTTTCGGCTGTTGGGTGCAGCCGACCAACCCCACCGCAGACGGCACACAAGGACTGATGGCGGTACACGCCCGCGGCGGAGAACGCTACGGGATCGCCCTGCGCGAGGGGCATCTCGTCTTGTGGGCCCAACAGCCTGATGGGACCCGCAGCGTGGTCTCCAAGACATCAGAGCAGATCACCCTCGGACACTGGTACTTCGCTGTAGCCGAACGAGACGCCGCTCAGACACAACTCACGGTCACCAAGGTCGGTGCAACGACCAACCCGGCTCGGACGACCGACGTCGGTGCAGCTCGCCTGCCCACACTGGCTCCGTCACAGCGCAATGTCACCATCGCGGCGTCCTCATGTCGGGACATCGCTGAATCCGGCGTCGGGTGGCGAGGTGTCTGCGAAGAAGCCTTCGACGGCAAGATCCAGTCGCCGTTCGTGCTCAATCGAACACTCACCCCTGAGGAACGTGCTGCCGCAGGCCATGCCGACACGTCCGCAGAGCTCGCAAAGGCCACCGACAACGCCAGCATATGGGATCTGCGGCCACGAGCCGGACTTCGACCGTCATACCCTGATCGCCACGGCCGCCATGAGGCGGCAGCGGTCAACTTGCCGATCTCGGGTGTCACCGGACTCGGCTGGGACACAACGGTGCTGGAGTTCTACACGGCACCCGAGCAGTACGCGGCGCTGCACTTTCACAGTGACCAGGTGGCCGACGTCGGCTGGAATCCACTGATGTCGGCTCAGGTGCCCGAGGTCCTTCCATCAGATGTGTACGGCATCAGGCTGCGCACCGGCTCCAGCGTAGACATCATTCCGATCACCGTGATCGCTGCGTCCACGTCAGCCCGCAAGATCGCATTCCTCGTGCCGACGTTCAGCTACCTGGCCTATGCCAACGAACTGATGTTTGAAGAGGATCTAGCACTTGGTGAGTCAGCCCAAGTCGGTCAGCTTGACCACCGAGATGAGTTCCGGCGCAGTCGCGGGCAATTCGGCGCATCCATGTATGACTCCTATCGCGACGGGGCAGGAATCAAAACGAGCTCTGCCGGCCGGGCCATCCTCAATATGCGACCCGACTATCGCTTCTGGCTCACCGACTCCGGGCGCGCCTTCTCCGGTGACATGTACCTGCTCGAATGGCTGAAGCGCAACGGTTTTGACTTCGATGTAGTGACCGACCACGATCTTCACCAGCTCGGCGCGGCCGCGATCGATGACTACGCAGTTGTGGTGACCGGGGCGCACCCCGAGTACTACAGCGCTCAGATGCTTGACGGCCTGACCACCTTCCGGGCACGCGGTGGCAACATCATGTATCTGGGTGGCAACGGCTTCTACTGGGTGACTGGAGTCCTCTCCGACACCCCCCTGGTCGTTGAGATTCGGCGTGGCATGGCTGGCGTTCGGATCTGGGAGTCCGCGCCAGGAGAAGTAGTCCTCGCCGCGACGGGTGAACCAGGTGGTTTGTGGCGCCATCGCGGACGAACGCCTCAGTCATTGGTCGGCGTCGGGTTCTGCGCCCAGGGTTTCGACGTATCGAGTCCCTATGTTCGCTCGGAGGCGAGCTTTGACCCCGCGGTATCGTGGGTGTTCGACGGCGTCGAACGCACGACATTCGGCTTGGCTGGCGCTGTCATGAACGGTGCCGCCGGCGACGAACTCGATCGGGCCGATCCCGCGCTCGGCACCCCGCACAACGCGGTAGTACTGGCAAGCTCGGTGAACCACAGCAACGAATATCAGCGATCACCCGAGGAGATCCACCTGCTCAGCCCAGCGGGGCACGGTGGCGCACAAGATGCCAATGTCCGGGCCGACATGGTCCTCATTCCCAGTTCCGCCGACGGCGGTGCCGTCTTCTCGGTCGGTTCCATCGCGTGGTCGGGATCGCTGGTGACCGAGACCGAGGACCCCAGCGCATCACAAATCACGGCAAACGTTCTGCGCGCGTTCGGTGGGCAGTGACCCTCTCCGCGCCGCCTTCGCCGGCCGCCGGGGTGTCTGCTCGGCTGGCCCCACCGCGTCGGAGAATCATCAACCCACGTCAATCATGGGCGCCGGGGTACGCACTGCGACCGACGATGCCGCTCATGAACGCCGATCTGCACTAAAGGTGCCCCATGACGAACAAAGCGAAGCCGAGCTCTCGTCGCGACGGTGCTTTGATCGAACATGTCTTGCGATGGGCACCTTTCGGCGCGCCTCCCGCTGAGGAGATATTCGTCAACTTTGGTCTGACACCCAGCCAGGTGGCGGAGCGTGTGCACCACTACCTCCACGAAGCCGACGCACGCGCCCAGGACATTGCAGTCCTGCAGCAGGCGTTGAACATCCTTGACCGTCACATCACGCCGGGCGTGATAAACGCTGAAGCTGAAGATGTTTCGCATACCGCAGCTGTGGTGGACAATCATCGCTGGGCTGCCCGGTTAGCCATTGCCGCAAGCCAGCTGGCACAGGGTGCACAACCCCGGCCAGTTTCCACGGATCTGTCATGGCAACTGCGGGCCCGCTGCCGGGGACGCTCCACCTCGATCTTCTTTGAATCTGAGCACCTGCGCGGAGAGGCGCGTCAGGCCAGCGAAGTGAAGGCAAAGATGATCTGCGGACGCTGCCCTGTCGTGCTGCAGTGCTTGGTGCACGCGCTACATCGGCCAGAAGAGCATGGCATCTGGGGCGGAGCGACCTGTTCTGAGCGGGCCTCGCTGCTGGACGGTCGCGACGAAATGGTGACATCACACGCCGAGACCGAGCTCGTGTGACCCCGCGACGCGCACATGCCCGGCGCTAATTGGCGCGTGATCACCCGTGTATCCTCGATCGCTCGGCCGCGGCGTCGGGCGAGCTTGCGCCACCAACCCTGTGCGCGCGTAATACATTGCACTACAGCATGATGCGGATCGCCAGCTAGCGCAGCGCGTCTGTTGACCCGGCGTTGACGATTAGTCAGATCCCGTCGCGACACTGGCTGGCCGACCGGCGTTGGTGGCTGACCGGCGTTGGTGTGCCACCCGGCAGGGGTGACACACCAACGAACGACCGGTGATGCCGTCGCACCGAGCCGTCGACCTCCCGTAGCGTTGCCGCTGACGCGGCGTTGCCATCTGGGCGGCATCAGGCCTTGGTCGCGGCCCCCGCGGTTGGCTCTTCCGACTGGAGGGTCCTGCGCTTGCCTCGGCGCGCCACGATGATGACACCGACGGCCGCGGCGCCGGGGAAGACTGCCAGAAGTGAATACGCCAGTGTCGGGGATCCGCCGACGAGCATGGGGAAGTTCTGCACGATCAGGAAGGCCGCCAGTGCAAGACCCAGTAGACCCAGTCCGGGTGCGACTTTGGTCAGCCAGGCGCTGTTCGTATTGACGTCCTTGGCGAAGTACACCAGTACGGCGACGCTGGTCAGCAGCATCAGCAGCACCACTCCGAAGGTGGTGATGCCACCCATCCACGCGAAGACCTGGACGATCGGATCAACATCGAGGGCGGCGAAGATGACGATCGCGATCAGACACAGCACGGTCTGCGTGAGTGAGCCCATGTGGGGCGATGCGTGCCGGTGATGTGTCGAGCCGAGGCGCGCAGGAAGGATGTCCGACTGGCCGAGCGCGTGGAAATAGCGTGCCGTGACGTTGTGGAAGGACAGCACACACGCGAACAGACTGCTCAGAAACAGCGCCTGGGCGATGGTTGCTCCGATCGCCCCTAGATAGTGGCTCGTGGTATTCACCAACAGACCCGCGGGGTCGCGCACGGACTCGTCGACGATGTCTTCTGCGCCCCAGGCAACAACCATGCCGTACGCCGAAATCGCATAGAAGAGCCCAATTGAAGTCACTGCGATGTAGGTGGCACGGGGCACCGTTCGGGCCGGATCTTTGGCTTCATCACGGAAAACCGCCGTTGCTTCGAATCCGACGAAGCCCAGGATCGCAAACGTGAGTCCGACGCCCACCTCGCCCGAGAGGATCATGTTCGGCGAAAATGGGGCGGCTGAGTACCCGGCAGCACCACCCACCGCGAAAACCACACCGACTAGTACCGCGACGATGCCGACCTCTGCGATCAGCAGAATCGCTAGGACTTTCGATGAGAGGTCGATGTGGCGGTATCCCAACGCGCCCACCAGCGCCACAGTGACCAAACAGTAGACCCACCAAGCGATGTCGGGTCCACCCAGATGAACCACAGTCAGTCGGAGTTGCTCGCCGATCAACGAGAGCGCTGCCAGCGGTGCCGCGAGGTAGGTGACGATCGCGATCATCGCCGCACTGGCGCCGGCAGTTTCGCCAAGTCCATGACGGATGTAGGTGAAAAAAGCCCCCGGCCTCGGAATACGTTGAGCCATCTGAGACATCCCGATAGAGAAGAGCACGAGGATGCCGGCTGACACGAGGAACATGATCGGGAAGCCAACGCCGTTGCCGACCGAAAAGCCCATGGGGGTTACGCCACCGACCACGGTGAGAGGGGCAGCGGCGGCCACAACCATGAAGACGATTGACGCCACGCCGAGGTTGCCCTGGAGTTTGGTAGCCCGTGCAGTCGTAGGACGTGGAGCAGCTGCCGGCCTGCCCGCTTTGTTCTTACTCTCCATGTGATACAGCACTCTTTCTAGAGTTGGGGATTCTTCAGGTTGCGCGCGGTCGGCCAATTCATCGGCTTGAAACCATCGCTGTGGGAGGCGCGCTGGGTCGTCGCCAGGCGACCGGCCGACTGTCGCTGCTATCGATGACCGATCCTGTCGCGACTCGGGTGCCGGAGAACCAAGCGCCTCTTCGCCGCGGCTTCGCGCGTCGCGGTCCGGCCGGGTGCGCTCTGACTCGGGGCAGACCGGTCAACCGACGGTCATCAGGTGCCACAGAGTCTGCGCTCGCGGAACCCCTTTCTCTTGTGATGGTCGTCATACGATCAAATGGTCGCATAGCGACCATGCCGGCGCAACTGGTTCAGGCAAACAATGTTGAGTTCGCCATCCTGATGGTTATGCCGTCCACCCACAAAGAGTCGAGGGGCCATTTGCGAGCATCCCGTGGTCGCATAGCGGCACATTGCTGGCACCGTCACATACCTCACCTATGCACGATCCGCAGTTAGCCGACGCTTCGTAATATGGCTCTAATTACAGTGCGTTACAGGTGAATAGGACTGTCGACCGTCAGCACCCATCGCTGGTTGACCAACTGGGATAGCGCGGTGGGCGTTGCTCGGACCGTCTGCGAGCATTTCGACAGCTTTGCTAACGCCAGCCGCACACCGCGATGGACCCTCGCTCGGCTCCTGACCTGTCCCCCAAGCCAAGCCCGCAAACTTGGCCGCGCTGGACGTGGCGCAACAGTTGCTCGGCACTGCGCGGTGGACGTCAGTTACCCGGATACCTGTATCACGCTGTCAGGCATGCAGATTCTGTTGCAGCGGTACCCGGTGTACTCAGGGGTGGCGTCGGGGTGGCCCTGCATGCCACTGTCCGCCCAACAGCGGAAGCCACGCACGATTCGTGGCTGTTGGCCGATGTCAGGTTCGGGTGTCATGTGAACCCCGGCTCGCGCTACTGAAAAGACGCGAACAGCTCCGCCGCATTGTTTCGTGTGCGCTCGTTTTCGGCCAGCGCGGCATCTCGGCGTAGCACATGCTCTTCCCAACTCGTAAGGGGAATCGCCGATTCCACTGCCGTCGCGACCAGGTTTACGAGATCGTCGGTCCACGGGTCATGTTGTCCACGCTGCAGACCCATGCGCTCATAGGCCGGACCCATCAAGGCGGCGTGGCGGCGTAACCCGCCGCGGGTGTTGAGATGAGAGGTCGCGAAAGGACCTGCAATGGCCCACCGCCGGCCCAGGCCACCGGTCACCACCCGATCGAGGTCCCTGGGCTCGATCACGCCATCGCGCACAAGGCAATAGGCCTCACGCAGAAGTGCGCCCTGGAGTCGGTTGAATACGAACCCCTCGGGTTCTCCGCGGACAAGCACTGGCGTCATGTCGACTTGGGCCAAGATCGACATGGCGGATTTGACGACGTGGTCGGCGGTGAACGGAGCAGGTACCACTTCGGCGATCGGGAGCAGATATGGCGGGTTACCGGGATGGACAACCAGGCAGCGCGACCGGCCGACGAGATCTGCAGCCCACTGCGAGCATGGGATCATCGACGTCGAACTGGCCAGCACGGTGTCCGGGCACGTGTGCGTGTCGAGTTGGGCGAACAGCTGCTTTTTGATCGGCAACGACTCCACGACGCACTCCTGAACCCACATCGATTCAGCAAGAGCCGATTCCAGTGAGTTGGCGACGTCCAGAGTGGTGGCCTTGCCGACGGGCAAACCCGCCTCCGTGAGGCGCTGCAGACGTTCGGCGAATCGTTCTCCTGCTGTCTTGCGCATCCCCGGATCGACGTCGTAGCCGGTCACCGTCCAGCCTGCGCGGGCGAAGACGATCGCCCACGCTATGCCGATGCTTCCGAGGCCGATGACAGCGACCTTGGAAGCCTGGCCAGGGCCGTCAGACATCGACGGCGTTCTTGCGCTGATAGGCGCGCCATGTCGTAGCCCAGCGCTGCGGATCGTCCAGACCCGACGGATCCAGCTGCGCCACCACCTGACTGTGGGGTGAACTCCGCACTTTCTCCGGATTGTGACGGCCTTCGTCCAGTACTGCTGCGAGGACATCGATCCAGTAGTCGATGTCCTCCAGCGACCAGCCCTCCCCCGCTTCCGGGGTGAAGGGCTGTGGGACGTTCCACGGTTCGTGACTGAGCCACATGGCATCGACTCCGAAGTCGGTCATGCGGTTCTGCACATCCGCGACCGTGATGCCGGTCTGCTCGAGGTAATCGGCGAGGCTGTAGCGCGTCATCTCCAGCCGGTAGCCCCCGACGTGCGGATAGGCCTTGGTCACCCCGGGGATGGCCAGCAGGCGGGTTTCCATGTAGTTGTTCGCCAGAACGGAGATGTCGGCGGCCTCTCGAATCCCGTCTGCGCCCATGGCCAGGATCCATGAGTAAGCCTTTGCCACCTGGTGCAGATTGCCCTGGAACTCGCGGACCCGTCCCACGCCGTCGGGGTTCTCGGTCCGTGAATACACGCCATCGGTTTCGGTGATGAGCGGCCCTGGCAGGAAGGGTTCCAGTTCCGCGCTGCAGCCGTAGGCGCCCACTGCCGGGCCGCCCCCACCTTTGGGGACGCCGAATGTCTTGTGCAGCATGAACATACAGGCATCGAAGCCCAGCTCGCGTGCGCGCAGACGGCTCATGACGCCGTTGAAGTTGGCGTGGTCATAGAAGCACAGACCACCGGCCTCGTGGACGAGCTCCACCCACCTCTTGATGTTTGGATTATAGATTCCCATGTCATCAGGGTTGTTGAGCATGAGCGCAGCTGTGCGTTCACTCAGGACCGATCGAAGCGCGTCCAGGGACGGGTAGCCCTCCTCCTCCATGGGCAAGGTGATGATGTCGAAGCCTGCCGCCGCTGCTGTGGCCGGATTACACGGGTGGGCCTGTTGTGTGGTGATGATCTCGCGGCGTACACCCAGTTCGCCCTTGGCCGCGAAGTAGGCACGCGTAACGGCGGTGTGCAGGTATGCCGCGCCGGCGCCACCACCGGCTTGAAAGACGAATCGACTCATACCCGAGAGCTCGCGCAGCCCGAGGTCGAGGTTGTGGACGATCTTCAACAAGCCCTGAATTGTCGTGTCGTCCTGATGTGGGTGGACGTCGGCAATTTGGCTGAGCGCGCCGAGTCGTTCGTTGACCCTGGGGTTGTATTTCATTGTGCACGTGCCGAATAGGCTGACGCCGATCATGCCCATGGTCTCTTGCGATAGGTGCAGATAGTGCCGAAGCACGTCGGGCTCCGCGATTTCAGGCAGCCCCGGTGCAGTCCTGCGGATCAGCTGTGCAGGAATCTCTGGGGTGCAGGCGTCGGGAATCGGGGCCGGTGGCACGGCACCGCGCTGCCCGGGGGACCCCATTTCCATGATCACGGGCTCGTCCCAACTGGCTGCCTGAAAGTTGCGTAGCCGCGTCATGCGATTGCCTCCTGAAGAGCGTCGGTGAGCAGGGTGATGTCGTCTGCTGTGTGTACCTCGGTCACGCAGTACAGCGCCGACTGTCCTAGCTCGGGAAAGTCCATGGAGAGGTCCTTGCCGCCGAAGATGTTCACGCTCCGCAGGGACGCGTTGATGTCTGCGACGGTGCGGCCGGTGCCGGCGAAGTCGACAACGAATTCCTTGAAGAAGCTCGACCAGCGGACCGACACGCCGTCCACTGCCGCGATCTGCTTGGCCGCCCAGGAGCTGTTCGCACTGATGGTGGCGCCGATCTCGGCGAAACCCTGCGGTCCCATGAGTGACATGTAGACGGCGTTGACCACCGCCCACAGGTAGGTCGAGTTGCCGGTCCAGTCGTTGCCGTGTTCGCGGCATCCGTAGGACGTCTGCTCGAACAGCGTCATCCCGAAGCTGCGCTGCCCGGCTCGCGTGGTGTCGGTCAAGCTGACCTGCAGGGTGGGGTACTGGCGTGCGTAGGCCTCTTCGTCTCGTGTGGCGATGAAACCGCTCACTCCGCCGCCGGCGTTGAGATGCACGCCCAGTGGCTGAGTGGAGCCGACTGTGATATCCGCACCGTATTGCGATGGCGGTGCCAGCAGACCGAGCGAGATCGGATCGACGCCCACGATCGTCTCCGCACCCGCGGCGCGGGCCAGCGTGGCGATCTCGTTGGCCTCTGATTCCAGTACGCCAAGAAAGTTCGGGTTCTCAAAGTAAACCGCCGCTGTTGTGGGTCCGATGGACGCAGCGAGGGCATCCAGATCGACATGGCCGGTGGAAGCGTCATAGCCCACCACGCGGGGACGCAGCGAACGTTCCATTTCAGGAGGTCCGCACAACGTACGGATGACGGCAAGTCGCTCGGGATCCATGGGGCCGGCCAAGACGACTTCATTGCGGCCGGTCATCCGTGCGGCCATCCGAAGCGCGTATCCCGCCGCTGCCCCCCAGCTGCAGACCGGCAGTCCGACGAACTCCATGCCTACCAACTCGCCGAGTTGGGACGCGTACTCGAACCATGCCTGATTGCGGCCCAGGTCCGACGATGGCGTTCCCCACACTGGAGTGAGAAATTCACTGCGCCCGGCAATTTCGTCGCACACGGCAGGAACGTAGTGCTGCCATAAGCCGGCGCCGAGGAAGCTGATCGTGTCTGCGGTACTGCGGTTCTCGCGTAGCAGGGTACGCATTCTCCGGTCCAGCGTCGCCTCCGCGCGGATACCTGCGGGCAGGTTCAACGGACGCGTCATCAGGTGGTCTGCCGGAATCTGTTCGAACAGTGCCTCCACGTTGTCCACGCCCACAGCGGCCAGCATTTTGGCCTGCGCCTCGGCCGTGGAGTTCGGCATGTAGGGGTGCGCTCGTGACATGTGAATCCTTCCTTGATCTGTCCGTCGGTCAGACGACAATTCTCAGTACGGTGCTTTCTCCGCGCGCGACGCGTATGCGCTGATAGCCCCGCAGTGGGTGATGTGGACTGCGGTCACCGACATCGATGCGCAACACGGCGGGATCCAGACCTGCTAACTTCGTTCGCGCGGCAAGGACGATGGTGTTCTCGGCGCCGATCAGGTTCATCACCCGGGCGCTGAGTTGCTGGTTGCCCCGGCCCAGTAGGAATCCTTGCCCACCGACCACGCCGATGATCAGGGTGATCTTGTCGTATTCGGTGACCAGGTCGAGGATTTGGCGCTCGTTCAGATCGCGGGCCACCATCGATCCGTTGACGATCGCGTCGACGCCCATGAGTGTGCCCCTGAGGCCCAAGACGGTGCATAGGTGATCCACGGTGGAGCCTGGACCGACTAGGTAGAGCCGGTCCACCTCCATCTCCTCGACCACTTCTCGCGCCAAACCTAGAAGCTCGCTGTCATCGCTTGTTTTCCGTGAGACAGATTTGGCCGACTGAATCGCCGTACCGGCGGCCGGTACCTGCAGCACCGCGAACAGTTCCGGTCCGCCGCTGTCGTTGTCGACCACCTCACCGTGGTGCAGGCGCTGAGGTGTGCGGGCATTCAGAAACTGCAGAGTGACCTCGGCTGCGACCTCGGGCGAGGTCGCAAAGACCGAGGAGTGCATCTTCACCCCGGCGGGCACACCCAGGGTGGCGATCCGCCTTGCCGGCGCCACAGCGGCGACATCGCGCATGGTCCCATCGCCGCCGACGACCAGTAGCAAGTCGACACCGTGACTGGCCATGGCCTCGACGGCGGCACGGGTGTCGGCTGCGCTGGTGGTGTCGGCGACCTGGTGCACGACGGTGTGCGGTATCGCGAGCTCGCTCAGCACCGCGGATCCCATCCGCCCGCCTGCCGCCACGACGTCGATGTCGCCCTTCGACACGGAGGCTCTCAGTGCGGTAAGAGTGCGCGCGGCACGGAGTTCGGCGACCGGGGCCGCGCCGCGCGCCAACGCCTCGGATGCGGACTCACCATCAGTGCCATGTAATCCGACCCGCCCGCCCATTCCGGCGATCGGGTTGATGATGAGACCGAGACGGCCGGTCGTCATGGGACGAGGTGCATCGCAGAACACACATCGTCGAGAGCCTGGCGTGCGGTCGCCACCATCTGATCAATCTCCTCTTCGGTCACCACGAAGGGCGGAGAGAAGGAAATCGAGTCCGAGTTCGGCAGGGCCCGGCTGATGACTCCCAGTTCACGCATTCGTGCAACGATCGGGCCTGAGAAGCTACCGATCGGCTCGAAGGCCGTCAACGGTTCGCGCGATGCCGCGAACTCGACAGCGCCAAGGAGCCCGAACCCGCGGACATCGACAACCATCGGGTGCTGGGCGAAGGCCTGCTGAAGCTTGCTGTTCAGATATTCGCCTCGCGCAGCGGCCTGCTGAGTGAGTTTTCCATCTTCGATGATGTTCAAGTTGGCGATCGCCGTAGCAGCGGCTAGGGGATGCGCCGAGTAAGTGTACCCGTGCTGGAAAACGCCGAATGCGTCGGCGCCATCACGCAGGACATCCCAAACCTTCTCTGACACAAGGCAGGCCGACAACGGAATGTAAGCCGAGGTGACACCCTTCGCCACGGTCATCAGGTCAGGTTCGATGCCGAAGACGTCCGATCCGAAGGTATGGCCCGTACGACCGAACCCACACACAACCTCATCGGCGATCATGAGCACGTCATAGCGGCGCAACACTTCTTGGATGGCCGGGAAGTAGCCCGGTGGCGGCACGATGACTCCACCGGCGGCTTGAATGGGCTCGGCGATGAACGCTGCGACGGTGTCGGGCCCCTCGTCGAGGATCGTGCGCTCCAGGTCGGCGGCAAGGGCGGCGACGAGCTGGGCGTCATCAAGATCGGCGTCATCCGACCACAGTCTGCGCGGTGCCCTGACGTGACGGACAGTGGACAGGGGCAGATCGAAGGCCCGGTGCATTCCCGGAAGCCCACACAGACTGGCGGCCATCACCGTGACACCGTGGTAGCCGCGGTCGCGGGAGATGATCTTCTTCTTCTCCGGTCGACCCAAGACGTTGTTGTAATACCACACCATCTTGACCTGGGTATCGTTGGCATCCGAACCGCTGTTGCCGAAAAACACCTTCGACATCGAACCCGGCGCCATGGAAATCAGTCGCTGCGCCAACTCGGCGACCGGCTCGTTGCCCATCGAAGCGAACGAATGATAGTAGGCGAGTTTCTTGGCTTGCCGACCCAAAGCCTCTGCGAGTTCAACATTTCCGTACCCCACGTTGACACACCAAAGTCCGGCCATGGCATCCAAGTACGACCGCCCCGACGCATCCACAATCGTTGACCCGGCGCCGCTGACGACCGTCAACGGTCCTGTCTGCTCGTGCGAACGCACGTTCGTGAACGGATGAAAGACAAATTGACGATCGATGTCTTCGATAGTCATCGAAACCTCCCTTGGTCGCGGCGCTGCAGCCGACTATCGGCACTGTACACGCGTTTGCACGCGTAGCGTACAGTTGATCGCATTACGACCAATGGAGGTTTGCATGACTTCTCGATTCGATCGCTCGCTGCTGCGGGACCCTCGTCTGCTGCGCACAGATCTCTTCATCGACGGCCAATGGTCGTCCGGAGGACTCGGCAGTCGCGTTGATGTCGTGGACCCCGCGACCGGTGCGGTGATCGGCAGCATGGCCCAGGCGAACGCCGACGATGTCCATCACGCGATCGCCGTTGCGTCCGCCGCATGGCCCGAGTGGGCGGCAAAGCCAGCCTTCGAACGGGCCCGCGTATTACGCCGATGGTATGACCTCGTGGTCGACAACGCCGACGATCTCGCGCTCATCCTCACCGCCGAGCAGGGCAAACCACTGGCAGAGGCACGCGGGGAGATCCTGTACGGCGCCGGCTTCATCGAGTGGTTCGCCGAGGAAGCCAAGCGACTCTACGGGGAGGTCATCCCGACCAATCACCCCAACCGCCGCCTCGTCACCGTGCGCCAGCCCGTCGGGGTCACTGCAGCGATCACACCGTGGAACTTCCCGTCAGCGATGATTCTGCGCAAAGCCGCGCCCGCGCTGGCCGCAGGATGCGCCATGATCGTCAAGCCTGCAGATGAAACACCGTTGTCCGCGACAGCGCTAGCCGAACTCGCCCAGCGCGCAGGCCTGCCCTCCGGGCTGCTTTCGGTTGTCTCGGGTAAAGCCGAGATGGTCGGCGAAATCCTGACGTCCTCATCGACGGTCAGGACCTTGAGCTTCACCGGATCGACACCGGTGGGCAAACTCCTCATGCGCCAGAGCGCCAGCAACGTCAAGAGGGTGGCACTGGAGCTGGGTGGCAACGCACCCCTCATCGTTTTCGACGATGCGGATCTCGACGCCGCGGTGGCAGGCGCGATGGCGTCGAAGTTCCGCAATGCCGGGCAGACGTGCGTCTGCGCGAATCGAATCATCGTGCAATCCGGCATCCATGACGCCTTCGTTGCTCGACTCAGCGAAGCCGTCGAGTCCCTCGTCGTCGGCAATGGATTCGACACCGACACCACCCAGGGCCCGCTGATCTCCGATGACGCCGTCGTCAAGGTCGAAAGCCATATCAGCGACGCTGTCGCCGCGGGCGCCAAGGTGGTCACCGGAGGCGATCGACATGAGCTCGGCCGGACTTATTTCCAGCCCACCGTCCTCACAGACGTCACCAATTCCATGCTCGTCGCCCGGGAGGAAACCTTCGGCCCACTGGCTCCAGTCATTCGATTCGACGACGAGGAACAGGCCCTCGCCATCGCAAATGACACCGAATTCGGCTTGGCCGCGTACTTCTTCACCCGTGATCTGGCCCGCACCTGGCGCTTTGGAGAGGCACTCGAATTCGGAGTCGTCGGAATCAATACCGGTCTCATCTCCTATGAGGGCGCTCCGTTCGGCGGGGTGAAAGAGTCCGGACTTGGCCGAGAAGGATCGCGACACGGCGTCGACGAGTTCACCGAGATCAAGTACCTGTGCATCGACGGCATCACCAACTGACCACCAAGCACACCGAAACAGGCCGAAGGATGATCGGTCGGGGACAGGGCCCCACAGGGCCCTACGCGGGCCCTTCGCGCTGTTCGAGCTGACCCCAAGATTGGATCTCGCCATGACAAACGCAGTCGATGATCGCCCTTCACCGCGCAGCGGTACCGCACGGGTGAAGCGTGGGATGGCGGAGATGCTCAAGGGTGGGGTGATCATGGATGTGGTCACCCCGGAGCAGGCGCGCATCGCCGAGGGTGCGGGCGCGGTGGCGGTGATGGCCCTCGAGCGGGTCCCCGCTGATATCCGGGCCCAGGGTGGGGTGTCGCGGATGAGTGACCCCGACATGATCGAGGGCATCATCGACGCGGTCACCATCCCGGTGATGGCCAAGGCGCGGATCGGGCATTTCGTGGAGGCGCAGATCCTGCAGGCCCTCGGGGTGGACTACATCGACGAGTCGGAGGTGTTGACCCCGGCCGACTATGCCAACCACATCGACAAGTGGCGTTTCACGGTGCCGTTCGTGTGTGGGGCGACGAATCTGGGTGAGGCGTTGCGCCGGATCACCGAGGGCGCGGCGATGATCCGGTCCAAGGGCGAAGCCGGGACCGGGGATGTGTCTAATGCGACCACCCACATGCGCAAGATCGGCGGCGAGATCCGTCGGCTGACCTCGTTGAGCGAGGACGAATTGTATGTGGCGGCAAAGGAATTGCAGGCGCCCTATGATCTGGTGGTGGAGGTGGCCAAGGCCGGCAAGTTGCCGGTGACGCTGTTCACCGCCGGTGGCATCGCCACCCCGGCGGATGCGGCGATGATGATGCAGCTCGGCGCCGAAGGGGTGTTCGTCGGATCCGGCATCTTCAAATCCGGCAACCCGGCCGAGCGGGCCGCGGCGATCGTGAAGGCCACCACGTTCTACGACGATCCCGACGTGCTGGCCAAGGTCTCCCGCGGCCTGGGCGAAGCCATGGTCGGCATCAACGTCGACGACATCGCGGTCCCACACCGCCTCGCCCAGCGGGGATGGTAGCGAGAGCTCCGACCGCGAGATTCCGCCAATACTCTGCCCGGCAACACCTTTCACCCGTATAGCCCGCACAAGTACCCGACGCGTACCCGCCGTCTTCCGTCACGGCGCAACGCGGCGAAACCACCATGTCGGCGGAATGCTTTCCACACGTGAGTATTTCGATGTTCAATCGGCTCCGCGAGAAGCAGCGCAGTGCTACTATGCGGTCAGGTGTACGCATAGCGATCAGAGGAGAGTGTAGTGGCGAACAATCGCTTCGAAGGCAAGGTCGCCTTCGTGACCGGAGGGGCGAGCGGCATCGGATTGGCCACCGTCCAACGCCTTGCCGGCGAAGGCGCAACAGTGGTCATTGGTGACATCAACGAGGCGGCGGCACGCGAGGTCGTTTCGGACTCGCCGGCGCTCGACTGCATTCGCACCGACGTCACCGACCCCTCATCGGTACAACGAGCCATCGACTACATCGTGGACCGCCACGGGCGTCTCGATGTCGTGCACGCCAACGCAGGAATTGAGTCGCCACCGCTGATGTTCGCCGACACTCCCGACGAGTGGTTCGAGAAAGCGCTCGCGGTCAACACAGTCGGCGTGATTCTGACGAGCAAGTACGCGATCCAACACATGTTGGCGCGTGGAGGCGGCGGGGCGCTCTGTTTGACCAGTTCCATCCTGGGCCACTGCGCCTTCCCCAAGATCGGCGCATACACAATCTCAAAATCTGCGGTCGACGGTATCGCCCGCACCATCGCTGTTGAGTATGGCCCCAACAATATTCGGGCCAACGCGATCGTGCCCAGCACCACGCTGACTCCTATGGTGCAGCGCGAGATCGACGACTCCCCCGATCCCGCGAAGCAGCGCGCCTTCCTCGAAGGCATGCAGGCCCTCAATCGCATGGCAGCTCCCGACGAGTTGGCCAGCGCCGTCGCCTTCCTGCTGTCCGACGACGCATCCTTCATGACCGGCGCGTCGGTATCGGTGGATGGCGGTGCCTTGATCTCTCTCAACGGCGGCCCCAGCTTGCTGGGCACCTAGGGGCCGACGGCGACGGAGACAAACGTCCACGTGATGCATCGCCACGTGGCAGTTCCCGAACACCAATGACGCATACGACGAGTCCAGCATTGCGTTGTCAGCTCAATAGAAAGAAGACATCATGCAACGAGTTGCGTTGGTTACCGGCGCTTCGCGCGGAATCGGCCTGGCCATCATGGAAAGACTCGCGACCGACGGGTTCTTCGTCGTGGGATGTGCGAGCACGTCCGGACCCATCCAACAAGCTGCGGCGTCACTGCGCGACCGCGGCCTGCCCGTAGAGGGTGAGGTGTTGGACGTCAGCGATGCCCAGGCCTGCACTGACATCGTTGACGCGGTGGTTCAGCGTCACGGAACCCTTGATGTCCTCGTCCACGCCGCGGCGATATACGTCGAGGCCGAGTTCCTCACACTCGAACCCAACGACTGGCAACGGACCATCGACGTCAACCTTTCAGGCACCTTCCACATCGGCCAAGCCGCTGCGCGAGCGATGACGAAGCGTGACTATGCCCAACGAGGCAAAGCCCGCATAGTCAACATCTCATCGACGGTGGCGGCCCAATCAGAACCCAACGGCGCCCACTATGCGGCATCAAAGGCCGGAGTCGAGGCCCTCACACGCTCGATGGCGTTGGAACTCGCCTCTGCCGGAATTGCGGTGAACTGCGTGGCGCCCGGATTCATCGAGACCGCGATGACCGAGGAGTACGGCCGGACTATCGATACCGCAACGCGAAATCGGCTCAACCCACTCGGGGCATTCGGTAAGCCGGAGAACATCGCGCATGTCGTGGCAATGCTGTGCGACGAACGAACCGAATTTGTCACCGGAGCTACCTTCGTCGCCGACGGCGGGCAGACAGCTGCGTTCCTGGCAGGCACCTAGACTGCCTGCGCGTTACATCCGACCCCGAAATCCTGCGGTGAGAGCCACAATGCCTCTGCTATCCGAATGATCAGCGACTCGATACGGCCGTTCGCCACCACTTTCGGTGTCGGGCCGCTGATGCGGCACGAGTGGCGCCAGGCCGATATCGACGAAGGCACCTAGCCCGGCACGAGCGCCAGCCAGTCCGACGTACGGCGCGGTGTCGGATCAATCGGATCAAGTTGTCGGAGCAGGAGAACGAAGTCGTGCATCGGGCTACCGACTGGCGACAACCGGACTGTCGAACGCACACCCCGTTGCATGTTCAGCGGTATTTGCGCAGTGGGCCCCTTCCCCGCCCCGCCGCCCCGCCCTTGGTGTTGACCTTTACCGGACGGCACGTGACCATGTCACCCATGCGCTATGTCGTTACCGGCGGTACCGGGTTCATCGGCCGACGTCTGGTGGACCGGCTCCTCACGCGTCCCGAAACCTCAGCGGTGCAGGTACTGGTGCGCCGGAACTCGCTCGGGCGCTTCGAGCGGCTCGCCCCCAGCTGGGACGACCGGGTGCATCCGGTCGTCGGCGATCTCACCGCCCCCGATCTGGGACTGAGCAACGACACCGCCGCCCGGCTCGGCGACGTCGCGCACCTGGTGCACTGCGCGGCCGTCTACGACATGACCGCTCCCGAGGCCGTGCAGCGGGCGGCCAACGTCGAGGGCACCCGGGCGGTGCTCGCCCTGGCCCGTCGCCTGGACGCGACGCTGCACCACGTGTCCTCCATCGCGGTGGCCGGCGCGTACCGCGGGGTGTTCACCGAGGACGACTTCGACATCGGCCAGGACCTGCCGACGCCCTATCACCGGACCAAGTTCGAGGCCGAGCAGCTGGTCCGATCCACCGACGGACTGCGCTACCGGATCTACCGCCCCGCGGTGGTCGTCGGGGACTCCCGGACCGGCGAGATGGACAAGATCGACGGACCGTACTACTTCTTCGGGCTGCTGGCCAGGCTCGCCGCCCTGCCCCACGTCACGCCGATGATGTTGCCCGACACCGGTCGCACCAACATCGTGCCGGTGGACTACGTGGTCGACGCGCTGGTGGCGCTGATGCACCTCGACGGGCGCGACGGGCAGACCTTCCACCTGACCGCACCCGAGACCGTGGGGTTGCGCGGGATCTACCGCGGTGTCGCCCCGGCGGCCGGGCTGCCACCGCTGATCGGGTCGGTGCCGCGCGCGGCGGTGGCGCCGCTGCTGAAGGTGAGCGGGCGGGCCAAGGTGCTGCGCGACATGGTTGCCACCCAGTTGGGCATCCCGGGCGCGGTCCTCGACGTGGTGGAGGCGGCGCCGACGTTCACCGCCGCACGCACCGCGGATGCGTTGCGGGACACGGGTATCGAGGTGCCCGACTTCGCCTCATACGCGCCGCGGTTGTGGCGCTACTGGGCCGAGCACCTGGATCCGCAGCGGGCCCGGCGCGACGATCCGACCGGTCCGCTGGTGGGCAGACACGTCATCATCACCGGCGCGTCCAGCGGGATCGGGCGGGCCTCGGCGCTCGCGGTGGCGGCCCGTGGCGCGACGGTGTTCGCGTTGGCCCGCAACGGCGACGCGCTCGACGACCTGATCCGCGAGATCCGCGATGCCGGCGGCGACGCGCACGCCTTCACCTGCGATGTCACCGATTCCGCGGCGGTAGAGCACACCGTCGAGGACATCCTGGGCCGCTTCGGCCACGTGGACTACCTGGTCAACAACGCCGGCCGGTCGATCCGCCGCTCGGTGGTGGCCTCCACCGACCGGCTGCACGACTACGAGCGGGTGATGGCGGTGAATTATTTCGGTGCGGTGCGGATGGTCCTCGCGCTGCTGCCGCACTGGCGCGACCGGCAGTTCGGGCATGTGGTGAACGTGTCCAGCGCGGGCGTGCAGGCCACCAACCCCAAGTACAGCGCCTACATCCCGAGCAAGGCCGCCCTGGATGCGTTCGCCGACGTCGTCGGCTCGGAAACCCTTTCGGATCACATCACGTTCACCACGATCCACATGCCGCTGGTGAAGACGCCCATGATCGCGCCGTCGCATAGGCTCAACCCGATGCCCGCGATCTCGGCCGACCACGCCGCCGCCATGGTGGTGCGTGGCCTGGTGGACAAGCCGGCCCGCATCGACACACCCATCGGAACGCTCTCCGACTTCGGCCGGTACTTCACCCCGAAGCTGTCGCGGCGGGTGCTGCATCAGCTGTACCTGGGCTACCCCGATTCGGCCGCGGCGCGCGGCGAGGCGCCGGATCGCCCGCCGGCGCCGCGCCCCCCGGCCCGGCCGATGCCGGTGTTGCGCGTCCCCCGCCCGGTCAAGCGGGCGGTGCGGCTGGTTCCCGGTGTGCACTGGTGACCGGGGCGCGCCGGCCGGTGTTCGTCGACGTCGACACCGGGGTCGACGACGCGATGGCCCTGGTGTACCTGTTCGGCAGCCCCGAGGTGGACCTGTTGGGCATCGCCTCGACAGCGGGAAATGTTGGCGTGCACCAGGTTTGCGAGAACAATCGGGCATTGCTGGAGCTGTGCGGGGTCACCGGGGTGCCGGTGTCCACGGGGTCGCCGACCCCGCTGCGCGCCCCGCTGCGCACCGCCGAGGACACCCACGGCCCGCGCGGGCTGGGTTACGCACGGCTGCCGGCGCCGACGACCGCGCCGACCGATCACGACGCGGCCGAGGCGTGGATCCGCGCCGCCCACGCCCACCCCGGTGAGCTGATCGGCATCGCCACCGGGCCGTTGACCAACCTGGCGCTGGCGCTGCGGGCCGAGCCCGCGCTGCCGCGGCTGCTGCACCGGTTGGTGATCATGGGCGGCGCGTTCGACTACCGCGGCAACACCACGCCGGTGGCGGAGTGGAACGTCAGCGTCGACCCGGAGTCGACGGCCGAGGTGTTCGCCGGCTGGACCGGCGCCCCGACGCTGCCGATCGTATTGGGGCTCAACCTCACCGAGAACATCGCGCTGACCCCGGTGCTGCTCGGCGAGCTGGCGACCGCGGCGGGTTCGACCTCGTTGCCGCTGTCCCTGCGCGACGAGCGCGGTACCCCGTCGACGGCGTCCAACCCGCTGATCCGGGTGCTCGAGGACGCCATGCGGTTCTACTTCGAGTTCCACCACGACCAGGACGAGGGGTACCTGGCCCATCTGCACGATCCGCTGGCCGCCGCGGTGGCGCTGGACCCCACCCTGGTGCGGTACCGGGAGGCGCCGGTGGACGTGGAGTTGACCGGCACGCTGACCCGCGGCATGACGATCGCCGACTGGAGCCGGCGGTGGGGCCGAGAACCCAACGCGCTCATCGGTGTCGAGGTCGACCCCGTGGTGTTCTTTGACCGGTTCATCGCCCGGGTGGGGGCGTTCGCCAAGGGGTTGGGTCACTCGTAGGCCCCTTCGAGATACCACCGCCGCTGCCGGTAGCACAGCAGCAGGGCCTGGGCCGGGTCCGGGCCGAGCAGCACCTGCACCCGGGCCGTCCGCCCGCTCTTGAGCGCGGGGTCCCACCAGCGTTCGTCGACCGGCCACGGCCCGGCCCACCAGGACAGCCGGCCGGAGCGGCCGGGCGCGTCGAGCCGGAACGGATCGGTGGAGAACAGGCCACGGGTGGTGACCCGGACCGGGTTGCCGTCGGCGTCGAACAGCTCGACCGGGTCGTCGAGCAGCACCGTGGGTGACGGTTCCGGCAACCGGCCCGGCCACGGCTGGTCCGGGTTCGCCTGGGGCACAAGCTCATCGCCCAGCGCGGCGAAGGTGATGCGCTCAGCCGGTCCCCGTCCGCCGCTGAGCACCGGCACCCGGACGGCGTCGGGTCCGAGCAGCCCCTGCACCCGCACCAGAGCCCGCCGGGCGCGCAGCCTGTCCTCTTCCCCGATCCCACCCCACAGCGGCAGCTGCAGGGCCTCGGCCGAGACCACTTCCACCGGGCGCAGCCGCAGCACCGTGATCGGCCCGTCGGGTCGGTCCTGGGCGTTGCGGCGATTCAGCCAGCCGTCCAGTTGCCAGCGCACCCGGTCGGCGGTGGCGTCCTCGGTCAGCGGCTCCGCGCAGCGCCAGACCCGTTCCAGTTCTTGGCCGTTGGCGGTGATTGCATGGATGGCCAGCCGGGTGCAGCCCACCCCGGCGGCCTCCAGGCTGCGGTGCAGCGTGCTGGCCAGCGAGCGTCCGGCGAACGCCGCCGCGTCCACCCGGTCGATGGGCGGGTCGCAGTTCATCACCGCGTCGAGCTCACCGTCGGGGTCCCGCCCGGACGGCCCGCGGCCGGGTTCTCCGCAGGCGAACCGGTGCGCGGCCACCCCGTCGGCCCCGAACCGGGAGGCCACGTCGCTGCGCGGCAGTTCGGCGAACTGGCCGATCTTGCGGATCCCCATGCGCCACAACAGATCAGCCAGGTTCTCCCGGCTCGGTGGGGCCAGGCTCGGTTCGGTGGACAGCTGCCGGATGGACAGGTTCGACAGGAACAGCGCATCGGCGCCGGGCTCGACGATGCGCCCGGCCCGCGCGGCGAAGACGGCGGTGGGCAGTTGATCGGCGATGCCGACCTGGCATTCGGCACCGGCGGCGGCCACCGCGTCGACCAGCCGTTCGGCGGCGGCCTGTTCGGAACCGAAGTACCGGGCCGCGCCGCGCACCGCCAGCACCAGCAGACCTGGGCGCAGCACCTCGGCACGCGGGATCAGGGCGTCGACGGCCGCGATGACGGTCTCGAAGTGCCGGGCGTCACGGGCCGGGTCGGCGGTGACGACATGGACCTCCGGGCATCGGGCCTGCGCCTCCCGGCGCCGCAGCCCGCGGCGCACCCCGGCCGCGCGGGCCGCCGCCGAGCAGGCGATGACCCGGTTGGCGAGGGTGACCGCGATCGGCGTCGTCGGGGCCAGCCCGGCCGCCGCTGCCGCGGCGACGGCGGGCCAGTCCATACACCAGAGCGCCAGGATCCTGGACGGTGTGCGCACCGAGCCCACTCATCCGCCTACCGCGCGGGCGTGCCCGACGGAGCGGCCCCGTGCCCGCATGGCCAGCCGCACCCGGCCGATCCGCCCGCAGCCCGGGGTGGGCCGTCCACCGTCGGCACCGACGACGTCGTAGCCGGCGACGTGGGCGTCCAGCCGCGCGGAGGCGCCCTGCCACTCCCCGTCGGTGACCAGCAGCGTGCACCCGCGCTGACGGGCCCGGGCCACCACGGCCCTGGCGCGGGTGGCCGGCACCGACTTACCGCCCAACCCGAGGACCACCAGATCCATGCCGTCCATCAGCACCGCGGCCACCTCGACCGGGTCCACCCCCGGGTCGGGGATGACCGCGATCCTGCTCAGGTCGGCTCCCATCTCCACCGCGGCCAGCAGCCCGACATCGGGTTGGCCGATGATCGCGACATGACCACCCGCCGCGGTCACCGCGGCCACCATGCTCAGCTGGAGCGATCTGGCCCCCGAGAGCACCGCGACGGTGCCGCGCGGCAACGGCGCCGGTAGCTGTTCAGCCATCCAATCGGGCATCGGCAGCAAAGAATCCGGCGGAGGTGACGGCGCGGCCGACGGCGCCGGGGCCCGGCGGCCGCCGCTGCCCTTGCCGGCCACCGCCGCGATCTGCCGGCGCAGCCGTTCGACCTGTTCAGCGCGTACGTCCGGACTCCGATTCAGGGATCTCGCCGTTGTCACAACAGCCCCTTTCACATCATCCGCCTCACCCGAGTTTCGAATATATGTTCGATGTAGCCAGTAAACACCGGAACGCCGACGAACGTCAACCGGGAAAACGGTGACGTCACCGAGTAGTGACCCCGCGCATGCGGTGCCCGCCCCCGCGATCGATCAGATCAGCGCGACAGGTCGTCCCGGCGGTGACGGCCCCGCCGTCGCCCTCGCCGCCACTGGTGGTCCGTTGTCGCCCGATCGGACGATATCCGGCCGGAATCGCAGCTGCCAGAATCGATCACCGTGCGTTTCAACCCCCCGCCGAACTGGCCGGTCCCGTCCGGGTGGACACCACCGCAGGACTGGCGACCCGACCCGTCCTGGCCACCGGCACCCGAGGGCTGGCAGTACTGGATCGACGAACCTGCCACGACCGGTGTGCCCGCCACGGCGGGCACACCGGGCAAGCCGCTGCTCCTGGTCACCGTGGTGTCGCTCATCGTGGCGCTGATCGCGGTCGGCAGCACGGTGTACCTGCTGGTGAACCGGCCCGCCGCAGAGGCGCGACAACTCGAGGAGATCCTGCCGTCCGACTCGGAGATCGGACCGCGCGGCGTGGACGTCGATTCCAGCGGAGCGGTGTACGTCGCCGACGCGCTGCACACCGATGACCGCGACGGCCGCGTCCTGAAGATCGCCCCGGGCGCGTCGCAGGCGGAGACACTGCCGTTCCCTCCGCTGCAGAACGCGGTGGGTCTGGTTGTCGACGACGCAGACACGGTCTTCGTCGCCGACTCCGGCGGCGACACCGTCTACCAATTGCCCCAGGGGGCGACGGCGGCCACGACGATTCCGTTCACCGATCTGAAATCCCCGGAATACCTCGCCGTCGACAGCGAGGGAACGCTGTACGTCGTGGAGGCGACCCGGCGCGCGGTGCGGACCCTGAGCCGCTCCGGGGAGGAGACCACCTACCCGGCCGTCACCGACGACGGCCGATTCTGGAACGGGATCACGGTCAAGGAACCCGGTGTCATCCTGGCATCGACGTTCGTCCAGACCCCGTCCGCCGACGGCGACGCCACCATCTCGGATCCGCTGGTCACCGAGATCGATCTGCGCACCGGCGCCCGCCGCAACCTCACCGTCGCGGACCTGCACCAACCGACCGGGCTGGCTTACGACGCGGACGGAAACCTGTTCGTGGGCAACTACTACGGCAGCTTCGGCAGCGTGCTACGGCTCACCCCGGAAGGGGTGACCGACGTGGTCCCGTTCTCCGGCTCGGTCAGCCCCGAGGATCTCGCGGTGGCACCGGACGGGAGCCTGGTGATGACCGACATGAACCTGATCCGCCGGCTGTCGAACTACCGCTTCGACGACCAAGGGTGACCGCCGTCCCCACCGAATCGATCCGCACACCCGATACCGACACCGCAGAATGACGGGCATGGAACACATCGCATTCCGCACCGGCGCTGAGGGTTCGGCCGTGCTGTCCACCATCGGTTCGGCGCTGGCCTCACTGGGCTACACCGTCACGCCGCACCCCGACGGCTGGGGCGCGCGCGCCGAGGTCGGCTCGGCAGCCGCGCGGGTCTTCGCCGGGGGCTTCGCCCGCCGCATGATCGTCGAGTACCGGGTGACCCAGGGCGACGCACCCGGCACCACGGCCGTGGTGATCACCCCGGCGATGACCGGGATGGGTGGCGGCCTGCTCGGCATGAACAAGGCCAAGAAGGAAATGGCGAGCATCCAGCAGACGGTCGGGACGGCGCTGCACCAGGCCGGCCTGCTCGCCGGCTGAGAGGGCTGACGACTGCCGCGTCACTCCCACTCGATGGTGCCCGGCGGCTTGCTGGTGACATCCAGCACCACCCGGTTGACCTCGCGCACCTCGTTGGTGATACGCGTCGAAATCCGTTCCAGCACTTCGTAAGGCACCCGGGTCCAGTCCGCGGTCATGGCGTCCTCACTGGACACCGGCCGCAGCACGATCGGATGGCCGTAGGTACGGCCGTCGCCCTGCACACCCACGGAGCGGACATCGGCCAGCAGCACCACCGGGCACTGCCAGATCTGGTTGTCCAGCCCGGCGGAGGTCAGCTCCTCCCGCGCGATCGCATCCGCGCGGCGCAGCGTCTCCAGCCGCTCCGCGGTGACCTCGCCGACGATCCGGATGCCCAGGCCGGGACCCGGGAACGGTTGGCGCGCAACGATCTCCTCCGGAAGGCCGAGCTCGCGACCGACCGCACGCACCTCGTCCTTGAACAGCAGCCGCAGCGGCTCGACGAGGGTGAACTTCAAATCGCCGGGCAGCCCGCCGACGTTGTGGTGGCTCTTGATGTTGGCGGTCCCCGCGCCGCCGCCGGACTCCACCACATCGGGGTACAGCGTGCCCTGCACCAGGAACTCGACCTCACCCTCGGCCGCCCCCAGCGCGTCGCGCACCGCACCCTCGAACGCCCGGATGAACTCCCGGCCGATGATCTTGCGCTTGCCCTCAGGATTGGTCACCCCAGACAGCGCCTCGAGGAACCTGTCGGCCACGTCGACGGTGACCAGCTTGGCCCCGGTGGCGGCCACGAAGTCCCGCTGGACCTGGGCCCGCTCGCCCGCACGCAGCAGGCCGTGGTCGACGAAGACACAGGTCAGCCGGTCGCCGATGGCGCGCTGCACCAGCGCGGCGGCCACCGCGGAGTCGACGCCGCCGGACAGCCCGCAGATGGCACGCCCGTCCCCGACCTGCGCACGGACCTGCTCGACCAGCGCGTCGGCGATGTTGGCCGCGGTCCAGGTGGCATCGATGCCGGCGAACTCGTGCAGGAACCGGCTGAGCACCTGCTGACCGTGCGGGCTGTGCATGACCTCCGGGTGGTACTGCACACCGGCCAGTCGCCGGGCCCGATCCTCGAACGCCGCCACCGGCGCACCGGTGCTGGTGGCCACCACGTCGAAGCCGTCGGGAGCCACAGTGACCGCGTCACCGTGGCTCATCCACACCGGCTGGGTTTCGGGCAGATCCGAATGAAGGTCTCCGCCAGTAACTTTCAACTCGGTGCGGCCGTACTCACTGGTCCCGGTGTGCGCGACGGTTCCGCCGAGCGCCTGGGCCATCGCCTGGAACCCGTAGCAGATGCCGAACACCGGCACGTCGAGGTCGAACAGCGCGGGATCCAGCTGCGGGGCACCGTCGGCGTACACGCTGGCCGGCCCACCGGACAGCACGACGGCGCGGGGGTTCTTGGCCTTGATGTCGTCCACCGTGGCGGTGTGCGGGATGACCTCCGAGTACACCCGCGCCTCACGGACGCGGCGGGCGATGAGCTGCGCATACTGTGCACCGAAGTCGACGACCAGCACGGGGCGGGGGGTTGCGGACTCCACCCGGACAGTCTAGTGGCCGAACCCGGCCGACCGGCGCCCAGCCGGGCCGGCGGCGCGGCGGCCCAGCAGCGGGGATGTGGCCTGGGATGCGTCGAATGTTCGCACGTTCGACGGACACCGCCGCACGCGCGGCATTGCTAACGTTTCCTATCACGATCGGCACCGATCCCCGCACCGCGGCTCGGTGGCGACCGGGTCAGACGAAAGGTGTTGGCGGAGTGCGTAATCACAGTCACACCGCGGGGCGGGCGGGTTTCGGCATGAAACGCGGCATCACGCTGCTGGCGGCCTGTTCGGCAGTGGCGTTCACGTCGGGCTGTATGGCGGCCACCGTCACCGGTCACCCGACCATCGGCAAGACCGCGGCCGCGACGGCCCCGCCGTACCCCACCAGCCAGGCGGCGCCGTCGCCGGTCACCCCGCCGCCCCCACCTCCTCCGCCGCCGCCCCCACCTCCACCGGACCCGGTGCAGGTGGCGGACTACTTCGTCGAGATCGCGTGTGGGACCGAGTTCGGCGGCAATGCGCCGTTGATCCACAAGTGGGTGTCGAACCTGCAGCTCACCGTGCACGGTGCGCCCGATCCGGCCGACATGGCGGCGCTGACGGCGGTGGTGGCCGACCTCAACGCGCTCGCCAAGACCGTCCGCATCGACATCGTCGACGCCGGCGGCAACGTCGACGTCCACTTCGCGCCCCAGCACGAGCTCCCCGGTCTGGCCGAGGACTACCAGCCCGACAGCATCGGCTATTTCACGATCTGGTGGGGCGGCGACCAGAACGTCTACCGCGGCCGGGTGCTGATCTCGACCACCATCGACGACCGGGCGCTGCGCGACCACGTCATCCGCGAGGAGATCACCCAGGTGCTCGGGCTGGGCAACGACTCCTACGCCTACCCCGACAGCGTGTTCTACCAAGACTTCTCGGTCACCACGCAGTATTCCGAGATGGACAGGCGGGTCATCGAGATGCTCTACCGGCCCGACATCGTCTCGGGCATGACCCGCGAACAAGCGCTCGCGGTCGTGCACGCCAACCCGTGACCGGCTATCCGGTCAACGTCTCGCGCACCCGCGCCGCCGCCGAACCGTCACCGGTGACCACGGATTGATCCGCATCGACGGCCACCACACACGCCCACCGACTCGGATCGGGCTCACCGGCGAACAGCGTCCCCTCCTCCGCAGGTCCCACCAGCGCCAGCACCGCCTCGGCCACTCCTTCCGCCGAGGTCGACCGAAGGGCGTGCACACCCGCGGCGGTCGCGCTGTCCAGCACCCAACCGTCCTCGGTCTGCACCGCGGTCACCGACGCACCGCTCAGCGTCGCCGGATCGGTGACCGGTGCGACGTAGGCGCCGACCCGCCGGCGGGAGTCCAGGAACGACGTGACGAAGCGGGCGATGGCCGCGTTCGGTTGCGGCGCGGCTCCGTCGGCCTGGGTCGCGTATTGGCGCACCAGCAGCGACCGCATGCCCCGCATGCCCGCCCGGGACACCTCGACCGGGGTGGGTTCCACGGTGATCAACCCCAGCGGCCATGGCCTGCCGTCGATCGCGCACAGCGCGACGATCTCGTCGTCGGTCAGCAACACAGTGTCGTCCATCGCGGCGGTGTCCTTCACGGCAGCAGGTTGGAGATGAGTTTCGGAACATAGCCCAGCACAGCGTTTTTGGCGGCCTCGAAGGCCCCGCCGGGATCCTTGGCCACATAGTCGACGGTGGCTTGCAGCGTCGAGGCGCTGAAGTCCGCGCGCGCCACGTTGGCGGCCACGTCACCCCACTGGGCCACCGCGACCCCACCGAGATAGGTGACCGGGTGGGGGCGCAGGCGCAGGTCCTCGAGGACGCCGCCGCCGAGGTCGGTCAGCGCGTTGCCGGCCTGGATGATCTTCTCCTGCGGGCTCAGCGAGTCGTCGGCGGCCAGACCCAGCGCATCCATCAGCGACACCAACGGGCCCAGCGGCGTGGCCTGGTCCAGCAGGGTTCCCCACGTCACCGGCCACACCGCGTTCGAGCCCAGGAAGTTGCGGATGTCGACGAGCGGATCGCCGGGGCTCCACGCGGGGGTGCCGATCGGGACCATGGGCCCGGTGACGAGGCTGGCCCCGGCCCCGCTGCTGGCCTGTTCCTGCTCGGCAGCGTTGCGCTCGATGGTGGCGCCGGCCGTGCGCAGCGCGGCGACCACGGAGCGGATCAACGCCACGGATTCGCCCTGCCACTGCGCGCGGTACCGCTCGGCGTCCGGGCCCCGCCAGGCGGTGGACGCCAGCCGGCCGGTTATCTCCCCGGCGGTGTTCTCCAGCCGTTCGGCGGCCTGGTTGACGATGCGGACCAGGTTCCGCAGTTCCTCGATGTCAGCCCCGACCAACGACACACCGAATCTCCTTCAGCCGATGCGGGACGGCTGCTAGGGCGACCTACCCGCGCACATGTAACTGCTTGGCCCACAACACAACCAGGGGAACCTCGCTAGGGGGCCTCGACGATGGTGGTCTCCGGGGTCGAGCCGGAGCTGGAGTCCGACGAGGAGTCCGAGGAGGACGACGAATCACTGCCGCGCGACGGCGAACTCGGGACCAGCGCCGGAACCTCCACCGCGGGGGCGGGGGCCGGGGCCTCCACCACCACGGGCGGGGCCGGGGCTTCCACCACCGGCGGCGGGGCGGGGGCTTCGACGACCGGCGCGGGCGGGGGCGGGGGCGGGGGCGGGGGCGGGGCCTCCTCCACCACGGGCGGTTCGACGGGCTTGGGCGGTTCGACGGGCTTGGGCGGTTCGACGGGCTTGGGCGCCTGCGTCGTCGTCACCGGGGCCGGAGCCTTCGTGGTGGACGGGGCCTCCTTGGTCGTCGACGGGGCCGGTGTCTCGCTCGTCGGTGGGGACGACGGCGTCGGCGACTCCGGGCTCGATTCCGGCGCCTTCGACGTCTCCGGGGCCTGTGACGGCGACGTCTCGGCCGCTTCCGACGGCGTCGTCTCGGTGGCCGGCTCGTCGCTGGGCTCGACCACGGTCGTCGTGGTCGGACCCGGCGTCACCGTCTCGTCGTCGCCGGAGGACTCCGGTGGGCTCTGCGATTCCTGGCCCTCCGGGTCCTCGGACACTTCGCTCTGCATGCCGGGATCCGGTGATTCAGGTGCGCACGTCGCCCCGTCCGGGCAGGCGGCGGTCGTGTTGTCGACCGGCGTGGTGGTGCCCTGGCAGTCCGGCTCGTCGCCCTTCGTGCAGTCGACGGGCGCGGCGATGACCGTCATACAGTTCGGGTTGGTGCTCGTCTCGCTGCAGATCAGCCCTGCGCTGCGCAGGCAGCCGGCCAGCGTGCCGTTCTGGCAGATCTTGCCCAGGCTCTGCCGGACACAGTCGATGGTGCTGCAGCCCTCGGTCTTGGAGAAGAAGTCCGACACGTTGATGGTGATCCCGTCGGGCAGCCAGTCGGCGAGGTTGAACCGGAACGGCGGCGGCGCGACGGCCGCCTGCGGGGCGGTACCGGCCTGCGGGACGAACACCGTCCTGACCTCGCCGACGCTCGGCCCAGCGGTGCCGGCGCTGGTCTCGTGCCTGCTGCCGTACCCGCCGGCCAGCACCGGCACTGCGCCCGGCTCGGGCGCCTTGTCCACCACCGGGACCACCGGCGGCAGGTACACCTCGCTGTTCTCGATCGGCACGGTGCCCTGACCCGGCATCACCGGCAGGTACTTCCCGGGCACCGCCTCGTTGTCCCGGATCGCCTGCTGCACCGCCGCGGGCTGGATCGAGATCGCCACGACGACGGCCAGCGCCGCGAACCCGACCACGACGATGGCGGCGATCGTGCTGCCCACCAACAGGATCCGGGGACGCGCCGCAGGCGCGGCGGGTGCGGGTTGCTCGTCGAACTCGTCGGGGTCGTCGGTGTGGCTCAGCGGTGCCATCGGCGCCTGCAGCGGCACATCGGCGCCGTAGGGCTGGTAGCCGCCCGGGTAGCCCGCGGCCAACGCGTCGCTGTCCGGGTCCAGTGAGTACGCCAGGTGTTCGCCGATCTGCGGACCCGGCGCGGTCCCGAAGTCCGATGACTGCGCCGGCGCGGACACCGGTGCCGGCCCCGGCGGTACCACCCGCGGCGACGGCAGGGTGGCCGCCGCCGCGCCCCGCGCGATCGCGAACGCGGAGTTGTCGACCGCGCGCACCGGGATCGGCGACGTCGCCCCCAGCACCGCGGTCAGCGCCGACGTGTCGCCGACGGTGCCCACCACGTACAGGGTCTCGGCGCCGCCGGGCTCGTCGCGCAGCCGGTCCAGCAGCGCGGTGCACGCCGACTCCGGGCCGTCGGCGCCCAGCGGTTCGGCGGCCACGACGCTGGTGGTCGCGGCGTCCGCGCCCACCACCGACAGCGCCGCCGTCTCGGCGTCGATGAACAACAGCGCCGAGGTCTGCTGGCCCGCCTCGCCCGCCGTACCCCGGACGAACGACGTCGCCGCATCCGACGGTGCGACCACCGCGACCGCCGCCAGCCCGGCCTCCATCAACGCGTCGCGCAGCTCCGCGGCCAGGTCCTCCTCGGTCCAGCTGAGCCGGGTGCCGGTCAGCGTGTGGCCGCTGTCGCGCAGGGTGCGATCGGTGCCGACGATCGTGGAACGCAGGGTGTCTGCGGGTGCGGCGGCCAGGTCAAGGTCGAATTCGTCGATGACCGCACCGGGGGCCGACGCGTCGACGAGTGCCAGCCGGGCGGTGGACCCCGCGACCGACACTCCGAGAACTACGTGCACTACGCCTCCCCTGGGCCGTGACGACATGAGCACTCACTGCCGCAGCCGGCTCGGTGTCCCCCCGGCGCACCATCCGACGCGGTGAGGCTACCCGAACCGGGTGTGCGGCGACGGGCGAACGCCCGCACCGGACCGATGTCGACGACCCCTCTCACAGCTAATTTTCGCGTCCGAATCATCCCACCGGCGCCCACACCCGGGTATCGCCCGTTCGGTCGACAATGTTGCAGACGGCCGTGCCCGCCCACGTCGTCACCCCGTTCCGACCGTCACCGCGAGCACCGCCACCACCGCCCCGAGGACCAGATACCCCGCGCCGATGCACAGCGCCGCCGTTGCCAGCCCCGCACCGCCGTGACCGGTCCGGCCGATCTGGCGGCGGGCCAGCACGGCCAGCGGCAGCGCGAACGGAACGGCCAGCGGGCCGAAGACCAAGACCGTGACGAAGGCGATCACCGCGATGCGGTTCACCGGCATGGCCGGCGCTGGCGTGGCGGCGACCGGCGCGGGCACACCCGCCCCGGCGGCGGGGGCTCCGACGGTGTAGCCGGCGCCGAACCGGCTCGGCGGCAGCGGCGGTTCAGTCATCACCGCAGGCAAACTCGCGCCGGGACCGCGCCGCGGAGAGCTCTGCTCCGCGCCGACCGATGCGCCACCGGGTCCGCCCTTTCTGCCGTCCGTCCGATCCTGCCGGTTCATCGTGGCGCGCAGCGCCGCGCGCGAGCAATCGTACGTTCGGGTGACAGCGTTCGCCTGCACGGCGCGAGCGCCGCCGATTATGGTGTGTCCGCGCCCAACAGCGGATCGCCGCAAACACACCACCCCTCGGGACGATTCACCGGAAACGGCGCAGCACGGCAACGTCGCGGCCACTTGGAGCAAACATGACGCCAGGACCACCCGGGGCAGGGGACACCTGCACCCAGTGTGGTTCGCGGCTGCGCGCGAACGCCCCCTACTGCCGGTCGTGCGGCCATGCCGTGACCGGGCGGGTGCTGACGGCCCCGGTGCCGGCGGCACCCCAGCCGGCGGCACCCCTGGCGGCCCCCACCGTCGGTCGCACCGTCGGAGCCGGGCGCGGGGTACGGTGCTGCGCGTTCCTGATGGATCTGGCCGCCATGCTCAGTCCCGCACTGCCGTTGGCGATCGCCGGTGCCATCCTCGCCGTCGCCGAGGTGGTCTACGTGGTGGTGCCGGTGGCGTTCGTCGCGGTGTGGCTCTGGATGCAGATCTGGCAGGGCTTCACCGGCATGACGTTCGGCAAGGCGATGCTGGGTCTGCGGCTGGTCGACGCCGGCGACCACCGGCCCCCGGGGTTGCCCGCCACGCTGGCCCGCAGTGCCCTGTTCGTGCTCACCGGCGGGCTGGCCGCCCTTCCCGTGCTGACCCACCAGGACCCGGCCGACGGCCTGCACGACCGCCTCAGCGGGCTCACCGTGGTCGACGTCAGCCGCGGCGCCAACCCGCTGGGCCCGCGCCCGCAGGTCACGCTGCGTACCGCCGCCGACCGCGGCCTGCGCAGGGTGCAATCGCCGGTGCCGCTGAACAACCCGGGGGCGCGGTAATGCACGTGAAGTTCATCCTGCGCCGCGACGACGGCAGCCGCGCCCAGGTCGCGGCGACGACGGACGCGACCGCGTCGGTGTCGGATCTGGCGGCCGCGCTGGTCACCGGCGACCCCGACCACCGGCCCGCCCGGCCGCCGGGGAACCTGACCCTCAAGCTCGAACACACCGCGTTCGACACCGGTGCGCCGGGACGCGTGCTCGACCCCGCGCGCAGCCTGATCGACTCCGGGTTGCGCTCCGGCTCGACGGTCAGCGTCGTCGCGGCGCCCGCCGCCGCGCCGCGCACCCGGCGCGGACGAGCCATCGCGGTGCTGCGGGTGCTCGACGGTCCCGACGCCGGACGTGAATTCTCGCTCCCCTCGGGCAATTCCACGATCGGCACCGGACCCAGCTGTGATGTGCGGCTCACCGACCCGGCCATCAAGGACGTGCACGCGGCGGTGGCGGTCGGGGAGACGATCGAGATCGCCAACGTGGCCGGGCCGCACGGGGTGCTGCTCGGCGGGCGGCCGGTGCAGCGGGCCACCCTGGGGTCCAGCGACGTGGTGGCGCTGGCGCAGACCTCGATCGCGATCCTGCACACCGTGCGGCCCGGGACGGTGCAGACCGACAGCGTGGCCATCGAATTCAACCGTTCACCGCGGGTGGTGGCCCGGTTCGGCGAGAAGGTGTTCACCGCACCGAAACCGCCCGGGTTGCCCGAACCCGCGCATTTCCCGGTGGTTTCGATGGTGCTGCCACTGGTGATGGGGCTGGTGCTGTTCGCGCTCACCCGCAGCCTGCTCGCGGTCGCGTTCATCGCGCTCAGCCCGCTGCTGATGCTCGGCATGTACTTCGACGCCCGGTACCAGGCCAAGAAGAAGCACCGGCTGGCCGTCGAGCGGTTCGCCGACGCGCTGCGCGAACTCGCCGCGGACCTGACCGCCGCCCAGAAGCTGGAACGGGCGGTGCGGCACACCGAGACACCAGCGCTCGAGGAGGTGGTCGACTCGATCCACCGGCTCGGCCCGATCCTGTGGACACACCGGCCGGAGAACCCCGAGTTCCTCACCATCCGGCTCGGAGTGGGCGAGGCACCGTCGCGGTGCCGGGTGGAACTGCCTGCCGACAACGACGCCGAACCGAAGTACCTCAAACAGCTCACCGAACTGCGCGACGAGTTCGCCACCATCGGCGACGTGCCCGTGGTCGCCGACCTGCGGGAGTCCGGCGCGCTGGGGGTCTGCGGTCCGCGCGGCCTCGTCGACGGCGTCGCCCGCGGCATCGTCATGCAGCTGGTCGGCCTGCACTCCCCCGCCGAACTCGCCGTCACCGCGTTCGCGTCGCAGCAGTCGCGGTCGTCGTGGGAATGGCTGGAGTGGCTGCCCCATGCCGGGTCCGTGCACAGCCCACTGTCGGGCAACCACCTGACCGACAGCCGCAACGGCGGCATCGCGTTGCTGTCGCGGCTCGAGGACCTGCTCAAGCAACGCATCGGTAGGCAATCCCCGAGTGAGAGCGTGAGTTTCGGCGCGATCCCGCCGGACGGACCGGCCGGTGACAGCCGGGCGCCGCTCACCCTGCCCGCCGTGGTGGTGCTCGTCGACGACACCGCACCCATCGACCGGTCCCGGCTCACCCGCCTGGCCGAACGGGGCGCCGCCGCAGGCATCTACGTGATCTGGGTGGCCACCCAGGTCACCAGCCTGCCGGGAGCCTGCCGAACCTTCGTGCTGGTCGAGAACGAGGCCACCGGGTCGAGCATCGGCGAGGTGCGCCACGGCAGGCACACCTACCCGGTGGCCTGCGACAGCATCGAGGTCGCCGACGCCAAGCAGATCGCGCTGCTGATGGCCCCGCTGGTGGACGTCGGGGCCGCCGTCGAGGACGCCACCGACCTGCCGCGCGCCGTGTCCTACCTGAGCCTGTCGGGCACCGCATTGGCCACCGAACCGGCGGCGGTGGCCCGGCAATGGCTGCAGCACGATTCGGTCACCGCGCGCGACGGGCGGCCGCCGGCGCCGATGAGCAAGCCGGCCCACCTCCGGGCGTTGGTCGGATCCACTGGCGCCCAGGACTTCTCACTGGATCTTCGCGAGCACGGACCGCACGCCCTGGTCGGTGGCACCACCGGCTCGGGCAAGAGCGAGTTCCTGCAGACCTGGATCCTCGGGATGGCCACCGCGCACAGCCCGGACCGGATCAACTTCCTGCTCGTCGACTACAAGGGCGGCACCGCGTTCGCCGAATGCGCCGAGCTGCCCCATACTGTCGGGTTGGTCACCGACCTGTCCCCACATCTGGTGCGGCGCGCGCTGACGTCGCTGGGCGCGGAGATCAAGCGGCGCGAAGAGCTGCTCAACGCCAAGCGCGCCAAGGACCTCATCGAGCTGGAGCAGACCGGGGATCCGGACACTCCGCCGAGTCTGGTCATCATCGTCGACGAGTTCGCCGCGCTGGCCACCGAGGTGCCGGAGTTCGTGGACGGGGTCATCGACGTCGCGCAGCGCGGCCGGTCCCTGGGCCTGCACCTGGTGCTGGCCACGCAGCGACCGGCCGGTGTCATCAAGGACAACCTGCGCGCCAACACCAACCTGCGGATCGCCCTGCGGCTCAACGACGTCGACGACTCCCTCGACGTCATCGACGATCCGCTGGCAGCGCACTTCCCGCCGGAGATCCCCGGCCGGGCGGCGGCCAAGACCGGGCCGGGACGGCTGACCACGTTCCAGACCGGATACGTCGGCGGCCGGACCGGGGAGCGGCCCGACAGCGCCCCGATCGACTTGTGGGAGTTCGTGTTCGGCCGGAAACGCCCGTGGCAGACCATCACCGCCGCGCCGGTGCGGCCACCGGCCGGCCCCACCGACATCGCCCGCATGGTGTCGACGGTGCGCCGCGCGGCCGGGGAGTTGCGGATCCCGGCACCGCGCAAGCCGTGGCTGGAGCCGCTGCACACCGTCTATGCGCTGGAGGCGCTTGCCGAGCCGAAGCGTCCCGGCCGTCTGGTCCTGGGCCGCGGGGACATCCCGGAGCGCCAGATGCAGCCCGTCGGCACCTACAACCCCGACGAGGGCAACATGGCGATCATCGGGACCAGCGGGGCGGGCAAGTCCACCGCCCTGCGCACCCTGGCCGTCGCCGCCGCGCTCGCCGACGACGGGCCGACCCACGTCTACGGCCTCGACTTCGCCTCGGGCAGCCTGCAGATGCTCGAGGCGCTGCCCCATGTCGCCGCGATCGTCGGCGGTGACGACGACGAGCGCATCGGCCGGGTGCTGCGCCGGCTCACCGCGGTGCTCGACGACCGGGCCCGCGCGTTCGCACGGGCCAACGCATCCACTCTCACCGAGTACCGCACCACCCGCCCCGGCGAACCGCGCATCCTGCTGCTCATCGACGGCATCGGCGCGTTCCGCGACACCTACGAACCACTGGTCACCTCACCGTATTTCGGGATGTTCAACCAGATCGCCGCCGACGGTCGCCGACTCGGGCTGCACGTGATCGTCACCGGGGACCGGCCGAATGCGCTGACGACGTCGTTGAACTCGATGATGCAGCAACGACTCACGCTGCGGCTGGCGTCGGCCGACGACTACATGTACGCCGGGGTCCCCGGCGACATCCTGTCCAGCACATCACCGCCCGGCCGGGGCATCATGGGCGGACACGAGATCCAGGTCGCGGTGTTCGGCGGCGACCAGAGCGTGGCCGTGCAGGCCACGGCGATCGACCGGCTGGCGGCCACGATGCGCCAGAACGGAGTCGCCGAACCCGAGCCGGTGACCCGGTTGTCGGATCGCATTGCGCTGGAATCGCTTCCGGCGTCCTCGGCGGCCGGCGAGCCGATCATCGGGGTGTCCGACGAGACGCTGGCCCCGATGCCGGTGGCCCCGCGCGGTGTGCTGATGCTGACCGGCCCACCCGGCAGCGGCCGGACCAGCGCACTGCTCACGCTGGCGCAGGCGGTGCGCCGCAGCGACCCGGCGGCGCGGATCGTGCACCTGGCACCGTCGGCGTCATCGATCGCCGGGCTGGACGTGTGGACCGAATCCGCGGTCGGCATGTCCAAGGTCGTCGACACCGCCGGCCGGTTGACCTCCGGGCTCGCCGATCTGGCCAACCTCACCGTCGTCATCGAGTCGGTCACCGACTTCGGCGGTACCGAAGCCGATAGTCAGCTGCTGGCGCTGATCAAAGCCGTCTCCGACGCATCGGGTTTCGTCATCGGCGAGGCCGAGGTGTCGATGTGGAGCCAGAGCCACGCCTGGATGTTGGCGCAGCCGTTCAAATCGGCACGGCGCGGCCTGCTGCTGGCGCCCACCGGCGGTGAGCCCGACACCCTGCTCAACACCGCACTCGGCACCATCCGCCGACGCGACTTCCCACCCGGCCGCGGCGTCCTGATCGAGAAGGGCAAGGGGGTGTGGCTGCAGGTCGCCCAGCCGGTCATCTAGGAAACCGATCACCACATCATCTACGAGAAGGAGAACACCATGGCACTCTACGGTGCGGACATCGAGCAGGTTCAGCAGCTGTCGAACCAGCTCAATGCCAAGGCCAACGACATCCAGAACATCGTGACCCAGCTGTCCTCGGCCATCAACTCGGTCAACTGGCTCGGTCCGGACGCCGACCGCTTCCGCTCCGACTGGCAGGGGCAGCACGTCGCGCAGCTCAAGCAGGTCATCAGCGCGCTGCAGACCGCGTCACAGAACGCGCGACGCAACGCCCAGGAACAGCAGACCGCCAGCGGCGCATAGCGTTTCACCGATGGCATTACACGGAGCCGACGTCGAGGAACTGCGGACGGCGGCAACCCAACTGTCGGCGGGTGCCAGCGCCCTGGAGACCTCCGCCAGGGCGCTGCACTCGATGATCACCGGCGGAGTCCAGTGGCGCGGACCCGACGCCGACCGGTTCCGCGCCGAGTGGTCGGGTTCCTCGATGCGCGCCATCACCGCCGCGGCCGAGACGCTGCGCCGGGCCGCGGAGGACCTGCGGCGCAACGCCGATCAGCAGGACCATGCCAGCTCCGCGGCCACCCGGAGCTCATCGGCCACGGGCGCCTCGGGTTCGTCCGGCGACACCGTGCACTACGGTGCGGCCGAGCTGTTCGCCCGGCACGGCAAGGACACCGACGGTGACGGGTTCCACATCGAGAAGGTGCTCGGCGAGGACGGCAAGGTCCGGCTGATCGCATATTTCGAGGGCCTCTACGGCGCCGACCGGCTCGACGAGGACCGGACCAACCGGCTGCTCGACGGTTCGGTCGATCCGTACCTGCGAGGCCTGCTGGATGCCGCAGTGAAGGAGAACCCGGACGCCGAGATCATGCTGGTCGGGTTCAGCGCGGGCGGGATGGACGCCCAGAACATCGCGGCCTCAGGGCGATACAACGTCACCAACCTGGTGACCTACGGGTCCCCGGTGATCCAGCCCGACCAGCCCGGCATCCAGACCGCCCACCTGCACGGCAGCTGGGACACCGTGCCCTACGCCGGTGCGGTCGCCAAGGGCTCGAACGATCTGCCACCGGTGCTGAACATGTTCTCCGTCGGCTCCAACGTCGCCAACCAGGTGCCCAACGCGGACAACCACGTGTTCAAGTCCGACGCCCAGCTCAACGCCGCGGAGGTGCACAGCGTGTCCGGCTACGAGCAGGTGGCCAAGAGCTTCGACAGCTCCGACGATCACCGCTTCACGTCGGTCAAGGAGAGCATGCGGAAGTTCAACGGTGTCGTCATCGACACGACCGACTGACGCGGTGCGGGGAAACATGCTGTGACCGCACCGAGTTCCGGCTGGCAGGATCCCAATCCGCGGGAGCCTGTCGCCGCCGGTAACACCCCGGTGACGGTGGCGGCCGGGGTGATCCTGACGTTGGTCGTGGTGGCGACGCTGGTGGCGGTGGTGCTGGTGAACCGCCCGGACTCCGGTGCAGCAGAGCGCGATTCGGTGGTCATCCTGACGGCCACCGATGCGCCGGGACCGCAGCCGTTCACCGCCTCGGTGGTGGTGACGCCCACCCGGCTCGGCATGTCGGGGCCGGCACAGGCGCGGCAGCTGCCGGTGTCGGCGCAGCGCGGCGTGCGGGTGGCCTCCGGTCTGCAGCCGGGGCTCTACGGTGGTCTGCCCGACCACAACCCGTGCGACGCCGCGGCGCTGGCGAACTACCTGGACTCCGATCCGGTGCCGGCCGCCGCGTGGGCGACGGTGATCGGTGTTAGAGGCCCGGAGATCCCGTACTACCTCAACAGTCTGACGCCGGTCATCCTGCTCAGCGACACGTGGGTGACCTCGCATTCGCTGGTCGACGGGGTCGCGGAGCCGTTCCAGGCCGTGCTGCAGGCCGGCAGCGCCGCGATGGTCGACCCGGTGGGGGTGCCGCGCCTGCACTGCGCATCGGGTGCACCGCTGCTGCCGCCGGGCAACGACAACCTCGCCGACTACGGCGTGTCCGGTGACCCCTGGAGCGGATACGACCCGCAGAACGTCGTCGCCGTGGCCTACGCCGGCGCCGCGGCACCGGCAGCCCCGGCCACCGAGTTCACGCTGCTCGACGTGTCCAGCGGCCAGCCGCTGGTGCGGCCGGCGGGCGGCACCATCAACCTGGACCCGCGAGACGGTGTCGCGCTACCCGACCCCGCGGCGATCAACGTCCCCCCGGCGCAGGCCGGGCGCTGAGCAGTCGACAGGACCCGCAGATGCCCTTCAACCCACCGCCGAATTGGCCCGAGTTCCCGCCCGGTTGGACGCCGCCGCCGGATTGGTCACCCCACCCGGCGTGGCCGCCCGCACCGCCCGGCTGGCAGTTCTGGACCCCCGACGAACCGCCCGTGACGCCCGGGCCGCCGGCACCGCCGGTGCCCGCGGAGCCCACCCCGCCCGGCGGCGGTCGCATCTCGCCGTATCTGGCCGGTGCGGCGGCGTTCGCTGCGGTGGTGCTGATCGGCGGCGGCGCTTTCGCGGCATGGCATTTCACGTCGCGCCCGGCTTCGGACGCCCCGCCCCGACCCGACTCGGCAGCGGCGAGCACTCCGGCGTCTGAGCGGACGCCGGTGGAATCGCTGACCTTCGTTCCACAGCATCCCGCGCTCACCGACTTCGCCACCTGGCTGCCGTTCGGCGGCATCGACGCCGACGTGTCCGCCGACGGGCTGGCCGTGGTGCTGGACACCCACGACACCACCGACACCTGGACCACGAAATGGTCCGGTATCGCGATGCCGGGACCGGCCAGTTGCTCACTGTCGATCGCGGGCCGGGTTCGCGACATCTCGCACGCCACAGGTGTTCCCGGCGGGTACGGTCTCGGCCTGGCCACGGTGGACGGATCCGCTGGCAGCGAGGTACTGACCGGCTCGGCGCTGCAGTACGACTTCGGCCAGCAGGGCTTCCGACTGGCCCGCTACCCCGACGATTCGGACACCGGTCTGATCCCGGCACCGGTGGACAACGAGTGGCACACCTTTCTGCTGCGGATCGAACAGTCCGGCTCGGTGACGTTCAAGCTCGACGGGGTGGCCGTCGTCGACGATCGCCTCGAACCCGCCTGCGGGCAGCCGGTGATCCGGGTGTGGGCCGGCGCCGCCGAATTCGCCGACCTCGAGATCGACCGGGGACCGGGATAGGGATCCGGGACAGCGATGTAGTCCGATCATACGAATTCCGTCCATGTTCTCGTCGCCGCCGGCCGGTCCGGCCCTACACTCAGCCTGCAAGGGAGGGGCACCGACAATGGATCCGCATGCCGAATTTCGGCGCCAGGCCGACGCACACTTCAGCACCACGCCGCCGAATCCTGCAGCACCCCCGCCCATCCCACCGCCACCCAGCACACCACCGCCCAGCCCGCCACCGGCCCCACCGCCACCCACCTCGGCGCCCGCGACGGCACCGAATCCCGGTGCGCTGATCAGGAACCGGATGCTGGTGGTCGCGGCGGCGGTGTTCGTCATCGGCGGGCTCCTGCACCTGTTCAAGCTGGCCTTCACCGCGATGTTCGGCGGCGCAGGGACGATCCTGCTGCTGGTGCTGGTGGCGGCCGCGGGCGGCTACGCGTGGTACCGCACCCAGCGCACCGACGATGCCAGGGCCCTGGAAGGCCAACTGGCACAGGCTGCGCGCACGGCGACCAGCACCGTCACCAGCCGGGCACGCTCGGCGTGGAACAACGAGCGCCTCACCGCGAACGACCACCCAGCCACGCCGGCACCCCAGGGCTGGGCACAGCCGCCGGGACAACCGCATGTTCCACCGCCGCCCTCGGGAACCCAGCTCCCGGGACAACCGTACGTCCCGCCGCCGGGACAGCCGTTCGTTCCGCCGCCGCCAGGGGCCGCGCCGGTCCGGCCCGTGCCGATCGGCGGCGGGATCCTGTCGGCGCTGCTGGTGGTGCCGTCGCTGGTGGTGTTCGCGCTCCTCGACACCCAGGACTTCACCTCGGTGTGGCAGCCATGGTGGCTCCTCAACGGCCTCAACGCGTATTTCGTGCTGTGCGTGGCGGCTCGGGCCGGCCACCAACGCGCGGGCGCGCTGCTGCTGGCCCTCGGCGGCACGGTGCTGATGGGCCTGGCGACCAGCCCGGGCGACTGGAGCCTGACGGCGGCGCTGTCGAAGGAGCGCTACGTCGACGGGTACACCTACCTGGAGCCGCCCTACGAACTGCTGCCCTGGATCAACCGCATCCCCGTATTGGTCGCCGTGGTGTTCGTCATCGCGTGGTCGGTGGCACGCCGTGAGCACGGTGCGTGGGCCCTCGGCCTGATCCCTACCGCCGGGCTGGCGTGGTGGTCAATCTGGTACTCCGAATACGGCATGCGCAGTACCCCCAACTGGTTCACGTTCTGGCTGTTGGAGGTCGGAGTGTTCGTCGGCGGATGCCTAGCCTGCCTGGCCGCCGAAGCGATAGCGCGACCACGACCGCAACCCGGCTGGCAGCCACCGCAACCCGGCTGGCCCCCGCCCCAGCAGTGACACTCACCCCGCAGACCACCACCGCGATCAGGAGCGCTTCATGACCGACGGTCACGACCAGGACCCACACGCCGACTACCGCCGCCAAGCCGCGCAGCGCTTCGGTGCCCAGAGTGCCCAAAGTGCCCAGAGTGCCCAGAGTGCCCAGAACCCTTGGCAGTCACCGGTTCCCACCCCGCCCAGCGACGCCCCCGAGCCGCCGGCCGCTCCTGTCGAGCCACCCAGGATCTTCCGCGGGGACGTCGCGACCGACACCGCGCCGCCGACCGAACCCGCGCCACCCACCGACACCACACCGCCCAACGAACCCGCGCCCAGCCGGTTCGCCGCGGGCACCACCTACACCGGCAGCGCCGAATCCCCGGCTCCACCGCCGCCCGCCCCCACACTGACCGCACCGCCGGCGGCCGCCGCGCCGACCCCACCCATGCCCGACCTGTCGGCGGTCTACGGCACTCCCCCGCAGCACACCGTCGACCGGCCGGCCCCGGCACCGGCGGTCGCGCCCACAGCCGCACCGGCTGCACCACCACCGCCACCCCCGCCGCCGTGGCAGCCCCCACCCGGGCAGGCGTGGCCGGACGCGCCGGGCGCCGCGCCCCGGGCCGGTCTGAACCTGCAACCGTCCCAGGTGCTCTGGGCCCTCGCCGGACTGACCTTGCTGGCCTCCCTGGTGCTGGGATTCGGGTGGGTACTGGTCGCCGCCGGTTGCGGTGCGGCCGCGTACTACACCCAGGCCCGCCGCACACCATGGCACCCCGACGTGGCGGCCGTACTGGCCCGGTTCGGCCTTGCCGCGCCCACCGGGCCGGCCCCGTACCAGGGGCCGCCGCAAGCCGTGATCCCGTTCCGCCCGTTGACGTTTCCGGAGATTTTCACGGGCGCGTTCCGGGTGGTGGCGCGGAACTGGCCCACCCTGGTCGGCATCCCGATCGCCGTCCTGGCGGCCCTGTTCATCGTCTTCGGCGTCGTCTCGGCGATCGTCATGTCGATCGCCGTGTCGGCCACCAGCGCGTCGTCGTTCCTCGACTCGGCCGACCCGGCGACCGTGCTCACCACCATGTTCGCCGGGTTCATGGGTGTCATGCTGCTGTTGACCCTGCTGTTCGTGGTGCTGGCGGTTCCCGCCGACGCGCTGCTGCTGGGTCTGTCGGTGTCGGCCACCGACACCGCCGTCCGCGGCGGCCGCGTGCAGATGGCCGAGGCGTTCCGGGCGGCCCGCGCCCGGCTGTGGCCGGTGTGCCGGTTGACCCTGTGCTACTACGGGCTGTTCTTCGTCGTCTACGTCATCGGGTCGGTGGTGCTCTCGGCGCTGCTCATCGTGGCGTGGCCGCTGGCGATGCTGCTGACGGTCGGCATCTTCGCCGGCTGCTTCCTGGCCGGGGTGATGTTCAGCCTGGCCCCGATCGTGCTCGTGGTCGAGAACCGCGGCGTCATCGACTCGCTCAAGCGGGCCAGCCAACTGGCCAAGTCGGCCTTCGGGCGGTTGCTCGGCATCCACGCGCTGTGGGCGGTGTGCGTGGCACCGCTGCTGTTCGTGCCCGGCATGGTGGTCGGCCTCGCCCTCGGCGAGGTGGGCACCCTCGTGTTCGTCGTGCTCGCGTTCGCGGTGCTCGCCGCCTACTTCCGAGCCCTGCAGATGCTGATCTACACCGACCTGCGGATGCGCCAGGAGCGCTTCGAGGCCGAGCTGATCGCCGACTGGGCCCGCAACACCGGTTCCTGAGCACGCCGAGGGGTCAACCGTTGTGCGGCGCCCCGCTGGGGCGGGCCGGGACGGGGTCGCCGATCCAGGAGTCGGCCGCGACCACCGGCAGCATCAGCCGGCTGGGCCTGATCCGGTCGTGGTGGTAGGTGTCGGTGCCCATCCGGGTGCCGTAGTGGTGTGTCCACGGCGCGTCGGATGCCGCGGAGTCGGCGTTGGCCACGTCCACCCGGATCCGGTGCCCCTTCTTGAACACCCATGCCGTCGGCAGGATCTCGATCGCGAACCCGGCGACCTCGCCCGGCACCAGCGGTTCGGCCGTCTCGTGCGGGTGCCACGGGCGCTGCGGGGTGGACCGGACCGGATCGACCGCGCGGTGCGCCGACCGCAGCCAGCCGCGCGCGACCACCGGCGCCCACGGCGCCTGCTCCGCCGCTGATCCGCCGCCCGCCGGCGGCGCTTGATCGGCCACCCGGACGATGAACTGGGTATCGACCTGATCGGAGCTGGCGTACAGATGCAGCACCAGGCCGCCGCAGATCTCCAGATCCTCGTCCAGCGGCTCGCTGGTCCAGCTGCACATGTTCGACAGGTTCTCCGGCGGGCGGCCCGGGCTCACCGTCGCGTTACCCAGGCCGGGCCAGCCCGCCCAGTGCTCGGCCGGATACGCATAGTCGGTAGCGTCGGCGTCCGCGGTGGGCGGTTCCCAACTCAGCCGGCCGTCGTTGAGCGAGGCCGTCGCCCCTGCGGGTCCGGAGGTCAGATACAGCGGGCGCATGGTGGTTCCGGGCAGGGGCCAGCTCGCCGCGCGGCGATGCGCACCGTCCGGGCGGACGGAGACCCGCACCGGCGGCTCGTCGAGGATCCCGGTGTCGATTCCCTTGAGCCACTGGTCGAACCAGTCCAGCAGGTGCTCGTGGAAACCCTGGTCGTTGAAGATGTTGATCGACGAGTGGGCGTCGCCGACGGGGCCGCCGTTGACGAGCAGTTTCTTGGGGCCGCGCACCCGTTCGTAGCCGAGCAGGTTCCCGCGCAGGTGCAGCCCGGCCTGGTTCCAGTTCGCGACCGAGTAGACGGGGATGTCGATGTCGGTGAGCCGGTCGACGGCGGTGCGTTCGCGCCAGAAGTTGTCGAAGGAGGGGTGGCGCAGCACCTCACCGATGAAGTCGAACGCGGCCTGGTTGCGCGGCGCCGGCGCGGCGAGACGGTCCACCGGGTCGAACAGGGTCAACGCGCGGGTGTTGGTGTGCCACCAGTTCAGGAAGCCGACCGACAGGATGCCGCCGTGGTACATGGCATCCCGGTACAGGTCGACGGCGCCGTCGTAGACCACGATCGTCGACAGGTGCGGCGGTTTGTCGGCGGCGGCGAACCACATCGGGATCGCGTAGTAGGACTCCCCGATCATCCCCACCCGCCCCGATGACCACGCCTGCTCGGCGATCCACTCGATGGTGTCGTAGACGTCGTGCTGTTCCTCGGTGGCGAGCACCTTCCACTCGCCGAACGTCGAGTGCCCGGTGCCGCGGGTGTCGGCGTGGACGTAGGCGTAGCCGTTCTCGACGTAGAAGGCGATGTCGCCGGTCTCACGGTGGCGGAACGTCGGGATCGCAGGTAGGTCCACCCACTCCTTGCCGTAGGGCGACACCGCGTACAGCGTCGGGAACGGACCCGGCCCGGCCGGTCGGTAGATGTCGGCGGCGACGAAGCCGCCGTCCCTGGTGGGGATGTGTACGTCGTGCTCGACAACCACTGAGCCCTCGCGTATTTCGTTCTCCAGCAGCTTGGTCATAGTGCTGTCCTTGTCCTTGGTGTCGTTTTCGGGCGCGGGGTCAGGCCGCGACGAGGGCGACGCAGAGCCCGACGAGGGCGACGGTCTGCAGCACCACGCGGGCATCGATCACCGAGTCCCAGCGGGTCTGCAGTTGGCGAGCGTCGCGGGGCACCCGGTCGGCCACCGCTGCCGCGGTCAGCACCATGTTCACCGGCTTGCTGACCCGGGAGTACACCGCCAGGAACGCCACCAGCGCGAGGGTGGCGACCAGCGCGGCCACGGTACTCACCCAGTGCCCGCCCACCGCGGCGGTGACGGCGGTCGCCGCCGCGGCCACCAGCCCGACGGCGCCGATCGCGGCGAACCGCCGGTCGGCGATGCGGTGGATGTGGCCGAGCAGCTGAGTGAGGGTGCGGTCGTCGACGGCGGCGACGGCCGGGCGCAGCACGATCGCGCCGAACACGTCGGTGCCGTAGACCACGGCGTTGGCGAGGATCGCGGCGCCGGCGAGGATTTCGATGAACGTGGACATCAGTGGTTCTCCTTCAGGGTGAGCATGCGATGGGCTAGGTCGAGGCGTGCTTGCGCCGCGTCGGGACGCAGCCGGCCGCCGGCCGCCAGCGTGGCCAGGCCGTGCAGTGTCGACCAGGCGACCTCCGCGCGGGTGCCGTCGGCGTCGGGAAAGGCGACCCGGATGGCGGAGAACGCCTGCCGCAGCGGCTCCGGGGTGTCGTCGGTCGCGAACGACAGCCCCGAGGGCAACGAGAACATCGCCTCGTAGACCCGGGGGTGCGCGGCGGCGAAGTCCAGATAGGCCCGCATTCGTGCCAGCGGGGTGGGGTCGGCGGCCGACAACTCCTCGGCGAGGTCACCGAATCCGGTGACCGCCACCGCGTCGATGAGTGCCTGCCGGCCGGCGAAGGCCGAGTACAGGACCGGCTGGGTGACACCGAGTTGCGCGGCGAGGCTGCGCATCGTGACGGCGGCCCAGCCGTCGCCCTCGGCGAGCGCGCGGGCGACGCGGATGACCTGATCGCGTCTCTGGTCCAGATCGGGAGCGGGGCGTGGGGACATAAAAGTAACTATAGCATTGTTAGATAACATCGCTAGACTAAATCTGGATCACCTCGAAAGGAACCTGATCATGCAGATCACCGCCCTTGTCATCGCCGCCCTCGCCGCTGTCGCCATCATCGGCCTCGGCCTGCGGTTCCTACTGCAGCCGCGCCAGGCCACGCTGGCCTTCGGCATCCCGGCCGACAGCGTCCGCGGCCTGACCGCGATCAAAGGGGTCCGCGACATCACCTCGGGAGTCTTGGTCCTGGTGGTATGGGCCGCCGCGGGCACCGGGCCGCTGGGGTGGGCGCTGCTTGCCGCCGCAATCACCCCGATCGCCGATGCGGTGATCGTGCTCACCAACGGCGGCAAGCTCTCGGCCGCGTTGGGTATCCACGGGGTCACCGCGGTGCTGCTGATCGCCGCGGGTCTGGTGCTGGTGCTGGTGTGACGCACGGGCGTCGAACGCCCCGCGAGCTCACCCGCGGTACTTGGTGCTTCCCCGCGGATCGCCGCTGTTGCTGATGATCTTGGCGAAGCACTCGTCGACGGGAATGGCCCGCGCGTCGCACCAGCCGTTGGCCGCGTCGGCGTCCGGGAACGTGACGCCGGCGACGGTGACCCACCAGCCGGCGAGGTCGAACGTGCGCCACTCGTCGCTCCACACCAGCCGCACCTCGGGGTACTGGCCGCGCATCCGAAGGTGTTGCTGCAGGATCTCGCACGGTGTCCAGGTGACCACCCGGCCGTCCACGTCGGGGGCGACCAGCCCGGGCTGTTTCGACGACAGCTGCGCGACCCACCGGTTCTCCAGCTGCGCCTGCACGAACGGTCGGTCGGCATCGACCTGCGCACGCAGCGCGGCCAGCGCGTCGGCGTCGCTGATGCAGCCGGATGCGTTGTCGCCCGGCGCTTTCGGCTGCGACTGCACCTCGGCCGGTCCGGCCGGCCGGTCGGCGTTGCGAGGGCCGCTGCTGGTGCCCTCGTCCTCGCAGTCGACCAACTCGGTGCCGGATGCCGCTGCCTGGGTGACGATGTCGGCCGAGCTCGATGGCCGCCCGGAGTGCTCGCCGAGGGTGTTGGGGTGGCGGGTGAACATTCCCTCGGTGAACACGAGTTGCACCGTGGTGGCCTGCACTCCGTCGCCCCCGAGGACCAGCGGGTCGGCCGAGAAGTCGAAGACCCCCGAACAGATCAGGCCGAGCTCGTCACGGACCGTCACCCGTAACCGGTCGGTGGACACGATGTCCCCGCTGGGGCAACTGGCCTTGACCTCCATCGTGACGATCAGCGCTCCGCCCTCGGCGCGGTACTCGAGCGGCCGCATCTCGGGGGTGCGGCCGCACTTGGTGATCATGCCGCCGGCGCCGGCTTCCTCGGCCGCGGCGGTGTCACCGCCCGTGCGGCCCGGGGCGGTGGCCGGCCCACCGGTGGGCGGATAGAACGTGACGGATTCGCTTTGCATATAAGCGAATCCGGATCCGGCGGGGCCGAGGTAGCCGGAGCGTTCGATGCCGGGCAGCGCCCACACCTGCTCGCCGGTGGCCAGGTCGACGGCGACCAGGCCGTCGCCGGTGATCGCCATGAAGTGCCGACCGTCGGACATCTCGATGAGATCGGCGCCGACCTCGCTGGTCCACAGGTGCTCACCGGTGGCCAGGTCGACGCCCTCGAACGGGACCGGCTCCATCACATGGGTATTCGACACGGAGCGGTAGCCGCCGCCCCCGATCACGGTGTCGCCGATGATGGTCCGCAGCCACCAGTCGCCGGCCCCGGATGCGGTCCACAGCTGCTCGCCGGTGCCGAAGTCGTAGGCGGTCCGGTCGATGATGTACGGAACCGCCGTGTCCGGCGCCAGCAGCCAGGGGTCGGCGACGTAGCCGTCCCCAGGGATGGTCCGCAGCGTGGTGCCGTCGCGGTCGATCACGGTCGTGGTGACGTTGTCCAGATCGGTCGGATCGCACCGCTTCACCGTGATGCCCTGGCCTGCGAACACCACCAGCTGGGCGGCGTCCTTGGGTACCAGCGGGTGCCCGTCGGCCGCGTCGGCCACCACCACGCCGCCGTCGTTGCCGGAGTAGACGACGCCGTCCTCGACCCCGTCGATCAGCGTGTCGCCCGAGCCCGGGCAGCCCTCGTTGTCGCGGGTCAGGGGAAAGTCCCTGCTCCAGTCGGCGGTCAGGTCGTCGGCCGTGCCGCGGGTGATGATGCGGGACATCGGGTCTGGATCGAAGGCCATCGTGTACACCGCATCGCCGTGCACTTCCACCGCCCGCACGCTGTCGGACACCGGGATCTGGTGGTCGATGGAGCCGTCGGACATCCGGATGAACGACACCTGGGTCGGCTGCGCGGCGTCCGGCGGTCCGAAGTTGGCTTCCCGCCCGACGCACGGCAGCAGCCCGTCGACGGTGGCGGTGGCACACGCCGGTTTGAACCCGGCCTCGGCGGTCCACCGGATCTCACCGGACCCGGCGTCGATGGCCACCAGCGTCGCGCCGCGGTCGCTCTGCGGCAGCACCGCCGCGGTGATCAGCGTGTCGTCGACGCCGATGAAGCCGGGCCGAAGGTACTGGTACGACGTGGCATCGGGCCGGACGAACTCGGCGCCGGTGAAAACCTGTCCGGGCGACACCCGCCAGCCGGCGCTGGGCTTGTCGGGGTACGTACCGCGCAGCTGCCCGGCGACCGGCCCGTTGGCCTCCGAGTTGCCGGACCGGTTGAACAACAGGTAGCCACCGCCGACCACGCCGGCCAGCACCAGCACGACCACGGCGACGATCGCGATCGGCCAGAGCCGGCGCGCCGGCCTCGACGTCGGCCCGGGCACCGGCGCGGTGGGCACCGGCCCCGCAGCGGGTGTCGGTGCTGCCGGCGCGATGGTGGGTTCGTCGATCCAGAACTGCCAGCCGGCCGGTGCGGGCGGCCAGGACGGGTCCGGCGTCCAGTCCGGCGGCGGATCCCAGCCACGGGGAACGGGCCAGCCTGGCGGCGGATTGAAACCCACGGGCCGGATCCTGCCACACAAGGCAAAGAATGGTTGTCGGTCGTTCGGACGAACTTCGCACGCGGACAGCCGGACCGATCAGCCCGCGGCTCGGTCGGGCTAACGGTCACCTCACAACGAGGCGGTCCCGGACAGCAACGCCCACACGATGAACACCGCCAGCGCGACCACGACCACCACCACCGAGGCCAGCGCCACCAGGTAGGTCCGTGACCTCATCCCGAAGAAGGTGTCCGGCGCGGGCTCGGGTACGGCGGGCCGGGGCGCCGTCCGCGGACCGGTGAGCGCGGGTGCGGCGGGCCGGGCGGGCGCGCTCGGATACGGACGCGCGGCCGGACGCGACCCGGTGCGGCGGGCGGCCCGTTCGACGTCGATGGCACACCACGGGCACAGCACGGCACCCGCCGGGATGTGATGCGCGCCGGCCGCGCACGTCGTCAGCCGGATCTGCGACAGCGCCCGGCGCCACTCGGCTGCGCTCGGCCTGGCCGCCGGATCCGTGGCCCCCGTCGTGAACGCCCGTACGAAGAGATGCTGGACATCGTTGGGCAGGAACAGGATCGACGGTGCCAGCGGATGGGTGCGCAGCCGCGAGTTCGGTCCGCCGGCCCACTCGCCGGCGATCGCGAGGGACAACGCGTCGGGCTGCTCGCCACCTCCGGTCCAGTCCCCGCGCAGGAACGGATGATTGCCGGCCAGCAGCAGCTGGTGGATGTGCACCGCCAGCGCGAACAGATCCGAGGTCTTCTCGCGGGGGTGCTCGCGCAGGTTGAGCCGGGCCAGCTCGGGGGCGGTGAACTCGGGCCGGCCGACCGGGCACAGGAACCGCTCACCCGAGCCGCTGGTGAATTGCATCGAATCGCAGTCCACCAGCGTCACCCGGGTGGTGTCGGAGACCAGGATGTTGCGCTCCTGGAAGTCGCCGATCACCGCCTCGACCCGGTGCACCACCTCGACGGCCAGACAGAGGTTGGCCGCCACGTTCACCAGGTGCCCCCACGTCGCGTTCCTGGTCCATTGGGGGTCGGCCGGCTTCGGGTTGGTCCGGTCCGACGGGTTGCTCATCGTGTGCAGCTCGACCGCGGTGGCGGTGTCGATGCGCGCCATAACGTAGCCGACCGGGCCGCTCGGACCGACCAGCACCTGCTGCGGCCACGTCAGCACCACGAACCCGTCGGGTTGCACCGCACCGGGTGGGGCCGACGCCACCATGGCGGCGACCTTGTCGAGCTTGGTGGCCAGCCCGGTCAGGTCGGCGTGGAACACCTTGGCCACCAGGTCGGGATGGCCGACGACCCCGTGCACGGCACCCTCGCCGGTCCGACCGGTCAGCGCGGGCCCGAGCCGGACCGGGTCGCCCGAGGGCAGCCACAGGTTCACTGCCGGCCCCTGCCGCCGAAGAGCCGGCGCAGCCGGCCGGAGGTCGGCACCGACATCTGATCGGTGACCTGCTCGGACTCCTGCGGCACCGCACCGGGTTCGGGCGGCTCGAGCTCGGGTGGGGCGGGTGAGCTGACCAGGGTCCGCACCAGCGGCCGGGCCGAGGGGAAGAACGCGTCCTCCTCCCAGCGGATCGCCGCGAGCACCATCGTCTTGTCGTCACCGGTCTGGTCGTCCTCGATACCGCGCAGCAGCGCGGCCAGGTGCGCGGCGCTGGCCCCGGAGCGCACGTGCTCCCAGGAGCCGCGGAAGAACGGTTCGTACGCCTCGCCGGTCGAGACGTTGGTGATCTTGTAGCTCATCCCGTCGGTGCTCAGCGCGAACGCGGTGACCCCGGTGACCGTGGCCGTGCGGAACGATTCCTCGAAGGCCCGCGGGGACTGCAGGAACACCGTCGTGTTCGCGTAGTCGTCCTTGACCTCGATGAGCAGCGTGGAGATCCTCGTCCCCTCCCCGGTGTCCTGCTCCACCGCGATGACGCCGTCGCCGATCTGCCCGAATACCGCCCGGCGCCGGTCGGCCACCCCGACGCACAGCGTCGTCGACAGCAGGGCCGGATCGCGCCCCAGCGTGGCGGCCCGCCCCCGCACCGCCTCCAGGGCCCGCTCGAACAACCACTGCAGCTGCGCGCTCCCCTCGACCGAGGCGGCGTGGAAGTCCCGGACGAACTCGGGCAGCATCGCGTGGTCGAGCACGCTCTGGCAGGCGGCATGGGCACCCCAGGCCGAGGTGCCGCTCACCGAGCCGGCGCCGTCGGCCACCGCTGCGACCACGAAATCCCCTGTGGTGCCGTAACTGTACGCGTCGTCGCAGCCCAGCCCGCGGCGCTGGTGCTCGGCTCCGGTCACCGAGGCCGCGCATGCCGACCACTGCCAACCGCCGGGACGTCCCGCCGCCGACCCGGCAGCGTTCACGCGCTCGTCCACCCGCTGACCGACGGCAACGGGATCCGCTCGCCCATCGCGCCCAGCGCCTCGTCGCTGCGGGCGAACTCCGCCGAGTTGGACACGCTGGCCAGCGACGCCGACAGCCACTCGAACAGCGCCTCGTACTTCAGCCCGTCCAACGGTGCCGGGCTGCGCTGCACCGACAGCCGGGCCAGTTGCCGGTAGTCGACCTTCGGGCCGGCTCCGACGGCGAACACCGTGACCCCGCGCGCACTCTCGGCCGCATTGAGCCGCGCGACCGCCTCCTCGAAGCCGTCGATGTTGGGCCTGCCGTCGGTCAGCACCAGGATCCAGGGCCGGTAGTACTGCAGCCCGGCCATCTTGTAGGCCTGCTTGCGATCCTCGATGATGTCCAGCGCCAGGTGGATGCCCGCGGCCATGTTCGTGGTGCCCGACGCGGTGAACGGCACCGGGGTCAGGCTGCGGGCCTCCTGCATCGGGACCAGCACGGTGGCCGCGGTCCCGAACGCCACCACCGCCACCTCTACGCGCTTGCTGGCGAGGGTGTCGTTGTGCAGGTACTGGGTGAAGGCGGCAAACCCGCGCTGTAGCGCGTCGATCGGCTCCCCCTGCATCGAGCCGGAGACATCGCACAGAACGACGCAGGCCACCCTCGGATCGGGGTTTGCGTCATTGAGCTCGACGGCCCAACCCGCTTCAGACACCAGCGAACTCCTTCATCGCACGCGACAGCAGTAGTGTGCATCCTCTCACCCGTCGCCGTCGGCGTCGGCGGCTATCGCCCGTTCGGACGACGCGGTCGCCGGCGCAACCGATGTAGCCTGCCGCGAGTGCACAGTTCAGCGGTGCCGGTTCGGCCGACAGCGGCCCCTGCGGTGGTGTTCACTGGTGGCACAGCGAACGGAGGTCCTGCGCCGTTCACGATAGATCTTCGGGGGATATCTCAGTGACCGGTCAGCACCCCACTCCGGCGCCGCACGAGAACTACGGCAACCAGGCCGCTCAACACTTCGCCCGGCCCGCCGGGACCGCCGATCCGGACCGCCGCTGGAACATCGGGCGCGCCGTCGTCGCCACGGTGCTGTTGGTGGCGGCGCTGTTGCTGCCCTGGAACATCGAGTTCGGCCTCGGGGTGCCTGACAGCGCCGGCTGGCTGTTCGCGGTCGTGGTGGTGGTGACGGTGGGCGCGTGCGCAGCGGCCTTCAGCGATCGGCTGGGACCCGCGGCCGCGCGGCGCCGGCTCGCGCTGGCCGTGCCCTATCTCGCGGTGGTGGCGGCGTTCACCGGCTTCGCCGTGGTCGAGGCGGTGCGGTTCGGCGGCACCGGTGAGGTGCCCGCCGGGGTGGGACCCGGCGCGATCGTCGGCCTGGGCGGCGCGCTGCTCGCGGCGTCGCCGCCGCTGGCCGGCGCGGAGGACGAGAACCGTTACCGGCCTTGGTTTCGCATCGTGAAGGTGACGGCCCTCGTGGCGATGGTGCTGGCCACGCTGGCGGTGCTGTTCAACCTGTACTGGCGCACCCGGTTCGTCCTGCCCAACCTCGGCAACGCGGAGTACGGCAGCGGCAACGCCGTCGTGGTGATCACGACCATCGCCTACGGGTTGGTGGCGCTGGTGGCCGTGCTGGTCGGGTTGCGCTGGCTGCTCGATCCGCGCCCGGCGGCGCGGCTGGCGGTGGCCGGTCTCGGCGTGGCCACGGTTCTCGGTTGCGTCGTGGTCTGGACCTTCAGCATCGGACGCGATATCGACGCCTTCCACGGGATCGCCCAGACGACGTCCACCGCGGCGGTCGGGTTCGAGGGATACCTGGTGTGGGTGGGCGCGGCGGCGCTGCTCGCGCCGGTCACCGCACGGCGGATCTCGACGCTGCCGCGCGACCACGACGTTTGGCGGGACGCCATCCGAAAGTGCTTGCTGCTCATCACGATCTGGTTTGGCGGCTGCGCCCTGCTGCGGGTGCTCGACGTGGTCACCACGGCCAGCCTGGGGCTTCCGCTGACGCCGTACGACAGCATCGGGCTGCTGGCCTTCGATCTGGTCGCCGCGGCGGTGGCGTTCTGGATCCGGGTGAACATGGGCAACCCCGCGCTACACCCGGTCGTGGTCGCGGCGCTGTGCTCGGTGCTGTTCGTGCTGTCGGTGTGCCGGGTGGCCGTCGGGGTCGGCCTGGCGCCGCGGATCTTGTACACCGGCGGCGACGATCTCGAGACTCCGGTGTACGGCAATTCGCTGGCTCAGCAGATCACCAGCACCTTCGACGTGGTGATGTGCGGGCTGGCGCTGGCGGTGGCCCTCGTCGCGGTCCTGGTGCTGCGCCGGGAGGAGGCCCCGGCGGCGCCCGAGCGGCCCGCCGCGCCGCCCACGGCCGCACCGTCGGCACAGACCCAGGTGATCGCCGGGGCCAGCGCCCCCACCCACCAGCTGGCGGCCCCCACCCAACAGCTGACGCCGGCCACGGACCGAATCTGGGCCGCACCTACCCAGCGCGGCCCGTCGGCCCCGCCCAGGATCGCGCGCGTCACCGGCGAGCCGCCCACCCAGCGGGTGGCCGCGCCCGACGCCGCGACCCAGCAGGTGCCCACGGCCGATCCCGCCACCCAACAGATCCCCGCCGCCGACGCCACGCAACGTTTGGCAAACACCCCGCCGCGCATCGCGCGGCTGCTGGCGGAGTCCACGCAGCGCTTCGCGGCGGGCACCACCTACACCGGGACGGGCCGCTCCCAAACCCCACCCAAGGACGAAAATCCGTCCTGAACAGGTGATGCGCCGCCCGTGGCCGTCGCGGCTCACACGTCCCCCACGTGCTCACGCCGGCACACCGCCACCTTCAGCGCGCGTTGCCAGCTGCTCGACAGCCGGCGACGGCCACGGACGAGCAAATTCACGCTAACAAAACGGCCGGCTCGCGTCTGTCGCCCGAACGGGTGAACCTCGAGGTCCCTAGAGATCGTTGAGGCTGAGGATGCCGTCTTCGATCGCGCGGGCCAGCAGGGCGGATTTGGTCGAGGCCGCCCGGCCCACGCTCGCGTACTTCGCCCGCGCCCGCTGCAGATGGGTCCGCACGGTGGTCGGCGCGATGAACAGTCGCTTGGCCACCAGGTCCTTGCTCTCGGTCTGGAACCACGCGACCAGCACCTGCTTTTCCCGCTCGGAGAGTTTGATGCGCCCGATCGTGGTGTCGCTGAGCATGGCCTTGCCCATCCGGGGGCCGACGTACGGGGTGCCACTGTGTGCGGAATGGATCGCCTCGATGAGGTGGCGTTTACCCTCGGACTTCGCCAGGTACGTCACCGCACCCAGTTCCAGGCAGCGCAGGATGACCTCGTCGGCGGTGATGTGTGAGTACACGATGACCCGTCGGCCGGCGTCCACCAGCCTCTTGAGCGTGTCGAAATCGGGGCGGCTGCCCTCGATCTGCAGATCCAGCAACACCACGTCGATGTCGTCGGCGTCATCGTGATCGTGCAGGAAGTACTCCTCGGGGCACATGAAGCTGCCCGCGAGCTCGATGGGCGGGTCCACGTCGACGCACCACGCCTGGATCCCGGCATGGACGACGTCGTGGTCGTCGATGATCGCTATCCGCACCGGATTGCGTTCATCACCCCCGCCCGACATGGACGTCACCCACCCCCCACGACTTGACACTTCTGCACACATGTCAATTTCCTGGAGGCCATTTAAGCGCACACGGGCGCCATCCCGCGACAGAAAGGCTCTGTGGCATAGCGAACATTTCGATCCCCCTGGCGCTCCCTAGAGTAGCCACCGGCGCAGTCGGTGCAAAACAGCGTCACTCGTCGTGACCGGTCGGTAGCCGTCGCGGCGGGCTACCGTGACACCGTCGACGCGTCGAATTCGCTGGGGAGGGCCGTGGCAACCAACCGGTCCGGGCATGGCGCCTCGCAGCGGCAGCTGCTGAACCGCGCGGCGACCGTCGGGCTGCTGATGCGCAACAGCGTCAACGCCGGGGTCGCCGTGCTGGCGCTGGGCGATCCCGGATGGCCCCGACACCCCGCCGGAACTGCGCTGATGGCGACGGTAGCGGTGTGGTCGCTGGCCCGGTTGGTCCTGCGGTCGCACCGTGCGGTGTTCCTCGCGGTGGACTACGCGCTGGTGCTGACGGTGTGCCTGGCGATCCCGGTGCTGGTCGGCGGGCCGGATTTCCACACCTTCAACACGGCCCCGCAGGCCATCGCCGGCACGGCGGTGATCAGCATCTCGGTGGCGGTCCGCATCCCGGTCAGCCTGGCCGCCACCGTCGGCATCGCCGCCGCGTACGCGGTCGGGGCGGCGGCGATGGTCGGTTGGGCGAACCTGGGTTCGATCTCGGCGCTGCACTACTTCGCGGTGCAGTGGGCGACCGCCTCGGCGATCCGGTTCATGCTGGTGCGCATCGCCGCGGCGGTCGATCAGGCCCGCGCCGATCGGCAGGAAGCCGAGCTCGGGCAGCGGGTGAGCGACGCCGTCCGCGACTACGAGCGCGAACAGCTGGCGCTGTTGCACGACACGGCGGCGTCCACGCTGTTGATGGTCGGCAACGGCACCCCGCTGCCGCGGCAGCGGCTGGCCGAGCAGGCGCGCCGTGACCTCGACTTGCTCGACAAGGGGCCGTGGGACGAGCCGGCGCCGCGGGTGGATCTCGTCGCCGCGTTGCGGCAGTGCGCCCGGCTGGTGTCGACGCCGATCGAGTTCGCGGGGCGCGAGCGGTTGTGGCTGCCCGGGGTGACCGCCGAGCCGGTCGTCGCCGCCGCGCGTGAGGTGATGACCAACGTCGACCGGCATGCCAGGGCGAGCCGGCTCACGGTCACCGTGTCGGACACCGAGGTGCGCCTCGAGGACGACGGGGTCGGGTTCGACCCCCGCACCCCGCGCAGCGGGCACGGCGTCGACGACTCGATCGTCGGACGGATGCGCCGCGCCGGCGGGCAAGCCCAGATCGACTCCGCGCCGGGGACCGGCACCCGCACCCGGCTGTCGTGGACGCCCGCGACGGACACGCCGGACACCGGGTCGGTGACCGATCCGGACCGCCTGGTCGAACGGGTGCGCAGCCGGTACAGTTTCGCGCTCATCGCCTACAGCCTGGTCAATCTCGCGATCTCGGTGCCGCGCGCCGCGTCGGCCGCCGGGCATCCCACCGCCGAGTGGGTGATGGGGCTCGCGGCGGCGCTGAGCACGCTGGCCGCGATCCCCGGGGTCCGGCACGGGAACTGGCGCTATGCCCGCACCGCCGCGCTGGTGCTGCTGGCGGTGACGATCGCGCAGCCGGCCCTGTTGACGCCGGACCTGCTGCCCGGCTATCCGCACTGGGCGCAGGGCGCGATCGGCTGGTGTGTGGTGCCGCTGGTGCTGGCGCTGCCCACCCGCGTCGGCGCCGCGGTGCTGGTCGGCTACTGGGTGATCGGCTCGGCCGCGGCGCTGGTCCGCGACGCCGCGCCCGAGGTCTGGGTGAACATCGGGCTGGGGTCGGCCAGCATCCTCGGCGTGCAGCTCTTCGCGCTGATCTTCAACGGGCTGATGCGCGACGCCGCCGTCGTCATCCACACCGAAACCCAAGCCCAACAACGACTCCTCACCCGCGAACGCGTCACCTCGGCGCTGCGCAGCGAATACCAGCGCCGGTATGCCACCATCGTCGAGAACGTGGTGCCGCTGCTGAAGCAGTTGAGCACCGGCGCCGCGATGGACGGCGATCTGCAGGTGCGGGCGCGCGCCGAATGCCGGCGCCTGCGTGCACTGTTCGATCAGGCCGAGGTGTTCGACCATCCGCTCATGCAGCGGATCCGGCCGCTGATCGACGCTGCCGAGGATCGGCGGATCGACGTCGACATCGACCTCGCCGGAACGATCCCCGACCTCGATCCGGCCGAGATCGATTCACTGATCACGTCGTTGCGCCCGCTGCTGTCGCACGCTGCGAGCCATGTGCGGCTGGTGCTGACCGCCGCCGCGGATGCCGTGGAGATCAGCGTGGTCTGTGACACCACCGCGAACCCGACCGACCTGACGTTCCCAACCGAGGTCGACGTGGTCAGTTCCGACGACGAGATCTGGTGTCTGATCCGAATGCTCACCGGGCGGCGGTGACCACCAGCTCGTGATCACCGGTGGCCCAGGCGGATTCGAACACATCGATGCTCACCTGCTCCCCCTCGGTGTCTTCCCCGCCGCTGTCGCCCAAGTAGACGATGTCGTTGTCGACGTCGATCGCGGCGACGGTGACCAGATGCCCGCAGTTGGTGCGGTCGCCCTCGATGTCCCAGATGATGCGGGAGTTCACGCAGACGATGGCCTGCTGGTCGTTGCCCAGGTAGCCCAGCAGCGCGTCGATGCCGGTGTCCGGCCCGCCGTCGGCGGCGACGTCGTCGTTGGTGTAGTCCGCGTCGATGCCGTAATGGTCCAGGAGCAGCAGCAGATCCCAGGTGCAGGTGCCGTGGCCGACCCCGCCGTCGGACGGGTCGATGCTCTCGTCGTACACCGGCTCGCCGGGAGAGCACTCGCTCGGGGTGTCGGCCGCCAGATCGATGATCTCGCGTTCGGTCGGGGGCTGGCCGGTGATCTCGCCGACGACCAGGCGGGTGGCCATCAGGCCGCAGTCGCTCTCGGTCTGTTGCTCCCAGTACCGGGTGGCGCCGTCGGGGTCACCGTAGACGCCCGATGCCTCCTCGAGGTCGTCTTGGTCGTCGGCTGCGGGGCGGGGTTGCTCTTCCTTGGCGCGACGCGGGGACGGCCGGACGTCGTCGCCGGCGCAGCCCCAGCCCGACCGCGCCTCCGCGACGGCTGTGGGCGTCGGGGTTCCCGGGCTCGGCTCGGGTGGGGTGGACGCCGACCCGCATCCGGCGACCAGCGCCGCCAGTACCGCCCCTACCCCGACCGCGCATCGCACCGTTGTGACCACCGCGTCAAAATAGCAAACGGTCGGCGGTTCGGAACTCGTTCGGCGGCGCGACATTCCGGCGCGTCGCGAAACACAGCGGAGGCGCAGACCGTGACCATGCCGCCTGCTGCGGAAAAGTGTAGTAGCGCAGCAGTTTCCGGATGACTGAGGTCGCGAACTCAGTTGGGTGTGGGTGGTGGTGGTTGGTAGGGGTCATACCACTTCCATTGGGCGCGTTCGCCCGACGTGCCCGGATAGGGCCCGACTTTGGGTGGGGGTGCGGTGGGTGGGCGGGCCAACGACCCGCCGTGAAGTTCTCGGCCCAGGCTGTCGGTGACCGTAATACGGTGTCCGGGACCGCTGATGGTGATCACCCCCCGGGACCGCACACGCCGGATGCCGATACTCCAGCGCACGGCGCAGGTGGCGGTTGATCACCCGGGTGGTACGCCCGCAGCCGATCGGCTGACCGTCGCGTTCGAACCACACCTCACACGTCGCATCACAGGACAGATACCGGCGATCGGCATCGGTGAGCACCGGACCGACATGCAGCGCGGCGATGCGGTCCTGGACATCCAGATGCATCACCACCGTGGTCTGATACCCGTGCGGGCGCCGGGTGGCATCGGCATCCCAGCCGGCATCCACCAATGCCAGGAAGGCGTCCAGGGTGGTCGGGAACGGGGCCCGGCACAGCCGCTCCTCATCGGTGCGATAACCCGGCCCCCCGTCACCGTCGGCGTCCTCGGGGATGTTCTGGTCACGTTTCCACTGCGCGATCAACGCATCCCGGTGTGACTTCAACGCCGCCTCGAACTTCGCCGCCTCCGGATGGGACAGTTTGATCCGCCAATACGCGAACTCGGCATCGGAATACTTGGTGATCGACCCGATCGGCTTCGGAGTCCCTGGAGGCCTCGGACTCGGGCTCGGGTTCCGGCTGGGGTTTGGGCTCCGGTTTGGGACGGGGCTCCAGCTTGACCGCCGTGCGCAGCTGGCTCACCGACGCACTCTGGGCCAACAGGGCGTAGTGCGCATCCGAGCCCGCAACGCCGCGATACAGATCGGAAACTCCTCCCACCGCTTCGCAATCGCCATGATCGTGCGGGCATTACCCGCCGACACCCCGGTCTTCCACGCACGCGATCAACGCCCCCACCGAGCGCGCCCCGGTATGACCCCAGAACCCACCAAGCTCGATCTCCGCGGCGATCTCCGGGATCCGCCCATCGATCGCATCACGCTGCCCCGCCAACTCCCCATACAGCTTCTGCAACCGCGCATCCGGCCCCAACACAGACCCGGCATCAACACAGGAAACGGACATGACCCCATCCTCACAGGAGGGGTCTGACAAAACCGGCCTTGCGCCGTCCCGAACTAGCCGGCCGAAGTGACCGGTTCGATCGGGAGCCTGCGCAGCGCGGCAGGTGCGTCGGCGGGCACCACCGGATGCGCGGGCGGGATCGGCGCGAGCCGCCGATAGGGCTGCCCCTGGGCCGGCCGCAGATCCTCTTCACCCTTGTTCGGCCACAGCGATGCCGCCCGCTCGGCCTGGGCGGTGATCGAAAGCGACGGATTGACACCGAGGTTCGCCGACACCGCCGCCCCGTCCATCACCGACAGCGTGGGATAGCCGAACACCCGCTGATACGGGTCGATGACCCCACGCTCCGGGCTGTCGGCGATCGCCGCACCACCGAGGAAGTGCGCGGTCAGCGGGATGTTGAACAACTCGCCCCACGTACCCCCGGCCACCCCGTCGATCTTCTCGGCGATGCGCCGGGTCACCTCGTTGCCCGCCGGGATCCACGTTGGGTTGGGTTGGCCGTGGCCCTGCTTGCTGTCGAGCATCCGGAACCCGAACTTGGTCTTGCGGGTGAACGTGGTGATCGAATTGTCCAGGTGCTGCATCACCAACGCGATCAACGTGCGTTCGCTCCACCGGCGCACGTTGAGCATCCGCACCGTGCCGCGGGGATCCTGGCGGGCGTTGTGCAGCAACTGTTTCCAGCGGGGAACGTCGGTGCCCTCGGGCCCGTCGCCGTCGGTCATCAGCGTCTGCAGCAACCCCATCGCATTGGAACCCTTGCCGTAGCGCACCGGTTCGATGTGGGTGTCGGCGGTGGGGTGGATCGACGAGGTGATCGCCACCCCGTGGGTGAGGTCCAGATCCGGGCTGGCCTTGAATCGCCCTGCGCCGACGATGGATTCGGAGTTGGTCCGGGTCAGCACGCCCAGCTTGTCGGATAGCTCCGGCAGCGCTCCAGTGTCGCGCATCTTGAACAGCAGCTTCTGCGTCCCGTAGGTGCCCGCTGCCAGGATCAGGTATTGCGCGGTGAACGTCGTGCGGTGCCTGCGCACCTTGGCCCCGGTGCGCGCCGTGCTGACCTCCCACAGCCCGTCGGGACGCTGCCGGAACCCCTTCACCATGGTCAGCGGATGAACATGTGCCCCCGCCTTTTCCGCCAGGCCGAGGTAGTTCTTCACCAACGTGTTCTTCGCGCCGTAACGACACCCGGTCATGCAGGAGCCGCATTCGATGCAGCCGGTGCGGGCCGGGCCGGCACCGCCGAAGTACGGGTCGGGCACCGTGCGGCCGGGCGTCTTCGTGCCGTCGGGGCCGAAGAACACACCGACGGGTGTGGGCACGAACGTGTCGCCGACGCCCATCTCGTCGGCGACTTCCTTGATGATCCGGTCGGCGTCGGTGAACGTCGGGTTGGTCACCACCCCGAGCATCCGCTGCGCCTGCTCGTAGTGCGGCATCAGCTCGGCGCGCCAGTCGGTGATGTCGCGCCACTGCGGATCGTTGAAGAACGGTTCCGGCGGCACGTAGAGCGTGTTGGCGTAGTTCAGCGATCCGCCGCCGACGCCCGCGCCGGCCAGGATCATCACATTGCGCAACAGGTGGATGCGCTGGATGCCGTACATGCCGAACTGCGGCGCCCACAGGAACTTGCGTAGGTTCCACGAGGTCTTTGCGAACTCCGAATCGGCGTAGCGCCGGCCCGCCTCGAGCACGCCGACGCGGTAGCCCTTCTCGGTGAGCCGCAGCGCGCTCACGCTGCCGCCGAACCCCGAACCGATGATGACGACGTCATAGTCAGGTTCCATCGGCCCAGTATGAACTTACCGGTCGGTAACTTGCTAGGGAGGCGACCCTAAGTTCGCTGGACGAGCGGACTAGTGTCAATGGCTGTGGCTGACGGGATGACGGCGCGCGCGGCCAAGCGTCTGCAGACCAGGGAACGGTTGCTGGGCGCCGCCATCGCCGAGTTCAAGCGGGCCGGGATGGCCGAGGCCGACGTCGCCGCCATCGTGACCGCCGCCGGCGTCGCGCACGGCACCTTCTTCTTCCACTTCCCGACCAAGGAACACGTGCTGCTGGAACTGGAGCGCCGCGAGGAGGACCGCATCGCCAAGCGGTTCGCGCAGCTGAGCAAGCAGCACCAGGATCTTGCGGCCTCGCTGCGCGAAGCGGCCGGCTTGGTCCTGGGGCTGGAGCGGCGGCTGGGCGCCGTATTGTTCAAGGACTTCCTGGCGCTGCACTTCTCGCCCACCCGCCCGCCGGCCGAGGACGGCGACGACCACCCGCTGGTGGTGTTGGTGGCCGGGCAGATCGAGCTGGCCAAACAGCGCGGCGACGTCGCCGCCGACGTCACCCCGATGAACAGCGCGATCTACTTCCTGCTCGGGCTCTACGCGCTGCTGATCACGGTCGCTGATTCCGCGGGTCGCACCGAACTCGTCGACGACTATCTGACCCGCACGCTGCGCGGCATGCAGTGAGGCCTCAGCTGCCGACGGTGAGGCCGACCTTCTGGAATTCCTTGAGGTCGCAGTAGCCGGCTTTGGCCATCGAGCGGGCCAGCCCGCCGACCAGGTTCAGCGACCCGAACGGGTCGTCGGACGGCCCGTTGAGCACCTGCTCGAGCGACGGCCGCTCACCGACGGCGATCTGCAGCAGCGCACCGCGCGGCAGCGACGGATGCGCCGCGGCGGCCGGCCAGAACCAGCCGCCGCCCAGCGCCTCGGCGGCCGAGGCCAGCGGGGTGCCGAGCACCACGGCGTCGGCGCCGCAGGCGATGGCCTTGGCCAGGTCACCGGAGGTGTGGATGTCGCCGTCGGCCAGCACGTGCACGTAGCGTCCGCCGGTCTCGTCCAGGTACTCGCGGCGCGCGGCCGCGGCGTCGGCGATCGCGGTCGCCATCGGCACGCTGATGCCGAGCACCTCGTCGGAGGTCGTCACCCCCGACGTCGACCCGTAGCCGACGATGACGCCGGCCGCGCCGGTGCGCATCAGGTGCAGCGCGGTCCGGTGATCGAGCACCCCGCCCGCGACGACGGGCACGTCGAGTTCGGAGATGAAGGTCTTCAGGTTCAGCGGTTCACCGGCCCCGTCGCGCCCCTGCGCGACCCGCTCCGCGGAGATGATGGTGCCCTGGATGACCAGCAGGTCCACCCCGGCGGCCACCAGTGTGGGCGTCAGCGCCTGCGCGTTCTGCGGGCTGACCCGCACCGCAGTGGTCACCCCGGCTTCCCGGATCCGCGCCACCGCCGCCCCAAGCAGATCGAGATCCAAAGGCGCGGAATGCAATTGCTGCAACAGCCGGATCGACGCCGACGGGTCGGACTCCTTCTCGGCGGCCTCGATCACCTCGGCGAGACGGGCCTCGACGTCGGCGTGCCTGCCGATCAAGCCCTCGCCGTTGAGCACACCGAGACCGCCGAGGCGGCCCAGCTCGATGGCGAACTCGACCGACACCAGCGCGTCGGTGGGATGGGACACCACCGGGATCTCGAAGCGGTAGGCGTCCAACTGCCAGGCCGTCGAGACGTCCTTGGAGGAGCGGGTGCGCCGCGACGGCACGATGTTGATGTCGCCGAGTTCGTAGGTGCGGCGGGCGGTTCTGCCCATGCCGATCTCGACCATGTCACGCATACCCAGCTCCCCTGTTCGGCCCGTGCCACCCTAGCGGGTGGTGTAATTCGGGGCCTCGACGGTCATCGTGATGTCGTGGGGGTGGCTTTCCTTGAGCCCGGCCGCGGTGATCTGGACGAACTGCGCCTGCTGCAGCTGCTCGATGGTGGCCGAGCCGGTGTAGCCCATCGCCGCGCGCAACCCGCCGGTGAGTTGGTGGATCACCGACGACAGCGGACCGCGGAACGGCACCCTGCCCTCGATACCCTCGGGCACCAGCTTGTCCTCCGAGAGCACGTCGTCCTGGAAGTAGCGGTCCTTGGAGTAGCTGCCCCGCAGGTTTCCTGCGGCGCCGCGGCCCTGCATGGCGCCCAGTGACCCCATGCCGCGGTAGCTCTTGAACTGCTTGCCGTTGACGAAGATCAGGTCGCCGGGCGATTCCGCGGTTCCGGCGAGCAACGAACCGAGCATCGCGGTGGACGCGCCCGCGGCCAGCGCCTTGGCGATATCGCCGGAGTACTGCAGGCCGCCGTCGGCGATGACGGGCACGCCGTGCGGCGCGCAGGCGGCCACGGCCTCGAGGATCGCGGTGATCTGGGGGGCGCCGACGCCCGCGACCACCCGCGTCGTGCAGATCGAGCCGGGTCCGACGCCCACCTTCACCGCGTCGGCGCCGGCGGCCACCAGCGCGGCGGCCGCGGCACGGGTGGCGACGTTGCCGCCGACCACGTCGACGCGGTCACCGACGGCGGTCTTGAGCCGGTGCACCATGTCGAGGACACCGCGGTTGTGGGCGTGTGCGGTGTCGACGATCAACACGTCGACGCCGGCGTCGGTGAGGGTCATCGCGCGGGTCCACGCGTCCTCGCCCACGCCGACAGCGGCGCCGACCAGCAGCCTGCCGTCGCTGTCCTTGGTCGACAGCGGGAACTGCTCGGTCTTGACGAAGTCCTTGACGGTGATCAGCCCGGTCAGCTTGCCGTGGCCGTCGACGATCGGCAGCTTCTCGATCTTGTTGCGGCGCAACAGTCCGAGCGCCGCCTCGGCCGAGACCCCTTCCTGGGCGGTGATCAGCGGCGCCTTGGTCATCACCTCGGAGACCTTCTTGTTCTGGTCCACCTCGAACCGCATGTCGCGGTTGGTGATGATGCCGACGAGCGCGCCCGCGTCGTCGACCACGGGCAGCCCGGAGATCCGGAACCGCGCACACATCGCATCGACCTCGGCCAGCGTGTTGTCCGGTGAGCAGGTCACCGGGTCGGTGACCATGCCCGCCTCGGATCGCTTGACGGTCTCGACCTGCCCGGCCTGCTCGGCGACCGGAAGGTTGCGGTGCAGCACGCCCATGCCGCCGGCGCGGGCCATCGCGATGGCCATCCGGGCCTCGGTGACGGTGTCCATCGCCGAGCTCACCAGCGGCACCTTCAGCCGGATCCGGCGGGTCAGCTGACTCGACGTGTCGGCTGTGGCGGGTATCACATCGGAAGCGGCCGGAAGCAGCAGGACATCGTCGAACGTCAGCCCGAGCATCGCGACCTTGGTCGGGTCGTCGCCGCCCGTGGGCACGGGAACCGTGATGGGCACGGCGCTTTCAGCGACCGACGTGGGTATCGACATGGATGAGCCTCCAGTGACAGATGCATCCAGGCGCAGGAGCCACCTGAAATCCACATCTTATCGGCATCGAGCACGGCTTTTTTGTCCGCCGCGACGTGCCGCCGAAGCGCTGGCGCGATACCTGGGGGGCTGCGTAGTCTTGGAGTCGTGCGAGACCACCTGCCACCAGGCCTGCCGCCCGACCCGTTCGCCGACGACCCGTGCGATCCGTCGGCGGCGCTCGATGCCCTGGAACCCGGGCAGCCGCTGGATCCGCAGGAACGCAGCGCGGTCGAAGCCGACCTGGCCGACTTGGCCGTCTATGAGGCATTGCTGGCGCACAAGGGAATTCGCGGCCTGGTGGTCTGCTGCGACGAATGCCAGCAGGACCACTACCACGACTGGGACATGCTGCGCGCCAACCTGCTGCAGCTCCTCGTCGACGGCACCGTCCGGCCCCACGAACCTGCCTACGATCCCGAGCCCGACTCGTACGTGACCTGGGATTACTGCCGCGGCTACGCCGACGCCTCCCTCAACGAGGCCGCGTCGGAGTCCGACGGGTATCGCTGAGAGCTGAATTCATCCGCTCCGTCTGAGGCGTTGTCGGCGCCGTTATTCGGCTGCCCCGGGCACGGGGATCAGCGTCGTCGTGGTCGGCAGCGGTGCCAGCGTCGTGGGCGGGGCCACCGTCGTCGTCGGCTCGACCGTGGTGGGCACCGCCGTCGGTGACGGGGACGGTTGCGGCGTCGGGGTCGCCGTCGGTGACGGCGCCGCCGAAGTCGCCGGCGCCTCTTCCTCGGTCTCCTCGACCACCACGGTGGTCGTGGTCGACGGTGCGACCGCCCGGGCGCTCGTCGTGGTCGTCGTCGGGGCGGTGGTGCTCGTCGGCGCCGTCGACGTCGTGGCCGACGTCGTTTGCGAGGTGGCCGGGGAGGTCGTCTGGGAGGCCGACGTCGGCGCGCTCGTCTGCGACGTCGGCGCACCCGTGGTCGTGGTGGCCGTCTGCGACGGCGCCGAGGTCTCCGAGGGTGCCGAGGTTTCCGACGGTGCCGAGGTTTCCGACGTCTCCGACGGCGCGCTGGTCTCCGACGACGAGGTCGACGCGTCCGGCGACGTGTCCGACGTCAACGCGGGCAGCGTCGCCGGATCGAGCGGGACCGTCACTTCCGGGAACGTCGGCAGCGGGGCTCCCGGCGCGACGGTGGCGGCCGGGTCCTGGGCCTCCACCTTGACCGTGAGCTCCTGCCACTGGGTGATCAATTCCTCTTTTCGCTCAACGTCATTCACCGTCGCGACGGTGGTGGTCACGGTCTCGAGCCGCTCCTGGGCGGCCTGCCAGTCACCCTGGTCGATGAGCTGCTGGATCTGCTGCATCTCGGTCTGGGCGGCCAGGATCACCGCGTCGTCGCGTGGGGCGGCCTGCTCGCCGAACAGCATGGTGCGCAACCCGTAGAGCGGGTCACCGGGGCCCGACCCGGCCACCACAGTGCCGAACCCGCCGATCGCCAGCATCGCTGCCGCGGCGGAACCCACCACCGCCAGCGACAGCCGTCGGCGCTTGGCCGGGGCGGTGGCGTGGTCCAGGGCCTGCGCGGCCTCCTGCGGCGTCACGATCGCCGGCATCGGCGTTTCCCGCACGTCGTCGCGCCAACCCGACAACAGGTTGGCCAGCTCGGCCTCGGCATGGTCGGTCACAAAGGGCTGCTGCTGGGCACCCAGCGCATCGAGGAACTGGTCGATCCGGTTGATCTCGTTGAGCGACGGGTCACCGCCGCTGGCCCCCCACCGTCCGAAGTCAGGCATAGTCACGCCCCTGACCGCTCGCGGTGATCTCGGCCTTCAGCCGCGCCAACGCACGGTGCTGGGCGACACGCACCGCACCGGGGGTGCTGCCCACCGCCTCGGCGGTCTCCTCGGCGCTCATCCCGACCACGACACGCAGGACGAGGATCTCGCGCTGCTTCTCGGGCAGGGTCTGCAGCAGCGCGTTCATCCGCGCCGACGATTCGGACTCGATCGCGAGCTGCTCGGGGCCGGCTTCGCCGGAGAACCTTTCCGGGACGACTTCCATCGGATCGGACCGGTTCCGACCGGCGGCGCGGTGAGCGTCAGCAACCTTGTGTGCAGCGATGCCGTAGACGAAGGCCAGGAACGGTCGTCCTTGATCCTTGTAACGCGGCAGCGCCGTGATGGCAGCCAAGCACACCTCCTGAGCAACGTCATCAGCTGAAAGACCGCTGCGCTCCGTAGTCCCCACCCTCGCCCGGCAATATCGGACGACGATGGGGCGGATGATCTCCAGCACCTCCCGGAGTGCGTCCCGATTACCGGCGACTGCTTCAGCAACGACAGCATCGAGACGTTCTCCCGAAATTGTCATCGTGAGCAGGATCTCCAGCGTTACGTCGGGGACACTTCCCAGGAGGGGAGGTGGCCGTGTGCGTCGATGTCAGTCGGCACCTGGCGGTGCCGGCTCAGCTAAACAATAACGACCGAGTTGGGCGCAACCCGGTTACCGCGTGCGCCACACGCCGCCCCGTCTGATCACGGTCTGCGCACAGTGGTCGCGCAGGGCCACGAGATCGGCCCGGGACCGCTCGTCGCTGCCGATGTCGGCGAGCAGGCAGGCTGCGGCCCACTGCAGCGGGACCAGGCCGAGCCGGCCGGCGTCTGCGAGCACCGCATCGGCCTCGCGGCGCGATGCGTCGAGGTCGCCGCCGGCGCACCGGGCGGCGGCCAGCACGACGCGGGACTTGACCCCGTGGCGCGCCGACGGCAGCGCCGCGGCGAGTGCGACCGCCCGCTCGGCGTGCCCGATGGCGTCGGCACCGTCACCGCGGACCATGGCCAGTTCGGCCGACACCCACGCCAGCCGGACCGGCAACCGGGCCGATCCCGAATCGGCAACCGGAGGGGCGGCCCGCTGCAGCGCGCGGGCGGAGGCGGCGAACCGGCCGACGCCCAGTGCGTCGGCCGCCAGCCCGATGAGAGCGTCGGCGACGGGTTCGGCGGCGGAACCGGCCAGGGCGAGCGCCTGCCCGTCGAGTCCGCGGGCGCGGTCGTGCCAGCCGAGCTGACGCCACAGCGACGCCCGAGTGCTGCGCGCCAGCGAAGGGAGAGGACCGCCTGTGCGCTGCCGGCCGAGCCGGTCCAGCTCGGCCAACGCCGCGCCGTAACGACCCTGTCCGCCGGCGGCGACGGCCCGCAGCCACCTCTGCTGCGGGGTCTGGGCGGCCGGGAGCGGCCACCGCCCCGGGTCGGCGCCGAACGCGGCGTCCTCCAGGAGGGCCGGCGCCGTCACTTGTCGTCGTCCATGACGGATCGCGACGATATCAACTCAGCCATCGTTTTAAGATCACGTTAGTTAACAGTTTGTGGTAGCCGCGTTACAGACATGTCAACGGGTTTCGTCGCAGCAAAGAATGCGTCCGTGCCGGCACGTGAACTGATCAGCCAAAACGGCGCTGCGGCGGCGGCACATTGACGACGCTTAGCACCGAAGTCGTTGCGGGCGCGTCGCATCGATGAACGCGAAGTAAATTTTCCGGCCGACCGTATGCCGTTGCGCACAACGACAAAGTATTGACGGCAATTCCACGGCCCTTCTACGTTGTGTGCACGAGTGGTCATCGGCGACTGTGCTCGGATCTGTTCCACGACTCACGCATCCACTGCGTTTCGAAATGGATGTGCAGAGAGGGGTTTTCCACATGCCACAGCCGCAACAGCTACCGGGTCCCAACGCCGACATCTGGGATTGGCAGATGCAAGGCCTTTGCCGGGGTGTCGATTCCTCGATGTTCTTCCATCCCGACGGCGAGCGTGGTCGGGCCCGCGCGCAGCGGGAGATGCGGGCCAAGGAGATGTGCCGGCGCTGCCCGGTCATCGCCCAGTGCCGCTCGCATGCGCTGGCCGTTGGTGAGCCTTATGGCATCTGGGGCGGGCTGAGCGAGTCCGAGCGCGAGCTGCTCCTCAAGCGAGGCATCCGGCGCACCGCCTGACCCCGCGTTCCCACAAGACCCCTGCAGTGCCCCGGCGTCGAGGCGTCCGGGGCACTGTCACGTCCGGGGGGCGACGGGTTCGCCAGAATCGTCGGATTCGACGGGAGCGGCCGGGGGCGGGGGCGGCGCCGCGCGGCGCTGCGCCCACCGGACGATGACGAAGACGAGGATGCCCACCACCGCCAGCACCGCCAGCCAGGGCAGCAGCAAGCCGAACATCAACACCGCACCGCTGGCCACCGCAACCATCGCATCCCAGCCGCGCTCGATCTGACCGGAGAAACCCTCGTAGCGCTTCGGCGCGGGACCGCCGACGTGTTCGGCGTAGAAACTCACGTCGACGGTGCTGTAGGCGATGCGGTCCCCCAGCGCCTCGCGTTGCGCGCGCAGGCTGTCCAGCTCGGCCTGGCGTTCGGACAGCGCGCTCTCGGCGGTGATGAGGGCTTCGGGATCGCGGGCGTCGCGCATGATCGCCAGCAGCCGGTCCACCGAGGTCTGCAACGCGCGGATCCGGGCGTCGAGGTCGACGCGCTGGGCGGTGACGTCCTCGGCGGTGGTGGTGGCGGTCTCGACGGTGCCGAGCGTCTTGAGCTGGCGCATCACCTCGTCGAGCTTGGCCACGGGCACCCGCAGCGTGATCGACGTGACCGCCCGGCCGCTGCCGGACCCGGCGTCCTCGGTGCGGCTGTCGACGCGGCCGTCGGCCTTCTCGACGATGACGGCCGCCTCGTCCGCCGACCCCGACGGGTCGGCCACCGTGAGGGTCATCGACGCGGTCTTGACGACGTCACGTTCCTCCGGGGGTGCCTGGGGCGGGCCGAACTCCGGCGCCGGTCCAGCTACCGAGTCCATCGCGGCGCCGCCGGTCGCGGGTCTCTCGGCGGGCGCCAGGTTGGGCGGTGGGTTGGACCCGGCGCACCCGGTGAGGATGCTCAGCGCGGCGACACCCGCGATCACCAGCGACGACGAGCGCGATAGCTGATTCATGGCTCGAGAACCTAGTGGCTAATGCTGAGACGACCATGAGGGCGGACGTTTGTCGATGAACGCCCGCACGCCTTCCAGCGCGCACGGGTCCATCATGTTGGCCGCCATGGTCGCCCCGGCGTCCTGGTAGGCCGCCTCGATGCCAACCTCCAGCTGGCGGTAGAACAGCGCCTTGCCCATGGCGACGGCGACGCCGGGCTTGGCGACGATGCGGGCGACCAACGCCTCGATCGCGTCGTCGAGCTCATCGGGTGCCGCCACCCGGTTCACCAGGCCGAGCGCGAGAGCCTCTGCGGCAGAGACGAATTCGCCGGTGACGAGCATCTCGAAGGCGGCCTTGCGGGGCACGTTGCGCGACAGCGCGACCCCGGGGGTGGAGCAAAACAGCCCGACGTTGATGCCGCTGACGGCGAAGCGGGCGTCGGTGCTGGCCACCGCGAGGTCGCACATGGCGACGAGCTGGCAGCCCGCGGCGGTCGCGAGGCCGTGCACCCGCGCGATCACCGGGGCGGGGAGGCGCTGGATCGCCAACATCATGTCGGTGCACTGGGCGAAGAGGCTGCGGTAGTAGTCGAGCGAGGGCTCGGCCCGCATCTCCTTGAGGTCGTGCCCGGCGCAGAACGCCGTGCCCGCCGCGGCGAGGACGACAGCGCGCACGGTGTCGTCATCCTGCAGCTTGTCGAAGGCCTCGGCGAGCGCGGCCAGCATCGCCTCCGACAGCGCGTTGAAGGCCTGCGGACGGTTCAGGGTCAGCGTGACGACGCCGCGATCGTCGCGGTGGTGCAGCAGCAGTGGTTCGTCCATCGCGTGGTGACGCTAGCGCTCCCGCGGACCTGGCGCGTGCGGTGCGGGAAATTCGCACATCCGCCGACCGTCAGGTGACCCGGACCCAGGGCTGACAGTTGCGCGACTCGAAGGCCTTCACGTCGGAGTTGATGTTCGCGTACATGGGCCCGATGGATATGTTCGTCGCCGCCACGTGATCCTTGTTCGCGTCGGGCGTGGTGTAGGTGAACCACAGACACATCGACTCCTGAGTCGGCACGTCGTTGATCCACACTCCGAAGACCGACGCCGTCCCGTCCGTCCGGTACAGGCCGGGGGCGATGTCCTGCCCGACGAGGAAGAAGCCGTTACCGGGGATGGGGTCGATCGGCTGTGCCGCCGCCGAGGGCACAGGCCAGCCGACGACCCCTGCGGCGCACAGCACGGCCGTGGCGCGACAGCGACGCCAACCGGTCATGCCTGCTCACCCGCCTGTGTGATCTCACAGGCAGGGTAAGCGCTTCAGCGCTCAGATGCAGACGTATCCGCTGACCAGGCCGCTGGGATCGGTCGCGGTGATGCACGCGTCGATGTTGCGGTCCCAGTTCGCCCCGACCCACCTGCCGGGACCGCCGGGTCCTCGGCCGGGACCGTGACCCCAGTGGCCCTCGTCGTGCTTGGGCTTCTCGGTGGCGATGTCGACACCGGAAGTAACGGGTGCCGCGTTCGCCACCGCAGCTCCGACCCCGCTACCCAGCCCGAGCCCGATTGCCAGCACCGCTCCAGCAAACAACCGGCTGGTATTGTCAATCCTCTTCGCTCCCATGATGTTTCACACTACCGCCTCGGGCAAGCGGGTTTTGCCGAGACCTAATTAACGTGTGCGGTAATGGAATTCGATCCAGATCGGCGTGCACATCCGCCACCAAGACGGTTGGCTCTTGCGATCCGCGGAAGCCGGGATGACTGGCCGAGGGACGTTAGCGGTTACCATCGGCCATGCACCGAGCCGCTGCGGCTGCCCTGTCGGCCCTGCTCCTGGCCGTCGGCGGGCCGGTCCTCGGCTCGTGCTCCGCGACTTCGCCGGTCACACCGTCGCCGGTCACCGCACCGCAGTCGGTTCCCGCGCCCGAGGGCGGTCAGGTCGATCCGCTCCTGACCAGCACCCTGTCCACACCGCGGTGGTTCACCGGCACCGACGACAAGACGCATCTGGTCTACGAGCTGATGCTCACCAACGTCGTCGCGGCCGACGTCACGCTGAGCGCCGTCGAGGTGCACGACGCCGGCTCCGGCACCCTGCTGATGCGCCTGACCGGTGACGAGCTGCGGGCGGCGACGTCGCTGGCGGCGTCGGCGGACACACCCACCGCGACGCTGACGCCGTCGGCGGTCGCCGTGGTGTGGCTGGACGTCCCGCTGGCAGACCCCGCGGTGCCCGCGGCCGTCACCCACCGGCTGGTCACCGATCCGCCCACCGGTATCCCGGGCTCGGGCATCGCGTGGACGTTCATCGGCCCGGCGGTGGAGGTGGACCGGACGCCGCCGGTCGTCCTCGGGCCCCCGCTGACCGGACCGGGATGGGCGGCGCTGGGCAGTTGTTGCGATGGTCCGCACCGGCGCGCGCCCTACCCGATCGACGGCCGGTGGTATCTCGCCCAGCGGTTCGCGATCGACTTCAACCAGCTCGACGAGCAGAACCGGCCCGGCGTCGGGGACCCGCTGTCGCCGCGCAGCTTCCCGACGTTCGGCCAGCCGGCGTACGCCGTCGCCGACGGGACCGTGGTGGCCGCGGTCGACGGCGATCCGGACCTGCGGGTCGGCGAGGCCCGCGAGGAGCCCACGCCGGCCAACGCCGGCGGCAACCGGGTGGTGATCGACATCGGCGACGGCCGCTTCGCGATCTATGCGCATCTACGCCGGGGCAGCGTCACGGTTCGGTCCGGCGACACCGTCTCCCGCGGGGACCGCATCGCCGAGGTCGGCAGCTCAGGCACCTCGGGCGGACCGCACCTGCATTTCCAGGTCAGCAACCAGCCCTCAGTAGTCGCCGCCGACGGTCTGCCCTACGTGTTCGACAGCTTCGACCTCACCGGGCAGACCCCGCCACTGCCGGAGGTGCTGAGGTACTACGACACGCTGGAACCCATTCCGGTCAGCGCCGGCAACACCGGCCCGCGCCGCGACCAGCTGCCGCTCGGTCGCGACGTGGTGACCTTCCCCCCGATCGAGGGTTAGCGATCAGTGGTGGTGATGATGCCCGTGGCGGTGGCCTGGCCGTCGTCCTCCGCCTCGGCCGGCTTGTCGACGACCGCGGTGGCTGCCTGTAGACGCGACCCCGCAGCCCGTCGACCGTGGCGTCGACTTCGCCGACCATGATCGAGCGATGGAGATTGCCGACCGCCAGATGTCGCGGTGGAGCAATCTTCTGGACCGCCTGGCTGCGAAGTGACTGAGTACCTCTCCGAACAGGTTGTTATCGACATCAACGGTAAGTTCGGCGGATACCCGTTGGACCCCGGCGGTATAGCTGGCGCTGTGTACAGGCCCACACAGGTCGTCTTTGGCCAAGAGGTGTTCCCAGACGTGTGGATGAAGCGGGCGTAAATGTGCACTCCTTCAGCTCGACCCAGTATTTCAGCGACGGGAACAAACGAACGTCATGGACTGCTGCGGTCACATTCCTGGAACTCAACGGGTATCGCGTACGGGACGTGGCAGATGTCGAGGCTGAGGCCTTTGTGCTCGCAGCATCCCGGCAGCTGTTCAACACCGAAGAGGCCCCTGCCCGCACGTTAGACCGTGCGGGCGAGTGGTTCAGGGTCAACACGACACCCCTCAGTGCAATCGAAGTTGGGCGCGCGTCAGGTCATGCAGCGGCAGAACGCCCGCTTCGTCTCTCCGACCCAATTCCGTGGACGCGGGCGCAGCAAGGGAACGCGCTCAACGCCTTGGCGATCATCCCTGTGCCCAGTTCGACGTACTCCGTGGTTCTTGTGTCGAATGTTCAGCTCCGACGTTGCGCAGGTGAACTCTCGCTCATAGGACCTCGATGAACGAAAACACCCCCGGCCCAACAGGACCGGGGGTGCTCCGTCGCTCAGCGATCAGTGGTGGTGATGGTGCCCGTGGCCGTGGCTGTGGCCGTGGCCGTCGTCCTCCGCCTCGGCCGGCTTTTCAACGACCGCGGTCTCGGTGGTGAGCACCATGCGGGCCACCGAGGCGGCGTTGACCACCGCCGAGCGGGTGACCTTCACCGGGTCGATGACACCGTCGGCGATCAGGTCGCCGTACTCCAGCGTCGCGGCGTTGAAACCGTGCCCGGACGGCAGCTCGGCGACCTTGTTCACCACGACCGAGCCGTCCAGCCCGGCGTTGGTGGCGATCCAGTGCAGCGGCGAGGAGAGCGCCGAGGCGAACACGCTCACGCCCAGCGCCTCGTCACCGGACAGCGACTCCTGCAGCGTGTCCAGGCTGCTGCGGGCCTGCACCAGTGCCGCGCCGCCGCCGACGACGATGCCCTCCTCGACCGCGGCCTTGGCCGCGGCCACGGCATCCTCGACCGCCTCCTTGCGCTTCTTCAGGTCGGTCTCGGTGGCCGCACCGACCTTGATCACCGCGACACCGCCGGCCAGCTTGGCCAGCCGCTCCTCGAGCTTCTCGCGGTCCCAGTCGGAATCGCTCGCCTCGATCTCGGCGCGCAGCTGCCCCTTGCGGGCCTCGATGGCGTCCTTGGTGCCGCCGCCGTCGACGATGACGGTGCTGTCCTTGTCGACGACGACGCGGCGGGCGGTGCCCAGCACGTCGAGGCCGGCCTCGCGCAGCAGCAGGCCGACGTCGGGGTTGACGACCTGTCCGCCGGTGACGATCGCCAGGTCCTCCAGGAACGCCTTGCGGCGGTCACCGAAGAACGGCGCCTTGACCGCCACGGCCTTGAGCGTCTTGCGGATGGCGTTGACGACCAGCGTCGAAAGCGCTTCGCCCTCGACGTCTTCGGCGACGATCAGCAGCGGCTTACCGGCCTCGGCCACCTTCTCCAACAGCGGCAGCAGGTCGGGCAGCGAACTGATCTTCTCGCGGTGCAGCAGCACCAGCGCATCCTCGAGCACCGCTTCCTGGGAGTCGAAATCGGTGACGAAGTACGCCGAGATGAAGCCCTTGTCGAAGCCGACACCCTCGGTGACGTCCAGGTAGGTCTCCAGCGTCGAGGACTCCTCGACGGTGACGACGCCGTCGGCGCCGACCTTGGTCATCGCCTCGCCGACCAGCTCACCGACCTGCTCGTCACGCGACGAGACCGTGGCGACCTGGGCGATGGCCTTCTTGTCGTTGACCGGGGTCGCCGCTGCCAGCAGCGCCTCGGACACCGCGTCGGCGGCCTTGGCGATGCCCGAACCCAGCACGATCGGGTTCGCGCCCGCGGCGACATTGCGCAGCCCGGCCTTCACGAGCGCCTGCGCCAGCACGGTCGCGGTGGTGGTGCCGTCGCCGGCGATGTCGTTGGTCTTGGTCGCCACCGACTTGACCAGCTGGGCACCGAGGTTCTCGAACGGGTCCTCGAGGTCGATCTCGCGGGCGATGGTGACACCGTCGTTGGTGACCGTCGGACCGCCGAACGCCTTGGCCAGCACCACGTGGCGCCCGCGCGGGCCCAGCGTCACCTTCACCGCGTCGGCGAGCTTGTCGACGCCCGCCTCCATGGCGCGACGCGCGGTTTCATTGAATTCGATCTGCTTGCTCATTGATGTCTTTTCCTAGAGACGGATAGGACGCGCCCGCCCCGGACATCACCCGCACGAAGCGGGAACGTCCGGGGCGGGATCACGGGCTTTACTTGGAGACGACAGCCAGCACGTCGCGGGCCGACAGGATCAGGTACTCCTCGCCGTTGTACTTGATCTCGGTGCCGCCGTACTTGCTGTAGATGACGACGTCGCCCTCCGACACGTCCAGAGGAATCCGCTTCTCGCCATCCTCATCCCAGCGGCCGGGGCCAACTGCGACGACGGTGCCTTCCTGCGGCTTCTCCTTGGCGGTGTCGGGGATGACCAGACCGGACGCGGTCGTGGTCTCGGCCTCGTTGGCCTGAACGAGGATCTTGTCCTCGAGTGGCTTGATGTTCACGCTCGCCACGATTGAGCCCCTTCACTGTTACTGATGTAGGTGTGTGTGTTCATTCGGTGGCCGGTTTCCGCCCTCGCGCCGTCGTCGCGGGTGTCGACACAGGGGTGGCCCGACTCGCCACCTAGCACTCTATACATGCGAGTGCTAGCACTCAAGATCGGGATGCGACAACGGCCACCGTAACCGCCGGTCGGCGCCGCGCCGTCAGTATCGTCCGCCCAGCTACTGGTCCGGCACCCGGCGCTCCTCCAGCATTACCCAGCAATGACCGCCTTCCTGCTTTCGCCCACGTCATGGCCGCCATCCTCGCGATGGGCCCGGTCGCGACTGCGATCCTCGCCGGGCTCATCCTGCCGACCCAGGGCCGGACGCTCCACCACATCGGGGGGCAAGGGTTCGTCTGAGTCGTCGGTAGCATCGATCACGATGACCCCAGCCTCGGCTCGAGTCGACCAAACCCACCGTGACACCGCGGATCCGCCGCACCCCTGGCACCCCGTCTCCCGGGTGGTGTTCCGGTTCTGCTTCGTGTACTTCGGGCTGTTCTGCCTGGTGTTCGCCCAGATCATGTTCGTCTACACGGGGATCTTCCGGCTGTGGCTGCCGGACCTGGCCGTCATGTGGCAGATGATCCTCATCGAGCGCCCGATCAGCTGGGTGGGCACCCACCTGCTGGGCATCGACGCTGTGCTGCACCACGATTCGAACAGCGGCGACCAGGCCGCGGTGTGGGTGATGGTGCTCTGCTTCGCCGTCATCGCCCTGACCGCCACCGCGATCTGGACGGTGCTGGACCACCGCCGGCCCGACTACCGCCGGCTCAACGCCTGGTTCCTGACGTTCCTGCGGCTGTGCTTGGGCGGGCAGATGCTGTTCTACGGGCTGGCCAAGCTGATCCCCACCCAAATGCCGTTGCCGCCGCTGGCCGCGCTGCTGCGCCCGGTGGGCGACCTGAGCCCCGCCTCGGTGCTGTGGCTGCAGGTGGGCAGTTCTCCCACCTACCAGATCGCCTTGGGCGCAGCCGAAACGGTGGCCGGGCTGCTGCTGTTCCTACCCCGCACCGCCACGTTGGGCGCGGTGCTCAGCCTGGCCAGCATGGGCCAGGTGTTCCTGTTGAACATGACCTACGACGTGCCGGTGAAGATCCTCTCGTCGCACCTGCTGCTGATCAGCTTGATCCTGGTC
>JBFWOX010000029.1:0-78167 GCA_050250295.1 Mycolicibacterium sp.
CACCGCCACGTTGGGCGCGGTGCTCAGCCTGGCCAGCATGGGCCAGGTGTTCCTGTTGAACATGACCTACGACGTGCCGGTGAAGATCCTCTCGTCGCACCTGCTGCTGATCAGCTTGATCCTGGTCGCGCCGCAGCTGCGCCGCCTGGCCGACGTCTTCGTGCTGCACAAGCCCGCCGAGCCGCTCACCCAGCCAGAGCTGTTCGCCTCGAGCCGCCGCAACCGGATCGCGGCGCTCGTCCAAGTCGTCCTGGGGGTCTGGGTACTCGCCGGGTGTGTGGCCACCACCTGGCTGGCCTGGTACGAGTACGGCGGCGGCCGGCCCAGGCCCGAGCTGTACGGCATCTGGTCGGTGTCCGACTTCACCGTCGACGGCACCACCCTGCCGCCGCTGACCTCCGACCCCACCCGTTGGCAGCGGGTGGTTTTCGACGAGGTCGGGGTGCTGACCTACCAGCGCATGGACGGCGAGTTGATCGACGCCCCTGCCGCCATCGACGGCGACACCCTCACCGTCGCCGCCCCCGACGGCACGGCCCCGGAAGCGACGCTGCGGTTCGACCGCGACTCCCCCGACACCATGCGCTTCGACGGCGAACTCGACGGCAGGCCGGTCACGATGACGCTGCAGCGGGTGGATCCGGCGTCGTTCACGTTGAACAGCCGCGGGTTCCACTGGGTGCAGGAGTACCCGTACTTCACATAGCGGGCTACGGGATCAGGCCTCGGCTGCGCGCCCGCGACACCGCCTGCATCCGGGTGTGCGTGCCCAACTTCGTCGCGGCGCTGCGCAGATAGCTCTTCACGGTTTCCGTCCGCAACGAAAGCCGTTCGGCCGCTTCGGCGTTGGTGCAACCCAAGGCGACCTGAGCGAGCACGTCGAGCTCACGGCCGGTCAGCGCAGGCCCGTCGGAATCCTCGCCCTGACCCGACAGCAACCCGGCCAGGCGCTGCAGTTCCTCGCGCATCGCCGGGTCGGCGGTGGCGGCCAGCCGACGCAGCCCCGCGTGCACCTCCCGGATCGACTCGGCCGCGGCGGTGCGGTCTCCGTACGCCTGCCGCAGCCGCAGCCGACGGTCCACCTCGTCGCGGATCCGCAGTTCCTCGGCCAGCCGGCGCGCCGAGGACACCAGCAGGTCGGCCGCCCGTCCCGCGATCGGCGCGCTGGTCCGGTAGGCCCCGTAGAGCATCGCCCGCGCCACTCCGTCGACGAGCACCGGCACCGCCAGCACCGACCGGATGCCCTCGCCGAGCACCGGCCCGTCGTAGTCGTGGGTGATCGTCGACGCCCTGCCGTAGTCCGCGACCGACAGCGGCCGTCCCGCCACCATAGTGGCCCCGCCCAGACCGGACCTGGGCCGCACCACCACACCGCGCAGCAACCCCGTCCTGGTGCCGACGAACTCGCTCAGCAGCAACGCATCGCCGTGCACTTCGCCACCGAACAGCACCGGGGGGCCGCCGGCGCGGGCCAGCTCCCGCAGTTCGGCCCGCAGCGCGTCGGAGTCCCGCGGCCTGAGCAACGCCGACGGTGCGGACATGGTCAATACCCTCTTCCGGGGGTAGCGGGCGGGTGAATGTGACATGGATCCTATCCGGCATGACGAGCAACACCGACCTGTATCGCGCGGCCCGCGATCACCTCGTGGCCGCCGTCCACGACTACGACCATGCCGTCGAGACCTTCACCTGGCCGCAGCTGACCGGGGCGTTCAACTGGGCCACCGACTGGTTCGACGTGATCGCGGCCGACAACCACCGCACCGCGCTGTGGATCGTCGAGCAGGACGGCAGCGAGCAGAAGCTCAGCTTCGCCGAGTTGGCCGACCGCTCCGACCGGGTGGCGACCTGGCTGGCCGGCCTGGGGGTCGGCAAGGGCGATCGGGTCATCCTGATGCTGGGCAACCAGGTGGAGCTGTGGGAGTCGATGCTGGCGGTGGCCAAGCTCGGCGCGGTGATCATGCCGACCACGGCGGCGCTGGGCCCCGAGGACCTGGCCGACCGGATCGGGCGTGGGGGCGCCCGGGTGGTGATCGCCAACGCCGCCGACGCCGGCAAGTTCGACAGCGTCGCCGGTGACTACCTGCGGATCGTGGTCGGCGACCCGGCGCCGGGGTGGCAGCGCTACGCCGACGCCTACGCGGTCGCCTCCGCCGGTCCGTTCACCGCGTGCACCGACGTCGACGACCCGATGCTGATCTACTTCACGTCCGGCACCACCAGCAAGCCCAAGTTGGTCGGGCACTCGCAGGTGTCCTATCCGGTCGGGCATCTGACGACGATGGCGTGGATCGGAGTGCGCCCGGGGGATGTGCACCTGGCGATCAGTTCACCGGGCTGGGCCAAGCACGCGTGGAGTTGCTTCTTCGCGCCGTGGATCGCCGAGGCGACGATCTTCGTCTACAACTACACCCGTTTCGATGCCGCGGCGCTGCTCGAGCAGCTGCGCCGGGCGGAGGTCTCGACGTTCTGTGCCCCACCGACGGTGTGGCGCATGCTGATCCAGGCCGACCTCGGCGACCGGCCGGCCGGGCTGCGGGAGGTGCTGGGCGCCGGTGAGCCGCTGAACCCGGACGTCATCGCCCAGATCGAGAAGGCGTGGGGGTTGACGATCCGGGACGGGTTCGGGCAGACCGAGACCACCCTGCAGGTGGGCAACACCCCGGGCCAACCGATCAAGCCCGGCTCGATGGGCCGCCCCATGCCCGGGGTGCCCGTGGTGCTGGTGGACCCGATCTCCGGGGAGCCGGCCGACGAGGGCGAGATCTGCCTGGATCTGAGCCGGAGCCCGCTGAACCTGATGACCGGCTACCTGGACGACCCGGCGCGCAACGCCGCCGTCACCGCGGGCGGCTACTACCACACCGGTGACGTGGCCAGCCGCGACGCCGATGGCTACATCACCTACATCGGGCGCACCGACGACGTGTTCAAGAGCTCGGACTACAAGGTGTCCCCGTTCGAGCTCGAGAGCGTGCTGATCGAGCATCCCGCGGTGGTGGAGGCCGCGGTCGTACCGCAGCCCGACGACACCCGGCTGGCGGTGCCGAAGGCCTATGTCGCACTGGCCGAGGGGTGGGAACCCACCGCCGACACCGCGCGGTCGATCCTGGAGTACTCCCGCGACCACCTCGCGCCGTATCTGAAGGTGCGCCGCGTCGAGTTCTTCGACCTGCCCAAGACGATCTCGGGGAAGATCCGCCGCGTCGAGCTGCGCAACCGCGAAGAAGAAGCGCACCGGCAGGGCACCGCGTTGACCGGCGAGCATCGCTACGAGGACCTGCTCAGCTGAGCTAGGAGAACCCCACGACGATCTTGCCGAGCGGTCCCCGGTCCAGGTGGTCCAGCGCCGCCGGCAGCTCGGTCAACGGATAGACGGTGTCGATCACCGGGGTCACACCGTTGCGGTCCACCGCGGCGACGAGGTCTTCCAGGGCGCGCCGGTGGCCGGTGCCGATCCCGTGGATGGTGATGTCCTTGAGCATCAGCGGCATGACCGGTGTGCTGGCCTCGAACCCGGCCAGCGCCCCGATCTGGTGGATGTGGCCGCCCACCGCGGCCACCTCGACGGCCTGGCCGAGGTGGGCGCCGCCGACGATCTCGAGGATGTGATCGGCGCCGTGGTCACCGGTGAGCTTCAGGATGGCCTCGACCCAACCGTCCTGGTTGCGGTCGACGAAGTGGTCGGCCCCCAGGGCCATGACCGGGTCCCGCTTGCTCGCGCTGCCGGAGACGATCACTTCTGCCCCATGTATTTTCGCGATCTGGACCCCGAACAGCGAGACGCCGCCGGTGCCCTCCACCAGCACGACGTCCCCGGCGCGCACCCGGCCGCGTTCGACCAGCGCGAACCAGGCGGTGATCCCGGCGCACGGCAGCGTCGATGCCTGCGCAGGGGACAATCCCGACGGTGACCGGACCAGCCAATCCTGGGGCAGTGCAACATATTCGGACAACACGCCGGGGTAGTACCCGCCCAGCGTGCGGTACGACGGGGTCCTGGCGTCACCGCCGCGGACGCCATCGCGCCAGTCCGGGGTGAAGGTGGAGATCACCCGGTCGCCGGTGGTGAACCGGTCGACGGCGGCGCCGACGGCGACGACGGTGCCGGCCAGGTCCGAGCCCGGGGTGAACGGGAACGCCAGCGGAAGACCGCGGCCCGTCTCGATGACCATCTTGTCGCGATAGTTCAGCGCGACGGCGGCCACCTCGACCAGCACCTGACCCGGACCGGGCTGGGGCACCGGAACCTCCCGCAGCGCGAGCCCCGCCCGCCCGATTTCGTCGAGTTCCCACCGTCGCATCGTCATGTCACATCCCGTCGCCAGTCGATTCACGTTCGTCAACGGGTAGCGACACCACCACGGTCGGCAAAATTCCGTGGCGGCGCTTCTGCGATCATGGGCACAAGTCGTTGCCACCAATGGCATTGCGTGCTAACGACTTGCCGGCAACGGCTAGGCCGTCGCGTCACCACCTTCGGCGACCGTCAATTCGTTCTGCCCGGCGCCGGACCGGCGGAACGCCGCGGCCTCCCGGTATTCCGGCGACTCGAAGCAGATCTTGGCGGCTTCCATGGATTCGAACTCGAGCACCACGTAGCGATCGAAATACGATGGGCCTTCCAGGGTTTCGTATCGGGAACCCCGAGTCAGGACCTTCCCGCCGTACTGGGCCAGGATCTCGGGGACGCGGTCGGTGTACTTCTTGTACTGCTCGGGTTCGATGATCTTGGCACGCGCGATCCAGTATCCGGCCATGACCTAACTCCTCTCGCCAAGATGTGTGCCTAAGATATCAGTTACCTTCGCCGAGTCAAGGTGGCATGGGTCCTCGACGTGCGGTTCCGCGCTCAGTTTCCGGTCAATAGCCGTACCTGTAACCGTCCGGAGCCCGCGCCGCCGCCGCGAGATCTTGCCCGCCTCTAGCACCGCTGATATCTTAGTGACGTGCGCTACACGCGCGCCGGCCCGTACAACGGGTCACCGAGATTTCGGTGAATAGTTCTCCCTCGCGGCGCAGTGAACCCACTCGCCGCCCCGCCGTAGGCCCGACCCGTTCGATCGATGGAGGAACAATGCCGCTCAACTACATGCAACACTTCCTGGTCCAGTCCGAAGACGTTGAGGCGACCAAGGATTGGTACGTCAACGTACTCGGCATGAAGGAGGGGTACACCCCGGACTTCAAGTTCCCGGTCTACTGGCTCTATCTGGGCGATCAGGACGTACTCCATCTGACCAAGGGTGGCGCGAACGTTTCTGCCAATCGGATGAAATACCTCGGCCAGCAGACCCAGGACTCGTACGGCACCGGGGTCATCGACCACATCGCCTTCCGCGCCACCGGGTTGACCGAGGTGATCGAGCATCTGCGGCGTATCGGCGTGGAGTTCAACGAACGCCAGGTCTCCGCCGACGGCTTCTACCAGCTTTTCCTGTTCGACCCCAACGGAATCAAGATCGAGCTGAACTTCGACGCGGCCGAGGCTAAGGGCAGGGAGCCGCAGCTGCGCGCCAGCGACCTCACCGAGGAGCCCGCGCGCACATCGTGATCGCGGTGCTGCGCGCTGAGCTGGCGCCATAGCGATCGCCTATGGCAACCCGACGGGATTGGACTTGGACGGGACACGCCTGGCCCCACGATGATTCTCGGTCATGAACATCTCCGAGTCCTCAGCCGGCGCCGACCCGTCGATCTCGTGGTCGGGTCGCTCCGCGTTGGTCACCGGCGCCGCCGCGGGTATCGGCGCGGCGGCCGCGTATCGTCTTGCCGCCCTTGAAGTCCCGATCACCTTGGCGACACTGCGCCCCGGCGAGGGCGCCGAGGAGGTACTCGAGTCCATCCAGTCGGCCGGCCACAAGGCCCAGGTCGGCTACGGCGATGTCTGCGACGAGGCGGCGGTGACCCAGCTGGTCGCGACCGCGACCGAGACGTTCGGACCGCCCGACATCGTCGTGCACGCCGCGGGCGGGTTCCAGAACATGGCCAGGGTGACCGACCTCGACCCCGCGGACTTCGACCGGATCGTCGCGGTCAATCTGCGCTCCACCTACCTGGTCATGCGCGCGGTACTGCCGGGAATGATCGAACGTGGCTGGGGCCGGTTCGTCACGGTGGCCAGCGAGATGGGCCGGATGCCGGTGCGGATCGGCTCCCCCGCCTACGCCGCGTCCAAGGCCGCCGTCATCGGGTTGACCAAGCATGTGGCCCGCGAGGTCGCGGACACCGGAGTCACGGTGAACGCCACCGCACCGTCGACCACGCTCTCGCCACGCGTACGATCGGTCTATCCGGACGGCGGCGCGGCGGTGGCCGCGCAGCACCCGATGCGGCGCCTGGCCGAACCCGATGAGCAGGCGGCCGCCATCGTCTTCCTCTGCTCGCCCGACGCCAGCTACGTCAACGGCGCCTGCCTGGACGTCACCGGGGGCGCGGTGAACCTGTGATCAGGCCAGCGAGTGGGCGCGCGGTAGGTCCGCGCGGGTGAGCAACGCCGGCTGCGCCCGGCGCACGATATCGACGAAAACGTCCGACAGCGAGCGTGATCCGGGCCGGGAGTACGCGAGGATCTCCCGGAACACCGGCGGTGCCAGCGACCTGGCGCACCGCCGGTGCTCCCCGCGCACGGCGTTGTCCGGGATCAGCGTCACCGCGACCCCGTTGGACGCGAGTTCCAGCGCGGTCTCCACCTGACCGGTGAAGACCGTCGCCAGCGGCTCGAATCCGGAAGCGGCACACAGTGTCCTGATGATCCGGGTCAACCCGTTGGCGGAGTCGAACAGCACCCACTGCTGATCCCTCAACTCCGCCAACGACAACGCCTTGTCGGTGTGCACCCCGCTGAGCGGGCCGGCGATCAACACCAGTTCCTCGAACCCGAGCGAGACCGTGTGGGTGCCGGTCAGGCCCACACGGGGGCCGATCGCAACATCTCCAACCCCGTCGCGGAACGCGGCCTCCATGGCTTCGGCATGCGGATAGTCGTTGATCTTCAACACCACACCGGGAAACTTCTCGTGCCACAGCCCGACCCCCGGCGGCAGGATTCCGGTGGCCAGCGACCGGACGGTGAGCACCTCGAGATCGCCGCGCTGCCCCGCCCGCACGTCCCGGACGGCCTGTTCGGCCCTCGCGGCACCGGCGAGGATCTCGCGCGCGATGGGCAGCAGCGCCCGGCCCGCGGGCGTCGGCCGGGCGGTTCGTGCGGTGCGATCCAGCAGCGTCACCTTCAGGTCCGACTCCAGCCGCTTGACCTGTTGGGACAGCGACGGCTGCGTGATGAACAGGCGCTCGGCAGCTTTGGTGAAGGACTCCAGCTCACACACCGTGACGAAGTACTCCAGCTGCCGTAGATGCACGCCACCCACGTTACGAGGCCGCATAGGCGCTGTCTATGACGCCACGGCCCCCGCCGCGCCCTGGTCTCACCGCCGCCACCAGCGGGTATAGACATCGTCTATGGCGTTTCGGACTTTTCGGACTTAGACGCCGATCGGGGTGGGTGGCAACATCGACGGCACGTAATACACGTCACTCCCGGCCCGCGATGCCGGTGCACACCACAGCCGAACGTTGCCCAACCTTCGTCACTCCGGACCCGAGAAAGAAGACGATGAAAGTACATTCCCGCCCCACCGACGCGCCGACCTTCACCGGGGCCCTGGAAATCATGTCGCACCGGCGGGCCGTTGCGTTCGTACTGTTGCTGAGCATCTCTTACAGCTTCAACGGCATGGACCGACAGGTTTTCCCGGCGCTGCTGCCCGCGATCAGCGATGAGTACGGGTTCAGCCTGTCCCGCGGCGGGCTGTTGACCAACGTGTTCGCCGTGACGCTCGCGGCGGCCGGTTTGCTCAGCGGCTGGCTGATCTCCCGGCTCGGCCGCAAACGGGTGCTGGTGTGGGGGCTCGCGTCGTATTCGGTGTTCACGCTGCTGACGCCCTTCGGACAGAACTTCGGTCAGCTGCTGGGCCTGCGGGCGTTGACCGGGTTCGGCGAGGCCCTGCACATCGCCACCATCTTCGCGATCGTCGGCGCGTTCTTCGGCGCCAAACGCGGCGCCTACATGGGCGTGGTGAACTCGTTCTTCGGGGTCGGATCGTTCCTGGGCCCCTACTTCGGTGCCCGTATCTTCGAGGCCACCGAATCGTGGCGGATCCCGTTCATCGTCTTCGGCGTCGCCGGACTCGTCAGCGCGCTGGCCATCCTGCTGATCGTGCCGACGGTGTTCACCGAGAGCCAGGACAGCGAGACCGTTCCGGTGCAACCCGACGGAAGCCAGGGCGCGCTGCGGTTCATCAACGCCAACAGCGTCGGATGCCTGACCGCGTTCGGGCTGATGGGATTCGCGTTCTTCTCCTACGCATCGCTGTACCCGACGTTCTTGAAGACGGCGTTGGACTTCACCCCGGTACAGGCGGGAACCGCGTTCGGGATGTACGGCATCGGTGCGCTGTCGGCGGTGTTCCTCGGCTGGGTCGGCGAGAAGCTGCGCAAGATCGGGCTGATCGCCACCCTGCTGATGTTGGCGGGCACCGGCGCGATGATCTTCCTCGTCGTCGAAACCTTTGTGCTGCAAGCGGTGTGGTCATGCCTGTTCGGCGCGCTGGTGAGCGGCTACCTGTATCCGAGCTTCGTGGCGATGAGCCAGCGGTGCGTGCCGGCCCACCGCATCGGGCACGTCATGTCCCTGCTGCTGGTCTGCTTCTACCTGCCGGGGGTCGCGGCCGGTGCGGTGTTCGGCAAGCTCGCCGACTCCTACGGGTGGGGCCCGGCCGCCACGATCGTGGTGGTCGCCCCTCCGCTGGTCTCGGCGGTGATCGTGGTGCTGCTCAATCCGCTCAAGGTGCGCGGGGCGAAGGCCACCGATGGTCTGACCCTCGCGGTTGACTAGCCCATCCGATCCGCGTAATCGGCACTACCGTTGCGGTAGTGCCGATTTCGCGTATACAGGCTAGCCGACGCCCGCGAGATCGGGCTGCTCGGCGACGACGCGGTTGGTGAGCTGGCCCAGGGCGGGTGAGCGGACCGTCACGGTGTTGCCGGGCAGCAGCGAGCCGACGCCGCTCGGCGTCCCGGTCAGGATGACGTCGCCGGGCTCCAAAGTGAGGAACTGCGTGACGAATTCGATCAGCACCGGGATCGGGAACACCATGTCGGCGACCTTGCCGTCCTGGCGCAGCTCACCGTCCACCTCGGCCTGCACCGTCAGCGTGTCCAGGTCGACGTCGGTGTCGATCCACGGCCCGATCGGGCAGAACGTGTCGAACCCCTTGGCCAGGGTGATCCCGACGTCGGTGCGTTGCAGGTCGCGCGCGGTCACGTCGTTGGCCAACGTGTAACCCAGGACGACCGAGGGTGCCTCGCGGCGGCTGACCCGGCGGGCCGTCCGGCCGATGACGACGGCGATCTCGGCCTCGTGTTGGAGCATGTCGGTCGCGGCCGGGCTGATGATGTCGGCTCCCGGGCCGACCACCGACGAGACCGACTTGAGGAACACCATCGGCGTGGTGGGCAGCGCATTGCCGAGTTCGCGGGCGTGGTCGGCGTAGTTGCGGCCGATGGCGACCACGTTGCGCGGAGCCACGGGCGCCAGCAGGCTCATCTCGGGCAGCCGGCCGACCCGGCCCGCGATCCGCAACCCACCGGCCAGGTCGCCGTCGGCGGCGAACACCTCGTCGTCTTCGACCAGACCCCAACGGGATTCGTCACCCTCTGCGTAGCGGATCACCCGCACTGTTGTCCTCCGTTCATGGTGTCGGCGCCCGTCACGGCACGATGCCGGGGATGCTCAGCGCCTGCATGGTGCGGGCCCGCGACCCGGCGATGTGGCTACGCAGCAGCGCCAGCGCGGCCCGTTTGTCGCGCCGCAGCATGGCGGCGACGAGGGCGCGGTGCTCGTCGTTGAAGCGGGTGAAATCCACCGGCTGCGCGAGCCGACCGACGCTGACCACCGTGAACCGGTCGAACTGGTCGTTGAGCCGGTTGGCGGCCTCGGCCAGGCAGGAGTTTCCGCTGACCGCGGCGATCGCGGAGTGGAACCGCCGGTTGAGCGCCACCCACTGCAGGGTCGGCATGAACGCCTCGGTGGTCAGGTGCTCGTGCAGCGACTCCAGCTCGTCGTCGCTGGCGTGGTCGATGGCCCGCGCCACGCATTCCCGTTCGTAGAGCTGGCGCATCTCGTACATCTCCTCGGCTTCCACGATGGAGATGGGGCGCACCCGATAGCCGCTGCGGGGGCGGACCTCGACCAGTTTCTGCTCCTGCAGCCGGATCAGCGCATCCCGCACCGGGGACTTGGACACCCCGAACCGCCGCGCGAGCTGCTGCTCGAAGATCTCCGCACCGGGCGGTAGCTCACAGCTGAGGATGTCCTGGCGGATCTGCTCGAAAACCGTTGCGCCGGCCATGGATTGCCTCTTCTTCGACGACGCAGCACCACGCGGGCGCCGAGGCTGTCCGGCGTGATGTGCTGGTTGCTCAACAAGCTGGTGCAACTAAGATATCAGTTGTCTGCTTTATTCGACAACCGCAGAGGGCGGGCGCCACGTATACCCGGGTAAGTCACAGAAAATGGTCCAACTGCCGCGCCGCAGCGGCCATCCAACACCCGCGCTCCGGCGCACACTGAGATATTTGCAGGTCAGACTTCGACGGGCACGGCGGTGCGCTTGGCCAGCTGCGCGGCCAGCGCGGCACCGATCAGGAGCTGCATCTGGTGGAACAGCATGAGCGGCAAGACGATCAGGCCCAGGGTGTCGTCGGGGAACAGCACGGTGGCCATCGGGATCCCGGTCGCCAGCGACTTCGTCGACCCGCAGAACATGATCGTCACGCGGTCGGCGGCCGAGAACCCCAGCCGGGGCGCGGCCACCCACGTCAGCCCCAGGACCGCCAGCAGGATCAGCAGGCACGCGCCGACGACGACACCGAGCCGCGCCAGGGTCAGGTTCGACCAGATCCCCTCGTTCATACCGCGGCTGAACGCGACGAACACCACCAGCATGATCGATCCGCGGTCGACGATCTTCAGCGGCGCGCTGTGGGTGGTGATCCAGGTGCCGATCCAGCGGCGCAGCAGCTGGCCGGCCAGGAACGGCAGCAACAGCATCGTGACGATGTCGACGACGGCCGAGGCGCTGAAGGTCATCCCGTTCGAGGTCATCGTCCACGCCACCAGCGCGGGCGTGATGAAGATGCCGAGCAGGCTGGACAGGCTCGCCGAGACGATCGCCCCCGTCACGTTGCCCTTGGCCACCGACACCAGCGCGATGGCCGACTGCACCGTGGACGGCAGCAGGCAGACGAAGAGCAGGCCGAGGTAGAGCGGCTCGCTCAGGATCGCCTGCGTGGACACCTTGGCCACCATGCCTAGCAGCGGGAACACCGCGAACGTGGTGAGCAGGATGGTCAGGTGCAACCGCCAGTGCGCCAGGCCGGCGAGCGCCTCCCGCGGCGAGATCCGCGCCCCGTACAGGAAGAACAGCAGGCCGATGGCGATCTTCGAGGCCCACGTGAACGCCGTCAGCGCCACCCCGTCGGCGGGCACCAGCGCCGCGATACCCACGGTGACCACGATGCCGATGAGCAGCGGGTCGAGGCGGCCGAGAATGGGGATCTTGGCGAGCATCCGCCTACGCTAACGGCCGGGACACGCATCGCGGAACTTGATGAAGACGGTAACTGTTATCGCGTTCTGTGATTGACTGGCGAGGTGTTCGACCCCGTGCATCTGCGCTCGTTCCTGGCCGTCGAACACGCCCGCAGCTTCACCGCCGCGGCCAAACGGCTCGGCCTTCGCCAGTCCACCGTCAGCCAGCACATCGCCAAGCTCGAGCAGGCCGCGGGCCGCCAGCTGTTCGCCCGCGACACCCACGCCGTCGAACTCACCGCCGACGGTGCGGCCATGCTCGGCTACGCCCGCGCCATCCTCGAACAGCACGACGCGGCCAAACGCTACTTCTCGGAGTCACCGATCAGCGGGCGGCTGCGCTTCGGCGCCTCCGAAGACCTTGTCCTGCAGGAACTCCCGGCAATCCTCGGTGAGTTCCGGCGCAGTCACCCCCGGGTGGAACTCGAACTCACCGTCGCGCTGAGCGACGATCTGCGCCGCAGGCTCGACGACGGCGACCTGGACCTGGCGTTCGGCAAGCGCCGGGTGGGCGACCGGCACGGCGAGCTGATATTCACCGATCGGCTGATCTTCTACGCCGCATCGGGTTTCACACTGCCCACCGATGGCCCGGTGCCGTTGGTGACCTATCCCCCACCCGCGCTGACCCGGGCCATCGCGCTGGAGACGCTGCGCCGCGCCGGGCTGGACGCGCGCGTCACCTGCGTGACCGACAGCCTCAACGGGGTGCGCGCGGCTGTGCTCGCCGGGCTCGGCGTCGTGCTGCACGCCAGCCGGCTGCCGCCGGCGGGCCTGGTGCCGGTGCGCACCGGGGTGCTGCCCGACGGCGGCGACATCGAGTTCGTGCTGATGTCACGGCGATCGGTGCTCAACGAACCGGAGCAGGCGCTGCGTGCGGTGATCCTGGCCAACGCCGACCGCGTGACGGCGCGGCCGCGGCGGGGCTGAGCGGGATCAGCCGGTCACGTCCAGTGCCGCGCGCACGATCGAATCGGTGTCGATGCCGTGGTAGCGGTAGACGTCGTCGAGCCCACCGGCCTGACCGAACGTGGTGACACCCAGCGCGGCGCTCGGGACGCGGTGCACCGTGGCCAGGAAGGTCAGCGTGTGCGGGTGCCCGTCGAGCACGGTGACCATCGGCGCCGAGCGGTCGGCAGGCAGCACCTGGTCGAGGATCCAGCTGGGTCCGTCGGCCAGGCCGCGGCGGGCCTGCACGGCCGCGAACAGCCGGCCGGGGCTGGTCACGCACACCACGTCGGCGGCGATCCCGTCCTGTCCCAACCGATCTGCGGCGGCCAACGTCTCGGTGATCATGGCGCCCATCCCGACCAGGGTCACGTCGGGGCGGTCTTCGCTGCGGCGCAACAGGTACCCGCCGGCGAGCACCTGACGCCGGCGCCGTTCCCGGGCGGCCGGGTCGGCGGGCACGGCAGCCAGGGTCTGGTCGACGGGACGGGTCGACAGCCGCAGGTACGACGAGCTGCCGTCGGGCCGGCCGAGCCGGGCGATGCTGTCGAACAGCGTCCACTCCACCTCGATGGCGAACGCCGGTTCGTAGCTCACGCACCCGGGTTGCTCGAGACCGATCGACGGCGTCTTGATCGATTGGTGCGCACCGCCTTCCGGCGCCAGCGTGACGCCCGAGGGGGTGCCGACCAGGATGGACTGGCCGCCGGCGTAGATCCCGTAGGACCACGGCTCCAACGCGCGCTCGACGAACGGGTCGTAGAGCACCCCGATCGGGAACAGCGGCTGCCCCCACCGGCTCCACGTCGCGCCCAGCTCGCCCATCAGGCTGACCAGATTGACCTCGGCGATGCCGAGCTCCATGTGCTGGCCGGTGGGACGCTCCCGCCAGTGCATGATGGTTTCCTTGTCGTCGGCGAACCAGTCCTGCCGCTCGACCGGCGACCACACGCCGACCTTGTTCAGCCAGCCGGCCAGGTTGGTCGAGGAGCTGACATCGGGGCTGACGGTCACCACGCGCCGGGCGGCCTCGGGCGCCTCCCGGGTCAGGTCGAGCAGCGCCCGGCCCAGGGCGGCCTGGGTGGTCGCCGTCCCCGACGGGGTACGGCCCATATCTGTGGGCACCGAAGGCGGTGTGGTGTAGGCGTATTCGTCGCGATGCAGACGTTCGGCGGTCTGCAGGCACAGCCGGCCGGCGGGGGTGTTCGGGGCGAACCGCTGCCAGGGGTCGCCGGCGTCCATTCCCAGGCCCGCGGCGAACTCGTCGAACTGGTCGACGGTCAGCAGCGAGGAGTGGTTCTGCGGGTGTCCCTCCGTGGGCAGACCGTGCCCCTTGATCGTGTAAGCGATGATCGCCGTGGGCCGGGTGTCGTCGATCTCGCGGTAGGCCGCGCGCAGCGCGTCCAGGTCGTGGCCGCCGAGATTGCGGATGGCCGCCAGCAGCGTGGCGTCGTCGAGCTCGGCGATCAGCGCGGCGATAGCCTGCGCGGAGTCGCCCGTGCCCGGCAGCCGCGACCGCAGCTCCTCGGCGTCACAGCGAAGCAGCCGTTGGTATTCGGGGTTGGACATGTCCAGGATGCGGGCGCGCAGCGCGTCCCCGCCCGCACGGGTGAACAGTTGCTCGAGCAGCCTGCCGAAGATGACCGTGATCACCTGCCACCCGGCCGCGGCGAACATCTTCTCCAGCCGGCCGGCGGCGATGTTGGGGACGACCCGGTCCAGCGACTGCCGGTTCAGGTCGATGATCCAGACGATCTCCCCGATCTCGCTGACCGAGGAGTCCAGCACCGCTTCCCACACCGCGCCCTCGTCCAGCTCGGCATCCCCGACCAGGGAGTACTGGCGGCCGTGTCCGGTGTCGGCCAGCGCGTTGTTGATGTAGCGGCGAGCGAAGGCGCCCCAGATCGGCGCCGTGGCACCGATTCCCACGGATCCGGTGGAGTAGTCGACGGGATCGGGATCCTTCGCGCGGCTGGGATAGGACTGCAGCCCACCGAACTCCCGCAGCGTGGTCAGGTACTTCTCGTCGAGCTGGCCCAGCAGATAGTTGATGGCGTGCAGCACCGGTGACGCGTGCGGTTTGACCGACACCCGGTCGCCGGCCTGCAGCTGTTCGAACCACAGCGAGGTCATGATCGACACGATCGACGCGCTGGAGGCCTGGTGCCCGCCGACCTTGAGACCCGACGGGTTCGGCCGGACCCGGTTGGCGTGATGGATGATCGCGGTCGAGAGCCACAGCACCCGCGCCTCGATCTCGCGGAGGGGATCAACCTGATCGGCGGCAATGGTGTGCTGGTTCGGCGTGGCGACGGTCATCATCTCTTCCCGGACAGTCGTGCTTGGCAGATGACTATCGAGTCGACCACCATCGCACTATATTGGCAACCACGTCCGCTGATCTTGAGCATTCTGCCCACCAGCCCTACTTCTGATGATCCCGAGGTGACCATATTGGCAACCGACCACATCGCAGACGCCATCGACGCGCGACTGCTCAAGGCCCTGACCGCCGATCCCCGCGCCGCCACCGTGGCGCTGGCCGACCGCACCGGCGTCTCGCGCAACACCGTGCAGGCCCGCCTGACCCGGTGGGAGCGCGCCGGGGCGCTGACCTCGTTCGAGCGCACCATAGCCCCGGACTTCCTCGGCTATCCGTTGCAGGCCTTCGTGCTGACCAACGTCAAGCAGAAGCTGCTCGGCGAGGTGTCCGACGCGCTCGCCGACATCCCGGAAGTCGTTGAGGTGCACGGGCTCAGCGGGGTCGCCGATCTGCTGGTGCAGGTCGTAGCCCGCGACGCCGACGACCTCTACCGGGTGGCCGGGCGCATCCTGGGGATCCGCGGCGTCAAACGCACCAACACCGCGCTGGTGATGCGCGAATTGGTGGACTACCGGCTTGGCCCGCTGGTGGACCGGCTGCTCGACCAGCCGACCCGGGACTGAACCGGCAGGACGAACCCACGCGGCCTTGTCTGGTTTCTTACGGAAGGTGGCTATCGAGCCACTGGTTCCGGCGGCCGCGGCCGGCCATCCTCGTGCCATGACCACGCCACCTGCCACCCCCTCGACCGCCACCGCCATTGCCACCGCCACTGCCGCCCGGTGGGAGCTCCCGGACTCCGAGGTCGCCTCGGCCGCTTCGCAATTGGTCACCGAGAGCTCGCCGGCTGTGTTGACCAACCACTGCGTGCGCAGCTATCTGTTCGGGCGCGAGTTCGCCGCGAGCCAAGGGCTGGTCAGCGGTGTCGACTACGACGACGAGACGCACTTCTTGGCGTGCGTGCTGCACGATCTGGGTCTCACCGCCTACGGCGCCGGGGACCAGCGCTTCGAGATCGAGGGCGCCGACGCCGCGGCCCGGTTCCTGCGCGAACACCACGTCGCCGACAACACCGTGACGACGGTCTGGCAGGCCATCGCGTTGCACAGCAGCCTCGGCCTGGCGCACCGGTTCGGCACCGTGCACGCGATCACGATCGCCGGCATCAGCTTCGACGTCGACGGCATGAGCCGGGCGGACTACGCGCCGGGCTTCATCGCGCGGGTCATCGAGGACTGGCCGCGACACGATCTCGGTTACGCACTGGCCGACGCCATCGCCCGGGACGCGCGCGGCAATCCGATGACCGCCCCGCCGTTCACACTGCCCGGCCACCTCAACGAACTGATCAACGGGGTGCCGCCGCTGGCCTTCACCGATGTGGTCGCCAATTCAGGCTGGGGCGATGAACGCTCGGCCGGCTGACCCGGTCGGCCCATCCGAGCCACCCCGGCATCAAGCGTTGGCGCGGCGCGCCGGAACTAGCCGGAAACCGGATCGGGCAGGCGCTCGATGGCGGCGGCGTAGATGTTGTTGACATGGTCGCGGCAGAGCTGCTCGACCTTGTCGGCGTCGTTCTTCTTGATCGCCGCCAGGATGGCGCGCAGTTCCTTCACCGTCTGCTTGGGCCGACCCGGAACCATCAACGAGGTCGCCCGCAGCAGGCTCGACCGGCGCTGCAGCGTCACGGTCATCTGCGCGGCCAGCTCGTTGCCCGATCCCTCCAGCAGGACCCGGTAGAACTCGTTCTTGATCCCCATCAGGCGGTCCGGGTTGTCGAGTTCGGCCTCGAACCTGTTGACCACGTCGACCAACTCGGCGCGCTGCTCGACCGTCGCGTTCTCGGTGAACAGCCGCCCGGCCAGACCTTCGAGCACCGCGCGGATCTGGCAGACCTGGGCGGCCTCGACCGGTGTCATCGAGCTGACCACGGTGCCCTTGCCCGTCTTGGACGTGACCAGGCCTTCGGACTCGAGCTGGCGCAACGCCTCCCGGACCGAGGGCCGACTGGCCCCGGTCATTTCGCACAGTTCCCGCTCGACGAGGACCTGCCCGGGTTTGAACTGGAGGTCGCTGATCGCCGTCCGCAGCAGTTGCGCTACCTGGTTGCGGATCGGCTCGACGCGCTGCACCTTCATGTTCTGCATGTGACCGCCTGCCCTAACTACGATCGGACAGCACCTAGCTTACAGCTGACCAAGCCTCGATCCGGTGCGGCGCTCGGCATAGCGCGCCAACTCGGTGTGGTCCCGGCCGGGACCGAGCGCGGACTGGGCGGCCCGCCAGTACCGTAGGCAGTGTCGCGAGAACGCGGCGTCGACACCGACGGCGGTGGCGAGATCCAGCGCCGTCGCCAAGTCCTTCAGCATCAGGTCCAGCCCGAACGCCGAATCATAGGAGCCCGAGAGCACGAACTGGCGGAACTTGCGCTGCGTCGAGTTGTTCATGCCCGTCGACGCGTTCAGCACGTCGACCATCGACTCGGCATCGAGCCCGAATGCCTTTCCGATGAGCAGCACCTCGATGCCGGCGAGAAACCCTGCCGCAGAGGACAAATTGTTCAGCGCCTTCATCGCGTGTGCCGACGCCAGGGCACCAGTGCGGATGATGGTGGAGCCCATCAGCGCCAGGATCGGCAGCGCCCGTTCGGCGTCGGCCTCCTCGCCACCGACCATGATCGCCAGATCCGCGGTCCGGGCCCGCGCGACACCACCGGAGACCGGGGCATCGACCAACCGGCAGCCCCGCGCCGCGAGTTGCTCACCGAGCTCGCGCGTGCGCAGCGGGTCACTCGAGCTCATGTCGATCACCAGAGTTCCCGCCACCATGGTGGCGGCCAGTTCACCGACGACATGGGCCACCACATCGCTGTTGGGCAGCATGAGCACGACGATCTGCGCGGTCGCGCCGATGGTGTCCAGTGACGCGTCCCCGGCGCCCGTGTCGGCGACGACGTCGGCCACCCGGGCGCGGTCGGTGTCGGAGACCAGTAGCGGGACACCACCGCGTGCGAGGCTGCGCGCCATCGGCGCGCCCATGGCCCCCAGCCCCACGAACCCGACGGCGGCGCGTGCGGGCCGGCTCACCGTTCCCCGGCCCGGTCGCCGTCGAGCGCACCCTGGGCGACCAGGACCTCCCTGGCGGATTTGAACGCGTCCAGCCCGGCCGGGATGCCGCAATACACCGTGGCGTGCAGCAGCGTCTCGCGGATCTCCTCGACGGTCACCCCGTTGTTCAGCGCGCCGAGCACGTGCAGTTTGATCTCGGCGCTGCGATTGAGCGCGGTGAGCATCGCCAAGTTGAGCAGCGACCGGGTCTTGCGGTCGAGCCCGTCACGCGACCAGGCGTAACCCCAGCACCACTCGGTGGTGATGCGCTGGAACGCATCCATGAACTCGTCCGAATTGGCAAGGGACCGATCGACGTATTCCGCGCCGAGCACGGTGCGGCGAATGTCGAGACCGGTGCGGTAGAGGTTCGCGGTCTCGGTCGCGGCGTCGGTTGTGACGCCGGCCTGCGGAACGGACGACTGTGCGGTGGACATCTCGGGCCTCCAGATGGGTTGACGGATCACTCCCGGCCAACTTAACATCGCTGTCAGGTGTCAGACAAGTTACGTAAGACAGGTGAGAGGTGGGCATGGTTTCCCCCAGCACAGTGGTCGCCGGGCACGTCGATCCCGCGTTCCGGCCCGTCGCCGATGCGTTCGCGGCCAACTTCGACGACGGCCTGGAGGTGGGCGCCACGTGCGCTGTCGTGATCGCCGGACAACCGGTTGTCGATCTGTGGGGCGGCGTCACCGACGAGGGACCGCACGCCACCGCATGGGAACGCGACACCCTCGTGAACTTGATGTCGGTGTCCAAGGGGATCCTGGCGATCGTCACGCACATGCTCTGCGACCGCGGCGTCCTCGATCTCGACGCGCCGGTCGCGCGCTACTGGCCCGAGTTCGCCACGCACGGCAAGGATCAGATCCTGGTGCGGCACGTGCTCGACCACACCGCAGGCCTCGAGGTCCTCACCGAACCGCTCTGGCCGGGCGCCGCCTACGACTGGACGGCGATGGTCCGCGCGCTAGAGAACCAATCCCCGCTGCACGCTGCCGGAACACGACCCGCGTACCACACCGTGACCATGTCGTTCCTCGCCGGCGAACTGATCCGGCGCATCACCGGGACCTCCTACGGCCAGGCGCTGCGCGATCTGATCACCGGCCCGCTGGCCGCCGACTTCCACGTCGGGCTCGGCGGAAAAGACATGGCCCGCTGCGCACGGTTCCTGCGCTGGCACGGCTACAACGCACAGGGACACGGCAGCGACGAGCCCAGCTCACTGCTCGTCGCAGCCTGGGCCCAGTTCGATCCCGCCGACGACTGGAACAGCACGGCGTTCCGGCGCTCGGAGATCCCGGGCGTCAACGGACACGGCAACGCCCGCGCCGTCGCCGCGATCTACGGCGCTCTGTGCACCGGCGCCCTGATGTCGGCCGAAACCCTGCAGCGCGCAACCGAATTGCAATGGTCGGCCACCGAACCCGTGCTCTTGCACAACTACCGCATGGGTCTGGGGTTCACGCTGAACAGCCCCGACGCCTACATGGGGCCCAACCCGAGGGCGTTCGGCCACGTCGGCGCCGGTGGCTCGACCGGGTTGTGCGATCCCGACCTCGGGCTCGGCTTCAGCTACGGCATGAACCGGATGTATCCCAGCCGCGACAACGGGCCACGGGCGCGGCGGCTCCTCGAGGCGCTCTACCAATGCCTCTGACCACCATGGGCCCACCGAGCAGCAAGGACATCACGATGACCGCTCCTGTCACGCAGTGGTTGACCGACCTCGACCACCAGCCCCGCGACACCGTCGGAACCAACTTCGTCGGCGGCGTCCCCACCGGCGCGCAGGCGGGCCGGTCGTTCCAGTCGACGGATCCCACCACCGGCGAACACTGGTCGGCCTTCGCGCTCAGCGACCCCGGCGACGTCGACGCCGCGGTCGCCTCGGCGCGGTCGGCCTACCGACAGAACTGGGCCGGCATGTCGGCGCGGGATCGTGGCAGGCTGCTCAGCGCGTGGGCGACAGCCATCGAAGCCGACGCCGAGCGGATCGCCCGTCTGGAGGCGATCCAGAACGGCAAGGTGCTGGCCGAACTCCGCGCGCAGGTGGTGGCGGCCGGCGACTGGCTGCACTACTACGGCGGGCTGGCCGACAAGATCGAGGGGGCGGTGATCCCGCTGCCCGATCGCGATGTCCTCAACTACACGCTGCGCGAACCCCTCGGGGTGATCGGGGTGATCCTGCCGTGGAATTCGCCGAGCTTCCACCTGGCCATGGCGGTGGCTCCGGCGCTGGCCGCAGGCAACACCGTGGTGATCAAACCCTCGGAGGTGACGTCGGCGTCCGCGCTGGTGCTGGCCGAACTGGCGGTCACCGCCGGCATTCCGCCCGGGGTGGTCAATGTGGTGACCGGGCTGCGGGAGGCCGGTGAAGCGCTGGTCGCCCACCCCGACATCGCCAAAATCTCCTTCATCGGCAGCGTCGCCGCCGGCCGCGTCGTCGGCGCACAGGCCGGACGCCGATTGGTCGGCGCCACACTGGAACTCGGCGGCAAGAGCCCCAACATCGTCTTCGCTGACGCGGATCTCGACATGGCCGAGGCGGGGATCCTCGCGGGCATCTTCGCCGCGGCCGGGCAGACCTGCATCGCCGGCTCACGCGCCTACATCCACGAATCGGTCGTCGACGAGCTCCTGGACCGGCTGATCAAACGCGCCGAGCAGATCGTGGTGGGCGACCCACTGCAGCCCGGAACCCAGATGGGACCGGTGGCCAGCGCCGACCAACTGGCCAAGGACGAGAGTGCCGTCGCCGCGGCCGTCGCCTGCGGCGCCGCACTCGCCACCGGAGGTCACCGGATATCGGTACCGGGGTACCCGGGCGGGTTCTTCTTCCAGCCCACCATTTTCACCGACGTCACACCCGAGAACCCCCTGCTGCGCACCGAGGTGTTCGGACCGGTGCTGGCGGTCTGCCCGTTCGGCACCGACGCCGAGGTGGTGCGGATGGCCAACGACTCCGAGTTCGGCCTGGCGGCCGGGGTGTGGACCACCGACGTCCGCCGCGCCCACGCCATGGCCAGGGCACTGCAGGCCGGGACGGTGTGGATCAACACCTATCGGGCCCTCGCCTGCAACTCGCCGTTCGGCGGATACAAGGACAGCGGCATCGGCCGCAACAACGGCATCGAGGCCGTCCATCAGTACCTGCAGACCAAGAGCGTGTGGTGCAACCTCGGCACCGATCCCATCGACCCGTTCGTGATCCGGCTGTGAACCGCGCGGACGGCTCCCCCGACCTCGTGGTCCTCGGCGGCAACCCCGGCGGCTGCGCCGCCGCGATCACCGCGGCCCGCGCCGGCCTGTCCGTGGTGCTGCTGGAGCCGACCCGGACCCTCGGTGGCCACAACGCTAACGGCGTATTCGCCTTCGACACAGGAGATCCCGCCACCCTGGGCCCGATCGCCCGGGAGTTCGCCGAGCTGACACGCCAGCACTACCGCGACACAGGAGCGCACGATCCGGTGCTGGCACAGCGACGGGACCCGGTGTGGGAGAGCGCGGTGGCCGCGACCGTCTGGGCGCGCCTGTGTGACCGCACCCCGAACCTCTCGGTCGTGCTGGAGGCCGTCCCGGTGGCGGCCGAACGGGTCGGGCGCCGGGTGGTCAGCGTGACCTGGGAAGCCGCCGATACCCCCGCCGGGGACCTGCTGGCCGAACCGGGATCGAAGGCCCGGCAACGGCTCACCCCTCGGTTGGTGGTCGATGCCAGCTACGAGGGAGATCTGCTGGAGTGGGCGGGTATTCCGCACCGCCTCGGACGCGAACCACGCAGCGCCGCCGAACCGCACGCGGGCCGGATCTACACCTCCGACCGCCAGCTGGGACCCGATGGCATCCTTCCGCATTCGGTCCTGCCCGGCAGCACCGGCGAAGGCGACGACAGGGTGATGGCGTTCGCCGCGCGGCTGCACTGCCGGTGGTACGACGATCCGTCCCCCGATGCGGCCCACCGCATCCGCACACCGTCGGCGACCTACGACCCCAAGCGCTATCGCTGGGCACCGCGGGCGTGGACCGATGACGGCGCCCCGGTGTGGTTCACCGGCATCGAACTACTCGTCGGCGACAAGGTGCTGCTCAGCCGCACCGTGGCCGGCAACGATGTCGCCGCCCCGGCGACCGACTACATCCGCGCACATCCACGGGAGCGCTACCGGTTCCGGCGGGCCATCGTCGAGCACGCACTCGATTTCCTGTACTACGTCCAAACCGACGGTGGCTGTCCGACACTGGGTTTGGCGTACGACGAATTCACCGACCACGACAACATCCCCTACCGGATCTACGCTCGCGAAGGGCGACGGTTGTCCGGCGTGGTCACCCTCACCGAGGCCGACCTCTCCCCGTTCCTGCACGGCGACGGTGTCCGGCCACCCGCCCAGCCGCACAGCGTCGCCGTCGGTGACTGGGCCATCGAATCGCGGGCCACCGCCGACGTCGTCGAACCCGGATACCCCTGGCCGGAAGGCTGGTTCTTCGACCGCTTCTCCCGTGCCCCACACCAGATCCCCTACGAATGCCTGATCTCTCCGGAGATCGACAACGTGGCGTTCTGCGGACCGGTCAGCGCCAGCCATCTAGCGTTCTCGGCGATCCGGGTCGAGGCGACGCGGATGAATCTCGGGGCGGCCGCGGGTCTGGCCGCCGTGCAGGCGGCCGATCCCCAGCGGGACGGGTACTTCACCGGCGTCGATCTCGACACCCTGCAGCATCATCTCATCGGCAGCGGGGCCGCTCTGACCTTCTTCGCCGACGTACCGCCCGAGCATCCCGGCTTCGCCGCCATCCAGTGGGCCGCGCTGCGGGGTTGGATCCCCGCCGACGAGCACTGGCAGTTCGCGCCGTCCCAGCCGGTGTCCTGGGAGGAGTTCGCCATCGTCACGGTGATGTTGCTCGATGTGCCGCGGTCGGTGACCGGCGCCCACTTCGCCGGCGTCGGCGGGCGCCATCGCGCGTTCGTCGCCCTCGAGAGCCTCTACGACCTGGGTACCCGCGCCGGGCGCCCACTGTTCGAGCTGCCTCCTGCCGCACCGAGCGCCGTCGCCGATCTGTTGGCGCCGGCACCGGCCACCCCACAGATCGCTCTGGACACCGCGGCACCGGTGACCGCAGCCGTTGCGGAGCCGCTGCTGACCAAGGCGGCGCGTGCACTCGGGCGTCCCGAGACCGTCACCTGCGCGGCGCTGGATGCGCTGCACGAGTTGGCGTGCGCGCCCGACCACGTGCTGCGCCGCGGTGACCTCGCCCAGGTCCTCCACCGGTTCTCGCCGTAACCATCTCTTGTCAGACAGCTACATCTCTGTCAGTATTTCCACCAAGTTGCAACAATGGAGTTCACGATGAGCGCAACGGAACATCGCATCGCCGGCACGGCCCCCGTGGCCGCCACGAGGCACCGGCTCCCCCGTCGGCGCCTGGTCGCCGCCAGCATCGGCAACGCGCTGGAGTGGTACGACTGGACCATCTTCGGGCTCTTCAGCATCTACTTCGCCGGCCAGTTCTTCCCCGAGGAACATCCGACGCTCGCCCTGCTGAACACCTTCGCCGCGTACGCGGTCGCCTTCTTCTTCCGCCCCCTGGGGGGCATCATCCTCGGCCGGTTCGCCGACGTGCGGGGCCGCAAACCCGCGCTGCTGCTGACCATCGTCTTGATGGCCGGCGGCAGTGCACTGATCGGCCTGACCCCGAACTTCGGCCAGATCGGTTGGGCGGCACCGATTCTGTTGATCCTGGGTCGCATCGCCCAGGGGTTGGCCGTCGGCGGTGAGGCGGCGAACTCGAACGCCTATCTGGCCGAGATCGCCGAGCCCAGCCACCGCGGGCGGTACAGCTCGTTCTTCCAGATCTCCACGGCCTCGGCCGTGCTGCTGGCATCGCTGACAGCGTTCTTCCTGGCTCGGGCCCTCAGCGAAGAGTCGATGATCAGCTACGGCTGGCGCGTCCCGTTCATCGTCGGCGGCATCCTCGGCGTCATCGGCATCTGGTTGCGCCGCTCGCTGGCCGAGACGGAGGTGTTCGACCAACGCAAGGGCGTCGCGACCCGGATCCGCCGCCCGCTGATGACCACCTTGCGCCGCAATCCGGCCGCCGTCGTGCAGGTGGTGTCGATCACCGCGCTGTCGACGCTGTGCTTCTACACGTTCTTCGCCGCGCTGACCCCATTCGCGACGAAGGGTCGGGGGGCCGATCCGGTCGACGTCTTCCTGATGCTCTCGATCGCCACCGCGATATTCGTGCTCCTGCAGTACCCCGCCGCCAAGCTGTCCGACCATATCGGGCGCAAACCGGTGCTGTTGTTCAGCTCGGCGGCGATCGCCGTCACCATCGTGCCGCTGTCCACCCTGATCGGGCCGGACCTGCTCGGGCTGGCCGTGTGCCTGATCGTCGGGCTGGCGCTCTACAGCATGATCACCTCGATCCTGCCCGCGATCATGAGCGAACTGTTCCCCACCGAGCTGCGCAGCCTCGGGATCGGTGCCTGGTACAACACCACCGTCGCCGTGTTCGGGGGTACCGCACCGCTGATCCTGACCGCGCTCAACGCCGCGGGTCAGTCGACGCTGTTCTTCTGGTACGTCGCCGCTTCCGGCGTCGCGATGTTCCTCGTCATGCTCAAACTTCCGGAGACCCGGGGGATCACGCTCGCATAACCGGTACCCGTGCGCCGTTGGAAGGAACACCCCGATGACACTCACCGCCGACGACCGGCTGGAGATCCTCGAGCTCTACGCCCGCTACTCCCACGCCGTCGACGCCAAGGACGGTCAGGCCTGGATCGACTGCTGGGTGCCCGACGGGGTCTTCAGCCCGTCGGTCGGGCCGACCGCAGGTCAGATCTACCAGGGCCACACCGCATTACGCGAGTTCGCCGACACCCGGCCGGACAACTACCCGCGGGCCCGGATCTGGACCGGCAACCATGTGCTGACCGAGAAGGACGGCTTCGTCGAAGGCACGTGTTACGGCAAGACCGTGGACGTCAGCTCGGCCGAACCGCGGATCACCGCGCACTACATCTACCACGACCAGATCGTCAAGGACGACGGCACGTGGCGGTTCCGCAGCCGCCGGCCCGTTCTCGATGTCGAGATCGACCGATGAGCAGGGTCGCGATGATCACCGGCGGCGGTGGTGGTATCGGTCGGGCGATCGCGCTCCGGTTGGCGCACAACGGCGTCGACGTCGCGATCTGCGACCGGGACCCGGACGCCGCCGCCCGGGTCGGTGCCGACGTCACCGCGGCGACGGGCCGCCGGGCATTATCGGTCGAGGTCGACGTGTCCATCAGCGCAGGCTGCACCGCAGCGGTGCAGCGGGTCGCCGACTGGCGCGGCCGTCTCGACATCCTGGTCAACAACGCCGGTTTCACGATCCTGAAGAGCCTGAGTGACACCACCGACGACGACTGGCAGGCGATGGCCGGCACGATCTTGTCCGGGACCTTCTACATGAGCCGGGCCGCGTTGGCGGTGATGGCCGACCACGACAACGCCCGCATCGTCAACATGGCATCCGCCGCCGGGATCCGCGGCCTCACCGACCGCGGCGCCTACGGTGCCCTGAAAGGCGGTGTCGTGCAACTCACCCGGGCCACCGCCATCGAGGTCGGCGATCGCGGGATCACCGTCAACGCCGTGGCGCCGGGCCCGGTCGACACACCGCTGGTGGCCACGCACTCCCCGGCCGTGCGGCGGGCGTGGCTCGATCTGATGGCGATCAAGCGGTACGCGCATCCCGACGAGGTGGCCGCCGCGGTCGAGTTCCTGGCCTCTCCCACCGCCGCGATGGTCACCGGCCACGTCCTCACTGTCGACGGCGGCTTCGCCGCGGGCGCGAGCCTGGCCACCGCGGCGCGGCAGTGGCCGGCATGACCGTGCCGTGGCAAGATCTCGGCGAAAGATGACTGTGTGCCCCCTGTGGCGGGGAGCCGCGGAGCCCGACACTGGGGCGCATGCATGCACAGATCGTGTTGTTCGACGGGTTCGACCCGCTCGACGTCATCGCCCCGTACGAAGTCCTGGTCGCCGGAAGCGACTATCTTGGTGGCGAATTGGACGTCGAACTGGTGTCGGCCGAAGGTCCCCGAACTGTGGTCAGCGGGTCCCGCGGACTGGCCCTGCAGGCCACCGGCGGGCTCGATCCCGCCAAGCCCGGTTACGTGGTCGTGCCTGGGGCGGTGGGCCCGCTGTCGGGCGATCCGGACGAGGGCGTGGCGACCATCCCGGTGCTGCTGGCCCGGTTCGGTGAAACGAAAGCGGTGCCGTTGATCCAGCAGGCGCTGGACAACCCCGACGTCACGGTCGCGACAGTGTGCGGCGGGTCGCTCGCGCTGGCCATGGCCGGGCTGATCGACGGCCGCAACGCGAACACCCATCACCTCGGCGTGGATGTGCTGGAGGCCACGGGAGCGATTCCCGTGTCGGCCCGGGTGGTCGACGACGGCGACCTCATCACCGCAGGTGGGGTGACGTCCGGGCTGGATCTCGCGCTGTACCTGCTCGAACGCAGCTACGGTCCCCGCATCGCGCTGGCCGTCGAGGCGATGTTCGCCTACGAACGTCGCGGCACCGTGTGGACCAATAGCGGCCGCGAGCCGCTGGCGGTGTGAGCATGGGCATCGTCGGCGACTGGGACGTCAGCATCAAGACCCCCATCGGATCGTTGCAGATCCTCTACAGCTTCGAGGACCGCGACGGCACCCTCGTGGGCAGCGCGGCCGGCACGAGCGAAACCGTGCCGCTGACCGACATCGTGCTCGCCGACGGTGGCCGCCAGGTCAGCTGGCGGCAGACGGTGACCAAGCCGATGCGGCTCAAGTTGGAGTTCGACGTCACCGTCGACGGCGACCGGCTCAGCGGGCATTCCCGCGCCGGGCGGCTGCCCCGCTCAGCGGTAACGGGTTTGCGCCGCAACTGATTTCGCGCTGAACAGCCTGCGGTACGCGGTCGGGGTGGTCCCTACCGTGTCCCGGAAATGCGCTCGCAGGTTGGTCGAACTGCCCAGCCCACACCGGCCGGCGACCTGCTCGACGGACTGGTCGGTCTGCTCGAGGAGTTCCCTCGCGTGGTTGATCCGGGCGGTGAGCAGCCACCGGTGCGGGCTGACCCCGGTCTCGGCCCGCCACAGCCGGGTCAGGGTGCGTGTCGAGACACCTGCGTGCGCGGCGAGGCTGTCCAGGGTCAGCGGCTCGGCCAGGTGGGACAACGCCCATTCCCGGGTTGCGGCAAGGCTTGTCGCAGTGGGGTCGGGTAGCGGCCGGGAGATGTACTGAGCCTGACCGCCGTCGCGGTGCGGTGCGGCCACCAGTTCACGCGCGATGTCGTTGGCGATGTGGGCGCCGAGGTCGGTGCGCACGATGTGCATGCACAGGTCGATGCCTGCGGTCACACCGGCCGACGTCAGGATCGGGGTGTCGTCGATGTAGAGCACGTCGCGGTCGACGCGGATCTGCGGGTACCGCTCCTCGAGCTCGTCGGCGCTGGCCCAGTGGGTGGTCACGGTGCGGCCGTCGAGCAGCCCGGCGGCCGCCAGCGCGAAGGCCCCGGTGCAGATCGAGGCGATCCGGGTGCCGCGGCGGGCAGCCCGGCTCAACGCCGCGAGCACGGGCGCCGCCGGCGGCCTGCGATAGCTGTCGTAGCCGGGGATGACGATGGTGTCGGCCCGGTCCAGGACACCCAGCCCGGCCGATACGCCGACGGTGAATCCAGCGCTGGTGCGCACCGCCCCGCGCGTGGCGCCACAGATCGTCATGGCGTAGGGCGTGTTCGGGCGCGAATTGAAGATCTGGGTCGGGATCCCGAGGTCGAGGGGCAGCACCGAGTCCAGGGCCAGCACCGCCACCCTATGCGCAGTCATGGCCGTTATCTTACGACCCGTGGCTTGCCGGCCACTGGCGATCGCGGCGGCACTGCCGCACAGTCGAGCTATGAGCATCGATCAGCGGGCACGTCCCGGCCCACCCCCCGAGGCCACCGCAGCTGGCCGGTTCATCGACGTCGGGCCGGGCAAGTTGTATGCGCATGTGCGCGACGGTGACGGGCCCACCCTCGTCTTCCTGCACTACTGGGGCGGGTCACATCGGACCTGGACGCCGGTGATCCGGCACCTCGGCACCCGCCGCCCGATCGTGGGGTACGACCAGCGGGGCTGGGGGGCCTCGAACACGGTGCCCGGCCCCTACCACCTCGACCAGCTGGCCGACGACACGCTCCGCGTCGTCGCGGCGTGCGCGCTGGATTCCTTTGTGCTCGTCGGTCATTCGATGGGAGGCAAAGTCGCCCAGCTGGTGGCCGCCCGCCGTCCACCCGGTCTGCGCGGTTTGGTCCTCGTCGCGCCCGCGCCACCGTCACCGGTCGACGTCGGCCCGGCGCAACAGGAGGCGCTGGTCCACGCCTACGACAGCGCCGAGACCGTGGGACAGTCGATCGACGCGGTGCTGACCCGACACGGGCTCGACCCCGTGCTGCGCGACCAGGTCGTGGAGGACAGCCTGCGTGGGGCCTTCGGCGCCCGCACCAGCTGGCCCCGCGACGGTCTGGTGCGCGACATCACCGCGGCGGCGGCGGCGATCGACGTCCCGGCGCTGGTGCTGGCCGGCGACGAGGACCGGGTGGAGTCCCCGCAGACCCTGACCCGACATCTGCTGCCCCACCTCGGAACCGCCACCATGCGGGTGCTGGCCGGTACCGGCCATCTGTCACCGTTGGAGGTGCCCGAGCAGGTCGCCACGGCGGTCGAGGTCTTCGTGGCGGGACTGGGCCGGCGGCAGGAGGAAGATCGGTGACGGCGAGGACGTGGTTCATCACCGGAACGACGAGCGGGTTCGGCCGTGAGCTGACCGAACAGCTGCTGGCCCGCGGGGATCGGGTGACGGCGACCGCACGCAACCCAGAGCCGTTGCAGCAGTTGCAGTCCCGTCACCGCGACCAGCTGCGGATCGCCGTGCTCGACGTCACCGACACCTCGGCGTTGCGCCGCGCGCTCGATGCGGCGTTCGAGCACTGGGGCCGCGTCGACGTGGTGGTGTCCAATGCCGGCTACGGATTGTTCGGAGCGGCCGAGGAACTCAGCGACGCGGACATCGAACGGCAGTTGGTCACCAACCTCGTGGCACCGATCCAGCTGGCGCGGGCGGCGACTCCGCATTTCCGGGCACACGGCGGTGGTACGTTCGTGCAACTGTCGAGCCTGGGCGGCCAGGCCGCGTACCCGGGGATGTCGGTGTACCACGCCTCGAAGTGGGGTGTGGAGGGGTTCTTCGAATCGTATGCCGCCGAGGTGGCCGGCTTCGGGATCCAGACCATCATCGTGGAGCCGGGGATGGCGAGGACTGCGTTCTCCGGGCGGTCGGCCGCCGTGGCGGCCGTCGACCCGGCCTACGACGGGTCGGTGTTGCGGGCGGAAGCGGTGCCGGTCTCGGCGCAGCGCGGCGATCCGCGCAAGGTGGCCGCGGCGATCATCGCCGCCGCCGACATGGAGCCCTCACCGCTGCGGCTGGCCCTCGGCTCGGACGCCTACGCGATGATCGGCGAGGCGCTGCGTACCCGGTTGGGAATACTGGAGGCCCAGAAGAGCTTGGCTCTTTCGACGGACAGTGACGACTTCACCGCGACAGACTGATCGTGGTGACCGGGTAAGGAGGCGACGTGGCCATCACCCTGGTCGATCCGGACGGCCTGCCCAAGGTGGACCTCTATCGCCAGGTGGCGGTGGCCACGGGGTCGAAGATGGTGTTCATCGCCGGCCAGGTGGCCCGCACCGCCGACGGTGAGCCGGTCGGCCCGGGCGATATGGCCGCGCAGGTCGAGCAGTGCTTCATCAACCTCGGCGTCGCGCTGGCCGAAGCCGGGGCGAGCTTCGACGACGTCGCCAAACTCACCGTCTATGTCGTCGACTGGACCCCCGACAAGATGGCCGGATGGGTCGAAGGCGTCGAGCGGGTCTCCGCCAGGCTGGGGATCACGACAGCGCCTCCGCTGACCGGGATCGGCGTGGCGGCGCTGGCCGAACCGGACCTGCTGGTGGAGGTCGAAGCGATCGCCGTGATCGACTGATGGCTCCATGCGAAGGTGACGCCGAACATGGTGCGGCGCAGCAAAACTGCCGTCACCATCCGGGCGGTTGCGCTACTGGTCGGCGGTGACCGACAGCGAGCCGAGCAGTCGCAGCGCGTGCGCGCTGGCCGAATCGGGTGCGGCGTGGTAGACCACCAGCTCCTGCCCGGGGCTGGACCGCACGTCGAAAGTCTGCATCGACAACGTCAGCTCGCCCACGTCGCGATGGTAGAACCGCTTGGATTCCAACGACTTTCCCCGCGGGTCGTGCCGCTGCCAGAGGCGCTTGAACTCGTCGCTGGAGGCCAGCAGCTCGGTGAGCACCTGCTGGATCCTGGGATGGTACGGTGCTCGGCCGTGGTTGAGCCGGAACCCGGCGACCGAATTGGCCGCCACCTGTTCCCAATCCAGGTAGAACCGCCTGGCCTGCGGATCGCTGAACACGACCTGCATCAGGTTGCGGGAGTGGTTCCAGTTGTGGAACAGCGCATCCCCGATCCCGTTGGAGGCCAGCACGTCGTAGGCGATGTTGTAGACGATGGCCGGGTTGTCCGGCCAGGCCGCCATCAGATCCAGCAACGCGCCGTCGACCCGGTCGTCGACGGCCACCCGGTCCCGCGGGATGTGGCCGGACAGCCGGTAGAGGTGGCTGCGGGCGTCCTCGCCCAGCCGTAGCGCGACCACCAGCGCCTCCACCACCTGCGCCGACGGGCTGCGCTCACGGCCCTGCTCGAGCCGGGTGTAGTAGTCGACGCTCAGCCCGGCCAGCATCGCGACCTCCTCCCGCCGCAGCCCGGCCACCCTGCGGTGGCCGCTGCTGGGCAGGCCCACCTCGTGCGGGCCCACCGCGGCCCGCCTGGCCCGCAGATAGGCGCCGAGCTCGTCGTCGGACATGGTGTCGATGTTAGCGATCCGCACGACCCCGAGCCTGGGTGCAGCGCACCCAGGAACCCTTCGTCCTGCCTGATCCGCCGGCATCCGGCCACGGTGGGAGGAGGCCACGCAGAGCGGCCGTGGCCGACAACCACGAGGAGGACGGATCTTCCGTATGACGTCACCAATCACCCCGTCGACCTGGGATCTGACCGGTCGGGTCGCCATCGTCACCGGCGCCGCGCGCGGTATCGGGCTGGCCACCGCCTCACTGCTGCGCCGGCGCGGCGCCAAGGTGGTCATCACCGACAACCGCGACACCGTCGTCGGGCACACCGGCGCCGCACCCGAGGACCTGGCTGCCCTGGTCGGCGACGTCGCCGACGAGCAGTTCGCCCGCGCGACCGTCGAGCTGGCCGTCAGCCGCTTCGGGCGCCTCGACATCCTGGTCAACAATGCGGGCCGAACGCTGAACCAGCCCATCGAGAAGACCACCACGGCCGACTTCGACGCCATCATGGCCGTCAACGCGCGGGGGAACTTCCTGCACGCCCGCGAGGCCTTCCCCGCCCTGGAGGCCACCGGCGGGGGCGCGATCGTGTCGATCGCGTCGGTGTCCTCGGTGGTGGCCTTCGAGACCCAGACCGCCTACGCCGCATCCAAGGGCGCCCTGGCACAGATCACCCGGGTGCTCGCGATCGAGGGCGGCCCCAAGGGCATTCGCTCCAACGCGGTGCTGCCCGGCGTCATCGACACCGACATCATGGAGGGGGTCGTCGACAACGGCCGGGAGATGCTGGCCTCCTTCGGCGAAGCCCATCCCATCGGACGCATCGGAGGACCCGACGAGGTCGCCGAGGCGGTGGCCTTCCTGGTCTCCGACGCCGCGTCCTTCATCACCGGTGCACTGCTGGCCGTCGACGGCGGCTGGACCGCGCAGTAACCCCGCGAAAACCCGTATGAATCAAGGAGCTCCACTATGTCCATAGCCAAAGTCGCGTTCGTCACCGGCGCCAGCAGCGGCATCGGCCGCGCCATCACCACTCGGCTGGCCGCCGACGGCCTGACCGTGGTCGCCGCGGCGCGGCGCACCGAACTGCTCGACGAGCTGGCTGCCGGTCCCGACTCCATCGAGGCGCAGCAGCTCGACGTCACCGACCGCGACGCGGTCCGGCGCGCCGTCGACGACACGGTGGCCCGGCACGGCCGCCTCGACGTGTTCGTCGCCAATGCCGGGGTGATGCCGCTGTCGCGCCTGGACGCCGACCTGGTCGACGAGTGGGACACCATGATCGACGTCAACATCCGCGGTCTGCTGCACGGGATCTCGGCCAGCCTGCCGCATTTCCGCACCCAGGGCTCGGGCCACTTCGTCACGACGGCGTCCGTCGGCTCGTACTCGGTCACCCCGACCGCGGCGGTGTATTGCGGCACGAAGTACGCCGCCTGGGCCATCACCGAGGGCCTGCGCCAGGAATCCCCGCCCGAGATCCGCGTCACCACGGTCTCGCCCGGGGTGGTGGAAAGCGAACTGGCGGACAGCATCAGCGATCCGCACGCCAAGGAGTTCATGACGGAATACCGCAAGCACGCGCTCGACCCGGCCGCGATCGCCGCCGCGGTCTCCTACGCGGTCGGCCAGCCCGACGACGTGGACGTCAACGAGATGGTGATCCGGCCGGTGCGCCAGCGCTGAGCCGGTCCAGGCATTGGTAGATCGCGGTGACGTAGCCGGCGGCGCGCGGCGAACCGAGGATGTCGGCATCCATGTGGTTCATCACGTAGCTTATCGTGACCCTGCGGTCGAGGTCCACGACCGCCATCGACCCGCCCCAGCCGCCCCAGAACGCGATGCGCCCGGCGGGGATCCACGGCAGCGTGCGCGGATCGGGCAAGGCGAAGCCGATGCCCCACCGCAGGTACAGCCCGTTGACGAGGTCGTGGCCGGCGGACTGCTGATCGAAGATCACGCCGACGGTGCCGGGCCGGAGCACCCGGCCGTCGGGGCCCGTGCCGGCGCGCGCGATGGGCGCCAGCAGCCGGGCCACCGACATCGCGTTGCCGTGGCCGTTGGCCGCCCCCAGCTCGGCGGCCCGCCACGGCGCGGTGTTGGCCGCGGCCGCGGTGAACGGCGGTCCGGTGAACGTCTTGTACGGCACGCTCGCCGGGTCCAGCGCCGAGACGTCGAGATCGCCCGTGGGGACGATGACGTCGGCGACGCGGCCCAGATCGTCTGCGCGCAGCCCGATCTGAAAGTCTGCCCGCAGCGCACCGGCGAGATGCTCGGCGACGAACCGGCGCAGCGACCGCCCGGTGATGCGGTGTACCAGCTCCCCGACCAGCGGCCCGTAGGTCAGCACGTGATAGCCCGACGCCGTACCGGGCGGCCACCACGGGGCCTGCCCGGCCAGCCGGTCCGCGGCGCCGCGCACGTCGTACAGATCCTCCAGTCGCGCAGGCGCTTCCAGGCCGGACAGCCCCGAGGTGTGCGACAACAGGTGCCGCACCTCGACATCGCGCTTGCCGTTGCCGGCGAACTCGGGCCAGTAGCGGGCCACCGGTGCGGACACGTCGAGTTCGCCCGCGTCCACGAGCAGCAGTGCGGCAAGGGCGGTCACGCATTTGGTGATCGACCACACGTTGGTGATCGAATCGCGGTGCCAGGGCTGGGTGCGGGCCGCGTCGCGGTGCCCGCCCCACAGGTCGACCACTGGTTCGCCGTCGAGGTCCACGGCCAGCGACAGCCCGGTCTCGGTGCCGGCGCGCAGCTGCGCGGCGACGGCGTCGGCGACGGGTTGGAAGGACGGGTGCACGGTGCCGTGCAGTTCGGTCACGGAAGGTTCGGTCACGCCGCCAAGCCTTCAACCTTGACATCTATGTCAAGGTCAAGCGTTAGGGTGGCCGGGTGCGCATCGGCGAGCTGGCCGCGCGGGCCGGCACCTCCACCCGCCAGGTCCGGTTCTACGAGGCCAAGGGACTGATCACGTCGTCGCGGGGCCCCAACAACTACCGCGACTACGACGAGACCGCGCTGGGCCGCGTCCAGCAGATCCGCGAGCTGCTCGAGGCCGGGCTGTCCACGAAGACGATCCGGGCGGTGCTGCCGTGCCTGGACTCCCCGCGGGACCCGATCGTCTTCGACGGCGTCACACCGGAGACCGTCGCCGCGCTGGAACGCGAACGCGACCGGCTCACCGAACGCATCTCGGTGCTGACCCGCAACCGCGACGCGGTCGCGAGATACCTTGCCGAACTGCAGGACTGGCCGCGCCGGCGCTGAAGCGTCAGCCGCAGGCGCGCAGCGCCGTGGCCACCTCGGCGCGGGCCACCACCACACCGAGCTCGGAGGAGTCCATGTCGGCCAGCGCCGCCGCGATGCGGGCCTCGTCGATGTCCACGGGTTCGTAGCTGGTGCCGTAGTCGAACACCACCGGCATCGACGGATGCAGCCACACGGTCCGGTGCCCGGCCGGCTCCCGGTTCACGTCGTCCTCGAACCCGACGAACGTCGCCGGGAACCCGCGGCCCTCGCGGAACCGCCGGACCGCCGCGATGTGCAGCGTCGCGATCTCCTCGATGCTGCCGCTCCCGGTGCGCAGGATCACGTGCTCACCCACCCGGATCTCGATCAACGCCAACCTCCCATTCACCGGCCCGATTCGATGAGCACCGGCCCGATCTTGACGGGACCCTACCGGCGGCCGGCGGCGCTGCGGACGCTACGCCGGCGCGCTGGGGGTGGCGTCGGTACCAGTACCGAACCGGCGCGGGTCCACCAGCAGGTGCGCCGACACGTCGCCGAGCATCTCGATGTCGACGACGCGGTCGGTGAAGTACCAGCCGGACCGATCCCTGGCGAAGGTGTCGGCGTAGCGGCCCACCACGATCGGCTGCAGCGGCACGGTCTCGGTGTGCTGCACCACGCAGAACGTCGACCGCGCCGCGGCCACGTCCCCGGACACGTCGACCACCGGGTTGAGCACGAGGTGGCGGGTCCGCGGCGTATCGGCGTGGTCGGGGTAGCGGCGAGTGGTGGCAGCGAACAGCGCGGCGATGCGCTCGGCGCCGGCCGCCCCCATGAACGTGGCGCGGCCGAGCAGTGCCCCGACGCCGTCGAAGTCGCCGGCGTCGATCAGCTCGGCGTAGCGGTACAGCAACTCGGTGACGGCCAGCTTGTCGGCGGTGCCGCTCACGCGACCTGCCCCTGCACCACGGGCAGCCCCGGGTCGCTGGCCGCCTCCAGCGGGGACGGCGGCGCGCCCGCGGCGATCAGGTGCGCGGCGAACGACGCGATCATCGCGCCGTTGTCGGTGCACAGCCGCGGCCGCGGGATCCGCAGGGTCAGCCCCGCCTGGGCGCAGCGCTCGGTGGCGAGCTCACGCAGCCGGGAGTTGGCCGCCACGCCGCCGGCGATCAGCAGCGTGTCCACCCCGAGGTCGGTCGCCGCGCGCACCGCCTTGGCGGTGAGCACGTCGGCGACCGCCTCCTGGAACCCCGCGGCGACATCGGCCTGCGTCGCCTCGGGGTGGCTCTCCACGTACCGCGCCACCGCGGTCTTGAGCCCGGAGAAACTGAACGCATACGGGTCATCGCGCGGACCGGTCATCCCGCGCGGGAACCGGATCGCCTCCGGATCTCCTTGGCGGGCAAGCTCGTCGAGCACCCGGCCGCCCGGATAGCCAAGCCCCAGCAGCCGGGCCACCTTGTCGTAGGCCTCCCCCGCCGCGTCGTCGACGGTCGAGCCCAGCTCCACGATCGGCTCGCCCAGCGACCGCACGTGCAGCAGGTTGGTGTGCCCGCCGGAGACCAGCAGCCCGACCGCCTCCGGCAGCGGGCCGTGGTCGAGGACGTCGGCGGCCAGATGCCCGCCGAGGTGGTTGACCGCGTAGAACGGCACCTGCCAGGCCGCCGCGTACGCCTTGGCGGCGGCCACCCCGACCAGCAGCGCCCCGGCCAGGCCGGGCCCGATGGTGGCGGCGACGACATCGGGCTTCTGCACACCCGCGGCCGCCAGTGCGCGGCGCATCGTCGGGCCCAGTGCCTCGAGGTGCGCGCGGGACGCGATCTCGGGGACCACCCCGCCGAAGCGGGCGTGCTCGTCGACGCTGGAGGCCACCTCGTCGGCCAGCAGCGTGATCGTGCCGTCGCCGCCCAGTTCGGTGATGCCGACGCCGGTTTCGTCGCACGAGCTCTCGATCGCCAGAATGATCATCGCCGCCGCTCCCGCTTCATCGTGTAGGCGTCCGCCCCGCTGACCCGGTAGTACCGCTTGCGCACCCCGATCCGGACGAACCCCTCGCTCTCGTACAGCCCGATGGCCGCCGCGTTGTCGGTCCTGACCTCGAGGAAGATCGTTGCGTTGCCCGCGAATTCGCACAGTCGGGTGAGCAGGCCTCGGCCGATGCCCTGGCCCTGGTAGGCGGGGTCGACGCCGATGGTGTGGATCTCGTAGTCGAACGGCGGGATCCGGCCCAGCCGCGCGATGCCCGCATAGCCGACCACCTTGTCATCCACCCGCGCGGCCACGTAGTGGTTGTGCTTGGCGGCCAGCTCGGCCAGGAACGCCTTCTCCGGCCACGGGTCGTCACCGTCGAACAGCTGCGCCTCCAGGTCCGCGCAGCGCGCCGCGTCGGCGGGCTGCAGCGGGCCGTACTCGGCGCTCACCGGGGCCCGGCCTGGGGTTCGGCGTCGGGCCTGCGCAGGTACAGCGGCACCAGCGGTCCCGGTTCGGCATCCCAATCCGCCACGGCGGCAACCAGTCCCGCGGGGCTGGGGTACACCGGGGGCAGCCGGGGCAGGTCGAACAGCGCGGCGTGCTCGGGCGAACCGGCGACGGCCTGCGCACCGGCGGGCACATCGGCGGCCGCGTTGACGGCCGGGCCGTCGATGCGCACGCCGTCACGGTAGCGGGCCCAGTACACCTCGCGGCGGCGGGCGTCGGTGACCACCAGCACGTCCCCGCTGCTGCCGGCGGCGATCGCGTCCAGGCTGCACACGCCGAACACCGGCACCCCGAGCGCGTGGCCGAACGCCGCGGCGGTGGCCATCCCGACCCGCAGTCCGGTGAACGGACCCGGCCCGCACCCGACCACCACCGCGTCGAGGAGATCCACCCCGATCTCGGCGTCGGCCAGTGCGCCAACGATATTGGGGGTCAACTGCTCGGCGTGCGCACGGGCGTCGACGGTCACCCGCTCGGCCAGCACCTCCGTGGCGCCGTCGTCGTGGCGGCGGACGACGGCCGCGGTCACCGCCGGGGTGGCGGTGTCGAGCGCCACGACCAGCCGGCTCACGGCTGGCTCCAGCGCCAGATCGCGGTGCGCGCCTCGGTGTCGGGGGCGCGTTCCAGCCGGATGTCGAGGTGGCGGTCCGAGAGCCGTTCGGCGACCCCCTCGCCCCACTCGACCACCACGACGGCGTCGTCGAGGTCGGTGTCCAGATCCAGTGAGTCCAGCTCGTCGAGCAGGTTCACCGACGCCTGGTCCAGCAGCCGGTACAGGTCGACGTGCACCATGGCGGGGGCGCCGGCGCGGCGGGCCCGGTGCACCCGGGCTAGCACGTAGGTCGGTGAGATCACCGGGCCCTCGACGTCCATGGCTTGCGCGATTCCCTTGGCCAGCACCGTTTTTCCGGCGCCCAGCGGGCCGGACAGCACCACCACGTCACCGGCGCGCAGCTCGGCGCCGAGTCGGGCGCCCAGCGCCACGGTGTCCTCGACGGTGCACAGCTCGGCCGTCCCGCTGCGCTCAGCCATGGCTGCGCACCCGCCCCCGCACCCGGCGCGACAGCGCCACCAGCTTCGACGGGGTGGCCCGCTCGACCAGCCGGACCAGCGCGTCGTCGATCACCTCAGGCCGTTCCAGTTGCACCAGATGCCCTGCGCCGCAGACGATCAGCAGCTCGGACTGGGTCAGCTCACCGGCCATGTGCTCGGAGTACTCCATCGGGGTCAGCAAATCGCGGTCACCGCAGGCCACCAGCGTGGGGATCTTGCTCAGCGTGGGCAGCGCCGCGGTCTCGTCGTGCACCTCGAGCGCGTGCAGGAACTCCACCACGGTGGTGATCGGCGTGTCGTGCATCATCCGCTCGGAGAACGTCACCACGCTGGGGCTGGTCTTCTCGTCCCCGTAGGACGCCGCGCGCAGGATAGGGCCGATCACCGAGCGGGCCGCCCACCGGAACCGGTGCACCGCCCCGGGAACGTACCTGGCCGAGAACCGCACCGCCTCCAGGGCCGGGTTCTTCAGGATCTCACCGAGCGGTGATCGTGAAACCCCTTCTGCGGCAGAGGAGATCACCGCGGCGCCGACGATGCGGCTGGGGTAGCGCTTCGGGTACTGGCGAGCGTGGGAGAGCACCGTCATGCCGCCCATCGAATGCCCGACCAGCACGACGGGACCACGCGGCGCCATCACGGCCAGCACGCTCTCGAGATCCTGACCGAGCTGTTCGACGGTGTAGGTCTCCGGCGGCGCCGCCCCGGACCGGCCGTGGCCGCGCTGGTCGTAGAACACCATCCGGACCTGGTCGCCCCACTGCTCGCTGAGCCGGGCGCGCTGGAAGTGGAACGACCCCATCCGCAGGCAGAAGCCGTGGGCGAACACCACGGTGAGCGGGGCATCGGCCGGCCCCACCTCGCGCACCACCAGCGGCACCCCGTCCGGGGTGGTCACCACGCAACCGCGATCGGCATCGAGCAGCTCGAAATCCTCGTCGCGGTGCGGGTCGTCGGTGCTGACGCGGCGGCGCAGCGAGCGCGCCGCCGTCACCCCGGCGACACTGCCCACCGCGGCGACACCGGCCGCACCGGCCAGCCATCCGGCCCGTGCGGTCACCGGCGGCCCCCGCGGTAACTGCGCACGATGCGCCCGCGCGGGCTGGTCACCACCTCGTAGTTGATGGTGCCCAGCAGCTCGGCCCAGTCCTGTGCGGTCGGTTCCCCGGCGTCGCCGGGGCCGAACAGGATGGCCTGGTCGCCCACCGCCACCGCCGCGGGGCCAGGCCCCAGATCCACCACGAACTGGTCCATGCAGACACGGCCCACGCTCGGGTAGCGCCTGCCGTTGATCGACACCTCGAACCGGCCCGACAACGCCCGGAACACGCCGTCGGCGTAGCCGGCGGGCACCAGCGCGACCGTGGTGTCCCGCTCGGCGACCCAGGTGTGCCCATAGGACACGCCGTCGCCGGCGGCCAGCCGCCGCACCATCGTGATCGGACACTGGACCGTCATCGCCGCGCGCAGCCCGAAATCGCCGCGCTCGGGGATCGGGGTCTGCCCGTACACCGCGATGCCGGGCCGCACCATGTCGAACGCCAGGTCCGGGCGGGTCAACGCGGCCGGCGAGTTGCTCAGGTGCACCACCTCGTAGCCGATGCCGTGGCGGCCGGCCGTGGCGACCAGCTCCCGCAGCCGCTGCGCCTGCACGTCGTTGACCGGGTGGTCCGGGTCGTCGCCGTGCGCCAGGTGCGACATCAGCCCGCGCACCCGGACGGCGCCGTCGGCCTGCGCGCGGGCCAGTGCGGCGAGCACGGCCGGATAGTCCTCGGCGGCCACCCCGTTGCGGCTGAGCCCGGTGTCGGCCTTGACGGTGACGGTCGCGGTGGCACCGGTGCGGGCGACCGCGGCCAGCACGTCGTCGACCTGCCGGGGCGAGGACACCGCCAGCTGCACGTCGGCCAGCAGCGCGGGCGCGAAGTCGGTGTTCGGGGTGTGCAGCCACGCCAGCACCGGAGCGGTGAGGCCGTCGGCGCGCAGCGCTAGCGCCTCGTCCAGCGTCGCGACGCCCAGCTCGGCGGCGCCGGCGGCCAGCGCGGCCCGCGCCACCTCGGCGGCGCCGTGGCCATAGCCGTCGGCCTTGACGACCGCCATCACCGCCGCTGAGCCTGCGTGTTCGCGCAGGACAGCGACGTTGTGGGCGATGGCGTCCAGGTCGACGACGGCGGTCGGCGTGTTCCTGAGCATGTTCTCGGTGGTGATCACTACCGCCGATTGTCCCAGGCGGGCCCCGGGTGGGTGTTCAGTGGGCGAAATGCTCCTCGTCGGCGAAGCCGCCGATGCCGACCTTGTCCAGCTTGGCCAGCACTTCGACCAGGTCGTCGCGCAGCGCGCGCGCCAGGTTCGCCGAGAAACCCTCCCGCACCACGATCCGCAGCACGGCGACGTCCTCGGCGCCCTCGGGCATGGTGTAGGCCGGCACCTGCCAGCCGTAGCCGCGCAGCAGCGACGAGATGTCGAACACCGTGTACGTGGTCCCCTCCACCAGCTTGAACGCCACCACCGGGATCGCCGAGCCGTCGGAGATCACCTCGAAGAGTGGTTTGTGGTCGGGCCCGGTCATCGCGCCGAGCTCGTGCGACAGCCACTGCGCGGTCTCCGACAGGCACCGCATCACCGTGGTGTAGCCCTCGCGGCCCAGCCGCAGGAAGTTGTAGTACTGGCCGACCACCTGGTTGCCGGGCCGGGAGAAGTTCAGCGTGAACGTCGGCATGTCACCGCCGAGATAGTTCACCCGGAACACCAGGTCCTCGGGCAGGTGCTCGGCGTTGCGCCACACCACGAAGCCGATCCCGGGGTAGGTCAGGCCGTACTTGTGCCCGCTGACGTTGATCGACACCACCCGCGGCAGCCGGAAGTCCCAGACCACGTCGGGGTGCAGGAACGGCACCACGAAGCCGCCGCTGGCGGCGTCGACGTGCACCGGCACGTCCGGGCCGCCGTCGCCGGCCAGCGTGTCAAGGGCGGCGCAGATGTCGCCGACGGGTTCGAGCTCGCCGGTGAACGTGGTACCCAGGATCGCCACCACACCGATGGTGTCCTCGTCGACGGCGTCGACGACCTGCTCGGGGGTGATCACGTAGCGACCCTCTGCCATCGGCAGGTAGCGGGCCTCGACGTCGAAGTACCGGCAGAACTTCTCCCACACCACCTGCACGTTGGAGCCCATCACCAGGTTCGGGGTCCGGGTCTTCCAGTCCTTGCCGGCCTTCTCGCGCCACCGCCACTTCATCGCCAGCCCGGCCAGCATCACGGCCTCGCTGGAGCCGATGGTGGAGACCCCGATCGCGGTGGACGGGTCGTCGTCGCGGAGGTTCTCGGCGTGGAACAGGTCGGCCACCATGCACACGCAGCGCTGCTCGATCGCCGCGGTCACCGGGTACTCGTCCTTGTCGATCATGTTCTTGTCGAACGTCTCCGACATCAGCTGGCCCGCTTCGGGATCCATCCACGTGGTGACGAACGTCGCCAGGTTGAGCCGGGAGCTGCCGTCGAGCATCAACTCGTCGTGGATGTACCGGTAGGTCATCTCCGGTTCCATCGATTCGTCGGGCAGCCGCAGCGCCGGGATCGGGGTGGTGGACAGCCGGCCGGTGTAGGCGGGGGTCAGGGACGAGTGACGTGAGACGTTGGGCATGCGTCCTTTCTAGAGGATCGAAGCCAGCGCGGGTCGCAGATGCGCCAGGATGCCCGCCGCCGATGTCGGGGCGGGCGCCGGGCCGGGGTCGCGGGCGGCGAGATCGGCGGCGCGAGCGTGCACGAACGCCGCGGCGGCCGCGGCCTCCCCGGCCGGCAGTCCGGCGGCCAGCAGCGCGCCGATCACCCCGGACAGCACGTCGCCGGAACCGGCGGTGGCCGCCCAGGATTGGCCCGCCACGTTGAGGAAGGCCCGGCCCGCGGGCTCGGCAACGACGGTGACGTTGCCCTTGAGCAGGACGGTGACGCCGAACCGGTCGGCGAGCCTGCGGGCGGAGGCAACGCGGTCAGGGCCCGGCGGGGAGCCGGCCAGCCGCGCGAACTCACCGGCGTGCGGCGTCAGCACGGTCGGCGCGGTGCGTCCCTCGACGATCTCGGGGTGCGCGGCGAGGATGGTCAGTGCGTCGGCGTCGACGATCACCGGCAGGTCGGTCCCCAGCGCGAACACCAGCGCCGCGGCCGACGTGTCGCCGGTGCCGAAGCCGGGCCCGACCACCCAGGCCTGCACCCGCCCGGCGGTGGCGTGACCGGAGGTGGCGATCACCTCGGGCCAGTGCGAAACCACCTCGGTGGCAGCGGTTCCCGCGTAGCGGACCATGCCCGAGGTGGCGACGACGGCGGCGCCGGTGCACAGGATCGCCGCCCCGGGGTAGGTCGCCGAGCCGGCCATCACACCGGTGACGCCCTGGGTGTACTTGTCGTCGGCGGGCCCGGGCACCGGCCAGCGGGCGGCGACGTCGGCGGCGTCGAGGGCGAGCAGGTCGCTGGGCGGCAGGTCCAGGCCGATGTCGACGAGTTCGACGCGCCCGCAGGCGCCGAACGCGTGCACGGGTTTGAGGCCGCCGAACGTGACGGTGAGCGCGGGCTGGACGTGCGGGCCGTCGGCGGCGCCGGTGTGCACGTCGACGCCGCTGGGCAGGTCGACGGCGACCACCGGGATGCCGGCGGCGGTGACGGCGTCGAACACCGCGGCGGCGTTGGGCCGCAGCGGCCCGGAACCGGAGATGCCGACCACCCCGTCGATCACCAGATCGGTTGCCACCGGCACGGTTTCGACAATCTTCCCCCCGGCCCGCAGGAAGGCCGCCAGCCCCTTGCGGTGGGCCTTGTCCGGGCTGAGCAGGATCGCGGCCGCGCCCGCGCCGCGCCGGCGCAGGAACGTCGCCGCCCACAGCGCGTCACCGCCGTTGTCGCCGGAGCCGACCACCGCGCACACCGTCTTGCCGGTCACGGTTCCCAGTTCGCGCGCGATCGCGGTGGCCAGCCCGAACGCCGCGCGGCGCATCAGGACCCCGTCGGGCAGCGACGCGAGCAGCGGGGCCTCGACGTCGCGGATCTGCTCGGCGGAGTAGTAGTACCGCATGGAGCACAGGTTACTGGCGACTATTCGACGGTGACCGACTTTGCCAGGTTGCGCGGCTTGTCGACGTCGTAGCCGCGTGCCTGCGCCACCCCCGCGGAGAACAGCTGCATCGGGATAGTTGACAGCAGTGGCTGGAAAAGCGTTGACACCGGTGGGATCTCGATCAGGTGATCGGCGTAGGGCCGCACCGTCTCGTCGCCTTCCTCGGCAATGACGATCGTCACGGCGCCGCGGGCCTGGATCTCACGGATGTTGGACAACAGCTTGGCGTGCAGCGTGGCGGCGTTCTTCGGCGACGGCATCACCACGATCACAGGCAGGTTGTCCTCGATCAGCGCGATCGGGCCGTGCTTGAGCTCACCGGCGGCGAAGCCCTCGGCGTGCATGTACGCCAATTCCTTGAGCTTGAGCGCACCTTCGAGCGCCACCGGGTAGCCCACGTGGCGGCCCAGGAACAGCACCGTCTGCGACGACGCGAACCGCTTGGCGAGCTCGACCACCGGTTCGGCGGTGGCCAGCACCCGGGAGATCAGCTCCGGCATGGCCTCCAGGTCGTGGTACTCGCGGGCCACCTCATCGGGGTACTTGGTGCCGCGGGCTTGCGCAAGTGCCAGCCCGACAAGGTAATTCGCCGCGATCTGGGCCAGGAACGTCTTGGTGGAGGCCACCCCGATCTCCGGCCCCGCGCGGGTGTAGAGCACCGCGTCGCACTCGCGGGGGATCTGGCTGCCGTTGGTGTTGCAGATCGCCAGCACCTTGGCCTTCTGCTCCTTGGCGTGCCGGACGGCCTCGAGCGTGTCGGCGGTCTCCCCGGACTGCGAGATCGCGACGACCAGGGTGTGGCTGTCCAGCACCGGGTCGCGGTAGCGGAACTCGCTGGCCAGCTCGACCTCGACGGGCAGCCGGGTCCAGTGCTCGATCGCGTATTTGGCCAGCAGCCCGGAGTGGTAGGCGGTGCCGCAGGCCACGACGAAGACCTTGTCGATGTCGCGCAGCTCCTGATCGGACAGCCGCTGCTCGTCGAGCACGATCCGGTTGTTGACGAAATGCCCGAGCAGGGTGTCGGAGACCGCGCCGGGTTGCTCGGCGATCTCCTTGAGCATGAAGTACTCGTAGCCGCCCTTCTCGGCGGCCGACAGATCCCAGTCGATGTGGAACGGCCGCGCGCTGGTGGCGTCGTCGTTGCCGTGGAAGTCGGTGACGCGGTAGCCGTCGGCGGTGACGACGACGGCCTGGTCCTGACCCAGCTCGACGGCGTCGCGGGTGTGCTCGATGAACGCCGCGACGTCGGAGCCGACGAACATCTCGCCGTCGCCGACGCCGAGCACCAGCGGGGTGGAGCGGCGGGCCGCGACGATGGTGCCGGGGTCGTCGGCGTGGGCGAACACCAGCGTGAAGTGGCCCTCCAACCGCGGCAGCACCGCGAACACCGACGCGGGGAAGTCGCCCGTGGTCCTGCCGCGGGCGTATTCGCGGGCGACCAGGTGCACCGCGACCTCGGTGTCGGTGTCGCTGGCGAACTCGACGCCGTCGGCTTCGAGCTCGGCACGCAGCGCCGCGAAGTTCTCGATGATGCCGTTGTGCACCACGGCGACCCTGCCGCTGGCGTCGCGGTGCGGGTGGGCGTTGCGGTCGGTGGGCCTGCCGTGGGTGGCCCACCGGGTGTGACCCAGCCCGGTCGCCCCGGCCGGGTTCTCGGCTCCGGACTCGACCAGCGCGGCCTCCAAATTGGCCAGCCGGCCCGCCTTGCGGTGCACCGTGAGGCCACCGTGGCCGTCGAGCAGCGCCACGCCGGCGGAGTCGTAACCCCGGTACTCCATGCGGCGCAGCGCGTCGACGACGATGTCGCAGGCAGGGCGCTGCCCGACGTAGCCGACGATTCCGCACATAGCCACCCAGGGTAGTGCAGGACACGGGCTGCGCCCGGGTGGGATACGGTCATCGCGTGGCCCGCACGAGGAAGCTTTTCGCCGCGTTGACCCGCCGCGGCCCACACCGCGTGATGCGCGGTGACCTGGCGTTTGCCGGTCTGCCCGGGGTGGTCTACACACCGGCCACGGGCAAGAATCTGCCCGGCGTGGCGTTCGCCCACGATTGGGTCACATCGTCGCACCGGTACCAGGGGACACTCGACCATCTGGCGTCGTGGGGCATCGTCGCCGCCGCACCCGCGACCGAGACGGGGCTGGCGCCGTCGGTGCTGAACCTGGCCTACGACCTGGGCACCGCGCTGGACATCATCGCCGGGGTGCGGCTGGGCCCCGGCGAGATCAGCGTGCATCCGGGCAAGCTGGCGGTGGCCGGGCACGGCTTCGGCGCGTCGGCGGCAGTGTTCGCCGCGGCGGGGATGCCGGCCAAGCCGAAGGCCGTCTTCGCCGCCTATCCGACGGTCACCAAGCCGCCCGCCGAACAGCCGGCGTCGACGCTGGCGGTGCCGGGACTGATCCTGACCTCCCCGGGCGACCCGATGACGCTGCGGTCCAACGCGGTGGAGCTGGCGCGGGTCTGGACGGCCTCGACGCTGCGCAGCACCGACAAGGCCAAGGCCGGCGGCCTGATCGAGGGCCGTAGGCTGGGCCGGGCCATCGGGCTGCCGGGCGCCGACCGCGGCACCCAGAAGACCGTGCGGGCGTTGATGACCGGCTACTTGCTTCACATGCTCACCGGCGACAAGGCCTACCGCGATTTCGCCGACGCCGAGGCCGAGCTGCCCAAGGCACCGGTGCTGGACCCCTTCGCCGACGACGTGGTGGACCTCGAGGACAAGGTCGTCGCGCTGCTGAAACCCTGACCCCCGGGTCGCCCTACCAACCGGTTGGGTGTATACCTGGTCAATGGCGACTTCCATGCGCACCGGCATCTTCTTGAGCTACGCGGGCGGATTCCTCGAAGCGATCGACGAGGTGGTCGAGTGCGAGAAGCTCGGCGTCGACATCGCCCTGGTGGCCGAGGCGTACTCCTACGACGCGATCAGCCAGCTGGGCTTCCTGGCGGCCAAGACGTCGCGGATCGAACTGGGCACCGGCGTGGTGCCGATCTACACCCGTACGCCGGCGCTGATGGCGATGACCGCCGCCGGCGTCGACTACGTCTCCGACGGGCGCTTCCGGCTCGGGCTCGGCACGTCCGGGCCACAGGTGGTCGAGGGCTTCCACGGGGTGCCGTTCGACGCGCCGCTGGGCCGCACCCGCGAGGTGGTCGAGATCTGCCGACAGGTGTGGCGGCGCGAGCGGGTCACCTTCGAGGGCAAGCACTACCAGCTGCCGCTGCCGGCCGAGCGCGGCACCGGGCTGGGCAAGCCCCTCAAACTCATCAACCACCCTGTGCGCGAACGTATCCCGATCACGATCGCGGCGCTGGGCCCGAAGAACGTCGAGCTGACCGCCGAGATCGCCGAGGGCTGGCAGCCGGTGTTCTTCTACCCGGAGAAGGCCGACGAGGTGTGGGGCGAGGCCCTGCGTGCCGGCGCGTCGCGGCGCGATCCGGCGTTGGGCCCGCTGGACGTGATGGTCAGTGCGACGCTGGCGATCGGCGAGGACGTCGATGACCGATTGGCTTGGGCCAAGCCACAATTGGCGCTCTACATCGGCGGGATGGGCGCGCGCGGCAAGAACTTCTACCACGCGCTGGCCACCCGGTACGGGTTCGGCGAGGTGGCCGACCACATCCAGGATCTCTACCTGGCCGGCAAGAAGGCCGAGGCGATCGAGGCCGTGCCGGACGACCTGGTCCGCAAGGTGTCACTGGTGGGGCCGAAGGGCTACGTCAAGGAGCGACTGGCGGCCTTCGCCGAGGCCGGCGTGACGACGATGCTCGTGCACCCGATGGGCGTCGACGCCGCCGAGCGGATCACGTTCACCGAGGAGCTGCAGGCGCTGCTCTGACGTCCATCAGGCCTGGATGCCGCCGGTGAGGATGGCGGCCAGCTCGCGGTAGGCACCGGCGTCGTCGAGCCCGGTGTTCGCGCGCACCACGCGTTGCTGGATGCGCACCATCACGGTGGCCACCAGGTCGGCGGCGAAGGCCGCGTGCACGTCCCGGAAGTCCCCCGCGGCGACACCCTCGGCGATCAGCTCCTGCACCCGGCGCGCCGCGATCCGGGTGTTCTGCTCGTAGACCGCCCGGGCCGGTTCGAACCCGTCGAGGTCGGCCATGAACTGGGCGGAGGCCGGGTCCAGGGCGGCGCCGACGGCCGACAGGTAGGCGGTGATCCGCTCGCGGGCGCCGGTCACCGCGGCCAACCGGGCCTCGACGAACTCGGTGGCGGACCGGAAGAAGTGCACGGTCGCCGCCCGCACCAGCTGTTCCTTGCTGCCGGCCAGCGTGTACAGGGTGGATTTCGAGCAGCGCAGCCGGGCTGCGATGTCGTCGAGGGTCAGGTGGGCGAACCCCTCGGCCAGCAGCAGCGCCACCAGCGCGTCGAACAGCTCGCCACGCCGTCTGGTCGCGAAGGCCGGCCGGGTCACACCCGTGATAGTACTGCAGACAGTCCTCTAGTACTGTTTCAGGTATGGCAGTGGAGCGGCTTCTTCCGACCGACGATGCGCGCGAGTTGATCGAGCTCGCCCGCCAGATCGCCGAGAAGGCGCTCGACCCGATCGTGGACCGCCACGAGAAGGACGAGACCTATCCCGACGGGGTGTTCGCCACGCTGGGGCAGGCGGGTCTGCTGAGCCTGCCGTACCCGGAGGACTGGGGTGGCGGCGGCCAGCCCTACGAGGTTTACCTGCAGGTGCTCGAGGAGTTGGCGGCGCGCTGGGCGGCGGTGGCCGTTGCGGTCAGCGTGCACAGCCTGTCGTGTCACCCGCTGATGAGCTTCGGCACCGACGAACAGAAGCAGCGCTGGCTGCCCGACATGCTCGGCGGCCGGACCGTCGGCGCCTACAGCCTGTCCGAACCGCAGGCCGGTTCCGACGCCGCCGCGGTGGCCTGCAAGGCGACCACGGTCGACGGTGGCTATCGCATCACCGGGTCGAAGGCGTGGATCACCCACGGCGGGATCGCCGACTTCTACAACCTGTTCGCCCGCACCGGCGAAGGCTCCCAGGGGGTGTCATGCTTCCTGGTGCCGAAGGACACCCCCGGCCTGAGCTTCGGCAAGCCCGAGGAGAAGATGGGCCTGCACGCAGTGCCCACCACCACCGCGCACTACGACGACGCCTTCCTCGACGCCGACCGGCGCATCGGCACCGAGGGCCAGGGCCTGCAAATCGCGTTCAGCGCACTGGATTCCGGCCGTCTCGGGATCGCCGCGGTGGCCACCGGGCTGGCCCAGGCGGCGCTGGACGCCGCCGTCGGCTACAGCCAGGAGCGAACCACGTTCGGCCGCAAGATCATCGACCATCAGGGGCTGGCGTTCCTGCTCGCCGACATGGCCGCCGCCGTGGACTCCGCGCGGGCCACCTACCTGGACGCGGCGCGCCGGCGCGACGCCGGCCTGCCGTATTCGCGTCAGGCCTCGGTGGCCAAGCTGGTCGCCACTGACGCAGCGATGAAGGTGACCACCGACGCCGTCCAGGTGTACGGCGGCGCCGGGTACACCCGGGACTACCGCGTGGAGCGCTACATGCGCGAGGCGAAGATCATGCAGATCTTCGAGGGCACCAACCAGATCCAGCGGCTGGTGATCAGCCGGCACCTGGCGCGCGGCTGACCGCGAGCTGCCCACGTCGGGCCAGCGCGAGCTCGCCCAGCAGCGCCGCGACCACCCCGAAGGCGAAGTAGAGCGGTACCAAGAACGGTGCGACACCGAACAGCCCGTCCGAGTCCGGGTGGTAGGCGAACACGCCGAGCTCGACCAGCGCGATCTCGACGGCCGGTCCGACGACCGCGATGACCGCGCCGCACACCGCGCCGGGGCCGTCACCCAGCATGCACCAGGTGATCACCGCCGCGGCGCCGATCAACACCGTGGCCGGCACCACCGGCGCGGCGTGCACCAGCGCGGTGGTCACGTAGCTGCCGACGACGACGGCCACCCCGGCCACCGCCTGCCGGACTGTCACGGTCGCCCGCGGTGCGGACAGGTGCAGCCGCAGCTCGGCCAGCGACACCGTCGCGGCCCCGACCAACAGCGGGAACCAGATCGGGCTGCTCCACAGGAACGGCACCGCGTCCGTGTAATACACGGTCGTGGTGGTGACGACATGGCTGTGGTCGCCGATCAACGCGGCGGCGCCGCCGAGGACGAACAGCACGACGGCTTCGGGGATGCGCAACCTCACGCCGCGGACGCTACCCCGGTGGGTCTCCCACCTGGGGCAGTTCGTCGGCGGCGATCGCACACGGCGTCTCCTCGCTGACGACGTCGGCGGCCGCTGCCGCCGGGGGCAGCGGCTCGGCGGGCGGCGGCGGTGGCTCCGGCTCCACCGGCACCGCGGTGGGCACCGGCTCGGCGGGTGGCGCCGACTCGCCGGAGGTGTCGGCGGAGGTCTCGGCGGGGACCTCACCATCGGCGGGCACGACGCCGCCCTCGATGTCGACGGCGTCGCCAGGCTCTGTCTCGTCGGTCCCGTCGGTCTCGTCGGGATCGTCGGGATCGTCGGGATCGTCGGGATCGTCGGTCTCGTCAGGGTCGTCGGGGTCCTCGTCGTCGGGGGCGTTATCGGGGTCCGCCGGTTCGGGGACGTCGAGCTCTGGGAGATCGAGTCCGGCCGGACCGGACGTCGCGCCCCCACCCAGTAGGCCGCTGAGCGCATCGGCGAGCTGTTGGCCCACCCCGGACAACCCGCCCAGCGGTGACCCACCCAGCCCGGGCATCGGCGGGACCGCCGGCGTGGCAGGCGGCTCGGATGCAGCGGCCGGCGGCCCCGCAGGCGGCACGGGTGGGTCCGGCACGGGCGCGGCCATCGGCGCGCCGGACAGCAGGCTCGCGGGCACCGCGGACATCCCGGGTGCGGTGAGCGGCGCGGCGCTCCAGCCGGCGGCGGCCGTCGGCGTCGGTGCAGCGGTTCCGCCGGAGGCGGACTCCGCCGGCTCGGACCCACCGCCGCGAGGGACCGGCCCGTCCCAGACCGGGCCGAGGTCACCGGGGATCGCGAACACCGGTTCGGGTTCGGAGCCCATCTCGGCCACCGCGCGCCGGTACGCGTCGGTCACCGCCGCGCTCGCCGCGTCCATCGCCGCGAGCCACTCGGTGCGAACGGCGTTGTCCACGAACGGTTTCACGGCGACCTCGACGGTCTCGCCGGCCGTGGCACGGTCCCCCACCCCGGTGATGACGGTGGTCGCGGCGGGCAGCCACGCGACGCGGTCGGCACGGCCGTCGACCGCTAGCACCGCAGCGACCTTCGTGTCCACCGCCCGCCACAGGGCATCCCGCAACGCGGCCAGCGCGTCGGCCGCGGTGCGCACCCCCGCCACCGCCGCGGCCGACGCCTGCGCATGCCGGCGCAGGAAGTCCTGCGCGGCCTGGGCACCAGTGCCCTGCCACCCCACCGCCAGCGCCGCGCCCTGTCGGTCCTGCACGGCCAGCGCCTCCTGCGCAGCCCGCAGCGCAGCCTCGACGGAACGCGAGTCCTGCTGCAGCACAGCAAGATCCAGACCGGACTCGGCGGCATAGGCATCGCGCAGCTGCCCGAGGTGACCGGTCAGCTGCGGATGCCGATAGCCGAGCAGCTGACTTGCCCACACGTACTGCTGCAGGGTGTCGGCCGCCTCCGCCCCTTCGGCCAATCGTGCAGCGGCATCGAATATCTCGGCCATTCAGCCCACCCGCTCGGCAGCACGGGCGTCGGCGTCCTGATACCGGTCGGCCGAGGCGCGCAGCGCGGCCGCGATCTCGCCCGCCGCCCGCGACCACTGCCGCAGCGATCCGGCCAGCCCGGTCAGGGCGCCGTGGACCGCCTCACCGTGGCCGGCGTAGTCCCGTCCGGCCGTGGCGCTGCCGAACGCAAGAGCGCCCAGGTGGATCCGCACCGCGGCGTCGACGATCTGCGCCGCCGTCTCGTACTCGCGCGCGACCGCACGCACCGCCCCTACATCCACACCGGTGGTCCCCATATAGGTTTGGACGCGGCGGCGACCCGAACGGTTCCGCCCGGATTCAGCCCTCGGCGCTGACCGACTCGGCCACCCGCACCGCCATCTGTCGGGCGGTGTCCTCGTCGGCGGCCTCCACCATCACCCGCACCACCTGCTCGGTTCCAGACGGCCGCAACAGGATTCGCCCGGTGTCGCCGAGTTCGGCCTCGACGGCGGCGACCGCGTCGCGCACCGACGGGGCGTCGGCGACGGTGGTCTTGTCGGTCACCTCGACGTTGATCAACACCTGCGGCAACGTCTGCATCGGCGCGGCGAGCTCGGCCAGCGTGCGGCGGGTCTGGGCCATCCGCGACATCAACCGCAACCCGGTGACGATGCCGTCGCCAGTGGTGCCGAACGCGGGCAGCACGATGTGGCCGGACTGCTCCCCGCCCAGCGCGAACTGGCCGGCGCGCAGCTCCTCGAGCACGTAGCGGTCCCCGACGCCGGTGGTGCGCACCTCGATACCGGCCGCCCGCATCGCCAGGTGCAGGCCCAGGTTGCTCATCACCGTGGCCACCAGCGTGTCGGAGCCGAGCTCCCCGGCCTCCTGCATGGCCAGCGCCAGCACCACCATGATCGCGTCGCCGTCGACGACGCGGCCATGCGCGTCGACGGCCAGGCAGCGGTCGGCGTCGCCGTCGTGAGCCAGCCCCAGGTCGGCGCCGTGGGACACCACGGCCTCGCGCAGCGCCTGCATGTGGGTGGAGCCGCAGCCGTCGTTGATGTTGATGCCGTCGGGTTCGGCGTGGATCGCGATGACGGTGGCCCCGGCCGCCCGATAGGCGCGCGGGGCAGCCTGGAATGCCGCGCCGTGGGCACAGTCCACGACGACGGTCAGGTCGTCGAGGCGGGTGCCGACCGCCTTGCCGGCGTGGCGCAGATACCGTTCCAGCGCGTCCTCGGCGTCGACGACGCGGCCGATGCCCGCCCCGGTCGGCCTGGCGCCCGGACCCTGGTGCAGCAGCTCCTCGATGCGGTCCTCGGTGGCGTCGTCGAGCTTGTGCCCGCCGGACCCGAAGATCTTGATGCCGTTGTCGGGCATCGGGTTGTGCGACGCGGAGATCATCACCCCGAAGTCGGCGTCGTAGGCGCTGGTCAGGTACGCCACCGCAGGTGTCGGGAGCACGCCGACGCGCAGCGCGTCCACCCCCTCGCTGGTCACCCCGGCGATGACGGCGGCCTCCAGCATCTCGCTGCTGGCCCTGGGGTCACGCCCGATGACGGCCACCCTCCTGCGGGTCTCCCCGGTGCGCAGCAGCCGCCGCGCCGCCGCCGCGCCCAGCGCCATGGCCAGCTCAGCGGTCAGGTCCTGGTTGGCGACGCCGCGCACCCCGTCAGTGCCGAACAGTCGAGCCATGCTGACAACCTCTCACACGTCCGGGCGGCGGAGCCAATCCCTCGGCCAATCACGGCCCCGGCGTGATTATCCACCGCTCGGCGGCCCGAACGGTCCACGAAACGGCTCACCGCCCGCACCCGGTCGGGTGCGGGCGGTGAGGAAGCGGGCTGTTTACCCTCCGTCGCTGCCGCTGGGCAGCGGCACGGAGCCACCGTCGGCGCTGCCGGTGCCACCCGGGGCGCCCAGGCCGGCGCCGGAGCCGGACTGGCTGTCGGAGCTCGCGCCGTCCTCGGGCGCACTCTCGCCAGCCGGGGCCTCCTCGGCGGGCGCCTCTGCCGGAGCCTCGGCGGTGCCGGTCGACACGTTCTGGGCGACCACCAGGTCGCCGCCCGGAAGACCCGAGCACACCGTCTGCTCGGTGCCCTCGCTGTCGACCTGGGTCGCCAGGTCGGCAACGTTCGTGGACGCCTCGCCACACAGCGCGCTGACCACGGTGGCGGCGGTGTCAGGGCTCACGCTCTCCAGCAGCGTGACATCGCCGACCGAAAGATTCACCAGACCGTCGGGAGCTTGCACGGGCTGTGCGTGTGCCATTCCGAGTCCGGCAGTGAAAAGCAGCGATCCACCGAGGACAGCACCCGCTGCGGCGTTCTTGACGAAGTTCATCAATCACTCCTTTGCAGTCACGGAGCCATGGGCGGGAAGGTCCCGTCGACGCGTACGACGCGTACGGCGTCCTGGCTCCACCTTTCGAGGGTTGCCGACCTCGCCGCGGAATTTCAAATGGCATTGCTGTGATACCGCCGGAAATCCGGAATGACTGGATTAACTATTTCCGCGTCATACCAGGGCAGCGCGATATCGCCTTTTCCTGAGAATGTTTCTGTGCAACAGACCACATTTCGCGAACGGGAGTTCTCGGTGGAAAACGACGGACGCCCGGCCACTCGCGGAGCGAGCAAGCCGGGCGCCGGACGTCGGTTCGATCAGCGCTTGCTGTACTGAGGCGCCTTGCGGGCCTTCTTCAAGCCGTACTTCTTGCGCTCGATGGCACGCGGATCGCGGGTGAGGAACCCGGCCTTCTTCAGCGCGGGCCGGTCCTCCGGCTGCACCAGGATCAGGGCACGGGCGATGGCCAGGCGCAGCGCACCGGCCTGGCCCGACGGGCCGCCGCCATCCAGGTGGGCATAGATGTCGAACTGCTCGAGCCGGTCGACGGTCACCAGCGGTGCTTTGATCAGCTGCTGGTGCACCTTGTTGGGGAAGTAGTTCTCCAACGAGCGGCCGTCCAGGTTGAACTGGCCGGTGCCGGGCACCAGGCGCACCCGCACCACGGCCTCCTTGCGGCGGCCGACGGTCTGGATGGGACGGTCGATCACGATCGGCTCGCGGGGCTCGACGTCCTCGGTCAGGGTCTCGGTCTCGACGACGTCGACGTTCTCGGTGAAATCGGAGTCGGTCACTGCGCCACCTGCTTGATCTCGAACGGAATCGGCTGCTGCGCGGCGTGCGGATGATCCGGACCGGCGTACACCTTCAGCTTCTTCTGCACCTGGCGCGACAGCTTGGTGTGCGGCAGCATGCCGACGATGGCGTTCTCGACGACCCGGGTGGGGTGCTTCTGCAGCAGCTCACCGATGGAACGCTTGCGCAGACCGCCGGGATAACCCGAGTGGCGGTAGGCGAACTTCTTGGTGAGCTTGTCGCCGCTGATGGCGACCTTGTCGGCGTTGATGACGATGACGAAGTCACCGCCGTCGACATTGGGCGTGAATGTCGGCTTGTGCTTGCCGCGCAGCAGCTTGGCTGCTTCGACGGCGAGCCGGCCGAGCACCACGTCGGTGGCGTCGATGACGTACCACGAGCGCGTGGTGTCACCCGCCTTCGGCGTGTATGTAGGCACTAGCGTCTACCTATCTCTCTCGGGGTGGGTCCCGGTCACCCGGGTGTCGGTCCGGCGTGGACGGAGGGAGCAGTCTCGGCGACCGACGTTGACCCGAGCATCCCGTGCATTCCGCACGCCAACGAGGCAGCCTACCTGCGGCCGTCGTCGCAGGTCAAAACGCCGTCGGCCCGGCAGCACCCCTGGATAAGCGGAGCACCGTTCCGTATAGTTTGTGGAGCACTGCTCCGTTTCTTGCAGCCTACTCGTCCAGGAGGACCCCATGACCCACGAGCAACGGCCCCTCGGCTCCGGCTTCGGCGCGGCGGCCACCGCCGCCGACGTCCTGGCGGGCACCGACCTGTCCGGCACGAACGTGATCGTCACCGGTGGCCACGTCGGACTCGGCCTGCAGAGCACCCGCGCGCTGAGCGCGGCCGGCGCGACCGTCACCGTCGGGTCCCGCCACCCCGAGCGCGCCGCCACCGCGCTGGCCGGCATCGACCGCGTCGAGATCGGTCAGCTCGACCTGCTCGCCCCGGACTCGATCAACGCCTTCGCCGCCGGCTACGTCGACTCCGGGCGCCCGCTGCACATCCTGATCAACAACGCCGGCATCATGGGTGGCGACCTGGTACGCGACGCCCGCGGCTATGAAGCCCAGTTCGCCACCAATCACCTCGGGCACTTCCAGCTCACCCTCGCCCTGCTGCCCGCACTGCGCGCCGCGCGCGGCGCCCGCGTGGTCAACGTGTCGTCGGGCGGTCATCACCTCTGCGACATTCGTTGGGATGACCCGCATTTCACCGTCGGCTATGACGGCATGCTGGCCTATGGGCAGTCCAAGACCGCCAATGTGCTGTTCGCCGTGGAGCTGGATCGACGCTGGTCGGCGACGAGTATCCGCGGGTACGCGGTCCACCCGGGCATCGCGTACGGCACCAGCCTGGGTCCGTCGGTCAGCGACGACGCGCTGCGCGCCATGGGCATCATCGACGACGCCGGCCGGCCCATCATCGACCCCGAACACGAGCTCAAGACCCCGCAGCAAGCCGCCAGCACCAGCGTGTTCGCGGCCACCAGCCCCCTGCTCGCCGACATCGGCGGCGTCTATCTCAAGGACAACGACATCGCGCCCCTGGATGCCGGCTCCGCAGACCTCACCTTCGGCTCCGCCCCCATCGAGCTGGCCGGTGTCGCCCCGCATGCTGTGAATCCCCGATCAGCACAACGACTCTGGCAGCTCAGCGAGACGTTGATCGGCGGTGATCGCTGACGCGCCACGCGTCCCGCACCACCCGACGGGCTCAGCGATAGTCGATGACCACCCGGCCATCGATCTGTCCGTGTTCCATCCGGTCGAACACCTCGTTGATGTCGTCGAGCCGGGTGGTCTGCACCGTCGGATGGACCAGCCCGCGGGTGAAGAAATCGATCGCCTCGACCATGTCCTGGCGGCTGCCCACGATGGAGCCGCGGATCGTCAGGCCCTCGAGCACGATGTCGAAGATCGGCGCCGGGAAGTCGCCGGGCGGCAGCCCGACGAAGACGATGGTGCCGCCGCGTCGCGCCAGCCCGATCGCCTGGCCGAAGGCCTCCCGGTGCACGGCGGTCACCAACACGCCGTGCACTCCGCCGGTGGCCCGCTGTACCTCGGCGACGGGGTCGGCCGTACGGGCGTTGACGGCCATCTCCGCGCCCAACCGGCGCGCGAGGTCGAGCTTGGAGTCGTCGACGTCGATGGCCACCACCCGAAGCCCCATCGCGCGCGCGTACTGCACCGCGACGTGCCCGAGCCCACCGATCCCCGAAATCGCCACCCACTGTCCCGGGCGGGTGTCGGTCACCTTCAGCCCCTTGTAGACGGTGACACCGGCACACAGGATCGGCGCCACCTCGACCGGGTCGACTCCGTCGGCGATGCGGGCGGCGTACGCGGCGTCGACCAGCATGTGGGTGGCGAAGCTGCCGTCGACGCTGTAGCCGCCGTTGCGCTGACTCTCGCACAACGTCTCCCAGCCCGTGCGGCAGTACTCGCAGTCCCCGCATGCCGACCACAGCCACGCATTGCCGACCATGTCCCCGACAGCGAGACCGTCCACCCCGGCACCGACGGCGACGACGGTGCCGATCCCTTCGTGCCCCGGGATGAACGGCGGCGACGGCTTCACCGGCCAATCACCATGTGCCGCATGGAGATCGGTGTGGCACACACCCGAGGTCAGCAATTTCACCAGGACTTCGCCGGGGCCCGGCTCGGGTAGGTCGCGTTCTTCGATCGATAGCGGTTCGCCGAACTTCGTGACGACCGCCGCTCGCATCCTGTTCTCAGCCATCCCTCTATTGCACGCCCCGACCCGCGCCGGCGCTGCCGAAACGCGAACTCGCACGGACCCGTGCGGATCCGTGCGAGTTCACGTCGTGCTCAGCGACTCAGGATCAGAAGTTGTCGCTTCCTCGCGCAAGCGCTCGTCAGAAACTGTCACTTCCTCGCGCAAGCGCTCGTCAGAAGCTGTCGCTTCCTCGCGCAAGCGCTCGTCAGAAGCTGTCACTTCCTCGCGCCAGCGCTCGTCAGAAACTGTCACTTCCTCGCGCAAGCGCTCGTCAGAAACTGTCACTTCCTCGCGCAAGCGCTCGTCAGAAGAATCCGAGGGCCTTGTCGCTGTAGCTCACCAGCAGGTTCTTGGTCTGCTGGTAGTGGTCGAGCATCATCTTGTGGTTCTCCCGGCCGATACCGGACTGCTTGTAGCCGCCGAACGCCGCGTGCGCGGGGTACTGGTGGTAGCAGTTGGTCCACACCCGGCCGGCCTTGATGTCGCGCCCGGCCCGGTAGGCGGTGTTGCCGTTGCGGCTCCACACGCCGGCGCCGAGGCCGTAGAGGGTGTCGTTGGCGATGCTGATCGCGTCGTCGTAGTCGGTGAACGACGTCACCGCGACCACGGGACCGAAGATCTCCTCCTGGAAGATCCGCATCTTGTTGTTGCCGGTGAAGATCGTCGGGGCGACGAAGTAGCCACCGTTGAGGTCACCGCCGAGCTCGGCCCGCTCACCGCCGGTGACCACCTGGGCGCCCTCGCTCTTGCCGATCTCGATGTAGGACAGGATCTTCTCCAGCTGGTCGTTGGAGGCCTGCGCACCGATCATCGTCTCGGTGTCCAGCGGATCGCCCTGCCGGACCGCCTTGGTGCGGATCGCGGCCAGCGCCAGGAACTCGTCGTAGATGTCGGCCTGGATCAGCGAGCGCGACGGGCAGGTGCACACCTCGCCCTGGTTGAGGGCGAACATCGTGAAGCCCTCCAGCGCCTTGTCCTGGTAGCTGTCGTTGGCGGCCAGCACATCGTTGAAGAAGATGTTGGGGCTCTTGCCGCCGAGCTCGAGGGTGACCGGGATCAGGTTCTGCGACGCGTACTGCATGATCAGCCGGCCGGTGGTGGTCTCGCCGGTGAACGCGATCTTGGCGATCCGGTTGCTCGACGCCAGCGGCTTGCCCGCCTCGACACCGAACCCGTTGACCACGTTGACCACACCGGCGGGCAGCAGATCCTCGATCAGCTCGATCAGGTAGAGGATCGAGGCCGGGGTCTGCTCGGCGGGCTTGAGCACGACGGCGTTGCCAGCGGCCAGCGCCGGCGCCAGCTTCCAGACCGCCATCAGGATCGGGAAGTTCCACGGGATGATCTGGCCGACCACACCGAGCGGCTCGTGGAAGTGGTAGGCGACGGTGTCGTCGTCGATCTCGCTCAGCGAGCCCTCCTGCGCGCGGATCGCGCCGGCGAAGTAGCGGAAGTGGTCGACGGCCAGCGGGATGTCGGCGTTGAGCGTCTCGCGGATCGGCTTGCCGTTGTCCCAGGACTCAGCCAGCGCGATCGACTCCAGGTTCTCCTCGATCCGGTCGGCGATCTTGTTGAGGATCACCGCGCGCTCGGCGGCCGAGGTCTTGCCCCACGCGGGCGCGGCGGCGTGGGCCGCATCGAGGGCCTTCTCGATATCGCTCTCGTCGGAGCGCGCCACCTCGGTGAACGACTGGCCGGTGACCGGAGTCGGGTTCTCGAAGTAGCGGCCGGCGTTCGGCGGCACCCACTGGCCGCCGATGAAGTTGTCGTAGCGGGACTTGAACGACATCAGGGAGCCGTCAGCCCCTGGGCGGGCATACACAGTCATGGTGAGTCTCCTGCTCGTGTGGTGTGCATCACTGACGCTACGTCGGAGACCGTTGCACCACCGTTGCATCGCCGGGATCGCCCGGGGGACTTCTCAGCCCAGCTCGTAGTCCAGGCCTGCCAGGTGACCACCGGCCCGCGCCCGGGCCACCGCGGTCAGCCCGGCGCTGTCGCGCAGCCGCTGCCAGCCGTCGCGGTCGTCGCGGCCTTCGGGCAGTTCCAGCCAGCGCCGCAGCAGGTCGGGGCGGCCGTGGGCGTCCTCGGCCAGCACCGCCTCGCGTAGCGTCGCCGACAGCTGGGTACGCAGCCGCGCGATCGCCGGCGACACCGACTGGGTGAGCAGCGGGCCCTGGTAGCGGTTCAGCGCCGTCTCCACGTCGCCGGCGTCGAGCGCGTCGAAGACCTCGCCGATGTCGCTGGTGATCGGTGCCAGCAGCCGGTACGGCCGCGAGCCCAGGTTCCCGGCGCCGATGACCTTGCGCAGCCGGGACATCTCGGCGCGCACCGTGACCACGTCGAGGTCCTTGTCGTCGAGCAGCACGGCCAGATGATCGGCGGACAGCCCCTCCGGATGCCTGCTCAGCAGCACCAGGATGTCGGCGTGCCGGCCGGTCAGGTGGGTGAACTGCAGATGCCCGTAGCCGTCGGTGGTGACCCAGCGGGGCCGGTCGCCGCCGAGGACGACCAGGTGCGGCTTGCGGGCCGCCGGTTCAGCGCCGACGCCGGCCAGCCGCAACAGGGCGAGGTGGTTCTCCACGGCGACGGCGGTGGCCCGCACCAGCGCCATGGTCTGCGCCGACGCCACCTGGACCCCGCCCGTCAGATCGATGGCCCCGAGCAGGGCGCCGGTGGTCGGGTCGTGCACCGGGGCGGCGGTGCAGCTCCACGGTTGCACCACCCGGGTGAAATGCTCCGAGCCGCGGATCTGCATCTCCCGGTTCGTGGCCAGCGCGGTGCCGGGTGCGTTGGTGCCCGCGCTGTGTTCGCTCCAGTCGGCGCCGGGCACGAAGTTCATCGCCTCGGCCTTGCGGCAGGCCTTCGGGTCACCCTCCACCCACAGCAAGGTGCCGTCAGCGGCGCTGACCGCGACGACGACACCGGAGGAGACGGCGTCCTCGACGAGGAGCCGGCGGATCACCGGCAGGGCCGGGGCCAGCGGGTGGGTCTCGCGCAGGCGCTCGATCGCCGCGACGGCGGCCCGGGCGCCGTGGATGTCGGGGTCGACGCCGCCGGCCAGGCTGCGCTGCCAGCTCTGGGCCACTTCCGGCCGCACCGGGCTGGCGCTCAGATAGGAGGCGTCGACCTCGCCGGCGACGAACAGTTCGTGGAGTTGCCGCAGCGCCGAAGACGACGGGCGGGCGCCGGACCCTCCGTGTGATGTCCTCAGAGATGCCACCCGGCGCTCACTCCTTGCGACCGTCCCGACTGTGGCCACCGCCACATATGGTGCCCACCCTAACCCAATTCCGCTGGCCAGAGTATTGCGCCGGTCAGAGTACTGTGCGGCCCCCGCTCGGCTCCCCTCCTCGCGGGGGCCGCACAGACGTTGGCGGGGCCGATCACCCACCCCAGGCGTGTGCGGCGCTGCGGTCGGTGGCGGCGACGTCGTCGGCGCCGTCGCGGACGGCGTTGCCGAGACTGAACAGGATGTCGTTGAGCGCGGCGGCGGCGCGTTCCCAGCGGTCCTGCTCGATGCGGTAGGCCTCGGCGGCCTCCCGGGTCCAGGTGGCCTGCAGCGGGGCGATCTGGGCGCGCAGGTCGTCGAGGGCGGCGTTGAACCGGGCCGCCGCGGAATGGATGTCCTGGCGGATGGTGAATTCGATCTCGCCGAAGTCGTAGGACAGGGTGGGGTCCATCGGGTGCGGCTCCTTTACACGTGAGGGCGGGTCACAGGTGGGCGGCGGCGGAGCCGAGGCGGTCGGCGTGGCTGTGCGTGGCGTCGCGCAGTACCCGCTCGTTGTCGCGGATGGTCTCGGCGATGCGGGCCAGCGAGGTGTGCAGCCGCAGCGACTCGGCGTTCCAGCGTTCGACGATGTCGCGGAACCGGGCGGCGGCCACCCCTCCCCACACCGAGGGCGGCACGCTGCTCATCCTGCCGATGAAGGCCTGCAGCATCGCGCGGAGCTCCTCGTTGCGGGTGTCGGTCTTGGCCGCGACCGAGATCATCAGGTCGAAGTCGGTGCTGAGCGCCGAACCCTGCGGCGGTGTGGTCATCTCGGTCCTTTCATCGAGCGGTACTTTTAGGACGCGGCGGGAACCGGTTCGGTTCCCTGTGTTTTCGACGCCTGTGATGCCCGGGCACGTGATGTCAGGGCACGATGTGCGCCGATTGGACCGCCTGCGCGCACGCCGCCTCGATGACGTCCGCTTGCCCGGGCGGGCTCTGGCAGCCGATCGCGACGCGCACCGCACCGTCGACGAGCACCGACCACACCGTCTCGCTGCCGGCCCGCTGTTCGCGGTAGGTCACCGCGGGCCTGCCGGCCGCGCTGCCCGCCGGGTCGAACCGGTCGAAGATCCCCTGCTGCTCGGACTCCAGTGCGCGCCGCAGTGATTCGGCCACCTCGGGCAGGGTCACCGGAACCGGCCCGGTGGACTGGGTGAGGTGCAGCGCGGCGTCACCGCCGGGCGCGGACACCGTCAGCCGGGCCGAACCGGGCCCGGAGGTGTTGCGCTGCACCGTCCACTGCGCAGGCACCCGCATCGCGACACGGCCCTCCACCAGCACCGCGCTGTCCGGGGGTGAGGCACCGGGGAACGCCTGCGCCGCGGCGACGACCCCGACCGACACCGCCGCACCCGCCAGCACCGCCACCGCGCGCCGGCGCGGCCGCCGCACGATCGGCGGGAGGTCGTCGTCGGGAGGGCCGTCGCCGTCGGGCAGTGCAGCCCGGGCCGCCTGCCGGATCAGGTTCGGATCGGCGCGGACGACTTCGACCGCGTGGTCGCGTAGCTCCCTGACGACCCGCGAAGGCAACGACGGCACCCCCACCGGGGTGTCGACGAGGACGGAGTCCAGGTCGGCCAGCCGCGCCGACAGCTCGGCCCGGTCGAAGATCTCTGCGGCGCAACCGGGCCGCACCAGTGCCACCCGGTCGTCGGACAACTCGGCGACGGTGCGCCCGACGTGGTCGGCCAGCAGCGAAGCCCGGTGCAACACAACGACTGTGGATGTGACCGTGCGGCCGGCCTCGGCGATGCGCTGCACCCGCGTCCGCGGCCAGCACGCCGGAACCACCAGCGCCAGGGCGTCGGCGTGCCCGCCTGCGGCGGCGCCGAGGACGTCACCCCACAGCCGCGAGACCGCGACAGGTCGTTCGTCCAGCAGCGCGGTCTCGTCGTCGATACAGTCCAGCACAGCCGACACCTGTGCGCCCGGCGGACTTCCCGGGCCGGACACGGTGCGCGGGCCGACCTCGACGACGGCGCCGGTCAGGGCGGCACCCACGCCACCTGGACCAGTTCCTCGGCGCTGCCGCGCACGCTCAGGGTGCCCCGTCCGGCCGGCAGCGGGGTGGGCCGGGACGCGCCCAGCAGCACGCCCTCGTCCGGGGTGGCGCTCATCATCAGCCCGGAGCAGCCCATGTCCCGCAGCCGGGCCAGCAACGGGTCGAACATCGCCCGCGCAGCCCCGCCGGAGCGCCGGGCCACCACCACGTGCAGGCCGAGATCCTTTGCGTGCGGCAGGAAGTCGGCTAACGGCGTGAGCGGGTTGCCGGTGGCGCCTGCGACCAGGTCGTAGTCGTCGACGACCACGTACAGGTCCGGGCCGTGCCACCACGACCGGTCCCGGAGCTGGCGTTGGGTGACGGTCTCGTCGGGCAGCCGGGCGGTCAGCACCTCGGTCAGCGCGGCCATCCGGGACACCAGTGCGGGCGCGGACACCGAATAGCCGATCAGGTGGTCGGTTTCGACGACCCCGAGCATCGTGCGGCGGAAGTCGACGATCTCCAGCCGGGCCTGGGCCGGGCTCAGGGTGCGGACGATCTCGGTGCACAGCAGACGCAGCACGGCCGTCTTTCCGCATTCACCGTCACCCAGCACCAACAGGTGCGGGTGCGTCGCGAGATCGACGGCGATCGGCGCGACCTCGCGTTCCCCGAGCCCCAGCACGATCCGGCCCGGCCGCGCTGGGATCCGCGCGCGGATCGCGGTGTGGGTGACCCGGTCCGGGAGCAGCTCGACCGGCGGGGCCTGGCCGTGCCGGGGCAGCCGGGCCCGGTCGAATTCGGGCCGCGCGATTGCCATCTCGTGGCCGGTGCGGGTCAGACCACGCCCCGGTGGGCGGTCGGCGAGCTCGCGGGCCCGGCGCCGGTCCATCTCGGACTCGGCGGGATCCCCGAGGCGCAGCTCGATGCGGGTGCCGAGCTGGTCCTTGAGCGCCGGGCGCAGTTCCGCCCAGCGGGCCGCGGTGATCATCACGTGGATCCCGTACGACAACCCCTGTCCGGCCAGGGCGGTGATCGCGGGCTCCAGGGCATCGAAGTCCTGACGCACCACCGCCCATCCGTCGATCACCAGGAACACGTCGCCGTACGGGTCGCCGGCGACGGCGGGGTCGGCCGCGGCGCGGAGCCGGCGATAGTGCGCCCACGAGTCGACGCCGTACCGGCGGAACGTCGTCTCTCGCTGCCGCAGCAGCGATTCCAGCGTGGCGACGGTGCGCCGGCACAGATCGGGCTGGTGCCGTCCGGCCACCGTCCCGACCTGGGGCAGGTCGCCGAGCGTGCTCAGGGTACCGCCGCCGAAGTCCAGGCAGTAGAACTGGATCGCCGCGGCGTCATGGGTGGCGGCCAGCGCACTGAGTACCGTGCGCACCGCCGTCGATTTGCCCGAGCCGGTGGCGCCGACGACGGCGATGTTGCCCGCCGCCCCCGATACGTCGACGAGCCTCGGCTCGCGCCGTTGCTCGAACGGGCAGTCCACCAACCCGATCGGCGCCCGCAGGTGTGCCGCCGCGGTGGCGGTGAGCAGCTGTTCGAGGATGGGTGCGTCGGCCAGCGGCGGGAGCCAGACCCGGTGTGCGGCCGGCCCGTGTCCGGCGAGGCGGTCGAGGACCGTGTCCCACAGGGCACCCCGCCCCGGTGTCGTGTCGTCGGCCGGGCGCTGCGCCACGGCGGTCCGGGAGAAGTACTGTACCGTCGCGGTTTCGGATGGCTCTGCCGGTCGGCGTGCTCGGGTGTACCTGCCGGAGACATAGGCGGTCTGCAACCGGGTGATGGCCCCCGATGCGGTCTTCAGGTAGGCGGCGCCGGGCTGGGCAGGCAGGTGGTAGGCGTCGGGCACGCCGAGTACGGCGCGTGATTCGCTGGCCGAGAAGGTCTTCAGACAGATCCGGTAGGACAGGTGGGTCTCCAGGCCGCGCAGCCGGCCCTCGTCGAGCCGCTGACTGGCCAGCAGTAGGTGCATGCCCAGCGACCGACCCAGCCGCCCGATCGCGACGAACAGCTCGGCGAAGTCCGGTTGCTGGCTGAGCAGTTCGGAGAATTCGTCGACGACGATGAACAGTGCCGGCAGCGGCGCCAACGAGCGGTCCCGCGCACGGGCCCGCCCGTACTCGGCGGTGTTGGTGAGATTTCCTGCGGCCCTGAGTAACTGCTGGCGTCTATGCACCTCACCGGAGAGGGCCTCACGCATCCTGGCCACCAGCGGCGCCTCGTCGGCGAGGTTGGTGATCACCGCGGACACGTGCTGCGCACGGTCCAGGCCGAGGAACGTCGCCCCGCCCTTGAAGTCGACGAGCACCAGGTTGAGCACCTCGGGGGAATGGGTGGCGATCAGCCCGAGGACGAGGGTGCGCAGGAACTCCGATTTGCCCGATCCGGTCGCCCCGACGCACAGCCCGTGCGGGCCCATCCCGCCGGCCGCCGCCTCCTTGATGTCGATGTCGACGACCGTGCCGTCCTCGGCCACCCCGACCGGCACCCGCAGCAGGTTCGGTCCGCTCCGCGCTGCCCAGCGCCGATCCGGGTCGAGCTCCTCGGGGTCGTCGATGCCCGTCAAGGCCGGCCAATCCGCGGCGGTCGGGGCGCGGCGGGCCGCCCCCGCCGCCGGGACGCCGGCAATGCGGCGCGCGCAGGCGAGGGCTTCGGGCCGCGACAGCCGGTCACACTCGGCGGCCACCTCGGCGCCGGCGACCGCCACCGACACCGACACCGCTCCGGGTTCCGCCGCGGGCCGGACCTCGATGACGACGGTCTGCCCATCGGGCCCCGGTGCGTGGCCGCCGTCGACGATCAGCACCCGCCGCGCTCCACCGCCCGGGACGCCGTGGTGCGGAAGCCATTTCAGCCAGTCCCAGTCCGGCGCACTGTCCGGACCGGCCGACAGCGCGACCGACAGCAGATCAGGGTGGTGCAGGGCGGCGAGCTGGCACACCATGGCCCGCGCCGCCGCTCGCGCCGACTCCGTCTCCCCGGTCACGGTGACGTACACCCCGGGTGACAGGGGCACCGCGACGGGCACCCCGGCGACGACCGAGCGGCTGCAGAGCAACCGGCGCACGGCGTCGGTGGTGACGGGGTCGGCGTCGTCGTCGGCGGCAAGTTCGGGGGCGACCGCCACGGTGCCCGCCGGTGCCTCCCCCACGCCGATCCGAACCGCACCGAAGAGGGGGTGCTCGGTGCCGCGCTCCCACATCCGATCGGTGCCGGCCAGTGTCCACAGCACCGCCGGGTCGGGATGATTCCGGTGCAGCGCCTGGTGCTGGCGATCCGCGGCCTCGGCGAGCAGCGCGTCGACGGTGTCGAGGTAGCGCAGATACTGCGCCCGCAGCCGGTCGATGTCGGCGCCGCGCCCGGCGCCCCGGCCTCCGTAAGCCAGGGTGCCGATCACCGACACCAGCATCATCGCCGGCAGGAACAGGAACATCGGGCTGCGGGCGGCGGGGTTGCCCGACGACAGGTACAGCACGCTCATCGCCACCATGGCGGCGACCATCGCCACCGGCAGCAGCCGCGCCAGCGGGTGCGCGGGTGCGGCGGCGGGCAGCTCCGGTGGCGCGTCGATGGCGATCTGACCGGACGGCACTGTCGCGTGGTCCACATCAAGAGTAGACGCGCGGGCAGCCGGCCCGGTTCCATCCACAGGCCGGCCAACAGGTGCGCGGCGGCAGCCGGTGTTCGAGTTACGTTGAAGCGGTGCCGGATACGTTGTTCAGGGTCGCCGTCCACGTGGCGCGGGCGCCGAGCCCGGCAACCGTGGAGGTGAGCCTGCCCGCCGATTGCCCGGTCGCCGAGCTGATCCCGGGTCTACTCGACCTGGTCCGGCCCGGTCTCGGATCGCCGGCCGGACCCCTGCGCTGGCACCTGTCCCGGCTGGGCGGTGTGCCGCTGGAACCATCGATGACGCTGCGCCAGAACGCGATCGACGACGGCGAGCTGTTGGTGATGACCACCGCCCCGGTACCGGTGCCCCGCCACGGCTCGGATCATCCGTGTGCGCTGGTGATCGAGGCGGGAGCGCAGGACTCGCCGGCGCCGCTGGAGCGGGCCGCCGCGGCCGCCGCCCTGATGGTGGCGCTGGTCAGTGCCGCCGTGCTGATCCGTTCCGGGTCCGGCGGCAGCGGAACGGCGGTGTGGGTGCTCGCCGGCCTGGCGGTGGGGGCGGCCGTGGTGACGCGGGTGGACCGCCGGATCGAGGTGGTGGCGCAGATCGCGGCGGTCGCCTTCGCGGCCGCGGCCGGTGCCGTCGCCGTGCCCGATGCCCCGTGGGATGCGTCGGCGCTGTTGGCCGCCGCGGCGGCCCTGGCGATGTCGATCCTGTTGTGCCGCTTGACCTACGGTCGCGGCACACCGGCGATCGCGCTGGCGGCCCTGAGTGCGGTGGGCACGGCGGTGGGCGCGGCCGGCGTCGCGGCGGCGTGGCCGCCGGTGGGCACCGCTGTCGGGATGGTCGCGCTGTCAGTGGGTGCGCTCTCGGCCGCGCCGCAGCTGACGGTCGCGGTGTGCCGGCTCGGCCCGTCCCAGCCGGGGCCGACCGTTCGCCGCGCCGAGTCCGGGCATCGGGTGCTGACCGGGCTGGTGGCCGGGTGGGCGGGCGCCGCGGGCCTCGGCGCCGCGGTCGCGGTGGCGACGGCCCCACCCGCGTCGGCCGCGCTGGCCGCATTGTTCGCCGCGGACATCGGCGTGCTGCTGGTGCTGCGCGCCCGCAGCCACCGCGACGTCGCTCGCCGGATCACGCTCGGCGCGGCCGGGATCGGAGCGCTGGTGGCCGGCTACGCCGGTGTCGCGGTCGCGCTGCCGCACCGAGCCGATGTGCTGTGCGTGACGGTGATGGCGCTCGGCGCCGCCGCGCTGTACCGCGCGGCACGCGGGCCGTCGGCGAATCCCGTTGGCCGGCAATGTGTGGCGGCCGCCGAGTACCTGGCGCTGGCCGCGGTGCTGCCGCTCGGCGGATGGCTGGCCGGGCTCTACGGTCTCGTGCGGGAGCTGAGCCTGACGTGAGAACACTGCGGCTGCTGACGGTCTCGGCGCTGGTGCTCGCGCCGGTCAGCGCGCCGGGGATCGCCGCCGCGGTGACCCCACCGCCGGTGGACGAAACGGCCCTGCCCGCGGCACGCCCACCCGCGCCGCGGGTCCCGACGACACTGCACGACGACTGCGTCGCGGCGGCCGCGGGCACATCGGCGGACACCGAACCCGGCCAGCTGCGCGGGCTGGACCTACGCGCGGTGTGGGCGCTGACCCGGGCGGCCGGGCAGACCGTCGCGGTGATCGACACCGGGGTGGCCCGGCACCGCCGCCTCCCCCACCTGGTCCCTGGCGGCGACTACGTCTGGACCCAGGACGGGACCGCCGACTGCGACGGACACGGCACCCTGGTGGCCGGGATCATCGGCGCCGCACCGGACTCGGCGCACCCGCAGGGCTTCACCGGGATCGCCCCCGACGCCACCATCCTGGCGATCCGGCAGTCCAGCAACAAGTTCCGCCCCATCGACGACCCGGGCCAGTCCGGAGTCGGCGATGTCGATACGCTGGCGCATGCCGTGCGCACCGCGGCCGACCTGGGCGCGACCGTCGTCAACATCTCGTCGGTGGCCTGCGTGCCCGCCGAGCCGGCACTCGACGACTCGGCACTCGGTGCGGCGCTCGCCTATGCGGTGGACGTCAAGAACGTGGTGGTGGTGACCGCCGCGGGCAACGTCGGCGGGCCGGGCCAGTGCCCACGGCAGAACGACCCCGGGAGCCAGGGCTGGGACGACGTGGTCACCGTGGTGAGCCCGGCCTGGTACGACGACTATGTCCTCACCGTGGGTTCGGTCGGCCCGGACGGGGCCGCATCCGCGTTCAGCCTGGCGGGTCCCTGGGTGGATGTGGCGGCACCCGGGGAGGAGATCATCTCGCTCGCCGCCGCCGACGACGGACTGGTCGACACAGCGCCGACGGCCTCGACGCTCGCGGGCACCAGTTACGCGGCCCCTATCGTCAGCGCGATCGCCGCGCTGGTGCGGGCCCGGTTCCCCGAACTGACGGCCCGCCAGGTGATGGCCCGCATCGAGCGCACCGCCCACCATCCGCCAGCGGGCTGGGATCCGGTCGTCGGGCACGGAACGGTCGATGCCCTCGCCGCGGTCAGCGGGCCCGCAGCCCAAGCACCCCAACGGTATTCCGCACCACAACCACCGCCACCCGCCGGCGACGCGGCCCCGAGCGCACAGCGGCCGCGCCGGACCGCCGCGCAGGGCGCGGCGCTGTGCGTGGCGGTCGCGGCGGGGATCGCCGTCGCGGCCCGGTTACGGCGCGGGGCCGGCTCCGTCCCTGAGGACTGATGCCGCGGCGCGGCTCAGTTCAGGTCCACGCGGCAGTTCGGCGAGGACCGGCCAGGGTGCGGGCACCGGGTCCGCCGGCAGGCCGAGGCTGGCCGCGGCGTCACGGTCGGTGATGCCGTACCGGACCCCGGACTCGGTGACCAGCACCAGCGATCCCGCCTCGTGACCGTCGCCGGTGAGCCCAACCGACCGGGTGTAGACGCTGCGTCCGGGCGGGACGGCGACCGCGTCGACGGCCGGGCCAGCCCCGTCGGCCTGCGCCAGCGCCACCGTCCGGGTCCGCGTCGGGGCGCTGTCGCCGACGAGTACCGCGGTGTGGGAGCCGGGTCCGTCACCGTCGACGCGCCAGCGGGCGCAGATCACCGCGGGCCGGGTCACCCCGCCGCGCGCGGGATGGCTCGTCACGGGCAGCGTGTCCACGACGGGCACCGCGCCGATGACCTCCGGTGCCACCGTGGGGATCTGCTCACCGTCGCGGGAGTCGGTGTAGCGGATGAGGTCCGCGGTCACCTCCCCGATGCGCTGCACCCCGCCGGCGAGCACCACGAAGTGGTCGGCACCGCCGGTGCGCGGCACCGCCACCACCGAGCCCACCGGGTGACCGGTGAGCGCTGTCGGCGGCGGGGAGCCGAGCGCCGGGATGTGCGGAGGCACGATGGCCGGAGCCTCGGGGATCGCTGCCAGCAGGCTCGGCGAAACAGGCTGGGCGACAACACCATCGATCCGAAGCGCACGGACCACCGCGGGGTGGCGCAGATCCACCCGGGCCCGCAGGCCGTCGTAGAGCAGGTACGTCGCCGCGGCGCTGCCGCCGCGCGGGCTCACCAGCACCTGCTGTCCCGCCGCGACGAGGGCCTCGGCGATCGGCCCGGCGATGACGGTGGTGCCGGCACGCTCGTCGTCGCCGGTGTCCTCGCACACCGTCCAATCCGTCTCCTGCGGCACCAACGGGGGCGGGATGTCCTGCGGCGCATCGGGTATGCCCATCCGCGGCCCGTGCGGCGCGGCGTCGACGGCACGCTGGGAGACCAGCCGCGGCGCGGCGGGGGTGCCGGCGATCAGCCGTGCCGAGGCGAGGTTGTCGACGGCGTGGATGGTCTCGCCCACCCGCACGTACATCGCGCCGCTGTCGCGGACCATCACCACCGGTGCGTCAGCAAGGCCGGCGGCCGGACGCAGCAGGGCCAGCACCGCGCAGACCGCTACCGCCACCGCCGCGGCCACCGCCCCGACGAGCAGCGAAAGCGCCTGCGCGCGAAGGGGATCGTCGAGCATCCTGACATCACCGCGGACCAGCGCGTGCGTCATCCGGCGCAGCAGGAAGCGGTGCCCGCTGACGTGCAGACGCGTTGTCGGTTGACCGGCCATCATCTCCCCCCGGCCAGCGTAACGGCGCGGCGCGAGGGGTCGGATCACTTGTTGGAGCGGCGCTCCCGGTAGGCGGCGACGTGTTGGCGGTTCCCGCAGTTGCCGGTGTCGCAGAACTTCCCGGACCGGTTGCGGGACAGATCGACGAGCACGGCCTCGCAGTCCGGGGCCGCACACACCTTGAGCCGGCGCAACTCACCCGCGCGGATCAGGTCGGCAAGCGCCATCGCCATCTCCGCGCCCATCCGCTGCCACAGCGGATCGTGGATCGAGGCCAGGTGCAGATGCCATTCCGGCATCTCGGGGTGCCGGGTCAGCCACGGCGCCGCCCGGGTGTCGGCCAGCAGCGCGTTGACCTGACCGACCGTGTGGACCTCATCGTCGGCGGCGGCCCAGATCCGGCCCAGCCGGGCCCGCAGCCGGCGCACCGATTCCAGCTCGGCGGCGTCGTGATCCCGCCGGCCGGTCCAGCCGAAGGCGTTCAGGTACTCGTCGAGCGCGGCCATGTCGGCGAGCTGTTCGCCGTCGACCCGGTCGCTGTTGATCAGCACACTCGCCGCCCGCAGTGTGAGCTCGGTGTCATGAGTGAAATGCATTTGACCCGTGACTCCCCTCGGTTGTAGCGTCATGTGCAAAGGTCATTTTACTCATGACATCCCTTGTCGGGCTCGTCGAGCTCGCTGCGCACCAGATGGAGGTGGACCCATGGCGACCACGATGTCCGGCAGGACCGCAACGGCCGAGACGTCCACGTTCCGCACGGGTCTGCTCTTCGCGATCGGGTCGGCGTTCGCATTCGGCTGCTCTGGTCCGTTCGGCAAGGCGCTGATGGAGGCCGGGTGGACCCCCACCGCGGCCGTCACCGCCCGGTTGGCCGGCGGCGCGCTGGCGATGGCCGTCTTCGCCACGATCATGCACCCCGGCTGGGTGCGCGAGCTCCGCGACCACCTGCGCACCGTTGTGCTGTACGGCCTGGTGCCGATCGCCGGCGCCCAGCTGTTCTACTACAACGCCGTCGCGCACCTGTCGGTCGGCGTCGCGCTGCTGCTCGAGTACACCGCGCCGATCCTGGTGGTCGGCTGGCTGTGGGCCACCACCCGAAAGCGGCCCACCACCTTGACCCTGGGCGGCGTCGCTCTCGCGGTCGCCGGGATGGTCCTGGTGCTGGGCCTCGTCGGCCCCGACGGGTTGGCCGGCGCCCACATCAACCTCGCCGGCGTCGGGTTCGGCCTGGCCGCGGCGGTCTGCGCGGCCTGCTACTTCCTGATGTCGGACAAGGTCGGCGACGCGGGTCCGGACGGGCAGTCCGCGCTGCACCCGATCACGCTGGCGACCGGGGGCCTGTTCGTCGGCGCCGCGGCGGTCGCCCTGATCGGCGTCAGCGGGGTCATGCCGCTGAGGTTCACCGCCGACGACACCGTCATCGCGGGCTGGACCGTCCCGTGGCTGGTGCCGGTGGTCGCGATCGCGCTCATCCCGACCGCCATCGCCTACACCCTCGGGATCGTCGGCATCGCCCGGCTGCGGCCGCGGTTCGCCTCCCTGGTCGGGCTCTCGGAGGTGTTGTTCGCGGTGCTGGCGGCCTGGGTACTGGTCGGCGAGTCCATCGCAGCGGCCCAGGCGGTGGGCGGTGCGATCGTGCTGCTCGGCCTGGCGCTGGCCCGCCAGGGTGATCGCGGTGAGCAAATGGTCGCAGACACCGCGGTGACGTGGCCGGACGCCCCGGTCGTCGACGTCGCACCCGCGAACGAGGGCGAACCCCCAGCGAGGTCAGCTAACATCACCGCGTGAAGATCGATCTTGTTCGCCGGCTCGCGGCGGCGGCCGCCGCGGTACTGGCGCCCGCGGCGCTGCTCATCGCACCCGCTCCCGCTGCACAGGCCCAGGGCTGCCCCGACATCGAGGTCGTCTTCGCCCGCGGCACCGACGAGCCGCCCGGCCTTGGCCGGGTCGGCGGGGCGTTCGTCGACTCGCTGCGCGGCCGCGTCGGCAACCGGTCCGTCGGCGCGTACGCGGTCAACTATCCCGCCAGCTGGGACTTCCTGGCCGCCGCGCTGGGCGCCAACGACGCCAGCGCGCACATCCAGTACATGATGGCCAACTGCCCGGCCACCCGGCTGGTGCTGGGCGGCTACTCCCAGGGCGCCGCGGTGATCGACGTCATCGCCGCGGTGCCGGTCCCGGCCGTCGGGTTCACCAACCCGCTGCCGCCCAACACCCCCGACTTCGTCGCCGCCCTGGCGGTGTTCGGCAACCCGTCGACCAAACTCGGCCTACCGCTGACGGTCAGCCCGGTGTGGGGGCCGCGGTCCATCGATCTGTGCATCGGCGGTGACCCGGTGTGCGGGCCGGGCGACGACATTCCCGCGCACAGCAACTACGCCCCAGCCGGGCTGACCAACCAGGCCGCGGCCTTCGTCGCCGGACTCGTTTAGTACGGCTATGCGTTACGGTGTCTTGTGCCTTCCGAACGCCTGAGCCGCCGCATCCTGGCGGCAGTTTCCGCAGCCGTGGCCGCACCGATGGCCGCCGTCGTCGCCATGCCCCTCGGTACCGCCGCCGCTCAGCCGTGCCCCGATGTCGAGGTGGTGTTCGCCCGCGGAACGAGTGAACCGCCCGGTGTCGGCCGGGTCGGCCAGGCCCTCGCCGACGCGCTGATCCCCGCCCTCGGTGGCCGCACGGTCGCGACCTACGGCGTCAACTACCCCGCCAGCTACGACTTCCTCAACACCGCCGTGGGCGCGGACGACGCCTCCAACCGCATCGCCTTCATGGCCCAACAGTGCCCGGGCACCCGGATCGTGCTCGGCGGGTACTCCCAGGGCGCCGCCGTCGTCGACATGCTCGCTGGGGTGCCGCCACTGGGCAACCGGATCGGTGACATCGGGTCGGCCCCGCCGCTGCCCGCCGGCCTCAACGGCAACGTGGCCGCGGTCGCGGTGTTCGGCAACCCCGCCACCAAGTTCGGTAACCCGGTGTCGGCGGCCGGTTCGTTCGCCGGCAAGGCGATCGACCTGTGCGCAGACGGCGACCCGATCTGCTCGGGCGGTCGAAACCCGTTCGCGCACACCCGCTATGAGACGTCGCCGTTCATCGCCCAGGCCGCCGGGTTTGCCGCGAGCCGAATCTGAGGGACGGATCCCCAGACGATGGCTAAGATCGGCGAGGTGATTCGTCAGCTCCGTCAAATCCCTGCGCGGCGGCTGCTGTCCACCGCCGTCGTCGCACTGCTGGCCGCGCTGGCTGCGCCGGCCGCGCTGGCACCGCCGGCCTTCGCCCAGTCCTGCCCCCAGGCCGAGTTGATCTTCGCCCGCGGCCGGGTCGAGGCCCCGGGCGCCGGTCAGATCGGCAACGCCCTGATCAGCGCGTTGCGCTCGAAGACCGGTAAGAACATCGACCTGTACGCGGTGAAGTACCCGGCCGACACCGAGATCGACATCGGCGCCAACGACATGAGCCAGCGCATCCAGTACATGGTGGGTGCCTGCCCGGACACCCGGCTGGTGCTCGGTGGCTACTCGCTCGGCGCGGCGGTCACCGACGTCGTGGTGGCCGTGCCGATCGCGGCGTTCGGGTTCAAGAACCCGCTGCCCGACGGTGCCGACCAGCACATCGCCGCGGTCGCGTTGTTCGGCAACGGCAGCCAGTGGGTGGGCCCGATCGCCAACTTCACCAACCCGGCGCTGCGCGACAAGATCGTCGAGCTGTGCCACGGCGACGACCCGATATGCAACCCCACCGCGCCGGAGAACTGGCAGGACTACTGGCCCGCCCACCTGGCACCGGCCTACATCAACGCCGGCATGGTCAACCAGGCCGCCGACTTCATCGCCGGGCGGCTGTAACCGGCTGCCGCACAACACCTCCTCGACGGCCTGTGCGGCGGGCTCCGTCGAGTTCGTGTGGGTTTCCTATGAGATCGCCGGGCCCGGGCGCCGGCCCGCTTACGTTGGTGACAACGCAGGCAGGCACCGACGTTGGGAGACCAGGTGAGCGAATCGGGTGATGCCACCCACGACGCCGACACATCCGGGGTGCGTCGACGAACATTCATCGGCGCCTCCCTCACCGTGGGCGGCGCCATCGGGGTGATGCCGTTGCTGTCCAGCTGCTCCACCGAACCCGATGAACCGCAACAGGTCTCGACCACGGTCCGGATGCGGGTCAACGGCCAGGAGCACACCGTCGAGGTGGACAACCGAACCTCGCTGCTGGACCTGCTGCGGGAACGGGTGGGGCTGACCGGCACCAAGAAGGGTTGCGATCACGGTGCGTGCGGCGCCTGCACGATCCACGTCGACGGGCAGCGCGTGGTGTCCTGCCTGACGTTCGCGGTGATGCACGACGGGGCCGCCGTCACCACGATCGAGGGCCTGGAACGCAATGGGCGGCTGCATCCGCTGCAGCAGGCGTTCATCGACCATGACGCCCTGCAGTGCGGCTACTGCACCCCCGGCCAGATCATGTCCGGCGCGGCGTGCATCCGGGAGGGACGCACGGGCACCCCCGCCGAGATCCGGGAAGCGATGAGCGGCAACATCTGCCGGTGCGGCGCCTACCCCCACATCGTCGACGCGATCACCGCGGTCGCGCAGCGGGGCGGGTAGCGATGCACCCGTTCACCTACACCAAGGCCGCCGACGAACCCGCCGCGTTGACGGCCGGTGCCACCGGCGGCCGCTACATCGCCGGCGGCACCACATTGATCGACCTGATGCGCGAGACCGTGGAACGGCCCGCGGCGGTGGTGGACATCAACGCGCTGCCCTACCGGGACATCGACGTGCAGCCGTCCCGGCTGCGCATCGGGGCGCTGGTGCGGATGTCCGAACTGGCCGACCATCCCGTGGTCGGCACCGAGTTCCCCGTCATCGCCGAAGCGCTGAACCTCAGCGCAACTGCGCAACATGGCCTCCATCGGCGGCAACCTGATGCAGCGGCCCCGCTGCCTGTACTTCCGCGACACCACCGCCGCGTGCAACCGACGGGAGCCCGGAACCGGTTGCCCGGCCATCGGCGGGCGCAACCGCACCCACGCCATCCTCGGCACCAGCGACCACTGCGTGGCGACGCACCCGTCGGATCTCGCGGTCGCCCTGGTCGCGCTCGACGCGCGGGTGGTGATCCGAGACCGTAACGGGGAGCACACCATCGGGCTCACCGAGTTCTTCCGGCTGCCCGGCTCGACCCCGGAACGCGAGCACAACCTCGAGCCCGGCCAGCTGATCGTCGCCGTCGAGGTCCCCACCACCCCGGGTGCCCGCAGATCCGGCTACCTGAAGGTGCGGGACCGCTCCTCCTACGAGTTCGCGATCGCGTCGGCTGCGGTGGTCCTCGACATGGCGGGCCCGACGATCCGGTCGGCCCGGGTGGCCGTCGGTGGGGTGGGCACCGTGCCGTGGCGGCTGCCCGCCGTCGAACGCGCCCTGGCGGGGCGGCCCGCCACCGCAGACATCCTGCGTGCCGCCGCCGCGCTGGCCTCCGACGGCGCACAGCCGTTGTCGGAGAACGGGTTCAAGGTGGAGTTGCTCCGGCGCACCGTGGCCCGCCAGCTCGCGACGATCGCGGGTGCCCGGTGAGCGCCCCGCTGGCCACCCCGGTGCTGGCCGGGCAGGCGGTGCCCCGGGTCGACGGCCGGCTGAAGGTGACCGGGCAGGCCCGCTACGCCGCCGACGCCGACGTCGACGGCATCGTGTACGCCGCGCTGGTCGGGGCCACGGTGGCCTGCGGCGGCGTCGACGCCGTCGACACCGCCGCTGCCCGGCGCGCCCCGGACGTGCTCGACGTCGTCACCGACTTCACCGGGGTGACACTGCCGTACGACCCGTCGCAGGTGGCCGCGTTCGGGCAGCCGGTGGCCGTCGCGGTCGCGGCGACGCTGGAGGCCGCCGCGCACGCCGCATCCCTGGTGGCGGTGCGGTATTCGCCGCGACCACAGCTGACCGACATCGACTCCCCCGAGGCCATCGCGGCGACCCCGGACCCCAGCCGGGCCTACGCCCGCGGCGACGCCGACGCGGCACTGCGCGACGCCGCCGTCGTCACCGACCTGCGCTACTCGATGGAACGCCACAACCACAACCCGATGGAGATCAGCGCGACGGTGGCGCGCTGGGACGACGACCGGCTCACCGTGTGGGACAAGGTGCAATCGGTCAGCGGCGCCGCCCAGGCGTACGCCGGGGCGCTCGGCATCCCGGAGGCACAGGTCCGGGTCATCTCCCCGTTCGTCGGCGGCGCGTTCGGCAACGCGGGCCGCACCTGGCCGCATCAGCTGATCGCCGCGCATGTGGCGCGCCGCGTCGGCAGGCCGGTGAAACTGCTGCTGACCCGACGGCAGCTCTACGCCGTCACCGGGTACCGGCCGCGCAGCAGGCAGCGGCTGGCGATCGGCGCCGACCGGTCCGGCCGCATCGCCGCCATCGTGCACGAGGGCACCGTCGAGGTGGCCAACTACGCCCCGTACGTGGACAACGTCACCGGCTCGGTGAGCTACATGTACCAGGCGCCCCATGTCCGCACGACGTTGCGCACCGTCACGCTCGACATCAACCCGGGCAACCAGATGCGCGGCCCCGGACATCTCTCGGGGAACTTCGCGCTCGAGTGCGCGATGGACGACCTGGCGCACCGGCTCGGCATCGACCCGATCGAACTGCGGCTGCGCAACGAACCCAGCCGTGATCAGGGGGACGACCTGCCGTTCTCCAGCCGCCGGCTCACCGAGTGCCTGCGCTCCGGGGCGACGGCGTTCGGGTGGGCGCGGCGCAATCCGGCCCCGCGGTCGGTGCGAGAGGGCCACCAGCTCATCGGTCTGGGCGTGTCCGCGGCCAGCTTCATCACGCTGGTCAGCCCGTGCGCCGCCTCGGCCCGGATCCGCTCCGATGGCGTCGTCGAGATCGCCTGCGGCGCCTCTGATATCGGACCCGGCACCTACACCGCCATGAGCCAGGTGGGCGCCGACGCGCTGGGCGTGGCACTGCACCGGGTGCGTTTCACGCTGGGCGACACCGAGTTACCGGTGGCACCCGGACAGACCGGCTCGCGGATGATGGCCAGCGCCGGGTCCGCGATCCACCACGTCGGCACGATGCTGCGTGACCGGTTCGTGCGCATGGCGGTCACCGACCCGGGGTCGCCGCTGAACGGGCTGGCGCCCGAACAGGTCGACGTGACCGACGGGCGCATGGTGGCCCGCGGTGAGCCGGCCCGCGGTGAACGCTACGAGGAACTGCTGCGCCGACGCCGCCTCGACGAGCTCACCGCCGAAGACCGGTGGGCGCCCGACGTTGCGCGGTCGGGTTTTTCGATGCACGCCTTCGGCGCGGTGTTCGCCGAGGTCGCGGTCGACGAGGCGCTGGGCACCATCCGGGTACGGCGGATGTACGCCTGCTACGACGCCGGGCGCATCGTGAACCCGCTGCTGGCGCGCAGCCAGGCCATCGGCGGCATGGTGATGGGCATCGGCGCCGCGCTGCTGGAGGCGACCCATCTCGACCACCGCGACGGGCGCATCGTCAACGCCAACATGTCCGACTACCTGGTGCCGGTCAACGCCGACGTGCCCGACCTCGACGCGCAGTACCTGCCGGGCGAGGATCTGATCGCCGACCCGATCGGGGTGAAGGGCATCGGCGAGCTGGTGGTCGTCGGGATCCCGGCCGCGGTCGCCAACGCGGTCTTCAACGCGACGGGGCGCCGGATCACCGAGCTGCCGATCACCTTGGACACCATGCTGTGACGGCGTGTCAGTCCAGCCGGCGCAGGTCCCGGGTCACCGCGATCCGCGCCGTCAGCTCGTCGTCGGGCGGGTAGTCCACCCCGACCAGCGTCAGCCCGCGGGCCGGGGCGGCGGCGAAGTCACTCGAGCGCGCCGTGGCCGTCAACAGGTCCGCGCACCAGCGCGGGTCCCGGCGGTGTTCGCCGACCGCGAGCAGCGCACCCACCAGCGAACGCACCATGTTCCAGCAGAATGCGTCGGCGCTGACGTACACCGCGATGCGGTGCCCGTCGCGCACGCAATCCAGCCGCTGCAGCTCCCGGATGGTGGTGGCGCCCGCCCGATGCCGGCAGAACGCGGCGAAATCGTGCAGCCCCAACAGCTTTCCCGCGGCGGCTGACATGGCATCGACGTCGAGGGCGCGCGGCCACGCCGTCACGAACCGGGCGTCCTGCGGCTCGGCGCCGTACGGCGCGGTGGTCAGCCGATAGACGTAGTGCCGGCGCAACGCCGAGAACCGGGCGTCGAAACCAGATGCGGCGCGGCCGATGTCGCGGACCCGGACGTCCTCGGGAAGCATCCTGCCCAGCCTGCGCACCAGCGGGGCGAACTCGGTCTCGCCGGGCCGCACCGTACGCGGGTACGCGTGGCTCAGCGCGTCGGCGGGCACGTCGACATGCGCCACCTGACCGGTGGCATGCACCCCGGAGTCGGTGCGTCCGGCCGCGCGGGTCACCACAGGCGTGCGGAAGACCGTCGACAGCGCCTCGTCGATGACGCCGGCCACCGTCCGCTGCCCCGCCTGGGTCGCCCAGCCCGCGAAATCTGTGCCGTCGTAGGCGATGTCTAGCCGCAGACGAACAAGCCCGCCACCGGTGTCGGTGGCGGGCTCGTCCATCGGATGACTACTTGTCGTCGTCGGCCTTGTCCTCAGCTTCGGCAGGACCCTCGCCGGCCTCGGCAGCTGCCTCCTCGGCCGAGGCCTCGTCGGTGCTGGTCTGCTCCTCGGCCGAGGCCTCGTCGGTGCTGGTCTGCTCCTCGGCCGAGGCCTCGTCGGTGCTGGTCTGCTCCTCGGCCGAGGCCTCGTCGGTGCTG
>JBFWOX010000030.1:0-76973 GCA_050250295.1 Mycolicibacterium sp.
GTGCCCGTGCGCGCCCGCTCGGCGACGTAGCTGCCGACGATCATGTCGATGAGGGTGTCGCCGTCGCGATCGTCGGCGCCGAGTGCGTCGATGGCCTGACGCCGGTGCCCGGTCAGGATCGCCCGGAACACCTCGCTGAACTCGGGGTCCTCGCCGGTCAGCAGCGCGGCGAAGCCGCCGGCACCGATGCCGTTGGCGATCACGTCGACGGACTGGGTGATCGCCCACCGCAGCCGCTCGTCGCGGTCGGTGTCGTCGGGCATCGGCACGTCGAGCACCAACCCGGCCAGCGCGGCGGTGAGCAGGGCTCGCCGGTCGCGGTGCCTGCGATAGATCGTGGTCTTGGCGATGCCGGTGGCCTCGGTGATGGCCTGCATGGTGACCGCGCGGGGACCGCGGGCCCGCAGCAGCTCCAGCGCGGTGTGGAGGATCCGGACACCGACCTGATCACGCTGCTCCACCGTGCCCCCTCTCAGCCGGGAATGAACGCCGCCGGCCAGACGCTACACTAGTCGTAGCTACGCTACGTGTAGCGTAGTCTTCAAGGAAGGAGTTCGACATGCGACAACTGTTCGCCCGCGTCCCGTTGCCCGCCCTGGCGTACGTGTTCACCCTGCTGGGGTTCGTGTCCCTGGGCCTGTCCGTGGCCGCCCTGGCCTACCGCCATGACCTGGCATGGGTCGCGGGCTCGGCCATGGTGCTCGCCTACGCCGCCGCGGTGGGGTGCGTGCTGTTGCGGCGCCGCCAGATCGCCACGACCGACCCGGCTGCCGACGTCGCGCTCGGCCTGGATCCGATCCGCGGTGACACCGACCTGACCGCCGCCCAGCGCTATGTGCTGCGCTACCGCGGCCAGGGCGCCGACGCCGCCGCCGCGATCTCGCCGAAGGTGCGCGCCGCCGACAGCGCCGACGGGCACGTCCCCGCCGAGCGCCCCCTGGCCCCTGCCGCCTGACCGCGCCCGCCGGCTACGGCGCTCCAGCCGGCCCGCCGGCTACGGCGCTCCAGCCGGCCCGCCGGCTACGGCGCTCCAGCCGGCCCGGCGGCTACGGCGCTCCAGCCGGCCCGCCGGCTAGGGCGCCATCGCGGTGTCCACCACCGTCAGCTCCGGAGGCAACCCGGCCGCCGCGCGGATCGCGACGAACGCCGCCGCCATCGCGTCGGTGAGCTCGTGCGGATCTCCGAGGGTCTTGCCGTCGGCCAGCACCGAGATGTTGAGCTGGTCGACGTAACTCCAGACCGTGATGTTGAGCCCGCTGCCCGCGGTCAACGGGCCCACCGAATAGATCTCGGTGACCAGCGCGCCGCCGACCCGGGCCCGCTCCCGTGGACCCGGCACGTTGGAGATCGGCAAGTTCATCACCTTGTTCTGGCCGTCCTTGTTCGACAACCACCGGAACATCGCCTCCGCCGGGGCGGGCGGGAAGTACGCCGACCACCGGCTGACCAGCTCCGGCCCGATCAACTCGTTGCTCTCCTTGCCGACGACGGCGGCGTCGTGGGCGGCGCGCACCCGCTCCAGCGGATCGGCGATGTGCACCGGCAGCGCCACGAGCACACCGGTGAAGTAGTTGCCCGAGATCCGGTCCGGGGAGAAGTCGAAGCTGACCGGGACCGACGCCAGCAGCGGGTGGTCGGCGACGCCGTCGTAGCGCAGCAGCAGCTCGCGCAGCGCCCCGGCCGAGATCGCAAGCACCATGTCGTTGATCGTGACACCGAGGTGTTTACCGGTCTGCTTGACCTCGTCCAGCGACAGCGTCGCAGTGGCGAATCTTCTTGTGCCGTCGATCATGTGGTTCATGAACGTCGGCGGCGGGGTGAACGGTCGGGTCAGTTCCGGACGCAGCTTGTGCGGGCTCCGGCGCACCCGGCGCACCCCCTGGGCGGTGTAGCGCATCACCGACGGCAGCTTTCCGATCTGGCGCAGGTGGTCGGTGAAGGCGGTGCGGACCAGCTCGCCTCGGGTCGGCGCGGGATCGGTGGCGTAGGAGTCCCGGTCCAGCTGCGGGCCCTGCTGCAGATCCATCCCCCGGGCCAGCAGGTTCGCCGAGGCCACCCCGTCGGCCAGCGCGTGGTGGATCTTGCCCAGCACCGCGATCCGGCCCTCGGCGAGCCCCTCGATCAGATACATCTCCCACAGCGGGCGGTTGCGGTCCAACGGGGTGCTCGCCAGCCGCCCGACCGCCTCGTCGAGCTGACGGCGTCCGCCCGGCGCGTCGGCACGGTAGGCCCGCACGTGGTAGTCGAGATCCACCTCGGCGTTCTCCCGCCACATCGGGTGGTGGAACTTGAACGGGATGTCGATCAGCTCGTAGCGGAACGGGTCGAGCTTGTAGAGCCGGCTGTGGATGACCGTGCGCAGTTCTTCGACGCCGAACCGGGCACCACCGAGATCGTCGAGCTGGATCACCGCCAGCTTCAGGGTGTGCATGTGTACGTTCGGGGTCTCGCTGTACAGCAGCACAGCGTCCCACCCACGGAGCCTCTTCACCGCGACGCCTTCCGCCTGGAGTTGTCTATATAACCTCTTTGGCCCCGATCAGGCTGCGGTTTCGGTGAATGTGATTGAGGAACAAGCCGATTGCGGTGGACACCGCCCCGGTGCGGGCCCCGTCGGTCATGTCGAAACCGTGGCCGGCGCCGGGCAGCTCGAGGTAGCCCACCACCGACCGGGACACTTGCTGGAGCCGGTCGACGAAACTACGGGCCTGCGCCACCGGGATCACGCTGTCGCCGGTGCCGTGCACGACCAGGAACGGCGGCGCCTCGGGATGTACGCGCGCGATCGGGGAGGCCTTGCGGAAGACCTCGGGATGCTTGTCGATCGAGCGCTTGACCACGACGCGTTCGAGGAAGTCGACGAAGCGCACCCGCTCCACCGTCGACCGGTCCTCCCAGTCGTAGCGCCCGTAGACCCCCACCACCGCGTCGACCGAGGTGTCGGATCCCTCCGGCAGCTCGTCCTGCAGCTCGGGATCGTTGGCGGTCAGCCCGGCCAGTGCCGCGAGATGACCGCCCGCCGAGCAGCCCGCGATCGTCACGAAGTTGCGGTCACCGCCGAACCGGTCGACGTTGGCGCGGGCCCACGCGATCGCGGTCTTGACATCGGTGAGGTGCGCGGGCCAGCGGTGGTGCGGGGCCACCCGGTAGTCGATGGACAGGCACACCCAGCCCTTCTCGGCCAGGTGCGACATCATCGCATAGCCCTGCAGCATGCGGCTGCCGTGCACCCAGGCCCCGCCGGGCACGAACAGCAGCACCGGCGCGGGGTGAGCCGGCAGGTCGTCGCGGCGCCACACGTCCAGCAGCTGCGACGGCCGCGGGCCGTAGCGCACCGAGGTGCGGTGCACGTGGCGCCGGTGCGTCCGCAGCTTCCACAGCGGCGGGGTGCGCTCGGGGTGCGGCCAGTCGATTTCGAGGTCCTTCGGGGCGAGCAGACCCCGCAGCGCCGCCTCGGTCACCGCGTTGGTGACCTCGCGCTCGCGGCGCTTGATCTCCGGGTCGGCGGGGTTGAGCAGCGCCCGGGCCGTCGCGGCCAGGAAGTCGGGTGCGTGCCGCGAGCCCCAGATCGACATGGCGGTCAAGACACCAAGGGGCTCAAGCTGTTTCCCGATGACGGGCAGCGACGCGGAGGCCACGCTGGCGGCCAGCAGGTAGTCCGCGGGACCGGCCTCGCGCAACCACTGCAGCCGGGTCGTCAACGTGGGCCCGGGGTACCGGATGTCCGGCCGTTCCGTCATTGCGCGAGCGTACCCCCAGGACGGGAGCCGAAACGACAATCTCGGCCAATGTGTCTAGTCGGTTCTGGGTCGTCACCGATTTGTGATCTGGATCACAGCTGCGGACGGTCCCGAGGCCGCGCGATAGCTTCGGTCGACGGCTGTCAACGAGGAAGTCGACCAGGAAACGGGGTTCGTTCGTCCATGCTCGCCATCACCGAAGAACACCAGGATCTCGCCACCGCGGCGACCGGGGCGCTCACCCGGCTGCACGCGCTTCGCCAGGCGCGCGCGGCGCTGGCCGACGGTTCCGCGCATCCCGACGACATCTGGTCGGTGGCAACCGAACTCGGCTGGACGGGGTTGGCGGTCAGCGAGGACTGCGGTGGTTCGGGCTTCGGGCTGGCCGAGCTGGCCGTGGTGCTGGAATGCCAGGGCAGGCAGGTGTGCCCCGGGCCGTTCCTGCCGACGGTGACGGCCGCGGTGCTACTGGACCGCTGCGCACCGGATCCGGTGCGCGCCCAGGTGGTCCCCCGGCTGGCCGGCGGTGCGGCGGTGGCCGGGATCGGCCTGTCGGGCACCGTCACGGCGGGAGCGGGCCACGCGCTCACCGGACACAGCCCGGCAGTCCTGGGGGCGCCGGACGCCGACGTCCTCGTGCTCATCGCCGGCGACGACGTCGTCCTCGTCGACGCCGCCACCGACGGCGTCACCGTCACCCCGTGCGACGGGCTCGATCCCACCCGCAGCATCGGCGCGGTGACGCTGCGCGACGTCGCGGTGACCGGTGACCGGGTGCTGCCCGGGGCGGCCCGCACGGCCCGCACCGTGTTCCGGATCCTGGCCGCGGCCGAGGCGGTCGGCATCGGCTGGGCTGCGCTGGAGATGGGGGTCGACTACGCCAAGGTGCGGGAGCAGTTCGGCCGTACCATCGGCACGTTCCAGGCGGTCAAACACCACGCCGCCGACATGCTCGTGCACGCCGAGGTCGCCACCGCAGCCACCTGGGACGCCGCCCGCGCCGACGACCCGGACAGCGCCGGGTTCCCCGCCGCCGTCGCCGCCGTGCTCGCGAGCCGAGCCGCAGTGTTCAACGCGCAGAACAACATCCAGTTGCACGGCGGCATCGGATACACCTGGGAACACGATGCCCACCTGTACCTGCGCCGGGCCCGCACGCTGGCGGCGCTGATGGCCGACGGCGCCGACCCGCTGCTCGACATCGTCGACGCCCAACGGGCCGGGCGGGCGCACGGCGCGTCGTTCACGCTGCCCGAGGACGCGCAGGCCTACCGCGCCGAGGCTCACGAGGCCGCGGCCCGGGTTCGTGCGCTGCCCGCCGAGCAGCGCCGCGACGCCCTGGTGGACTCCGGATACCTGGTGCCGCACTGGCCCCGGCCGTGGGGCCGCGGCGCCGACGTACTCGAGCAGTTGGTCATCGAAGAGGAGTTCGCCGACGTCGACCGCCCCGACATGGGCATCACCGGGTGGGTGGCGCTGACCATCGCGCAGGCCGGCACCGACGACCAGCGGGGGCGCTGGGTGGAACCGGTCCTGCGGGGGCAGGCGATGTGGTGCCAGCTGTTCTCCGAACCCGGCGCCGGCTCCGACGCCGCAGCGGTGCGCACGTCGGCCACCAAGGTCGACGGCGGCTGGCGGGTCACCGGGCAGAAGGTGTGGACCAGCCTTGCGCAGCTGTGCCAGTGGGGGCTGGCCACCGTGCGCACCGATCCCGACGCCCCCAAGCACGCCGGGGTGACGATGATGGCGATCGACATGAAAGCCGAAGGGGTGACGGTCAATCCGCTGCGCGGGCTGACCGGCGACGCGCACTTCAACGAGGTGTTCTTCGACGACGTGTTCGTCCCGGACGCCGACGTGGTGGGTGACGTCAACCGGGGCTGGCTGGTGGCCCGCGCGACGCTGGGCAACGAACGCATCTCCATCGGCGGCGGTTCGGGCACGCTGGCCAGCGTCACGCCCGACGACGTCGTGGCACTGCTCGACGGTTCCGCCGCCGGGACCACCTACGCGCGTCGGGCCGGTGAGGTGATCGCCGAGATCCACACGCTGCGGCTGCTGAACCTGCGCCGCGCCACCCGTGCCATCGCGGGCGCCGAGCCGGGGCCGGAGGGCAACGTGACCAAGCTGCTGGTGGCCGAATCCGGCCAGCGCCTCACCGAACTCGCCGTCGAGCTGGCCGGTACCGCCGCGGTGACCGGCGAGGCCGCCGCGCTGACCCGCGGCTACCTGGGCAACCGCGCGATGACGATCGCCGGGGGCACCTCGGAGATCACCCGCAACACGATCGGCGAGCGGATCCTGGGCCTGCCGCGCGATCCGCTGCTTCGCTGACCGATGCCGACTGGGCATACTGGGCGGGTGCCCGAGATCGAGTTCCACCCCGAACTGCGCCGCGTCGCCAAACGTCTTCCCAAACACATGATCAACCCGGTCACGCTGCCGTTCATGCGGGCTGCCAGCCGGCTGATGTGGCGGCGCCGACCCAAGGGGGTGGAGGTGCTCACGCTGTCCTCCGGGGTGGGGGTACGGCTGTACCGGCCCGCGACGCCCGGTCCCGGGCCCGCGCTGCTATGGATCCACGGCGGCGGCTACGTGCTGGGTGACGCCGCCCAGGACGACGTGCTGTGCCGCCGGTTCGCCGACGAACTGGGCGCCACCGTGGCGTCGGTCGACTACCGGCTGGCGCCCGAACATCCGTACCCGACCCCGGTCGAGGACTGCTACTCGGCGTTGACCTGGCTGAGCGGGCTGCCCGCGGTCGACCCGGCGCGGGTGGCGATCGGCGGCGCCAGCGCCGGCGGCGGTTTGGCCGCCGCCCTGGCCCTGCTGGCCCGCGACCGCGGCCAGATCCCGGTCGCCGCACAGCTTCTCGTCTATCCGATGATCGACGACCGGACGGTGCTGCGCACCGATGCCGACCATCCCGGGCACCGGCTGTGGAACCAGGCCAGCAACAGGTTCGGCTGGCGGGCGTATCTGGGCGACGCCGACCCCGAGGTCGCGGTGCCCGCGCGGCGCGCCGCCCTGGCCGGGTTGCCGCCGGCGTGGATCGGGGTGGGCACCTTCGATCTGTTCCACGACGAGGACCTCGCCTACGCCGAGCGGCTGCGCGCGGCCGGGGTGCCGTGCGAGGTCATGGTGGTCGAGGGGGCGTTCCACGGGTTCGACGGGATCGCGCCGAGAGCCGAGGTGTCCCAGTCGTTCTTCGCCAGCCAGTGCGCCCTGCTGCGGTCGGCGTTCGCGCCGGCGGCGGCCTGAGTCACGGCCGCCGGTAGACCAGCTCACCGCCGACGACGGTGGCCGCCACCAGGGCCGCGTCCAGGTCGGCCAGCACCCGGTCCGGGCCGGCCGTCAGCACACACAGATCGCCGGGCGCCCCGGGTGCGACGGCCCGGGGCACCGCCGGCCGGTCCGGTTCGCCCAGGAACATCGCCAAAGCCTGTGCCGGCGTGACGCGTTCGTCGGGTCCGAGCATGTGCCCGGCCGCGGTGCGGCGCAGCACGGCCGCCCGCATCGCCGCCCACGGGTCCGCGTCGCCGAACGGGGCGTCGGTGGACAGCGCGACCGGGACCCCGGCCCGCAGCAGCGATCCCACCCGCCACAGCTCGTGGTGTTCGTCGGCAGGCACGTCGACGCGGTACTGATCGCCGCGCTCGGCGACGAAGTTGGGCTGGGTCACCACCGTCACTCCGGCGGCCGCGAGGTCGGCCAGGCCGGCGTCGGGCACGATCGCGGCGTGTTCGATGCGGTCCCCGGCATCCGGGCCCGCGGCCCGCAACCCGGCCAGCGCCACCACCAGCTGCGCGGCGGTCACACAGTGCAGCGCGACCGGTACCCCGGTGCTGTGCCGCTCGCCGATCCATCGGGTCAGGCCGTCGAGGTCGAGGTCGTCGTCGTGCAGGATGCGTTTCCCCGGGGCGAGCCAGTGCAGCCGCTGCCGCAGCTCACCGCCCGCCCGCGCCTGCCGCAGCGTGTCGAGGCCGTCGTCGTCGAGATCCGGTGTGGCGTCGGTGATCCCGGTGACGCCGTAGCTCAGCAACCGGGTGCTGAGGTCGGCCAGGTGCGGTTCGCCGCGCGGGAGTCGCGCCGACCATTGCGGGTCGTTGCTGCGCAGCCGGCCGTCGGGATGGCCGGCCAGCCCGATGCGGGCCAGCCCGATCGAGTTCAGCGTCCACAGCACCCCGCTGCGGTGCTGCACCCGCACCGGGACCGGCGGGGCGACCGCATCCAGCAGGGCGCGGTCCAGGGGGCCCGCCACGGCTTCGTGATAGCCCACCGCGCGGAGCCAGCCGTCGTCGCCGACCCGGGCCGCGGCCAGCCGATCCGCGAGTTCGGTTGCGCTGCCGACGTCGTCGGGCCCGACCCGGACGGAGTGCTGGGCGGCCGCGGCGGCCCGCAGGTGCAGGTGGTGATCGTGCAGGCCGGGAACAACGGTGCCGCCGGCGGCGTCGAGCACCGTTTCCCCGGGGCGGGCGAACAGCCCGGCGGCCACCTCCTCGATCCGGTCACCGACCCGGATGTCGGCCGGCGTGCCGTCGAGCAGCACCGCCCGGCGGATCAGCACGAGCCGACCAGCCGCGCACCGACCAACCGGTCCACCGCCGCGGTATCGGCACCCAGCTCGGCGGCCCTGGCCCCTGGCGATAGCACTGTGGTACAGGCGATCTCGTTACCGACCGGCAGGCTCGCGTAGCCGGCGGCGACCGCGGCCATCGCGATCTCGAGCACTTCACCGCCGCCGCGGGCGCGCGAGTCCAGCACCGCCTCGGCCGCGTGCAGACCGGTCAGCGGGTCGGCGATCGCGTCACCGCAGAACACCGGCGCGCCGGCCGATCCGCCGACCAACCCGCCGGACGCCGCCGCGTCGTCGCCGAAGGCCACCCAGTCGGCCCGCGGCCCGTCGGTGCCGTGTCCGGTGACCCGCAGCCATATCCGGCCCGGCCGGCCCACGATGTCGTCGGGCCCGAGGCCGCGACGCCCCAGTGCGGCCGGCCGGGACGACTCGATCACCACATCGGCGGCGGCCAGCAGCCGGCGCAGACCTTGCGGCTTCGCGAAATCAGCCTGATACGAGAGCTTTCCGCCGTTGACCCAGTCGAAGAACGGGGCCGGGCCCGCGCGGGTGCCGTCGGGCCGGGCACGGCTCTCGACCTTGACCACCGTCGCGCCGGCCCGGGCCAACAGCCGCCCGCACAGCGGGCCGGCCCACATCGACGACAGGTCGGCCACCAGCATCTCCGACCACGGGGCCGGGACCACGCCGGGGCCGGTGCGGCGCACCCGCACCGGGATCGGCCGCGTCTCGCCGAGTACGCCGACGGGCAGCCCGAGCAGCCGCGCCCGCTCGGCGAACACCGCCGCGGGCACCTCGGCAGCCCAGCGCTGCACCGCCGCCCACGGATCGGCGCCGACGTGCTCGGCCGATACCAGCGCAGGCACAGCATCGATGTCGTCGGTCCGCGACAGCGTCAGCGCGCACCAGCCGTCACGCGCGGCCAGCAGCCGGGTGGCACCGCCCGCCGAGATCCGGGTGGGCCGCGGCAGCCCGAGCAGGGTGGCACGCCCGCCGATCAGCTCGGCGGCGTCGATGTCGATGCCCGCCCTGGCACCCACTTCCGTCGCGGTGCGCTGCGCCCGCGACAGCACGGCAGCGGGGACGGCCAGTGCGCTCATCCGACCATTGTGAGCGACGCGCGGTTCAGAACAGCAGGCCGGTGAACCGCCAGTCCAGCACCTGGCGGTCCTCGGCGCCGGGCTCGCCCGCGGCGTGGACCACCGAGCGCAGCCCGACCACGCCGCCGCGGCCGTCGGGCAGCGGCTGCGCACTCTCGACGGTGAGTTCGCTGTAGAGCGTGTCGTTCTCGTGCACCGGCCCGGTGTGGTCGCAGGACTCCCACCCCAGCACGGTGACCAGGTCGGGCAGCAACCGGGTGGCCTGGGCCAGTGCCAGCCCGATGGTGTGCCCGCCGTACACCAGGCGCTGCCCGGCGACCCGCGAATCATGGTGGGTGGCAGCGATGTTCAGCGACAGCCGGGCGAGTTCGGGCGCGCTGCTGACCACGTCGGCGGTGCTGTGCAGCACCCGGCTGGCCAGCGTCGGGTCGAAGCGGCTGCCCGGCACCCGCTCCCGGTAGGCGGCGGCGTCCCAGCCGGCGGTCGGGTCGGGGGCGACACCGTCGTCGGCGCCGATCCGGGACAGGTCGTCGTTGTGCCCGGTCTGCACGTCGCCGCCGCTCAGCGGCAACATCGCGCAGCGGTGGAAGTCGAGCACCAGCCGCCCGACGCCGTCGACGGTCGTCATCCGCAACGCTGCCAGGCCGGTCGGGGCGCGGCCGGGCCTGGCAGAGTTCTGCTTGAGCCCGACCACTTCGGTGCGGGTGAACAGGGTGTCGCCGATGACCGGGTACCGGTGGAACCGCAGCCCGCGGTAGAACAGGTTGGCCTTCACGCGCTGGGTGACCAGCGTCGACTGCCCGATCGCGACGTCGCACACCAGGCCGGGATGGGCCAGGGGCGCCTGCGCCCCTGTGACCGCGGCGGACAGTTCGGCGTCCAGCGCCATCCGCAGCCGGTCCCCGAGGATCGACTGGTGCACCGCGGCCACTCCGGCGGTGAGCGTCATCGCCGGGGCCCGGTCGAACACCTGCCCCACGTGCAGGTCGTCGAAAAACGGGCCGCCGTCGATGTCGCCAATTTGGCCGTACAAAGTCACGGGGCGATGTTGGCATCTCAGCCATTGATGTGTCAACATCGACGAGGAAATGGCCGTACATTTATGAAGAGCTGGAGGTGCAGTGGACGGGTTGAGCGACGAAGAGGTCATGCTGGTCGAAACGGTACGGGCGTTCATCGACCGCGAGGTCAAACCGGCCGTGCGCGACGTCGAGCACGCCAACACCTACCCCGAGGCGTGGATCGAACAGATGAAACACATCGGGATCTACGGCCTGGCCGTTCCCGAGGAGTACGGCGGTTCGCCGGTGTCGATGCCCTGCTACGTCGAGGTCACCCAGGAGCTGGCGCGCGGCTGGATGAGCCTGGCCGGCGCCATGGGCGGGCACACCGTGGTGGCCAAACTCCTGACCCGCTTCGGCACCGAGGAGCAGAAGCAGCGTTACCTGCCCGCGATGGCCACCGGCGCGCTGCGCGCGACGATGGCGTTGACCGAGCCCGGCGGCGGCTCGGATCTGCAGAACATGTCCACGGTCGCCCGCGCCGACGGCACCGACCTGGTGATCACCGGGTCCAAGACGTGGATCTCCAATGCCCGCCGGTCTGGGCTGATCGCGCTGCTGTGCAAGACCGACCCGGACGCGGTGCCCAAGCACAAAGGCATCTCGGTGGCGCTGATCGAGAACCCGACCGACGGGCTGACCGTCTCCCGGGACCTGCCCAAGCTGGGCTACAAGGGCGTGGAGTCCTGCGAGCTGTCCTTCGACCAGTGCCGGGTGCCGGCGTCGGCGATCCTCGGCGGCACACCGGGCAGGGGCTTCAGCCAGATGATGACCGGGCTCGAGACCGGCCGCATCCAGGTGGCCGCCCGCGCGCTGGGAGTGGCCACCGCCGCGCTGGAGGACGCGCTGGCCTACGCCCAGCAGCGGGAGAGCTTCGGGCAGCCGATCTGGAAACACCAGTCGGTGGGCAACTATCTTGCCGATATGGCCACCAAGCTGACCGCCGCCCGCCAGCTCACCCGCTACGCCGCCGAGAAGTTCGATTCCGGGCAGCGCTGCGACATGGAGGCCGGCATGGCCAAGCTGTTCGCCTCGGAGGTCGGCATGGAGATCGCGCTGAACGCGGTGCGCATCCACGGCGGCTACGGCTACTCCACCGAGTACGACGTCGAACGCTACTTCCGCGACGCCCCACTGATGATCGTCGGCGAGGGCACCAACGAGATCCAGCGCAACGTCATTGCCGCGCAGTTGGTGGGTCGGGGCGGCCTCTGATGCAGCCCGCGTATCAGGTTCTGCGCGAACAGCTTCGCGGCGACATCGCCGCGGGCAAGTACTCCGACGGCACCCGGCTGCCCACCGAGTCCGAGTTGGTGACCCGGCACGGCTTGTCGCGGCAGACGGTCCGGCGGGCGTTCCAGGACCTGGTCGCCGAGGGCGTCGTCGTGCGGATCCCGGGTCGCGGCAGCTACGCCAGCGAGAGCGGCAGGCGCTACCTGCGCCAACTGGGCTCGATCGAGGATCTGATGAGCCTTTCGGTCGACACCACCATGGAGGTGCTCGACGGGTTGCGCCGCCGGGTCGACGTGGCCGCGGCGAGCCGGTTGCGGCTGGACGGCGACGTCGTGCACTCGGTGGTGTTCCGTCGGCTGCACGACGGTATCCCGTTCGCGCACACCACCGTTCACCTCATCCCTGATGTCGCGGCGCTGGTGTCGGGCGCTCCCGATCTGGCCACCGGTGCGGTCAGCACCCACACCGTGATCGGCATCCTGGAGCCGCACCTCGCTTCGCCGATATCCGAAGCGGCCCAGTCGATCACGGTGGCCCCGGCGGACGAGGCCACCGCGCTGGCGGTGGGCTGCGAGATCGGGCACCCGATGTTGCGAGTGGACCGGCTCTACAGCGACGAGGGCGGCCGGCCGGTGGAACTGTCGGTCAGCAGCTTCCTGCCCGAGCAGTACACCTACCGGGTGACCCTGCGCCGCTCCAGCTGACCGACCTCGTCGACCAGACCCCACCGCCGCGCGGTGGCTGCGTCGAGGGTGCGCCCGGACAACACCAGGTACGCGGTGCGCCAACGCCCGATCCGGCGGGTGATGCTGACCGTGCCGCCGGCGCCGGGGATCAGCCCCAGGCTCAGCTCCGGCAACCCGAGCACCGCGTCCGGATGGCAGTGCACCCAGCCGCAGTAGGCGGCCATCTCCAGCCCGCTGCCCAGCACCTGACCGTGGACCTCGGCGCGGCACCTGTCGCCGAGTCGCGCGGTGATCTCGTCGAGCACCAGCGCCGGGCTGTACCGGGTCCGGGCCAGGTGCGCACTGGCCGGATCGGTGAAGCTGCCGAACTCGGCCAGATCGCCGCCGCTGCAGAACGACGGGCCGTTACCCGCCAGCACCACCTCGCGCAGCGAGGGGTCCAGCCGGGCCACCTCGAGGGCTTCCAGCAGCGCCGCGCGCATATCCGTGGAGAACGCGTTGTGCCGCTGCGGCCGGTTGAACGTGATCCGCAATTGATCGCCATTTCGTTCTGCTACAACAGGATTCGGAATGTCCGGCACCTGCTTCGGACCCCGTTGGGCCAGCCACCGGGCGAACTCCGACCCCGATTGCAGCGTCGAGTACGCCAGCGATTCGGTGATCAGCCCGCCGTACGCGGGTGCGGCGGGATCCAGGGCGCGCAGCACGTCGACGCACACCGCCGCGGCCTGCGGCCATCGCCGGCACCGTTGCCTCAGCTCGGCCAGCGCGTCGGGCACCGAGTCGACGGTGACGGCGCGCCGGTCGTCGGTGGGGTCCTCGGTAAGGGTGAACGTGGCATCGTCGGCCGGGGCGCCGACCGCGACCACCACCCCGTCGCCCAGCGTGACGGCGTCGTCGAGAATCACGAGTACTTCTTTATCAGCTCCTGTTTGTAGAGCTTGCCGGTATCGGTGCGGGGCAGCTTCGCCTCGAACGACAGCGACCGCGGGCACTTGTAGTGCGCCAGCCGGTCCCGCAGCCAGTTGATGAGTTCCTCGGCGAGTTCTTCGGTGGCATCGCTCGGGTCGACGGTCTGCACGACGGCCTTGACCATCTGGCCCATCTCGTCGTCGGGAACGCCGAAGACGGCGGCATCCATCACCTTCGGGTGGGTGACGAGCAGGTTCTCGGCTTCCTGCGGGTAGATGTTCACCCCGCCGGAGATGATCATGTGGTGCCGGCGGTCGGTCAGGTAGAGGAAGCCCTCCTCGTCGAGATATCCGATGTCGCCCACCGTCTTCCAGCCCTTCGGGTGCCGTGAGGACGCGGTCTTGGTGGGGTCGTTGAGGTATTCGAAGTCGTAGCCGCCCTCGAAGTAGATCTCACCGGCCTGCCCGGGTGGCAGCTCGGTGCCGTCCTCGCCGACGATGTGGACGACGCCGGACAGCGGCTTGCCGACCGAGCCCGGGTGCGCCAGCCACTGCTCGGCGGTGATCAGCGTCGAGCCGTGGGCCTCCGAGGACGCGTAGTACTCGTCGATGATCGGGCCCCACCACTCGATCATCTGCTTCTTGATCTCCACCGGACACGGCGCGGCGGCGTGCATGACCCGCTCCAGGCTGGACACGTCGTACTTCGTGCGGATGTCCTCGGGCAGCTTGAGCATGCGGGTGAACATCACCGGCACGAACTGCCCGTGCGTCACTTGGTATTTCCCGATGGCGTCGAGCGCGCCCTCGGCGTCGAACTTCTCCATCACCACCGTGGTGATGCCACCGGCCTGGGCCTGCATCGACCACACCGACGGCGCGGTGTGGTACAGCGGCGCCGGGCTGAGGTAGACGGCGTCGGGGCGCATCCAGAACTCCACCAGCGCGGCCATCAGGCCGGGCACCTCGGCCGGCGGCAGGTGCGGCAACTCGCGCTTGATGCCCTTCGGTCGTCCCGTGGTGCCCGACGAGTACTGCAGCAGGTCGCCCTCGATCTCGTCGGCGATCGGGGTCTCCGGCTTGTCGGCCACGCACTCGCTGTAGCTCAGCCAGCCGTCCAGCCTGCCACCGGAGGCGCTTGTCGCCGACGATTCGGCTCCGACGAGCACCCGCAGCGCCGGCAGGCCTCTCGGCAGCTCGGCGCCCAGGCCTGCGAGGGTGTCGGCCAGCTTGACCGAGCCGACGATCGCCTTGGCGCCGCTGTTGTCGACGATGTAGGCCACCTCGGCCGCGGTGAGATGGGTGTTGATCGGGACGTAGTAAAGCCCGGCGCGGCGCGCGGCCCACATCACCATGTGGAAGTGCTCGTTGTTCTCCATCAGGAGCGCGACCGCGTCGCCCTCGACGAGTCCCGCGTCGCGGAACAGGTGCGCCAGGCGGTTGGCCCGGGCCTCGAGCTGACCGAACGTCACAACCGTCCCGGACGGATACATGATGACGGCGGGTTTGTCGGGCGTGGCGACGGCAGTGTCACGGATCTGCATGCGCCGACTTTACTTGGCCATAGTTGACACGTGTCAAGACGGTCCCGTCGGTCCCGCGAGCGCGCGGGTCTGCACGCCGACACGCCGGGCGGGGCGTACGTTCAGCGCGCGCTCGCGCGGCGCGAGGGCGCGCTGGAGCCCAGTTCAGCAGAGAACACGCGCGCTCGGCGGGCGCGAACGTGCCCGAAATGCACACCGCGAACGGCGTGTCGGTGTGCAGACATGCGCGCTCGCGGTGAGAGAGGCTCGCGGTGAGGAAGCCTCGCGGTGAGGAAGCCTAGGCCTCTTCGGCGAGTCGGTGCTTCAACGCGTCGAACTCGTCCTTGATGCCGGTGGGCAGCTTCTCGCCGACGAACTCGAACCACTCCTCGATCATCGGCAGCTCCGCCTGCCACTCGTCGACCCGGACCGCCAGCGCCTCGTCGACGTCGGCCGGGTCCACGTCCAGACCCTCCAGGTCGAGGTCGGCCGCCGACGGCACGATGCCGATCGGGGTACTGCGGCCCTCGGCCCGGTGCTCGATGCGTTCGATGGCCCACTTCAGCACCCGGCTGTTCTCCCCGAACCCGGGCCACAGGAACCGGCCGTCGTCACCGCGGCGGAACCAGTTGACGAAGAACACCTTCGGCAGCTTGGACTCGTCGGCCTGCTTGCCGACGTTGATCCAGTGCGCGAAGTAGTCGCCGACGTTGTAGCCCAGGAACGGCAGCATCGCCATCGGGTCGCGGCGCACGGTGCCGACCTTGCCCTCGGCCGCGGCGGTCTGCTCCGAGCCGAGCGTCGCGCCGATGAACACGCCGTGCTGCCAGTCGCGGGCCTCGGTGATCAGCGGGACGGTGGTCTTGCGCCGGCCGCCGAACAGGATCGCCGAGATCGGCACGCCCTGCGGGTCGTCCCACTCGGGCGCCAGCGTCGGGCACTGCGAGATCGGGGTGCAGTACCGCGAGTTCGGGTGCGCGGCCTTCTCCTCGGAGTCCGGCGTCCAGTCCCGGCCCTTCCAGTCGATGAGGTGCTGCGGGTCGCCCTCGAGGCCCTCCCACCACACGTCGCCGTCGTCGGTCTTGGCGACGTTGGTGAAAACGGTGTTACCCGCGGCGATGGTCTTCATCGCGTTGGGGTTGGAGTCCCAGTTGGTGCCGGGCGCGACGCCGAAGAAGCCGAACTCCGGGTTGACCGCGTAGAGCCGGCCATCCTTGCCGAAACGCATCCAGGCGATGTCGTCGCCGACGGTCTCGGCGCGCCAGCCCGGGATGGTGGGCTGCAGCATCGCGAGGTTGGTCTTACCGCACGCCGACGGGAAGGCCGCAGCGATGAAGTAGGCCTTGTTCTCCGGGGAGATCAGCTTGACGATCAGCATGTGCTCGGCGAGCCAGCCCTCGTCGTGGGCCATCGCCGAGGCGATCCGCAGCGAGTAGCACTTCTTGCCCAGCAGCGCGTTGCCGCCGTAGCCGGAGCCGTAGCTCCAGATCTCCCGGGTCTCCGGGAAGTGGGTGATGTACTTGGTGTCGTTGCATGGCCAGGGCACATCCTTCTGGCCGGGCTCCAGCGGAGCGCCGATCGAGTGCAGGGCCTTGACGAAGAAGCCGTCGTCGCCGAGCTTGTCCAACGCGCCCTGCCCCATCCGGGTCATGGTGCGCATCGACACCACGACGTACTCGGAATCGGTGATCTCCACACCGAGCTTGGGATCCTCGGCGTCCAGGGGGCCCATGCAGAACGGCACGACCCACAGCGTGCGGCCGCGCATCGAACCCCGGTACAGGTCGGTCATGATGCCGCGCATCTCGGCCGGGTCCATCCAGTTGTTGGTCGGGCCGGCGTCGATCTCACGCTGAGTGCAGATGTAGGTACGGGATTCGACGCGCGCCACGTCGGACGGATCGGACAGCGCCAGGTAGGAGTTCGGCTGCTTCTCCGGGTTGAGCTCCTGGAAGGTGCCCGCCGCGACCAGGTGGGCGGAGAGCCGCTCATATTCCTCGTCCGAGCCGTCGGCCCACGCCACCCGGTCGGGCTGGGTCAGCTCGGCAACCTCACGCACCCACTCGAGCAGACCCTGATGCTTGGTGGGGGCGGACTCGAGTCCCGGAATGGTCGCTGCGGTCATCCTGTGTCTCCTGCATCGTCACTGCGAAGCGCCTGGCCAGACGCATGCGCCCGAAAAATCGAAAGCTACGCCAGCAGTACTGGACTGTTGTACTGAGGTTAACGCGGGTGAGATACCCGTGGACATTCAGGACTATGTCCGATCACTCACAGGAACGATTCAGATACGCGCCACCGGCGGGTCTACCGATCGGTAACGACCGGCGGCCCCGTCAGGGCCGTCCCGATCGTCTCCCGGAGCCCCCGCAACGACGGCAGTACGGCCGCCCGCGCGCCGTCCGCGCACGCCGCGATGCGGCTCACTTCGCGCACCGCGGAATCGACGCCGGCGATCCGCTCGGCCCAGCGCGCACGGTCGGCCTCGGCGGCCGCGGCCCGCGCCGACGTCAGTAGCGCCTCGGCCGCGACGACACGGGTGGCCACCCGTTCCTCCAGCGCGGCGCGCAGCACGACGGTGACGTCGCCGACCCAGCGGTCCAGCACCGCCCGGTCCCGCAATAGGCCGCGCACCCCGACCACCCACACCGTGACCGCCAGCCCCGCGCCCGCGCCCGCGGCCCCGCTCACCGCCGACGGCAACCCGGCCAGCGCGGCGACCAGCCGCGTCACCACGACGGCCACCCCGAGACCGAAGCCCACGCCGAGCACCGTCATCAGCGCGGCCTCCAGCCGCTGCGGCGTCGACGCGGCGACCACCGGGGTCGGCGACGGCGGTGCGGCCGGGGGTTCGGCGAGGCCGACCGTGGTGGCCACCGCCGCGAGGGCGACGCTGATCTCGGCGTCGACGGCGGCGGTGAGCTCGGCGCAGCGCGACCGCACCCGGTGCTCGAAGTCGGGCAGGCCCCTGCGGCCGGTCCCCGCGAGCGCCTCGAGCAGCTCCGTGCGCATCAGCGCGGTGCCGGTGCGGACCCGGTGTGCCAGCGCGACATTGGCGGAGCGGATCTCCCGGCGCACCGTGACCGCGGTGTCGGTGGCGGCCGCACGCTGTTCGCGCACCAGCTGTGCGCGCCGGCTCCGCAGCGCGGCGACGGTCCCGGTATGGTCGACGGCCAGCATGCGCGTCACCCGCAGTACGCGGGTATCCAACGCGCGCAAGGTGTTTCGCACCGGTAGCGCCAGATCGGCGAGCTGCCCGCGCACGGCGTCGACGAGCTCGTCGACGTCCGGCCCGCCGAGCCGAGGGGCCGCGGCCGCGCCCACCCACGGGGTGCGCGTGAAGCGTGGCGCGTGCTCGGCGAGCCGGGCCCGGTCGGTCGCCAGCACCGTCCGCCAGCCGCGGTGATCGTCGGTCTTGTTCACCACGGCGATCACCGCGTCGGTGTGGGCGCACGCCAATGCCGCCAGCGCACAGTCGGATTCGATGACCGGTGCGACCGCCGAGACCACGAACACCACCACGGAGGCGACATCCCCGGCGGTGAGCTCACGGTCGGCTACGACGACGTCGGGCATCCGCTCCCGGAGCCGGGCGGCGACGCTGGTCACGCCGGCATCGGCCGGCCCGGTCACCAGGACGACGGTCACCGGGTGCGCTCCAACAGGCGCAGGGAGCCGCGGGTGATGTCGGCGGCGCAGCGCCGGTGCATCGGGGTCACCGGCCCGCGGCCGTACCGCTGCCAGGCCACCGCGCGGCGCAGGTGCGCCTCGGGGTCGTCGGCCGGGTCCACCGTCAGCCCGGCGGCCGCCACCACGTCCACGGCCGCGGCCATCACCGAAAGCACGACGTCGTCGCCGGTCAGCCAGCGGAACAGCGCGTCGTCCTGACGCTGGGCGGCCAGCGTGTGCAGTTCGTGCAGCGCGGCGCGGACCCGGCGGTACCGGACCGGTGCGGCGACCGCCGTCAGCCGGGCCAGCACCCGGTCCAGGCGGCTGAGGTCCCGCAGCCGGCGGGCCACCGCTTCGGGCCCGGCACCGGAGGCGACCGCCAGCACGGCGTGCGCCAGGCCGAACCGGTCCACCCGGTCCAGCAGCCGCCGGCGGGTCTGCGGCGTCAGCGCGTGCGGCCCGGTGACGAACGCGTCTGTCGAGGTCATGTCGGCCGGGGCGCCGACCAGCACGCGCAGCGCCTCGACGTCGTCGGGCTCGAGGGCGGCGCGGGCCAGCAGGCCGATCATCGGCTCCACCGGGACCCCGGCCACCGCCGCGAACCGCGCCGCCCGTCGGTCCGCGTCCGCCAGTGCCGTGCCGTCTCCGGCGAGGTCGGCCTTGGTGAGCACCACCAACGCCGGGATGCTGGCGGGCAGCGCCGTCAGGTCCTCCGGCTTGAGCACTTCGGCGATGACCCGGATGTACACGTCGGCCTGCTCCGGTCCGCAGACCGGTATCCCGGCGCCGGCCAGCGCCGCCGCGACGGTGGTGACGCCGACCCCGGGCCGCCCGGCCACCCCGACCCGGATCGCGGCGGTCACCCGGGCGGCGACCGCCGCCACCCGCGGGTCTGCGGTCTGCTCGGCGTACTGCGCGACGGCGTCGGCGAAGATGGTGCCCTCCCCGGCTCGGGCCGGGTCGAACCCCCGTCCCCCAGAGAATCGTGGCATCCCGCGGAGGGGTCCTTCGACACCTCTTTTTCGACTGGGAGCCTGGGGGTACCCGGTTGTACCAGTTGTCTGCAACTGTTGGGTATCAATCTGTAACACGATGCAGGGAGTACCGCCTCGATGAGCGACGATGGACGGATGCACGCGCCGGGCCCTGATGTCGTCCACCCCGTGGCATCAGGCACCGAAGGCCAGGTCCCGCACCATTTCCGCAGGGTGACCAGTTTCCGGGCCCGCCGCTCGACCATCTCGGACAACCAACAGGCCACCTGGGACCGGCTGTGGCCCACGCTGGGCAGACAGGCGCGCGAGGGTGACGAGACCCCCCGCACGCTGGACGTCGAGGCCTGGTTCGGCAGGCGGGCGCCGCTGGTGGTCGAGATCGGCTGCGGAACCGGCACGTCGACGCTGACGATGGCCAAGGCCGAACCCGACGTCGACGTCATCGCCGTCGAGGTCTACCGCCGCGGGCTGGCGCAGCTGCTCAGCGCGATCGACCGCGAACACGTCACGAACATCCGGCTCATCCGCGGCGACGGGGTCGACGTACTGACCCACATGGTGGGCCCGGCGTCGCTGACCGGGGTTCGGGTGTTCTTCCCCGACCCCTGGCCCAAGGCGCGCCACCACAAGCGCCGGCTGCTGCAGCGCGACACGGTGGCGCTGATCGCCGACCGGCTGCGGCCCGGCGGGATCCTGCACGCCGCCACCGACCACGCGGGCTACGCCGCGCAGATCGCCGAGGTCGGTGACGGCGAACCACGGCTGCGCCGGGTGAGCGACACCACCGCCCTGCCGATCTCGGTGGCCCGGCCGCCGACCAAGTACCAGATCAAGGCCCTCGCCGGCACCGAGGTGGCCGAACTGCTCTGGGAGAGAACACCATGAGCCTGACGGAGAACATCCCGGACACCACGCCCGTGCCCGACGTCAACGACTCGGCCGCGCCCACCGACAGCACCGGCACCGCGCGCGTGCTGCTGGTCTGGGATGCGCCCAACCTCGACATGGGACTCGGGTCGATCCTCGGCGGGCGGCCCACCGCGGCGCACCGCCCCCGCTTCGACGCGCTCGGCCGCTGGCTGCTGGCCCGCACCGCCGAACTGTCCGCCGAGCTGGTCGAATCCGGGCGCTCGGTGTCGCTGGAACCCGAGGCCACCGTGTTCACCAACATCGCGCCGGGCAGCGCCGACGTCGTCCGGCCGTGGGTCGAGGCGCTGCGTAACGTGGGCTACGCCGTCTTCGCCAAACCCAAGATCGATGACGACAGCGACGTCGACGCCGACATGCTGGCCCACATCGCGCTGCGGCGCAGCGAGGGGCTGGCCGGGGTGATCGTCGCCTCGGCCGACGGGCAGGCCTTCAAAGTTCCGCTGGAGGACATCGCCCGCGAGGGGGTGGCGGTCCAGGTCCTCGGATTTCGCGAACATGCCAGTTGGGCGTTAGCGTCGGATACCTTGGAGTTCGTCGACCTGGAGGACATCCCTGGGGTCTTCCGGGAGCCGCTCCCGCGGATCGGCCTCGATTCGCTGCCTGAGCAGGGCGCATGGCTGCAGCCGTTCCGGCCGCTGTCCTCGCTGCTGACCTCGCGCGTCTAGAAGAATAAAGCCTGGATTGTGTTGTGCACGGGCCGCTGGCAGAGATCGGGCAGATCTCGATGATCGTTAGGAGCTGAACGTGTTCGCCTGGTGGGGTCGAACGGTGTACCAGTACCGATACATAGTGATCGGTGTCATGGTCGCACTGTGCCTGGGCGGCGGCGTCTACGGCATCAGCCTGGGACAACATGTGACCCAGAGCGGTTTCTACGACGAGGGCAGCCAGTCCGTCCACGCGTCGCTGGTCGGTGACGAGGCCTACGGCCGCGACACGTCGGGCCACATCGTGGCCATCTACACCGCCCCGGACGGCAAGACCGTCGACGATCCGGCGTTCCAGAAGAAGATCCTCGACAACCTGGCGCAGGTCGAGAAGGACCACCCCGACCAGATCCTGCGGTCCATCGGGTACTTCAAGAACCCCGACGTGCTCTCGTCGATGGCCGACGAGGACAAGAAGCACGCGTTCATGTCGATCCAGCTCAAGGGCGACAACGACGACGCGATCCTGAACAACTACAACAAGAACGTCGGCTCCGACGGCAAGACCGTCAAGGACGCCCTGAACATCGAAGGGGTCAAGGTCCAGCAGGCCGGGTTGCAGCCGCTGGCCAGCGAACTCACCGGCACCATCGGCGAGGACCAGCGGCGCGCCGAGGTGGCCGCCATCCCGCTGGTCTGCGTCGTGCTGTTCTTCGTGTTCGGCGGCGTGATCGCCGCGGCACTGCCCGGCCTGATCGGCGGTCTGACCATCGCCGGGGCGCTGGGCATCATGCGGCTGGTCGCCGAGTTCATTCCGGTGCACTTCTTCGCCCAGCCGGTGGTGACGCTGATGGGCCTGGGCATCGCGGTGGACTACGGCCTGTTCATGGTCAGCCGGTTCCGCGAGGAGATCGCCGAGGGCTACGACACCGAGGCCGCGGTGCGCCGGACCGTGATGACCTCGGGCCGTACCATCATGTTCTCGGCGGTGATCCTGGTCGCCTCGTCGGTGCCGCTGCTGCTGTTCCCGCAGGGCTTCCTCAAGTCGATCACCTACGCGATCATCGCCTCGGTGATGCTGGCGGCCATCCTCTCGGTCACCGTGCTGGCCGCCGCGCTGGCGATCCTGGGACCCAACGTCGACGCGCTCGGCGTGCGCACGCTGCTGCGGTTCGTCGAACCCTACGAGCCGGCCGGGCCGCCGACGGGCCGAACCAACCCGCTGGCGATCGTCGCGCTGGCGCTGGGCGTTTTCGTGCCGTTCGCGGCTATCCCCGTCGGCCATATCGCGCGCCACCAGATCCGCAGGACGGGTGACGAGGGCGCAGGTTTCGCGCTCGCCGGTCTGGTGCTGGGCTACATCAGCCTGTTCGTCTGGATCGCCGTCGGGCTGATCGCGCTGCGCGACAACGACGTGCTGAGCACGGTCATCTTCTGGGGCCTGGCCGGTGTGGTCGCGTTCGTCGCGGGCACCATCCTGGTGCTGGCACTGGCCCGGACCTTCCCGGCGGTGTACAAGCCGACCGTCTGGTGGCTGAACTGGCTCGGGGAGAAAACCCAGAAGACCAAGACCCGCGCCGAGGTAGAGAAGGGCTTCTGGGGCAAGCTCGTCAACGTCGTGATGAAGCGGCCCATCGCGTTCGCCGCCCCCATCCTGATCGTGATGATCCTGTTGATCATCCCGCTGGGCCAGCTGGCCCTCGGTGGCATCAGCGAGAAGTACCTGCCGCCGGACAATCCGGTGCGGCTGGCGCAGGAGGACTTCGACCGGACCTTCCCCGGGTTCCGCACCGAACCGCTGACGCTGGTCATCGAGAGCGACAACGGCGAGCCGGTCAGCGACCAGCAGATCGCCGAGATCCGCAACGAGGCGATGGGCATCTCCGGGTTCATCGTCAGCGACGACCCGGCCAAGAACTGGGCGGAGCGGCCGTACCTGGACGGGGCGTCGAAGAACCCGGCGGTCCGGGTGATCCAGAACGGGTTGGAGAACCGCAACGACGCCGCCAAGAAGATCGCCGAGCTGCGCGCACTGTCGCCGCCGCGGGGCATCACGGTATCGGTGGGCGGAACCCCGGCCCTCGAGCAGGACAGCATCCACAGCCTGTTCGACAAGCTGCCGCTGATGGTGGTGCTACTGATCACCACGACGACGATCCTGATGTTCCTGGCGTTCGGGTCGGTGGTGCTGCCGATCAAGGCCGCGTTGATGAGCGCGCTGACGCTCGGGTCGACGATGGGCATCCTGACGTGGATGTTCGTCGAGGGCCACGGGTCCGGGCTGATGAACTACACGCCGCAGCCGCTGATGGCGCCGATGATCGGTCTGATCATCGCCGTGATCTGGGGGTTGTCCACCGACTACGAGGTCTTCCTGGTGTCGCGCATGGTCGAGGCCCGCGAGCGCGGGATGTCGACCGCCGAGGCGATCCGGATCGGGACCGCCACGACGGGCCGGCTCATCACCGGTGCCGCGCTGGTGCTGGCGGTGGTCGCGGGCGCGTTCGTGTTCTCCGACCTGGTGATGATGAAGTACCTGGCGTTCGGTCTGCTCATCGCGCTGTTGTTGGACGCGACGATCGTCCGGATGTTCCTGGTGCCGGCGATCATGAAGCTGCTCGGCGACGACTGCTGGTGGGCGCCGCGGTGGATGAAGCGACTGCAGGAACGCCTGGGCCTGGGCGAGACCGAACTGCCTGACGAGCGTAAGCGGCCTGCGGTACGGGAGATGCGTCAGGAGCCGGCCGAGGCGCTGGTCGGTGCCGGCGGTCCGCCGGTGGCGCTGCCGCCGCGGCCGCTGCCGCCGCACGACCCGTCCCATCCGGCGCCCGCTGCACCGCGGCCCGGCGGGCCTGCGGGCCAGGCGCGGGTCAACGGTCCGTCGTCGGCGGGAACCACACGGCTGCCCAGCGCACCGCCCCGCCCGCCCGCTGCGCCCGTACCGCCTGACGAACCGCAGACCACCCGGTTGTCGGTGGCCAAGAACGCGGTCCGCAATGTGGTGAGCAACGCGGCCCAGCGCGGTCAGCGACCGGCGCCGCCGGCCAAGGAGGACCGCGAGATCGAGTCGTGGCTCGGTGATCTGCGGGGCTCCGGCGGGCCGGCTGCCGGGCCGGCACCGCGGCCGTCGGCCGAACCGACCCGCGCGATGCCGGGCCAGGACCCCGGGGGCGACGAGCCCACCACCGCGGTGCCGTCCGCGTCGGACGACGACTCCGCCGAGGCCACCCGGGCCATCCCGGCCCAGCGGCCCTCGGACGCCGACGCCGCGACCGAGAAGCTCAACACCCGCGCCAAGGAGGACCAGCCGCAGCGACGCGGCAGCGCCGGGTTGAGTGCCCAGGACCTGCTGCGTCGCGAGGGCCGACTCTAGGGGGCTCGGCCTCACCGAGCGTGCACCCCTGGTAGTACTGGGGGTCGCGCAACTACCGCCACTGCACGCTCGCGGGCGCTACTGCTCTGTCAGGTAGATCTTGCGCAGGGTCTCGGTGACCGTCCACGTCGTCGCCGCGCCGGCGGCCAGGCGCACCACATCACCCGCGCCCACGTGCAGGGTGGGGCTGCCGCCGGCGAACTCCACGGTCGCCGAGCCGGAGAGCACCACGAAGACCTCGTCGACCTCGACGTCGGTCGCGGTGCCCGGCGTCATCTCCCACACGCCGACCTCCACACCGTGAAATCCGGCCAACGCCGCGGCGCCGGTGCGGGGCTCGCCGTCGACGCGCTGCTCGTCGGGGACGGCCTCATAGGCCAGGTCGAGGTCCGCCGCACGGACGACGCTGTTGGGTGCTAGCTCGGTCATGGCCACGATTGTGTCATCGCCCGAACGGTTTTCGGGCCCACCGGCGTTGCCGGGCATCGCGCAGCACCTCCCTGGCGGCGTTGCGGCCGTTGGCGCCGGTCACCCCACCGCCAGGATGCGTGCCCGCACCGCACAGGTAGAGCCCGTGGACGGGGGTGCGGTACTTCGCCCAGCCCCGCACCGGACGCATGAACAGCAGCTGATCCGGCGACATGTCGCCGTGCAGCGCGTGCCCGCCGGTCAGGCCCATCACCCGCTCCATGTCCAGCGGGCTGAGCACCTGGCGGTGTTCGATCAGCCCGCTCAGCCCCGGGAAGTGGGTCTCCAGCTGCGCGATGGCCTCGTCGGCGCGCCTTTCCTTGATGTCGTCCCAGTCCTCGTCGCGCAGGTGGAACGGCTGGGAGTTCACGTCGATGGTGGCGATGTGCTTGCCCTCCGGCGCCAGGCCGGCGTCGTGCACCGTCGGGAACACGATCTCGATGTGCGAATCGCGCACCGCCAGGCCGTACTGGGCTTGCGCTTGGTGCAGATCCATCTCGGCGATGAACGGGTTCACCTCCATGATGCCCCGGTGGTAGGGCTGCACGCCGCCGCGGGGATGGCCGGCGACATAGGGCAGCTCCGACAGCGCCAGGTTGATCTTCATGCTGGTGCCCATGCAGCGGTAGGCCTGCACCTGGCGCACGAAATCCTCGGGCAGGTCAGCACTCTGGCACAACGTCAGGAACGTGTGCTTGGGGTCGGCGTTGGACAGCACCCGGGTGGCGGTGATCTCCTCACCGGTGACCAGCCGCACCCCGGTGACCCGGGCGTTGCGCGTGACGATATTGGAAACCGCTGTATCGCAACGGATCTCGACACCGACCTCCCTCGCTGCGTCGGCCATCACCTCGGTCAGCACACCCATGCCGCCGCGGACGAAGCCCCACTGCCGCACGCCGCCGTCGCTCTCCTCGCTGGCGTGGTCGTGCAGCAGCACGAACGCGGTGCCCGGTGTGGACGGGCCCGCCACGCTGTCGTTGATCGCGTGCCAGCCCAGCGCGGCCTTGACGTGCTCGCTGTCGAAGCGCTCCGCCAGGATCTGGTGCGCACTGGAGGTGAACAGCCGGGCCAGCTCGTCCAGATGGCTGCGAGCTTGCCAGCCCACGCCGCCGAGCCGGGCCAGGCCGCGCAGGTCGTCGAGGCTGCGCACCCGCGGATCGGGTGCGGTCCAGTCGAACACCGGCAGCACCGCCTGGACCATCTCCGAGAGATCCTCTTCGAACTTCGGCAGCGCCCTGGCGTCGGACTCCGAAAAGTGCTTGGTGGCAGCGATATTCTCCGCCATGTCGTCGCCCAGGTAGTAGCTGGCCCCGTCGGGGTACAGGTTCAGCGTGGGGCCGGCCGGGTCGACGACGATGCCGCGGCGCTCCAGCGCCATGTCCTGCCAGATCGCCTCGCGCAGCATCGACAGCACGTAGGCCCCGGTGGACGCTCGGAAGCCCGGCGCGAATTCCTCGGTGTTGCAAGCGCCGCCGACGAACGGGCGGCGCTCGAGCACCAGGGTCTTCAGCCCGGCGCGGGCCAGGTAGAAGGCGGCCACCAGGCCGTTGTGCCCACCGCCGATGATGACCGCGTCGTAGTGGGTGCTCACCGGCTCGACTCTCCTTTGCTCACGCTCGTTGCATGCCGCTCCGGCACGCGTTCCCGCAGCATCATCGCGGCATCACGGCACCCTTGCACGCCGGCGCCACATGCTGGGCGTAGAACGCCAGATACCCCGACGTGACGGTGGGTGCGCGGCGCACCCAGCCCGCCCGGCGCTCCTCGAGCACCTCCGGCGCGACGTCGAGGTCGAGCCGGCGCGCGGCCAGGTCGATGACGATCCGGTCGCCGTCGCGGACCAGCGCGATGGGCCCACCGTCGGCGGCCTCGGGGCCCACGTAGCCGATGGCGGGTCCGTGCGTGGCCCCGGAGAACCGGCCGTCGGTGATCAGCGTGACGCTCTCCGACAACCCCATCCCGACGACCGCCGATGTCGCGCCGAGCATTTCGCGCATCCCCGGCCCGCCGCGCGGGCCTTCGTTGCGGATGACGATCGCGGTCCCCGGGGTGATCTGCCCACCGAGGATGCCCCCGATCGCCGACTCCTCGTCCTCGAACACCTTCGCGGTGCCTTCGAACGTCCACATCGACGGGGCCACGCCGGAGGCCTTCACCACCGCGCCGTCGGGTGCCAGGCTGCCGCGCAGGATGAAGATCGACCCCTCGGGGGCCACCGGGGCGTCCCGGGACGCCAGCAGCTCCGGATTGAGGTTCTCCGCGGCGGTGGCGATCTCACCGGTGGTCTGACCCGACACCGTGATCGTGGACTTGTCGATCAGGTCGCCGAGCTCGGCGAGCACCGCGGGCACCCCGCCCGCGGCGTGCAGTTCGGTCACCCCCCACGGACCCGACGGCGCCAGCTTCGCCAATGTTGGTGTCTGCCTGCCGATCCGGTCGATGGTGTCGAAGTCCAACTCGATACCGGCCTCCTTGGCCATCGCGATGAAGTGCAGCACCAGGTTGGTCGAGCCCGACACCGCCAGCGCGACCCGCAGCGCGTTCTCGAACGCCTCCGCGGTCAGGATGTCGCGCGGGCGCACGTCGCTGCGCAGCAACTCGACGATCCGCATCCCGGTGTATTTGGCAGCCCTTATCTGACTGTTGCTGCCCGCCGACAGGGTGCCGGTGTGCGGCAACGACATCCCCAGCGCCTCACAGTAGATGCCCGCGGTGTTGCCCGAGGTGAGGGTGTCGCCCGCGCCGGGCCCGGGGAACAACTCGTCCTCCCAGCACTTGAGCGTGGCGGCGTCGACCTCGCCGCGCACCACCTCGCCGACGCCGTCGTACACGGTCTCCAGGAAGAGCTTCTTGCCGCGGTGCAGCCCGTAGGGCGTGGCGCCGGCGTAGAGCAGGATGGACGGCAGGTTCAGCCGGGCGGCGGCCATCACCATGCCGGGTGTGGGCTTGTCCCCGCCGGGCAGCAGCACCAGCGCGTCCACCCCGTGCCCCTCGGCCATCAGCTCGATGGAGTCGGCCACCACGTCGCGGCTGGGCAGCACGTAGCGCATGCTGCGCGCGGCGAACGCCTCGCTGTCGGTGACGTGAAAGGTGTTGAACTCGATGGGAGTTCCGCCCGCCATCCGCACCCCGGACTTCACCGCGTCGACGATGGTGCGCAGGTGGGCGTTCTCCGGCGAGAAATCCTGGTAGGTGTTGGCGATCATCACCAGCGGCTGGCTCAGCTCCTCGTCGGTGAACCCAGCACCCTTGATCCATGCGCGCTGCAGCGAGCGGTCGGTCCCGGCGAATTGTTCTGTGCTACGCATCTGTCCTCACTTGTTCCTTCACCGTTGCTCCCCGGCAACGCTGTCGATCGCCTCGATCACCACAGAGGCCACCTTCTGGACCTGGTCAGGGGTGATCACCAGCGGTGGCCTGATCTTCAGGACGTCATCGCGCGGGCCGGTGCTGCCGATGAGCACTCCGCGCCGGCGCGCCTCGTCGAGCACCGCGCCCGCCGAGAACCCCAGCGGCACGCCGATCAGCAGACCCCGGCCCCGCACCGGCAGCCCTGCGCCGCTGAGCCGCTCGTGCAGTAGCGCCCCCATGGCGGCGGCGTGCTCGACGAGCCGATCGTCCGCGATCACGTCGAGCACCGCCGTGGCGGCGACGGCGGCCACCGGCCCACCGGCGTAGGTACTGAAGAACTCGGTCCGTCCCGCCAGCGCGGCGACGTGGGCGCGGCGGGCGATCACCGCGGCGACCGGGTACCCGTTGCCCATCGGCTTGCCCAGCGTGACCAGGTCGGGCGCCAGCCCGGCGCCGACGAACGACCACAGATGGTCACCGGCCCTGCCGAACCCGGCCTGGACCTCGTCGGCCAGCACCAGCGCACCCGCCTGCCGGGCGCTGGCGCAGAGCTCCCGGTGGTACTCCGGGCCCGGCTCCAGGATCCCGTCGCTGGTGTAGCTGGGATCAAGGCACAGCAGCGCCGGCCGGTGTCCACGCACCGCCAGCCGCCCGATAGCGGTGTCCAGATCGCTTGCCGGAGTGAAGCGTTCGACGTGGTGCGGGGTCCAGCCGCCGCGCCATTGCTCCGGTGAGAACGCCGTCGTCGCGGTGGTGACGCCATGGTAGGCGAAGTCGGTGACGAGCGCGCCGGTGTGCGCGGTGGCGGCGGTCGCGATCCGCCATGCCAGATCGGTGGCTTCGCTGCCGGAGTTCGCGAACAGGACGGTGTCCAGACCGGAGTCCGCAGGCATGGAAGCGATCAGGCGTTCGGCGAGCTCGATCGCGCGGGGATGCAGGTAGCGCAGGTTGGTGCTCAACAGCCGGGCCTGATCGGCGATCGCCGATGCGACCCTGGGATGGGCATGCCCGACGACCGGGACGTTGTTGTAGGCGTCGACGTAGGTCACCCCGTCGGAGTCGATAAGCGTTGCGCCGCAACCCTGTACCGGCGTCAGTGGTTCGGAGTAGGTCAGCGGTGCCAGCACCGTGCCGAACACCGCGGCGCGCCGGCGCCGCAAGTCCTCGGGTGGCGGGGCGGGCCGTGGGGCCCCGAACGCGGCGGCCAGGTCGGCGGGGCCGGCGGCGAGCAGCTCGGCCAGCATGCTCCAGGCGTCGTCGTCCCAGCTGTGCAGGTAGTCGGCTCCGGTTCGATTGGCCGACAGCGTGACCGTGATCGCCAACCGCAGCGCCAGCGTATCGGCCAGCACCTGCCGCTCCACGGGTTCGAGCGGGCACAGCGCGGTGTAGCCGTCCAGGAACAGAGCGGCGCGGGACCACAGGTCCCGGCCGGTCCGCGTCGAGCACGCCGAGCCGAGCGCCGTGGCGACATCGGCGACCAGCGCGGTGTGGGTCAGGTCGCCGAGGTCGACGATGCCGCAGATGCGGCCGGCCTCGTCGAGCAGCAGGTTGTCCAGCGTGAGGTCGGTGTGCAGCGGTTGCGCCCGCAGCGCCGGCCAGTGCGGCGCCACGTTGCGTTCGAAGCGGTCGAGCGCGGTGCGCACCATATCGCGGCCGTCGGCGTCGGCGATCGCCGCGGTCATCGCCGAGATCTGGTGCCGCGCTTCGACATGCCACAGCACCCGGCGCTGCGCGGCCGGGTGGAAGAAGCCCCGCAGCGCCAGGCCCAGCCGCGCCGCGGTGGCCCCGAACGCCGTGACCGCGGCGCTGCTCAGCGCCGCGGCGTCGCGGGAGGACTGTCCGGGCATCCGCTCGTAGAGCCGCAGCAGCCGGGGCGTGCGCGCGTAGGGCTCACCGGCGACCGTCGGCAACGGCGCGGCGACCGGCAGATCCGGGTCGACCCGGCGGATCCAGAGCGCCGCGCGGCCCTCCAGGTCCACCTCGTCGAAAGTGGTTGCGGCGTGGGAGATCTTGACGATCCGGTGAACGCCGTGCTCATCGGCGAGCAGTACCACCTGGTCGCGTTCGCTGTCGAAATGGGTGACCACCGACCCGCGGAACCCGAAATGCTCGGCGACGGCGGCGGCGATCTCGTCGTCGCCGAGCGGCGGTGTCGCGTCGGTGGTCAGGTCGACCAGCTCGGGCATCAGGTGCCCGTCCGGCTCGGCCGCGAGACGCGCACCGCTTCGATCCTCATCGCACGCCGGACCGGGACGGTTCGCATCACGCTCATGACACCCCTGCCCGTCTGGAAGCACTCGATCGGAAAACTGTATTGCGTATGTAGTAGATTGTCAACAAAATACAACCTGCCGAAACCTGTCCCGAACTGGGCTTACGAGGGGTCCATCAGCGCGACCAGCAACCTGCCCGCCTCCAGGCAGTGCTCGCGCACCAGCCGTGCCGCCAGCTCCTCGTCGCCGGCCTCGACCGCGTCGACGATCGGCTGGTGCTGGCGCACCACTTCGTCCATCGACGGCATGATCTGTTCGTCGAGCCGCAGCAGCCCACGCAGGGTGGGCACGTAGCGCAAGAACACCTCGTGCACCCGGGTGTTCTCCGACAGCGCGCACAGATCCTCGTGGAACGCGACGTCGGCGCGGGACACCGCCGCGGCGTCCCCGGAGGCGGCGGCCTCGCGCAGCTCCCCGACCAACGACCGCAGCCTGGCCATCACCTCGGGCTCGTGCCTGCGTCGGCACACCGCGCGGACGGCGAGTTCCTCCAGTGCGGCCCGCATCTCGTAGATGTCGTGCACGTCCTTGGCGGTCAGGCTGACCACGAAGGTTCCGCGGTGCGGTTCCTCGGCGAGCAGGCCCTCGGCGCGCAGGATCTTGAAGGCTTCCCGGACCGGACCGCGGCTGACGTTGAGCTGCTCGGCGATCCGCGCCTCCTTGAGGTGCTCGCCCTGGCGGAAACCGCCGAGCACGATCTGCTCCCGGATCCGGTCGGCCGCGTCCTCGCTCAGTGAACGAGGAGCGTCCAGCGGGCGCAGTACCGCGCGATCAGTCATGCGACGAGTATACGTTGATGTCGACAATCTACAGTCACCAATCATCGTGGCTGCCCGGACCATAGCGGCGCCCATGGTCAGCCCGTCACCGCGCCGATGGCCTCGACGAGGCGGGCCACGCAGTCGTCGGTCATCGCGGCATTGGCCTGCACGCGCAACCGCGCGGTACCCTCCGGCACCACCGGATAGCCGAAACCGGTGACCAGAACACCGTGTTCGTCGCGCAGTGCCCGGCTCATCCGCCCGGCACGCGCGGTGTCCCCGACGATGATCGGCACGATCGCGGTGAGTCCCGGCAGCGGTGTGCATCCGGCGTCGACGAGCCCGGCGCGCAGGTCGGCCGCCAGCCGGCGCAGCCGGGCCACCCGCTGCGGCTCGGTGCGCAGGATGCGCACCGCCTCGCGGGCACCGCACGCCGTCGGCACCGGCAGCGCATTGGAGAACAGCGACGGCCGGGCCATCTGGGCCAGCAGGTCGACGACCTCGGTGCCCGACGCCACGTAGCCACCGGCGGCCCCACCGAGGGCCTTGCCCAATGTTCCTGTCAGGACGTCGATCTCACCGAGCACCCCCTGGGCGGCCGGGGTGCCGCGGCCGTCGTCGCCCATCACGCCGACCCCGTGCGAGTCGTCCACCATCAGCACCGCGTCACGGCGCCGGCACAGCTCGACCAGATCGGCGAGCGGGGCGAGGTCACCCTCCATGCTGAACACCCCGTCGGTCACCACAATGCGCCGGTCCCACTCGCCTGCCGCCGACAACGCGTCGTCGAGGGCGGCCAGGTCGGCGTGCGGGTACACCACTTTGCGCCCGGCCCGCGACAACCGGACCGCATCGATGATCGACGCATGGTTGAGCGCATCGGAGAACACCGCGGTGCGTTCGTCGGCCAGCGTCGTGATCGCCGCGGCGTTGGCGTCCCAACACGATACGAACGTCAGCGCCGCCTCGGTTCCCACCAGGTTCGCGAGGTCACGCTCGAGATCCAGGTGCGGGGTGAAGGTTCCGCAGATGAACCGCACCGACGCGGTGCCCGCCCCGTAGCGCTGTAGCCCGTCGGCCGTGGCGGCCACCACCCGCGGGTCGGCCGCCAGGCCCAGGTAGTCGTTGGAGCATGCCACCAGGACGTCGCGGGCGTCACCGTGCAGCCGGCTGCGCGGGCCCTGCGCGGCGTCGAGCACCGGTGGCGCCTTGAGCGTGCCCGCGGCGGCCATGTCGGCCAGCACCGCCGCGCTGGCCGCGCGCAGGCCGTCGTTCACCGGATCCCCTGGACGGCCTCGTCGATGGCGTCGAGGACGCGGGTGAGCGCCTCGGCGTAGGCCTCGGGCGACATGACCAGCGAGGGTTGGATGTTCAGGCTGGTGGTGCTGGACGCGACGAGCACCCCGCGCCGCAGGCACCCCTCGGCGACCGCGTCCTGCAGCACCGGGAACCGCTCCTTGGTGGCCGGGTCGGCGACGAACTCGACGGCGGCGAACCCGCCCTGCACCCGGACGTCACCGACCTCGGGGATGCGCTGCTCCAGCGGTCCCAGCAACGATGTCGAAACCTGGTGCAGGGCACGGACATTGCCCAGTACGTCCTCGTTCTCCAGCACGTCGAGGTAGGCCAGTGCGGCCGCGCAGGCGGCGGGCAGCCAGGACCAGGTGCTGCCGGTGGCCAGGTCGCTGAAGCCCGACAGCGCGCGTTCGCCGCCCAGCAGCGCGCCGATCGGCATGACACCGCCGCCCATGGCCTTGCCCAGACACATCAGATCCGGCTGCACCCCCCACAGGTCCGCGGCGAACATCTCGCCGGTGCGGCCGAAGCCGGTCTTGACCTCGTCGAGGCACAGCAGCCAATCGTGTTGGCGGCACAGCTCACTCAGCGCCGGCCAGAAGGTCTCCGGCGGCACCACCACCCCGCCGGAGCCCAGGACCGGTTCGATCAGCACGCCCGCCACCTCGCTGGGGTCCACCAGGTGGAACAGCACGTGGTCGCGCAGGAAGTCGACGGTGGGGTCCCCGGTCCCGCCGGGGCGGGCCGGCGCGAACGGGCTGCGGTAGGTGTTCGGGTAGGGCACGTGCACGAACCCGCTCGCCAGGCCGCGCAGGTTGCGGCCGATCTCGTGCTGCTCGGCGCCCAGCGACGCGGTCGTGGTGGTCTCGCCGTGGTAGCCGCCCAGGAACCCGATGATCACCGGGCGCCCGGTGGCCCGCCGCATCACCCGTACCGCGGTTTCGACCGACTCGGTGCCGTTGAGCGAGATGTCCACTCGCGTCAGCCCGTTCGGCGCCAGCGCGAGCAACCGGTTCGCCAGCGGCAGCATGGCCTCGTGGAACACCGCGTGGCTGTCCTCGTTGCCGAACGCCAGCAGCGCTTCGGCCGCGGGCCGGACCAGGTCCGCCCGGCCGGCGCCGACGGGCACCGACGCCGACGCGCTGACCAGGTCGACGAAGGTGTTGCCGTCCACATCGGTGATCGTCCAGCCGGCTTTGGACCTGGCCACGAACGGATACCCGTCACCGACCAGCCCCGGGTAGAAGACCTTCTCGTAAGCGGCCAGCAGTTCGGCGCTGCGCGGGCCGGGCACCGCCGCCGGGGGCGGCGGGAGGTGGCCGCTCACCCGCCTGCCTCGATCTCCTGCCATGCGCTGCGCCACACTTCGGCGTTGGCCGGCTCGACCTGGGCCATGGTGCCCGTCAGCGCCGAGGGGTCGGCGGATTCGCGGAACTCCTCGGAAACCTCGCTCAGTGCAGTCGGATTGGTGATCACATAGCCCAGGTCGCCGGTGATCGCCTGGGCCGGCTTGGAGATGTAGTAGTCGATGAGCTCGTAGGCGGCGTCGCTGTTGGCGGCGTCGGCGCTGATGCCCAGCCCGCAGATCCACGACAGCGTGCCCTCTTTCGGGGCCACCCAGGTCACGTCCCCGCCGTTCTCGTTGATCTGCTCGGCGGTGCCCCGCCCGCCGTCGGCGAGCACCACCTCCCCGGACTTGAACAGGTTGGCCATGTCGGAGTCCGACTGCGAGATGGTGCGGAACTGACCGCTCTTCGCCGCGTCGAGGATCTTGGTCTTCATCTGCTCGACCTGCTCGTCGGTCATCGCGGTCGGATTGGTGATGCCCGAGGCCAGCGCGGTGTCGGCCAGCGCGGTGAGCCAGCCGCCGTCGAGGGCGACCCTGCCCGCGTTGGCCGGGTCGAACAGTGCGGTGTAGCTGTCCACACCGTCCGGGAAAGCCGAAGTGGTGTAGATGATCCCGTGCGGGCCCGCCGAGACCGGCACCATGATGACCTTGCCGTCGACGGTGACCCCGTCGGCCTCGCGGAACGTGGCGGCCAGGTCGTTCCAGTTGCTCAGCTTCGAGGTGTCGATGTCGGCCAGCAGGTTGTCCTCCAGCAACGGGCGGGCTTCGTCCAGGCAGACCTCGATGACATCGGTGGAGAATCCGGAGGTGAGTTTGGCGGCGGCCTCGTCGAGGCTCTCGAAGGTCGCCGTGCGCACCTCGAGGTCCGGGTGTGCCTTTTGGAACGGTTCGAGCAGTTCGGGGTCGATGGTGTCTTCGTAGGTGAAGGTCCGCACCTCCCCGGCGGTCGCGGTGTTCTCCGAACCGCCGCCGCAGCCGGCCAGCAACAGCACGACCGCGCCCGCACACGCGGTGATCCGGACCCGGCGGTCGACAGGTGGCGGGGTCATCTTTCCTCCAATGTGGTCGTGCCCGGTGGTTGTCGTCGCGTGCTGGTCACGGGGCCGTCGCCGCCGACGGTCCGATGACGTGGGTGCAGTCCGGCGCCCACGACAGCCGCACCCGGGAGCCCCGCCCGATCTGTTTGAGGTCGCTGTCGTTGCTCAGCTCGTGGACCACCAGCCGTTCGTCGGTGGGCAGGTCCACCGTCACGTGCGTGGTGGATCCGCAGTAGACGACCTCGGACACCACCCCGCGCACCGCGCTGTGCTCGTCGGGTACCTCGGCGTCGTCGCTGGGATGCAGGTAGATGCGTTCGGGCCGGACGGTGACCTGGATCGGTCCGTCCCCGCCGGTCACGCTGGCCGGGATGGGCGCCACCAGCCGGTCACCGTTGCCGATGACGCTGACGTGGTGCTCGCCGACACGGCGGGGATCCTTGAGCACCAACAGGTTCGATGTGCCGATGAACCCGGCGACGAACACCGTCGCCGGGCGCTCGTAGAGCGTTCTCGGGTCGGCGAGCTGCTCGATCCGGCCCTGGTTCATCACCGCGATCCGGTCGGAGAGCGTCAACGCCTCCTCCTGGTCGTGGGTCACGTACAGGAACGTCGTACCCGTGCTGCGGTGCAACCGGCCCAGCTCGATCTGCATCTCCCGGCGCAACTTCAGATCCAGGGCCCCCAGCGGCTCGTCGAGCAGCAGCGCGCGCGGCCGGTTCACCAGCGCGCGGGCCAGCGCCACCCGCTGGCGCTGCCCACCGGAGAGCTGCGACGGCCGCCGAGAAGCCAACGCGGTCAACCGCATCGACTCCAGCGCGCCGCTGACCCGGTCGGTGCACTCCTGCCGGGACAGCCCCTTGACCTTCAGCCCGAACGCGACGTTGTCGGCGACCGTCATGTGCGGGAACAGCGCGTAATCCTGGAACACCATGTTCACCGGCCGCCGGGAGGGCCGCATGTCGGTGATGTCGTCCTCGCCCAGCAGCACCCGGCCCGAGGTCGGGGTCTCGAACCCGGCCACCATCCGCAGCGTGGTGGTCTTGCCGCAGCCGCTGGGGCCCAGCAGCGAGAAGAACTCACCGGCCTCGACGCGCAGGTCCACGCGCTCGACCGCGTGAGCGCCACCGTCGTAGCTCTTGCTGACGTGGTCCAGCGTGATGGAGCTGCCGCCGCGGGCCAGCGCGCCCACCTCCGGAGCAAGGGACAGTTGACTCACCTGGATTCCTCGCTTCCCGTGCGCATGCGGCCGATGCTCAGTTCTGCCCCCACAGTTCCGTGACGACGTCGTAAACGTAAGTGTTGGGATGCACACCGGTGAACTTTTCGGCCAGCGGGCCGGCCGCCGACACCGGGACCATCGTTCCGGTGTGCTCGGGGGTGGTCCAGTCCACCTTGAACTGCCGGTCGGTGCCCTTGATCGGGAACGGACCGCTGCGCTTGGGCACCGCGCCGCCGGGCAGCGGCATGTTCTCGGGCACCTCGGCCCAGTACGGCACCGGGTCGTCGGCGATCTGGTCGCTGTTGGGTTCGGGTTCGCCGTCGTCGAGCACGTTCTCGATGGTCATCCCACCCGTCTCGTGGTCGGCGGTGACGATCAACAGCACCTCGGGATGGTCCTTCTGGTAGTCGGTGATCACCTTGACCATGTTGTTGACCGACTCACCGGCGAGCATCATGTTCTGCGCGTCGTGCTCGTGGGCGTCGGAGTCGAGGTCGTCGCTCTCGATGACCAGGAAGAACCCCTTCTCGTTGGCGCCGAGGATGTCGAGCGCCTTGGCCACCAGCTTCTCCGGCGCCACATAGTGCGGATCGGACTCATAGTCGTAGCCCTCGATCTCCGTGGACCGCCGCTTGGCGCTGTCCTGAACCAGCGCAAGGGCTTTCGGTCCGGTCAGGGCATCGAAGGTGGTGCGGTCGTAGGCGTACTGGTAGCCGTCGGCCTCCGCGCGCGCGACGAGGTTCTCGTCGCCCTCGCTGACGTCGTCCTCCCCCTCGTCGGCGATCTTGCCGGGTTCCCCTTCGGGGTACCAGTACTTCTCGCCGCCACCGAACAGCACGTCGATGCCGCGGTCCAGGTAACCCTTGGCGATGTCGACCTTGAGGTCGCGGTCCGGCACCGGGGATCCGAACGCCGCCAGCGTCGCGTTGGTGATGTCGTGGTCGTTGACCAGACCGGTAGACATGCCCCGGTCCTGCGCGATGTCCAGCAGGGTGGGCACCGATTCGCCGTCGGGCCCGAGCCCGGTGGTGCCGTTGGGCACCTTCTTGCCGATGGCCCACGCGGTGGCGCCGGCGGCCGAATCGGTCACCGCGTACTCCGGGTCCCCGGGGATGGTGTCCAGGAAACCCGTGTAGGGCAGCGCATCCATCGGCTGCCGTTCGTCCAGACCGTAGAGGTAGTACTGGATCGCGGTGCGTTGCTGCGGACCCATGCCATCACCGCTGAGGATGATCACGCTGGGATTCTTCGGCAGCTCGTTGTCCGAGGAGCTGCTGCTACATGCGCTGAGCGAGGCCGCGCCGAGCACCAGCGCGGCAGCGAGGACGGGGACCCGAGAAGTCGAAGGCACGGTCGAACGCTAACGACGTCACCGCAGACTGTCAATAGTTAATTGTCTACAATCTGTCGGATACCTGCCGTTTACCTGGGGTTTCTCCACCGACTGCCACCCGCCAGCTCACCACCCCCGGCTCCTCATGGCTTGCGCGGGACCCCGCTCCCCGTGATTGCAGATTGTCAACAAACAGGCGGGCTGTGTCATGATGCTGCTCTATGTCGACCGCTGCCGACCACGCGATCCGAGCCACTCCCCTGCCGACCGACAGCCATGTGCACACCGAATGGTCCTGGGACGCACCGAGCGGATCGATGCTCGGATCCTGCGAGCGCGCACTGCAACTCGGGCTGCCCGCGATCGCGTTCACCGAGCACGTCGACTACACCGTCTGGACACCGACCGAGGCCGAACTCGCGCTCAACGACTACCCGCCCGGCATCGCCGACGGCGGGGTGATCACGCCCCCGGCGTTCGACGTCGCCGGCTACCACGGCGCGGTGCAGGAGTGCCGCGAGCGCTATCCGCAGTTGCGCATCCTCAGCGGCCTGGAACTCGGTGAACCGCACTGGCATGCGGCCGCGGTGGCGCAGGTGCTGTCCAGCGGGCCGTTCGACCGGCTGCTCGGGTCGCTGCACTGCCTGACCGACCGCGGCGGCTACGCCGAACCCGACGGGTTGTTCGAACACCGCGACCCCGCCGAGGTGATCCGCAGCTATCTCGCCGAGGTGGCCGAACTGGTCTGCAGTGCAGCGCCTTTCGAGATCCTGGCGCATATCGACTACCCGGTGCGCGACTGGCCGGCCACGGCGGGCCGATTCGACCCGGGCGATTTCGAGGACGAGTTCCGCCACGCGCTGCGGTGCACGGCGGAATCGGGCCGGGCGCTCGAGATCAACACCCGCGTGCCGCTCGACGCGCAGATCCTGCGGTGGTGGCACGAGGAGGGCGGTCAGGCGGTCTCGTTCGGCAGCGACGCCCATGAACCCGAGACCGTCGCCCGCGGATTCGCCGGCGTCGCACAGTTCGCCGACGCGTACGGCTTCCGGCCCGGGCCGGATCCGTACTCGCTCTGGGCACGCCGGAGCTGACCGCGGCCCGCCCCGGCGGCGGCGCTGCCGCCGGGGCGAACGCGCCTCGACTCAGGACGACTTGACCTCGGCCCACGCCTTGATCCAGGCCGCGCGGTCCTTGGGCGGCGAGGCCGGGATGACGTTCTTCAGGTCGGAAAGGGTATCCAGAGAGGCGGTTTCGCGGACCTCCGGCGACACCGCGTCGAGGACGCCCTTGTTGGAGGCCATGTAGTTCCAGTTGGTCGCCGCGTAGGCCTGTGCCGGCACGCTGGTGTACCAGTTGAGCAGCGCGTAGGCCGCGTCGACGTTCTCCTCGGCGATGTCGGGGCTGATGCCGTAGCCGCAGGTCCACATGATCCGGCCCTCCTTGGCGGGCGCCCAGTTCACGTTGACACCCTCCTCCTGCAGTTCGGCCACGGTGCCGGTGTAGCCGCTGGCGATGTCGATCTCGCCGGACTTGAGCAACGCCGCGAGTTCACCGGTGTCGCTCCACCAGGTGCGGAACTGCGAACGGTGCTCGGAGAGGAAGTTCTTGACGCTCTCCAGTTGCTCCGCATCCATGTTCAGCGGATCGGTGATGCCCGATGCCAGCGCGCCGATGTCGATCGCGGTCACCGCGTTGTCCTCCAGCGCGGCGTGCCCCTGGTACTTGGGGTCGAACAGGTCGGTCCAGGAGTCGGGAGCCGGGTCGATCTTGTCGGCGTTGTAGATCAGGCCACCAGTGCCCGCGTCGACGGGCACCACATAGGTCTTGCCCTCGTAGGTGATCCCCGGCATCTCCTTCATCGCCGGCCAGATCTCGTCCCAGTGCTCGAGGCGCGCGATGTCCAACGGTGCGTAGAGACCCGCCTCGACGGCCTCGAGCGCTCCCTCGTCGACGCAGGTGTTGATGACGTCGGCCTTGAACCCCGACTTGAGCTTGGCGATCGCCTCTTCGTTGCTGCCGAAGCCGGCGGTTTCCAGCGTGATGTCGGGGTACTGGTCGTGGAACGACTCCAGATAACCGGGATCGAAGCCGTCCTCGTACGAGTAGAGCCGCAGCGTGCCGCTGACCGAGCCTGGGTCGCTCGGGTTCGTCGCCCCGGCTCCGACGGTGCTCGCCTCACCGCCGCCGCAGGCGGCGAGCAACGTTATTGACGCACAAGTCAACGCGACGGGCAGCAAGTTCTTCACGGGTGCTCCTCGATCGGTGGCCAGCTGGCCGCGATTTGCAGATCGTCAACAATCTACAGCACTTCGGCGGTCGGCGCGGGCCAAACTGCACGGTTCGGTACCCGGTGTCCACCCGTCCCGCGGGCCGGTTCAGCCTGGCCGGTCAGTCCAGCCGGTTGATCCGCGCCAGCCGGAACGCGATGGCCGCCACGATGCCGGACGCCAGCAGCAGCAGGTTGCTCAGCGCGGCGCCGCGGGCCAGATCGCCCTGTTCGAGGATCAGGTCGTTGACCGCCTGGCCCAGCATGTAGCCGCTGGTGCCGCCGACCAGGGTGGGGGTGGCGAAGTCGGTGAACAGCGGGATGTACACCAACAGCACCGCGACGAAGATGCCGGGCGCGGCCAGCGGCAGCAGGATCCGCCGCGTCATCGTCCACCAGCCGGCGCCGAGATCGGCCGCCGCCTGGAACAGGGCCGGGTCGATCGCCTTCATCGCCGCGTACAGCGGGATCACCGTGTAGGTGATCCAGCCCGTCGACAGCACGACGATCACCGTGCCCTGGTTGAACAGCAGCGCGTCGATCGGTTGGTCGATGACGCCGATCAGTTCCAGGAATTTGTTGATGATGCCGTTGCGCCCCAACAGCATTCGCCAGGCGTACACCCGCACCACCGGGTTGAGTTCGTCGAGCACCACCAGACCCAGCAGCAGCGGCACCTCGAAGCGGCCGGCGCGGAAGGCCATCACGTAGGCCAGCGGCACCCCGATCACCAGCTGCACGACCATCGCCGAGGTGGCGATGAAGATCGTGGTGACGGCGATCTTGCGGTACAGCGGCTCGGTGAGGATGCTGACGTACGCCTCCAGCGACCAGACGCTGTGCCCGCGGGATACCGCCATGCCGAGGCTGATCAGGAACAGGATCACCATCGGGACCAGGACCAGCAGCACCAGTACCGTCATCGGGCCGGTCAGGTAGGCGGCGGGCAGCCAGCGTCCACGTCGCCGTGCCGGGCCGCCGCGCTCGACGGCGGCCACCTCGGGTGCCTCCAGCTGCATCGTCACCGCAGACCTCCGGCCACCATGTCGGTCAGGGTCTCGGCGCCCCGGCGGTTGTTGACCGACTTGAGCACCATCCATGTCCCGTAGACCACCGCGACCTGCGCCGCGGACACCGCGGTGGAGATGGCGTTGACGACCGGCAGGTTGTCCGACCGGCGCAGTACCGAATACACCCATACCGGGAAGGTCTGTTCGTAACCGCCGTTGAAGAAGCTGATCTCGAAGTTGTTGAACGACCAGGCGAAGGAGAAGATCAGCGCCGCGCCCAGGGTGGGCGCCAGCTGCGGCAGCACCACCTTGGTCATCAGCTGCAGCTGCGAGGCGCCTAGGTCCACCGCCGCCTCCTCCTGCGATCGTTCGAACCGCACCAGCCGGGCCGACACCAGCGCCGTCACCAGCGGGAACGTCACCGCGATGTGCATCGCGCCGACGGTCAGCAGGGACAGCTCGATCCCCAGCGAGGCAAACAACAGCAGCCCGCTGACACCCATCACCAGCCACGGGATCACCAGCGGCGCACCCGCCAGCGCGGACCAGAAGGCGCGGGTGCGGAACCGGAACCGGGTCACCCCCCAGGCCGTCGCGGTGCCCAGCACCACACAGAGGGGGGCCACGACGGCGGCCAGCACCAGCGAGTTGCGGATCGCGTCGCTGACGTCGGGGTCGGCGAAGGCCGCGCGGTACCACTCGAGGGTGAAGCCCTCGAAGGGCAGCGCGATGATCGACGAGTCGTTGAAGGAGAAGACGGCGAGCAACAGGATGGGGCCGACGAGCACGATCAGCACGACCGCCACCAGGGACGTGGCCAGCACAGTGCCCCAGCGATGCGCCGCCGTCACCCGCCCGCCTCGCTGTCCGGCCGGGTGGCCTGGGGAATCAGCGGCGACATCCGCCGACAGCACGACATGCGTGGAACGTTAGTGACCCCGTCGGGCAACGTCAACAGAAAATTGTCAACAATCTGCAATCGAAGAGTTCGGTCTCCGCGCGTGCCCTCCTGGTAGCGCGCAGGCGTTCACGACCACCGCCACTCCACGCTCGCGAGCCGCTATTCCAGGTCTACTCCACGTCGACGTCGTCGGGCTCGGCCCGGACCACCGGTCCCTCGTCGGCCGCCATCGCCGCTTCCTCGGCGGCCGGGTCCGGGGCCAGCAGCACCCGCAAAGCGCTGTTGAGGAACGCCAGCGCCGGCACCGCGAGCAGCGCGCCGACGATGCCGGCCAACACCCCACCGCCGGCGATCGCCAGCACGATCGCCAGCGGGTGGATCGACACCGCCCGGCCCATCACCAGCGGCTGCAGCACGTGACCTTCGAGCTGCTGCACCGCGATGATCAGCGCCAGTGTGATCAGCGCGTAGATCCAGCCCTTGGCGATCAACGCGACGATGACGGCGAGGAACCCGGTCAGCACCGCACCGACCAGCGGAATGAACGCACCCATGAACACCAGCGACGCCAGCGGCAGCGCCAGCGGGATCCCCATGATGGCCAGGCCCACCCCGATGCCGACGGCGTCGACCAGCGCCACCAGGAACGTCGCCCGGACATAGCCGATCAGCGAGCGGAACCCGGCCCGGCCGGCGTCGCGGACCCGGTCGCGCACGTGCCCTGGGAAGACCTTGGTGACGAACGCGAAGATGTTGCGGCCGCCGTGCAGCAGGAAGATCAGCGTGAACAACACCAGCAGCGCGCCGGTGACGATCTCGGTGACGGTGCCCGCGGTCGACAGCGCGCCGCTGGTCAATTTCTCCTGGTTGCTGCGCAGCGCCTCGATCGCCGCGTCGCGGGCCTGGTTGATCTGCTGCGGGCTGACGTGCAGCGGACCTTCGGTCAGCCAGCGGCCAACCCCCTCGATGCTGGTCGACACCTGCGCCACCAACTCGGGTGCACCCTCGACGAACTGCGTGACCACGAACGCCAGCAACCCGCCGAACAGCGCGAACCCCGACAGCAGCACCAACGCCACCGCTCCCCCGCGCGGCGCGCCACGGCGGTCCAGGAAGTCCACGACCGGCATCAGCAACGCCGCCAGGATCGTCGCCAACGCCACCGGGACCACGAGGATCTCCAGCCGCAGGATCAGCCACAGCAGGGCGACGACGGCGGCCAGGATCACCAACAGCCGCCACGCCCACGCGGCGATCTTGCGGACCAGCGGGCTGACCGACGCGTCCGCGGCGGTGTCGAACGAGGGGCTGGCTGACATTCCGGTAGCGTAACGGCCGCGCCGCGGACCTCCCCGGATCTGCGGTTTCGGCCACTTCACGCCTTACCCTGTAGGGCGTGTCTCACGACGCGCCCGCGAGCGGTACCCAGGCGGGTCCCACCAGCCAGGAACGCGCCGCCCGCGGCAAGTACTGGTGGCTGCGCTGGGTGATCCTGGCCCTCGCCGTCGTCGTGCTGGCCGTCGAGCTGGCGCTGGTACGCGATCAGCTCGCCAAGGCGTGGCACAGCCTGTACTCGGCGAAGTGGATCTGGGTGCTGGCCGCCGCGGTCGCGGCGATGGCGTCCATGCACAGCTTCGCCCAGATCCAGCGCACGCTGCTGCGCTCGGCCGGCGTGCACGTCCGGCAGTGGCGCTCCGAGGCGGCGTTCTACGCCGGCAACGCGCTGTCGACGACGATGCCGGGCGGCCCGGTGCTCTCGGCGACGTTCATCTACCGCCAGCAGCGGATCTGGGGGGCCTCCCCGCTGGTGGCGTCCTGGCAGCTGGTGATGTCGGGTGTGCTGCAGGTGATCGGCCTGGCGCTGCTCGGCCTCGGCGGCGCGTTCATGTTGGGCGCCAGCAAGAACCCGCTGTCGCTGATCTTCTCCCTCGGTGGTTTCCTCGCGCTGATCCTGTTGGCCCAGGCCGTGGCGACGCGCCCCGAGCTGATCGACGGCATCGGGGTGCGGGTGCTGGGTTGGGTGAACTCGGTGCGCGGCAAGCCCGCCGACACCGGCCTGGCCAAGTGGCGGGAGATCCTCGCCCAGCTGGAGTCGGTACAGCTGAGCCGGCGCGCACTGGGGACGGCCTTCAGCTGGTCGCTGTTCAACTGGGTCGCCGACGTCGCGTGCCTGCTGTTCGCCTGTTATGCCACCGGTGGGCACCCGTCGCTGGCCGGGGTCACCGTCGCCTACGCTGCGGCCCGCGCGGTGGGTTCCATTCCGTTGATGCCGGGCGGCCTGCTGGTCGTCGAGGCGGTGCTGGTGCCCGGGCTGGTGTCCAGCGGCATGTCGCTGGCGTCGGCCATCTCGGCGATGCTGATCTACCGGCTGGTCAGCTGGATATTCATCTCCGCGATCGGCTGGGTGGTGTTCTTCTTCATGTTCCGCACCGAGAAGGACATCGACCCCGATTCCACGGCCACCGGCAACGGCGTGGCATCCGCCCAGTTCAGCCCCGACCCGGAGGCCCCGCACCCGCCCGACAGCGCCCCGCCACCCTAACGAAAGATCCTGTGCTGCATGACGATTCGCCCGCTCACCGCTGCGCTCGCGACGCTCCTGTTCACCGCAGGGTGCGCTTCGGCACCCGACCCGGACCCCGTCGGCGCCACCACCACAGCGGCGTCCCCGACTGCGGCCACCACCCCCGGCAGATCGCCCGCACCGGAGGGACCGTCGGTGGCCACACCGCTGGTGGCCCGCGTGCTGGCCGCGCCGATCCCGGTGCGCGGCACCGACGGAAAGGTGCACCTGGCCTACGAACTGGCGCTGACCAACACCTTGGCCCAGGACGTCACGGTGACCTCCGTCGATGTCCGCGCCGACGGCCGGACCCTGCTCAGCCTGCCCGGTGACCGGCTGGCCCACTGGACCCGGATCATCGGGAACCCCGGGCCCACAACGGTTATCGGTCCCGCCCAGACCGCGTTCGTGTGGCTGGACGCAGCGCTGCCCCCCGACAAGGCCGTCCCGGATCAGTTGGTACACGCGATCGGCATCTCGGTGCCGGAGCCGATGCCGCCGCTGTTCCCCGCGACCATGACCGAGGAGGTGGCCCCCGTCGAGGTGCAGAAGCGCCAGCCGGTCGTCATCTCACCCCCGCTGGCCGGCCCGAATTGGTTGAACGCCAACAGCTGTTGCGAGATGACCCCGCACCGGATGGCGCTCAACCCGATCAGCGGCGACATCTGGGCCGCCGAGCGGTTCGCCATCGACTACGTCCAGCTCGGCCCCGACGGCCGGCTGTTCACCGGCGCCAAGGACGACGTGGCCAGCTACCCGTACTTCGGCGCCGACATCCTGGCCGTCGGCGACGGTCCGGTGGTGACGGTCCTCGACGGCCTGCCCGAGCAGGTACCCGGGGCGACGCCCAGCGGACTGGCCCTGCAGGAGTACGGCGGCAACCACGTCGTGCAGGATCTCGGCGGCGGGAACTACGCCTTCTACGCCCACCTCGAGACCGGCAGCATCACGGTCGAACCCGGCGATCACCTGCGGACCGGCCAGGTGCTCGGGTCATTGGGTAACTCCGGCAATTCCGATGCGCCGCACCTGCATTTCCACGTGATGAGCACCCCCGACCCGCTGCGCGCGGACGGGCTGCCGTTCGTGTTCCCGGCGTTCCGGCTGGATTCCCGGCTGGCGCCCGACGGGCTGGACCCGCTGCTCGACGGTCAGCCCGCACGCATCGAGCCCGGGTTCCCACCGCGCGACGAAAAGGACACCAGCCCAATCGTTTACGATGTGATGACCTATGCGCAACCGTGACACCGTACTGACGGCGTTGGCCGTCGACCTGATCTGCGTGGTGGTGTTCAGCGCCATCGGGCGGCGCAGCCACGCCGAGGGGCTGTCGGTGGCCGGGATCGCCGAAACCGCATGGCCGTTCCTGGCCGGGGCCGTGGCGGGCTGGGTGCTGGCCCGCGGCTGGCGGAGGCCCACCGCACTGGCACCCACCGGGTTGGCGGTGTGGGTGGCCACCATCGTGGTGGGGATGCTGCTGCGCCGGGCCACCTCCCAGGGCACCGCGGTCAGCTTCATCGTGGTCGCGTCGCTGATGACCGCGCTGCTGCTGCTCGGCTGGCGCGCGCTGGCGCTGCTCGCCGGCCGCCGCTCAGTCCGCTGAATCCTGTTGCGTATCAGGGTTCGCCGACACCGTCAGGGTGGCGCGCAGACCGCCGAGCGGACCGTCGGAGAGCCGGATGGAGCCGCGGTGCAGCGTCGCCTGCTGGGCTACCAGCGCCAGCCCCAGCCCTGACCCACCCGGGGCGGCGTTGCTGCCGCGAGAGAACCGGCCCAGCACGGTCTCGTGCTCCTCGGCGGGCAGGCCGCGGCCGTTGTCGTCGACGACGATGGTCACCACGTCGCCGCGGCGGTGCGCGGCCAACAGGATCCGGGTGGCCTGGCCGTGGGTGATGGCATTGCGCACCAGGTTGTCCACCGCCAGCCGCAGCCCGCTGGGCCAGCCCAGCACATGACCGAGGTCGTCGCTGACGTCCATGTCGATCCGCACGTCGCGACCCACCCGCATGTTCTCCCGGGCCACCCGGTCGAGCATGTCGGTCACGTCGATCACCTCGCGGTCCTCGGCCTGGGCCAACTGCCCTGAGGCCAGCTGACCGAGCGCGGTGATGATGCCCTCCACCCGGCGCTGGGCGCGGGACAGGTCGGCGACCACCTCGGCGCGCTCCTCGGGCGGCAGGTCGTGGATGCGCAGCGTGTCCAGGTCGGCGCGCATCGCGGTCAGCGGGGTGCGCAGTTCGTGTGCGGCGTTGGCGGCGAAGTCCTGCGCGGCCTGCAGCGAGTTGGTGGTGGCCAGCTGCGCAGCGGCCAGCCGGCTGAGCATCGCGGTCATCGCCTCGGCCAGGTCCTCGGCCTCGCGCACCCCGTGCACCGCCGGGATCTGGTCGGCGCCCTTGCCCAGCCGGGTGGTGTGCTCGGTCAGCTTGCGCAGCGGCCGGATCGCCGGCCCGGCCAGCAGCCAGCCCAGCCCGGCGGCGATCAGCACCGTCACCACACCCACCGCGATGTAGGTCGGCACCCTGGCCCGGTCCAGCAGGATGCTGTCGGCGCGGATGCCGATCGACATCAGCACCCCGCCCTCCTGCTCCACCGGGATGGTCCGCACCCGGTACTCCACCCCGTTGACCAGCACCGTCTCGGTGCCCGGCGGCAGCGCGGGCAGCTGGAAACCGCGCTGGAACACCACCTGCCCCGAGGACCGGGACCGCCCGGTGGTCAGTACCCGGCGCGGGTCCTGCAGCTCGTCGGGGAACACGCTCGCGTCGACGATCGCGTCGAGTCGTCGATCCAGTTGCGCGGCATCGTTGTTCGCCAACACGACGGAGGTCAGGATGGTGAACGCGGCCACCACCGCGGAGGCCGCGGCGGCCGAGGCGATGGCGACCCGGGTGCGCAGGGACGCCGATCGGAACAGCCTGGGAAGTCTCACCGGATGTCGAGCGGCGCTCAGGGCTCTTCGCGCAGCACGTAGCCGATCCCGCGCACGGTGTGGATCACGCGCGGCAGCCCGTCGCGCTCGAGCTTGCGCCGCAGGTAGGAGACGAAGACGTCGGCGACGTTGGTGTCGACGTCGAAGTCGTACCCCCACACGAGTTCGAGCAGCCGCTGGCGGCTCAGCACCACGCCGGCGTTCTCGGCCAGCGCGGCCAGCAGGTCGAACTCGCGCTTGGTCAGGTCGACCCGCTCACCGGCGACGAACACCAGCCGGCGGGCGGTGTCGATGGTCAGCGCGCCCACGGTCATCGTGTGCGAGGTCGGATCGGAGCTGTGGGCCCGCCGCAGCAGCGCGTGCAGGCGGGCCACCAGCTCACCCAGGTCGAACGGTTTGGTCAGGTAGTCGTCCGCGCCGGCCTCCAGCCCGGCGATCCGGTCGTTGACGGTGTCGCGGGCCGACAGCACGCAGATCGGGATGTCGTTGCCCAGCGCGCGCAGCGCCGTCACCACGGCCACCCCGTCCAGCTCGGGCATCTGCACGTCGAGCACCAGCGCGTCGTGCGATTCGCTCGACAGCAGCCGCAGCGCCTCTTTACCGGTCGCCGCCACCCGCACGTCGAACCCGGAATGCCGCAGACCCCGGGCGACCGAGGTCCGCACATCGGGGTCGTCGTCGACCATCAACACCGTCCGACCCGCACCGTCCTGGATGGACGACTCACCCCCGCGAGCGGGCGAAGTCACCGCCCTGTCGCGCACCGGCCTTACTGGCCGTCCATCTCATCCGGCGCGACGACGATGCCACACCGGTGCTTGATGTCGACCAGCGGCTGCCGGATCTGGGTCAGCTCCGCCTTCACCTGGGGATGCTCCTCCAGGTACTGGTGCACGTCGGCGGCGATCTGATCCTTGGGATCGCCGTGCAGGTCGGTGAAGAACGCGTTCACGTCCGGATGGGTGAACAGGTAGGCCGACGACGCCGCCGATACACCTGCGGCCACGCCGGAGAAGTCGGCCGCGGTGCAGTTCGGCGGAACCGGCTGCGCGGAAGCCATCGGCAGGGCACCGAACAACAACGCTCCCCCGAGCGCGCCGGCACCGAGGGCGCCGGCGGCCACACGTCGGACGGTGTGGGCCGAGAACAACATGGAGGCTCCTTCATCAAAGGGTGTCAGTCCGGCACAAGTATCCCTTGCCGGTCGGGACCATCTTAGGAAGCTAAGCAGAACGGCCGCCCGGTTTCTTGCCTAGCGGTTAACCAATCGTGAGAAAGTCGCCAGAACACCGTCACCGCGACGTCGAAACCGCAGGACCGGGTAGCGGTCCGATGCCCTGCGTGACGATTGGCGGACGCTGCACCGGCAGCCCGCTGTCGGTCACCCCGACACCGACCGTCTGAGCGCCGGGCAAACGACCCGGCGCCGCCGGGGTCGGAGCCGCGGGTTGCTGGGCGGCCTGCATCAACCCGAGCAGCTGCGGGACGGTGACCGGAAGCCGGCAGCGCCCCGACAGCGCCGTCAGCGGCTGCTGCAGCCGCTGCAGGTCGGCGGCCACCTGGGGGTTGGCGTCGAAGTACGCCTTGAGCGCAGCCAGGGACTGCGGCCCGCCCTGCTGCTGGGAGATGGTGGTCAGCGCCTGGTTGGTGTCGGGATGGCTCTCCAGATAGGTGCCGGTGTTGGTCGCGACGGACCCCACCGTCTTGGCCACCTCGCTGGCCGCGCAGGGGTCCGGCGCGGCCTGCGCCTGCGGCGCCGCCGGGCCGGCCAGCAGGCCGAGCCCGATCCCGCCCGCCGCGACGGCGGTGACGGCGGCGGTGATGGCCTTGTGCATGGCGTAACTCCTAACAGTTTGCGAACGCCAACCTGCTCCGCAAACTCGATGCGATCACGAGCAAAGGATCCCCGACGCCGAAACCTGGCTGCCGGCATCCTGCCACCGCCGAGGGCCAGCTGGCCAATCCAACGGCACCGCCAGCGACATTAAGGCCGGTTAAAGCCTCAATGGCAGGCCATCACAAGCGCAGTCGCGTCACAGCCGGCTGCTGTACGCTCTCGCTACGAAACGCCAGGAAGAAAGCGGGGTTCGCCATACAGCAGTTCATGTTGCGCATGAGCAGCAACCTGCGCAGGTTCCGCTGGGCGGTCTTCGCGGCCTGGCTCCTGCTTCTGGTGCCCTCGGTATACCTGGCGATCAACCAGTCCAGCCATCTCACCGGCGGCGGTTTCGAGGTGGCCGGATCGCAGTCGCTCTACGTGCAGCGCGAGCTGGAGGCCCAGTTCCCCGACCAGGGTGCCTCGCCGCTGGCGCTGGTCGCGGCGCCGCGCCCGGATGCGTCGTTCGACGACATGAACGTCGCGGTCGCCGAGCTGGAACGGCTGGCCGCCGAAGTGCCCAGCGTGCAGGTGGCGCACAACCCGCAGCAGCCGCCACCGCAGCCCGACCGGCCCTACGTCATCCCGCTGCAGCTGGACTTCGAGAACACCGGTGCGGTCGACGTGGCCAAACAGCTCCGGGAGAAGGTGGGCGTCGACGGCGAGGAGCCCGGCGAGACCGAGAACGGCAAGGTCCGCTACTACGTCATCGGGCAGGGTGCGCTGGGCGCCGCGGCGGCGCTGGCCACCAAGAGCGACATCGCCCAGGCCGAGAAGTGGAACCTGCCGATCGTGCTGATCGTGCTGCTGGCGGTGTTCGGGTCGCTGGCCGCGGCGGCGATGCCGCTGCTGCTCGGCATCTGCACCGTCACCGTGACGATGGGGCTGGTCTACCTGTTGTCGATGTACACCACGATGTCGGTGTTCGTGACCTCGACGGTGTCGATGTTCGGCATCGCGCTGGCCATCGACTATTCGCTGTTCATCCTGATGCGGTTCCGGGAGGAGCTGCGTGCCGGGCGCGAACCCCAGGACGCCACCGACGCCGCGATGGCCACCTCCGGCCTGGCGGTGGTGCTGTCGGGCCTGACGGTGATCGCCTCGGTGTCGGGCCTGTACCTGATCAACACCCCGGTGCTGCAGTCGATGGCCACCGGGGCGATCCTGGCCGTCGCGATGGCGGTGCTGACCTCGACGACGCTGACGCCTGCGGTGTTGGCCACCGTCGGCCGCCGGGCCGCCCGCCGGTCGTCGTACCTGCACTGGAGCCGCCGGGTGGAATCCACCCACTCCCGGTTCTGGGCCCGCTGGACCGGCTGGGTGATGCGCAGCCCGTGGCTGTCGGCGCTGGCGGCGACGGTGCTGCTGCTGGCACTGGCCGCGCCGGCCTTCTCGATGGCGCTGGGCAACAGCATGCAGCGGCAGTTCGACCCCACCCACGAGATCCGCGGCGGGGTGAACGCCGCCGCGGAGGCGCTGGGGCCGGGCGCGTTGGGACCCGTGCGGGTGCTCGTCACGTTCAGGGAGGGCAACGCGGCGTCGGCGCCGGCCAAGGAGCCGGTGCTCGACGCGGTCCGGCAGAAGATGGCCCAGGCGCCGAACACGGTGTCGGTGACGCCGGCGGTGTTCGGCAACGACTACCGCAGCGCGCTGCTGTCGGCCACGCTGTCGATCGACCCCGAGGACCTGGCGGCCCGCGAGACCGTGGATTGGATGCGCGCCGAGCTGCCCGCGGTCGTCGGTGACGCCGCCGACGTCGACGTGGGCGGCCCGACCGCGCTGATCAACGACTTCGACGACAAGGTGTCCGAGACCCAGCCGTGGGTGTTCGCGTTCGTCGCGCTGATCGCGTTCGTGATGTTGCTGATCTCGATCCGGTCGGTGTTCCTGGCGCTCAAGGGCGTCCTGATGACGGTGTTGTCGGTGGCCGCCGCCTACGGCAGCCTGGTCGCGGTGTTCCAGTGGGGCTGGCTGTCGGACCTGGGCTTCAAGCAGTTGTCGTCGCTGGACAGCACCATCCCGCCGCTGGTGCTGGCCCTGACGTTCGGGCTGTCGATGGACTACGAGATCTTTCTGCTCACCCGGATCCGGGAGCGGTTCCTGCAGACCGGCAACACCCGCGACGCCGTCAGCTACGGGGTGAGCACCAGCGCGCGCACCATCACCAGCGCCGCGCTGATCATGATCGCGGTGTTCATCGGGTTCGCGTTCGCCGGCATGCCGCTGGTGGCCCAGCTCGGGGTGGCGTGCGCGGTCGCGATCGCCGTCGACGCCACCGTCGTGCGGCTGGTGCTGGTGCCGGCGTTGATGGCGATGTTCGACGAATGGAACTGGTGGCTGCCGCGCTGGCTGGACCGGATCCTGCCCTCGGTGGACTTCGAGAAACCGCTGCCCAAGGCCGACATCGGCGATCTGGTCATCATCCCCGACGACATCTCCGCGCTGGCCCCCTCCGGTGCGGACCTGCGCACCGTGGTCAGATCTGCAGCGAAGCTGAAAACCCTTGCCCCGCAGTGCATCACCGTCGCCGATCCGCTGGCGTTCAGCGGCTGCCAGCCCTTGATGAAACTGGTCGGGTCGCGGGTCCGGCGCGGGGAGGCCAAGGTGGCCGTCACGGTCGGCAACCGGGCGCACGGCAAGACCATCGCGGTCAAGCTGCCCAAGCACCCGGTGACGATGTGGCGGGGTCGCCTCGACGTCGCGCTCGACGCGCTGACCGTAGCCGACGGTGACACCACGTTCGCGCGGTCCAGTCCGATGGAGACCACGAACGTGCTGCTGCCCACCGGGGATCGGCTGCAGATCCCGACCGGTGCCGAGACCCTGCGGCTCAAGAGCTTCCTGATCGCCGAACGCAACAGCGCCCGCGACTACACCGACTTCGCCGAGCTGGTGGCATCGATGGATGTGCAGACCGCCGCGGAGGTGCTCGCCGGCATCGACCGGTACTACTCTGGTCGGCCGGCGGACGGCTCGGGCAAGCACCGGGTGGCCACCGAGTTGGTGCGCCGGCTGGCCGACCCGCAGCCCGCCGACACGGTGGCCGGCCCGGAGGCGGAGACTGGATGGGCCACGACCAAGCAGCGCTGCCTATCGGTGGCGGTGGCAATGCTGGAGGAAGCGAGGTGACGGTGACCTCAGACGTACGGCACCCGGGCCGTGACGAGGCTTCCGCACGCAATCCGGGGGCCGCGGCGGACCGGCCGGTCGAGTTCTGGCCCACCGCGGCGATCCGCGCCGCGCTGGAGGACGACGACCTCAGCGTCTGGCAGCGCATCGTGGTGGCGATCAAACGCGACCCGTACGGCCGCACCGCGCGCCAGGTCGAGGAGGTGCTCGAGACCGCGCGCCCCTACGGGGTGTCCCGGGCGATGTCCGAGGTGCTCGACCGCACCAGGGAACAGCTCGAGGCCAGTGAGTGCGCCGAGGTGGCCCGGCACGTGCATCTGCTGCTGGAGCGCTCCGGGCTCGGCGAGCAGGAGTTCGCGTCGCGCATCGGGGTGCCCGCCGCCGACTTCGCCGAGTACCTGCGCGGCAGTGTCAGCCCGCCGGCGTCGCTGATGATCCGGATGGGCCGGCTCTCGGAGCGCTTCGCCAAGATGCGTCAGCACCGCGCGGGCAAGACGACGTAGCCGCTGCGGTCAGCGGGAGTGGATCGGCGCGACGTCCTCGACCAGCCAGCGGCCGTCGTCCTTGACCAGCGTCACCCGCAGCGCCAGCACCGCGGTGTCCGGCGGTTTGCCGGGCGAGGACTGGGTGCCCCGCAGGATCACCGCGACGCTGGCCGCCGCCGGTCCGATCGCCTCGACCCCCGCCGACACCGTCGCCGCCTGGGCCGACACCTGCCTGCTCGCCAGATCTTTTGCCACGCCGGCGAATTCGTTCTTGAACCGCTCGGCGCTGGCCGCCGACATCAGGGCAGCCGCGCGGTCGATCGACCCGGTCGGGTTCTGCGGGGTGAACGTCGCCGACGCTTCGGCGACGCTGCTGGCGATGCCGGCCACCTCGGTGGTGTCGTCACGCAGCGTGCGGTCGGGCACCGTCCACTGCAGATAACCCACCACCGCCGCGGCGACCACCGCGCCCGTCGCCGTCGCGACCACCGCCAGCCGCAGCCCGGGTCCGTCGTCGTCGGTGCCCATCGTGACCTTGTCCCGGCGGGCCAGCACGGCGTTGACCACCACGCCCTCGACCACCAGCAGGCACAGCACCGAGCAGACGGCCACCCACCAGCGCGGCCAGGCCAGCGCGCCGCCGATGTACACCAGCGCGGCCACCGCGGCGGCCGGGGCCAGGACGTCGAACGCCAGTACCCGTAGCCGGTTCCTCATCGGATCGGCTCCAGCCGCGAGATCAGCAGTTCTCCGTCGACGTCGGAGACGTCCAACCGCAGCGTCCAGCGCACCGTCCTGGGCTCCTCGGTGCCCTTGTTCTCGCTGACCGATGTCGCGACCACCATGACGGTGTCGGTGCGCGCGGCGAACCCGGTCAGATCCTGCGGCGTGGGGACGGGCTGCTGGTCGTGGTGGATGGTCTCGAGCGCCACCGAGTCGATGCGGCCGGTGGTGCGGGCCTGCAGGGTCTGCACCAGGGAGCGGAACGGCTGCACGGTCGCCTCGAAGTCGGCGTTGAGCTGGCCGACGGTGCCCTCGTGCAGGGTGTTCAGGTCGGCCTCGACGGTGTCGGCGGACATGTTGACCAGCACCAAGGTCCAGTCCGCGGCGGTCTGCATCACGTCGGTGCGGTAGCGCAGTTCGTCGACGTCGGCGCGGTGCTGCGTCCAGATCAGGGTGGCTGCCACCACCGCCGCGACGGCGAACACCGCGAGCACCGCCGACGCGGCGCCGTAGCGGCTGACCACGCCCTCGCGCTGCGGGTGCGGCGCTGGCGGCACGTCGTCGTCAGGCATGCGCGTGAGGGTACCGGCCCGTTTCTGGAAGGATGTCGGGGTGACGGTACAAGCGAACCCAGACCTCAAGTCCGGCATCGACCTGAGCCACGTCGACGCCAGCGCCCGGCCGCAGGACGACCTGTTCGGCCACGTCAACGGTCGCTGGCTGGCCGAGTATCAGATCCCCGCCGACCGGGCCACCGACGGCGCGTTCCGCACGCTCTACGACCGCGCCGAGGAGCAGATCCGCGATCTCATTACCGCGGCGGCGGCATCGGGGGCGCCCGAGGGCACCGACGAGCAGCGCATAGGGGACCTCTACGCCAGCTTCATGGACGAGGAGACCGTGCGTGCCCGCGGCCTGGCGCCGCTGCTCGAGGAGCTCGCGGCGGTCGACGGCGCGTCGTCCCCGGCGGAGCTGGCCGCGGCGCTGGGGGCGTTGCAGCGCACCGGCGTCGGCGGCGGCACCGGCCTCTACGTCGACACCGACTCGAAGAACTCCAGCCGCTACCTGTTGCACCTGTCGCAGTCCGGCATCGGGCTGCCCGACGAGTCCTACTTCCGCGACGAGCAGCACGCCGCGATCCTGGCCGCCTACCCGGGCCACATCGCCGCGATGTTCGCGCTGGTGTTCGGCGGCTCGGCCGACGACCACGCCGGCACCGCCGCGCAGATCGTCGGGCTGGAGACCAGGATCGCCGCCGCGCACTGGGATGTGGTCAAGCGCCGCGATGCCGACCTGACCTACAACCTGCGCACCTTCGCCGAGGTGGTCGAGCAGGCGCCGGGCTTCGACTGGGCCGGGTGGCTGACCGGTCTGGGCGCCGGGCCCGAGAAGGCTGCCGAAGTCGTTGTGCGCCAGCCCGATTACCTGACCGCATTCGCCGGCCTGTGGGCGAGCGAGCCGCTGGAGGACTGGAAGAACTGGCTGCGGTGGCGGGTGATCCACGCGCGGGCGGGCCTGCTGACCGACGACCTGGTCGCCGAGGACTTCGCGTTCTACGGCAAGCTGCTCTCGGGCACCGAGGAGATCCGGGACCGTTGGAAGCGCGGCGTCTCGGTGGTGGAGAGCCTGATGGGCGACGCGCTGGGCCGGCTGTACGTCGAGCGGTACTTCCCGCCGCAGGCCAAAACGCGGATGGACGAGCTGGTGGCCAACCTGCGCGAGGCCTACCGGGTCAGCATCAACACGCTGGACTGGATGACACCGCAGACGCGGGCGAAGGCGCTGGCCAAGCTCGACAAGTTCACCCCGAAGATCGGCTATCCCAACAAGTGGCGCGACTATTCGGCGCTGGTGATCGCCCGCGACGACCTCTACGGCAACTACCGGCGTGGCTACGCGGTCGAGTACGACCGTGACCTGGCCAAGCTGGGCGGGCCGGTGGACCGCGACGAGTGGTTCATGACGCCGCAGACGGTCAACGCGTACTACAACCCGGGGATGAACGAGATCGTGTTCCCGGCAGCGATCCTGCAGCCGCCGTTCTTCGACGCCGAGGCCGACGACGCCGCCAACTACGGCGGCATCGGCGCGGTCATCGGCCACGAGATCGGGCACGGCTTCGACGACCAGGGCGCCAAGTACGACGGCGACGGCAACCTGGTGGACTGGTGGACCGACGAGGACCGCGCCGAGTTCGACAAGCGCACCACGGCGTTGATCGAGCAGTACGAGGAGTTCACCCCGCGCGGGCTGGATCCGTCGCACCACGTCAACGGCGCGTTCACCGTCGGGGAGAACATCGGCGACCTGGGCGGGCTCTCGATCGCGCTGCTCGCCTACAAGCTGTCCCTGAAGGGCCAACCGGCGCCGGTGATCGACGGGCTGACCGGTGAGCAGCGGGTGTTCTTCGGCTGGGCCCAGGTGTGGCGCACGAAATCCCGTGAGGCCGAGGCGATCCGGCGTCTTGCGGTGGATCCGCACTCACCGCCGGAGTTCCGGTGCAACGGGGTGATCCGCAACATGGACGCGTTCTACGAGGCGTTCGAGGTCTCCGAGGACGACGCGCTCTACCTGGAACCGCAACGGCGCGTGCACATCTGGAACTGACCGGTCACCGGTCGGGCTTCGGCGCCAGGTAGGGCCGCACGGCCAGCAGGTAGCCGGCCAGCAGGGCCAGCGGCGCGGCCAGCGGCAGCCAGGGCAGCCGCAGCGGCACCGCGACGGCGAGGGACGCCAGCGCCGCGAAGCCGACCGCGCCGAGCGTGGTGGGCAGCGTCACCGCGCCGTGGCGCGTCACCAGGTAGGCACAGGCGCCCAGGCCGGCCAGCACGGCGTACATCGGTGTCGGCTCGGCGAGCACCACGGTGGCCACGGTGAGCACCACCGCCGCGGCCGCCGCGGGCCGCAGCCGGCACCCGATCAGCACCGCGGCCAGCGCCGCCGCGGCCACCCAGAGGCCGACTCCGTCGGCGCGGTGCGCGGCGGCGGCCACCATCAGCACGCCGAAGGCGCTGGGCACCAGCACTTCCGACGCGGTCATCGGCGGTGCCGGTGCTCGGGGACCAGGGCCATCGCCTCGTCCAGGGTGTGCTCCTGCGGCCAGGCCACCACGTCGACGCCGACCACGGCCATGTCGCGGTACATGAAGGACCGCTGCATCGCCCACACCCGGTCCACCAGCGGATCGTGCCGGCCGGGCACCGGGCAGCCCTCCAGCACGTCGACGGCCACCACGGCGTGCCCGCGTTTGCGCAGATCGATCAGCGCCAGCGCGAACTCGGTGTCGAGCATGGTGGAGAACGCGACGACGATCGCGCCGGTCGGCACGGCGGGCCTGGGGGCCAGTGTGCCCGTTGCGGTTTGGAAGGTCTGGCCGGTGGCGCCGGGGAAGGTCCCGGCGCCGAGCATGGTGTCCAGGATCCGGTAGAACTGGCGCTGCCCGATGTCGGCGCCCAGCCACCGGGTGCTGCGCCCGCCCAGGGTCACCAGCCCGGCCCGGTCGCCGTAGCGCAGTGCGCTCTGCACCACCTGCGCGGCGCCGCGCGCGGTGCGCTCGGTCGCCTCGGTGGCCGGTCCGGGCGGCTGCGGGTAGGTGTCGAACAGCACCACCACGTCGGCGGCCCGATCGGTCAGCCTTTCGGTCACGTGCAGCGCCCCGCGGCGGGCGCTGACCGGCCAGTTGACGGTGCGCAGTTGGTCCCCGGGCACGTAGGGCCGGATGTCGGCGTACTCGACGCCGGGGCCGATGTGCCGGGTGAGGTGGGTGCCCAGCCGGTCGAGCAGTTCGGTGCGCGGGACCGGCGTGGATTGCGGTGGGGCGACGGGGAACACGCACACCTCGGCGGCGTCGACGGTGCCGGTGCCCGCCAGGAGTCCGCCGCGGCCGGACACCCGTACGGTTGCCCGGATCGGGTAGCGCCCCCACCGCGGGGTTCGCACGGTCACCGCGGGGCCGCCCCGGTCCAGTTCCATCGGGGCGAGCACCGCGCAGTCGACGGTCACCGGACTGCCGTCGTCGGCGTGCGCGCACACCTGCACCCGGACCGGATCGGATTCGAAGCACCGGGTCAGGGCGGGCCGCCCGGTCACCGCCACGGTCGGCACCCTGGCCTGCCAGCCCACCGAGCACAGGGCTCCGAGCAGCGGCGCGGCGAACGCGATCAGCTCCCAGCGGCCGGTGAGCACCGCCACCGCGATCGCGACAGCTGCGCAGGTGCTGACCGAGCGGGTCAAGGCCGATGCCCGCCAACGTAATTCGGCGGTGCTGGTGCGGTCCTCGACGTCGGTCACCGCGGCTCCGTGGCCCGCGGCACCGGGATGCGGCGCAGCAGTTCGTCGACGATGTCGGAGCCGTGCACGCGGCGCACCCACATCTCCGGCCGCAGGCTGATCCGGTGTGCCACCGCGGGGACGGCCAGGGCCTTGATGTCCTCGGGGATCACGTAGTCGCGGCCGAACAGCAGCGCACGCGCCCGGGCCAGCTGCACCAGGTCGAGCTCGGCCCGCGGGCTGGCGCCGACGGCCACCTGGGGGTGCTGGCGGGTCGCGGCGGCCAGCGCGACGACGTAGTTCAGCACGTCGTCGTGCACCGTCACCTGTTCCACGGATTCCTGCATGGCCAGCAGCTCCTCGGCGCCGACCACCTGGGCCACGGTGGGCGGGGCCGATCCGCGGTCCAGCCGGCGCCGCAGCATCGTGGTCTCTTCGTCCTCGGAGAGGTACTTGAGCTCGAGCCGGATCGCGAAGCGGTCCAGCTGTGCCTCGGGCAGCGGGTAGGTGCCCTCGTACTCGATCGGGTTGTCGGTGGCCAGCACCAGGAACGGGTCGGGCAGCCGATGAGTGACACCGTCGATGCTGACCTGGCGTTCGGCCATCGCCTCCAGCAGGGCGGCCTGGGTCTTGGGCGGGGTCCGGTTGATCTCGTCACCGAGCAGCAGGTTGGTGAACACCGGCCCACGCCGGAATTCGAAACGCCCCGAGGACATGTCGTAGATCGTTGATCCGAGCAGGTCGGCGGGCAGCAGGTCGGGGGTGAACTGGACCCGGGTGAAATCCAGGCCGAGAGCGGCCGCGAAAGACTTGGCGATCAACGTCTTTCCCAATCCCGGCAGGTCCTCGACCAAGGCGTGCCCGCGCGCCAGCACGGTCATCAGGATCAGGTTGAGCGCCCGCCGCTTGCCGACCACCACTCGGCCGATCTCATCGAGCACCGCCTCGCACAGCGCGGTGGTCTCGGCGATCGTCGAACCGGGTGATGTCATAACCGCTCCAGTCGTTGCAGGATGTCGTCGAGCACGGCCCGGCCCGGACCGGGTTCCTGGTTGCCGGCACGCGAGATGTTCTCCGGATCCACCCACTGCCACAGCGCTTCCCCGAAGAGCATCCGGCCGGTCGCGTGGAAGGCATTCGGGTCCTTGGCCTTTCGTTGACCCGCGGCCAGTTCGAACTGCCGGGCCAGCATCGGGCGCAGCCGCCGGTCCCAGTCCGAGCGGGACGCCTCCGCCCAGGAGATCAGCGTCTCGGTGCGGGTCAGCCAGCGCTGCAGCGCGGCCGCGGCGTCGTCGGTCTCGGCGGGCTCGTCGCTGACGGCGGGCGCCCGGGTGAGCTGCCGTCGCGCCGCGACGAGCACGACGGCCAGCACCACCCCGGTCACCGCCACCACCGGGTAGCCGTCCAGCTGAGCCAGGGCGATCGCCTCGACGACGACGATCAGCAGGATCCCGGTGATCACCAGTTTGGTCATGTGACGCCCTGCAGTTCGCGTTGCACGAGGCTCAGCACCCGCACCGCGTCGGCGCGGTGGCTCTCGTTCATCACGTGCGGGCTGAATCTCGCCTCCTCGAACAGCTCGACGAGTTCGCGGGCGTGCTCGGCGCGCAGCGCGTGCCCGGCGATGGCGCGGGCCAGCACCTCCGAGGGGGTGTCGGAGTCGCGGGGGCTGGTGCCGGGCGACTTGTCGAGTTCGCGCTCCATCGCGGCGTAGCAGGCGATGATGGCCTCGCGGGGATCGCGGCTGGGGTCATTGATCTCGGCCAGACCGCGCTCGGCCGCGCGGGCCAGGTCGGGTGCGGCCGGCGTGCCCGGGCCGATCGCGGGGCCGGCCGCGGGCTGCGCTGCGGCGGCGACCCGGCGCCGGCTCATCGCCGAGGTCACCACCGCGAGCAGCAGCAGGGCCGCGGTGACGCCGGTGAGCAGGCCGAGCATCGGACCGCCGGCGGTGTCCGGGTCGACGTCGGCACCGATCTCGGCACCGGGCCGGGCGGCGGAGCCGTCGGACCCGGCGTCCGCGGCGCCGGTTTCCGGCGGGGCCACCTCCTCGACGCCCAGCTGCATCCCCCAGCGCGTCACCGTGGCCAGCGCCGTCAGCCACACCAGCAAGCCGAGCGCCACGACCAGCAGCACCCGCCAGGGCACCCGGGTGCCACCGGCGCCGCGATCGCGGGACCGCTCGGTGGGGGCCGGGCCGGGCGGCCGGCGGCGGGTACGGGTGAGCAGCGACAGCACGATGACCGCGACGGACACCCCGAGCATGGCCATGACGGCGATGAGGCTGCCGGGGCCCGCGGTCGGCCGATCAGCCGGTGGCGGATCGGGTCCGGCGTCGGGCAGGTGGCCGCGCAGCGCCACGGTGGCCAGCACCAGCAGCACGATCACCGTGACCGTGCGCGCCGTCGCCTTGTCGTGACCGGGCATCGAACCACTCTCGGCTCAGGGCCGGTGGCCGGGGCGGCCAGCGGCCTGTGCTCATCGTGGCACGGCGCCGAGTGTCAGAACAGCTGCCAGTCCTGGGCGCCGTCCTGTTGGGTGTAGAGGCCGCCGTCGGTGTTCTTGATGACGACCGGGTCGCCGCTGCCGAAGTTGTCGTAGAACCACTGGGCGTTGGCGGGACTGAGGTTGATGCAGCCGTGGCTGACGTTGGCCTCGCCCTGCGAGCCCACCGACCACGGCGCGCTGTGCACGAAGATGCCGCTGTTGTCGATGCGGACCGCGTCCTGCACCTTGATCTTGTAGCCCTCACCCGACGGGTCGTCGACGGGCACCCCGTAGGTGGAGGAGTCCATCACCATGTCGGCGAACTTCTCCAGCACGTAGTAGGTGCCGTTCTTGGTGTCGTAGCCCGGCTTGCCCATCGAGACCGGGAAGGTTTTCTCCAGCACGCCGTTGCGCACGATCTCCATCTGCTTGGTCTCGTTGTCGACGGTCGCGACCAGCTGTTCTGGGACGCTGAAGCTGGACTTGGTGCCCGCGGCGTCGATGTGCACGACGGTGCCCGCTGGCCAGAAGTCCTGCGGGCGCCAGCGCACCTGGGTGTCGCTCATCCAGTAGAACCGACCGGGCACCGGCGGCACCGACGAGATGTGGATGGCTTCCTCGGCCATCGGGCGGTTGGCGATGGGCCGCTGGAAGTTGATGATGATCGGCTTGGCCGCGCCGACGATGGACCCGTTGGTCGGGTTGAACGACGGCGGCACGAACGGTGGCTGCCCGGTGAACGGCAGCGGGTTCTGTCCGGCCGGGGTGCCCTCGGGGATCGTGGTGGGCTGGCCCGGCAGCGCGGCCAGCGGGGTGGCCGGTGGCGGCGCGAGCGGAGCGGCCGCCGGCGGGGCGAACGGGTCGACGGGTGCCGGGGGCGGCGGGAATGCGAACGGGTCGGCCGGCGGCGGCGGGGCCAGCGGGTCGACCGGCGGCGGGGGCGGGGCGAACGGATCGACCGGGACCGGCGGGGGCGCCACATTGGGTTGGGCCAGCGCCGACGGGGCTCCGAGCGTCAGGCCCGCGACCACCGAAGCCGCCATGAACATGGCGGTCAACCTGGCCTTGTTTCGCTGCCGCATGCATGTACCTCCAGTTCAGCGATTCAACCCAGTGTGGCACAGGGCGACGCACGGGTTCTGGTCGTCGGGCGGCGCACGGGGGCTGATGAGCCGTCGCGCGGCGGGGCTGGCCAGCGGAAAGCGCCGAGCCCCCGGGTGGGCCGGAATGCCGCCGCAGGCCGGCCGTGTTGTCAATGGTCATGCCGACGATCCCCGCTGGATACGAGTCCCTGCTGCAACGCCCGCTCTACGGCCACCTGGCCACCACCCGGCCCGATGGGAATCCGCAGGTCAACCCGATGTGGTTCGACTGGGACGGCGAGCTGCTGCGGTTCACCCACACCACCAAGCGGCAGAAGTACCGCAACCTCACCGCCAACCCGCACATCGCGATGTCGGTCAGCGACCCGGACAACCCGTACCGGTACCTGGAGGTGCGTGGGGTGGTCGAGACGATCGTGCCGGACCCGACGGGCGCGTTCTACCTGCAGCTCAACGACCGCTACAGCGGGCCCTTGACCGAACCGCCCGCCGACCGGGCCGACCGGGTGATCCTGGTGGTCCGGCCGACCGGCTTCACCACGCAGTAGCGGGCCGGGGCACACTGGCAGCCATGATCGTGGCGTTCAGCATCAGCCCATCCAGTGGTGACGAGGCCGGCGGTGTCAGCGCCGCGGTCGCCGAGGCGGTCCGGGTGGTGCGGGCTTCAGGCCTGCCCAACGAGACCAATGCGATGTTCACCAACATCGAGGGCGAGTGGGACGAGGTGATGGCCGTGGTGAAACAGGCCGTCGACGCGGTGGCCGCGGTGTCGCCCAGGCTCGGCCTGGTGCTCAAGGCCGACATCCGGCGCGGCTACACCGGTCAGCTCACCGCCAAGGTGCAGCGCATCGAGGACGCGCTCGCCGACTGAGCTGGCGACAGGGTGCGCCGAACGTGCACTCCTGGTAGCGCCACGACCCGCGCCACTACCACCACTGCCCGCTCGCGCGGGTGGCCGGGCAGCTAGGACTTGACCAGCCTGGCGATGGCCGCCGACGCCTCGGCGAGCTTGGCGTCGGCCTCAGCTCCGCCGGCCGCCACGGCGTGGCTCACGCAATGGCCCAGGTGCTCGTCGAGCAGGCCCAACGCCACCGATTGCAGCGCGCTGTTGACCGCGCTGATCTGGGTGAGGACGTCGATGCAGTACTTGTCCTCGTCGATCATCTTGGCGATGCCGCGGACCTGGCCCTCGATGCGCCTGAGCCGTTTGGCGTAGTTGTCCTTCTGCGCCGAATAGCCGTGCGCGGCTGCGGCGATGTCCTCACTCACGGCGTTCCCTCCAGCATCTGCTTCATCTGCCCGATCTCGGCTTCCTGCGCGGACACCATCGTCCGGGCGATCGCGATGGCGTCGACGTTCTCGCCGCGTTGCACCTCGGCCTCGGCCATCTGTACGGCCCCCTCGTGGTGGGCGATCATCGACTGCAGCCACAGTGTGTCGAACTCGGCCCCCTGCAGCGACTCGAGCCTCGCCATCGTCGCGTCGTCGACCATCCCGGGCATGGATTGCTCATGGCCGGTGTGGTCGTCGGTGTTGGTCTCCGGGTTCTCGTTCCACTGCACCAGGAACACCCGCATGATGTTGATCTCGGGCTGCTGGGTGGCGGCGATCTGGTCGGCGAGCGTGACCAACTCGGGGTTGTCGGACCGGCCGGGCACCAGCTTCGACAGGGCGATGGCCTGTTCGTGGTGCGGGATCATGCTGGTGACGAACGAGAGGTCCTCGGAGTTGTAGCCGGCGGGCTCGCCGCTGATCACCGGGGTGTCGGTGGTCTGCGGTGCGGCATCGCTGCGCTCCTCACCGCTCCCGCAGGCGGCCAGGGCGACGACGACGGCCAGTGCGGTCAGCGTGGCGGCCAGGCGCGCGGTGATCGAAGTCATGCGGCCAGCGTACTAGTACCCCATGGGGGTATGGATATTGGTTTGGCCGGGCGAAACGCCGGGCGCATAATCGACGGATGCCCTCAGAGACCACCCCGGACATCAAGCCCCGCAGCCGCGACGTCACCGACGGATTGGAGAAGGCCGCCGCCCGCGGCATGCTGCGCGCCGTAGGCATGGGCGACGACGACTGGGCCAAACCGCAGATCGGTGTCGGCTCGTCGTGGAACGAGATCACCCCGTGCAACATGTCGCTGCAGCGGTTGGCCCAGTCGGTCAAGGGCGGCGTGCACGAGGCCGGTGGTTATCCGCTGGAGTTCGGCACCATCTCGGTGTCCGACGGCATCTCGATGGGCCACGAGGGCATGCACTTCTCGCTGGTCTCCCGCGAGGTGATCGCCGACAGCGTCGAGACCGTGGTGCAGGCCGAACGCCTCGACGGCACGGTGCTGCTGGCCGGCTGCGACAAGTCGATCCCCGGCATGTTGATGGCCGCCGCCCGGCTCGACCTGGCGTCGGTGTTCTTCTACAACGGCTCGATCATGCCGGGTGTCGCGAAGCTGACCGACGGCACCGAGAAGGAAGTCACCATCATCGATGCCTTCGAGGCGGTCGGCGCGTGTGTGCGCGGCCTGATGTCGCGCGAGGACGTCGACATCATCGAGCGCGCGATCTGCCCGGGCGAGGGCGCCTGCGGTGGCATGTACACCGCCAACACCATGGCCAGCGCCGCCGAGGCCCTCGGCCTGTCGCTGCCGGGCAGCGCGTCCCCGGTCGCGATCGACAAGCGCCGCGAGGAGTTCGCCCGCCGCTCCGGTGAGGCGGTGGTCGAGATGCTGCGCCGCGGCATCACCGCGCGCGACATCCTCACCAAGGAGGCGTTCGAGAACGCCATCGCCGTGGTGATGGCGTTCGGCGGTTCCACCAACGCGGTGCTGCACCTGCTGGCCATCGCCTACGAGGCCAATGTGAAGCTGTCGCTGGAGGATTTCACCCGCATCGGGCAGAAGGTGCCGCACCTGGCCGACGTGAAGCCGTTCGGCCGCCACGTGATGAAGGACGTCGACGAGATCGGCGGCGTGCCGGTGGTGATGCGCGCGCTGCTGGATGCCGGTCTGCTGCACGGGGACTGCCTGACCGTGACGGGCCAGACGATGGCCGAGAACCTGGCCCACATCGCTCCCCCGGACCCGGACGGCAAGGTGCTGCGGGCGATGAACAACCCGATCCATCCCACCGGTGGCATCACGATCCTGCACGGCTCGCTGGCCCCCGAGGGCGCGGTGGTCAAGTCGGCGGGCTTCGACTCGGAGGTGTTCGAAGGCACGGCACGGGTTTTCGAGCGGGAGCGGGCGGCCCTGGACGCGCTGGAAGACGGGACCATCACCCACGGCGACGTCGTCGTGATCCGGTACGAGGGCCCCAAGGGCGGGCCGGGGATGCGCGAGATGCTGGCCATCACCGGCGCAATCAAGGGCGCCGGCCTCGGCAAGGACGTGCTGCTGATGACCGACGGCCGGTTCTCCGGCGGCACCACCGGGCTGTGCGTCGGCCACATCGCCCCCGAGGCGGTCGACGGCGGCCCGATCGCGTTCGTCCGCGACGGTGACCGCATCCGCCTCGACGTCGCCAACGGCACCCTCGACGTGCTGGTCGACAAGGACGAATTCGAGTCCCGCAAGGCCGGTTTCGAGCCGCTGCCCCCGGTGTACACGACCGGCGTGCTGGCCAAGTACACCAAGCTGGTGGGCTCGGCGGCCACCGGCGCGGTCTGCACGTAGCGGCGGATGGCCACCGCGCGCCCTGATGCCACGACGGTGGAGCGCGTGCTGGACCTGGCCGCACGTGCCCCGTCGGCGGGCAACGCCCAGCCGTGGCGGTGGCATGTCGACCGTCGGGGCGTTCAGCTGTTCGCCGACTGGACGCGCCGGTCCGGCGACACGGACGACGCCCGCCGTGATGTCGTACTCAGTTGCGGTGCGGTGCTGCACCACTGCGCGGTCGCGTTCGCCGCGGCGGGCTGGGCCAGCCGGATCCACCGACTCCCCGCCGACGACACGCTGGCCGCGCTCGAACTGCAGGAGGCGCCGCCGGGTGACGGCACCCGCGAACTGGCCGACGCCATCGCCCGCCGCCGCGCCGACCGGCGGCCCTACCAGGGTGCACTGCCCGCGGGCACGCTGGAGATGCTGGTGCTGCGGGCGGAACGCTTCGGCGTGACGGCCGAAATCGTGCCCGCCGCACGGTGGGCCAGGATCGGTGCGGCCGAGTTCGCGCTGCACTACGGGGACGGCTCGCCCGGGCACGCCGGCGACGACGCCGCCATGCTGGTGCTGGCGACGGACGCCAACACCGACGCGGCGCGGTTGCGTGCGGGTGAGGCGCTCAGCGATCTGACGCTGGCGGCCACCGCGCTTGGGCTGGCCACCTGCCCGCTGACCGAACCCCTCAACGACATCCGCAGTCGGTTGACGCTGGCGTGCGAGGTGTTCGACGCGACTGCCCATCCGCAGGCGTTGGTCAAGCTCGGGCCAGCTCCCGACGACGCGGCGCTGCCGCCCGTCGACCGCCGATCCGTCGCGGAGACAACCACATTCGACCTCGCCTGAGGCGCGGGGCTCGGGAGAAGACGCCGGTTGCAGCGGTCCTGGGAGCACCGCACCCTGCCACCGCCCGTCGGGCGTGCCTACCGTCGGGGCCATGACGTTCCCACGGGCCAGACACGGAGTTCTCGCGCTGTTACTCGGCGCGCTGCTGATCGGGTGCGACGCCAACCGCGCCGCCGCGAGCCCCAGCGAGGCACAGCGCAACGCCGAGGTGGTGCGTCAGGCGTTCACGCTCGGCGTCGGCGGCGAGGACGGGTTCTACTCGATCCTGGCCGAGGACGTGCAGTGGACGGTGGCCCGCGCCGCCGAACCCTCGACGTACACCAGCCGGTCCGAGTTCCTACGCGACGGCGCCGGTCCGATCCGCCGCCGTCTCACCGGGCCGATCGAGGCCGAGGTGCGCCAGCTCGTCGCTGAAAACGATGTGGTGGTGGCGATCTGGGACGGCCGGGCGACCGCGTTGGACGGGCGCCCCTACGTCAACAGTTACGCATGGGTGATGACGATGCGCGACGAGAAGGTGGTGCGGGTGAGCGCGTTCCTCGATCTGGTCGCGCTGAACGACCTGCTCACCAGGGTCGACGAGCCGGTCGCCGAGACGGCCGCCACCGATCACCCGTACGTGGGCATGTGGGTCACCACCGACGGGCGCATCCGCCAGGAGCTGCTGCCCGACGGGCGCTACGACGAAGCCCGCGGCGACCGCGAGAGCGCCTACACCGGCCGCTACGAGGTGCGCGGCAACGACATCCAGTACTGGGACGACACCGGCTTCACCGCCGACGGCACGTTCGTCAGCGACGACGAACTCCACCACGGCGGCATGGTCTTCTACCGGCAGCGATGAGGCGGCACACGGACAACGCTGCCGCCCCGCGGCACCAAAGCTGGAACCTTATTCTATTAGCAAATTGCAACCGCCGATCCGACCCGGACCGGACCACCCCCTCAATTTGCCGATGCGATAATTTAACTCGGCTCATTTTAGGTGTTAACTGCCTGCTACACAGGCTCTTTGGATGGACTGCAATAAAGCGCAGCGTCAATATTGCATTTGCTTGCCTAAAGCTACCCAAATCCTTGACCCGCGATCAGCAACCCCATAGATTTCTGCTGTCAGCTGCCAGCAAACTCGCAGACTGCCCGCTCCGGGCGGGCCTGACACACCACGTCCAAAGGGGGTCGTCATGTCCAAACACTCGAAGACCCGGCGTGCCACAGGCATGTCGGCGCGCCACTACCTGACCGCGGGGATCGGCAGTGCCGCGGTGGTCGGGGTCGGCATGTTGTCGACCGGACCCTCCGAGCAACCGGCACCGACCCCGGCATCGCCCGCCGTGCAGCTGGTGAACACCGAAACCGCGCTGGCGCCGACCACCGACTGGTGGTGGCTGTACGGGCAGCACATCGGCGGTCACTCCAGTGCCCGCTCCAACGACGCGTACACACCGACCGGGCTGTTGGGTGCGGCCGCAACCGCGAGTGCGAACCCCAACGCCTTCAACATCTTCCGGCCGTTCGGTGACGGCGGCTGGCTGATCGGCAACGGCCTCGACGCCCAAGAGGGCTGCGAAGGCGCCGCCTGCAACGGCGGCAACGCCGGGCTGCTGTTCGGCAACGGTGGGAACGGACTCAACGGCGGCCACGGTGGCGCGGGCGCCATGTTCTTCGGCACCGGTGGCGACGGCGGGCAGGGCGTGGCCGGCGGCGATGGCGGGCGCGGCGGCGCGGGCGGGCTGTTCTTCGGCACCGGCGGAACCGGTGGCGCCGGCGGGACGGGCGCCAACGGCGAGGTCGCCGGCGCGGACGGGCAGGCCGGCGGCCGGGGCGGCGCAGGCGGTGCCGGCGGGTTCTTCTTCGGGGTCGGCGGCGACGGCGGAGCGGGCGGCATCGGTGGGAACGGATACAGCGATCCACTCGGTGATCTCGCCCCCGGTAACGGCGGGGACGGCGGTGACGGCGGTGACGCGGGCAGTGGTGGACTGTTCGGCCGCGACGGAACCATCGGCGTCGGCGGCCACGGCGGCGATGGCGGGGACGGCGAGGAAGGCGACGGAAGTGTCGGCGGGACAGGCGGTCACGGTGGCGATGGCGGGGACGGCCTGATCGGCGGATCCGGTGGCGCCGGTGGTCTGGGCGGCCTCGGCGACGTGGGCTTCGAAGGTGGACAGGGCGGCAACGGCGGAACCGGCGGGGCCGGTGAGGTCGGTGGTGACGGCGGCACCGGCGGCACCGGCGGCACGGGTTCGGCCGGCAACACCGGTGGCCTCGGCGGCAGCGGCGGTGACGGCGGCGAGGGCACCACCACCGGCGGTAACGGCGGTACGGGCGGCATGGGTGGCTTCGGCGGTCAGGACTTGGCCGACGGCGCCGACGGCGGCGACGGCGGTCAGGGCGGCACGGGCGGTGCGGGCGGCGCCGGGCCCAAGGGCGGCTCCGGCGGGACGGGTGGCACCGGGGGTGTCGGGGGTAACGGCGGCGAGAACGGTACCGGTGGCGACGGCGGCACCGGCGGCGGCGGCGGCCTTGGCGGTAGCAGCAGCGTCGAGGAGGGCGGCGTCGGCGGCGACGGCGGCGACGGCGGCGACGGCGGCGACTCCCTCGAAGGCGGCACTGGCGGGTCCGGCGGGTTCGGTGGCAGCGGCGGCACCGGCGGCTTCGGTGGCAGCGGCGACGAAGGCGAGCCCGGCGACGACGGCGGGCCGGGGACGGGTAGCTCCGGAAACCTCGGTGGCGCAGGCGGTCCGGGTGGTGCCGGCGGCGCAGGCGGGGCCGCCAGCAGCGATGAGGGCGGCAGCGGAGCGACCGCCGAGGACTGACCGCTGGGTGAGTTGAGCGCCGGCGCACATCGGGTCATCCAGGCCCGGTGTGCGCCGGCGGTGTTCCTTCGCTTTGCTGCCCGTCCCGGTTGCCGGTCCGCCCGCTGGTCCGGGTTTGGGTACCGGCGTACCAATATTGTTCTGCCAGAGGGTGTTCTGCAGGCCTTGTAGAATTCCGGTGATTCCACCCCGGCGCGGCGCCGGGTAGCCCAGACTGTGCCGGTGGGGAACCTTCTCGAGGTCGCCGGCAGCGTCGCCGCGACACTGGCCACCGTGGCGTTCGCCGCGATTCCGTCCGCGCATGCCCTCGGCGAGTATCCGGTCGCCAGCCCGGGGGCCCATCTGGTGAGCACCACCATGGCCGGTAACGGCCTGCCCTACCAGTGCACGGCGGGCTCCACTGTCCGGACTCCCACGGGAGCGCCGGGGATGCTGACCGCGGGACACTGCGACCGCGACCCGGTCAACGACACCGTCCTGCAACGCACCCCGACCGGCGATCAGGTGATCGGACGCTACGTGCGCTGGGATGTGCTGCCCGGCGTGCGGGACATCGGCCTGGTCGACCTCGCCGCCAGCACGGTCCCGCTGGTCAGCCACGTCGACGCGATGCCGGTCACCCGCGTGATGACCGCCGAGGACCTGCGCCGGGAGCAGCCGCACCTGTGCAAGTCCGGTGCACGCACCGGTCTGTCCTGCGGCCCGATCACCGCCGTCACCGACACCCAGATCTCGTTCCGGGCCTGGGACGACCTCGGCGACTCCGGCGCCCCGGTGTACGCCCACAACGGCGACGGCACCGTGGCCGCGGTGGGCATCCTGTTCGCCCACAGCGACGACCTGTTCGGGCGCATCGTGCACGCCTCGTTGGTGGCCCCGGTGATGACCGAATGGGAACTCACGAACTGGGGTTGAGGTCCCGGCTCCACCAGGCGGCGGGATCAGCACGGGCGGTGCCGGCACTGTTGTCATCGTGCTCGAATTCAGCCGTGACGCAATGCCGGAACGCGGGCGTTGTCATCCCGAACCAGGCCGTCACCACTAGGTCGTCACGGTGTGACAAACCCACGCCGCAGGCGTCGGCGACGAAATGTGCTGTCAGACCTACCCGCTCGTATACACCGAGCGCGCCGACGAGCTCGCGCTGGCCGCCTCCGTAGTTCACCGTCGAAGCCCTTCCGCTCCGCCGGTATCTTATGCACGTCGCGCCCAGCTACTCCCGCAGCCGCGTCGACACCGGGACCTGCTCCAGGTACCTAACGGAGTTACGGATCGTACGATCAGCACGCGATGCCACGTCCAGTGCCCTATGACGGGCGTGATCACTTGTGGCGCAACGACATCGATCTGTTGCGTGTCTGGCGGGGCAGCCGTGGTGACCGTGGGGTTGATTCGCGATGCTGTTGACGTTCTTCGTGACCGGGCGTTCGACCGCCGGGGCGCATACCGTATGACCATGAGCGAGCCGATCAAAGCCCTGGTGCGCAGGTTCTTCACCGCCGTCGAGAACGGCCACTTCGAGGTCTTCGACGAGATCGTCGCCGAACACTACGACGACCACCTGCCCGGCCGGACACCCGGCCGGGCATCCCTGGTCGCCTATTTCCGAGGGCTGCGGGCGGCCTTCCCGGATCTTCGGCTGCCGATATCGCAGATGATCGCCGAGGGCGACCGTGTCGCGGTGCTCAACGCCGTCCAGGGCACCCACCGCGGCGATTTCCTCGGCATCGCTGCGACCGGCCGCAGGGTCGACGCCTCGGCGTTCCAGCTGTACCGGGTCCAGGACGGTCAACTGGCCGAACACTGGGAGGTCGCCGACTTCGCGACGCTGCAACGGCAGCTGACCGGGCCGGCCTGACATAGATCACACCGCCACGCAATACCCGCGTCTTTCACTGCGGTTCGATCACAGGTGGGCGCCCCCGGCCTGCAGATACCCGGGAAAGTCGGACCGGCCGTCTACCATTCCCTCGGCAACCCTCCCCGACCGATGGAAAGACTGAGACGTGAGTTACACCGCCGCTGACATCACCGAGCTCGACGATGTCCAGCACACCCGCCTGCGGCCGGCGGTCAACCTGGGTCTGGACGTCCTCAACACCGCGCTGCGCGAGATCGTCGACAACGCGATCGAGGAGGTCGCCGACCCCAGCCACGGTGGGTCGACCGTCACGATCACCCTGCACGCCGACGGATCCGTCAGCGTCGCCGACGACGGCCGCGGCCTGCCCGTCGACACCGACCCGACGAACGGGAAGAACGGCATCGTCAAGACGCTGGGCACGGCCCGGGCCGGCGGCAAGTTCTCCGCGCACTCCGATGCCACCAGCACCGGCGCCGGGCTGAACGGAATCGGCGCCGCAGCCGCGGTGTTCATCTCCGCCCGCACCGACGTGAGCGTGCACCGGGACGGCAAGACCTACCGGCAGAGCTTCGGCCGCGGCTATCCCGGCACCTTCGAGGGCTCCGACTTCGATCCCGACACCGAGTTCACCCGCAACGACACCCAGAAGCTGCGCGGCGCCGGTAACCGCAAGCCCAACCTGCACGGCACCACCGTGCGCATCCTGTTCGATCCGACCGTGGTGCCGGACTCCAGCGTCGACATCAACGAGGTGCTGCTGCGCGCGCACGCGGCGGCGCGGATGTCGCCGGGTGTGCACCTGGTCGTGGTCGACGAAGGCTGGCCCGGGGAGGAAGTGCGGCCCGAGCTGTGCGCGCCGTTCGACGGGCCGTGGGGCACCGACACCCTGCTGGACCTGATGTGCGCGGCCGCGGGCACCCCGGCACCCGAGATCCGCGCCGTCGTGGAGGGCCGCGGCGAGTACACCACCGGGCGCGGCCCGACCCCGTTCCGGTGGTCGCTGACCGCGGGGCCGGCCGAACCGGCGACGGTGGCCGCGTTCTGCAACACCGTGCGCACCCCCGGCGGCGGTTCACACTTGACCGCGGCGATCAAGGGCATGTCCGAGGCGTTGGCCGACCGCGCGTCACGCATCCGCGATCTGGGTCTGGCCAAGGGCGAAGAGGGGCCCGAGCCACAGGATTTCGCGGCCGTGACCGCGCTGGCCGTCGACACCCGCGCCCCCGACGTGGCCTGGGACTCGCAGGCCAAGACCGCGGTGTCGTCGCGGTCGCTGAACCTGGCGATGGCCCCCGACGTCGCGCGCAGCGTCACCATCTGGGCGGCCAACCCGGCCAACGGCGAGGCCGTGTCGCTGTGGACCAAGCTGGCGCTGGAATCGGCACGGGCCCGGCGCAGCGCCGAAGGCGCGAAGGCACGGTCCCGGGCGGCGTCCAAGGCCAAGGGGCTGGGTACCAACCTGTCACTGCCTCCGAAACTGTTGCCCAGCAGGGAAACCGGGCGCGGATCGGGTGCCGAGCTGTTCCTGTGCGAGGGCGACTCCGCTCTGGGCACCATCAAGGCCGCTCGCGACGCGACGTTCCAGGCGGCGTTCCCGCTGAAGGGCAAGCCGCCCAACGTCTACGGATTCGCGCTGAGCAAGGCCCGGGCCAAGGACGAATTCGACTCCATCGAGCGGATTCTGGGCTGTGGGGTGCGGGACAACTGCGACCCGGAGTTGTGCCGTTATGACCGGATCCTGTTCGCGTCCGACGCCGACCCCGACGGCGGCAACATCAACTCCAGCCTGATCTCGATGTTCCTGGACTTCTACCGTCCGCTGGTCGAGGCCGGGATGGTGTACGTGACGCTGCCGCCGCTGTTCGTGGTGAAGAACGGCGACGAGCGGATCTACTGCCAGGACGAGTCCGAGCGCGACGCCGCCGTGGCCCAGTTGAAGGCGACGTCCAAGAAGCGGGTGGAGGTCCAGCGCAACAAGGGTCTGGGCGAGATGGACGCCGACGACTTCTGGAACACCGTGCTGGATCCGCAGCGGCGCACCGTGATTCGCGTGCACCCCGACGACGACGAGAAGAAGCTGCACCACACGTTGTTCGGCGGACCGCCGGAGGGTCGGCGCACGTGGATGGCCGAGGTGGCCGCCCGCGTCGACACCGCAGCGCTGGACCTGACGTAGGAGCATTTGCGTGACCGCCACTTTGGACGTGCCCGAGCAGAATCCCGACCTGGTGCTCGAGCAGAGCGCCGACGACTACTGGAACCACTACCAGCTGACCTTCGCGCTCTACAGCGTCAGCGACCGGGCCATCCCGTCGGCGTTCGACGGGCTCAAGCCCGGCCAGCGCCGGCTGCTCTACCAGATGCACGACTCGCGGCTGCTGCCCGGTAACAAACCGCAGAAGTCCTCGAAGGTGTGCTCGGCGGTCACCGGCAACCTGCACCCGCACGGCGGCGCGTCGATGTACGGCGCCGCGGCGCTGATGGCCGCGGAGTTCCAGCGGGTGAAAGTCATTGACGGACAAGGCGCGTTCCCCCGGATCCAGGGTGACATCCCGGCCGCCGACCGCTACACCGAGATGCGGCTGTCGGCGCCCGGCGCCGCGCTGACCGCCGAGCTCGACGACCACGCCGTGCCCATGGTGCCGACGTTCGACGGCGAGTGGACCGAGCCGACGGTGCTGCCCGCGCGCTGGCCGGTGCTGCTGTGCAACGGCGCGGTCGGCATCGCCGAGGGCTGGGCCACCAAGGTGCCCGCGCACAACCCCCGTGAGGTGATGGCCGCGTGCCGGGCGCTGCTGAAGACCCCGAACATGACCGACGACCGGCTGGTGAAGCTCATCCCCGGCCCGGACTGGGGCTGCGGTGCGTCCGTGGTCGGCACGGCCGGCCTGCGGGAGTACATCACCACCGGCCGCGGCCAGTTCACGGTGCGCGGCAAGGTCTCCGTCGACGGCAAGAACTGCATCATCACCGAGCTACCGCCCGGCGTTGCGAGTAGCACTGTGCAGGAACGGATCCGGGCGCTCGTCGAGTCCGGTGAGATGTCCGGGGTGGCCGACATGTCGGACCTGACCGACCGCCGCAACGGGCTACGCATCGTCGTCACCGCCAAGCGCGGCCACAGCGCCGAGCAGATCCGCGACCAGCTGCTGGCGCTGACCCCGCTGGAGTCGACATTCGCGGCCAGCCTGGTGGCGCTCGACGAGAATCGGGTGCCGCGGTGGTGGTCGGTGCGGGAGCTGATCGCGGCGTTCCTGTCGCTGCGGGATTCGGTGGTGCTGCACCGCAGCGAGTACCGGCTGGAGAAGGTCGCCGCGCGCAGGCACCTGGTGGCCGGGTTGATGAAGATCCACCTGGACATCGACGCCGCGGTCGCGGTGATCCGCGGCTCCGAGACCGTCGACGAGGCCCGGCGGGGCCTACAGGAGCGGTTCTCCATCGACGAAGCGCAGGCGGATTATGTTCTGGCACTACAGCTTCGGAGGCTCACCAAGCTCGACGTGATCGAGCTGCAGGCCGAGGCGGAGAAGCTCGACGCCGAGTTCGCCCAGCTGACGGAGCTGGTGTCGAACCCGGATGCCCGCCGCAAGGTCATCGACGAGGAGCTCGTCGAGACCGCGAAGCTGTTCAAGGGCCCGGAGTTCGACCGCCGCACCGTGCTGGACTACGACGCCACCCCCGTGACCGCCGGCGCGAACGACGACGGTGCGCGGGAGCGCAAGGTCAACACCGCCTGGCGCCTCGACGACCGCGGGGTGTTCTCCGACAGCCACGGCGAGCTGCTCAACTCGGGGCTGGGCTGGGCGGTGTGGACCGACGGCCGGATCAAGTTCACCACCGGCGGCGGGCTGCCGTTCAAGACCCGCGACATCCCGGTGGCCCCGGACATCACCGGGCTGCTGTGCTCGGGGGTGCTGGGGGAGGGCTATCACCTGGCGCTGGTGACGCGGCGCGGCAAGATCCTGCGGCTGGACCCGGCCGCGGTGAACCCGCAGGGCGTGGCCGGCAACGGGGTGGCCGGGGTGAAGCTGGCCGGCGACGACGACCAGGTGATCGCCGCGCTGCCGGTGTCCTGTCAGAACGGCGAGGCCATCCTGTCGATCTCGGAGAAGAGCTGGAAGGTCACCGAGGTCGCCGACATCCCGGTGAAGGGTCGCGGCGGCGCCGGCGTCGGGTTCCACCCGTTCGTCAAGGGCGAGGACGCGCTGTTCTCGGCGTCGATCTCGGCCACCGGATATGTGCGCGGCAAGCGGGCCGTCCGGGCCGAGAACAGGGCGAAGGCGACGATCCGGGGATCCGGCGGCGACGTCACACCCGCTGAGTAGCGGCGCGGCGCGGACCGGTTGAACGCGCGGTGCCGGCCCATGGGCCCCCCACAACTCTTACTTGACTACCAATCAAGAAGGGAGCATGCTCGGCGTCATGCGAGTCAGCTTGAACTCCGTCAGCCCGTTCGCCGGATCGTCGGTCGAATCCCTGGTGGACATGCTGGCGCAGGCACGCGCGGAAGGCTTCCGCCGGTTCTGGATGGCCCAGCTTCCGTACGACGGTGACCTGGTGACCGCGCTCGCCGTCGCCCTGCGTGAGGTGGACGGGATCGAGGTGGGAGCGGCGGTGCTGCCGATCCAGACCCAGCATCCGATGCAGATGGCGCAGCGGGTCCTGACGCTGAACAGGATCGCGGGCGGCCGGTTCATCCTCGGCCTTGGCCTGTCGCACCAGCCGATCATCGAGGGTTGGCTCGGCCTGCCGTTCGACAAACCGGTGCGCCGCATGCGCGAGTACCTCGACGCGCTGCACCCGCTGCTGGCCGGTGAACCGGTCGACGTGGTGGGCGAGACGGCGACCGCCCGCGGTGTCCTGCGGATCGCCGACGCCCCCGCGCCGGAGATCTACCTCGCCGCGCTGGGGCCGCAGATGCTGAAGCTGTGCGCACGCCGGACGTCGGGCACGCTGACGTGGATGTGCGGGCCCAAGACGCTGGGTGAGCACATCGCGCCGACGCTGCGCGCGGCAGCAGAGGAAGCCGGGCGCCCGGAGGGTGCGGTGCGGGTGGTGGCCGGCCTGCCGATCAGCGTGACCGACGATGTGGCCGGCGCCCGGGCGCAGGCTGCCGAACAGTTCGGGATGTACGGATACATGCCGTCGTACCGTGCGATGCTCGACCGCGAGGGCTACGCCGACGCCGCCGACTTGGCGATCATCGGTGACGAGAAGACGGTGTCCGATCGGCTCGACGAGTTGAGTGCACTCGGCGTCGACGAACTCTCCGCTGTCGTCTTCGACTCGTCGCCGGAAGTGCAGCAACGCACTCGGGCGCTGCTGTTGTCCAAGGATTCCTGAGCCGGATACCGCGGCCCGGTCCGGGCGAGGAGGTGCGGCGATTCCGCGTCACGGTCCCGGTCGAGTTTGCGGAGCCGAATGCTGCACCAGATCCGGCGATTTCGGTTCGGCCGCGTTGGCGTTGCGGGACCGGCTATCCGCCGCGCCGTCTCGTGCGGTCGCGAGCGCGACCAACGCCTCGAGCAGGAGGTCCACGACCTCATGGACGCTTCCTTCGGCCGAACGATCGGTGACGCACATTCCTTCGACGAGTATTTGCGCAAAATTCGGGACGGCCCCGATGCCGGCGCCCTCGGGTAACTCGGATTCGATTGCCTGCACGAGGAGTTGGTGCAACCAGCCCTGAGCCTCGGTGTACACGGCCCGGACCGCGCCCGAATTCTCCATGCGCTGGTAGGCATCTCGGTGCAGACCGGATAGTTGCTGGTTCGCACTCAGCGTAGCGATCAACCGATCTCTCGGTGAGGCGGAGTCGGTTTCCGCCGCGCTCTTGTGGTCGGCGAAGATCGACGCGAGCACCGCTGCGAAAAGATCGTCCTTGGTGGGGAAGTACCAGTGCACCGCGTTGCCCACGACGCCCGCTGCGCGTGCCACGTCTGCGACGCTGGTGGCCTGGTAACCCTTCGCTACGAACAGATCCCGGGCGACCGCCACGATGGCCCCCTCGCGGTCGGCTCGCGGTATCGAGCGGCGGTTCCTCGGCATGGTCGGATTCTACGCGTCTCGGTGCCCGCCGCAGGTGACCCTGTGAGGCAGCCTGTGCGGCGGCATTCGCCTCAATGCTCGCGGCTCGCGGCTCGCGGCTCGCGGCTCGGTCTCGCGTCTCGCGGCGCTCCGGTGTCCGCGTAGCGTGACACGTCCCGCCAATGCGATAGCGCATCGGCTATCACCGGTGTTATCGCCTCGCCCCGCGGACGTCGCACTGAGACCACCGCACAACACCGGGCCGGGGCAGGTGGGACAACGGCGTGGTCAACACTAACCGGTTCCAGTGAGCCTGCTACACCACGGAAGTCGGTTCGACCCTGGCCCATCCCGGGGACCGACGGGCTCAGTTGGGTGGTGGTTGGTAGGGGTCGTACCACCACCATTGGGCGCGTTCGCCCGACGTGCCCGGATAGGGCCCGACTTTAGGTGGGGGTGTGGTGGGTGGGCGGGCCAACGACCCGCCGTGAAGTTCTCGG
>JBFWOX010000031.1:0-74980 GCA_050250295.1 Mycolicibacterium sp.
CTACGACGCCCACCCCGAACGGTTCCGCAGCCGTCCACGAACCAAGAGTCCCAGCCCCGTCGTCGGCATCAACCTCCCCGCTGAAAACAACCCCGACCGACTCCACGCAGCTTGACATCGCCCGCCACCAGGGAAAAGTCGAGTAGACGCCTGCTGGAATGCAATTTCGGCGAAAAAGTTCTCGGGGGGTGTAACGCCCGCCGCGGGGGCGCCGATACAGGGGATAGCTCCGTGTTGCCGTCTGACCCCCCGACCCGACGGCAACACGGGGCTCTTTGTGTTTCCGGGGATACTTGTCCCCATGCAGATCAGCATGCTCGGTCAGTTCGGCGCGTTCTCCGGGTCGCCGATCGACGCGACGATCGAATATCTGGCACAACTGCGCGACGAGGGCTTCCGGCGAGTCTGGATGAGCCAGCTGCCCCATGAACCCGACCTGCTCACCGTGCTGGCGATCGCGCTGCACGAGGTCGACACCATCGAGGCGGCCACTAGCGTGGTGCCGATCCAGAACCAGCACCCGATGCAGCTGGCACAGCGGGCACTGACAATCAACCTGGCCGCCGGGGGTCGGTTCACCCTCGGCCTCGGCCTGACCCACGCCATGGTCACCGAGAGCATGTGGGGCATTCCGTGGGACAAGCCGGTACGCCGGCTGGGCGAGTATCTCGACGGCCTGCTCCCGCTGCTGGCCGGGGAGCCAGCCGACGCGAGCGGCGAGACCGTCAGTACCCACGGGGTTCTCGTCATACCGGACGCCCCGCGCCCGGAGGTGTACATCGCAGCGCTCGGTCCGCAGCTGCTGCGCATCGCGGGACGCCGCACCGCGGGCACCTGCACCTGGATGACCGGTCCGACGACTTTGCGTGAGCACGTCGGTCCGACCCTGCGCCAAGCCGCCGCTGATGCCGGCCGGCCAGATGGTGCGGTGCGGGTGGCCGCGTCGCTGCCGGTGGCCGTCACCGACGATGTCGACGGGTTACGCGCGCTGGCCGCTGAACAGTTCGCGGTGTACGGGAAGTTGCCGTCCTACCGCGCGACATTGGACCGCGAGGGGTTAGCCGGCCCACAGGACGTCGCGATCATCGGCGACGAGGCGACGGTGTCCCAGCGCCTCGACGAGCTGGCCGCCGCCGGTGTCGACGAGTACATCGCGGCGGTGTTCGACAGCTCGCCGGAGGGGCGTGACCGGACCCGCGCGCTGCTCCGGAAAAAGGGCGAAACAGCCTCTGGTGCCTAGGCGTAAGCGCGCGTAGCATCGTCTGCACGACGGGTTCGGGAGTGACTGATCCAAAGAGTCGGCGAGGGATGAAAGCCGACCGCGCGAGACTAATGAGACGCGCCCACGTGTCCTCCCGAACCCGCCTCTGTGTCTGCGGCACCGCCTCTTTCGGGTAGTTCCCGAGCCGCCTCGCACTTCCTCGGCACATCGCGACCACCTGTGACCCGACCCACGCGAGGGACCAACGTGCGTCGGTGACCGTGCCCGCCAACGCAAGACGCCCCCGGGAAGAGTCCGGGGGCGTCTCGGGTCCGAAGCGGGGAAGAGTTAGAACGCCGCTTCGTCCAGTTCCATCACCTCGTTGTCGAGGTTCTCGATGATGGCCCGGGTACTGGTCAACATCGGCAGGAAGTTCTTCGCGAAGAACGAGGCGACCGCGACCTTGCCCTCGTAGAAGGCCCGCTCGTCACCGGTGGCGCCGGCGTCGAGCTTCTCGATGGCCACCGCGGCCTGCTGCTGCAGCAGCCAGCCGATCACCAGGTCGCCGACGCTCATCAGGAAGCGCACCGAGCCCAGGCCCACCTTGTAGATGCTCTTGGAGTCCTCCTGCGCGGCCATCAGGTAGCCGGTCAGCGAGGCCGCCATGCCCTGCACGTCCTCCAGGGCGGTGGCCAGCAGCGCCCGCTCGGCCTTCAGCCGGCCGTTGCCCTCCTCGTTCTTGACGAACTGGTCGATCTGGCCGGCGACGTGCCCCAGCGCAACACCCTTGTCGCGGACGATCTTGCGGAAGAAGAAGTCCTGCGCCTGGATGGCGGTGGTGCCCTCGTAGAGCGAGTCGATCTTGGCGTCGCGGATGTACTGCTCGATCGGATAGTCCTGCAGGAAGCCCGAACCACCGAAGGTCTGCAGCGACTCGGTCAGCTTCGCGTAGGCCTGCTCGGAACCCACACCCTTGACGATCGGCAGCAGCAGGTCGTTGATCCGGACCGCCAGGTCGGGGTCGATGCCGTAGAGCGCCTGGGCCACGGCCGCGTTCTGGTGCGTCGCGGTGTACAGGTACAGCGCGCGCAGCCCCTCGGCGTAGGCCTTCTGCGTCATCAGCGACCGGCGCACGTCCGGGTGATGCGTGATGGTGACGCGAGGAGCGGTCTTGTCGGTCATCTGGGTCATGTCCGCACCCTGCACGCGCTCCTTGGCGTACTCGAGCGCGTTCAGATAACCGGTGGACAGCGTGGCGATCGCCTTGGTGCCCACCATCATCCGGGCCTGCTCGATGACGTCGAACATCTGCGCGATGCCGTCGTGCACCTCGCCGACCAGCCAGCCCTTGGCCGGGATGCCGTGCTGGCCCAGCGACAGCTCGCAGGTCGCGGAGACCTTGAGGCCCATCTTGTGCTCGACGTTGGTAACGAAGGCGCCGTTGCGCTCGCGGGGCTCGCCGGTCTCGGGGTCGAAGAGGAACTTCGGCACGAAGAACAGCGACAGACCCTTGGTGCCCGGGCCGGCGCCCTCGGGCCGGGCCAGCACCAGATGCATGATGTTCTCGCCGATGTCGTCGGCGTCACCGGAGGTGATGAAGCGCTTCACGCCGTCGATGTGCCACGAACCGTCGTCCTGCTTGACGGCCTTGGTGCGGCCGGCGCCGACGTCGGAGCCCGCGTCGGGCTCGGTGAGCACCATCGTCGCGGTCCAGCCGCGCTCGCAGGCCCACACGGCCCACTGCTTCTGCTCCTCGGTGCCCAGGTTCCACAGGATCTGAGCCATGCCCGCGCCCATCGCGTACATGTAGGCCGCGGGGTTGGCGCCGAGAACGTGCTCGATCAGCGCCCACTGGAACGCCTTGGGCATCGGCATGCCGCCGAGCTCCTCGACCAGCCCGATCTTGTCCCAGCCGCCGTCGAGCAGCGCACGCATCGACTTCTTGAACGGCTCGGGCAGCGTCACCGTGTGGGTGTTGGGATCGAACACCGGCGGGTTGCGGTCGGAATCGACGAACGACTCGGCGATCGGTCCCTCGGCCAGTCGGGCCATCTCGCCCAGCATCTCGACGGCGGTCTCGACGTCCAGATCGGAGTAGTCGCCCTCACCGAAGGCCTTGTCGACCCGGAGGACCTCGAACAGGTTGAACACCTGGTCACGTACATTGCTCTTGTAGTGGCTCACGATTCCTCCTCGATGAGAACGCCACGTGCGGTTGGGTACTGCGACTTAAGTTACCCACCAGTAACTAGGGCCAAACTATACCGTCCGGTAACTAGAACGCAAAGCGTGTCTCAGCAATTTCCGCCGGCTAACCAACCCAGCGGTTGGCCGAGGCCTGTTCGTAGCCGATTTTCAGGCTCTGACCAGGTGATTTGCCGAGTTGTGATGATGGTCACTTTATGCCGTTTAGGGTGGTCCCATGACGGCAGACCTGGGCGTGGCGATATGGGGCACCGGCAACATGGGGGCCACGGCGATCCGCTCGGTAACGGCGTTTCCGGGGCTGCGGCTGGCCGGGGTCATCACCTCGACGCCGAGCAAGGCCGGCGTTGACGCCGCCGCCTTCGCCGGGTTGCCCGAGCCGACCGGCGTCCTCGCCAGCACCGACGCCGCCGCCGTGCTGGCCGGCTGCGACGCGGTGGCCTACATGGCTTCCGGGGACATCCGACCCGAGGAAGCGATCGCCGACATCGAGCGCTGCCTGCGGGCCGGCGCACACGTCGTCACCCCGTCGCTGTACTCGCTCTACGATCCCCGGTCGGCGCCCCCGGAATGGGTGCAGCGGCTCACCGAGGCGGCGGCGGCCGGTAACGCCGCACTGCTGGTCAGCGGGGTCGATCCGGGCTGGGCGAACGATGCCCTCGCGGTGACGGCCGCCGGGCTGTGCACCCGGATCCAGACCATCACCTGTCAGGAGATCTTCGATTACTCGACCTATGATCAGCCGCACGCGGTCAAGGTGCTGTGCGGGTTCGGCGGGTCCATGGACGACGTCCCGATGATGCTGCTGCCGAGCATCCCGACCATGGTGTGGGGCGGCAACATCCGGCTGATCGCGCGCGGCCTGGGCCTGGAGATCGACGAGATCACCGAGGACGTGCAGCGCCGCCCGCTCGAGCAGTCCGTCGACACCGTGATGGGCCGCTTCGAGCAGGGCACGCAGGGCGCGTTCTTCCTGCGCGTCATCGGGTGGTCGGGCGGCCGGGAGCGGGTCGTGGTCGAGCACATCACCCGCATCCACCCGTCCTGCGCCCCGGACTGGCCGCACCCCGACGAGGGCGTCGGCGACCATCGGGTGATCGTCGACGGCGACCCGCAGCTGACCATCGTCACCCGCGCCGACGTGCCCGGCGGCACCCGCGCCGACGGCGGCAACACCACCGCCGCCAACCGGCTGCTCGGTGCGATCGGCTGGCTGGCCACCCAGAAACCCGGCATCTACGACGGCCTCGACGTGCCGTTGCATCCGCCGCTGGCACCGGAGGTGGAAGCCACCCGCTGGCGCTAGGGCTGCTCGGTCGGGTCGGCGCCCTCGGGCGGCGCTCCTGCTGGTTCCCCGGCCTGCTCCTCAGCAGGAGCCCCGGCAGCCTCGACGGCCGGGGTCTCGGCGTCCGGCAGCTGGCCCACCAGGTACTCGGCCAGCCCGCCGATGGTCGGGTAGTCGAACACCGCGGTCGCGTTGATCGTGAACGCGCCACCGAACTGGCTGTGCAGCCGGTTCCGCAGTTCGATCGCCATCAGGGAATCCGTGCCGAGGTCCAGGAACCGGCTGGTCGCCGCCGGCGGTTGCGCCAGCCGCAGGAAGTTCTGCACCTCGCGCTGCAGGAACTCGGTGACGAACCCGGCCCGCTGCGGAACCGGGATCTCTTGAAGCTGCCGCAGCAGCTCGCTGTCGCCGCTGACGTCACCGGCCGCGCTCGGCAGCACCAGATCCAGGATCGGCGGCCGGGACGCGCCCAGCACCTTCGCCGCGCGGGCCCAGTTGGCCTTGATCACGGTGGCCTGGCCGGTGCCGTTGGCGACGACCTCGGCCAGCGCGCCGAGTGCGGCCGACGGTTCCAGCGGAATCAGGCCCTGGGCAGTGATATTCGCGGTCGCCGCGGCTGAGGAGGCCATGCCGCCCTCGGCCCACGGGCCGAAGTTGATGCCGGTGGCCGGTAAGCCGCGGGCTCGCCGGTCGGCCACCAAGCCGTCGAGTAGCGCATTGGCGGTCGCGTAGTTGGCCTGACCGGGCGAGCCGAAAATGCTGGACACCGACGACGACACGACGAAGAAATCCAGGTCCTCGTCGCGCAGCAGCCGGTCCAGGTGCCGGGCGCCGAAGGCCTTGGGCGCCAGTGTGGTCCGGAACCGTTCCAGGCTCTGCTGGGACAGCAGAGCATCGTCGAGCACACCGGCCAGGTGCACTACGCCGGCCAGCGGCGGCAGCTCGGCGCGGATCCGGTCCAGCAGTGCCGCCACCGCGGATTCCTCGGCGACGTCGGCGGTCCAGACGTGTACGCGGCACTTGTAGCGCTCGGTGATGTCGTCGATCACCCGTCGGGCGTCCGCATCGGGGTCGCGCCTGCTGGTCAGCACCAGGTCGCCGGCGCCGAGCTGGGCCAGGTAGCCGGCGGTGTGCAGGCCGATGGCGCCGAGCCCGCCGGTGATCAGATAGCTGCGATCGGCGCGCGGCTGCAACGGATTCGGCAGCTGCACGACGATCTTGCCGATGTGGCGGGCCTGCTGCATGCGCCGGAACGCGGTGCGGGCCTCGGTCAGCGGGTAGATCTCGGCGGGCAGGGGCCGCCACGGGGAGTCAGTGGTTGCACCGAGCCCCTGTGACACCTCGGTCAGCAGCGTGCGGATGCGTTCGGGTTCGGTGAACATCACCGTGTCCAGCGCGACGATCTCGTAGGCGACATCGGGCCGCGCCGCGGCCATCTGCTCCGGCGACCAGATGTCGCGCTTGGCGATCTCGGCGAACCGGCCGTTGCGGGCGGTGGCCCGCAGCGTGGCCTCGATGAACCCCTCGTTGGTCAGGCTGTTGAGCACCACGTCGACGCCGGCGCCGTCGGTGTCGGCCAGGATCTGGTCGGCGAAATCCGTTGTGCGCGAGTCATACACGTACTGGACACCCAGCCTGCGCAGGGTGGCGCGCTTGAAGGTGCTCGCGGTGGCGAACACGGTGGCGCCACACTGCTGCGCCATCTGGATGGCCGCCAGCCCGACACCGCCGCTGGCGGCGTGGATCAGCACCTTGTCGCCGGGCCGCAGCTGGGCCCAGTCGAAGGCCAGCCGGACCGTCAGCGCCGCCGCCGGGATGGTGGCGGCCGCCACCGCGCTGATCCCGTCGGGGATCGGGGCCAGGAACTGCGCGGGCACGTTGAAGCGGCTGGCGAACGCACCCTGCATCGACCCGTACACCCGCTGGCCCACCTCGAGGCCGGTGACGCCGTCGCCCAATTGCGTGACGACACCGGCGAAGTCCCCACCGATCGGCCCGGGATCGCCGGGATACAGGCCGAGGACGTTGAGCACGTCGCGGAAGTTCAGGCCCGCGGCCTCCACCCGCACCTGCACATAGTCCTCCTCCGGCGCGGGCACGTCGACCTCGGTGATCCGCAGGTTGTCGATCGCGCCGCGGTCGGTCGGTGCCAGCGCGTAGTCGCCACTGCGCGGCACCGTGAGGTGACCGCTGCGCGCCCACGGCAGCAACCGTGACGCCAGCAGTTTCCCCTGCCGCACCGCGAGTTCCGGCTCGTCGACCGGCCCGGCCAGCAGGGTGGCCATGGCCTGTACCGCCTCCGGCGATCCGTCGACGTCCACCAGTCGCGCGCGCAGCGCCGGCTCCTCGTTGATCGTGGTACGGCCGAGGCCCCACAGCGCCGCCTGCACCGGATCGACCGGCTCGCCGGATTCGGTGGCCACCGCCCGCTCGGTGACGATCCACAGCCCGCCGGGCAGTTTCACGTCACCGTGCTGCACGGTGTGCACGGCGCTGAGTAGCTGGGCGATCTCGCCTTCCAGCCGGGCGGCCCCGTCGTCGTCCGCGCCGGCCGGCGTGCAGCGCCAGACCACCCCGGAGAAACCCGCACCTCGCTCATGGGCCTGCACGAGCACCTCGCCCAGCGGCTGCTGATCCGTGGTGGGGTCCACCGCGATCGCACCGGGGACCGTCGCCGCCAGCTCGCCGAAGCCGGCGACCAACCAGCTCCCGGACACCGCACCCGCACCCTCGTCGGGCATCGGCACCTCGTGCCAGCCGACGGTGTACAGCAGCCGAGTGGCATCCCCGCCGAGCCCGCGCAGCAGCGCCTCGCGCGGGGCGCGTTTGACCGTGAACTCGCGGATCCCGCCCAGCGTGCGGCCGCTGCGGTCGACGAAATCCAGGTCGAACACCTGGGTTTCGCTGTCCAGGGCGCTGGTGTGCCAGCGAGCGCGGCAGTAGAACCGGCGCGGCATCTTCTCGGCCATCGTGACCTGCCCGTACCGCAGCGGCAGGAACAAGTCGTTGACACCCTGTTCGGCGGCCAGCACCGCCGGGAACGCCGGGAACGCGACGCCGGTGCACAGATCCATCAGCACCGGGTGCATCGGTTCGGAGCCGAGATGTTCGGCGAGCTCCGCACCGACCAGGATGTCGCCGACGGCCTCGCCGTCGCCGAGCCACAGCGACTTCAACGATCCGGACCAGGCCGGCCCCCAGGCCAATTCGAGATCGGCGAACGTCTCGAACAGGTCCTGCGGGCGCATCCGTTCCAGCCGCTCGACCGCCTCGTCGACGGGATCGTCCGCGGTTGGCGTGTCGTCGTCGGTGCCGCTGAGCACCGTGCCCTCGGCGTTGAGTGCCCACTCGGCGGCCCGCTCACCGTAGGGCCGGCTGTGCACCTGGAAGGTCCACTCGCCGCCGCCGTCCTTCGGGTGCAACGTCAGCTGCACCTCGCGGGAACTCTTCTCGGGCAGAATGATCGGTTCGTAGAAGAACACGTCCTTGGCCCGTGCCGGGGTACCGACCGCGGCCAGCGCCATCGCGGCGTACGTGGCCCCGGGCACCACGACGGTGCCGTAGATGACGTGGTCGGCCAGCCACGGCTGCGATTTGACCGACAACCGGCTGGTGTACACCGAGTCGCCGGACGCCAGGTCCTTGCCGCTGCCGAGGATGCCCGACGCGGCCGGACCGTCGACGCTGATGGCCGATGTCTTCGGCCAGAACCGGCGGCGCTGGAACGGATAGGTGGGCAGCTCCAGCGCGCGGCGCGGTTTGCGGTGCAGCGCAGCGAAATCCGGCCGATGACCGCCGACGTACGCGGCGGCAAGGGCCTCGGCGATCTGGCGCCGGTCGTCGACCCCCTTGCGCAGCGACACGATGGCCCGCGGCGGCGCCAGGTGTTCGGGCCAGACCTGCACCGCCGCCCCGGTCAGCGCCGGCTGCGGGCCGATCTCGACCAGCACCGAGCAGCCCAGCGCCGCGACCGTGCGCACGCTCTCGGCGAACTGGACCGGCTGGCGGGAATGCTTGCGCCAGTACTGCGCGTCCAGCGGGGTCTGGGTCGTCAGCACCGCGCCGGTACGGTTGCACACCAGCGGCAACGTCGGCGGCGCGAAGTCGAACTGTGCTGCGTAGGACTCGAAGTCGTCCAGCACCGGTTCGAGCAACTCAGAGTGGAAGGCGTGGCTGGTGGCCAGCCACGTGCAGCGGATCGCGTCGTCCTCGAAGATCTCGACGGCTTCTTCGAGATCCTCGGCCGGGCCGGAGAGCACGGTGTTGGGTCCGTTGTAGGCGCCGACCGAGATCCGCGGGAACCGGCCCGCGACCTGTTCGACCCGGGCGGCGTCGGTGAACACCGCCACCATCCGGCCGCCGTCGGGCAGGCTGCCGAACATCCGGCCGCGCTCGGCCATCAGCCTGGCGCCGTCGGCGAGTCCGAACACCCCGGCCACGCACGCCGCGGCGTACTGGCCGACACTGTGCCCGAGCACCACATCCGGGTGCACGCCCCAGGACTGCCACAGCCGGGCCAGCCCCATCTCCACGGCGAACAAGGCCGGCTGCGCAAAGGAGGTGTGTCGCAGCCGATCGGCGACGGCGCGATCCTGGGCGAACAGGACATCCAGCAGCGGATGGGCCACGATGTCCTTGACCGCATCGGCGCACTCGCGCACCGTGTCGGCGAAAACCGGTTCGGTGTTGAACAATTCGCGTGCCATGCCGGGGTACTGGCTGCCCTGGCCGGTGAACAGCCACGCCGTCGTCGGGGCGTGGGTGTGTTCACCGCGGACCACGCCGGGCCGCAAGCGGTTCTGCGCCAGTTCGGCCACGCCGTGGCGGGCCGACTCGATCGAATCGACCACCAGCGCCGCGCGGTGCTCGAAATGGCTGCGGCCGGTACCCGCGGTCAGGCACACCTCGGCGAGGTCGGCGTCCTGGTGTGCGCCCAGCCACGACTCGTAACGCTGCGCGAGCGCCGTCAGCGCCTCCGGGGAGCGCGCCGACAGCGGCAGTACGTGCACCGGCTGGTCCGGGCCGTCCTCGACCTCGGCCACCGCCGGCTGCGGCGGCTCCTCGACGAGCACGTGTGCGTTGGTGCCGGTGAAGCCGAACGAGCTCACCCCGGCCCGGCGCGGCCTGCCGTTGGTCTGCCACGGGATCGCCTTGTCCACCACCCGCACCGGCAGGGCGTCCCACGGGATGTGCGGTGACGGGGTGTCGAAGTGCAGGCTCTGCGGCAGCACCTGGTGCTGCAGCGACAGCACTACCTTGATCAGACCTGCTGCGCCGGAGGCGGATTCGAGATGGCCGATGTTGGTCTTGACCGATCCCATCAGCAGCGGCCGGGCCGGGTCCCGGGACCCGGCGTAGGCCGCCGCGGCGGCCTGCACCTCGATGGGGTCGCCCAGCGGGGTGCCGGTGCCGTGCGCCTCCAGGTAGTCGACGTCACCGCCGGTCAGACCCGCACGGGACAGCGCGGTCCCGATGAGCCGTTGCTGCGCACCGCCGTTGGGTACGGTCAGCCCGCTCGAGGCGCCGTCCTGGTTGACCGCGCTGGCGGGGATCACCGCGGCGATCCGGTCGCCGTCGCGTTCGGCGTCGCTGAGGCGCTTGAGCACCAGGATCCCGCAGCCCTCGCTGCGGACGTAACCGTCGGCGGACGCGTCGAACGTCTTGCACCGGCCGACCGGCGACAGCATCCGCGCGCGTGAGGCCGCCACCACCGTGACTGGGCTGAGCAGGACGTTGACCCCGCCGGCCAACGCCAGATCGCAGTCGCCGGTGTGCAGCGCCTGGCAGGCCTGGTGCACCGCGACCAGCGCCGAGCTGCACGCGGTGTCGACGGCAACGGCGGGCCCTTCGAAACCGAACGCGAACGCCACCCGCCCGGAGATCGCGTTGAGCGCGTTGCCGGTGATGAAGTGGGGTTCGATCTTGTCGATCGACTCCGCCGACAGTAGGTGGGCGTATTCGTTGGCCGCCACCCCGACGAAGATCCCGGTCCGGCTGCCGCGCAGCGCGGCGGGTGCGTAGCCGGCGCGTTCCAGTCCCTCCCACGCGGTTTCGAGCATGAGTCGCTGCTGCGGTTCGATCCACACCGCCTCGCGCGGTGAGATGCCGAAGAATTCCGGGTCGAATTCGTCGATGCCGTCCAGGAATCCGCCGAAGCGGGTGTAGGTCTTGCCCGCGGCGTCGGGGTCGGGGTCGTAGAACTCGTCGATGTCGAACCGGTCCTCGGGGACCTCGCCGATGGCGTCGACGCCACCGGAGAGCAAGTCCCAGAACGCTTCCGGGTTTGGGGCACCGGGGAAGCGGCAGGACACCGCGACGACCGCGATCGGTTCGTCGGTGCGGGCGGTGACCACCGTGGGGGCGGGCCCGGTCTTGGCCTGTTCGGCCAGCCCGAGCACGTCGCCGAGCAGGTAGTCGGCGACGTCGGAGAGCCGCGGGTGATCCATCGCCAACGTGGCGGGGATCTCCCGGCCCACGCCGGACTCGATGCGGCGGCGTAGTTCCACGGCCATCAGCGAATCCATGCCGATGTCGAAAAAGCCTGCGTCCTCGCGGATCTCGTCGGCATCCACCCGCGTCACCTGGGCCACCGCGTCGCGCAGGTAGTCCAGCAGCAGCTTTCTGCGCTGCTGCACCGGCGCGGTGGTCAACTGCTCGACCAGCGCGGTTCTCCCCGACGGCGTCGCCGCTGGGGCGGCGGTCGCCGCGGTGGGCAGCTCGCGTTCCAGCTCGGCCAGGAACCCGCGCCGGCCGGCCTGCTGGTACAGCGGCAGGAACCGGGCCCAGTCGATGCGGGCCACCACACCCTGCGGCTGCGACGTGGTCGCCACGTCGGCCAGCCCGGCCAGCGCGTCGGCCGGGCCGAGCGTCTTGATCCCGCGCTCGGCCAGCCGTGCCCTGGCCTGCGCGTCGGCCATGCCGGCCGACCAGGGGCCGAAGTTCACGGTGGTGCCGGCGATGCCCTGGTCGCGCAGCCGCCACGCCAGCCCGTCGAGGAAGGCGTTGGCGGCGCCGTAGGCGGTCTGGCCGAACCCGCCCCAGACCGAGGCGATCGACGACGTGCTGATGAAGAAGTCGAGCGCAAGGTCGGTGGCGGCTTCGGCCAGATGCCAAGCACCCCAGACTTTCCCGGCGAACACCCGGTCCACCTCGGCGTCGTCGAGATCGCTCAGCGGGGTGGTGCCGATCTCGCCGGCGGCGTGCACGATGCCGGCCAGCGGCGCCATCTCGGCGGCCACGGCAGCCAGCAGCCGGGCCACGTGGTGAGCATCGGCGACATCGGCGGCCAGCACCCGTACGGTGCAGCCGTGCCGCGCCGCCAGCGCGTCGATGCGGTGCTGCACGGCGTCGGCGGGCTCGCGGCGGCTGGTCAGCACCAGGTTCCCGGCGCCGTGCGCGGCCAGGTACTCGGCGATCTCCATGCCGATCGCGCCCAGTCCGCCGGTCACCAGATATGTTGCATCCGAGCGCAGTTCGAGTTTCCGGCCGCTGGGCTGTCCGGTGCGGCGCACCAGTCGGGGCACGTAGACCGCGTGCTCACGCAGGGCGATCTGGTCCTCGCGCAGGGTGTCCTCTGGCGGTGTGCAGATCCGGTTGAGCAGCCGGGACCACTCGTCGGCGGTGCCCTCGGCCAAGTCGGCGAGGCCGCCCCACACCTGCGGCAGCTCCAGCGCCGCCGCGCGGCCGAAGCCCCACAGCGCGCTCTGGTCCGGGGCCACGGTGTCGGTGGCGGTGACGTGCTGCGCATGGCGGGTCACCACCCATACCGGCGCACGCAGCTCGGCGGCCACGGCGGCGCGCAGCAGCCGCCGGGTGCCGCCGAGGATCCGGTGCTGGACCCGCAGCAGGGAGCGCATCGACGGCGCGGCGTTGCCGTCCAGCGCCGCGATGTGCAGGATCCGCACGTCCGCGCCGTCCGCGGCCATGGTGCGTAGCGTGTCCGCCAGGGCGGCTTCGTCGCCCGCCGAGACCGGCAGCGCGACGATCCGGTAGCGGTAGCCCCGCGCGGACAGCACCTCGACCAGCGGGCGGGTGGCGTCGGTGTCGTCGCCGACGAGGACCCACGACGAGGCCGCACCGGCGTCGGCGCCGACGAGTGCCGCCGCGGACCTCTCCCACCGGATCTCGTAGCGGTCCTCGGCGATAGACTGACTGCTGCGCTGTTGATTGTGTTGCGCCGCAAGCTTGCTCAGGACCTCTCGGGTGCGCTCGTCGACGCGGGATCCGTCGAGCAGCGCCGCGAGCTCGTCGATATGGCCGTCCTCGAGCAGCCGGACCGCCTCGGTGCGGGGGCCGTCGGGCCGCGCCGTGTCGGCCCGGTCGCGGTTGTCGCGGAACCAGTACTGGCGGTGCTCGAACGGATAGGTCGGCAGGTCCAGCTTGCGCGCGTGCGGTTGCCGGAACGCACCGAAGTCGGGCAGGTGCCCCAGCACGTAGGCGTCCGCGACTGCCTCGACGATCTGGCGGTGATCGGCCGCGGTCCGGCGCAGCGACGCGATCACCCGCGGCGCGGTGGCCGGCTCGGGCCACGCCCCCAGCGCCGCCGCGGTCAGCACCGGGCGCGGCCCGATCTCCAGCAGCACCTTGCAGTGCAGGTCGGCCAGCGTCTGGACGCTCTTGGCGAACTGGACCGGCTGACGGGCGTGCCGCCGCCAGTAGGCGCCATCGAGGGTGATGCTGCGGCCCAGCGCGGCGCCGGTGCGGTTGTCGATCAGGATCCGCTGCGGCGTGCCGAACGTGAATTGCTGTGCGTAGCTTTCGAATTCGTCGAGTATCGGATCCAGCAGCGCCGAGTGGAATGCGTGGCTGGTGTCCAGCCAGTCGCACCGGACGCCGTCGGCCGTCAGCCGGGCCACCGCCTGTTCCAGCTCCGCGGCGGGTCCGGACAGCACGGTGTTGGCGCCGTTGTAGGCGGCTACCGACAGGCTCGGGAACTCGTCGGTGAACCGCTCCACCCGCTCGGCGGCGGTGAACACCGCCGCCATCCGGCCGCCTGCGGGCAGGCTGCCGAAGAGGCGGCCGCGTTCGGCCATCAGCCTGGCCCCGTCCTCGAGACCGAACACCCCGGCCACGCAGGCCGCCGTGTACTGCCCGACGCTGTGGCCCACCACCACGTCGGGTTCCAGGCCCCACGACTGCCACAGTCGGGCCAGGCCCATCTCCACCGCGAACAGGGCCGGCTGCGCATACGACGTCTGGCGCAGCGTCTCCTCGCTCGCGTCGGCCCCAGGATCGCCGAAAATGACTTCCAGCAACGGCTTTTCGACAATATCGGCGACCGCGTCGGCGCATCGGCGCACCGTGTCGGCGAACACCGGTTCGGCGTCGAACAGCTCGCGGGCCATGCCCGGGTACTGGCTGCCCTGGCCGGTGAACAGCCACGCCGTCTTCGGGGGCTCGTAGCACTCGCCGCGGACCAGCCCGGGCGCGGGCCGGTCGTCGGCCAGCGCGCCGAGCAGCTCGACGGCCGACTCCCGCGAGTTCACCACCAGCGCCGCCCGGTGCTCGAGGTGCGCGCGGCCGGTGCCGGTGGTGAAACTCAGGTCGGCCAGTGTCGCCTCGGGGTGGCCGACCAGCCAGTCGCGGTACCGTCCCGCCAGCCGTGCCAGGGCCGTCGGGGTGCGCGCCGACAGCGGGACGACGGTGAACCGTTCGGCGGGCTGGTCGACCACCACGGGGGTCGGTGCCGGCTCGGGCGCCTCTTCCAGGATGACGTGCGCGTTGGTCCCGGCGAACCCGAACGAGCTGACCCCGGCGATCCGGGGCCGGCCGTTGCGTTCCCACGGGATGGTCTCCTTGACCACCTCCACCGGCAGCCGGTCCCACGGGATGTGCGGCGACGGGTTCTCGAAGTTGAGGTGCTTGGGCAGCGTCTGGTGTTCCAGCGCCAGGATCACCTTGATGACGCCGGCGATGCCGGCCGCGGCCTCCAGGTGACCGATGTTGGTCTTCGCCGACCCGATCAGCAGCGGCCGGTCCGGTTCGCGTCCGGCGCCGAACGCCGCGCCCGCGGCCTGCACCTCGATCGGGTCACCCAGCGAGGTCCCGGTGCCGTGCGCCTCCAGGTAGCCCACCTCCGCTGGCCGCAGCCCGGCGCGTTTCAACGCGTCACCGATAACGCGTTGCTGGGCAACACCATTGGGCACCGTAAGGCCGCCCGAGGCGCCGTCCTGGTTGATCGCGCTGCCGCGGATGACCGCGCGGATCCGGTCCCCGTCGCGCAGCGCGTCCGCCAGTCGTTTGACGACGACGACGCCACAGCCCTCGCCGCGCACATAGCCGTCGGCGGCCGCGTCGAACGTCTTGCACCGGCCGTCGGGGGCCAGCATGTGCGCGTTGGAAAACGTGATCATGGTCGCCGGGGTGAGCAGCGCGTTGGCGCCGCCGGCCAGCGCCAGGTCGCACTCGCCCAGCTGCAGCGCCTGGCAGGCCTGGTGGATCGCCACCAGCGACGAGCTGCACGCGGTGTCCACCGCCACCGCCGGGCCCTGCAGTCCCAGCCGGTAGCTGATCCGGCCGGCCGCCGCCGCGTTGGACGTGCCGATGGCCATGTAGGCCTCGATCTCGGGGTAGGTCAGCTCGTCGGAGGCCATGCCCAGGTAGTCGTGGGTGGCCAGCCCGACGAACACGCCGGTGTTCGTGTCGGCCAGCGCCGTCGGCGCGATGCCCGCGTGTTCGACCGCCTGCCACGTGGTCTCCAGCAACAGCCGGTGCTGTGGGTCCATCGACCGGACCTCGCGGGTCGACATGCCGAAGAACGGTGCGTCGAACCCGGACACGTCGTCGACGAATCCGGCCCGGCGGGTGACGACCTTGCCCGGTGCGGCGGGATCGGGGTCGAAGAAATCGTCGGCGTTCCAGCGGTCCGCGGGCACCTCCGAGATCGCGTCGCGGCCGTCGCGCAGCACGTCCCAGAACGCGTCGGCGTCCGAGGCGCCCGGGAAGCGCGCCGCGTAACCGATCACGGCGAAACGCGGAGCCGGCTCGTTCGGATGCTCGACAGATTCCATGCCGTTGTCCTCCCATGCACTGGCGGTCAGATCATGCCCCTGCGGGTCACCTGTCGCGCCCGAGTTCAACGTCCCCCGACCGACCACTATGGCACGTGCCCGGATGCAGCGCGGGGTCTTGGTCGTGGGCCCCGGGCGGGGCCGGAGGCCAAAGGCCCAGGCCGGAGTATGTTGATCCAGCAGCGGCTGCGGCCGGATCCATCGGGCGGCATCGGCCGGGAGCACTGGGAGGACCATCTTTTGCGGATCGGCAAGATCACGGTTGGCCCGTTGGGGGAGTGGCCGCTGAATCCGGGTTCTGTCATTTCTTGGCATCCCACCGCCGCTGCGGTGGAAAAGGCGCGACGGGCGCCGGTGAGTTCGGTGCCGGTCAGTTATATGCAGCGCCAACACCTTCGCAATTACTGTGACCGCACCGCGGCCGGGCTGACGTTTTCCCGGCAGATCATCGCCAGCTGTGAGGTGTCCGGTCGCTGCGATATCGCGGCCATGGATCACGCCGTCAACGCCTATCTGCGCAGACACGACACATTCCGCAGTTGGTTCGAGCACACCGGCGACGGCGAATTCGTCCGCCATTCGCTGGAGGACCCCGCCGATATCGAATTCGTGCCCACCGAACACGGCGCCATGTCGGTCGAGGAGATCCACGCGCACGTGGTGGCCATCCCCCCTCCGCTGGAATGGGGCTGCTTCACGTTCGGGATCGTGCAGAACGAGGACCGGTTCACGTTCTTCGCCGCGATGGACCACGTGCACGGCGACGCCACGCTGATCGGCACCACGATGCTCGAAGCCAACGGCATGTATTCGGCGCTCAGCGGCGGAGGACAGGCACTGGTCCTGCCGGAGGCGGGCAGCTTCGACGACTTCTGTGTTCGCGAACGCGCGCACACCGACGAGTTGACCGTGGACTCGCCCCCGGTGCGGGCGTGGATCGACTTCGCCGAGAACAACGACGGCGGCTTCCCGGAATTCCCACTGCCGCTGGGCAACCCGCGGAAGTCGAGCAGCTCCGACATGAGCACCGAGCTGCTGATGGACAACGCCCAGACCGAGAGGTTCGACGCCGCGTGCGCCGCGGCGGGCGCCCGGTTCGTCGGTGGGCTGTTCGCCTGCCTGGCCCAGGTGGAACACGAGCTGACCGGGGCGCTGACCTATTACGGGCTCACCCCGAGGGATTCCCGCGCCGCCACCGACAATTTCATGACCCAGGGTTGGTTCACCGGGTTGATCCCGGTCGTCGTGCCGATCGGGGCGGCGTCGTTCAGCGACGCCGCGGGCGCCGCACAGGCTTCGTTCGATGCGAATCTGTCGATGGCGAAAGTGCCGTATTACCGCGTGCTGGAGTTGGCGCCGTGGTTGAACTGGCCGCGGCCGAATTTCCCGGTGTCGAATTTCTTCCACGGCGGCGCGGCCCCGCTCAATGCGGTGCTGGCCGCCGCCGACATGGGATTGGCGAACAATATCGGGATCTACCCGGACGGCCGGTTCTCTTATCAGCTCACCATTTACCTATTCCGGTACGGCGAGGGCACCGCGATGGCGATCATGCATCCGGACAATCCGGTCGCCAGGAAATCCGCGGCCCGCTATATGGACGTGATGAAGTCGGTGGCGGTCCGGGTCGCCGACAGCGGGCACTGGGGCCGTGTCGCCTAGCGTGGACCCAGCGAGCGTGAGGGAGTTATGCGGCGGCTAGCCGATGTCGTGGTGCGATGGCCCTGGGCGGTGATCGGGGTCTGGGTCGCGCTCGCGCTGGCGCTGCCGCTGAGCTTCCCGTCCCTCGGCGAGATGGCCGAGAAACATCCGTTGGTCATCCTGCCCGCCGACGCCCCGTCGAGTGTCGCCGCCGCCAGGATGGCCGAGGCGTTCCACGAGACGAGCAACGACAACCTGCTGCTGGTCGCGTTCATCAACGAGGGCGGGCTGGTCCCGGGCGACGAGGCCACCTACCGCAAGGTCGTCGACGCGCTGCACGACGACGTCACCGACGTGGTGTCGGTGCAGGACTTCGTCAGCACCCCGCAGCTGCGCCAGTTCCTGACCAGCGACGACAAGACCACCTGGGTGCTGCCGGTCAGCCTGGTCGGCGAGCTGGGCACCCCGCGGGCCTTCGACTCGTTCAACCGGGCCGCCGACGTCATCCGGCACAACGTGCCCGACGGCCCGCTGCAGGTGTACGTCACCGGTCCGGCGGCCACCGTCGCCGACCTCACCGTCGCCGGCGAACAGGACCGGCTGCCCATCGAGATCGCGATCGCGGTCCTGGTCCTGCTGGTGCTGCTGCTGGTCTACCGGAACCTGGTCACGATGCTGCTGCCGCTGGTGACCATCGGCTCGTCGCTGCTGATCGCCCAGGCCGTGGTGGCCGGCTACTCGCATCTCACCGGCGCGGGGGTGTCCAACCAGTCCATCGTGTTCCTCAGCGCGATCATGGCCGGGGCTGGCACCGACTACGCGGTGTTCCTGATCAGCCGCTACCACGATTACCTGCGGTCCGGCGCCGGCTTCGACGACGCGGTCAGGGCAGCCATGCAGTCGATCGGCAAGGTGATCACCGCGTCGGCGGCCACCGTCGGCATCACGTTCCTGGTGATGAGCTTCGCCCAGATGGGGGTGTTCCGGACCGTCGGGGTGTCCTCGGCGATCGGGATCGCGGTGGCGTTCCTGGCCGGGGTGACGCTGCTGCCGGCGATCCTGGTGCTGGCCGGCCCGCGCGGCTGGATCAAGCCGCGGCGCGAGCTGACCACCCGGTTCTGGCGGCGCTCGGGCATCCGCATCGTGCGCCGGCCGCTGCCGCACCTGGTGGCCAGCGTGCTGGTGCTGGCCCTGCTGGGCGCGAGCGCGGCCTTCGTGCAGTTCAACTACGACGACCGCAAGAACGTCGAGGCGTCGGCGCCCAGCTCGGTCGGCTACGCCGCGCTGGAACGGCACTTCCCGATCAGCCAGTCCATCCCGCAGTACATCCTCGTCCAGTCGCCGCGGGACCTGCGCAGCCCGCAGGCGCTGGCCGATCTCGAGCAGATGGCGGCGCGCATCGCGCAGCTGCCCGATATCTCCCTGGTCAGCGGCGTCACCCGGCCGCTGGGGGAGGTGCCGCGGGAATTCCGGGCGACGTTCCAGGCCGGCATCGTCGGCGACCGGCTGGCCGCCGGGTCGGCCCAGATCGGGGAACGGAACGGCGACCTGAACACGCTCGCCGACGGCGCCACCACGCTGGCCGACAGCCTCGGCGACGTCCGGGCCCAGGTCAACGAGATCGCGCCCAGCCTGGAGGGCCTGATCGACACGCTCTCGTCGGTGCGCACCCAGTACGGCGGGGACCGGCTGGTGCGCGATGTGGAGGTGGCCGCCAAGCTGGTGGACAGCATCAACAAACTCGGCCTGTCGATGGGCGTCAACTTCCGCGCCGTGCGGGACATGTTCGGCTGGATCGGGCCGGTGCTGGCCGCGCTGCAGGGCAACCGGGTGTGCGACGCCAACCCATCCTGTGTGGACACCCGGATGCAGTTCGAGCGGCTGGTCGCCGCCCGCGACGAAGGCCGCCTCGACGAGATCAACCAGGCCGCCGGGCAGCTGCAGGACGTCGGGGACCGGCAGTCGCTGACCGCCACCGTCAACCAGCTCAACGCCGCGCTGACCAAGCTGACCAAGGCGGCCTCGGCGATGGGCCTGGACACCCCCAGCGGTGCCCGCAAGGGGCTCGACCAACTGCAGGACGGCGCCGACCGGCTGGCCGACGGCAGCCGCCGGGTCGCCGGCGGGGTCGACGAACTCGTCGAGCAGATCAAGGTGATGGCCAACGGCCTCGACCAGGCTGCGGCGTTCCTGCTCACCATGCGGCACGACGCGGCCAGCGCCAACATGGCCGGGTTCAGCATCCCGGCCGAGGTGCTCGGCGCGGTCGAGTTCCAGAAGGCCGCCGAGGCGTTCATCTCCCCGGACGGCCACTCGGTGCGGTACCTGGTGCAGACCGAGCTCAACCCGTTCAGCCCGGAGGCGATGGATCAGGTCGACGTCATCAGCGACATCGCCCGCGGCGCGCAACCCAACACCACCCTCGCCGACGCCACCATCTCGATGGGCGGGTTCCCGGCGGCGCTGCGCGACACCCGCGACTACTACGAACGCGATATCCGGTTCATCATCATCGCCGCACTGCTCGTGGTGCTGGCGACGCTGACTCTGCTGCTGCGCTCGATCGTGGCCCCGCTGTACCTCGTCGGCACCGTGGTGCTGTCGTATTTCGCGGCGATCGGGATCGGCGTGCTGACCTTCCAGGTCCTGCTCGGTCAGCAATTGCATTGGAGTGTGCCGCCGTTGGCGTTCGTCGTGCTGGTCGCCGTCGGCGCCGACTACAACATGCTGTTCGTGTCCCGGCTGCGCGACGAGTCGCCGCACAGCGTGCGCTACGGCGTCATCCGCACGCTGAGCTCCACCGGCGGGGTGATCACCGCGGCCGGGTTGATCTTTGCCGCGTCGATGGCCGGTCTGCTGTTCTCCAGCATCGGCATCGTGGTCCAGGGCGGTTTCGTCATCGGGGTGGGGATCCTGCTGGACACCTTCGTGGTGCGCACCATCACCGTGCCGGCCATCGCGGCGCTGGTCGGGCGGGCGAACTGGTGGCCGTCGCGGGTGCGTCCGGCCGCCGCCGACCGGGTCGGCGCGCCGACGTGAGGTGTGTGAAACTACGACACGTGCCGCACCGGATACCGACCACGGATCCCCGCGGGCGCGCGGCGGATCGGCAGGACGCGGAACGCCCGTGACGTCGACGGCACAGTCCTCGATCCTGTCGATGCTGCACGGCCGCGCCAGCCTGCGCCCGGGCGACACCGCCTACACGTTCACCGACTACACCGCCGATCCGGCGGGGGTGCGGGAGAGCCTGACCTGGTCGCAGCTGGCCCGCCGCACCGTCAACACCGCGGTCGAGATCGGCCGGCACGGATCGGCCGGCGACCGCGCGGTGATCCTGGCCCCGCAGGGCTTGGAGTACATCCTGGCTTTCCTGGGCGCCATGCAGGCCGGGCTGATCGCCGTTCCGCTGCCGCTGCCGCACCGCGGCGCCAGCCACGACCGGGTCAATGCCGTACTGGCCGACACCGCACCGGCCGTCGTTCTGACGACGACGGCCGCCGTCGCCGACATCGCCGAGTACGTCGCGTCGTCCGGTCTGGCCCGTCCGCCGGCGATCCTCGCGGTCGATGAGCTCGACCTGGACGTCGAGACGGGTGCCGCCCCGGAACCGGTGCACGCGCCGAGCATCGCGTACCTGCAGTACAGCTCGGGTTCCACCCGCGCCCCGACCGGGGTGATGCTCAGCCACCGCAACCTGACGGTGAACTTCGACCAGCTGATGCGCAGTTTCTTCGCCGAGCGTCCGCTGCCGCAGGACGCGACGCTGGTGTCGTGGCTGCCGTTCTACCACGACATGGGGCTGGTGCTGGGGGTGTGCGCGCCGATCCTGTGCGGCCGCCGCGGTGAGCTGATGAGCCCGGTGTCGTTCCTGGAGGAACCGGCGCGGTGGGTGCGCGCGCTGGCCGAGAACCCGCACGCGTGGTCGTCGGCGCCCAACTTCGCGTTCGACCTGGCCGCCCGCAAGACCACCGACGACGACCTGGCCGGCCTGGACCTCGGCGGGGTGGTCGGCATCATCAGCGGCGCCGAACGCGTGGAGCCGGCCACGCTGCACCGCTTCGTCGACCGGTTCGCGCACTTCAACTTTCGCGATCACATGATGCGGCCGTCGTACGGATTGGCCGAGGCCACGGTGTTCGTCACGTCGGGCACCTGGAACGAAGCCGAGCCGGCCGAACGCTTCGACACCGAGGCGCTCGGCGCGGGCCGGGTCGTGCACCGCACCGGCCGGGCCGCGCTGACCGGCACCACCCCGCTGGTGAAATACCGTGTGCCGCAATCACCCTCGCTGCGGATCGTGGACAGCCAGACCCACCGGGAGTGCCAGCCCGAGCTGGTCGGGGAGATCTGGGTGCACGGCGAGAACGTCGCCGAGGGTTACTGGGGCAAACCCTCCGACGAGCAGAGCTGCTTCGGCGCAACGCTTGTCGACCCATCGCCGGGCACGCCAGCCGGGCCTTGGCTGCGCACCGGCGACCTGGGGTTCGTCCACGGCGGCGAGCTGTTCCTGCTCGGCCGGATCAAGGACCTGCTGATCATCCGGGGCCGCAACCACTATCCCGAGGACATCGAGGCGACGGTGCAGGCGATCACCCGGGGGCGGGTGGCGGCCATCTCGGTTCCGGTCAACGGCACCGAGGAACTGGTCGCCGTGGTCGAGGTCAAGGACTCCGGCCCTGGTGCGGCGGGCCGGTTCGCCGCGGTGAAAAGCGATGTCACCGCGGCGATATCCACCGCGCACGGCCTGAGCGTCGGCGATCTGGTGCTGGTGGCGCAGGGATCGCTCCCGACCACCACCAGCGGCAAGATCCGCCGCGCCGCGTGCGCCGAGCAGTACCGAGCCGACGGCTTCGCCCGGGTGGACACCTGAACCCGGCCCGCCGCCCGGGGTAGGGTCGGGACAGACGACACAGGCGGGAGTGGGAATGAAGCGGGTCCTCGCATACACCACCGCGCTCGCGACGGTCGCCGCCGCAGGGTGTTTCGGGTTCGGCATAGCGACGGCCGACGAGCCGGCGGTGCCGCCGCCACCCGGGGTCCCGGCCGGCGGTCCGCAGCCGTTGGGCACCCCCGGTCGCGCGTACGCACTCGGCGGAGCGCACGTGCTGGGCATCCCCTACGACGAATACATCATGCGCACCGGTGCGCAATGGTTCCCCGGGCTGGACCGCCAGATCGTCGACTACCCGGCCGGGCAGGTGCAGGGGCACACCCTCGAGCGGCTGTTCCCGGGCATCGGCCGGCTCGACGACAACTTCCCGGGCCTCGGTATCGACGGCCCCAGTTACGGCGAATCCATCGACGCCGGCGCGCCCAATCTGATCGAGGCGATCCGAAAGGGCGGTCCCGGCACGGTGATCGGCCTGTCCGAGGGTGCGTCGGTGCTCGACGAGGTGCAGGCCCGTCTGGCCTACGACCCGGCCGCGCCACCGCCGGACCAGCTGAGCTTCGCCACGTACGGCAACCCCGTCGGCAAGCATGCGTTCGGCGAGAGCTTCCTGACCCAGTACTTCCCGGTCGGCGCGGTCGTGCCGTCGCTGGATTACCGCATCCCGGCGCCGGTGGACAGCCAGTACGACACCTACAAGTTCGTCTCCGCCTACGACAGCATCGCCGACTGGCCGGACCGGCCGGACAACTGGCTGTCGGTGGCCAACGCGATCGTCGGCCTGGCGACCGGGCACACCGCGGTCGCGTTCACCGACCCGAGCATGGTGCCACCGCAGAACGTCCGCACCACCGTGAACTCGCGCGGCGCGAAGACGACGACGTACATGATCCCCGAGGAGCACCTGCCGCTGGTGCTGCCGTTCAAGTACCTCGGCGTGGACAAGGAGACGTTGATCAAGCTCGACGCGGTGCTCAAGCCCTACGTCGACGCCGGCTACTCCCGCAACGACGACCCGGCCACCGCACCCGTCACCGTCGATCCGGTCAACGGCTACGACCCGGCCGCAGTCACCGCCCCCGCCACCCAGGCCGCGTTCGGCGGCGGCGCCGACCCGGTGTCACAGCTGCTGTCCGGGCTGCAGTACGTGCTGAACAACCCGCCTTAGACACGGGTCGCCGGCTACAGCCCGGCGATACCCACCCCGAGCAGCAGCGCCCCGACCACGGCCAGCAGCACGGCCACCCCGCGCCTGCCCTGCGCGCGCACCCAGGCGTACAGCGCCGACAGCCCCGCGCGGGTGCGGTCGGGGGCCACCAGATAGGACAGCAGCGGCAGCTCCACCAGGGCGAAAGCGACCACGTTGAACAGCACCAGCGCGCCGAGCTGGGTGGCCGCGGCAGCGCCCGAGGCGACGATCAGGGCCAGCGCGGCCAGGTAGTCCACCGACGGCAGCGCGATGCCGAGGCCCACCACCCCCGCCGTCCACAGCGACCGGCCGTCGAGCAGCTGCCGGGCCCACGCCAGCACGGGCGCCAGCACCTTCCCCACCCGGCCCGGTTGCCCGCCGTCGGGCCGCCGCCGCAACCATCCGGCTGCCACCGCGGCGGCGTTGAGCAGCAGGATCACCCCGACGGCCACCTGCACCCGGGGCAGGGTGAAGTCGGCGGACCCCAGCGCGGGCCGCAGCACGAACAGCGCCACGATGCCGACCGCGAGGCCCATCGTGAAGCCTCCGGCCAGGAAGGTGAGCAGCTGCAGCGCCGGCCTGGGCCGGTTGACCATCACGACCGTCATGCCGATGCGGAACGGTTCGAGGCTCACCGCGGCGGCCATCACCAGGAGCGGGAACCACATGATGGGGCCACGTTACCGGCCGCCGCGCTGCGTGCGCGGCTGCGCACCTCATCTTCGCGGTGCCGGACGCACGTTTGGAAAGGCTGGTTCCGGGCCCACCCTGAGGTGGCCGAGGCGCACGGTTACGCTGAAGGTCTTCCCTGAGATGGAGTGGTCATGAGTAGCACCGATCTGAGTCCGACGTCGCTGCGCGAGGCGTTCGGGCACTTCCCGTCCGGCGTCATCGCGATCGCCGCCCAGCTCGACGGCGTGCTCGTCGGCCTGGCCGCCAGCACCTTCGTGCCGGTATCGCTGGACCCGCCGCTGGTGTCGTTCTGCGTACAGAACACCTCCGAGACGTGGCCCAAGCTCAAGGACCTGCCCGCGCTGGGGATCAGCGTGCTGGGGGAGGCCCACGACGCCGCGGCGCGGACCCTGGCCAAGAAGACCGGCGACCGGTTCGAAGGGCTGTCCACCGTGACCCGCGAGAGCGGCGCCGTGTTCATCGACGGCACCAGCGTCTGGCTGGAAAGCACCATCGAGCAGCTGGTCCCCGCGGGGGACCACACCATCGTCGTGCTGCGGGTCAACGAACTCACGATCAACGACGGTGTGGCGCCGATCGTGTTCCACCGCAGCACATTCCGCAAGCTCGGGGCCTGAACCCCCCGGCTCAGGGCCGAGCGGCGAGCATGTCGCGATAGTGCTGCACGCGCTGGTCCAACTCGACGGCATCAGCGCTGCGCCCCTCGCGGCGAGCCAGCGCGGCGCGGGTGCTCAGCTGGCGGATCGCGTTGCGAATGTCGTTGATACTTTGCGGCTCTCGAAGCGACATCAGTGCTGCCTTTCGTCGTGCTTTGGGCTGCTGTCCGCCAGGGTACCCGCGCACCAGACGGGCACAACCGGTTCTCACGGCCGCATCTGGTAGACCCCGTCGTAGCCCCTCACGCGTTCCCACACCCGGTCGAAACGGGCCGGGTCGGGCACCGGTTTGCGGACCGTGGCCAGCGCCCACTCCTGCTGCGCCTGCGTCGAGCTCGGCTTGCCGTGCAACGCGATCGCATAGGCAGAGAAATCGCGGACGACGACGTCGAAGATCTGATCGACCAGGTCGGGGTCCAGCCCGGTGAGTTCGGCCTGCTCGAGGATCAGCTGACCGTAGACCACCAGCGTGAACAGGTGCCCGACCACGAGGACGAAGTCGAGGTCGGCCTGCTGCGCGGCGTCGGGCGCCGCGCGGGTCAGCAGGTCCTTCAGCGCCGTGGCCTGCTCGAAGAAGCGCCCGACGTTCGGGATGTGCGCATGCCGCCGGTAGACCGGAGCCCAATCGGCGAACTGCACTTTGGAGGCGCCGCGGGCCGGGCCCTGCGACCAGAAGAACACGTCGTCGGCCGGATCGTCGCGGGTGCCGACCGGCGGGTACTCGGCCGGGTTGAACAGGTAGTTCGGCATGAACTTGAGGATCTGCGCGACGTTGACGTGCACGGTGCCTTCCAGCCGGGGCAGCGCCCCGATCAGCCGGGCCACCTCGCAGAAATAGGTGTTCTTCTCGAAACCCTTGGCGGCGAGCACATCCCACAACAATGTGACGACCTTCTCGCCTTCGGAGGTGACCTTGGACTTCGTCACCGGGTTGAACAGCAGATAGCGGCGGTCGGTGCGGCCGGCGCTGCGGAAGTAGTCGATGGCGCGGTCGCTGAACAGCTTCATCGCGATCAGCCGCGCGTAGGCGTCGACGAAGCCGGCCCGCACGTGCGGGAAATCGGTGACCGGGTTGCCGTACAGGATGCGGTTGTTGGCATGCGTGATGGCCTCGTAGAAGGCGTGTTCACACATCCCGATGGAACCGCTGCACAGGTTGAACTTGCCGACGTTGACGGTGTTCAGCGCCGCCGAGAACGCATCGGGGCCGGTGCACAGGATGTCCTCCTCGTACACCGGGTAGTCGTGCAGCGCGAAGTTGCTGACGAACATCTGCCCGTGCACCACGTTGTCGATCAGCTCGTAGTTCTCGTGGCCGCTGTCGGCGACGAACCAGATGTAGCCGTCGGGACCCTCGACGTCGGTGCGCCGGCCGAACACCGACACCATGCCCGCGACGTTGCCGTTGCCGATGTAGTACTTCTCCCCGGAGGCCCGGAACACCACCCCCTCCTGGCCAGTGCCAGGGTGCAGCAGCATGTCCGTGCGGTAGATGTCGGCGCCGTGCTCCCGCTCGGACAACCCGAACGCCATCACCCCGCCGGCCTCGAGCTGGGCGGCCGCCCTCTCCTTGGCCTTGACGTTGTCGCTCTGCCAGATCGGGCCCAGCCCCAGGATGGTGACCTGCTCGGCGTACCAGTAGGCCAGCCCGTAGAACCCCAGGATCTCGCTGAGCACGGCGTTGCGGGAGGTGTCCCAACGTTTGTGCGGGTCCCCGTCGGCGAACTCCGACGGGGTCAAGAACGTCGCGAACAACCGCTCCCGACCGACGAACTGCAGGAAGTCCGACACCCAGGTCGCCTCCACGTCGTCGCGCAGCAGCCGCACCTTGCCGCGCTCCTCGAACCAGTCGATCAGGCTCTGCAGCAGGCGGCGTGACTCCGCGTCCAACCCCGGCGGGTCGAAGCGGTGCGGGTTGAGCAACAGGTCCGACATGGCGTCGAATCTAACCGCCGGACCCGCCCCGCCCAGGCGGTTTCGGCGCGCTCAGGTACCGCCGGTCAGGCGGCGTGCACGTCGCGCAGGCCCACCGCGCCGCGCAGGCCGCTGCAGTTCACGCAGCCGACGCAGCCGATGCAGTCCTCGCAATCGATGCAGCCCACACACGCCTTGCACCTGGTGGAGGCGATGCAGCCCAGGCATGCCGCGCACCCCGAGCACGCAATGCACAACAGCGTCAGGATGCAGCCCGCGATCGCCGCACTGCCCGCGGTCGCGATGGAGCCGGCCACCGCCGCGCTGCCCGCGGTGGCGATGGAGCGGATCACCGCCGCACTGCCGGCGGTCGCGATGGATCCGGCCACGGCCGCACTGCCCGCGGTGGCGATCGACCCCGCGACGGCGGCGCTGCCCGCCGTGGCGATCGACCCGGCCACCGCCACGCTGTCGGTCGTGTTGATCGAGCCGGCCACGGCGTAGCTACGCACCGTCGCCGCCGAGCCGACGACCGTGTCCCGCTCGGTGGGTGTCGTCATGACCGGATGCTATCGCCGCCGGAACAGCTTGTTGCCCAGCCACACCACCGGGTCGTACTTGCGGTCGGCGGCGCGCTCCTTCATCGGGATCAACGCGTTGTCGGTGATCTTGATGTGTTCGGGGCAGACCTCGGTGCAGCACTTGGTGATGTTGCAGAAGCCCAGGCCGTTCTCGTCCTGCGCCTGTTCGGGGCGACGGTCCAGCACGTCCAGCGGATGCATGTCCAGCTCGGCCTGGCGCATCAGATACCGCGGCCCCGCGAACGCCTTCTTGTTCTCCTCGTGGTCACGGTTGACGTGGCAGACGTTCTGGCACAGGAAGCACTCGATGCACTTGCGGAACTCCTGCGACCGGTTCACATCCTCCTGCGCCATCCGGTACTCGCCGGGCTGCAGATCCTTCGGCGGCGTGAACGACGGGATCTCCCTGGCCTTTTCGTAGTTGAAGGAGACGTCGGTCACCAGGTCGCGCATCACCGGGAAGGTGCGCAGCGGCGTCACCGTCACGACCTCGTCCTCGCCGAAGGTGGACATCCGGGTCATGCATATCAGCCGCGGGCGGCCGTTGATCTCCGCCGAGCAGGATCCGCACTTGCCCGCCTTGCAGTTCCACCGCACCGCCAGATCGGGGGTCTGGGTGGCCTGTAGCCGGTGGATGATGTCGAGCACCACCTCGCCGTCGTTGACCTCGACCGTGTAGTCAGCCAGTCCGCCGCCGGTGTCGTCGCCTCGCCAGACCCGCATGCGTGCGTTGTACGCAGCCATCTCTGTTCAGCCCTTCCGTTGCGGGTGCTCGGCCAGTTCTTCGTCGGTGTAATACTTTTCGAGCTCGGAGAGCTCGAAGGTACCCAGCAGGTCGGGCCGCATCGGCACCTGCGGCTCCACCGTCACACTGATGTCCGGGACCACCGCGTCCCCGTCCGCGCCGTCGGCGACCCGGCACACCAACAGCTTGTTGCGCCAGTTCGCGTCCATCTGCGGGAAGTCGTCACGGGTGTGCCCGCCGCGGCTCTCGGTGCGCTGCAGCGCGGCCCGGGCCACGCATTCGCTGACCAGCAGCATGTTGCGCATGTCGATGGCCAGGTGCCAGCCGGGGTTGAAGATCCGGCCGCCCTCGACGACGACGTTGGCGTACCGCTTCTTCAGCTCGTCGATCTTGACCAGGACCTCTTCGAGCTCGTGCTGTTTGCGGATGATGCCGGCCAGGTCGTTCATCGACTCCTGCAGCTCGGCGTGCAGCGTGTACGGGTTCTCCGGGGTCGCTTTGGGTTCGAACGGCGACAAGGCGAGCTCGGTGGCCCTGGCGACCGAGTCGTCGGACACCGTGGGGCGATCGCTGAGCCCGCGCACGTAGTCGGCCGCGCCCAGCCCCGCGCGGCGACCGAACACCAGCAGGTCCGACAGCGAGTTGCCGCCGAGCCGGTTGCTGCCGTGCATGCCGCCGGAGCACTCGCCCGCGGCGAACAGCCCCGGGGTGGCCGCGCCGCCGGTGTCGGGGTCCACCTCGATGCCGCCCATGACGTAGTGGCAGGTCGGGCCGACCTCCATCTCGTCCTTGGTGATGTCGACCTCGGCCAGCTCGATGAACTGGTGGTACATCGACGGCAGCCGACGCTTGATCTCCTCGGCCGGCATCCGGGAGGCGATGTCGAGGAAGACGCCGCCGTGGGGGCTGCCGCGACCGGCCTTCACCTCTTCGTTGATGGCGCGGGCCACCTCGTCGCGGGGTAGTAGGTCAGGGGTGCGGCGGGCCGAATCGTTGTCCTTCAGCCACTGGTCGGCCTCTTCCTCGGTCTCGGCGTACTGGCCCTTGAACACGTCGGGGATGTAGTCGAACATGAAGCGTTTGCCGTCGGAGTTCTTCAGCACGCCGCCGTCGCCGCGGACCCCCTCGGTGACCAGGATGCCCTTCACCGACAGCGGCCAGACCATGCCGGTGGGGTGGAACTGGATGAACTCCATGTTGATCAGGCCCGAGCCGGCGCGCAGCGCCAGCGCGTGCCCGTCGCCGGTGTACTCCCAGGAGTTCGACGACACCTTGTACGACTTGCCGATACCGCCGGTGGCCAGCACGATCGCGGGCGCCTCGAACAGCACGAACTTGCCGGTCTCGCGGTAGTAGCCGAACGCGCCGGCGATCCGGCCGTTGTCCTTGATCAGGTCGGTCACGGAGGTTTCGTGGAAGACCCGGATCCGGGCCTCGTAGTCGCCGAGTTCGCGCTTGTCCTCCTGCTGCAGCGAGACGATCTTCTGCTGCAGCGTGCGGATGATCTCCAGGCCGGTGCGGTCACCGACGTGCGCCAGCCGCGGATAGGTGTGGCCGCCGAAGTTGCGCTGGCTGATCTTGCCGTCCTTGGTCCGGTCGAACAGCGCGCCATAGGTTTCCAGCTCCCACACCCGGTCGGGGGCCTCCTGGGCGTGCAGTTCGGCCATCCGCCAGTTGTTGAGGAACTTGCCGCCGCGCATGGTGTCACCGAAGTGCACCTGCCAGGAGTCCTTGGTGTTGACGTTGCGCATGGCCGCCGCGCAGCCGCCTTCGGCCATCACGGTGTGCGCCTTGCCGAACAGCGACTTGGTCACCACCGCGACGCGCAGGCCGCGTTCGCGGGCCTCGATCACCGCACGCAGTCCTGCCCCGCCGGCACCGATGACGACGACGTCGTACGAATGCCGTTCCAACTCACTCAATTTACTCTCGCTTTGCTTCTCGGACGGTTCAGATGGTCGTGCGTGGCCGCTAGGGGATGATCGGTAGGTCCTTCATGCCTAGCGCCACGAGCATGATGTAGAAGTCGGTGACCATCAGGGTGCCGAGGGTGATCCACGCGTACTGCTTGTGCCGCACATTGAGCCGGCTGATCTGGGTCCACATCCAATACCGCACAGGGTGTTTGGAGAAGTGCTTGAGCCGCCCGCCGGCGACGTGCCGGCAGGAGTGGCACGACAGCGTGTAGGTCCACAGCAGGATCACGTTGATCCAGAGGATGAGATTGCCGATACCGAACCGGAAGCCGTCGGCGTTCCACATCGCCGCCGCCGCGTCGTAGGTGTTGATGATCGAGATGATCCCGGCGATGTAGAAGAAGTAGCGGTGGGTGTTCTGGATGATCAGCGGCAGCCGCGTCTCACCGGTGTACCTGGCGTGCGGTTCGGCGACCGCACACGCGGTCGGCGACTGCCACACCGAGCGGTAGTAGGCGCCGCGGTAGTAGTAGCAGGTGAGCCGGAACAGCAGCAGGAACGGCAGCGAGAACGCCGCGTAGGGCAGCCACCACACGTCCGGGAGGTACTGGCCGAAGTGGCTGGCCTCGGGGATGCAGCCGGACTGGGTGGCCTCGTCCCACTTGACGACGCACGGGGAGTAGAACGGCGTCAGGTAGTTGTACTGGGCCACGTAGTAGTGGTCCTGCATGAACGCGCGCACCGTCGCGTAGATGATGAACGCCGCGAACCCGAGGTTGGTGAGGATCGGCGACTTCAGCCAGTTGTCGGTCCGCAGCGTGCGCTGCGGGATCTGGGCACGGCCAGGCGAGAAGACGCCGGTCGCTCTGCGGTCGGCGGTGGGTGCGCTCACATTTGCCTTTCGATGAAGTTGTCTCCCCCGAGCGCGTGCCGCCGAAGCGGCACGCCGCGCTCATCGCGTACCGCCGAGCCCCTCGTCGTCGACGCCGCGCCAGAAGTCCGTGTCGTACTGGGTATCTGGGATCGGGATTCGTTCGCCGACGTGGTGGTGCCCGCTCACGCCGCGGGCGAGCTCCAGTTCTTCGGCGTCGATGTCGAGTCGGTCGATGTCGTTGAGGAGCCGTTCGGCGTCGTTGACGATGCGACGGGTGGCTGGACTGTTCCCATATCGCGACGCCAGCGATGTCACGCAGCGCCGGAGGCTTCCGATCAGATCGTGAAGCTCGGCGAACTCGGTGGTGCTGGACAAGTGACCTCCTTGGGCTGAAGGGTGTCATGGATCACATTACGCAATCGATGCTAGTCACAACATGGATGTAATGGTGAGACAGATCACTTTGAGTCACTTCGAGGAGCGGAGGGTGTCGGTGTCAGCAAGCGATGTGAAGGAACGGGCGCAGCGGTTGTTGGCGCTGCACCGGCCGGGAGATCCGGTGATCCTGCCGACGGTATGGGACGCCTGGTCGGCGCGGTTGGCGGTGGCTGCGGGGTTCGCCGCGTTGACGGTGGGCAGCCATCCGCTGGCCGACTCGATCGGCAAGCCGGACAACGAGGGCATGTCGTTCGACGACAACATCACCCGGGTCGCGCAGATCACCGCGGCGGTGGACGTGCCGGTGTCGGTGGACGTCGAATCCGGGTACGGCGAGACGCCGGTCCGGCTGATCGAGGGGTTGTTGTCGGTCGGTGCGGTCGGGCTCAACATCGAGGACACCGTGCACGCCGAGGGCCGCAGGCTGCGCTCACCGCAGGAGCACGCCGAGTTGGTCGGCCGGCTGCGCGCGGCAGCCGATGCGGCGGGCGTGCACGTGGTGATCAACGCGCGCACGGATCTGTTCCTGCGCCAGGACGGTGACGAGGCCGACCGGGTGGACCGGGCCATCGACCGGATGAAGCTGGCCGCCGACGCCGGTGCCGATGTGCTCTACCCGGTCGGGCGGCACGACCCGGACACGATGCGCCGGCTGACCTCGGAGCTGCCGTTGCCGGTGAACGCGATCGGGCTCCCCGATCAGGACGATCCGGCGTCGTTCGGTCCGCTCGGAGTGGGGCGGGTCAGTTTCGGCCCGTACTTCCAGGCCGCGCTGGCCGCCCGGGGCAACGAGATCCTGTCCCGCTGGACCTAGCGCAGATACACCAGAACCGGTGAAGCCCTGGGGGTTTCACCGGTTCTGGGGCTCGTGCGTTACTTGCTCTCGATGGCGATCCGCTGCGGCTCGGCGCCCGCGTGCGCCCCCGCCACGCGTACCGTCAGCACGCCGGCGTCGTAGCCGGCCGAGACGTACTCGCCGGTGACGTGGGCGGGCAGCTTGAACGAGCGATTGAACGAGCCGTACCGGACCTCGCTGATGGTGCGGGTCACGCCGTTGTCGGAACGCTCCTCGGAACGCTCGTCGCGGCGCTCACCGCGGATCACCAGCCGGCCCTTGTCGACCTCGACGGTGACGTCCTTGGCCACGTCGACGCCGGGCAGATCCACGCGGATCACCGCGTCCTGGCCGTCACGGACCACCTCCACCGCGGGGGTGAACCCGGTGGCCCAGTCCTGGGCCGCGGCCGGGCCGAAGAATTCGCGGACCCAGCGGTCGGTGTCCCACACCGGTCGGGACCACAACGTCAAGTTGCTCATGTTCGCTCTCCCTGTTTGCCGTCGACCGGCTCGGTGCCGGTTCACTCACCCTCTAAAACTTGAGTCGACCACGCTCATGTTCCGTTGTCCTGTTCGCTCTGGGAGAACGGGCTCACAGGGTGGCCGCCGAGCCGGTGAGCACACCGTGATCGCCCCTTCACACGAGGCGACACAGAGGCAATATCGACTCCCTAGCGTGGCCGCCATGGCGCCAACATCACACGTCGTCGTCGTCGGGCACGGCATGGTCGGACACCGATTCGTCGAGGCACTGCGCTCCCGCGACCCCGAGGCCCGCTGGCGGGTGACCGTGCTGGCCGAGGAGCGCGACGCGGCCTATGACCGGGTCGGGTTGACCGGCTACACCGAGCACTGGGACCGGGCCCGGCTCGCGCTGCCGGGCAACGACTACGCCGGCGACGCGCTCGTCGACGTCCGGCTCGGCGCCCGCGCGGTGGGCCTGGACCCGGCGGGAAAGACGGTGACGACGGCCGACGGGCAGCGGTTCGACTACGACGCGCTGGTCCTGGCGACCGGGTCGTTCGCGTTCGTGCCGCCGGTGCCCGGCCGGGACCTGCCGGGCTGCCACGTCTATCGCACCCTCGATGACCTGGACGCGATCCGCGCCACCGCCGACCGTGCGACGGTCGGGGTGGTGATCGGCGGGGGGCTGCTCGGCCTGGAAGCCGCCAATGCGCTGCGTGGCTTCGGGTTGCACGCCCACGTCGTGGAGCGCTCGCCGCGGCTGATGGCCCAGCAGCTCGACGAAGCCGGCGGCGCGCTGTTGGGGCGGATGATCAATGCCCTGGGCATCGCCGTGCACACCGACGTCGGGACGGAGTCGATCAAGCCGGCCCAGCGCAACCGGCCGCTGAAGCGGTCCGCCGACGACGACTCGCTGCGGGTGACGCTGTCGGACGGCAGCCACATCGACACCGGCGTGGTGGTGTTCGCCGCCGGCGTGCGGCCCCGCGACGAGCTGGCCCGCGAGGCCGGCCTCGCGATCGCCGAACGCGGCGGCGTGCTGACCGACCTATCATGTGTCACAAGCGATCCCAGCATCTATGCGATCGGTGAGGTGGCGGCCATCGAGGGCCGGTGCTACGGGCTGGTCGGGCCCGGCTACACCAGCGCCGAAGTGGTGGCCGACCGGTTGCTGGGCGGTTCCGCGGAGTTTCCCGAGGCCGATATGTCGACCAAGCTCAAGCTGCTCGGGGTCGACGTCGCCAGCTTCGGCGACGCGATGGGGGTGACGCCGGACTCGCTGTCGGTGGTGGTCAACGACGCCGTCAACCAGACCTATGCCAAGCTGGTGCTCTCCGACGACGCCAACACCCTGCTCGGCGGCATCCTGGTCGGCGACGCGTCGTCGTACGGGCTGTTGCGGCCGATGGTCGGCGAGCGGCTGCCCGGCGATCCGCTGGCGTTGCTGGCTCCAGCCGGATCCGACGGCGGCACAACAGGACTCGGGATCGGAGCGCTGCCGGCCGGGGCGCAGATCTGCTCCTGCAACAACGTCACCAAGGGTGATCTCACCGAGGCCATCGGGGCGGGCTGCTGCGATGTGGCCGAGTTGAAGAAGTGCACGCTGGCCGGGACCTCGTGCGGTTCCTGCGTGCCACTGCTCAAACAGTTGCTCGAAGCCGAGGGCGTGGAACAGTCGAAGGCCCTGTGCGAGCACTTCACCCAGTCCCGGGCCGAGCTGTTCGAGATCGTCAGCGCCACCTCGATCCGCACCTTCAGCGCGCTGATCGAACGCTTCGGCAGCGGAAGGGGTTGCGACATCTGCAAACCCGTCGTCGCGTCGATCCTCGCCTCGACCAGCTCGGAGCACATCCTCGACGGCGAGCAGGCCTCGCTGCAGGACTCCAACGACCATTTCCTGGCCAACATCCAGAAGAACGGCAGCTACTCGGTGGTGCCGCGGGTGCCCGGCGGCGACATCACCCCCGAGCAGCTGATCCTGATCGGGGAGATCGCCAGGGACTTCGGGCTCTACACCAAGATCACCGGTGGCCAGCGCATCGACATGTTCGGGGCCAGGGTCGACCAGCTGCCGCAGATCTGGCGGCGGCTGGTGGACGGTGGCATGGAGTCCGGGCACGCCTACGGCAAGTCGCTGCGCACGGTCAAGAGCTGTGTGGGCAGCGACTGGTGCCGCTACGGCCAACAGGATTCGGTGCAGATGGCCATCGATCTGGAGCTGCGCTACCGCGGTCTGCGGGCGCCACACAAGATCAAGATGGGGGTGTCCGGCTGCGCCCGCGAATGCGCCGAGGCGCGCGGCAAGGACGTCGGCGTCATCGCCACCGAGACCGGCTGGAACCTCTACGTCGGCGGTAACGGCGGGGCGACCCCGCGGCACGCCCAGCTGCTGGCCGGCGACCTCGACGACGAGACGCTGGTGCGCTACATCGACCGGTTCCTGATGTTCTACATCCGCACCGCGGACCGGCTGCAGCGCACGGCGCCGTGGGTCGAGCAGCTAGGGCTCGAGCACCTCCGCGAGGTCGTCTGCGACGATTCTCTCGGGCTGGCAGCCGAATTCGAGGAGGCCATGGCCCGCCACGTCGACGGATACGCGTGCGAGTGGAAGGGCGTGCTCGAAGATCCGGACAAGCTGTCTCGGTTCGTGTCGTTCGTCAACGCCCCCGACGTGCCCGATCCGACAGTGACGTTCGCCGAGAACTCCGGGCGCAAGGTGCCCACTCCGATCGGGATGCCGAAGGTGGTGCAGCGATGACGGTGCTGGGCAATGTGGCGGCCGACACCCTGGTGTGGACGACGGCCTGCGCCTACGACTATCTGCTGCCCAACCGCGGCGTCGGGGTGCTGCTGCCCGGCGGCGCGCAGGCCGCGCTGTTCCGGCTCGACGACGGCACGCTGCGCGCGGTCGGCAACATCGACCCGTTCTCCGGTGCGGCGGTGATCTCACGCGGCATCGTCGGCGACCGGGCCGGTCGCCCGACCGTACAGTCGCCGCTGAAGAAGCAGGCCTTCGCCCTCGACGACGGCAGTTGCCTCGACGATCCGGCCTACGCGCTGCCGGTGTACGCCACCCGCATCACCGACACCGGCGACGTCCAGGTCGGCTCCTGACCCCGCCCCCTAACTCGCCGAAATTGCATTCCAGCAGCGAAAGTGCGAGTGGGGGCCTGCTGGAATGCAATTTCGGCGGGGGCGTGGGCGCGGGGGTGTGGGTGCGCGGTCGGATCGTGATCAAAGTAGGGACTTTCGGCCCACGATTTCGCCGTGGCTACGACCTAACGTCGTAGCCATGACCTATGTGATCGGCAGCGCGTGCGTGGACATCGTGGACAAGTCCTGCGTGCAGGAATGCCCGGCCGACTGCATCTACGAGGGCGCCCGGGCGATGTACATCAACCCGAACGAGTGCGTGGACTGCGGGGCCTGCCGCCTCGCGTGCCGGGTGGACGCCATCTACTACGAGACCGACCTGCCCGAGGAGGAGTACGCGTTCCTCGCCAACAACGCGGAGTTCTTCACCAGGACGTTGCCCGGCCGGGATGCGCCCCTGGGCGATCCCGGTGGTGCGTCGCAGCTGGGCCGGGTCGGCGCGGACACCCCACTGGTGGCGTCGCTTCCGCAATCCACCACCCCGCACCCGTGACCCAGGCCGACCTCTAGCGCCCACCCCACCTAGCGCCGAAATTGCATTCCAGCAGGCGCGTACTCGAAAAACCGCTGCTGGAATGCAATTTCGGCGGGAGCAGAGCCGGCGGAAGGGAAGGCGGGAGCAGAGCCGACGGGAACGGTGTCGGAGCCGGCGCGCTGGAACCGGTTGATCAGCAGCCGCGCCACCCCGGGATGGGTACCCAGCGGATCGGTCACCAGATCGGCGCCGCTGGCGCGCAGCCGATCCTGGAACAGCCCCTCGGACAACAGATACGACGCGACCACCACCCGGCCTGGGCGCCGTGCCCGCAGTGCCGCGACCGCGTCGGCCACCTTCGGCTCGCCGGTGGCCGCGAATGCCAGCTCGACGCGCGACCCGAGCGTCGCCGACAGCGACGCCGCCGTGATGTGCAGATCGGATCGGGCCGCCGGATCGGACGTGCCCGCCGCCGCGAGGATCACCGAGTCATCAGGGCCCCAGCCGGATTCGATCAGCCGGTCGACGAGCACCCGGACCAGCCCGGGATCCGGACCCAACGCGCGGGTGACGGTGACGGCGCGGTGCCCGCTGGCCGCGACGTGGGCCGGGATATCGCTTCGGACGTGGTAGCCGCGCGCCAGGAACGCCGGCACCAGCACGGTGGGCGAGTCCAGCGTCGCCGCGAGCACCTCCCGCGGCGTCGGGCCGAGCACGTCGACGAACGCGACGTGCACCGGCCGGTCCAACGCCGTCGCGATCTGGTCGGCCAGGTCGCCGATCAGCGACACCCCCCGCTGCACCCGGGTGCCGTGGGCGACCAGTACCAGGCTCACGATGCGCACGCTTCGTCGACGGGCAGCCGATAACCCCGCTTGACCACCGTCGACACCATCTTCTTGTCACCCAGCGCGGTGCGTAGCCGCAACACCGCGGTCTCGACCGCGTGGGTGTCGGTGCCGGTGCCCGGCAGCGCCCGGAGCAGATCGGCTCGCGACACCACCGCACCGGGCCGCAGCGCCAGCGCCCGCATGGTCGCCATCGCCGCCGGTGACATCGGCTTGACCGCACCGTCGACCAGCACGCACGTCCCACGGATCTCCAGCAGATGACCGGCCACCCGCAGGGTCCGCGACTGCAGCAGCGGTAGCTCGTCGGTGATGTGGCGGGCCAGCGCGCCCAATCGCATCCGCTCCGGCGAGGACGTCGGCACCCCCAGCCGCACCAGCGGCCGGGCGGTCACCGGTCCCACGCACATCGCGTGCACGTTGTGGCGCAGCGCGGCGAGCACCTCGGCTTCGATGCCCATCTCCATCGCCCGCATCAGCACCGAGGCCACCGCCGGCGCGGAGGTGAAGCTGACCGCGTCGAACTTCTGCTCCGCGATGCCGGCCACCAGCTGGTCGAAGTCGCCGTTGCGCGGGGCCGGATGCCAGCGGTACACCCGGATCGGCACCACTTCGGCTCCAGCAGAACGCAATTCGTCAAGGAACTCGGGGAACGGATCCCATTCGGCGGTCGCCCCGTGCAGCTGCACCGCGATGCGGGCGCCCGTGATACCGCCCTCGCGCAGGTAGTGCAGCACCTCGCGGGAGGACTCCGAGTCCGGCGACCACTCCTCGGGCAGCCCCGCGGCGCGCAGCGCCCCGGTGGCCTTCGGGCCGCGCGAGACGACCCGGGCGGTGGCCAACGCCGCGGTCAGCTCGGTGGCCATCCCCCAGCCGTCGGCGGCGGCCATCCAGCCGCGCAGCCCGATGCCGGTGGTGGCGACGACGATGTTGGGCGGCGTCTCGATCAGCGCCTGCGTCCTGGCGCGCAGCTCGTCGTCGTCGGGGAGCGGCACCATCTCGATCGCGGCCGCGCTGGTCACGGTCGCGCCGCGGCGCCGCAGCAGCGCGCTCAGCTCATCGGCGCGCCGGGCGGAGGTCACCGCCACCCGGAACCCGGTGAGCGGCGACCAGTCGGGCTCACTCATGCTCACTGTCTATGCAGGCCGTGTTTCGCCGCGATTAACCGACCGTTGCCTGGTGGTGTCACCGCCGCTCACACCGTGAATTTCCCCTCACCGGCGGGCGGACCCGACTGTGAGATCACCACACGTCGCCGTTGCGCCAGTCGCAGGCGATCGGCCCTTCGGTGTCCAGGACCAGCGGCAACGCGGACGGCAGCACCATCAGCGAGCCGTCGTCGTCGGGGGTGCGGGTGAGCCCCTCGGGCGCCAGCACCGACGTCGGGCCCTGCCACGGCAACCAGCCGCGGGCAGCGTACAGCGGCCGGCCCAACTCGGTCGCGCTCAGCGCGCCCAGCTGGTAGCCACCGCGGATCACCTGCTCGACGGCGTCCATCAGCGCGCTGCCGAGCCCCTCACCGCGGTGGTCCTCCCGCACCGCCAGGCCCTCGACGTAGCCGCACCGCAGCGCGATGCCGTCGTAGAGCAGCCGGCGCTGCACGACGGCGGCGTGTGCGATCAGCACGCCGCGCTGGCAGATCACCGCGTGCATGCCGCCGAGCGCGTGCTCCCAGTCGGCATCGGTGAAGTCCCCGCCGAAGGCCTCGATGACCATCGCGCGGGCGTGTTCGCGGGTCTCGTCGTCCAGATCGGACGTGTGAACCAGGCGTGCGCGCACACCCCGGTTCTACCAGGCGTGTCCAGCCCTAGTCGGCGCCGAACGGCCGCCGTGGCCGCGACCAGTGCAGCCGCACCGTCTGCCCGGGCCTGGCCTGGGCGACCCGGTCGATGTCCTCGTCGACGACCACCCCGATCACCGGATAGCCGCCGGTGACCGGATGGTCGGGGCCCAGGATCACCGGGAAGCCGTTCGGCGGCACCTGGATGGCGCCGCGGGTGGCGCCCTCGCTGGGCAGCTGCCGGTCCGGGGTGCGGTACTCCAACGGCATCCCGACCAGCCGCATGCCGACCCGGTCGCTGCGGTTGGTGATCTGCCAGTTGGTGCGCACCAGGATGTCGGGGTCGACGAACCAGTCGTCGCGCGGGCCGGGGACCACCCTCAGCTCGACGACGTCGTCGTCGAACGCCGCCACCGGGGCCTGGTCGAGCTCGGGGAAGTCGTCGGTGTGCTCGCCCACCGGCAGCACGTCCCCGGGCCGCAGCGGCAGCGGACCGATCGCCGACATCACGTCGTAGCTGCGCGACCCCAGCACCGGTGTCACGTCGATGCCGCCGCGCACCGCCAGATACGAGCGCAGGCCGGTGGAGGGAGCGCCGAGGGAGATCACCTCGCCGTCGTGGGCATAGTGAATGCTGTTGGTGCCGAACGGAACTCCGTTGACGGCCGGATCGGTGTCGGCGCCGGTCACCGCGATGGCGACGTCGCCGCCGCGAACCCGCGCGCTGAGCCCGCCGAGCGTCACCTCGACGGTGGCCCGGTCGCCGGGGTTGGCCACCAGCCGGTTGGCCAGCGTGTGCGAGCGCCGGTCGGCCGCCCCGGACCGGGTCACCCCCAGGTGCGACAGGCCGGGCCGGCCCAGGTCCTCGACCAGCGCCAGCGGACCGGTCCGCAGGATCTCCAGCGTCACCGCGCTCATGACGCCGCCCCGTTCGCCTCGCCCACGGCCCGGAACTGCACCCACATCCCCGGCACCAGCAGCGCGGGCGGATCGCGGTCGACGTCCCACAGCACCGCCGAGGTCCGCCCGATCAGCTGCCACCCGCCGGGGGACTCGCGGGGATAGACGCCGCTGAACTCGCCGGCCAGCCCGACCGAGCCGACCGGCACCTTGGTGCGCGGGTCGGACCGGCGGGGCACGGCGAGGCGTTCGTCGCCACCCACCAGGTACGCGAAACCCGGTGCGAATCCACTGAATCCGACCCGCCAGGGCCGGCCGGTGTGCGCGGCGACGACCTCGTCGGCGGTCAGGCCGGTCAGCCGGGCCACCTCGTCGAGGTCCTCCCCGTCGTAGACGGCGTCGATGACGACGTCGGCGCGCCCGTCGGTGGGCGTCAGCGACTCGGCGATCGCGGCCTCGCTGGGCTGCAGCAGGGCCAACCGCTGCCGGGTCGGGGCCTGGTAGCGGTGCCCGTCGAGTTTCACCAGGATCGTCCGGGCGGCGGGCACGATGTCCACCACCCCCAGCAGGTCGGCGGCGCGCAGGGCGTCGGTCCATGCCAGCACCTCGGCGGTGCTGTCGAACTCCAGCAGCAGCGCTCGGTCGCCGTAGTCCAGGATCCTGCGTGCGCCCCCGCTACGCATCGTGTGCATCACATCCGCAGTCACGCTCATATACCAAAGCTACCGCCGAGTAGCTTCGAAGTCTGCTGCTCTACGAGCCTTGCCAGAGGAGCCTTAACGATGGCTCAAGGTGTGCGATCATCGGCGAATGCGAGGGCGTGCCACGGCCGAACGCGCGGCACGTGTGCTGTCGGTTGCCGTGGCGCTCGCGCTGGTGGCCTACCTGGCCGTGGTCGCACTGCGGGGCGGTCCGCCGTCGTGGCTGGGCGACTTCGGCCGGCCCGGCTCGGAGTGGACCATCGCCGTCGTCCTCGCCGCGCTGACGACGGCGTGTGTGCTGACCTACCGCAACCGCGGCGCCCGGCGGTCCGGGGTCCCGATCGCGATCATCGCGGTGCTGGCCGCGACGGTGCTGGTGCTGGGGCTGGCGTCGTTCTGGAACTGCTACGACGAGCACAAGCCGCGCTTCTTCTATCCGCTGATCTGGACCATCGCACTGTTCACCGGGGACACCTCCGAGCCGGATCTGGTGAACTGCTTCACCGTCGCGCCGGTCGCGCTGGACGTGGCGCGCCTGGCCGCGTTCGCGACGCTGTTCCTGGGCGCGGTGCTGGTGGCCGGGGCGCTGCTGCAGTCCCGGCTGGACCGGCTGCGGGTGGCGTTGTCGCGCAAGCCGGTCACCGTGGTGGTCGACATCGACGACGACGCGCAGTCCATGGTGTGTGCCATCCTGGCGTCCTCGAAAAGCGCTGGTCCACTGGTGTTGTTGACCGACCAGCCCGATCGCCCGTGTGTGCACGAGGCGCGGGTGCACGGCGCCCGGGTGAACACCGTCGACTTCAATCACCCGCCCACCCTGACGGCGCTGTCGTTCTGGCGCCGGCTGGAGCGGCTGTACCTGCTCTCCCCGGACGCCTGGGCCAACGAGGTCCGACTCGAGATGATCGGCGCGCACACCCCCGTCCCGAAGGACCAGCGCCTGCAGCTGGTGGTACGCATCGACGATCCCTGGCAGGCCGAAGCCTGGCGGGCCCGGTTGTTCGGCCGCACCGACGCGCAGTGGGCCGCCGACGCCGTCGGCCTCTACGAGGTGACCGCGCACCGGCTGCTGGAGGACATCGTCAACCGGCCCGACATCGAGTGGGTGATCGTCTGCGGCACTTCACGGTTGACGCTGGCGCTGTGTTCGGAGCTGGCCCAGCGGCAGGTGGAGCGGGACTACTACACCGCCCCCGGTCAGCGCCCGCTGCCGCGGCTGACCACGGTGGCCCCCGATGCCGAGGAGTACCACCGCGACCATGAGTACCGCTTCGAACAGCTGGGGCTGCCGTCATCGCACGGGCAGTTCGACGCCGTCGCGGCCACCCCGTCGGTGTCGCTGCTCACCGACGTGATCCGCGACGGCACCACCGACCCGTCCCGCGTCGCGGTCATCTTCGTCGATCCAGACCCGATCGCCGGCGCGGTGTTCGATTCGACGACGGCCACCCGGCTGGCCACCCGGTTCCGCACCACCCCGATCTTCGCCTGGGAGGCCGAGGCGCGGCTGGCCGGCCAGCGGCAGACGACCATCGGACAGCTGCGCACGTTCCGGCTGGCGCTGCACCTGGCCGACGACCAGGCCCCGGATCGGTGGGAGCGCGCCGCGATGCTGATCCACAGCCGGTACGCGGCCGGCGCGCCGGTGGGTTCGGCCGCCGCGGCCCCGTGGGGCGAGCTGGATCCGTTCTACAAGGATTCGAATCGCCTGCTGGTCAAGCACATGCTGCGAATCGTCGAGGAGATCGCCGAACACACCTGGAACAGCTGGAACGGCCCGGCGCCGGAGCCGGTGGTGATCCCACACGACGCCGACCCGCTCGACCAGCTGGAGCTGATGGGCTTCGACCGGGAGGCGGCGGTGGCGATGGCCAAGGCCGAACACGAGCGGTGGGTGGCCTATTACGTCAAGCACCACTGGCGGTACGCGCCGCAGCGCGACAACGACCGCAAACTGCATCCGTCCCTGCAGGACTGGTCGGCGATCCAGGCCGACGAGGAGCTCTACCGCAGGGCGCTGACCGCGGTCGCGGTCACCCTGCTGAGCCTGCGCGAGCTGGGTTACCGGTCCCGCTCGGTGTGGGAATCGTTCGAGCGCACCGGAACCGTGATCGCCCGGCAGCGGTCCGAACCGTGGACCTGGACCACCGGGTCCGGGGCGAAGATGACCGCCGAGCCCGGTGACTGGGAGGTCCGCGACGCCGACGGCGGGTCGAGTTGGTCGGTGCGCGACGGCATCTTCCAGAGCACCTACGTCCCGGCCGACACCGCGGCGAACTGGTACCGGCGGGTGGGCACGGTGCAGGCGCGCCGGGCGCGGCCCGGCGAACGCATCGAGACGCTGGAGGGCCCGGCCTCGGCGGCCAACGGCGACTGGATCGTCAAGGGCGAGCAGGGCGAGATGTGGCCGGTGCCGGCCGATCAGTTCGCCCGCCGCTACCGCAGGGTCGAAACTCGTTCGCAGACAACGACTCAGGCCGCGACCGGCTGATACGTCGGCTCGCGGCGCTTGACGAACGCGATCACCCGGTAGGTGACCGGGAGCATGACGACCTCGACGGCGGTCTTGTACAGCCAGCCCAGCGCGGTGTAGACGAGGAAGTCGCTGACGCTGGTGATGCCGATGACGCTGGCGGCGATGGCGCAGAACACCACGGTGTCGCCGAGCTGCCCGACGAACGTCGACCCGATCAGCCTGGCCCACAGGTGTTTCTCCTTGGTGCGCTCCTTGATCAGCACCAGCGACCAGGCGTTGAGGGTCTGCCCGACGATGAAGCCGGCCAGCCCAGCGACGATCAGCCCGGTGTAGGCGCCCGCGATGTTCTCGAAGTGCTCCTGGTTGGTGTAGAAGTCCGCCGCGGGCAGGTACACGGTGATCCAAAGGGCCAGCGCGGCAACGGCGTTCATCGCGAATCCGGTGAAGATGGCGCGCCGCGCCGCCTTGAAGCCGTACACCTCCGACAGCACGTCGCCGATCACGTAGGTCAACGGGAACACGATGAACCCGCCGTCGGTGATGATCGGCCCGAACGCGACCCCTTTGGTTGCGGTGATGTTGGAGACGATCACCAGCGCGGTGAACACCGCCACCAGCACCGGATAGTAGGCCGAACCCACCTTGGCGAACGCGGCGTGTTCTCGGTCGATCGACTGATCTGTCACGCGGCCATTAGATCAGCCCAGCACCGTGGCCAGCAGCGGCGGCAGCTTGTCGGCCACCACCGGGTAGGACAGCGTCGAGGCGTAGGCGATGGCCCCGGCCAGTTCCTTGCCGGTGAACACGTTCGTCGTCAGCGTCGCGATCACCGGGTCGGCCAGCAGTGCGGCCTGCTCGGCGTCGCTCTCGGTGGTCCAGATCAGCACCTCAGCCGAGCCGAGCACCTCGGCCATCCGGTCCCGGGGGATCAGCGGGTCGTCGATCTCGGGCACGGAAAAGCCGATGGCGGTCAGGAAGTCGCGGTGCCAGCCGGGCCCGCTGAGCCGGACGCCGTCACGGTCGAGCGTGCCGGGCAGCAGCATCGCGGTCCTGCCGGCGAAGCCCGGGTTGGCGTCCTTGACGGCGCCGAACTTCGCGTCGACGTCGGCGATGAGCTGGGTCATCTCGTCGTGCCGGAACACCGCCTGGCCGATGGTGGTGGCCTGGTCGCGCCACGGCTCGAAGAAGGCGTCGTGCCCGGACTGGGCGATGGTCGGCGCGACGGCCGCGAGCCGGGCGTAGGTCTTTTCGTCGAGTCCGGCGTTGGTGGCCACGATCAGATCGGGCCGCAGCCCGGCGATCTGCTCGACCGGAATGCCGTCGGCGAGGCTGAGGACCACCGGTTGGGCGTCGCCCAACCGGGGCGCCGCCCACGGCCATACGCCGAACGGTTCGCCGCCGAACCAGTCGGTGACCGCGATCGGGATCACCCCGACCGCGAGCAGGTCGTCGGCGCCGGTCAGCCCGGCGCTGACCACCCGGGTGGGTGGGGCGGGGATGCGGGTCTCGCCGAAGACGTGCGTCACGGTGACCGAGCCGTCGTCGGCGACCGCGCCGGGCTTCTCCGCACCACACGCCGTCAGGATCGCTGCGGCACCGGCCGTCAGCCCGAGGAAACTGCGCCGGGACCACACGCGGGACACCCGGGCAGCGTAGCTAACTGATGTGGAAGTTGCCGAACAACACCAGCGCCAGGCCGAGCGCGACGACGACGTTGACGACGGTGGCCGAGGCGAACACCGCGACCGGTCGCCAGCCGGCCTCCCGCAGCCCCCGCAGCGAGAACTCCAGGCCGATCGCGACGAACGCGAAGATCAGGAACCAGGTGCGCAGGTCGTTGACCGTGGAGATGGCGGCCTTGTCGCCGCCCCACTGCAGATACAGGGTGCCCACGATCGATGCGGCGATGAAGCCGAGCACGAACTTCGGGAACCGCTGCCAGAACTGGCCGACGGTGGGGTGGGCCTCGGCCGCGTCCCGCCGTTCGACCTTGAGCGCGAAGTAGGCGGTCAGCGCGATCGCGACGATGCCGATGAGCGCGTTCTGGGTGGTCTTGACGATGGTGGCGATCGCCAGGGCGTCCTCGCCGGCGAGGGCACCCGCGGCCGCGACGGCGGCGGTGGTGTCGATGTTGCCGCCGATCCAGGCGCCGGCAACGGCGTCGGGCAGTCCGAACACACGGGCCAGCCAGGGCAGCAGGAAGATCGACGGCAGCGCGAACGCGATCACCAGGGAGGCGGCGTAGGCCAGTTGCTCCCGTTTGGCCTGCACCGCGCCGGCAGCGGCGATCGCGGCGCTGACGCCGCAGATGGACACCGCCGAGGCCAGCAGGGCGCGCAGCTTGTCGTCGAGGTTCAGCCGGCCGCCCAGCCACCAGGTGAACCCGAACACGATGCTGATCAGCAGCAGGGCCTGGATGATGGCCGGTCCGGCGGCGGTGACCAGCAGCCTGAGGTTGATCGACGCGCCGAGCAGCACCAGGCCGGTCTTGATGAAGAACTCGGTGCGGAAGCCGGCCGACAGCGCGTCGCGCAGCGCCAGCCGGGACAGCACGACGTTGCCGATCAAGCCCAGAGCGATTGCGTAGACCGGGAATTCGATCGACTTGGCCACCCGCTCGAGCGCGGTGCCGTCGGCCCATTGCGGTACCTGGGTTTCCAGGTACCGGGTCGCCGCACCCAGCGCGAGCACGACGACGACGCCGGCGACGGCGTAGCCGATCCCGCCGCGCGCGGCGGCGGTGTTCGTCGCGGTGCTCTCCGTGTTCTCGGTCTTCTCGGTCACGGGATCACGCTGCCCCCGATGGCGCCGGCCAACACCAGGGCCAGCAGCGCGAGACCGACGATGACGGCCAGCCAGTCTTCGTTCATGGCACGCCAACGTAGACACTCTTGCGGCGTGGTGTCGCCGGTTGCGATCAGCGAGAACCGAAGAACGGGCAGCTACAGCCCGGGTGCCTCACCGGAGGACGTCACCACGTCGCCGCGGTTGACCTCGGTCTTGTCGATGCTCTCGAGCAGCAGGCCGACGTTGTCGCCGGCGCCGGCGGAGTCCTGCTTCTTGCGGAACATCTCGACGGCATCGACCGCGATGCCGGGGCCGCCGTTGATGTGCACCAGATCGCCGACGCGCACGGTGCCGCTCTCGATCCGGCCGGTGATCACCACGCCCCGGTTCTTGATCACGAAGACGTCCTGGACGGTCATCTGCACCGGAGCTCCTAAGGGACGGCGGCCGGGACCGGGACGGGCGGCCACACCGGCGGTGGCGCCGACGCCGGGGCCGGCGGCGCGCCGGGTGGCGGTGGGGGAGGCGCAGCGCCGTACGGGCTGGGCGACTGCCAGGTCCCCGGGTCCAGCGAGCCGGGGCCGATGGACTGGAAGAAGTCCGCCGAGTTGCGCAGGTTCCACAGTTCCTGCAGGAAGCTGAGCTGGCCGGTGTTGTCGAAGTCGCCGTTGGGCACCGGTGGGATGTACGGGGCGCCCGCGGGCGGCGGTGCCGGGGGCTGCGCCGGATCCACCGGGGCGGGCTGCGCACCGGCCTGGGATGCGGCGGCCAGTGCGGCACCGCCGATCACTGCGGCGCAGCCGATGGCTGCGGCCACGGCCTTGACTCCCTGCATGACGGTCACATCGACGAGGCTATCGCCTGGTGTTACAGGGCGGGGCTGGTTGCCGGGTCAGCTCACCGCCAGCCAGACGCCGAGCGTCAGCATGGTCGCCGCGATGGTCCCGTCGAGCACGCGCCACGTCTTCGGGGTCGCGAAGTACCGGCTCAAGCGTTTGGCGCCGTAGCCAAGCCCGGTGAACCAGACCGCGCTGGCGGCCACCGCGCCCGCCCCGAACAGCCACTTGCTGTCGCGGTGCTCGTTGGCCAGCGCGCCGAGCAGGATGACGGTGTCGAGGTAGACGTGGGGGTTGAGGAACGTCAGCGCCAGGCAGGTGGCCAGCACCCCGATCAGGCGCGCGGGTGCGGCGTCGGACGGGGTCAGGGTGCCGGGGGACACCGCGCGCCGCGCCGCCAGCACGGCGTACCCGATCAGGAAGGCGGCCCCGCCGTACTTGGCGACGGTGATGACGTCGGGGTGCGCGGCGATCACCGCGCCGAAGCCGGCGATGCCCAGGCTGATCAGCAGCAGGTCGGCGACGGTGCACACGGCCACCACCGGCAGCACGTGCTCGCCGCGGATGCCCTGGCGCAGCACGAAGGCGTTCTGCGCGCCGATCGCGGCGATCAGCGCCAGCGACGTCGCGAAGCCGGTCAGCACCACCAGGTACGGGAGGTTCACCCCGCCCACGGTAGGCAGCCGGGTGCCATCAGTACAGCTAACAATTCTTAAGCAACTTTAGTTCTTCTAATGAACCGCGGGCGCCCCGCTTCGCCGCGGGCGGCGGGATGTGTCGGTTCTCAATCTGCGTGTCAATTTGTCATTTCGGATGGCACAAGTTGGCAATTTCTCACGGACGTGACAATTTGTTAGCCGGCTTATAGAACGTCGGGATTGCTGACGGGGCCGCCCAGAGCTTCTCGCTCGAACTGACGAATCCGAGTCAACTGCGCCACTTGGTGCGCAGCCGACGACTCGTTCAACGATCGCGGTGATACTCCTCCATCAAATACTGTTCGATCTGGTACTGCTCCAACGCCTCGATCTCTTCCCGTGTCGCCTCGACCGTGACTTCACGGACATCAACGATCCCCTCGAGAGGGAGCAGATCAGAGCCGAGGCTCAGTCCACACACCCTGCAGACATACTGCACCGCTTCAATAGTCATGTCGACGAAGTGGTACTCGTCATCGTGCCGCCAATCCAGCTCGGCATAAGCCGTCCCTCTACCGGTCGCCTCGTAGCCGACCCAGCCGAAGAAGCCACACACAGAGCACTCCGACCGCCCCTGCTCGAAATTTGGCGCATCAAGTAGGACCGGGTCGTCGAGCTCGGGGTCTCGATCAGCCAGTTCTCTCAGAGCTTCGTCACCCAGATTCAGCTCCTTGAGCCTCTCGTAACTTCGTCGCGCCGCAGCCTTAAGCTCTTCCAGTTCAAGCTTTCTCGTCTCTTGATCCTCCTTGAGTCGCTCTGCTACTTGGGAGAGCAAGTCGGCACCCCAGAACGTGTTGCGATTTAAAGCTGCGTCATGGCTCTGAGTGACGACAAGCAGTTCCTCGTTCAGTCGGGTCATGATCGTCAACGCTTCGTTGAAAGCTGTCGTATCGACCTGGCCGCTGTGCAGCGCGAGATTTCTTACTGCGAGGACCTTTTGATCCGACTGGGCGTTGTAGCTCACCGAGTGAGAGTGGCGTAGCAATTGAAGGCAGTCACCGACTAGCTTGGTTTTGACCTCGTGCGCTGATGCACCGGGAACTGCAATGCCTGAATACAGTAAGAGACTCTTGGGATCCTTCTCTGCAATCAATGTCGGTGAGATGAGTGTTAGCGCTGCCTTTGATAGCAATTCGACGGAAGTTCCGATCGAAGTCGCCCGGTCAAGTTGGTCGAGAGGGTCGGTAGCTGCGGCCAGCGCGCGACGTGCGTGCATCGCAGCCACCGTGAATAAGTGCTTTGGAAGGTCCTCATGTGCCAAACCTCGTCCAATGCCTGGCCAGATGGTCCGCGTGGCGTGGGACGGGTGCGATGCGCTCATATGGCTGTGACAGCCTGATTTGGCCCCGGGCGGACGGCTAGAAGTGGCTCCACCTGTGTGGTCGCGGGTGTGCGTGGTGACGGTCTGATTCGGCCCCGTCTTCACGACACTCCGCGTCGGTTATGACGACGTGAATTGGCCCCACCTGACAGTGATCACGTGCGGTTCGGATGGCCCGGATCGCTTGTGATGAGGGTGGTGGCTGGAGGGTGAGGTCAAGGGTGGAGCAGTTCGCGGCGATCCGCCGGGATCATCGGGTCGAGGGGTTGTCGATCCGGGCGCTGGCCGACAAGCACCGGGTGCATCGGCGCACGGTGCGCCAAGCGTTGGAATCAGCGGTGCCGCCGCCGCGCAAGAAGGCGCAACGGGTGGCGCCGCGGTTGGAACCGTTCAAGGCGGCCATCGATGAGATGCTGCGGTCGGATCTAGAGGCTCCGAAGAAGCAACGCCACACCGCCCGAAGGGTTTTGGCGCGCCTGGTCGATGAACACGACGCTCACGGTCTGTCGTACTCGACAGTGCGTGACCACATCCGTAAACGCCGTCCGCAGACCGCGGCCGAGGCAGGCCGGGCGTTGGAAGCAGGGTTCGTGCCCCAGACGTATCGTCCGGGCGCTGAGGCCGAGGTCGACTTCCACGATCTGTGGGTGGTGCTGGCCGGGGTGAAGACCAAGACCGCCTTGTTCACGATGCGGTTGTCGTTCTCGGGGCGCGCAGCGCATCGGGCGTTCGCAACCCAAGGCCAGGAGGCGTTCCTGGAAGGCCACGTGTACGGGTTCACCCGCCTGGGCGGGGTGCCGGTCGACAAGATCCGCTACGACAACCTCAACAGCGCGGTCAAACAGGTGCTGTTCGGACGCTCACGTCAGGAGAACGAGCGCTGGATCGCGTTCCGGTCGCACTTCGGTTTTGAAGCCTGGTATTGCCAGCCCGGTCATGACGGCAGCCACGAGAAGGGCGGTGTGGAAGGCGAAGGCGGCCGGTTCCGCCGCAACCACTGCGTGCCGATGCCGGTGGTCGACTCCCTCGACGAGCTCAACGCGATGCTGGCCGCTGCTGATGACGCTGACGATCATCGTCGGATCGCTAACCGCGCCAACAGTGTTGGTCAGGACTGGGAAACCGAGCGACAGTTCCTGCAGCCGGTCACCGAGGAGCCCTTTGAGACGGCGTTGACGTTGACCCCGCGGGTGGATCGGTATGCCCAGATCATGGTGCGTTGCAACCAGTACTCGGTGCCGGCCCGGTTCATCGGGCATCGGGTGCGGGTGAAATTGTCTGCCTCCCATGTCACCGTCTATGACCGCACCACCGTGGTGGCGCGGCATCCGCGTGCGATCGGCAAGGGCACCAAAGTGCTGGATCTGGACCACTATCTGGAGATCCTGGCCCGCAAACCCGGAGCGCTGCCCGGGGCCACCGCGCTGGCCCAGGCCCGGGCAGCCAAACTGTTCACCGCCGAGCACGACGCCTGGTGGGCGGCCGCCCGTAAGATCCACGGCGATGCCGCGGGCACCCGCGCCCTGGTCGAGGTGCTGCTGCTGCACCGCCATCTGGATCGCGCTGATGTGCTGGCCGGAATCGGCGCCGCCCTGTCGGTGGGCTCGGCTAATGCTGATGTGGTGGCGTTGGAGGCCCGAAAGGCTGCCGAACAGCGCCGCGGCGGCGCAGGACTGTCAGCCGGATCGGTCCACAGCGCAGAGCTGCTTCTACTGGCGCAGCATCGTCTGGGGATAGCGATCATGGATGAGCGTCCGCTGCCGTCGGTGGTCGCCTACGACACCCTGTTGGGTCGGCAGAGCTCATGAGTCCGCAGCGCCGCACTGTCACCGACCAGGCCGCGGTCGCGGCGATCGAACAGGGCGCCCGCATGTTGCGGCTGCCCACGATCCGCGACCGCTTCGCCGAGATCGCCATCGCGGCGGAACGTGAACAACAGTCCTATCTGGGGTTTCTTTCGGAGTTGGTGATCGCCGAGTGCGAGGACCGGGATCGGCGCCGCGCCGAGCGTCGCGTGCGCGATGCCGGGTTTCCCCGGCCAAAGCGGCTCGACGACTTCACCTTTGAGGCCAACCCGGCGATCAACCCGGCGGTTATCGGGACGCTGGCCAACTGCGCCTGGGTCCAAGCCGGTGAGCCATTGTGTTTGATCGGTGACTCCGGGACCGGCAAAACCCACCTGCTGATCGGGCTGGGAACCCTGGCCGCCGAGACCGGCTACCGCGTCCGCTACACCCTGGCCAGCAAGCTGGTCAACGAGCTCGTCGAAGCCGCTGACGATGCCCAGCTGAGCAAGCTGATCACCCGCTACGGTCGCGTTGATCTGCTGCTGATTGACGAGCTGGGCTACCTGCAGCTGGATCGCCGTGGTGCGGAGTTGTTGTTCCAGGTGCTCACCGAACGTGAAGAACGCTCGGCGGTGGCGATCGCCTCCAACGAACCCTTCTCGGCGTGGACCAAAACCTTCACCGACCCGCGCTTGTGCGCGGCCATCGTCGACCGGTTGACCTTCGCCGGACAAATCATCGAAACCGGCACCACCTCCTACCGGCTGGCTCACGCCCGCACCCGACGCCACTCCACTACTGAGCCCAGCAGTACCTGAACACCGCCGCCCCGCGCGGCCGATACAGTGACCAGGACATGTTGGTCGCCGATCTGCAGCACTTCCTCGACCTGGGCCCCGACACCCCCGGGCCGGCCCGCAAGCTCGCCGAGCACCTGGCCGGCATCGTCGCCGCAGCGTCAGCCGGCGACGCCCACACCCCATGGGAGACCGCTCTGCCGTGCCGGCGCCGACCTGCCAACCGCCGTTGCCCCGGCCGCATCACGGTGGTCTGTCCCCAACCCGATCAACCCATCGGCTGGCGCTGCACCTGCTGCGGCGACGACGGCACCATCAGCAACTGGTCCGCATCGATCTATGACCTACGCCGCCAGCAGTTGACCGCAGCCCAACCGCGCCACGACATCATCATCGACGCCGACACCGCAGCGATCCTGCGAACCCTTCCTTTTCTTGACAATGACTGTCAGAGAGCTGTTTTCGCGATCCGCGCCCTCAACAACGAGCTTCACCTCGCGATGACCGACACCGAACTCGACGAACTGATCAACACACTGGCCGCCGAGTCCAACCACGAACCCCACCGGCGCCGCCAACGCCAACTCGACACCGCCTACGACGCGCTCACCGCCGCCACCGACCAACCTCGCTAACGACCGCGACGGCCCTCCTCGACCCCACACCACACATCGACGGCCTTCTCACCCACGTCGACCGCGACCCAGCCATCTTCTGCGGCTAACGCCGACACCAACGCGACAGCCCCGAACCCGACCGAGGTGGAGCCAAATCACGTCGTCACACCGGGGCCAATTCAAGTTGACATTGCCAGGTGGCCGCTGGCTATCAGGTGTATGCGACCAAACCTGACTGCATCGACATGTGGGCGTTCAGCGCCCTGACATCAGCTCGAGCGTTCGCACCCTTTACGACCGGCGCCGCGCGAGCTGCGCCATCAAACCGGCAACCTGTACCACCAAGCCTTATGGGCACTGGGCAACCGCCTCGCCGGCGCCTTGCACGGCTACCTGGGCCACCGAACCCACTACAACGAACGCAGAATCGGATGACACCGCAATCCAGCCTCCAAAACCGAGCCGCTCGAAATTTCGCGGGATGTCTGGCTCGGTTCGTGAATCTGCAAACGTGGCGATACGGCCTGCGCACCACCGGTGGTCACGGACTACAGACGCGACGCTGGTTCCTGCTTCAGGCTACTTGGATGTCGTTCAAGAGCCATAGCGATTCCCCACTGGAGCTGCACGTTGAACCCTAGTTGGAAGGAGGCCCACAATCGGTCCTGATTGTTCAGCGACAAAGCTGTGCTGCAGGAACCTACGTGGTGTATCTTGAGGGGCTGGTCCACCCCGACAGCGCGACAGGTGCCGGGATTTGGCTTAGCGGGAAGCGCTCCGATGGCGCCGCGGGGGCAGGCACCCGCAAGAGCGCCGGATCGCGTGAAAACGAAATTGCAGTCGCGTTGCTGCTACTCTGGCCGCAGGTTGAAGGCAGCCCGCTGCGGCATCGCGAGACCTCCCGTGCCAGGGTTTTACGGAGATAGGGGAGCACATATGAGGCGGGCCATGAGTTCCCCGGAGGTTGGGACATGGCACCATCCCCTTGCCGGTGGTCTACGCAAGCGTCCGTTGCAGGAACGGTCGAGGGCGATGATTGAGTCCATCCTGGACGCGGCTACCGAGCTAGTCGTCGATGTGGGATACGAGGCAGTGGTGGCATCGCCCACCTTGCTCCTGGACCGGTCGGGCGTCAGCCGCGGGTCGTTCTACTCGTTCTTCGAATCGCCGGAGCGTGTGCTCGATGAGCTTGCTTACCGAGGAGTGCAGCAGTCGATTGAGGCGTTCGGCAAAGCTCTGGCCAGGCTTCCAGGGAAGCACTGGACTGAAGTCATCGATGTGCTGATCGACCAGTACACATCCGAACACCGCGCCCCTCTCGTCCGCGAACTGTGGGTGCGCCAGAATTTGACACAACGAGCGCGCGAGCTCGATCATCTGGCCATCGCTGACATGGCGGTGATGATGCTCGCCGCGTTCAGGACGTACGGCCGTGTTTTCGATACGTTGGCCGAGCTGCAGTGCCGTGTGGGAATTCACGCTGTTGAGCGACTCTTCCAGTACGCGTTCATCGACGAGCCGGACGGAGACCCTCTGATTATCAGTGAAGCGAGAAAGATGCTCATCGATTATTTCGCTGGCTACTCACGCGTTTAAATGACTTAACCTGACACGTTTGTTGGCAGGTTGAGACATCAAAACGCCGGGGTGGTGGGTTCGCCAGAGCATCTGGGCAGTCGACGAGACGATGGCACTCACTGTTCGGACGCGATGTTCTGCTGATGGGATCATGTGTCAGTTGACGACCACCAGGAGGTCACCGCCTTCGACCTGGGCGGTGGCCGAGACGGCGACGCGTTCGACGGTGCCGGCCTTGGGTGCGGTGATCCCGGCCTCCATCTTCATGGCCTCGATGGTGGCGATGGTCTGTCCGGCCTCGATCCCGTCGCCGACGGCGACGGTGACGGTCACGACACCGGCGAACGGGGCGGCCACATGATCGGGGTTGCCGCGATCGGCCTTCTCCGCGGTCGGGACTTCGGAGGCGATGTTGCGGTCACGCACCACCACCGGCCGCAGCTGGCCGTTCATGATGCACATGACCGTGCGCATACCGCGTTCGTCGGCATCGGAGATGGCTTCGAGCCCGATGAGCAGCTCCACCCCCTTCTCCAGGTGCACCCGGTGCTCGTCACCGTGGCGCAGGCCGTAGAAGAACTGGTTGGCGCTCAACTGGCTGGTGTCGCCGTAGAGCTCGCGGTGGGCCTCGAATTCCTTGGTGGGCCCGGGGAACAGCAGCCGGTTCAGCGTGGCCTGACGCTTTCCGCCGGGCTGAGCCAACACGGCCTCATCCTCCAGGGACAGCGGGGTCTCCGGTTTGGCCGGACCCCGGCCGTCAAGGGCCTTGGTGCGCAACGGTTCCGGCCAGCCACCCGCGGGGTCGCCGAGCTCACCACGCAGGAACCCGACCACGCTGTCGGGGATGTCGTAGCGCGACGGGTCGGCGGCGAACTCCTCGGCAGAGATCCCCGCCCCCACCAACGCCAACGCCAGATCTCCGACCACCTTCGAGCTGGGGGTGACCTTGATCAACCGACCCAGAGTGCGGTCGGCCGCCGCGTAATTGGCCTCGATCTCCTCGAAGCGGTCACCGAAGCCCAGCGCGATGGCCTGCTGGCGCAGGTTCGACAGCTGCCCACCCGGGATCTCGTGGGTGTACACCCGCCCTGTCGGCGCCGGCAGGCCACTTTCGAAGGGCGCGTACACCTTGCGCAGCGCCTCCCAGTACGGCTCCAACTCACACACCGCATCCAGCGACAGTCCGGTGTCGCGGTCGGTATGCGCGGCCGCGGCGACAATCGACGACAACGCGGGCTGGCTGGTGGTGCCGGCCAGCGGCGCTGCCGCCCCGTCGACGGCATCGGCGCCGGCCTGCCAGGCCGCCAGATAGGTGGCCAGCTGCCCACCCGGGGTGTCGTGGGTGTGCACATGTACCGGCAGATCGAACCTGCTCTTGAGCGCGGAGACCAGGGTGGCCGCCGCGGGCGGGCGCAGCAGTCCGGCCATGTCCTTGATGGCCAGCACATGCGCACCGGCCTCGACGATCTGCTCTGCCAGGCGCAGGTAGTAATCCAGGGTGTAGAGATCCTCGGCCGGATTCGACAGATCCCCGGTGTAGGACATCGCCACCTCGGCCACCGCGGTGTTGGTGGCGCGCACCGCATCGATGGCCGGGCGCATCGATTCGATGTTGTTGAGCGCGTCGAAGATCCGGAAGATGTCGATCCCGGTGGCCGCGGCTTCGTCGACGAACGCGTCGGTCACGATCTCCGGGTACGGGTTGTAGCCCACGGTGTTGCGGCCGCGCAGCAGCATCTGCAGACAGATATTGGGCAGCGCCTCCCGCAGCGCGGCCAGCCGCTCCCACGGGTCCTCCTTCAAGAACCGCAGCGCCACATCGTAGGTCGCGCCGCCCCAGCACTCCACCGACAACAACTGCGGCATCATCCGCGCCACATACGGCGCCACCATCAGCAGACCCGTGGACCGCAACCGCGTCGCCAACAACGACTGATGCGCGTCCCGGAACGTCGTATCGGTCACCCCCACGGCCGGAGAATCCTTGAGCCACTGGGCAAAACCCTGCGGGCCCAACTCCACCAGCTTCTGCTTCGACCCCGCCGGCGGTGCCACCGACAAGTCGATAGCGGGCAGCTTGTCGTGCGGATAGACCGTCGACGGGCGTTCGCCGTGCGGTTTGTTGACCGTCACATCGGCCAGGTAGTTCAAGATCTTGGTGCCACGGTCGGCCGAGGAACGGGCGGTCAGCAGTTCCGGGCGCTCGTCGATGAAGCTGGTGGTCACCCGGCCGGCCACGAAGTCCGGATCGTCGAGCACCGCCTGCAGGAACGGGATGTTCGTCGACACCCCGCGGATACGGAACTCCGCCACCGCACGCCGGGCCCGGCGTACCGCGGTAGGGAAATCCCTTCCGCGACAACTCAACTTGACCAGCATGGAATCGAAGTGCGCACTGACCTCGGCACCCAAGAGGGTTCCGCCGTCGAGGCGGATCCCCGCACCACCCGGCGAGCGGTAGGCGGTGATGCGGCCGGTGTCCGGACGGAACCCATTGGCCGGGTCCTCGGTGGTGATCCGGCACTGCAACGCCGCCCCGTGCGGAACGATCGCTTCCTGGCTCAAACCCAGATCCGCCAGTGTCTCCCCGGCCGCGATCCGCAACTGCGAGGACACCAGATCCACATCGGTGATCTCCTCGGTCACCGTGTGCTCCACCTGGATCCGCGGATTCATCTCGATGAACACATGATTGCCGCGCTCATCGAGCAGGAACTCCACCGTGCCCGCACACGAGTAACCGATCTGGCGGGCGAACGCGACGGCGTCGCTGCAGATCTTGTCCCGCAACGCCGGGTCCAGGTTCGGCGCCGGCGCCAGCTCGATCACCTTCTGATGGCGGCGCTGCACACTGCAATCGCGCTCGTACAGATGGATGACATTGCCGTGGGTGTCGGCCAGGATCTGCACCTCGATATGGCGGGGGTTGATCACCGCCTGCTCCAGGAACACCGTCGCATCCCCGAACGCCGACTCCGCCTCACGCGAGGCCGCCTCGATGGCCTCCCGCAGCGCCGCCGGCTCGGCCACCCGCCGCATCCCGCGCCCACCACCACCGGCGACCGCCTTGACGAACACCGGGAACTCCATGTTCTCGGCCGCGGCCAACAGTTCCTCGACATCGGCCGAAGGCGCCGAGGACGCCAGAACCGGCAGCCCCGCCTCACGGGCGGCCGCAATGGCCCGCGACTTGTTACCCGTCAGCTCCAGGACTTCCGCCGACGGTCCGACGAAGGTGATCCCGGCCGCCGCGCACGCCGCCGCCAGCTCCGGGTTCTCCGACAGGAAGCCGTACCCCGGGTACACCGCATCCGCGCCGGCGGCCACCGCGGTGGACACGATCTGATCCACCGACAGATACGCCCGGACCGGATGGCCGACCTCGCCGATCTGATACGACTCATCGGCCTTCAGGCGATGGACCGAATTGCGGTCCTCATACGGATACACCGCAACGGTGCCGACCTTAAGTTCGTACGCCGCGCGGAACGCCCGAATCGCGATCTCCCCGCGATTGGCGACCAATACCTTGGTTATTACCGGCATTTCCCGATCCACACCTCGATACGGTGACCGCAAACACAGAAGCTGAAAGTCATATCTACTGCTCCTTCTGTCGAAGTCTTTCTCAGTCGCCTAGTTCAGCAAAGATGCTGCGTCGACGTGAGGCAGTTCGAGGTCGGTGGCCACCTGCTCGGACAGGAGGCCGCCTTCGTGGGTGGACAGGCCCTTGGCCAGCGCGGCATCGCTCTGGCAGGCCGCCCGCCAGCCCTTGTCGGCCAACTTGAGCACGTAGGGCATCGTCGCGTTGGTCAGTGCATAGGTCGACGTACGCGGCACCGAGCCGGGCATGTTGGCCACGCAGTAGAACACCGTGTCGTGCACGGCGAACGTCGGATCATCATGGGTGGTGGGCCGCGAGTCCTCGAAGCAGCCGCCCTGATCGATCGCGATGTCCACCAGCACTGCGCCGGACTTCATCTGGGCAACAGTCGAATTCGTCACCAGCTTAGGGGCCTTGGCGCCGGGGACCAGCACCGCACCGATCACCAGGTCGGCTTCCTTGACCGCCGCCTCGAGATCCAGCGACGACGAGTACCGGGTTTCGATGGTGCCGCCGGAATCGGCGTCGATCTTGCGCAGCGTGTTGATGTTGAGGTCGAAGACGGTGACCCGCGCACCCATGCCCTTCGCCACGCGCGCGCCGTTGTAGCCGGCCATACCGCCGCCGATCACCACCACATTGGCCGGAGCGACACCAGGGACGCCGCCCATCAGCACACCGCGCCCACCCTGCGTGCGCATCAGGTGATAGGCGCCCACCTGCGCGGACAGCCGGCCGGCCACCTCACTCATCGGGGCCAGCAGGGGCAGTGCGCCATCGGCGGTCTGCACGGTCTCGTACGCGATCGACGTCGTGCCGGACGCCAACAGCGCATCGGTGCACGGCTTGGAGGCAGCCAGATGCAGATAGGTGAACAGCGTCTGGCCTTGGCGCATCCGGCTGTACTCGGCCTCGATCGGCTCTTTGACCTTCAGCAGCAGGTCGGCCTCGGCCCACACCTGATCAGCGGTGGTCACGATCTCGGCGCCCGCGGCCTTGTAATCGGTGTCGGCGATCGCCGATCCTTCGCCGGCGCCGGCCTGGACGGCGACGTCGTGGCCACGGCGGACCAGTTCAGCCACACCGGCGGGGGTGATGGCGACGCGGAATTCGTTGTTCTTGATCTCGGTCGGGATGCCGACTCGCATGAGTACTCCTTCGATTGGATGCGGATTGCAATGTAGAGATGTTGTAGGACAAGGGTGGCGCTGCAGGTAGCGCCGTCGGCAAAGGTCGTGAGGGCGCCCAATCAGACTCGTACACAGTCTGTTACGACAAAGCCCTTAGGAGGGCGAACGCGCCTGGTTGGCACGACCTACCAGCTCACGTCCTGTTGATCACGTAATGACGGTCAGTGGCCCCGACTCACCCATTCGTCGTAGTGGACGAGTTCGTCGCCGATGACGGTGGTGTCGCCGTGGCCGGTGTAGACGGCGGTGTCGGCGGGCAGGGTGCCGAGGCGGTTCTTGATGGAGTCCAGGATGGTGGGGAAGTCGGAGAAGGAGCGTCCGGTGGCGCCGGGGCCGCCCTGGAACAGGGTGTCGCCGGAGATCACGGCGCCGAGTTCGGGGGCGAACCAGCACACCGAGCCCGGGGAGTGGCCGGGGGTGTGCAGGCCGATCAGTTCGATGCCGCCGGCCTGCAGCGTCTGACCGTCGATCACGGCGCGGAAATCGTTGCCGGGGTGGGTCATCTGCCAGAGCATGTCGTCAGCGGGATGCAGCAGCACCGGGGCGTCCAGGGCGGCGCCGAGTCCGGGAGCGACCGTGATGTGATCGTTGTGGCCGTGGGTGCAGATGACGGCGACGACGTTGCGGCCGGCGACGGCCTCGATGATGGGTGCGGCGGTATGGGCGGCATCAAACACGACGACATTCGACTCGTCGCCGACGATCCAGATGTTGTTGCCGACATCCCAACTGCCGCCGTCGAGTTCGAATGTCCCATGGGTCACCACCCTTTGGATACTGGACATCAGAGGATGACCACGGAGCGCAGGACTTCACCGGCGTGCATCTTGTGGAAGGCGTCTTCGATATCGTCGAGGCCGATGCGTTCGGAGACGAACTTCTCCAAGGGCAGTCGGTCCTGCAGGTACAGCGAGATGAGGGTGGGGAAGTCGCGTTCGGGTAGGCAGTCGCCGTACCAGGAGCTCTTCAAGGTCCCGCCGCGGGAGAAGAAGTCGACCAGGGGCATCTCGAGTTGCATGGTGGGGGTGGGGACGCCGACGAGGACGACGGTGCCGGCCAGGTCGCGGGCGTAGAAGGCCTGTTTCCAGGTTTCGGGCCGGCCGACGGCGTCGATGACGACGTCGGCGCCGAAGCCGTCGGTGAGGTCGGCGACGGCGGTCACCACGTCGGCGTCGGCAGCGTTGACGGTGTGGGTGGCGCCGAACTCTCTGGCTTGGGCCAGCTTTCGGTCGTCGAGATCGACGGCGATGATGGTCTTGGCGCCGACCAGTGCGGCGCCGGCGATGGCGGCATCGCCCACGCCGCCGCAGCCGATGACGGCCACGGTGTCGTCGCGGTTGATCGCGCCGGTGTTGATGGCCGCGCCGATGCCGGCCATCACCCCGCACCCGAGCAGGCCGGCGACGGCGGGGTCGGCCTCGGGGTCGACTTTGGTGCACTGGCCTTCGTGGACGAGGGTCTTCTCGACGAAGGCGCCGATGCCCAGGGCGGGCGTGAGTTCGGTGCCGTCGGTCAGGGTCATCTTCTGGGTGGCGTTGAAGGTGTCGAAGCACAGGTGGGGGCGGCCGCGTTTGCAGGCCCGGCACTGTCCGCACACGGCGCGCCAGTTCAGGATCACGAAGTCACCGGGTTCGACGTTGACCACGCCGTCGCCGATGGCTTCGACGGTGCCGGAGGCCTCATGGCCGAGTAGGAAGGGGTAGTCGTCGTTGATGCCGCCCTCGCGGTAGGTCAGGTCGGTGTGGCAGACCCCGCAGGCGATGATCTTGACCACCACTTCACCTGGACCGGGATCGGGGATCACGATGTCGGTGACCTCCACCGGGGCACCCTTGAATCGAGAGATGACACCACGCACGGTCTGAGACAAGGTTGTACTCCCTAGTTAGTTGCTCGGCGAGCATCGCATGCGGAGATGCCACGCGATGTCGGAGGGCGATCAGCTTCTTCGAGATGTCCATGTAGGCGATGGATGGATGTGTGTGTTTCTGAAGGGGAGCGGCATTCCGCGGTCCCGCCGGTAAGGCGCGCGACTTTGGGAGGTGCCTGCTGTGGTCGGGGAAGGTGTAGGCCGGCGGTCGCGAGAGCCTTGTTCAGTAGTTCGCGTTGCCACCGGACCAGTGGCGGGCGGCGGCTCAGCGAGTGGCGGCACACGGTGTCGTGAAAGCGGTGTTGCACGTCTCGACAGTTCATTCCGAATCGCGGGAATGTTTCCTCTTCACTTGCGCCGCCGTAGGGTGCCCAGTGGACGACGAAGGCGATCAAGTCCCATGTGAAGGGGTCGCTTTCGATGCCCGCTGCGCCAATCGGTGCCCGGCGGTGGGGTTCGTGTCGTCGCACCGGATTGCTCCTGCCGTTGAGCTGCGGTGTTGCTGCGTGCGAGTGCCGCCGCTATCTCGCGTTCGTGTTGAAGAAGACGTTCTTCACCTCGGTGTACGCCTCGAGAGCGTCTGGCCCGAGTTCGCGACCCAACCCCGACTGTTTGAACCCGCCGAAGGGTGTGCTGAAGCGCACCGAGGTGTAGGAGTTGACGGCCAGGGCTCCGGCCGCCATCGCCCGTGCGACACGGAGGGAACGGGCTGCATTCGTCGTCCAGATCGAACCCGCCAACCCGTAGATCGTATCGTTGGCCCGCTCGATCGCTTCATGCTCGTCGTCGAAGGCCAGCACCGACACGACAGGTCCGAAGATCTCTTCCCGTGCGGCCGGGTGATCGTCGCTGATCGGATGCAGAACGGTTGGGGGGAACCAGAACCCGGGACCCGCCGGCGTGGTGCCACGGAACAGGACCGGGGCATCGTCGACATACCGGCCGACGCTCGCGGCGTGGGAGGCTGATACCAGCGGGCCCATCTGCGTGGTGTCGGCAAGTGGGTCGCCGACGACGATGTTCGAGACGACTTTCTCCAGCTTCTCCAGGAAGGGTGTCAGAGCGGAGCGTTCGACGAACACCCGCGATCTGGCGCAGCAGTCTTGTCCGGAGTTTCCGAAGACCGCGCCCGTCAGTCCTTCTGCTGCGGCGTCTAGATCGGCATCGGCGAACACCAGTGCTGCCGATTTTCCGCCCAGTTCCAGCGTTACGCGTTTGATGCCGTCAGCGGCACGCCGCGCGATGTCTTTGCCGACCTCTGTAGACCCGGTGAAGGCGATCTTGCCGATTTGCGGGTGCTCGATGAGGTGCCGGCCGACGCTGGATCCGGGGCCGACAACGACGTTGAAGAGGTGCTCCGGTAGGCCCGCCGCGCGGGCATACTCCTGCAGCTTCAGCGCCGACAACGGGGTGAGTTCGGCGGGTTTGAGCACCACCGCATTGCCCGCCGCGAGTGCTGGTGCGACCTTCCACGCCGCGATGAGCAGCGGGTAGTTCCAGGGGGTAATGAGACCCACCACGCCAATGGGTTCGCGGAAGGTCATGTCGACACCGCCTGCCACCGGAATCGTGTGACCCATCAATCTTTCCGGTGCCGCCGAGTAGTAGCGGAAGGTGGCGGCTGCCCCGGCAACCGCATCGCGTGCGTCGCTGATGGGCATCCCGACGTTGCGGGCCTCGATCTGCGCCAGAGACTCACTGTTCTTCTGTATCTCGGCAGCGATGGCTAACAGCGCCTCGGCGCGGCGCTGCGGCGACTCGGCGGCCCACTGTCGCTGCGCTAGCGCAGCGCGTGCAATCACGGTGTCCAGTTCGGGCAGCGTGGCACGCTCCACCGATGCGAGCACCTTCTCGGTGGCGGGTTCGATGACGTCTATCACGGTCATGCTCAGTGGTTTCCTTCTAGGGCGTAGGCGGCGCTTCTCACGAAATCGGTGAGGGCGTGCTCCAATTCGATGGCCTCGGGGTGCCATTGCACCCCGAGTACGTACCGTCGGTCAGGCCACTCCAGGGCCTCTGGTAGCTGATCCGGCAGCGAGCGTGCCGTGACCACAGCCCCATCGCCGAGTCGATCCACTCCTTGGTGGTGGTGCGAATTGACCACTTGGACGCCGCTGCCGGACAGGCTTGCCGCGTGTGTGCCGGGCTGCACCTCGATCTCGTGGAATGTGGCGCTGTCGAGACGTCCGGGGCTTCGGCGGTGTTCGGCGAACCCCACGTCGCCGAGGTGCTGGTGCAGCGTGCCTCCCGTGGCAACGTTGAGGATCTGCATTCCCCGGCAGACACCTAGGACGGGGATGTCCTGCTCCATCGCCCTACGGGCCAGCGACAGTTCGAAGAGATCGCGACGAGGTTCGGTGGCTTCGGTGCGCTCCGACTTCTTCTCGCCGTAGAACTCCGGCTCGACGTCGACGCCGCCGATCAGCAGGAGTCCGTCGAGGCGATCAATGATCATTGCGGGATCTTCGGCTGCCCGCTCATCGGGGATGAGGCCGACGGGCATCCCCCCGGCCAACCGGATCTTGGTGATGTAGGTGCTCGGGACAATGGCGGCTTCCTGCTTCCAGAATCCCCACTGGGCGATCTCGAAAGCAGTGCACACCCCGATGATCGGGGGAGTCATGACGGTGCGCTGTTCAAATCACCGCCGATGATGCGGTCACCGGATTTCATCGGCGAACTCCTCTTCGGCTTCGGTAAGGCAGCGATCCACGATCTCGATCGCTCGCTCGGTCTCGCCACGGGTCAAGACAAACGGCGGGGCCAGGTGAAGGACATCCCAGACGCGGGTCACAAGGCCTTCCTCTTGTGTGCGCAAGGCCATCCGCTTGATGAACGGGTGCGACGTGCCCCAGGGCTCCCGCGTCGACTTGTCCTTGACGAAATCAATGGCGCAGAGCAGGCCCTTGCCGCCGCGCACGTCGCCGACGGTCGGGTGGCTGCGGAGCTGCTGGGCCAGTTCGAACAGGTAGGTGCCCATTTCGGCAGACCGCTCCACGAGGTTCTCACGCTCGAGAATCTCGATGTTCTTCAACGCCGCCGCTGCGGCCACCGCGTGCCCACCGAAGGTGATCAAGTGTCCGAGCGCATTCCCGGAGGGACGGAAGTCGTCGAAGATCGACGAACGGACTGCGACGGCCGCGACAGGGGCGTAACCGCTGGAAAGTCCCTTCGCCATGGTGAGGATGTCGGGAACCACACCGAAATGCTCGGCTGCGAACCACTTTCCGGTTCGGCCCCAGCCAGTGATGACCTCGTCCATGATCAACAACACGCCGTAGCGGTCGCAGATCTCCCGCAGCATCTGCCAGTACACCGGGCTGGGGATGTGGGTGCCGTTGGCGGCCGAGATCGGTTCGCCGATGACGGCAGCAACGTTCTCTGGGCCCTGAGTCAGAATCTCTTGCTCAACGAAGCGGGCGCACATGATGTCGCCGGCCTCGCCCTCGAGCCCGAAGTCGTTGCGGTAGTGGTTCGGGTTGGGCACCTTGCTGACGCCGGCCATGAACGGGCCGAAGTACTTCTCACTGGCGCTGCCCGTGAGGCTGGCCGCACCGAAGGTCGTGCCGTGATAGGAGCCACGTCGCGCAATGATTTTGTACCGCTTGCCAAACCCGCGCATCACTTGGACCTGTTTGGCGATCTTCATGGCGCTCTCCACTGCCTCGGAACCACCCGAGCACAGGAAGACGCGGTCAAGGTCACCCGGTGTCAGAGAACTGATCTTCTCGGCCAGGGCGATCGCGGCGGGATTGGCGGCGTTCGAGGCCGCGGTGTAAGCAATTTTGGCGGCTTGTTCGGCCATTGCTTCGCCGATTTCGGCTCGACCGTGGCCGGCGGCGACGACGAACAACCCAGCCAGACCGTCGATGTACTCCTTGCCGTACACGTCGATCAGTGTCGAGCCGCGTCCCTCGACGAACACCCGCAGACCGCGTTGGGTCAGCTCATCCCACTCGAGGTCGTTGCTGTGCAACCAAAGATGGTCGAGGGCCTGGGTTTCCAGAGGGTGGCGGGTCTGTAGTGACGTCATGTCGAAATTCCTCTCTATGGGAACGGAGCCGATATGGCTCCGATTGCTTGATGGTGAATAGGTCGTGTTACCAGCCGCGTTCGGCGAGGCGGTGCGGGACGGGGATGTCGTCGACGTTGATGCCGACCATCGCCTCGCCCAGGCCGCGGGAGACCTTGGCCAACACATCCGGATCGTCGTAGAAGGTGGTGGCCTTGACGATCGCCGCGGCGCGCTCGGCGGGGTTGCCGGACTTGAAGATCCCGGATCCGACGAACACACCCTCAGCGCCGAGTTGCATCATCATCGCCGCATCGGCCGGGGTGGCGATGCCCCCGGCGGTGAACAGCGTCACCGGCAGCTTGCCGGCGCGGGCCACCTCGACCACCAGGTCATAGGGGGCCTGCAGTTCCTTGGCGGCGACGTAGAGCTCGTCTTCGCTCAACGAGGTCAGCCGGCGGATCTCGCCGCCGATCTTGCGCATGTGGGTGGTGGCGTTGGAGACATCGCCGGTGCCGGCCTCGCCCTTGGAGCGGATCATCGCCGCGCCTTCGGTGATGCGGCGCAGCGCCTCGCCCAGGTTGGTGGCACCACACACGAACGGGACGGTGAAGCGCCACTTGTCGATGTGGTTGGCGTAGTCGGCCGGGGTCAGCACCTCGGACTCGTCGACGTAATCGGCCCCGAGGCTCTGCAGGATCTGCGCCTCGACGAAGTGCCCGATGCGGGCCTTGGCCATCACCGGGATGGTGACCGCGGAGATGATCCCTTCGATCATGTCGGGATCGCTCATCCGCGACACCCCGCCCTGGGCGCGGATGTCGGCGGGGACGCGTTCGAGCGCCATCACCGCAACGGCGCCGGCGCCTTCGGCGATGCGGGCCTGTTCGGGGGTGACGACGTCCATGATGACGCCGCCCTTGAGCATCTCAGCCATGCCGCGCTTGACCCGGGAGGTTCCCCGGGACGATTCGCGGCCTCCGGCGGCGTAATTGGAGTTTGACACACGCCATTTATATCGATGATTCGGCGGGCGTGTCAAGACTGGGCGATCGGATCTGGCAGCGGTGGCAACGCTTGGTCTCCCCGCGGGCGGGGCTCGGGCGTGGTCGAAGACCTGGTATCTAACAGGTTGTGCTGGACGCCATTTCGTAGATATCGCCGGTACTCACGGCGGCTGCGGGTTGCGACCCCCGACTGCACGGTCGCACCCACGGATGACGCACTCGGCGCCGTGGTGTTGCCACGGGGAGATTGCTCTGTTACAAATGGAGTTTGTATCGAACCTTTCGAAGCGGTGGTGTCTCGTACGGCGGTCGAATGGCCGGTGTGGTTCGGCACTTGCTTCGCGGGGCGATCGGTGCCCATCCGCCTCGAGTGTCTATCTCTAGCGGACGGGAACCAGCAACAGAATTGTGCACCAGGGTGATTCGTCGTGTCAGGCGAGTGCCGCCACTGCGGATGGCGTTCCGCTGCCGGTTTCGTCCAGCGGGCAGCGGCACCCACATTCGAATTCAGAAGAAGGAACGGCGATGTCGACACAATCACTGGCCACACCACCGTCGCTGCCGACATCCGGTGAGTTCCCGGCTGCCGGTGCGGCCACGGATGTCCCGGCCGACGCACACTCGGTGCTTCTCCTGTTCCCCGACTTGAACGCGAACCTGCGCGGGAAACTGGTGGAGCCACATCTGGTCACGTCGACACAGGCCCGCACCGAAGGCGTTCCAACCACCGACCTCCTCCTGGCCGTCGACCCCACCGACGAACCCATCACGACGCTCGCAGATCGCGGAATCAACAGCGGCTCCAAGGATCTCCTGCTGCGCCCGGATCCGACGACGTTGCGCCCACTGCCCTGGTTTCCCGCCGCCTACCTGCTCCTGGGAGATCTTTTCGAGGCGGACGGCACACCCTGTGTCATCAGTCCCCGGCTGGTGCTCCGTCGTGCTTTGAGTGCACTGGCGGATCACGGGCTGACCATGAGGGCGGCCTTCGAATTCGAGATCCGGTTGTTTCGAGGCAACAGCTGGGAGCCGGCCACCAAGGGGCTGAGCTACAGTCCGCTGACAATCTCGCAGGTCGGCGACTTCATCAACACCCTGCGCCGCTACTCCGCCGACCTGAGGCTGGGAATCACGGTGGTGCACAGCGAAGGCGCCCCCGGCCTCATCGAAGTCAACGTAGACCCCCAGGACGGCCTGGCCGCTGCCGACACCGCAGCCGTGCTGCGCCTCGCTGCCCTCGAAGCGGCGCGGCGGCATGAACTGCGTGCCACCTTCATGGCCAAGCCGATTGCCCACGAAGAAGGCTCGAGCGCCCACGTTCACTTCTCACTCTGGAACGACCAGGGTGCCAACGCCTTGGCGGGCGCGTGCAACGATCCTGACGACGAGTTCTATCGGCGGGCTGCCTGGGGGATGCTTCACAATTTGCCTGCGCTCAGTCTCATCTACAACCCGACCATCAATTCGTACAAACGCCTGGTTCCGGGCTATTTCGCACCGGTGAGCGCAGCTTGTGGAGTGGATGGACGCTCATTCGCCTTGCGCGCACTGTTGCGGGGTGCGTCCTCAACCCGCTTCGAGCTCCGCCGTCCAGGCGCTGACTGTAACCCCTACCTGACGTTGGCCGCCATCGCCGCCTCGTTGCACGCCGGCCTCACCAGCGAGTCCGTACCCGACCGCGCCCACCTCGACGCTCACGACGGCCCTCTGCCGACCAGTCTGGAGGCAGCGATCAACGAGTTCCACAGCCGCGACGAAGCGGTAGACCGCGTGCTGGGCGCCGAATTCTGCGATCACTTCCTGACCACCCGCGAATGGGAATTGCACGCGTGGCAGAACACGGTGACTGAGTGGGAACGTCAGCGTTACGCCTAGGCGCCACGCCCAACGAGGCGACTATCTCGTCGCGCGGGCACCGTAGATCGCGGCCGACCTCCAGATCGGACGCTCGAAGGTGAGTAGAGTTTGATGAATGAACCATGGTGGTTTGCTGAGTACGCCAGCGCATCGCCACCGCTGGTGCGTATCTCACCGACGTCGATGAGCCGGCAGGTCAGCGGACTTCTCGATGGGGAGGTGGCGTTGCCGCCGTCCCACGTCGAGATCAATCGCTACGTCGCCGACCTGGTGCGCCGCGAGATTCGGTTGGGCCTGCTCCCTCCCGGCTCGGCGTTACCTGCCGAACGGGAGTTCGCCGACAAGCTCGGGGTCGGCCGCACGCCGGTTCAACTGGCGTTTCGCCAACTGCAGGCCGAAGGGCTCATCGAACGTCGCCGCGGACGCAATGGCGGTGCTTTCGTGCGAGGTGCCGGAGAAGACAAAGAACGGTTCCACCACGTGATCAGGGAAGCGATCGAGAATCGCGACGAGATCCGCTTGGCCATGGAATATCGCTGTCTCGTCGAGCCCGCGGTGTCACGACTGGCCAGTGAACGACGGACTTCCGCCGAGCTCAAGCAATTGCAGGCGGCCCACGCGTCGCTGCTCGACGCAACTGACGACGCCTCCTTCATGAGAAGCGACGCCGTCTTCCACCTGACCCTGGCCCACATCACCGCGAATCCCTTCCTGATTCGTGGCATCGAAGAGTCGCGACAGTGTTGTCACCCGGCTCTCGCGCTCCTGCCCGAAGACGGGACATTTCACGAGACCACGATCTCCGAACATCAGGAGATTCTTGATGCCGTGCAGAACCGGGAGCCGGACTCAGCCGAACATGCGATGAGTGCCCACGTGCAACGCAGCATGTGGAGTGTGCAGAAGCTGCTGTCGACGTTGAAAGAGCAACAGCATGAGCAAGCAGGGTCGCCGCGGTGACCCACAACCACTGCAGGGCTACTCCCTCAGGTAGCCGGCGAAGTAGTCGACAAGCATCCGCCTGGCCTCACCCAGGATGGGCGAATCGCCGTCAGACCGATTGAGGAACGCGTACTGGAAGAGTCGTTCGACGGCATGCAGCGCCACCCGGCAGTGCAGTTCGGTCAGCGTCCCGAAAACCGGGCCGTATGACCTGAATTCGGCAAGCATCAACACGGCCATATCGTTGATGGCAAGCTGGTCGAGTTCGCGGGCCCGCTGCGTCAGGTTCTGGCACACCCAGAGCTCACGAATCAGTGGAATGCGGTGTTCGGCTGTGTAGAGCTCGATCAGGACATCGATGATCTCGGTCCAGTGATGACCTGGCATAGTGCGGAACGCTTGCGCCAAAGAGGTCGTGGACTGGCGGACCCCCTGGTAGGCCAGTTCGTCGAGGACACGTTCCGGGGATTCGAAAAAAGCGTAAAACGACCCTCTGCTCACCCCGGATCGGTCCAGCAGCAACGTGGGGGAAACCACCACCGCTTCGTATCCGACCTCGATCAACAATTCTGCGGCTGCCTGCAGGACGGACTGAATCATCGCCCTCGAGCGCTCCTGCAAGGGGCGTTTACGCAATCCCCCCGCGAGGTCGTGGTACCAGTCACCGACCGCTGGGGGGCAGATGGCCCGCGTCATGAACACTCCTCCACGCTCCCGCGCCGGCGAACCCAGGGCACAACGCTGCCTGTGCTTCACGGGTTCGGCAAAGCCCGCTCAATGTCACTTCTGCCGACGAATCTTCAAGGTCGGTTGGTTGCGACAGTATGACAATTGTGACGATAGCATTAATACGACTCGAGTCTATTTAAGCGCGTCGACCCGCAGGTGACTTCGAACGGCGCTTGCAGCGCGGTGAGGCCGAGGTCCCCTACCGGGAACGAATCCCGGCGGTCGTGGGCCGTGATTAACGACGCGATATTCAGAAGCGCAACGCCACTGTCACTTTCGTGAGCCCACGATGACGCCCCGGCCGCGTGAGGTTCAGGGGTCATCCACTGGTGTGTAACTGATAGGTAAACAGGCCTCCGCGGCTGTGGCTGCACCGTCATCAGCGGAGTAAATTCCTCGAAAGACTGGACGTGCGTCGCGTCTATGGTTTAGTTTGTACGAGAAACGTGTCCCAGCTCACATTAAGGTGACGACATGTCTGATAAGGACGGTGCGGCCGCACCTACCTGCGCCGGCGGCCCTTCCATCGCCGTGATCGGCAGCGGTCCTTCGGGCTGCTACGTAGCGCAGTTCCTCGGCAAACAGTGGCCGAATGCCGACATCACCATCTTCGAACGGTTGCCCACCCCGTACGGGCTCATCCGATACGGGGTCGCACCTGACCATCAAGGTTCCAAGGCGGTGACGAAGCAGTTTGACCGGTTGTTCACCACCGGTGGTGTCCGGTTCGCCGGCAACGTGACAGTCGGTCGAGACGTTGAATTCGAACGCATCACCGAGCTGTTCGACATCGTAATTCTGGCCACTGGGTTGCCCGCCGACCGCGAGCTGGGGGTACCGCATCCGGCGAACGCCACGGTGATCGGCGCCGGTGCTCTGCTCCGCGCACTGAACGGTCACCCCGACGCAATCGCACTTCACAGTTCCGCCAAGCACGGCGGCCTCGGACGCCGCTTGGTGGTCGTCGGCATGGGCAACGTCGCCATTGATGTGGTTCGGCTGCTCAGCAAAGAGGCTCGCGGTCTGATCGGCTCCGATATCGATGACCGGGTACACCAACTCCTGTTACCCGAATCACCGACCAGTATCGAGGTCCTGAGCAGGTCGTCGGCCGGGCAGGCCAAGTGCGACGTCTCGATGCTGCGGGAGGTCCTTTCCATACCGAACATCGCTGCCACCGCGACGGGCTTGACGCCGCATGACGACGGGCCCGTGGCCGAGATGTTACGCAACGCCTTCACCGAGTCCTCGGAGACGGCGGACGGGGCGGGAACGCGAACGAAAGTGGCGTTCCATTTCGGTCTCAGCCCCGAGCGCATAGAAGGCACCGCCGGTGGAGGTAGCCGCGTCCACGCCGTCAGCGAGGACGGTTCGCGCCGCCTCAATCTTGACGCGGACACCATCGTGACGGCGATCGGCTTCACCCACGGCGGCGAAGCAGATCCGTGCTGCCCATCACCCACGTGGTCCGGCGCCCATGTATACCGCGTCGGCTGGTTGAGTCGTGGATCCGTAGGCACGATCGCCGAAAACCGTAAGCAGGCCCGGACCGTGGCCGATATGATCGTCAACGACGTGAACGGCGGCCGAATCTCGTTCGGCCGCCCCGGATTCCGCGCACTCGAACCTTCAATGCATGCCCGAGTGGTGAGCTTCGCGCATTGGCAACGTATCGAGGAGTTCGAGCTGAGCTCCGCGCCGCCGGACCGCTGCCGTCGCAAGATCACCGACGTCGATCACATGCTGGCGGTTGCCGGCTGCCCCTGAAACGCATCCCGCTCGAAAAGCACTGTCGCAGTGCGCACATCTTCAGGCAAACGTATGAAAGGCACTCGTATGAACCCCGTGACCATCCTGTTCGGAACCGAATCCGGGAACTCCGAGATGGTGGCCGACGACCTTTGCAGCGCGTTGGAGCGCAGCGGAATCAAGGGCGAAGTGTTCGGCATGGAGGACTACCACATCGACGATCTCCCACACCAAGAACTAATCTTCATCGTCACCTCCACCTACGGAGAAGGCGACCTCCCCGAAACCACCGAACCCTTCTTCGCCGCGCTCACCGCGGCCAAGCCCGACCTGTCGTCCACCAAGTTCGCGGCGTTCGGCCTTGGTGACAGCAGCTACGAAACCTACAACCAAGGCATCGGCACGCTGAGCGCAGCACTCACCGAGTACGGAGCAACACAGCTCGGTTCAACGGGCTACCACGACGCCAGCAGTGGACTCGACCCCTCGGCGGTCGCGCTCGACTGGCTCAAGACGGTTCCGATCCCCACAAACGCGTAACCACATAGATCCCCTCAACCACCACGCCTCCAGCCCCAGAAAGGCATGACATGACCGAAGGAACGCTTCCGGCGGAACCACCGATAACCTCACGCGGCGCCCAGCCAGACGCCAAACTGACCGGAAACATCGGTGTCGGCTCGCTGATGTTCACCGTGCTGGCCTTCTCAGCGCCCATCGCCGCAGTCGCCGGCTACATCCCATTCACCATCATGTTCGGCGGTCGTGGCGCCACCCTGATCTTCGTCCTAGTGACATTCTCGCTGCTGATGTTCGCGATCGGATATGTGACGATGGCGAAATCGCTACCCAAGCCCGGGTCCTTCTACGCGTTCATCAGCGCCGGTCTGGGCAAGGTAACGGGCCTCGGCGGGGCGTTCCTAGCGGTAGCGGCGTACTTCCTGATGCTCGCCGGCGTCTACGCGTTCATCGGATTGACCGCCACCGAACTCATCTCAAGCATGGGCGGACCCGAAACCCCATGGTGGCTCTGGGCCATCGCCTCGTGGTTGATCGTGAGCATCCTGTGCTACTTCCACATCGAAGTCTCTGCGAAGGTATTGAGCGTCGCGATGGTGCTCGAGGTCGCTATCGTCCTGATCTTTAACATCGCCGTGGTCGCTCACGGCGGCGGGCCCGAGGGCTTCTCCACCGCTCCCATCAGCCCTCCAACCCTCGCCGAGGGTGACTTCGGTGTCGCGTTCCTGTTCGCGGTCATGATCTTCCTCGGCTTCGAAGCAACCGCGCTATTCCGCGACGAAGTCCGCGATCCCGACAAGACGATCCCGAGAGCAACCTACGGAGCAGTTCTCACCGTCGGCACGCTCTACATCGTGTCCAGCTACCTGCTGATCACGGCGTACGGCTCCAATGCCGTTCAGGCCGCTACCGACGACCCCAAGGGTATGTTCTCCAATGCCATCGGTCAGCTGGTGGCCCCCATGTTCAGCCAACTCACCTTCATGCTGATCATCACCTCCGAAATCGCCGCCGGCATCGCGGTCCACAATGTCGTCTCGCGGTACATCTACAACCTGGGTGTCGATCGCGCACTGCCCGCCTTCGTGGCGCAGGTCCATCCGCGCCACCACTCGCCGGCCCGGGCATCCATGGTCGTCGCCGTCGTCGTTGCCCTGGTGCTTGTCCCGCTGGGTCTTGGAAACCTGGCTGGCGTCGGCCTCGACGCCCAGTTGTTCGGTCTCGGGACCGTCGGTGTACTGGTGTTGATGGGTCTGGTCAGCCTCGCGGTGATCGCCTGGTTCGCGCGTCGAGGCATCCCCGCCGGAGCCAACCCGTTCAAATGCTTTGTCGCACCGGCCATTGCCATCGTGGTTCTCGTACCCGTCCTTATCATGGCCGTACTCAATTTCGACCTGGTGGTCGGCGGAGCGCCCGGCCAGAACCTCGGACTGCTGCTGGTTCTCGCCGCCTCCCTCGCCATCGGCGCGGCTCTGGCGCTCTACTTCCGAGCGTCAAAGCCAAGTACCTTCGCCGCGCTCGGACGCGCCGACACCGGCCAAGTTTGAGCAATACGTGCTTCGCCGCTTAAGCGCGCTTCCTGGTCCGACCAACTAAGAATTATTCCGAGGAGGAACCGAATGAACACAGCCACTGTCGATTCGAGCCGACTGCGGGAATGCCCGCGCACTGCGGACTACCTGCCCTGGGAGAACGAGCAGTTACGGATAGATCCTTACCCCTTCTATGCGCGGGCCCTGGCCGAGGCCCCAGTCTCTCTGGACTGGGATGGTGCCTACGTCCTCACCAAGTACGAGGACTTGATGACCTATTGTCGGCTCCCCTCGGTTGTGATCGAGCCGGCGTGGGCCGAGGCCGGAGCATGGGGCATTCTCAAAGACACTGCACTGGGGCGTGATGAGCCCGACCACACCCGACTCAAGAGAGCGACAGGCAAATGGCTGACGCCCAAACGGATTAAAGAATGGCTGAGGCACACCGAACAGATCGCCGATGAACTGCTTGATCAGGTCGGCGATGACGGCCTGATCGACGGCTCGGATCTCGCCGCAGAGGTCGCTCACCGCACGATATGCCGGGTGATGCAGATTCCCGAGGACGGGACTCAGGAACTGCGTCGGGAAATGCGTAACGCCATGTTCGTCCTCAGTTCGGCCCGCAACCAGAGCGACCGCGACCAGTCGGTGCGAGCCCATGAATGTATGCAGGCACAACTTAGAAAGCACATCGCCTATAAGCGGGCAAACCCGGGCAATGGCTTGCTTGATGACATCCTGCGCATGCAGGACTGTGGCGAGTTGTCGCACGACGAGGCCTTCGCCACCGCGCTGTTCTTCTTCACCGTCGGCCATATGGACGCCAGCTACCTCATGTCCTCGGGCCTGCACCTGTTCACAAAACGACCCGAGATCTTCGAAGTCTTCAGGACCGACCCCGACACCCGTGACGCCATTGTTAACGAACTCGTCCGCTTCGACGCTCCCGAACCCGTTATCGTCCGATACGCCACCGAGGATCTGACGATCCGCGGCGTGCATATCCCGGCCGGGAGCTGGCTACGGCTGATGCTCGGCGCGGCCAATCACGACCCCGATATCTACGACAACCCCGACGAGTTCGACTACACCCGGCCGCCGGAGCAGTCCCGCAACATGACCTTCGCCTTCGGAAGCCATACCTGTCAGGGAAAGCTGCTCGCACTGGGGGAGATTCGGGTGCTCTGGGAGAAAATTGCGGCCCGCTATTCGCGCGTGGAACTCGCCTCCGAACCGGTAATCAAGAACACCGATGCCTCTCGCCACTACTACACGTTGCCGTTGCGACTGATTCCGTAGCAGCTCGCCCTCGACCCTTCTCCGCAATTCACAACAAGAAGAAAGAAGAAACACATGACCGCATCAAGCCAGTCGGCGCTCTCCACCGTTCGCATCCGGGACGTGGCGTCCCTTGACCTCGATGACTGGGGTCCTTTGCCCGAAGCCACCGGGGAGCCGATGGCCACCGAAGGCAAAAAGCTGTGGACCGGCGAAGGCATCGACGAGGTCGGCATCTGGAAGTGCGCCCCCGGACCGTCCCGATGGTCCTTCGAAACCAACGAGAGCATCACCGTGCTGTCCGGCCGTATGACAGCCACCGAAGACGGCGGCGAACCCGTGGAGATCAAAGCGGGTGACAGCGCTGTCTTCCCGAAGGGATGGTCGGGCACCTGGGACATCCACGACACCATCCTGAAGATCTACACCGTCTTCTAACCCGCCCCTGAGAAGCGGCCCCTGCCGAGCCCATTCGGCGGGGGCCGCTTCCTGCCGCGCCCCGAATACGTCACCTACGTGTCCCGCATCCTCGACATTCGCCCGCGGGCCGCCTGACGATGCGCGATAACCGGGTATGTCCCGAAGTCAGAGCAGCTCCGACCACCGGACGTCCACTAGAAAGTAGCGATGAAACAGTTTGTCACCTTCGCGTTCCTCGCCATCGTGGCGTTGGGCATCACGTTGATCGCACTGGCGCACGGCACCCTCAGCGCCATCAGTGCGCTGGTGGCGTCCGCGCGCATCAAATCCAACGCCGCCTGAATACTTCTGAGGCAGCACACCGGCGTCGTTTCCGTCCGTCATCGCTATCGCGGAACCCACCATTGTCAGGTAGGTGTCACGCCGGCACCGAGGGCGAAAAAAGGTTAAGGAGCAACGACACCCTGCGATGACCGAGGGGCCGGTTACCAGTTAATGGGCGTGCTTCGATTCCGCTCGACGAGACGGCTTGGCGGGCACGCGGGCACAACGCCGTCGCCCAGGGCTCACCCGAACTGACGGCGTGCTCGCCGAATTGGGCGACATCAAGGAAGAACTCGGCCGTACCCTGCCGCTGGGCCGCATCACCTACCAACGTCACCCCGGGCATGTGGGCCCACGGATAGCCACCCGGGGCAGGCGTAGACCCGGCGTGTCACCGGCGCGGTGTCACCGTCGGCGACACGCGCGGTGAGCCGTCGGTTAGTGGCCGCCAAAGGACGCTGATCTATGGGCTTGTTGGCAACTAGCCATGGAAGACGCCAAGTTGGCCACTCTGGAGCGTTGGAGGGTCTGCTGCACGATCAGGTGACAGTTTCGGTCACGCGGCCTGACTGGCCGGTGTGGTCATGATTGCTTCGAATTCGATCGGGGTCAACCGCCCGAGGCCGGACTGGCGGCGGCGCCGGTGGTAG
>JBFWOX010000032.1:0-74034 GCA_050250295.1 Mycolicibacterium sp.
CCCGCTGATACTCGATGACGAACTCACGAATCTCGGCGACACTGAACCCGGCACTGATCGACACACCTAACCCCTTCACACTCCGTTGAACTGACTCACAACGAGCGTGGCAAAGAGGGTGGAATGCCATTTCGGCGCCGGGGTGCCGGGGGTTCGGGGTCGGCGCGGGCTGGTTACTCGGCGTCGAGGTCCTTCTGGACGAGCTCGGCGATCGTGTTCAGCGCGGTCTCGTCGTCGGAGGCGACGGTGACCTGGGCCCCGTTTCCCGCGCCGAGCGTCATGATCATCAGCGCCGAGCCGGCGTCGACGGGCTCGCCGCCGTCCATCGACAGCGTGACGGGCACCCCGGCGTTGACGACGGCCTCGGCGATGATCGCCGCGGGGCGGGCGTGCAGTCCGATCGCCGAGCCGACGATGACGGTCTTGGTGGGCATGGGTTCTCCTTCTGTTGGGATCTCGATGGGTGTTCAGGCCGCGGAGAGCTGGGGTTCGGCCTTGGCGGCCGGTTTGACGAACTGTTTGGCGGCCACGACGGCCAGTGCGGCGGCGAGGGTGCCGGCGACGAGGGCGATGACGAAACCGAGTTTGTTGTCGATGGCGAAGAGCACGAAGATGCCGCCGTGCGGGGCGCGCGAGGTGGTGCCGAAGGCCATGCACAGCGCACCGGTGACGGCGCCGCCGAACATCATCGACGGGATCACCCGCAGCGGATCGGCCGCCGCGAACGGGATGGCTCCTTCGGAGATGAAGGAAGCCCCGAGAAGCCATGCGGCTCGGCCATTTTCCCGCTCGGGTTCGCTGAACAGACCCGGGCGCAGTGTGGTGGCCAGCGCCATGGCCAGCGGTGGGACCATGCCTGCGGCCATCACCGCGGCCATGATCTCGAACGACGCCGTGGTGGCCGCCGCCAACCCCGCGGTGGCAAAGGCGTAGGCCGCCTTGTTGACCGGTCCGCCGAGGTCGAAGCACATCATCAGGCCGAGGATGACGCCGAGGAAGATCGCCGACGTCCCGGAGAGCCCGTTGAGCCATTCCGTCAGGCTGGTGTTGACCCAGGCCAGCGGGCGGCCCACCAGGAAGAACATGATCAGGCCGACGACCAGCGACGCGAACAGCGGGGTGATCACCACCGGCATCAAGCCGCGGAACCACTGCGGGACTTTGAGATTGCTGATCCACAGCGCGGCGAACCCGGCGATCACACCGCCGACGATGCCGCCGATGAAGCCGCCGCCGACGAACACCGCGAGGGCGCCGGCGGTGAAGCCGGGCGCGATGCCGGGGCGGTCGGCGATCGCGAACGAGATGTAGCCGGCCAGCGCGGGCACCAGGAAGCTGAACGCCAGCCCGCCGAGGGTGAACAGGATCGCGCCGAGGTACTGCAGGAATCCGCCGTCGGGCAGATTGGTCAGCGAGTAGTTCAGTGCGATGTCGTTGCCGGTGTCGGCGATGTCGTAGCCGGCGAACAGGAAGCCCAGCGCGATGAGCAGCCCGCCTGCGGCGACGAAGGGGATCATGTAGCTGACGCCGGTGAGCAGGATCTGCCGGGTCCTGGTGCCCCATCCGACGTTCCCCGACGGCGCCGCCTCTGCCGCGGTGCCGCTGCCCTCGACCCGCGGAGCATTCGGATTATCCGCTGCGGCAACGGCTTCAGCGACCATCTTGGCCGGTTCGTTGATGGCCCGCTTGACACCGGAGGCCACCACCGGCTTGCCGGCGAAGCGACCCCGGTCCTTGACCCCGACGTCGGTGGCGAAGATGACGGCGTCGGCCGCGGCGATGGTCTCGGGCGGCAGCGGTGTACTGCCCGAGGACCCCTGGGTCTCCACGACCAACGTCACGCCGGCCTCCTTGGCCGCGGCCGCCAGCGCGTCGGCGGCCATGTAGGTGTGTGCGATCCCGGTGGGGCAGGCGGTGATCGCCACCAGGGTCTTGGCGGCGGGCGGCTCGCTGGGAGCGGCCGGTTTCTGCACCGGAGCCGGCGCCGCAGCGGCGGCGGGCGCCGGGTTGACGACCCCGTCGACCAGCGCCACCACCTGCTCGGCGGACCCCGCGTCGCGCAACGAATTCACGAAGTCCTTGCGCACCAACGCTCTTGCCAGGCTGGACAACAGCTTCATGTGCTCGGCGCCGCCGGAATCCGGTGCGGCGATCAGGAAGGCCAGGTCGGCGGGGCCGTCCGGGGCGCCGAAATCGACCGCAGGGCGTAGCCGCGCGAACCCGATGGTCGGGGTGTCGACGTACGGGGACCGGCAGTGCGGGATCGCGATGCCACCGGGCAGCCCGGTGGCCGATTGGTCTTCCCGCGCCATCGCTGCGGCGATCAGGCCGTCGGCGTCGCTGCTGCGCCCGGCGGCGGCCAGGGCGCCGGCCAATCGGGCGATGACGGCCTGCTTGCCGCCCTCGACATCGGCGTCCAGCAATACCAGGTCGGTGGTGATGACCGGTGGTGTAGTGGGCGAGCTCGTCATGGGACTACTTTCCTCGTCGGGTCACTGGGTCGCCGGTATCGGCGAAATGGGAGACACCTGAACGGCATCCAGGTCGATCTCGGCGGGGGTGGGCAACGTCGTGCCCGGCAGCGAGGCCGCGGCACTGCCGTAGGCGACGGCCATCTGCAGCCGCTGCGGCGGGACCGCACCGCCCACGTCGGCGCGCACGTAGCCGGCCAGCGACGAGTCGCCCGCGCCGACGGTGCTGCGCGGTGTGATGGGTGGGGGAGTGGCCATCCAGGCGCCGTTGCCGTCGACCAGCACTGCCCCCGCCGCGCCGAGGGTGGCCAGCACCGCCCCGACGCCGCGGTCGATCAGTTGCCGCGCCGCGGTCACCACCGGCTCCGGATCCCCTTGGACCACAGCGTCTTCCAGCGCCGACGGGGAGTAGCCCAGCACACTGGCGAGCTCTTCGGCGTTCGGCTTGATCAGATCCGGCGCGCCGCGGTCCAGGCCGGCCACCAGCGCGGCCAGCGGTGCGTCGGACGTGTCGACCGCCACCCGGCACGGCCGCGCCGCCAGCAGGGCGACGACATCGGCGTACCACGACGTCGGGATCCCCGGGGGCAGCGAACCGGACATGACCACCCAGTCCGCTCCCTCGGCGGCGGCCAGCACGGCCGCGGTCAGTGTGTCGACGGTGGCGGCATCCAGGGTGGCGCCGGGCTCGTTGATCTTGGTGGTGGTGCCGTCCGGTTCGGTGACCGTCAGGTTGGTGCGGGCGGGTTCGGTCGCGGGCACCACGCGGTAGGACACCCCGGTGGCCTGCAAGGCGGGCACCAGCGGGTCGTTGGCGGCGGCGGGCAGCACGGCCACCGTGTCGATGCCGGCCAGCGTCAGCGCGCGGGAGACGTTGACGCCCTTGCCGCCTGCCTGGCTGGTGACCGAGGTGACGCGGTGCACCGCACCGCGGGTCAGCGGCGAGGGCAGCGTGACCGTACGGTCGATGCTCGGGTTGGGGGTGACGGTGACGATCACGGAACTCCTCCTGCGCAGACGACTTCGACGCCTTGTTCGGTCAGCACGGTGCGGTCGGCGTCGCTGATCTCGGTATCGGTGATGAGGGTGTCGACGCTGGTGATCGGCGCGAAGCTGACGAAGTCCTCGCGACCCACTTTGGAAGAGTCCGCGGCGACGACGACGTAGTTGGCGGCGCGCACCATGGCCCGCTTGACGGCGGCCTCCTCGATGTCGGGGGTGGACAACCCGTGCCGCACACTGATGGCGTTGGTGCCGATGAACGCCAGATCCACCCGCAGCGTGTCGAGCACCCGTATGGCCTGTTCGCCGACGGCGGCCTGGGTGACACCGCGGACCCGCCCGCCGAGCACCTGCAGCGACACCGACGGGACGGTGGCCAGCCGCGCGGCGATCGGCACCGAGTTGGTGACGACGACCAGCGGCCGGTCCGACGGGATGTGCGCCGCGATGCGCATCGTCGTGGTGCCGGCGTCCAGCAGCACGCTCGCCCCGCTGAGGGGCAGGAACTCCATGGCGGCGGCGGCGATGGCGTCCTTGTGCTCGGCGCGGGTGACGTCGCGTTCGCCGACGCCGGGCTCGACCAGGTGCAGCGCCCGGGCCGGTACCGCGCCCCCGTGCACTCGCCGCAGCACCCCCGCCTTGTCCAGCACGGCGAGGTCGCGGCGGACCGTCTCGGTGGTGACGTCGTAGGCCGCAGCGAGCTCGTTGACCGATGCGCGCCCCTTCGCGATCACCAGCGAGGCGATGGCCTGTTGCCGCTCTTCCGGGTACATGACGCTCCGATTGTGTGGATTCTCACCCGATTAAATGTTGATGTACTTGGTTTTACTCCTGAATGTGTTGACTTGTCAACGGAAGTCTGTAATCTAGTTCACATGACTGCGACGTCTTCGCTCACATCACCCCCCGCGGCCGGCACTGTTCTGCAGGGGGTCCCGGTCGTCGCCGGAGTTCGGTACGCCCCGGTCATCCGGCCCGGCACGCTGCCCGAGGTCGACGTGTCCGCTGCTCCGGACCTCGACGAGCCGGATCGCACCGCCGAGGGCGAGCGGTTCAACGCCGCGGCCGCCGCCGTGGCCGCCCGGTTGCGGGACCGCGCCGCGCACGCCACCGGCGCCGCCTCCGAGGTGCTGGCCGCCACCGCGACCCTGGCGCAGGACCGGGGCTGGCTCGGCGCCGCCGAGAAGCGGATCAAGGAGGGCGCGCCCGCCGTGCGGGCGGCCAACGCGGCGATCGACCAGTTCGTCGACATGTTCACCAAGTTGGGCGGCCTGATGGCCGAACGGGTGACCGACCTGCGCGACATCCGCGACCGGGTGATCGCAGAGCTCAACGGGCTGCCCGAACCCGGCGTCCCGCTGCCCGAGGAGCCGTCCATCCTCTGTGCCGAGGACCTGGCGCCGGCCGATACCGCCGGCCTGGACCCCACGCTGGTCGTCGCGCTGGCCACCACGCTGGGCGGGCCCACCAGCCACACCGCGATCATCGCCCGCCAGCTCGGCATCCCGTGCGTCGTCGCCGTCGGCGGGCTCGACGACGTCCCGGCCGGCACGAAGGTCCTCGTCGACGGGACCCGCGGCACCGTCACCATCAGCCCGGACGAGACCGAAGCCGGGGAGGCCGTCGCCGCGGCCGAGCGGGCGGCCGCCGAAGCCGCCAACTGGTCGGGCCCGGGCGCCACCGCCGACGGCCACACCGTCGCCGTGCTGGCCAACGTGCAGGACGGCGCCGCCGCACGGGCGGCCAGCAAGACCCCCGCCGAGGGCATCGGGCTGTTCCGCACCGAGCTGTGTTTTCTCAACACCGACACCGAACCCACGGTCGACGAACAGGCGGCCATCTACGCCGAGGTGCTCGACGCGTTCGCCGGCCGCAAGGTGGTCATCCGCACCCTGGATGCCGGCTCGGACAAACCGCTGAAGTTCGCCGGCCATCCCGACGAGGCGAACCCGGCGCTAGGGGTGCGCGGCATCCGCATCGCCGAGAACAACCCGGGGCTGCTGACCCACCAACTCGAGGGCATCGCCGCCGCCGCCGAGCGCACCGGCAACGCGCCGTGGGTGATGGCGCCGATGATTGCCACCGCACAGGAAGCCGAACACTTTGCCGCACAGGCACGTTCACACGGTCTCACGCCCGGGGTGATGATCGAGGTCCCGGCCGCGGCGCTGCTGGCCGACCGGATCCTCGAGCATGTGGATTTCCTGTCCATCGGGACCAACGACCTGGCCCAGTACACGATGGCCGCCGACCGGATGTCCGCCGAGCTCGCGACGCTGACCGATCCGTGGCAGCCCGCGGTGCTGGCGCTGGTGGCGATGACCGCGCGCGCTGGTGCGGCCGCAGGCAAGCCGGTCGGGGTGTGCGGCGAGGCCGCGGCCGATCCGCTATTGGCGTGCGTGCTCACCGGCCTCGGCGTGACGTCGCTGTCGGCCGCCGCCGCCGCGGTGCAGGGGGTCGGGGCGAAGTTGGCGCAGGTGACGCTGCAGCAGTGCCGGCAGGCCGCCGAGGCGGTGCTGACGACGGCCAGCGCCGCCGAGGCCCGCGCGGCCGCGCTGGCGGTGCTCGGCTGAGCCGACGTGCGCTCCGACCTGGTCAGGAATTAATCGGACCCTAGTCCGGTTGTCCTCGGCATGCCCGCTATTACCGCAGACACCCTGACCTTGCCCCGCGTCTCGGGGCCGTCACCGTCGGACACCGACCGGCCGGTCCGGTCCATCACCACCGGTCCGCGCGGCTACGAAGGCGAGGGATTCCCCGTCGTGCGCGCCTTCGCCGGCGTCGACGCCCGCGACCTCGACCCGTTCGTGCACATGGACCAGATGGGCGAGATCGAGTACGAGCCAGGCGAGCCCAAGGGCACCGACTGGCACCCGCACCGAGGGTTCGAGACGGTCACCTACATCATCGACGGCCGAATGGCCCACCAGGACTCCCACGGCGGTGGCGGCCTGATCACCGACGGTGCCACGCAGTGGATGACCGCCGGATCGGGCATCCTGCACATCGAGACCCCGCCGGCCGAGCTGGTCGACAGCGGCGGGGTGTTCCACGGGATCCAGCTGTGGGTGAACCTGCCCAGGGCCGACAAGTTCGCCGCGCCCCGCTATCAGGCCATCGAGGCCGACCAGGTGCGGCTGCTGTCGTCCGACGACGGCGGCGCGCTGGTGCGCATCATCGCCGGCCAGATCGACGGGCAGGGTGGACCCAGCGCGACGTACACCCCGATCACCTTGGCGCACAGCACGATCCAGCCGGGCGCCCGGCTGAACCTGCCGTGGCAGCGAGACTTCAACGCGCTGGTGTACGTGTTGTCCGGCCGCGGGACGGTGGGGCCGCTGGGCCACCCGATCCAGCAGGGCCAGCTTGCGGTGTTCGGCCCGGGGGACCGCATCACGGTGGCTGCCGAGGCCAGCCAGGACTCGAACCGGCCTGCCCTCGAGGTGCTGTTGCTCGGCGGCGAGCCCATCCGGGAACCGGTGTTCCAGTACGGGCCCTTCGTGATGAACTCGAAGTCCGAGATCGTGCAGGCGCTGGAGGATTTCAACGCCGGCAAGTTCGGGACCATCCCGCCCGGCGCCCTGATGCCGCACCGGCCGCAGCGCTGACGGCTACGGCGTCGGCTGCATCGGGTAGATCAACTCCAGCTCGCCGAGCAGCGCGGCGACGGTCAGCAGCGGCAGTGCCGCCGACACCCCGAGATCGTCGTCGCGCGCCTCGGCGCGCAGCGCCAGCACGAAGTCGTCGCTCATCGGCTGCCATTCCCGCTCCGGGTCGAACCGGCCGGCCAGCCGTTCACAGATCGCTTCGGTGTGGAACTCCAGCACCGCGCGCACCTTCGGGTACGCCGACAGCGGCGGCGGGGTGGGGATGTCGGCGATCAGGTCGGCCGCCACCCGCAGCCGGAGCACCCGGTTGAACGACCGCACGATCGGCGCGCGGAAGTCGGTCTCCCCGCTGCTCTCCGAAAGATATTGGCGCACAGCATCATCGATGATCCGGGCGGTGGCCAGTGCCTGGTTGCTGAGGGTGGCGACCTCGTCGTTGCGCTCCTCGAACGCACCCCGGGTGATCCGCAGCACCGCAGCGTGCAGGTACTTGGTGAAGACGACCCGCGCCGCGTCGATGGCGCGGGTCACCGAGGCGGTGGCCCCCCGCGGCCACAGCAGCAGCGAGGCCACGACGCCGACCAGGGCGCCGACGACGACGTCCTCCACCCGGGTCAAGCCCACCTGCCAGCCGGTGGGCGCGATGAGGTTGAAGGAGATCAGCACCAGCATCGTGAACGCCGCCTGCGCGGCGGTGAACGACGCCACCTCCGGCACATAGGCCGACCCGAACACCACCAGCGGCATCAGCAGCCACAACACCCCGGGTTGCACGCCCAGCAGCGAGATCACCACCACGCCGAGAACGAAGCCGATCCCGGTGCCGATCACCGCCCGCCACACTCGGGTGCCGGTGGTCAGCGCGCTGCTGCGCAGCACCGACAGCGCACCGAGGACGACCCAGAAGCCGTGCTCGACGGGGAAGACGTGGGTGACGGCGACGGCCAGCGCCAGCCCGAGCCCGGTGCGCAGGCTGTTGCGCAACGCCACCGAGCGGTTGGCCACGAACCCGGAGGTGATCTGCGCGGCCGCAACGGTTTCGGGGATCAGGCGGTCCGAGGCCCCGGTGTCGGGTAGCCGCAGCCCCAGCGCGCGGGCCCACACCGGGCGGGCGTCGGCGGCGGCCGCGGCGGCGATGATGCGGCCGGTGGCTCCGATCGTGGCCGCAATCGTGCGTCGCCGCAACAGCTTCCGGCCGAGCTCGACGGCCTGCGCGTCGTCGACGGCGCCCAGGATCGCGGTCAGGTCCTCGCGGTACCGGCCCCGCGCGGCCGTCCGCAGCTCGGTCAGCGCCTCGTCGAGTTCGGCGCGGGCGGCGTCGCGGCGCGTCACCCGGGAGATCGCCAGCACCCGGGCCGCGCACCGCAGCACCCGCACCGCGGGTTCCTTCATATCGGCCAGGGCGGCGCCGGCCTGCTGCCCGGTGCGGTCGGCCACCCAGTCCAGGTCGTCGACCACCCGCACCAGCGCGCGGCTGCCCGCGGTCAACCCGACGGGGCGGAAGTCCGCGCCCAGGAAGTTCGCCTGCAGTTCGTCCATCGCCGCGCTGACGTCCTCGGGCGAGGCGCGTCCGTCCAGCCGGTCGGCCAGCACCCCACACGCCCGCGCCGCGTGCGAGCGCAGCTCGCCGTGGTGCCGGGGCGGTAGCAGGAACAGGGCCGCGGGCACGCACATCGCTAACGCGATCACCCAGCCCAGCAACCGCTCGCCGACCGGGCCGGGCGGCGTGCACGCCGGCAGCACGAACGTCAGCAACGTGGCGCGCTGACCGGCTGCGATGGTCTCGCTGAGCACTCCGGCGAACGTCACCAGCACACCGAGCACGAACATCGCCAGCACCGCGGGCCACGGATGCGGGGCCAGCAGGGTGCCCAGGGTGATCAGCACGAAGCCGTTGAGTGCCAGTCCCGCGTACGCCAGCGCCCGGTTCTGCCGGTTCCCCGGGAAATCGGAGAACACCAGCAGCGCCACCGATCCGAAGATGGTGAACAGCGGCGTCTGCCCGTTGCCGGCGCCGATCGCGAAGCCCACCGCCGCCGCCAGCGGCACCACCAGCGCCGCCCGGAGCGCCCGACGCAGCCCGTCGTGCTCGGGGTCGCGCTGCGCGATGCGTTCGGCGACGCGGTGCCGCACGGCGGTCGCGGCGCCCGCCATCAGTGCGCGAGGACCTTGACGCCGATGACCAACAGCCCGATACCGGTCAACGCGACGACCGCCAAAGTTTGCTGCCACCAGGGCAATCCGGTCCTGCGCACCGCGGCCAGAGCGATCAGCCCGAGCTCGCCGACGAGGATCCACTTGGCGATCCACATCGCGGTGTCGGTGTCGACGAGGTCCAACCCGGCGGCGGCCAGCGCCAGCAATGGCAGCGCACTGGCCTGCAGGATCTGCCCGGACGCCTGCAGCATGTGCCAGGCCTGCAGGCCTCGGGGCATGCGCGCGTGCACGCTCAGGTGCGCGACCGTGTCGGCCAGCAGGCTGGCCGCCCACAACCCGCCCATCGTCACCGCGACGTCGAGCATCCGGAACCAAGCGCTGGTGTCGTCCTCGGTATAGCGGGTCAGCACCACCAGCGTCGCCAGGCAGGAGATCGCACCGTAGAGACGCTCACGCAGCATTGCCACCACGTGCTCGACCGGTACCCCGGCGGTGTCCCGAACGGACTCAGTCACGCGGGGGCACCGTTCCGAACCGGCCGGAGTCCAGCGCCTCCAGCAACTGCCCGACGATCCAGGCCAGCCCACCGGGGTCCGGTGGCAGGCTGGCTTGTTCGTAGCCGACCAACAGGTACACCGCCCAGGCCGCGAACAGCTCGGCCTGGCGCTCGTCGCCGAGGATCTCCAGCGCCGAACCGTAGACGGTGTCGAACCGCTGCCGGTCCACCTCGGTCTGCACCGCGCGTACCTGCGGGTCGATGGAGCTCCACACCCGGATCGCGGCCTCGGCCGGGTGCGGCAGCGTCAGGCCGGCCTCGATCAGGTGGTCGAGGCGCCGGCGCGGATCGGGTTCGGCGGCCACCGCCTCCACCACCTGGACGGTCATCCCGTTGCGCCAGTGCTCGACGAGTTCGCGGGTGTACTCCGACCAGTTGGTGAAGTAGTGGTAGAAGGAGCCACTGGTGACGCCGAGGCGCTGACACACCTCGGCCAACTTCAGCCCGCCGTAGCCCAGGTCAGACAGGACGTCGAGTCCGGCGTCGAAGTAAGACTCTCGCGATGCCACGGCCCCCATGGGGAAACCCTAGATCGCCACCGGTCGGTGCTGCCCGCGCAATGACGAGTTGACGCTGGCGTCAGATTTCGGGTGAATGCGGCGGGAGTTTGCTGTTCTGCGGTGACCGCGGCGGGCCGGAACTCCTGACACGACCACCTGGTGACGTGTGGCACAATTTGACCGTGCCGTATACGGCGAGTAGAGGTCCAGGGCGTCCCCCCGCAGCCAAGGCCGCTGAAACTCGACAGCGGATCGTGCGCGCTGCTCGCGAGGTGTTCAGCGAACTCGGATATGACGCAGCGACGTTCCAGGCGATCGCCATTCGTGCGGATCTGACCCGGCCGGCAATCAACCACTACTTCCCGAGCAAACGGGTGCTGTGGGCCGAGGTGGTCGAGCAGACCGACAGCTCGACCGTTGCCGCCGGCATCGCCAAGGCTCGCGAACACAGCTCCCTGCTGGAGCGGCTGTCCACCTTCCTGTCCGTGGCCACCCAAGCCGAGGCGGAGAACCGGTCCGCCGCGGCGTTCCTGGTCACCTCCGTGCTGGAGGTGCAGCGCCACCCCGACCTCAGCGACGACGACCACGACTCCCTGAAGAACTCGCGGGCGTTCGTGGCGTGGGCGGTCAACGACGCGATCGCCCAGGGTGAACTCGCCGCGGACACCGATGTCGACCACCTGGTCGAGATGCTGGTGGCCGTGGTGTGGGGGATGGGGTTCTACGCCGGCTTCGTCGGCAACCGCGAGGAGCTCGGCGCCGTGGTGCACAAGCTCGAGCTGTTGCTGGCCAACAAGCTCTGGAACCTCAGCGAGTAACGCACACCTCTCAGGGAGCCGCGAAGCGCTCCAGACGGGCGCTCGGATCGTATTCGGCGGGAGCCCGCTCGGCCTGGTCGAGGTACCGCAGCGCCGCATTCGCGGCGCGGTCGACATGCTCGCGGCACAGCCGCTCGGTCTCCTCGGCGTCACCGCTGTCTACCGCCGCCACGATGGCGCGCAGTTCCTCCAGGGTTTGTCGCCGTCGGCCGGGCACCCGTACCGACGTCGAGCGCAGCAAGCTGATGCGGCGTTGCAGCGTCAGGCTCATCTCGAGGGCGAAGGTGTTGCCCGCACCCGCGAAGAGGATGTCGTAGAACGCCCGCGAGGCCGCCAGCAGCCCGCCGGGATCGTCGTTCAGTTCCTCGAACCTTCGCAGGGCGGCCCGTAACGCCGCGCGCTGCTCGGCGCAGGCGTGATCGGTGAACAGGCGGCCGGCCAGGCCTTCCAGGACACCACGGATCTGGTAGACCTCGTTGGCTTGTGCCGCACTGATCGAGCTGACCACGGTGCCCTTACCCGGCAGCGAAGTGACCAAGCCTTCGGATTCGAGTTGGCGCAACGCTTCTCGTACCGACGCCCGGCTGGCGCCGGTCATGGCGCACAGTTCCCGCTCCGCCAAGAGCTGGCCCGGGAGGATGCGCTGATCGCCGATGGCCGAGCGCAGCGCGCGAGCGACCTGTGCGCGTATCGGTTCCACGCGCTGCACCTGCATGCCTGCCATGGGGCTCCCTCGGATTCCAGCTGATATCTGACAGCTTACAGATCTCGGTGTAGTCGGAGGCATCGACAACGCGCGGGGAGCGCTAGTGACTCTCTGTCATACATAGTCTTGTCAGACAGCTGATAGCTGACTACTGTGAACAAGGTCACGACGTCGGGAGAGGGTGCTTCATGACACATCACACGATGCAAACGCCGCGGGCCTCGCTGGCCGAGATCGCCGACAAGTTGGAGATCCACGAGCTTTTCGGCCGCTACGCGCTGTCGATCGATGCCTACGACTCGGCGGGCTGGGCGTCGTGCTTCGCCCCCGACGGTGTGTTCGTCATCGACGGCGGAAGCGGCGGCGAGCAATACGCCTTCGAAGGCCGCGAGGCGCTGGTCGCCTTCGCCGACGCCCACGCGCGGCTCTTCCCGGGCACCCGGCACATGCAGTGCGACCACGTCACCGAGATCGACGGCGACACCGCCTACGACCGCTGCACGAAAACCGGTCACGTCACCCGGCCGGATCGGGTGTACACGTTCTCCGCCGGGTGGTACGAAACCTGGCTGCGGCGGATCGACGAGCGCTGGCGGATCACCAAACGCGTTGTGCACAACGACAACTTCGATCCTGAGCAGTTCCGCACCGGTGAAGTCGGCCAATTGTTCGGCGAACTGAACCGGTGGGTCACAGCCAATGCGAGTCGGAACGTCGGCTGAGGTCCCGAACCCACCACTCGATGAGGAGAAACCATGTCAGCGCCGGAACATCCCCACGAAACGGTCCGCACCGTGACCGCGCCACCGCAGCCACCCGACTGGGCACGGATCAGCGCTCTCCCCGAGTTCACGACACTCGTCGGCAGGCGTCGCAGATACACCACCGTCGCGGTCGCCCTGTCCATGGGTTCGCTCGCGCTGCTGGTGTTGGCGATGGCCTTCGCCGGCGGCGTGATGGCCACCACGCTCACCGGCGGTGTGTCCGTGGGCATCGTCCTCGCGGTCGCCGAGTTCGCCACCCTCGTCATCACCGGCGCGGGGTGGATGCGCCTCGCCGAACGCGATCTCCTCCCGCTGGAAGCGGCCGCGGTCACCGCCGCCGGGAGCATCGGAGACGTGCGATGAACGTCGGCGACGTCAAGGTCCTGCCGATCAGCGTCTTCGCGGTGGTCGTCGCGGTCACCCTCGGCATGACGTGGTGGGTGTCGCGCCGCGAACGCACCGCATCGGAATACCTGGCGGCCGGGCGCAGCCTTCCCGGGCCGTTGAACGGATTGGCGATATCCGGGGAATTCGTCTCTGCGGGCACGTTTCTCGGAGTCACCGGCCTGTTCCTGCTGTTCGGACTGGACGCCTCGGTGTACCTGATGTCAGCCCTGGCCGGCCTGCTGCTGCTGGTCCTGGTCTTCGCGCAGCGGCTGCGCAACATCGGTGAGTACACGATGGCCGATGTGCTGCCGTTCCGGATGAGCCCGCGGCCGGTTCGCGCGGCGGCGGCCTGCTCCACCCTGGTGATCGTCTTCGCGTATCTGCTGGCGCAATTGGTCGGCGGGGCCATCCTGTTCCAGGCGCTTGCGGGCATCAACTTCGTACCTGCGGTGATCCTGACGACGGTGCTGATCCTGATCTACGTCTTCTTCGGCGGAATGCGGGCCATCACCTGGGTGCAGGTGATCAAGGCGACGCTGTTGCTGGCCTTCGCGATCATCCTCACCGCGATGCTGTTGATCGAGGTCGACTTCGACCTCCCCGCACTGCTTTTCAATGCCGCCGGGGCCAGCGCCGCGCCGTCGCACTTCATCGGACCCGGTGGCTTGTTCACCAACCCGTTGGAGGGCATCTCGCTGGCCATCGCCTACTGCCTGGGCACCGCGGGCCTGCCCCACCTGCTCATGCGGTTCTTCACGGTGACCGACGCCAAGCAGGCGGTGAAGTCCGCGCAGTACGCGCTGGGAGTGGTCGGCGTGTTCTTCGCCATGGTGATGCTGTTGGGCTTCGGCGCCGCGGCGGTGCTCACCAACAGCGAGGTCGAGTTGGCGGGCCCGTCCGGAAACTTGACGATGCCCGTACTCGCCGAGCACCTCGGCGGCGGCAGCGGCACCGTCGGCGGAGAGATCCTGTTGGCGTTCGTGGCCACCGTCGCCTTCGCCACCATCCTGGCCGTCGTCTCCGGGCTGGTGATCGCCGCCTCCGGTGCCGTCGCACACGACCTGTGGGGCAACGTTTTCCGCAAGGGTAAGGCGCAGGGACATGAGACCGTGCGAGCGGCGCGGGTGACCGCGGTGATCGTCTCGGTGCTGGCCGCCGCCGCAACCATGGTCGTGGGCACCGGGTTCAACATCACCTTCCTCACCGCCATGGCGTTCGCGATCGCGGCGAGCGCCAACCTGCCGGCGCTGTGGCTCTCGCTGATGTGGAAGAGGTTCAACACGGGCGGCGCGGTGGCCGGCATCGTGACCGGCCTGCTCTCCTCGGTGCTGCTCATCCTGGTGGGCCCCGACGTCTGGCCGTTCGGCGAGACCCCCAAGGATGCGCCGTTCCCGCTCAAGAGCCCGGCGATCGTCTCCGTTCCGCTGAGCTTCGCGGCCTGCTGGCTGGGCACCATCCTCACCACCGGCGCCCGGCCCGTGCGCCCCTACGTCGAACTGGAAGTGCGGGCCCAGACCGGCATCGGCGCCGTCACCGCGGGCCACTGACCATCCATCCCACCGTCCATCCACCCCCAGCCGTCGAAAGGACACCTCACATGGTCGACAAAGTCACTTACCACTCATCGGGGGTACGCTGTGCCGCCCTGCTGTGGATGCCGGCGCACGCCACCGGACCCGTCCCCGGCGTGGTGCTCTGTCACGGCTTCCGCGGCATCAAGGAGTGGGCGCTGCCGGATTTCGCCGAGCTGTTCGCCGCACGCGGCTATGCCGCCCTGGCGATCGACTACCGCGGCTTCGGCGAGAGCGAGGGCCAGCGCGGCCGGCTGGTGCCCACCGAGCAGGTCGAAGACATCCGCAGCGCTCTGAGTTTCCTGGCCGGCCAGCCCGGTGTGGACAGCGAGCGGCTGACCCTGTACGGCACCAGCTTCGGTGGGGCCAACGTCATCGCCGCGGCCGCGGTGGACGAGCGGGTGCGCGCGGTGGTGTGCCAGGTCGGGATCGGCAATGTCCGGCGGGCCTGGGCGGAAGCCTACGAGAGGTTCAGCGAGCGACTGGCCGAAGACCGGATCCGGCGGGCCCGCACCGGGATATCGGACACCGTCGACCCCGGGGAGATCCTCGACAACGATCAGTCCAACGCCGCCTTCGAAATCGCCACCGAACGGTGGCCCCAACTGCGGCAGCAGTTCCCGTTGGAGGCGGTCGACCGGATCTTCGAGTTCAGCCCCGAGGACGTCGCGGCGAAGATCAGCCCGCGCGGTGCGTTGTTCATCGGCGCCGCCGTCGACAATGCGGTCCCCGTCGAGGAGACCACGCACCTGTACAACGCCGCCCGCGAACCCAAACGCATCGAGATCTTCGACATCACGCACTACGAGATCTACGAATCCCCGCACCGTGAACGCGCCGTCGAACTGGCCGACGATTTCCTCAAGGAGTACTTGGCATGACCGGCTCCCCAACCCACGAGCCGTGGGAGGTGTACGCGCTCAAGTACACCCGCAACGACAAGCCGCGACGGATGGACGTGATGCTCGGCGAGGGCGGCTCGACCGACCCGATGCCCATGGACTACTTCATCTGGGTGCTGTGCCGGGGCTCTCGCACCGTGTTGGTCGATCTGGGCTTTCACGCTCAGGTCGCCGCCCGCCGTAACCGGGTGTTGTTGCGGACACCGCTGGAGGCGCTCGCGACGATGGACCTACACCCGGCGAACATCGACGACATCGTGATCACCCACTTGCATTTCGATCACGCCGGCGGTATCGACCAGTTCCCCGACACCCCGATCCATCTCCAGGCATCGGAGATGGCCTTCGCCACCGGAGCGTGCATGGCGATGCCCGCCATCGGCGGCTTCTACGAAGAAGACGATGTGAAAGAGTTGGTGCGCAAGCTGTTCCGAGGCCAGCTCACGCTCCACGAGGGCGACGACGTCCTCGAGCCGGGCCTGTCGGTGCACTGGATCGGTGGGCACACCGGTGGCACCCAGGTGATCCGGGTCTGGACCCGACGGGGATGGTTGGTGCTCGCCTCGGACGCGTCGCACTACTTCGTCAACGTGCTGCAGCGGCGGCCGTTCATGTGGACCTACAACGTCGGCGACCATCTGCTCGGGTTCGAGCGGCTCCTGGCGCTGGCCGACTCGACCGACCACCTCATCCCCGGCCACGATCCGCTGGTGATGGAGCAGTACCCGCCGCCGTGTGCGGATCTGCAGGGGATCGTGGCGCGGCTCGACGCCGATCCTCTCTTCAGCGTGCACGACCGGATCCCGGTGCAGGCAGGCCGATGACGACGCCGCGCCGGGACGCGGCCCGGCCCGACGCCGCGCCGTTCGACGGTGACCCGTTCGACGTCGTGGTCGTCGGGGCCACCCCGGCGGGGTGCGCCGCGGCGCTGATCGCCGCCCGCTGCGGACGCTCCACCTTGCTCGTCGAACCCACCGCCGGGGTCGGCGGGATGAGCGCCAACGGCGTGCACTGCTTCGACACGGCATCGATGCAGGCCCTCGGCGCCATCAGCGAGGAATTCGCCCGCCGCGTACGGCACCACTACGCCGATGCCGGAGGGGGCTTCACCAGCAGCTCGGACGTCTACTGGGAAAGCCGTGTCGCGGCGAAGATCTGGCGCGCCATGCTCGACGAGCAGCCCGGCATACAGGTGGCGCTGTCGACCGTGCCGGTCGCCGTCGAGGTCGACGACGGCCGCATCACCGCGATCCGGTGCGTGCCTGCGCTGGATCCCTACGGGACCCCCGCCCCGTTGACGTCCGAGTCGATACCCCGGGCGCGCGGCTCGGCATTCGTCGACGCCAGCTACGAAGGGGACATCGCCGCCTGGGCCGGGTGCCCGTTCCGGCTGGGCCGGGAGCCGCGGTCGGCGGCGGAACCGCATGCCGGCACGATCCGCACCACCTACCTGAGCCGGCAGCCCACCGCCACGGGTGCCCTGCCGCAATCGGTCCTGCCGGGAAGCACCGGCGCGGGCGACGACCGGATCATGGCGTACAACGTCCGGCTCACCTGCCGCCGCTACCCCGGATCCCAGCGCGCGCGCATCGCCGTCGACCGGCCGCCCGGCTACGACCCCCAGAACTACCGGTGGAACCGCGACGAGGTGCTGCCGGACGGGCAGCCACGCTTCGGCACCGGCGTCATCCCCACCGTCGGCGGCAAGTTCCTCCTCAACAAGGCACACCGGGGCAACGATCTGGTTGGCCCGAACCGGCAGTACATCCTGGCCGACCCGTACCAGAGGCCGGCGTACCGACAACGATTCATCGACCACGCGCTCGGATACCTGTACTTCATCCAGCGCGACGGCGCATCCCCGGATGTCGGCCTCGCCGAGGACGAATACCGTGACAACGCCCACATTCCCGCCCAGGTGTACGTCCGGGAGGGACGACGCATCGAGGGCGCCGAGATCCTGACCGAGAGCGATATCAACCCACACCTGCGCGGCGACGGGCTCCGTCCGCCGCTGCGCCCGGACTCGATCGCGGTGGGCGACTGGGCCATCGAATCCAAACGCTGCACCGACGACCCGGCCGAGCATCCCGACGGTCTGATGCACTGGCGTGGCATCCGTGCTCCCTACCAGATCCCCTACGGCGCACTGGTTCCCCGCGGAGTCGGCAATCTCGTCGTCGCCTGCGCGTTGTCGGCAACGCATGTGGCCTACTGCGCGCTGCGGGTGGAGTCGGTGTGGACGCAGACGGGCATGGCCGCAGGTGCGGCCGCTGCGATCATGGCCGAGGGCGGGCTGCGCAACGACGAGGTGGATGCGGCGGATGTGCAGACCGCGCTAATCCCGCACCGGGGGAAGTTCACGTACTTGTGCGACGTCGGCAGCGACCACCCGCACTACGCCGCGATCCAACTGGCCGCGCTGCGCGGATTCGTCCCCACGGATTCGGCCTGGCGGTTCTTCCCCGACCACACGATCACCTGGACCGATTTCGTCGAGCTGGTAGTGCGGGTGCTCGAGATACCGATCAGCGTGTCCGGCAGGCACTTCGAGAACCTCGACCCGGCGCAGCGCGGGTTCCGGTACTTCGAATCGCTCTACGACCTGGGCAGCGCCGCGGATGTCGACGTGTTCCCGGGAATGACGTTCACCGGTGCCGACGAGAGCGCCGACCACCACCTGCCCGAGCCCCGGGCCCGGTGGCTCACCATCGGATACGACGAGCCCGTGACCGCCGGTGCCGCCGCCGCGCTACTGGCGGCGGTCGCCGAGTGTGGCCGTCCCTGTAGCCCGCCGGCCGCATCCGGTGACGAACCCCTGACCCGGGGGCAGGCCTGCAGCCTGCTGCGCAGTGCCCCGCCGGAATCACCCGCCCCCGACCGATCACGGAACGCCGATCACCATGACCGAGACCTAGCCCGGCGGCCTTGACGGCTCGACGACGGCGTTGACCGCACGCCCATGGACCATGCTGGTCGCGGGGGAACAGTGCGCCGCGCTGACGGGCAGGCGTTACACCACGGAGAACCCGGCCACCGGAACGGAACCCGGCCGAGGTACCCGCCGCCGGAACCGACGACGTCGACCTGGCGGTCGCGGCGGCACAGCACGCCGCGCACCGATGGGCGGCCTGCAGTGTGGACGACCGCGCCGACCGACTCCGCGCGATGGCTGACCCGCTGCTCGCGCACAAGACCGAACTCGCCCTGCTCGACGCGCGGGCGGACCGCCAACATCTACACCGACAACCTCCGCGCCGCGCACCGGCTCTCGCGCGCGGTGGAGGCCGGATATGTCTGGGTGAACGGCGCGTCGACCCACTACTGGGGTGTTCCGTTCGGCGGTGTGAAGAGCTCTGGCGTGGGCCAGGAGGAGTGCGTCGAGGAGTTGTTGTCCTTCACGCAGATCAAGGCGGTCGAATCGTGAGCCTCGTGGACCCGCTGAGAATCTGCTGTGGGGTTCCACACAGCCCGGGACCACCCCGTTTTCGTAATTAGACTTGCGAAGTAATGCGTCATCGCGAGGAACGGAGCCGCCCATGAGCGCACTGCGCACCGACAACGACACCTGGGACATCGCCTCGAGTGTGGGCGCCACCGCCGTCATGGTGGCCGCCGCCCGCGCCGCCGAGACCGACCGCCCCGACCCACTGATCCGCGACCCCTACGCCAAGATCCTGGTCGCCGACGCCGGTGCGGGCGCGTGGCAGTTCATGCTCGACGACACGGTCAGCCAGCGGATCGCCGAGACCGACGCAGAGGCCGCCGCCCTGTTCGAGCACATGGGCAGCTACCAGGCGGTGCGCACCCACTTCTTCGACGCGTTCTTCGCCGACGCCGTCGCCGCCGGGATCCGGCAGGTCGTCATCCTGGCGTCGGGGTTGGACAGCCGCGCGTTCCGGTTGCCGTGGCCCGCCGCGACGACGGTGTTCGAGATCGACCAGCCGCTGGTGCTGCAGTACAAGGCCGCGACGCTGGCCGCCCACGGGGTGAGCCCCGCCGCGGACCGCCGCGAGGTGCCCGTCGACCTGCGTCAGGACTGGCCGGCCGCGCTGAGGGCCGCCGGGTTCGACGCCGGTAAGCCGACGGCGTGGCTGGCCGAGGGCCTGCTGATGTATCTGCCCGCCGACGCCCAGGACCGGTTGTTCGCCCAGCTGACCGAGCTGTCCGCGGCGGGCAGCCGGGTGGCCGCCGAGACGATCGGGATCCACACCGAGGAGCGCCGCGCCCGGATGCGGGAACGGTTCACCGCGATCGCCGCCCAGCTGGGCATCGAACCGATGGATATCACCGACCTGACCTACGACGATCCCGACCGCGGCGACGTCGCGGACTGGCTGGCCGGGCACGGCTGGCGCTCCGGCAAGGTCGCCTCCCAGGACGAGATGCGCCGCCTCGGCCGGTTCGTGGACATCCCGGACGCCGACGAAGAGTCCTTCTCCACCTTCGTCACCGGCGAGCGCCTCTGACCCCGTTCGGGGTCTCTTTCCCGCCCGGACGGGCGCTGTTCACCAACCGGGTGGTTGGTTACGATGCGGGTACTCCGAGGTCAGGAAGGACCCGCTCATGACCGCCGAATCCGTTGCTCCCGTCCAGGCCGGCACCGTCTCGAACGCCCCCGACATCGCGGCCACCGTGCAGCGCCTGCGGCAGACTTTCGCCACCGGCCGCACCCGCTCCGTGGAGTGGCGCCGGAACCAGCTGCTGGGGCTGGAACGGCTGCACACCGAGAACGAGCTCGCCATCGCCGACGCCCTGGACCAGGACCTGGGCCGCTCACCGTTCGAGGCGTGGCTGGCCGACGTCGCGACCACCGCCGGGGAGGCCAAGACGGCCGCCAAGAACGTCGGCAAGTGGATGAAGCGGCGCTACCGGCTGCTGGAGCTCGCGCAGCTGCCCGGCCGCGGCTGGGTGGAGTACGAGCCCTTCGGCACCGTACTGATCATCGGCGCATGGAACTTCCCGTTCGCGCTCACCCTCGGCCCGGCCGTCGGCGCCATCGCGGCCGGCAACACCGCCGTGCTCAAACCGTCGGAGGTGGCGCCGGCGTCGTCGGCCCTGATGGCCGAGCTGGTGCCGCGCTACCTCGACAACGACGCGATCGCCGTGATCGAGGGCGACGGCTCGGTCAGCCAGGAACTCATCGCACAGGGCTTCGACCACATGCTGTTCACCGGCGGCACCGAGATCGGCCGCCGGGTGTACGAGGCCGCGGCGCCGCACCTGACGCCCGTCACCCTCGAGCTGGGCGGCAAGAGCCCGGTGATCGTGTCCGCCGACGCCGACATCGACGTCGCCGCCAAGCGGATCGCCTGGACCAAGCTCGTCAACTCCGGCCAGATCTGCATCGCCCCGGACTACGTGCTGGCCGAGGCGCCGATCCGCGACCAGCTGGTGGACAAGATCCGCGACGCCGTCGCCGAGTTCGAGGCGGGCAACACCGCGGGCAAGCGGATCGTCAACGAGCGCCACTTCAACCGGCTCACCACCGCGCTGGCCGCCACCAAGGGCAGCGTCGCCGTGGGCGGCGGCTCGGATCCGGCCGGCCTGAACATCCAGCCCACCGTTGTCGTGGACCCCGACCCGGCCGAGCCGTTGATGACCGACGAGATCTTCGGCCCGATCCTGCCGGTGGTGACCGTCCAGAATCTGGACGAGGCAATCGCTTTCGTCAACTCCCGGCCCAAGCCGCTGGCCGCGTACCTGTTCACCAAGGCCAGGGCGATCCGCGAACGCGTCATCAAAGAGGTACCCGCGGGCGGGATGCTGGTCAACCATCTGCTGTTCCACTTCTCCACCCACAAACTGCCGTTCGGTGGGGTCGGGCCGTCCGGGATGGGCGCCTACCACGGCAAGTACGGCTTCGAGACGTTCAGCCACCGCAAGACGGTGCTGACCAAGCCGACCCGACCCGATGTCTCGTCGATCATCTACCCGCCGTATACAGAGAAGGCGTGGAAGTTGGCGCGCAAGCTGTTCTAGCTGCGTCGCCCGGACCGTCAGGAAGGAACGTTCAGTGCCAGGAGTGCAGGATCGTGTCATCGTCGTCACGGGCGCCGGAGGGGGTCTCGGCCGTGAGTACGCGCTGACCCTGGCGCGTGAGGGTGCCAGCGTCGTCGTCAACGACCTCGGCGGAGCCCGCGACGGCACCGGCGCGGGACACAACATGGCCGACGAGGTGGTCAAGGAGATCCGCGACGCCGGCGGGCGCGCGGTGGCCAACTACGACTCGGTGGCCGAACCCGAGGGCGCGGCCAACATCATCCAGACCGCGATCGACGAGTTCGGCAAGGTCGACGGCGTGGTCAGCAATGCCGGCATCCTGCGCGACGGCACGTTCCACAAGATGCCGTTCGAGAACTGGGACGCCGTGCTCAAGGTGCACCTCTACGGCGGGTACAACGTGATCCGGGCCGCCTGGCCGCACTTCCGGGAGAACAGCTTCGGCCGCGTGGTGGTCGCCACCTCGACCAGTGGACTGTTCGGCAACTTCGGCCAGGCCAACTACGGTGCGGCCAAGCTCGGGCTCGTCGGCCTCATCAACACGCTGGCGCAGGAAGGCGCCAAGTACAACATCAAGGCCAACGCCCTCGCGCCGATCGCCGCCACCCGGATGACGCAGGACATCCTGCCGCCGGAGGTGTTCGAGAAGCTGACGCCCGAATACGTGGCGCCGGTGGTGGCCTACCTGTGCACCGAGGAGGTGCCCGACACCGCATCGGTGTTCATCGTCGGTGGCGGCAAGGTGCAGCGGACCGCGCTGTTCCAGAACGCGGGCGTGACGTTCACCGAGGTGCCCTCGGTCGATGACATCGCCGGCAAGTGGGGCGAGATCACCGACCTGTCGGCTGCCGAGCTGGCCACCTTCAGCCTCGGCTGATCGGTCGATGAAAGCGCTTGTCGCGCAGCAGCTGACGGGCCCGTCGGGGTTGGCCTACCTCGAGGTGGGCGACCCCGTTGACCCGGCTGCGGTGATCATCGACGTCGGTGCGGCCGGGGTGTGCTACCCGGACCTGCTGCTGCTGCACGGCGAGTACCAGATGAAGATGGAGCCGCCGTTCGTCCCCGGGATGGAGGTGGCCGGCGTCGTGCACGCCGCCCCCGCCGAGTCGGGTTTCACCGTCGGGCAGCGGGTTTCGGCGTTCACGCTGATCGGCGGCTATGCCTCCCGGGTAGCCGTGCCACCGGCCAACGTGGTGGCGACGGCCGACGGGCTCGACGACGCCGAGGCGGCCTCGCTGCTGGGCAACTACTACACGATGTACTTCGCGTTGCACCGGCGTGGCGGGCTGCGGGCCGGTGAGACGGTGCTGGTGCTGGGCTCCGGCGGCGGTGTCGGTACCGCGGCGATCCAGATCGCGAAAGCCATGGACGCCAAGGTGATCGCGATGGTGCACCGGCCCGGGGCGATCGGGTTCGTGGAGTCCCTGGGCGCCGATGTGGTGTTGCCGCTGACCGAGGGCTGGCTCGAGGCGGTCAAGCAGAACACCGGCGGGCGCGGCGTCGACGTGGTGGTCGATCCGATCGGCGGCGACACGTTCGACGACGCGGTGCGCGCGTTGGCGTCCGAGGGCCGGCTGCTGGTCCTCGGCTTCGCCGCGGGTGGCATCCCGACGGTCAAGGTGAACCGGCTGCTGCTGCGCAACGCCAGCGTCGTCGGCGTCGGCTGGGGTGAGTACTTCACCCGCACCCCTGGCGCGCAGGCCGAGATCGGCGCCGGGCTCGGTGCGCTCGTCGACGCTGGACTCAGACCGCCTGCGCCCGTGCGGTTTCCGCTCACCGACGGTGTGGCGGCGCTGCAGGCGCTGGCCGACGGGGAGATCCACGGAAAACTGGTGTTGGAACCCGTGATGAGCGCCTGCGCGAAGAACAGACAACCCGTGATGAGCGCCTGCGCGAAGAACAGACAACCGTGATGCTGCGCGCGCTGGCCTTCGACGTGTTCGGCACGGTGGTGGATTGGCGCTCCAGCGTCATCGCCGAGCTCACCGAGTTCGGCCGCGAGCACGGGGTCGACGTGGACTGGGCCCGGTTCGCCGACGACTGGCGGGCCGGTTACGTCCCGGCGATGGACCGGGTGCGCCGCGGTGAGCTGCCGTGGACTCGGCTGGACGACCTGCACCGGATGCGCTTGGTTGAGCTGCTCACGGCGGCCGGGGTCAGTGCGGCGGAGCCGGAGATCGATGCGCTGAACCGGGTCTGGCACCGGCTGGACCCGTGGCCGGACGCGGTCGCGGGCCTGACCCGGCTGAAGGAGCGGTTCGTCATCACCACGCTGTCCAACGGCAACGTATCGCTGCTGACCAACATGGCCAAACATGGCGGTTTGCCGTGGGACTGTGTGCTCTCGGCGGAGATCTTCGGGCACTACAAACCCGACCGCGAGGTCTATCTCGGTTGCGCCCGCATTCTCGACGTCGCACCCGACGAGCTGATGCTCGTCGCCGCGCACCCGTCGGACCTGCGGGCCGCCCGGGAAGCGGGATTGCGCACCGGATACGTGCACCGACCGCTGGAGCAGGGCCCGGACCGCACGGTGCCCCGACCGGACGACGACGAATTCGACGTGATGGCAACCGACTTCCTGGACCTGGCCGACAAGCTCTAGATTCGACCGATGAGCACTGTCGGACTCGTCCTGGTCGCGCTGGCCATCGCCGTCGGATTGGTCGGCATCGTCGTGCCGATCCTGCCCGGCGGGCTGCTGGTGATCGCCGCCATCGGGGTGTGGGCCTTCGTCGAGGGGTCCGTGGTGTCCTGGGTGACGTTCGGCATCGCGGCGGTGCTGTTCGGGGCGGCCGAGATCATCAAGTACACCTGGCCCGTCAAGCGGATGCGGCAGGCCGAGGTGCGCACATCGGTGCTGGTGCTCGGCGCTATCGCGGGCGTCATCGGGTTCTTCGTCATCCCCGTGATCGGGTTGCTCATCGGTTTCGTGGCCGGGGTGTTCGCCGCCGAACTCGCACTGCGCCACGACTTCGCCCGGGCCTGGGCGTCCACCGTGCACGCACTCAAGGGCGTGGCACTGTCGGTCGGCGTGGAGCTGACCGGTGCGCTGCTGGCGACCGTGGCGTGGGTGATCGGGGTGGTGGTGACGCTCAGCTGACCGCCTGCGCGCGGGACGCCCAGGCCTGTTCGAGCCGGCGCTCGATCGTGGCCTGGGTGTCCATCGACGTCACGCGGATGACGATCCAGCCCTGCGCGATCATCTCGTCATGACGCCAGATGTCCGCGCCGAACTGCTCCCGGCTCGTCCGGTGGTGTTCACCCGCGTACTCCAGGACGATCTTGGGCTCCCTCCAGCCGAGGTCAGCCCTGCCGATCAGCACGCCGTACTCGTTGCACACCGGCAGCTCGGCGTCGATCTAGTGGTGCAGCGTCTTGCGGAGCCGCTCGAGGTCGGCGTCTGTCAGGCCGGTCGCCTCCAAATAGCCTCGTAGCGACCCGAATTCGTCGTCGATGGTGCGCCGCGCCGCGTCCAGGTAGTCCTCGCGCACCCCTAACACCGATTCCGTCAGCCGGGCCTCGGCCACCTCCACGATCTCCGGCACGGCCCGCTCGCGCACCGTCGCCAAGATGCTCTCCCGCAGCTGCGGCACCGCCGCGTTGCTGCGCAGGTAGTCGGCCATGATCGCGTCGCGATCCACCCCGGCCGCCTCCAACACCACCGCGATCGTGAACCCGGTGCGGTCCTTGCCGGCGAAACAGTGCGCCAGCACCCGCCGCCCGGAACCGAGCAACGTCACCACCTGGTGCACGGCCCGCCGGGCCAGCGGCGCGGACGCGATCCGTCCGTACTCCTCGGTCATGTACCGCGCCGCGGCGGCGCTGACCGACTCGTCGTCGGGTTTGTCGGTCATCATCCGCTTGAACGCGTGCTCGTGCGGGGCCTCACCGTCGGTGGCCACCGTCTCGACGAACGGCAGGTGATGGATCTGCACACCGTCGGGCACCAACCCGGGTCCGTGCCGTTCGAGCTCCCGCAGCGTGCGCAGGTCGGCGACGTCGGTGACCCGGTAGCCGGCCAGGGCGGCCCGACCGGCGTCGTCGAGCTTGGACAGCTCGCTGGCACGGAAGAACAACCCCGGCGCGATGCCGGTCTGCTCGGCGACGTCGCGGAAGTTCCACGCACCCGAGAGCTCAGAACCCACCGACGCCACTAGCCCGTCACCGCCGCGGCCAGAGCCGACTTCTCCCGGCCCAATTCGGCCCGGGCGATGGTCCGCATGTGCACCTCGTCGGGCCCGTCGAACAACCTCATCGCCCGGTGCCAGCTGTACAGCCGGGCCAGCGGGAAGTCGTCGGACACCCCCGCCGCGCCGTGCACCTGGATGGCCCGGTCGATCACATCGCACGCCACCTTCGGCGCCACCGCCTTGATCTGGCTGACCAGCAGGTGCGCCGCCTTGTTGCCGTGCTGGTCGATGGTCCAGGCCGCCTTCTCGCACAACAGCCGAGCCTGGTCGATCTCGTTGCGGGACTTGGCGATCGACTCCCGGACCACCCCCTGCTCGGCCAGCGGCTTGCCGAACGCCACCCGCTTCTGCACCCGGTCGACCATCAGCGCCAGCGCCCGCTCTGCGGCACCGAGCGCCCGCATGCAGTGGTGGATCCGGCCCGGACCCAGCCGGGCCTGCGCGATCGCGAACCCCGAACCCTCTTCACCGAGCAGGTTGCTCGCCGGCACCCGGACGTTGTCGTAGATGATCTCGCAGTGCCCGTGCTGGTCCTGCCAGCCGAACACCGGTGTGCTGCGGACCACCGTGACACCCGGGGTGTCCATCGGCACCAGGATCATCGACTGCTGGCGGTGACTGGCCGCGTCGGGGTCGGTGCGGCCCATCACCACCAGGATCTTGCAGCGCGGATCCGACGCCCCCGAGGTCCACCACTTGCGGCCGTTGATGACGTAGTCGCCGCCGTCGCGGGTGATCAGCGTCTCGATGTTGCGGGCGTCGCTGGACGCGACGGCCGGTTCGGTCATCGAGAAGGCGCTGCGGATCTCACCGGCGAGCAGCGGTTCGAGCCATTGCCGACGCTGCTCCTCGGTCCCGAACAGGTGCAGGATCTCCATGTTGCCGGTGTCGGGGGCCGCGCAGTTGACCGCCTCGGGCGCGAGTTCGAGACTCCAGCCGGTCAGCTCGGCCAGTGGCGTGTAATCCAGGTTGGACAACCCGGACACGTCGGGCAGGAAGAGGTTCCACAGGCCCCGTTCCCTGGCTGAGGCCTTGAGCTCCTCGATGACCGGCGGCGCGCTGTGGTCGTCGGGGCCCGCCGCGGCGCGGTGCCGGTGGTAGGTCTCCTCGGCGGGGACGACGAACTCGGTCATGAAATCGGTCAACCGCTGGTGATAGTCCCGAGCCGTGGCTGACATCGCGAAGTCCATGCCCGCCACGATATGACACCTGTGAATTGCCGCCCGGTCAGTCCCGATCCGGGGCTCGCACCGGTGCGGCCGACCGCGTGGCCGGGCGCACCACGAAACTCAGCCCGAACTGGTTGAGTGTCACGGGCAGCGGACGGTCCGGGATGAGCCGGTTCGACGATCCCGGGGTCAGATCCACCCGGGCCAGCACCGCCGCCAGCACCGAACTCGCCACGAACAGCACCAGGTCGCGGCCGGGGCACTCGGCCGGGCCCGCGCTGAACGGCACCAGCTGCGGATACCGCTGCGCGGTGCCGTCCAGCCAGATGTCGGGGACGAAATCGTCGGCGAACGGCAGCAGGTCGGGGTCCCGGTGAAAGGCCGGCAGCGGGATCAGCACCGTCGCGGGCGGCGGCACCGTCACCGCGTCGGCACCCCGGTGCCAGCGCGCCGGTGCGGTGACCTCCCGCAGCACCGCGGGCGTCGTCGGCCACAGCCGCACCGACTCCAGCACCGCCGCCCGCAGGAACGGCCGCAGCGCCGCGCTGTCGGCGTCGTCGAGTTCACAGCGGGCCAGCGACTCGGGGTGCGAGACCAGCAGCGCAGCGGCGCGCAGCGCGGCCATCCCGGCCGCGTCGAACGCGAACAGCCAGTGCGGCACCTGACCGACCGGGTCGACCGCACCCGTGGCCGGCACCGAGGCCAGCGCCCCCAGCAGGCTGTTCGGGTCGGGCGCCTCGGCGTACCGGTACAAGCGCGCGAAGAACCGGTTGCGGCGGCGGGTGTGCGGCAGGCTGAGGAACGACCAGTTCGCCGACGTCCGCAGCCGCCACAGGTCGTCGGTGATGGCGTCGTCGTCGCGGGCCGACGTCCCGAGCACGAGCCGCCGCGCCAGCCGCCACCACGCGACGATGAACTCTTCCGAGTCCAGCCGCCCGGTCGTGATGGCCTGCGCCGCCAGCCGCTCGGCCTCCTCGACGACGATTGCGTGGAACGGTCCGGCCAGCCGGTGCAGGGGTGCGCCGGTGTCCAGCGCGGCCTCGTTGAGCCGGCGGCGCTTCTGCCGGATGTCGCCGCGGGAGATCAGCACCGCGTTGGGCTGGAACTGCCCGAGCGCGTGCCGCTTCTCCCAGCTGGCGGGATGGAACGGCGACGGGGACTGGTCGAGCACCCCGGCCACGTCGGCCGGATCCAGCGGCACCACCACCCGCCGGCCGGGGATCGTCAGCTGCACCGGCCCCGCGCCGAAGCGGCGCCGCAGCGCCCGGAGGCGGCGGACGCCACGCGCGTCGGCGTTCATGCGGTCGAGCAGACCGACGACGCGCCGCCGGCGGGCGATGACACCGGCGGCCAGCGACGGCAGCCCGAGGTCGGCGAGGGTGCTCAGCGCACGGAACCCGGTCAGCTCGGCCACGTTTCGTTCGGTAGGGGTCATCCCGGCTATCTGCCCGCTGCGGCTGCGGTCAAACCGCGACCACCCGGAACTGCTGCAGCGACGGGTCCGCCGAGTCGGGTACGTTCATGCCGGCCGCCATCCCGGAGCGCAGGTAGTCGACCACGGTCTGGTTCAGCAGCTCCCCGGGTATCGCCGCGGGGATCCCGGGCGGGTACGGGGTGATCTGTTCGGCCGAGATCCGGCCCGCGGCCTCGGCGGCGGGCACCATCTCGGTGTCGCCGAAGAATGCGTCGCGCGGCAGCAGCACGGTCTCGAGCTGCAGAGCCTCCGGGTCGGGCAGCGCGATGGGCGGCGGGGTCGGGAAGTCCGTGGCCGCGTCCCGCCAGGCGGTCAGCGCGTCGAGCAGCCGGTCCGCGCTGTCCTGGTCGTCGGCCGTGGACAGGGTGGCCAGGAAGCGGCGGTGATCGCTCATGCCGACATCCACCCGGCAGTGTTCACGCAGCCAGTCGTGGGCCTGATAGCCCGTGGTGCCGGTCTGCGCGACGTCGACGAGGACCTGCATCCGGTCCAGATCGTGGGAGGCCTGCTCGCCGAGCAGTTCCCCGTCGAGCACCGTCACCTGCGGCAGCCCGTCGACGGCTGCGCGGATCGACGCGGCGAGACCCAAGGCGTTGCCCAGCAGGTCCTTGCCCTGTTCGACCATCTGCCTGCGCCAGCCGTCGATCGCGGCGTACACCATCACGTTGGGGCTCGTGGTCATCAGCAGGTCCGCGCAGGCGGCGAGCCGGTCGCGGTCGATGAGATCGCCCTGGACGTGGAACACCGAGCCCTGCTCGAAGCCCATCCCCATCTTGTGCACGCTCACCACGCAGACGTCGGCGCCGGCGTCCATCGCCCAGGTGGGCAGGTCGGCGTGGAACGGCAGGTGTGCGCCCCACGCCTCGTCGACGATCAACGGTTTGCCGCGGCGGTGGCACACCTCGGCGATGCCACTCAGGTCGGCGCAGGTGCCGTACGGGCTCGGGCTGACGATCAGCGCGCCGTCGGCATCGGGGTGGCGCTGCCAGGCCTGATCGACCTGCTCCGGGGACGGCGGGTGCGAGATGTGCCGGGCGGCATCCCACTGCGGGGTGATCCAGCGCGGCTGCAGACCCCCGAAGACCAGGCCGGCGACGATGGATTTGTGGCTGTCCCGGGTCACCAGCAGGCCGTCGCCGCCACCGGCCACCGCCATCATCGCGGCCTTGACCGACAGCGAGCTGCCGCACGTGGAGAAGTACGCGTAGGCCGCACCGACCGCGTCGGCCATCAGCTCCTCGGCCTCGGCGAGGTGGCCGGCCCGCATCCGGCGATCGTCCAGACCGCCGCTGGCCAGCACGTCGTCGCGGAACGGTGCGATGCCGAGGACGTCGAGCACGCGGGGGTCGGCGCCGCGGCCCTGTCGGTGCCCGGGCGGGGTGAAGCCGTAGCGGTCGAGCTGGTGGTAGGCGGCGAGGGCGTCGAGGACCGGAGCGCGCGAATGATCCATGCGGGCGGCATTCCCCGCCGCGCTGGCGACAAACCGCCGCGGTTTGGCCGGTGCCGCGGAGGGTAATCCGCGCGCCATGCCCTCACTGTGGACCGACGGCCGCGTCGAGAACCCAACGCCGCCCGATGTGGTGGCCGAGATCCGCGCCGCCGACATCGTGGTCGTCGGCGCGGGGATCACCGGACTCACCACCGCGGTGCTGTTGGCGCGGGCCGGCAAGAACGTCGTCGTCGTGGAGGCCAGGCACGTCGGCGCCGCCGCCACGGGCAACACCACCGGTAAGGTCAGCGTGCTGCAGGGCAGCAAGCTGACCAGCGTCGCCGCCAAGCACGGCACCGACGTGTTGCGCGCCTACGTCGACGGCAACACCGAGGGCCGGGAGTGGCTGCTGCGCTACTGCGCCGATCACGGGCTGAGCGCCCAGCGCGAGGACGATCACGCCTACGCGCAGGGCCGGGACGGGATCGACACGGCCAAGCAGGTTCTGGCGGCCAGCAGGGAGGCCGGCCTGGACACCGAGTGGGTCGACGACGCCGACGTCCCGTTCCCGTTCGCCGGCGGCGTGCGGCTGCGCGCGCAGGCCCAGATCGATCCCATCCCGTACCTGAGCAGCCTGGTCACCGAGCTGGAGAAGCACGGCGGCACGCTGCTGCAGGGTGTGCGCGCCACCACCGTCACCGGGACCGGTCCCCTGACGGTTCGCCTGCGGATGACCGCGACGCCCCAGGACACGCGCGCCGAGCAGTTCGCCATCACCGCCGAGCACTGTGTACTCGCCACCGGGATGCCGATCCTCGACCGGGGCATGTTCTTCGCCCGGGTGGAGCCAAAACGGTCCTACTGCATGGCATTTGACGTGCCCGGCGACATCACCCGGCCGATGTTCATCTCGGTCGACTCGCCCACCCGGTCGGTGCGGTATGCGCCGACGGCGGCCGGGGACAAGCTGATCGTCGGCGGCGCCGGGCACACCGTGGGCCGTGCTCAGCACCCGAGCAACGCCGTCACCGAGCTGGCCCACTGGGCTGCTCTGCACTTTCCCGGTGCGGTGCAGACGCACTTCTGGTCGGCTCAGGACTACCACCCCGCCGATGAGCTGCCCTACGTCGGCCCGCTGCTGCCGAAGTTCGAAAAGATATTGGTGGCAACGGGATTCGACAAGTGGGGGATGACCAACGGAGTCGCCGCGGCGCTGGCGATGTCGTCGCGGATCCTCGGTGGCCGGATGGACTGGGCGCAGGCCTTCGCCAGCTGGAGCCCGCACGAGCTGACCGGGTTGCCCAGCGCGCTCCAGGTCAACCTTCAGGTGGGTCTGCACCTGGCCAAGGGTTGGCTCGCGCCGGTCACCGCGCCTTCGGCCACCCCTCCCGACGGGCAGGGCGTCGTCACCGGTCCGCCGTGGCGGTTGCGCGCCACCAGCGTGGTCGACGGTGTGACCCGCACCGTATCGCCGGTGTGCCCGCACCTCGGTGGCATCGTCAACTGGAACGACGCCGACGCCGCCTGGGAGTGCCCGCTGCACGGGTCGCGATTCGCACCCGACGGCGCGCTGATCGAGGGCCCCGCGACCCGGGGGCTGACGGCCCGAACACCCTGATCGCTCAGCCGGCCAGCGTGTCAGAAGGTCTGCGGGCGTAGGCCTGTCGATACATCGCGGCGAACCGGCCTGGGTGGCCGAACCCCCACCGCGACGCCACCATCTGTACCGTCGTCGTTCCCGGATCGGCGTCGAGCAGTTCCCGGTGGGCGTGGTCGAGCCGGACCCGGCGCAGGTACTCCATCGGCGTGGTGTCCAGGTGCCTGCGGAACATGTACTGCACCGCGCGGGGCGTCAGATGAACGTTGTCGGCGATGTCGGCCAGTGCGATGTCGCGATCGGCGCTGCCCTCGATGAACGTGATCGCCCGTCGCAGCAGCGCCGGTCCCGCCCCGACCCGGTCGGCATCGTCGTCGGTGGCTGCGCTCGTCGGGAACGCCGCCAGGACCGCTGCGGCGAGCATCGACGCCGTCGTCGACTCCACCAGAACGGTCGGGCCCGCATCGTCGTGGACCACGGTGTCGACGTAGTCGATGGCGGCGTCGAGCTGTCGCTGCGCCTGCGCCGACAGCGGCCGGTGGCCGATCAGCCGCACGTGGCCGCCCTCGGCGCCCGGCGTGGCGGCCACCCGGTCCAGCAGCGCGGTGTCGAACATCGTCAGGTCGTACCGGGCGTTGCAGATCCGGCCCGAATAGGCCTCCTCGGGTGGGGAGTGGAGCGTGATGTCACCGGGGCCGAGGACGTCCTGCGCGGCGTCGGCGTCCTCTTCGATGCGGCCGTCGTGCACCCGGTACAGGCAGATCCGGTGCGGCGGTTCGGCCCGGTAGGACAGCTGCGCACCGAACTCGAGTTCGTCGAAGCTGATCGGCCCCAGCCAGCGGCGTTCGATGCGCGCCGACGCGGGCTCGGTGCGGTCGACGATCATCGACATGTCCGCGTAGGCGCGGGCCAGGAAGTCCTCGGTGGCCGCCGGGTCGCGGCTCTCGAACCGCAGGTCCTCACGGATCGGCGGTTCTTTCAGTAGTGGTGCGGTTCTCGTGGACATGGCGTTACCCCGCTTCGGCGGTGGTATGTCGGGGCCATGGCTTCGCCCCCGTCGACCTCAACCATACCCGCGGCGGCCCCCGGCGATACACCGAACGAAGTACCCGTTGTCCGCAATGCGAAGCGGCATCCGATCATCGACATAAACCCTTGCGGTGCAAGGGGTTAGCGCATCATCGCGGCCATCGGCGAGCCAGGTGGGCAGCTCACCGGCATCGACCCGGCGAGGTTGCCCGCGTGGACCGTCCCGCGTCATAGCCCGGAGCGGCCGGCTTTGCTGTGCCATGCTGATCGCCATGGAGGGATCCGACAAGGTGCGGGTGGTGGTCGGCGACGACCACCCGATGTTCCGGGACGGGGTGGTGCGGGCCCTACAATCCAGCGGCTCGATCGACGTGGTGGCCGAGGCCGACGACGGCCCGAGTGCACTGGCCGCGATCCGGGAACACCTGCCGCGGGTGGCGCTGCTCGACTACCGGATGCCCGGCATGGACGGGGCGGCGGTCGCGGCCGCCGTGCAGCGTGACGAGCTCCCGACCCGGGTGTTGCTGATCTCGGCGCACGACGAATCGGCGATCGTGTACCGGGCGTTGCAGGACGGCGCGGCCGGGTTCCTACCCAAGGAGTCCACCCGCAGCGAACTGGTGGCCGCGATCCTGGACTGCGCCAAGGGCCGCGACGTGGTGGCGCCCAGCCTGGCCGCCGGACTGGCCGGGGAGATCCGCCGCCGCGCCGAGCCGGAAGGGCCGGTGCTGAGCCCCCGCGAACGCGAGGTGCTGACCATGATCGCGGCCGGCAGCAGCATCCCCACGATGGCCAAGGCGCTGTTCCTGGCGCCGTCGACGGTCAAGACGCATGTGCAACGGCTCTACGAGAAGCTCGGGGTCAGCGACCGCGGGGCCGCCGTCGCCGAGGCGATGCGACGCAAACTGCTGGACTGACGTGCCCGGCCTTCTCGATCGCCTCGGTGTGTGGCGGGATTTCCTGGCCGCCGAACCGGTGCGCGTGTCGGCGGCGCTGCGGCTGCCGCTGATCTGCCTCATCGCGGTGCTGGTGTGGATCTGGGAGGTCGACCACTGGCTGCCGGAGCTGTACGCGGTGATCCTCGGCTGCTACGGGGTGGCCGCGCTGCTGTGGCTGGCCGCGGTGCTGCGCGGCCCGGTGCCGCGGTGGGGCGACTGGGCGTCCACCGGCGTGGACCTGCTGGTGGTCCTGGCGCTGTGTCTTGTCTCCGGTGGCGCCACCGCGGCGCTGCTGCCGGTGTTCTTCCTGGTGCCGATCTCGGTGGCGTTCCAGGACCGGCCGGGATTGACCGCGTTCATCGGCGCCATCACCGCGGCCGGGTACCTGACGGTGTGGATCTTCTACTCCAAACGCGACGACACCGTGGGCCTGCCGAACATGGTGTACACGCACTTCGGCTTCATCGTGTGGATGGCGGTGGCGACGACTGCGTTGAGCTTCGTGCTGGCCCGTCGCGCCCGCCGGCTCGAGGCGCTGCAGGCGGTGCGGCTGCAGTTGGTCGCCGAGGCCATCCAGTCCGACGAGCGGCTCAACCGCGAGATCGCCGAACATCTGCACGACGGTCCGCTGCAGACGCTGCTGGCCGCGCGGCTCGAGCTCGACGAGGCCCGCGATCGCAACCCCGATCCGGCGCTGGACGAGGTGTACGCGGCGCTGCAGGAGACCGCCGCGGGGCTGCGCTCCACGGTCACGCAGCTGCACCCCCAGGTGCTCGCGCAGCTGGGGTTGACCGCGGGGATCCGGGAGTTGTTGCGGCAGTTCCAGTCCCGGTACGACATCGAGGTGGTGGCCGACCTGGCGGAGGTCGGCAAGCCGGCCAGTCAATCGCTGCTCTACCGGGCCGCTCGCGAGCTGCTGACCAACGTCGGCAAGCATGCCGGCGCGAGCCTGGTCCGGGTGGACCTGCGCCGGCACGCCGACCGCGTGATCTTGACCGTCAGCGACGACGGCGCCGGCTTCGACCCGGGCATCGTGGGGAAATCGTTGGCCGACGGACACATCGGGCTGGGCTCGCTGCTGGCGCGCTTCGACGCGACGGGCGGGTCGATGCAGATCTTCTCCGACGCGGGCTGCGGCACCCAGGTGACCGTGACGTCACCGCCGGAGACCGGGCCGCACTGAGCGGTCAGGAGATCAGCGGACGAGCTAGTGACCCGCGGCCACCGTTTCGGCGAGCGCTGCGTTGATGGCGTCGACGCGGTCCTTGGCGTCGCCGAAGAGCATCTGGGTGTTGTCCCGGAAGAACAGCGGGTTCTGCACGCCGGCGTACCCGGAGGCCATGGACCGCTTGAACACGATGACGTTCTCGGCGTTCCACACCGTGAGCACCGGCATGCCGGCGATCGGGCTGCCGGGATCCTCCGAGGCCGCCGGGTTGACGGTGTCGTTGGCGCCGATGACCAGCACGACGTCGGTGCCGTCGAAGTCGTCGTTGATCTCGTCCATCTCGAGGACGATGTCGTAGGGCACCTTGGCCTCGGCCAGCAGCACGTTCATGTGGCCGGGCAGCCGGCCCGCGACGGGGTGGATGCCGAAGCGCACGTTGACGCCCCGCTCGCGCAGCTTGCGGGTCAGCTCGGCCACCCCGTACTGGGCCTGCGCCACGGCCATGCCGTAGCCGGGGGTGATGATCACCGACCGCGCGTTGGCCAGCAGCTCGGCGGCGCCGTCGGCGTTGATCTCGCGGTGCTCGCCGTAGTCCTTGTCGTCGGCCGGGCCGGCCTCGATCCCGAACCCGCCGGCGATGACGGAGATGAACGAGCGGTTCATCGCCTTGCACATGATGTAGGACAGGTAGGCACCCGAGGAGCCGACCAGCGCGCCGGTGATGATCAGCAGGTCATTGCCGAGCAGGAAGCCCGAGGCCGCGGCGGCCCAGCCGGAGTAGCTGTTGAGCATCGACACCACCACTGGCATGTCGCCGCCGCCGATGGAGGCGACCAGATGCCAGCCCAGCAGCAGCGCCAGCACCGTCACCACCACGAGCAGCCACAGCTGCGGGTCGATGACGAACCACACCGTCAGCGCGACGAACACCACCAGCGCGCCGACGTTGAGGACGTTCTTGCCGGGCAGCATCATCGGCGCGGACTTGATGCGCGCGGAGAGCTTCAGGTTCGCCACGATCGATCCGGTGAACGTGACCGCGCCGATGAACACGCCGATGACGACCTCTGCCGAATGGATGCCGAGCATGCCCTCGCCGGCCAGCTGTGCGGCTTCGGCGCTGCCGGGGTCGGCTTCGACGTGCAGGTAGCCGTTCCAGCCGACCAGGACCGCGGCCAGACCGACGAAGCTGTGCAGCAGTGCGATCAGCTCGGGCATGCCGGTCATCTCGACGATCTTGGCGCGCCACAGCCCGATCGCCGCGCCGATGGCCATGGCACCGAACAGCAGCGCCACGCCGAGGGGTTCGATGTGGCGCGCGAAGGCCAGCGCGATCGTCGCGATCAGCGCGACGGCCATCCCGGCGATCCCGAACGTGTTCCCGGCCCTTGACGTCTCGTGCTTGGACAGCCCGGCCAGCGCCAGGATGAACAGCAGCGCGGCGGCGACGTAGGCCGCGGTGGCGGCGGTCTCCAGGGTGAACATGGGCTAGCTCCTCGAGAACATGGCCAGCATGCGGCGTGTGACCGCGAACCCGCCGAAGACGTTGATACTGGCCAACAGGATCGCGGCGAACGACAGCGCGGTGATGGCGAGGTTGCCGTGCCCGATCTGCAACAGCGCGCCCACGACGATGATCCCCGAGATCGCGTTGGTGACCGACATCAGCGGGGTGTGCAGCGCATGGTGCACGTTGCCGATGACGTAGTAGCCGATCACGATCGCCAGCGCGAACACCGTCAGGTGCACCTGCAGCGCGGCCGGCGAGAACGCGATCAGGGCGAACAGCACCGCCGCGCCGGCGAACGTCAGCCCGAGCCGGCGCCCGGTGCTCATCGGCTGCTTGGCCGGCTTGGTCTCCACGGGTGCCACCGCGGCCGCGGCGGCCGGGGCGGCGGACACCTGCACCGGCGGCGGTGGCCAGGTGGTCTCCCCGTCGCGCACCACCGTCACCGAGCGCTGCACCACGTCGTCGAAGTCCAGGGTCAGCTGCCCGTCCTTCTCCGGCGTCAGCAGCTTCAGCAGGTTGACCAGGTTGGTGCCGTAGAGCTGGGAGGCCTGCGCCGGCAGCCGCCCGGCCAGGTCGGTGTAGCCGATGATGGTGACGCCGTTGTCGGTCACGACGGCCTGGTCCTTGACCGTGCCCTCGACGTTGCCGCCGTTGGCCGCGGCCATGTCGACGATCACGCTGCCGGGCTTCATCGAGGCCACCATCTCGGCGGTGATGATCCGCGGCGCCGGCCGGCCAGGGATCAGCGCGGTGGTGATGATGATGTCGACGTCCTTGCACTGCTCGGCATACAGCGCCGCCTCGCGGGCCTTGTAGTCGTCGCCCATCTCCTTGGCGTAGCCGGTGGCCGACACCTCGGCCTGGCTCGGATCGACCGCCAGGTACTCCCCACCGAGGGAGGCCACCTGATCGGCCACCTCCGGGCGCGGATCGGTGGCGCGCACGATCGCGCCCAGGCTGCCCGCGGCACCGATCGCGGCCAGGCCGGCCACCCCGGCGCCGACGACGAGCACCTTGGCCGGCGGCACCTTGCCCGCCGCGGTCACCTGGCCGGTGAAGAACCGGCCGAACCGGTGGGCGGCCTCGACGACCGCGCGGTACCCGGCGATGTTGGCCATCGAGGACAGCACGTCCAGCGACTGGGCCCGCGAGATCCGCGGCACCGCATCCATGGCCAGCACGGTGACCGGGCGGGCCGCCAGCTTCTCGACCAGCTCGGGGTTCAGCGCCGGCGAGATCAGGCTGATCAGCGTCGCCCCGTCGCGCAGCGCGGCGATCTCCGCGTCGTCGGGTGCGTTGACCTTGAGCACCACGTCCGACGACCACACCTGCTCGGCCGCGCCGACGTCGGCGCCGGCCTCGGTGAACGCGGTATCGGAGAAACTCGACGCGGCACCGGCGCCGGACTCGACGAGCACGCTGTAGCCGAGTTTGATCAGCTGGCTGACCGTGGCCGGCGTCGCGGCGACCCGCGTCTCGCCCGGCTGGGACTCACGTGGTATCCCGATGATCATCGATTCGATCCGATCTAGACGTTGCGCACGGTGTGGTCGGGAGCGCACCGATGCGCACCACTGCCTGTCGTGGGGGCGGGTAGTGAAAGTGCCAGTGTAAGAGTTGGCCCCTCGGCTGCGTGCACCCATAGCACCCAAAACCGCAGCGTGTGACAGATCCGCGAGCGCGTGTAACGCCGACGGGGGCCGGACCGCGGTGGGCCGAGTTTTACTCAGGGTGAGTGCAGCTCTTCCGGCGGCGATGACGCATCCGTCAATGTCTGCCGGTGTCCGTCTTCGTGGATATCGCACCCGACGACGCCGTCAGCACGGCGCCGGCCACTGACGCGCGCGCATCCCGAGGTCGCTGGCGCGGTGTGCTGACGCGGGTGGCCCTGCCCCTGCTCTCGGTCGTGGTGTTCGCCATCGTGTGGCAGATCGCGGCGGCCAGCGGCATCTGGAACCAGACGTTCGTGCCCTACCCCTCCACGGTGTGGCGGGCGTTCGTCGACGTGTCCACCACGCATGACGGGGTCCGCGGCTACGCCGGCTACCTGTTGTGGGAGCACCTGTACATGACGTTGCGCCGAGTGTTCGCCGGCGTGCTCATCGGGGTCGCCCTCGGCGTGCTGCTGGGTCTGCTGATGGGCTCGGTGCCGTGGCTGCGCAGCGTGCTCGAGCCGTGGCTGACGTTCCTGCGGGCGCTGCCCCCGCTGGCCTATTTCTTCCTCCTGGTCATCTGGCTGGGCATCGACGAGGCGCCGAAGATCACGCTGCTCGCGCTGGCGGCGCTGCCCGCTGCGGCGGTGGCGACCACCGCCGCCGTCGTCGCCGCACCGGTCGGGCTCATCGAGGCCGCGCGCGCCCTGGGTGCCGGCCGCAGCCAGGTGATCCGCGACGTCGTCATCCCCTCGGCGCTGCCCGAGACGTTCACCGGGGTCCGGCTCGCCGTCGGCATGGCCTACTCCGCTGTGGTGGCCGCGGAACTGTTCAACGGCATCCCCGGCGTCGGCGGCCTCGTCAAGGACGCGAGCAACTACAACAACACCCCCGTCGTGCTGGTCGGCATCTTCGCCATCGGGTTCTCCGGCCTGGTCATCGACGGTCTACTTCGCGCTACCGAGAAGCGCGCTGTTCCCTGGAGAGGAAAGATATGAAACTGAAGGCACTTCTCGTCGCGCTCGTCGCGGGCATGCTGGTGTTGGCCGGCTGCTCGGTCGACACCGGAGGTCAGACCGGCAATGACCCGGAGAAGCCCACGATTCGTATCGGCTACCAGACGTTCCCGAGCGGCGACCTGATCGTCAAGAACAACAAGTGGCTCGAAGAGGCGCTGCCGGGCTACAACGTCAAGTGGGTCAAGTTCGACTCCGGCGCCGACGTGAACACCGCGTTCGTCGCCAAGGAACTCGACTTCGGTGCGCTGGGCTCCAGCCCGGTGGCCCGCGGGCTGTCCGAGCCGCTGAACATCGGCTACCGGGTGGCGTTCATCCTCGACGTCGCCGGTGACAACGAGGCCCTGGTGGCGCGCAACGACTCCGGCATCGACACCATCGCCGATCTGAAGGGCAAGCGCGTCGCGACGCCGTTCGCGTCGACCGCGCACTACAGCCTGCTGGCCGCGCTGAACCTCAACGGCCTGTCGCCCGCCGATGTCCAACTCATCGATCTGCAGCCGCAGGCCATCCTGGCCGCCTGGGAGCGCGGTGACATCGACGCCGCCTACAGCTGGCTGCCGACGCTGAACGACCTGCGCAAGACGGGCAAGGACCTGATCACGAGCCGCGAGCTGGCCGCCGAGGGCAAGCCCACGCTGGACCTCGCCGTCGTGGCCACCGAGTTCGCCGAGGCCAACCCCGACGTCGTCGACACCTGGCGCAAGCAGCAGGCCCGCGCCCTCGACGTGCTGAAGGACGATCCGGCCGCGGCGGCCAAGGCCATTGCCGCCGAGGTGGGGCTCACCCCGGAGGACATCGAGGGCCAGCTGACCCAGACGGTGTTCCTCACCCCGCAGGAAGTCGCGTCGGCCGAGTGGCTCGGCGGCGACGGCACGCCGGGCAACCTCGCGGCCAACCTGCAGAGCGCCTCGGAGTTCCTGGCCGAGCAGAAGCAGATCCCGGCCGCGGCGCCGCTGAAGACGTTCCAGGACGCGCTCTACACCAAGGGACTGCCGGGTGTCCTCACCGAGTGAGACCGAAGCTCCTGCTTCACCACGCCCCAGCGGTGCGATCCAGATCAGTTCGGTATCGCACCGCTACGGGCGGGGCCGCGACGAGGTCACCGCGCTCGGACCGGTCGATCTGACGGTCGAGCCAGGATCGTTCCTGGTGCTCGTCGGCGCCTCGGGCTGCGGGAAGAGCACGCTGCTGCGGCTGCTGGCCGGATTCGAAACGCCCACACAGGGTTCGGTGCAGATCGAAGGACAACCGCCCACGCCGGGGGTGACGGCCGGTGTGGTGTTCCAACAGCCGCGGCTGTTCCCGTGGCGCACCGTCGGCGGCAACATCGACCTGGCGCTGAAGTACGCCAAGGTGCCGCGCGAGAAGCGCGCCGAGCGGCGTGACCAGCTGCTCGACCGGGTCGGGCTGGCCGGTACCGCCGGCCGGCGGATCTGGGAGATCAGCGGAGGGCAGCAGCAGCGGGTGGCCATCGCCAGGGCGCTGGCCGCCGAGACCCCGCTGTTCCTTCTCGACGAGCCGTTCGCCGCGCTGGACGCGTTGACCCGCGAGCGGCTGCAGGAGGATGTCCGCCAGGTCAGTGCCGAGTCGGGCCGGACCACCGTGTTCGTCACGCACAGCGCCGACGAGGCGGCGTTCCTGGGTTCGCGGATCGTCGTGCTGACCCGGCGGCCCGGGAAGGTCGCGTTGGACCTGCCGGTGGATCTGCCGCGCACGGGTGTCGATCCCGACGAGCTGCGCCGCTCGCCGGAGTACGGGGAGCTGCGGGCCGAGGTGGGTGCGGCGGTGAAGCGAGCCGCCGCCTAGCGGCAGGTCTCGGAACGGAACCGATCCGGCATCGACCTGGTTCGAACCGGTGCGCCGCGGCCCGTGCGGGCCGCACGATGTCTGCGTGGTGAACAGGGTGGTCGAACGTGGGCTGGCACGATGCCCGCGCTGTGTGGCGGTGGCCGATTACGTCTTCGTCGAGACCGGGCCGGACGGCGGCCTGCGTTACGAGGTGCGGTGCCGCAAGTGTGGTGAGTGCTACAGCGAGGACAGCCGGGAGATGGCCGAGGCGCTGGCCGTCACCGTCGAGCTACTCGAGTGGCCGCCCGACCGCGAGCCGGTCCCGGAGGTGGACTGGCGGGAGCGGGCCCGCGACACGGCGGCCGTGGTGGTCGCGCGGACGCGCACCGAGGCCGAACGGATGCGCGACGGGCTGGCGCGGGCTCGCGCGCAGCTGGCCAGCAGCCGCGCCGAGCTCCCTGACTTGGTGCAGCGGGTACGACCGACTGTGCCCCCACAGTGGCTGGGGCGGATGCAGTTGAAGAGAAGTGGTCAGACCGGCGGGTAGGCGGGCGGCGGGTACACCCCGCGCAGGATCCAGGCGAACCAGTTGATGCCGTACTCCAGCTCGTCGCTCGCGTCGTAATCCGGATTCGGGTCCACTGGTCTACCTCTCCGTCACGCCTGCAGTTCGTGAGTGCGGGCCCGAAGCGGCGGTGGGAGCGGCCCCGAGTTTCGGCACTGAACAGGAGTGTAGACCGCGACGGTCCCTTGCTGAAGACCAACGGCCTACTATGGACCAACCAGTTAGTCGACACTCGGAGTGGTCCGGGCCTGCTTATAGTGAGTCGCCATGTCAGAATCCGCCGCCGCCAACGGGATGTCCCGCCGCGAAGAGCTGCTGGCCGTCGCCACCAAGCTCTTCGCCGGCCGCGGCTACCACGGCACCCGGATGGATGACGTCGCCGACGCGGTGGGCCTGAACAAGGCCACGGTCTACCACTACTACGCCAGCAAGTCGCTCATCCTCTACGACATCTACAAGGGCGCGGCCGATTTCACCGTCGACGCGGTGCACGACGATCCCACCGCATCGGCGCGGGAAACCATCTACCACTTCACCCGGCGGCTGCTCGTCGGGATCGCCAGCGACATCGAACGGGCCGCGGTGTACTTCCAGGAGGGCCCGTACATCACCGAGTGGTTCACCGAGGACCAGGTCGCCTACATCCGGGAGCGGGAAGCTCAGGTCTACGAGCACGTCCGCGACGTGATCGACCGGGGCATCGCCAGCGGCGAGTTCTACGACTGCGACTCCCACGTGCTGGCACTGGGGTACATCGGGATGACGCTGGGCTCGTACCGGTGGCTGCGCCCGCACGGCAGGCGGACCCCGCAGGAGATCGCCGTGGAGTTCAGCACCGCCCTGCTGCGCGGCCTGATCCGCGACGAGGCGGTGCGCGCCGAATCCCCGCTCGGGGTCAACGTCGAGACCCGGGCCTGACCCGGGTCACTGCGCCGGCGCCGTCTGCAGGAACGCGGCCACCACCGAAGAGATCGCCGGGATCGCCGACGGGGCGATGACCTCGTATCCGTGCGTGCTCAACGTCGGGATGCACAGCAACCCGGACCGGGCCGCCGCACCGCTGGCCTTGGCGTGCGACGCATCGGATTCGAACGCGCCCAGGACCGCCGCCTGCGGGTTCAGCCCGAGATCGTCGGCCACGGTCATCAGGGTGTCGGCGATCGGTTTGTCGTAGACGCCGACGGCGTCGCTGTAGGCCACCACCGGCCCGCCGTCGACGGTGGTGTCGTACTCCGGTTCGGTGGGGCCGACCTCGAGAGCGACGGTGAGGTCACCGGGCAGCGCCTGGCTGGCGTAGGTCCCGCCCAGACCGCCGATCTCCTCGTTGGTGGTGAACACCAGGTAGACATCGCCGGGTAGCGCGCCCGGCTCGCGCACATGCCGCGCCGCGTCGAGCAGCGCGGTGATCGCCGCTCGATCGTCCATGAAGTAGCTGCCGAGGTAGTCACCGATGTCGACGAGGGTGCGCTTGCTGCGCTCGACGCACACCCGGGTGCCCGGCCCCACACCGGCCTGCCGCAGGGAGTCCGCGTCCCGGCCGGTGGACACGTACACGTCGGGCCAGTCCAGCGCTTTGTCGCCCTGGTCGGGTTTGGTCCGCCAGATGCGGGCGCTCTCCTGCGTGGTGTGCTCCGAACCGAGCGCGAGGACGCCGCACAGGGTTTCGCGGCGGCCCAGCACGGCGACCGGCCCGAGGCCGAAGTTCGCCGGGTACATCGTGCCCAGCGGGGTCAGATGCAGCGTGCCGTCCGGGTCGATCCGCTTCACCAGCATCGACAGTTCGTCCATGTGCGCCATCACCCGGACCGCGGGTCCGTCACCGCCGCGGAACAGTCCGACGACGTTGCCCGCCGGGTCGACCCACGTCTCGTCGGCGACCGGCCCCAGTTCCCGCAGGCAGATGTCGCGGACGGCGTCCTCCTGTCCACACGGCCCGTAGGCGTAGAGCAACTCCTGGAGCAGGGCACGGTAGGTCATACACCAAGCGGTTGCCCGAACGAAACGCTTCAAACCCGGGTACACCCCTGCGGTGACGGTGCGCATCGGCACCTCGGGGTGGTCCTACAACCACTGGTCGGAGGTGCTCTACGAACGGGGGCTGCCCAGCTCGCGGCGCCTGGCGCGCTATGTCGCCGAGTTCGACACCGTCGAACTCAACGGGAGCTTCTACCGGTGGCCGCGCGACGAGGTCTTCGCAGGCTGGCGGGACCAGCTGCCCCCTGGCTTCGTCATGGCCGTCAAGGCGGCCAGGGGGCTGACCCACGCGCGGCGGCTGCGCTCGCCCGAGGTGTGGGTGGAACGGCTGGAGCGGGGTTGGCACCAACTCGGGGACCGGGCCGGCCCGCTACTGGTACAGCTGCACCCGGCACTGGAGCGCGACGACGACCGGCTCGAGCACTTCCTGAAGGTCATGCCCGCGCTGATCCCGATCGCCGTCGAGTTCCGGCACCCGTCGTGGGACGACTCGGCGGTCTATGACCTGCTGGCCCGCCACGGTGCCGCGTACGTGGTGATGAGCGGGGCCGGCCTGCCGTGCATCCCGCGGGCCACGGCGCGGTTCGTGTACGTCCGGCTGCACGGCCCCGACCCGGACGCGCTGTACGGCGGTTCGTACAGCGCCGACGCGCTGCGGTGGTGGGCCGACCAGATCACCGAGTGGGACGAGCAGGGCCGAGATGTGTTCGTCTACTTCAACAACGACCTGGGCGGCCACGCCGTGCACAATGCCCGCGAGCTGCGGAGCCGGCTCTCGGGGTGACGTTTACCGGCGCCGCGCCATGGGTATCAGCGGCCGGTGGCCCACCTCGCCGACAAGATGACCGCCTTCTTCCGGATGGACTATCCGGAGTCGGCACCCTCACGTGGGCACCTCTCCGTGCTGGCGCTGTGCCCGTCGAAAGATCGGATGTCGCTGGAAGACCAAGGGCGCAACCGGGATCGGTTTTAGCAGCCGGCGCGCCGGGAAGCCGTCGCCCTGACATGTTCACTTCAACCGCATACTCCCAAGATCGCTGGGACGAGTTCTGGGCGGGCAGCGTCGGGCAGTGGCTGGTCACCAAGGGCCTGCACGTCGTCCTGGTGCTGGCCTTCGCCATCGTCGTCACCCGGGTGATCCGCTGGGCCGCCGACCGGATCAGCAAGCGCATCGCGCGCAGCGACGAACGCGATCCGACCGTGCGCTCGGAGAGCGTCAAACACCGGCAGGCCGTCGCATCGGTGATCTCGTCGGTGGCCATCGCCGTGCTCTACGTGATGGTCTCCGTCGACATCGCCAACCAGCTGGGTCTGCCGGTCAGCTCGCTGGTCGCGCCGGCCGCGGTGCTCGGTGCCGCACTCGGTTTCGGCGCGCAGCGCATCGTGCAGGACCTGCTCAGCGGGTTCTTCCTGATCACCGAGAAGCAGTACGGCTTCGGTGATCTCGTCGAGCTGGCCGTCACCGGTGGCGGCACCGCCACCGGCACCGTCGAGGCCGTCACGCTGCGGGTGACCAAGCTGCGCACCAGCGAGGGCGAGGTGTACACCGTCCCCAACGGTTCCATCGCGAAATCGCTGAACCTGTCCAAGGATTGGGCCCGCGCGGTGGTCGACATCCCGGTGCCGGCGTCGGCCGACATCAACCAGGTCAACGACGTGCTGCGCGGCGTGTCGGCGGCCGCCATGCAGGAGGCGGACCTACCGGACCTGCTGCTGGACGAACCGCAGCTGATGGGGGTGGAGAGCATCGAGCTCGACACCGTGAACATGCGGATGGTGGCGCGGACGCTGCCGGGCAAGCAGTTCGAGGTGGGCCGTCGGCTGCGCTCGCTGGTCGTGACGGCGCTGCGCCGGGAGGGCATCGCGACAGCTGCTTGAGGGCCGCCTGAGGACGCGAGCGCGCTCGATATGCTCTGCCAATGCCGCTGGTGAGTAAGACGGTCGAAGTGGCGGCCACCGCCGACAAGATCATGGCGATCGTGGCCGATTTCGAGAGCTACCCGCTGTGGAACGAGGAGATCAAGGGCTGCTGGGTGCTGGCCCGCTACCCCGACGGGCGGCCGAGTCAGCTGCGGCTCGACGTGGTGGTGCAGGGGCAGGCCGGCACGTTCATCACCGCCGTGTACTACCCGGGGGAGAACCAGATCTTCACCGTGCTGCAGCAGGGCGACCACTTCGACAAGCAGGAACAGAAGTTCTCGGTGGTGGGCATGGGGGCGACGTCGCTGCTGACCGTCGACCTCGATGTGGAGACCAAGCTGCCGATCCCCAAACCGATGGTCAAGAAGGCGATCGGGGACACGCTGGACTATCTGGCCGACAACCTCAAGGCCCGCGCCGAGCAGCTCGCCGCGCAGTAGGCGTCCTCAGCCCCAGTGGTCGGCCCGTTCGAACGCGGCGATCACGCGGGCCAGGCCGTCGATGAACTGACCCTTGGTGAGTTCGACGACGGTGTCGACGTCGCGGCGGCGCAGCGCGTCGATCAACGCCTGGTGGCTGGCCACCGCCTCGGCACCCCACGTCGGATCGGTGACGAACAGCTTCGGGGGTAGGTATCGGGCGGCGTGCAGCAGGAACCACCCCAGCTTGATCCGGCCGCTGGGCCGGTTGAACGCGCGGTGGAACTCGAACTCGGCCAACTCGATGTCTTCGGTCGCGCGGCGCTCCACCGCCAGCGCCAGCCGGGCGTTGATCCGGCTCAGCTCTGCGATCTGCTCCTCGGTGATCCGGTCGGTGGTCGCGACCGCCAACTCCACGGCGATCGTCGACTGCAGCCAGAAGATGTCCTCGATATCGGTCCGCGACAGCGGGACCACCCGGTAGCCGCGGTGGGGTTCCAGCTCGACCATGCCTTCGCCGCGCAGCGTGCGCAGTGCCTCCCGCACGGGCGTGATGCTGACCCCCAGGCGCGCGGCCGTCTCGTCGAGCCGGATGAAGGTCTGCGCCCGCAGCGCCCCGGTCATGATCTCGGACCGCAGCCGCCCGGCGACCTCGTCGGAGAGCTGCTCGCGGCGCACCGCGCCCGACAGCCGTTCCCCGGCTGCTCTGGTCGGCGTCATGGTCTCCCACCCGAGTGAATCCCAAGGGGTTGTCTGACGCGCCCCCGGGCCTTAGTGTGACCGAGACAACACCAGATTTGATCAAATGTAAAGTTTCGTCCGACAACTTCGGCCCGACGGAGTACGAGAACGTTGACCCTCAACCCATCTGGCCCGCAGCCGACCGAACAGCCCTACCTCGCACGGCGCCAGAACTGGACCAACCAACTCGCCCGGCACGCCCTCATGCAGCCCGATGCCGTCGCGCTGAGGTTCCTCGGCGCCACCACCACGTGGGGTGAGCTCGACCGCCGGGTCACCGCCCTGGCCGGCGCCCTGCACCGGCGCGGTGTCGCCGTCGGCGACCGGGTGCTCATCCACATGCTCAACCGCACCGAGTTCATCGAATCCGTGCTGGCGATCAACAAGATCGGCGCCATCGCGGTGCCGGTGAACTTCCGGATGACGCCCGCCGAGATCGCTTACCTGGTCTCCGACTGCCAGGCCGCCGTCGTCATCACCGAGTCGGTGCTGGCGAAGGTGGCCGCCGCCGTGCGCGACCTGGACGCCACGCTGGGTACCGTCATCGTCGCCGGCGGGCAGAGCCTCGACGACGATGTGCTCGACTACGACGACCTGCTCGCCGAGGGGGCCGAGTGCCCGGTCGTCGACATCCCCAACGACTCGCCCGCATTGATCATGTACACCTCCGGCACCACCGGCCGGCCCAAGGGCGCCGTCCTGACCCACACCAACCTGGCCGGGCAGGTGATGACGCACCTGTTCACCAACGGTGCCGACATCAACAACGACATCGGCTTCATCGGGGTCCCGCTGTTCCACATCGCCGGTATCGGCAACACCGTCTTCGGGCTGCTGCTCGGACGGCCCACCGTGCTCTACCCGCTGGGCGCCTTCGACCCCGGCGAACTGCTCGACGTCCTGGAGGCCGAACGGGTCACCGGCATCTTCCTGGTGCCTGCGCAGTGGCAGGCCGTGTGCGCGGCCCAGCGCGCCAAGCCCCGGGACCTGAAACTGCGCACGCTGTCCTGGGGCGCCGCGCCGGCGTCGGACACCCTGCTGCGCGAGATGGCGCAGACGTTCCCCGGCGCGCAGATCCTGGCCGCCTTCGGCCAGACCGAGATGTCCCCGGTGACCTGCATGCTGCTCGGCGACGACGCCATCCGCAAGCTCGGGTCGGTCGGCAAGGTCATCCCGACGGTGAGCGCTCGCATCGTCGACGACGACATGAACGACGTCCCGGTCGGTCAGGTCGGCGAAATCGTCTATCGTGCACCGACTTTGATGGCCGGTTACTGGAACAAGCCGGAAGCCACCGCCGAGGCGTTCCGGGGTGGCTGGTTCCACTCCGGGGACCTGGTCCGCCAGGACGAGGAGGGCTACATCTGGGTGGTCGACCGCAAGAAGGACATGATCATCTCCGGCGGCGAGAACATCTACTGCGCCGAGGTGGAGAACGTGCTGGCCGAACACCCGGACATCGTCGAGGTCGCGGTGATCGGGCGCAAGGACCCCAAGTGGGGTGAGGTGCCCGTTGCTGTGGCGGTGTTGCGGAGTTCGCTGGGGCCGACGGATCGGGCACCGCTGGCGCTGCCGGAGCTGGACGAGTTCCTCAAAGCCCGGCTGGCCCGCTACAAACATCCCAAGGCGCTCGAGATCGTCGACGCGCTGCCCAGGAATCCGGCCGGCAAGGTTCTCAAGACCGAGCTGAGAAAGCGGTTCGGGACACAGGACGACATTGACGCGCGCGAAAGTTCCAGTGAGCCAACGGTTTCTGCGAGCAGTGCGGGCAGCTGAGGGCGGGGGCGGTGTTTGCTAACGGTTACGTGCACAATCGCGTCGATGCGCCCCACCCGGGCAGTCGCATCGGGTACAGTCCTGTGGTCTGTCTTACTACCCGCGGGTAGCAAGTCGATGCTCAGTGGGACGGGGCTGAGGTTCGAGAGGAGCGTGCGACAGGTGCTGCCGGTGCGCTACAGCGGCCGCGGAGTCGTCGCGGGAGCATCCCTGTGACGACGTCTGCCAACCTGACCACGTACGTCAGGGAGCAAGTCCGGCCCGGGCTGGAGGCTGTCGGCGGCTTCGTCCGCATGTGCGTCCTGGTCGGCAAGGCGCTGTTCCGGCCGCCGTTCCAGTGGCGCGAATTCATCTTGCAGAGCTGGTTTTTGATGCGGGTGGCGTTCCTGCCCACCCTGGCGGTGTCCATCCCGCTGACCGTGCTGCTGATCTTCACGCTCAACATCCTGCTGGCCGAGTTCGGCGCCGCCGACGTCTCCGGCGCCGGCGCGGCGATCGGCGCGGTGACCCAGCTGGGTCCGCTGGTGACCGTGCTGGTGGTGGCCGGCGCGGGCTCGACCGCCATCTGCGCCGACCTCGGCGCGCGCACCATCCGCGAGGAGATCGACGCGCTCGAGGTGCTCGGCATCGACCCGATCCACCGCCTGGTGGTCCCCCGCGTCGTCGCCTCGACGTTCGTGGCGATCCTGCTCAACGGGGCGGTCATCACCGTCGGCCTGGTCGGCGGCTTCATCTTCGGCGTGTACCTGCAGAACGTGTCGGCGGGCGCCTACGTCTCCACCCTCACCCTGATCACCGGGCTGCCCGAGGTCGTCATCTCGATCATCAAGGCAGGCACCTTCGGCCTGATCGCCGGCCTGGTCGGCTGCTACCGCGGGCTGACCGTCGCCGGCGGCGCCAAGGGCGTCGGCACCGCGGTCAACGAGACCCTGGTGCTGTGCGTGATCGCGCTGTTCGCCGTCAATGTCGTGCTGACCACCATCGGCGTCCGCTTCGGAACGGGGAGCTGACGTGTCGACCACCGCCGTCCTGCGCTCCCGGTTCCCCCGGGGGGTGGCCCGCGCCGAGCGGTGGGCCGGCGCCCCCGCCCGCGGCCTGGACGCGATGGGCCACGTCGCCTGGTTCGTCATCACCGCCGTCGGTTCGATCGGGCACGCGCTGCGGTACTACCGCAAGGAGACGCTGCGGCTGATCGCCGAGATCGGCATGGGCACCGGCGCGATGGCCGTCATCGGCGGCACCGTCGCGATCGTCGGCTTCGTCACCCTGTCCGGGTCGTCGTTGGTGGCCATCCAGGGCTTCGCCTCCCTGGGCAACATCGGCGTGGAGGCGTTCACCGGCTTCTTCGCCGCGCTGATCAACGTCCGCATCGCCGCCCCCGTGGTGGCCGGCCAGGCGCTGGCGGCCACTGTCGGCGCCGGCGCGACGGCCGAGCTGGGCGCCATGCGGATCAGCGAGGAGATCGACGCGCTGGAGGTGATGGGCATCAAGTCCATCTCCTACCTGGTGTCCACCCGGATCATGGCCGGCTTCATCGTCATCATCCCGCTCTACGCGATGGCGATCATCATGAGTTTCCTGTCCGCACAGGTGACCACGACGTTCTTCTACGGCCAGTCGATCGGCACCTACGAGCACTACTTCCGCACGTTCCTGCGGCCCGACGACGTGTTCTGGTCGTTCATCCAGGCCGTCGTCATCTCGGTCATCGTCATGCTCAACCACTGCTACTACGGCTTCTACGCCAGCGGCGGGCCGGTCGGTGTCGGCGAGGCGGTGGGCCGGTCGATGCGCGCCTCGCTGGTGGCGATCGTGTGCGTGGTGTTGTTCGCCTCGTTGGCGCTCTACGGCGTCGACCCGAACTTCAACCTCACGGTGTAGCGGCGATGACGGCACCCCTGAACACGAGACGGCAACCGCCGTACAAACTCGCGGGCTTGGTGCTGGCGGTGCTGGCCATCATCGCGCTCGTGTTGGTGTATCTGCAGTTCCGCGGCGACTTCCTGCCGCGCACCCAGCTGACGATGATCGGCGCCCGGTCGGGCCTGGCGATGGACCCGGGCGCCAAGGTCACCTACAACGGCGTCGAGATCGGCCGCGTCGGCAAGGTCGAGCAGGTCACCGTCGACGACGAGCCCAGGGCCAAGATCCTGCTCGACGTCGACCCGAAGTATCTGCACCTGATCCCGCAGAACGTCGAGGCCAACATCAGCGCGACCACCGTGTTCGGCAACAAGTACGTGTCCTTCTCGTCGCCGGAAAACCCTGTCCCGGCACGGATCAACAGCTCCGACGTCATCGACGTCACCTCGGTCACCACCGAGTTCAACACGCTGTTCGAGACGGTGGTGTCGCTGGCCGAGCAGGTCGATCCGATCAAGCTGAACCAGACGCTGTCGGCCACCGCCGAGGCGCTCGACGGGCTCGGCGACCGGTTCGGCGAGTCGATCGTCAACGGCAACCAGATCCTGTCCGAGATCAACCCGCAGATGCCGCAGATCCGGCAGGACAACCAGCTGCTGGCCGACCTCGGTGACGTCTACGCCGACGCGGCGCCCGACCTGTTCGACGGTCTGCAGAACGCGGTCACCACCGCGCGCACCCTCAACGAGCAGCAGGGCAACATCGACCAGGCGTTGATGGCTGCGGTCGGATTCGGCAACACCGGCGGCGACGTCTTCGAGCGTGGCGGGCCGTACCTGATCCGCGGCGCGGAAGACCTGCTGCCCACCTCGGCGCTGCTGGACGAATACAGCCCCGCGCTGTTCTGCACGATCCGCAACTTCCACGACGTCGAGCCCAAGATCGCCGCATCGCTGGGCGGCAACGGCTATTCACTGCGCACGCACTCGGAGCTGCTCGGACTGGGCGCCGGCAACCCGTACGTCTATCCCGACAACCTGCCCCGGGTGAACGCCAAGGGCGGTCCGGAGGGCCGGCCGGGATGCTGGCAGCCCGTCACCCGTGACCTGTGGCCGGCGCCGTATCTGGTGATGGACACCGGTGCGTCGATCGCCCCGTACAACCACATGGAACTCGGCCAGCCGCTCCTCATCGAATACGTGTGGGGGCGCCAAGTCGGGGAGAACACGATCAACCCATGAAAATCACCGGAACCGCGATCAAACTCGGCGCCTTCTCGCTGGTGCTGCTGTTGTTCACCGCCATCATCGTGGTGGTGTTCGGGCAGATGCGTTTCGACCGCACCAGCGGCTATTCGGCGATCTTCTCCAGTGCCAGCGGCCTGCGGGCCGGGCAGTTCGTCCGCGCCTCCGGCGTGGAGGTCGGCAAGGTCTCCGGTGTGGAGCTGATCGAGGGCGGCACCAAGGTGCGGGTCGACTTCAACGTCGACCGCTCGCTGGAGCTGTTCGACGAGACCACCGCATCGATCCGCTACCTGAACCTCATCGGGGACCGCTACCTGGAACTCAAGCGCGGCGAGAGCAACGCCAAACTTCCTGCGGGCGCGACGATCCCGATCGAACGCACCGAGCCCGCGCTCGACCTCGACGCGCTGATCGGCGGGTTCCGCCCGGTGTTCCAATCGCTGGACCCCGACAAGGTCAACAACATCGCGCAGTCGATCATCACGGTGTTCCAGGGCCAGGGCGGCACCATCAGCGACATCCTGGACCAAACCGCGTCGCTGACCTCCGCGCTGGCCGACCGCGACCAGGCCATCGGCGAGGTCATCAACAACCTGAACACGGTGCTGGACACCACGGTTCGTCACCAGCAGCAGTTCGACGACACGGTGAAGAACTTCGAGACGCTGATCACCGGGCTGAAGAACCGGGCCGACCCGATCGCCGAGTCCGTCGGCGACATCAGCGACGCCGCGGGCACCATCGCCGACCTGCTGGCCGACAACAGGCCGCTGCTGCAGAAGACGGTCAGCCACCTGGAGGCGGTGCAGCAGCCGCTGGTCGACCAGCGCGACGAGCTCAACGACCTGCTGGTGCGACTGCCCAACGCGCTGAAGATGATCGGCCGCGCCGGCGGCGTCTACGGTGACTTCTTCAACTTCTACGCCTGCGATGTGACGTTGAAGCTCAACGGTTTACAACCGGGAGGACCCGTGCGCACGGTCAAGGTGTGGAGCCAGCCCACGGGCAGGTGCACGCCGCAATGAGAGTGCTGGAGGGGTCGAGCCGGATCCGTAACGGGTTGATGGGCATCATCATCCTGGTGATCGTCATCGGGGTGGGGCAGAGCTTCGCCAGCGTGCCGATGCTGTTCGCGACACCGACGTACTACGCCCAGTTCTCCGACACCGGCGGCATCAACACCGGCGACAAGGTGCGCATCGCCGGCGTCGACGTCGGCCTGGTGCGCTCCCTGGAGATCGACGGCGACCGGGTGCTCATCGGGTACTCGCTGGACGGCACCGAGATCGGCACCGAGAGCCGGGCGGCCATCCGCACCGACACCATCCTGGGCCGGCGCAACATCGAGATCGAGCCCCGCGGCTCGGAACCATTGCGCGCCAACGGGATACTTCCACTGGGGCAGACCACCACGCCGTACCAGATCTACGACGCGTTCTTCGACGTCAGCAACTCCACCGCCGGCTGGGACACCAAGACGGTGCGGGATTCGCTGAACGTGTTGTCCGAGACCATCGAACAGACCTCGCCGCACCTGAGCGCCGCGCTGGACGGGGTGGCCCGGTTCTCCGAGACCGTCGGCCAGCGCGACGACCAGATCAAGCAGCTGCTGGCCAACGCCAACAAGGTGGCCGGGGTGCTGGGCAACCGTAGCGAGCAGATCAACCAGCTGTTCGTCAACGCCCAGACCCTGCTGGCCGCGGTCAACGAACGCAACTATGCGGTCAGCCAGCTGCTCGAACGGGTCGGCTCGTTCTCCGAACAGGTCAAGGGCCTCATCGACGACAACCCCAACCTCAACCGGGTGCTCGAACAGCTCCGCGTCGTCAGCGATGTCCTGGTGGAGCGCAAGTTCGACCTCATCGACGTGCTGACCACACTGTCGAAGTTCACCGCGTCGCTGGGCGAGGCGATCGCGTCCGGCCCGTACTTCAAGGTGATGCTGGTCAACCTCGCCCCGTACTGGATCCTGCAGCCGTTCGTCGACGCCGCGTTCAAGAAGCGCGGCATCAACCCTGAAGAGTTCTGGCGCAACGCCGGCCTGCCCGCGTTCCGCTTCCCGGATCCCAACGGGGCCGGCTTCCCCAACGGCGCCCCGCCGCCGGCGCCCACCCCGCTGGAGGGCACCCCCGAGTTCCCGTTCCCGGCCGTCGGGCCCGGCTCGCCGTGCTCCTACACCCCGCCGGCCGACGGGCTGCCCCGGCCGGACAACCCGCTGCCGTGTGCCGCGCTGACCCAGGGCCCCTACGGCGACGTCCCCGGCGGCTTCCCGCCGCCGAACGTGGCCACCTCGGCGCCGAACGCTCATGGGCCGCAACCTACCCCGGGGGTGCCGGCGGCCGCGATCCCCGGCCAGTTGTCGCCCAACGTGCCCGGTGTGGTGGCGCCGCTGCCGCCCGCGCCGGTCGGTGCGCGCACGGTGCCGCTGGAACCGCAGCCGTCGCCGCCGGACTTCACCCCCGGCATCGCGCCGCTGCCGCCCGTGCTGCCTCCGCCCCCGGCCCCCGGGCCGGGCCAGCAGCTGGCGCCGGCCGGTCAGCCGCCCCTGCCGGGTAATCCACCGTTCCTGCCACCGGGCTCACAGGGTTAGGGGGCGCCACAGATGTCGACCATCTTCAACGTCCGAAACCTCAAATTGCCCGGCGTGTCCCGGGTCGCCATCGTCGTCGGGATCATCGTGGTGATCGTCGGGATCATCGCGGCGTTCCTGGGCTACAACTGGTACAAACGGCTCACCACCAACACCGTCGTCGCCTACTTCTCGCAGACCCTGGCGCTGTACCCCGGAGACAAGGTGCAGATCATGGGGGTCCGGGTCGGCTCGATCGACAAGATCGAACCAGCGGGCGACAAGATGCGGGTGACGTTCCACTACGACAAGAAGTACAAGGTCCCCGCCGACGCCACCGCATCGATCCTCAACCCCAGCCTGGTCGCCTCACGCACCATCCAGCTGTCCCCGCCCTACACCGGCGGGCCGGTGCTGGAGAACAACGCGGTCATCGACACCGACCGCACCCAGGTGCCGGTCGAGTACGACGATCTGCGGGATTCGTTGAGCCGCTTGCTCACCGACCTCGGGCCGACGCCCGAGCAGCCCAAGGGGCCGTTCGGTGACATCATCGAATCGGCCGCCGACGGGTTCGCCGGCAAGGGCGAACAGCTCAACCGGACCCTCAACGGGCTCTCCGAGGCACTGTTCGCCCTGAACGAGGGCCGCGGTGACTTCTTCAGCGTGGTCAAGAGCCTGGCGCTGTTCGTCAACGCGCTGCACCGCAGCGATCAGCAGTTCGTGGCGCTCAACAACGACCTGGCCCGGTTCACCAACGCGTTCACCAACACCGACCGCGAGGTGGCCACCGCGCTGCAGGACCTCAACGAACTACTCAGCACCACACGGAGTTTCATCGAAGAGAACGGCGGCGTGCTGACCGACGACGTGAACAACCTGGCCGAGGCCACCAACGCGATCCTGCAGCCCGAGCCGCGCGACGGCCTGGAGACCGGTCTGCACGTGTTCCCGAACCTGGGCTCCAACATCGTCAACATCTCCTCGCCGAACGCCGGCGGCATCGTCGGTATGCCGGTGATCGCGAACTTCGCCAACCCGATGCAGTTCATCTGCAGCGCGATCCAGGCCGGCAGCCGGCTGGGCTACCAGGAATCCGCCGAGCTGTGCGCGGAGTACCTGGGCCCGATCCTGGACGCCATCAAGTTCAACTACCTGCCGTTCGGCGCCAACCAGCTGCAGACGGCGATGACGCTGCCCAAGCAGATCGCCTACTCCGAACCGCGCCTGCAGCCGCCCCCGGGTTACAAGGACACCACGGTGCCCGGCATCTTCTCCCGCGACACGTTGTTCTCGCACGGTAACCACGAGCCGGGCTGGATCGTGGCGCCGGGCATGCAAGGCGTCGAGGTGCAACCGTTCACCGCCAACATGCTGACCCCGGAGTCGTTGGCCGAACTGATGGGTGGTCCCGACATCGTGCCGCCACCGGCACCGCCGGCCTTCGGCGTGGACAACGGCAGACTGCCCGGTCCGCCGAACGCCTACAGCGAGAACACGCCGCTGCCGCCGCCGTGGTACCCCCAGCCGGCACCGCCGCCGGGCCCGGCACCCGGCGTCATCCCCGGTGACCCGTTGGGCGCGATCGCCCCTGCGGTTCCGGCGGGACCGCTGCTGCCGGCCGAGGCGGGAGGCTAGCCATGGGCAGGTGGAGAACGCGAATGACCCGCATCGGGACCCGGGCCGCGGCGCTGGCCGTGACGGCACTGGTGCTGACGTCGTGCGGATCGTGGAAGGGCATCTCGAACGTGCCGCTGCCCGGGGGGCCCGGCACCGGACCGGACCACAAGACGATCTACGTGCAGATGCCGGACACGTTGGCGCTCAACGTCAACAGCCGGGTCCGGGTCGCCGACGTCTACGTCGGCCGGGTGCGCGCCATCGAGTTGAAGAACTGGGTCGCCACGCTGACGCTGGACCTCGACTCCACCGTCGAGCTGCCCGTCAACACGCTGGCCAAGATCGGCCAGACCAGCCTGCTGGGTTCCCAGCACGTCCAGCTGGACCCGCCGGCCGACCCGTCGCCGCAGATGCTGGAGTCCGGCGACACCATCCCGCTGCAGAACGCGTCGGCGTTCCCCACCACCGAACGGGTGCTGGCCAGCATCGCGACCATCCTGACCGGTGGCGGGGTGTCCAACCTCGAGACCATCCAGACCGAGGTGAACAACCTGCTGACCGGCCGGGCCGATCAGATCCGGGAGTTCCTCGGCCGGCTGGATACCTTCACCGCGGAGCTCAACGCCCAGCGCGAGGACATCACCCGCGCCATCGATTCGACCAACCGGCTGCTGGCGGTGGTCGGCCAGCGCAACGCCACGCTGGATGCGGTGCTCACCGAATTCCCGCCGTTGATCCAGCATTTCGCCGATACCAGGGATCTGTTCGCCGACGCGGTGACGGCGCTGGGCCGGATCAGCGGTGCCGCCGAGGACGCGCTCGCCCCGGCCAGCGACAACCTCAACACCAACCTGGCCAACCTGCAGCGTCCGCTGCGCGAGGCGGCCAAGGCCGGGCCGTACCTGATCGGGGCGTTGAAGCTGTTGCTGACCGCGCCGTTCTCCATCGAGAACGTGCCGAAGGTGGTGCGCGGCGACTACATCAACGTGTCGATCCTGGTCGATTTGACGCTGTCGGCGATCGACAACGGCTTCCTCACCGGCACCGGGGTGTCCGGCATGCTGCGCGCGCTGGAACAGGCGTGGGGCCGCGACCCGAACACGATGATCCCGGATGTCCGGTTCACCCCGAACGCGCACTCGGTGCCGGGCGGGCCGCTGGTGGAAAGGGGTGAGTGAGCGATGCTGACCCGGTTCATCCGGATCCAGTTGGTCCTCTTCTCGATCCTCACCGTGCTGGCGCTGGCCGTGCTGGGGCTGTACTACCTGCGGTTGCCGAGCATGATGGGCATCGGCCAGTACACGCTCTACGCCGAACTACCCCGCTCGGGCGGGCTGTACCCGACGGGCAACGTTACCTACCGCGGCACCCAGATCGGCAAGGTGACCGCGGTGGAACCGACCGAGACCGGCGCCAAGGCCACCATGAGCATCGAGAACGGCGTCAAGATCCCCGTGGACACCATCGCCGAGGTGCACTCGGTGTCCGCGATCGGTGAGCAGTACCTGGACCTGGTGCCCACCTCGGACTCCGGTCAGTACCTCAGCCCGGGCCAGACCATCACCGACAGCACGGTGCCCAGCGAGGTCGGCCCGGCGCTGGACGCTGCCAACGAGGGCCTGGCGGTGCTGCCCAAGGAGAAGATCGACTCACTGCTGACCGAAACCTCAACGGCGGTAGGCGGTCTGGGCCCGGCGTTGCAGCGGCTGGTCGACTCCACGACGAACATCGCCGAGGGTTTCCGCGACAACCTGCCTCAGGTCAACGACATCATCGCCAACTCGGCGCCCATCCTGGACAGCCAGGTGCAGTCCGGTGAGGCGATCGAACAGTGGTCCCGCAATCTGAACGTCATCGCCGGGCAGGCGGCCGAACAGGACCCGGCGCTCCGCAGCGGTCTGCAGCAGGCCGCCCCGACGCTGGACCAGGTATCCACGGTGTTCAGCGACGTGCAGGATGCCCTGCCGCAGACGCTGGCGAACCTATCGGTGGTCATCGACATGCTCAAGCGCTACAACAAGGGTGTCGAGCAGGCGCTGGTGATCCTGCCGCAGGGTGCCGCGCTGTCGCAGGCCGGCACCATCTTCGAGAACGAGGGCCTGCTGCACTTCGGCCTGTCGATCAACCAGCCGCCGCCGTGCCTGACCGGCTTCCTGCCCGCCTCGGAATGGCGGTCCCCGGCCGACACCAGCATGGCCCCGCTGCCCTCGGGCACATACTGCAAGATCCCGAAAGACTTCCAGGCCAACGTCGTTCGCGGCGCCCGCAACTATCCGTGCGCGGATGTGCCGGGCAAGCGGGCCGCCACGCCGCGGGAGTGCCGCAGCGACGAACCCTACGTGCCGCTGGGTACCAACCCGTGGTACGGCGACCCGAACCAGATCCTGGCCTGCCCGGCCCCTGGCGCGCGCTGCGACCAGCGGGTGGCCCCCGGTCAGGTCATCCCCGCGCCGACGGTGAACAACGGCACCAACCCGTTGCCCGCCGACCGGCTGCCGCAACCCGAGCAGGTCGCCCCGGTCAGTGATCCGGTCACCCCGCCGGGCTCGGGTACCGTCAGCTGCAGCGGACAACAACCCAACCCGTGCATCTACACTCCCGCGCAGGGACCACCGGGAAGCACGGCGGCCTACAGCCCCAGCAGCGGTGAGGTCGTCGGGCCTGACGGGGTCCGCTACAACGTCAGAAACTCGAACAACCCAGGAGACGACGGATGGAAGGAGATGCTGGCACCAGCCAGCTGACCCCCACGGAAGAGTCGTCAGCACCGCAGCCCGGAGACGTCCAGGAGGCCCCGCGGCGGCCGTCGCGGCTGGGCAGCGGCTGGGGCGCGAGCATCTGCGCGGTCCTGGTGCTGCTCTCGGCAGGCCTGATCGGCGGTGGCTATTTGGCGTTGCGGGCCGACCAGCGCATCGAGGAGATCAACCGCTCCGACGAGGCGGCGCTGATCGCCGCCAAGGACTGCGTGGCGGCCACGCAGGCCCCCGACACCGCGGCGATGACCGCCAGCCAGTCCAAGATCCTGGAATGCTCGACCGGCGAGTTCGGGGTGCAGGCCGGGTTGTACAGCAGCGTGCTCGCCGAGGCCTACCAGGCCGCCAACGCGACGGTGGCGGTGGACGATCTGCGTGCCGCCGTCGAACGCCACAACGAGGACGGGACGATCAACGTGTTGGTGGCGGTGCGGGTGAAGATCTCGAACTCCGAGGCCGCCGATCAGCAGGTGGGCTACCGGCTGCGCGCGACCATGGCGTTCGACGAAGGGCAGTACCGGATCGCCAGGCTGGATCAGGTCACGTCGTGACGGTGGTGCTCGACACGACGACGGAGGCCGCCGACGACCCGACCGGGGCGGCGGAGCTGGCGTCGTGGCCGGCGCGGGCCGGGGCGTTCGCGGTGGATATGCTGCCCGGCGCCGGCGTCGTCGCCACCGCGGCGTTGCTGGCGCTGACCGCGCCGGCCGACAGCTGGCAGCGGTGGCTGTTCACCGGGCTGGGCGCGGTGGCGGTGTTCGCGATGGCGGTGAACCGGCTGGTGCTGCCCGGCGCCCTCGGGTGGACGCTGGGCCGGGCGCTGTGCGGGATCGCGGTGCGCCGGCGCGACGACGCCCCGGTGGGGGTGCTGAGGCTGACGCTGCGGGAGCTGGCGCACCTGCTGGACACCGGCGCGCTGCTGGTCGGCTGGCTGTGGCCGCTCTGGGACGGGCGCCGCCGCACGTTCGCGGATCTGTTGGTGCGCACCGAAGTTCGCCGGGTGCAGCGGCCGCGGCGCGATATGCGCCGGCTGGTGGCGGTGGTGCTGGCGGCGACGGCGGCGGTGTGTGTGGCGGCTGCGGGCGCGGGTTATCTGCTGATGTACCGCAGTGAACGCGCGGTCGACGAAGCCCGCCGCCAGATCGCCGAGCAGGGACCGCGGATCGTGGAGCAGATGCTGAGCTACCACGTCGACTCGCTGGCCGAGGACTTCTCCCGTGCCCAGGCGTTGACCACCGAGGGCTACCGCCCGCAGCTGGCCGAGCAGCAGGAGGCGGTCCAGGACGCCGGGGCCACCACCAACGAGTACTGGGCGGTCAGCAGCGCGGTGCTGACCAACCCGGAGGTGACGCCGCACAACGCGTCGATGCTGCTGGCGATGCAGGGTCAGCGCGGCACCAACGCCCAGGACCTGAAGTTCATCACCGCGACAGTGCGGGTGGACTTCGTGAAGTCGGGCGACGGGCAGTGGCGGGTCGCGAACCTGACCGTGTTGAAGAAGCCGGCCATGACCCAGGCCGGCCAGTGAGCCCGCGGCGCAGGATCAGCGATGGCCCCGACTACTTCGAGGTCACGCCGAGATCGCCACGGCGGTGGGGGCTTCCGCTGGTGGCGATGCTGGCGGCGGTGCTGGTGGCGGCCGCGGTCGGGGCCAGCACCTTCATGCTGGTGCGGCACGAGTCGGACCGGCGGGTGGCGCTGGAGGATGCGGCCGCGCTGGGGTATGCGCGCGAGTTCATGACGATGTACACGACGTTGGACCCGTTCAACGCCAACGCGTACGCCGACCGGATCCTGGCCCAGGGCACCGGCGAGTTCGAAAGGGCGTTCCGGGAACGGCAGAACGAGATCCTGATCCAGGTGGCGCGGTCCGAACCGACCACCGGCACCGTGCTGGAGGCCGGGGTGCAGCGGCGCAACTCCGACGGTAGCACCGACGTGCTGATCGCGACGAAGGTCACCACCACGTCGCCGGACGGGAAGTCGACGATCGAGAGCGGGAGTCGCTGGGTCGCAACGACTATCAAGGAGGGACAGCAGTGGAAGATCAGCAACCTGATCCAGGTGATCTGACCGCCGAGCCCGACGCGACCCCGAAGACCCCCGTCGGCAAGGCCCGCCGCAGCGCGCGGCAGCCGCAGGCGGCCGAGGAGGATGCGTCCGGTGAATCGTCCGGTGATCCGTCTGGCGATCCGGAGGCCGGCGACGTTACCGAGGAGGACGAGGTCACGCTGGTCCCGCACCGCCCCGCCGGCAGGCGACTGCTGATCGCCGGTGCGGTGGCCTCGGTGCTGTTCGTCGGCGCGAGCGCGTTCGCCGGCGCGATGGTGCAGCCGTACCTGGCCCAGCGCGCGCTCGTCGACACCAAACTCGACATCGCCCGCACCGCGGCCGAAGCCATCACCACGCTGTGGAGCTACACCCCCGAGGACATGGCCACCCTCGGTGACCGGGCCTCGCGCTATCTCAGCGGCGACTTCGCCGGCGAGTACCGGCGCTACATCGACGCGATCGTCGAACCCAACAAACAGGCCCAAGTCACCAACACCACACAGGTGATGGGTGCGGCCGTGGAATCCGTTGCCCCGCCCGGCATCCCGACCGAGGCCACCGCGATCGTCTACACCAACTCGGTCGCCACCAGCCCGGTGACCAAGAACATCCCGTCGCTGCGGTACCTGTCCTATCGGCTGACCATGCAGCGCGAGGGCGGGGACTGGCTGATCACCCGGATGTCGACGGTGACCACGTTCGACCTCACCCCGCAGCTCTGACCCCTGTCGTGGCGCTGAACTGCCGGTCTCGCACCGGCACACGACGACCGCACTGCTGATGCTGGGCCACGTGTTCGTCGCCAACATGACCGGCAACGTCATCTTCCTGGGGTTCTGGTTCGTGCCCAACTCCGGTGTCGACCTGACCGCGGCGCCGGTGGCGTTCGTCGGGTTCGTCGTGGGAACCATTCTCGGCGGCCGGTTCTCGCGTCATCTGGACAGCAATGTGCGGATGTGGCTGATCGCCGGGCTCGCCGTCGCGGGTGCGCCCCTCTTCGCCGAAATTGCATTCCAGCAGGCCCCTACTCGAACTTTCCCTGCTGGAATGCAATTTCGGCGCGGGGTGGGTGGTGCTGGGTTGGTCCGGCGCGGGACCCCTCAGTTGAAGGCGAGCCAGGCGGGCTGGGCGCGCTCGCGCGAGTCGCACAGCACGGCCATCGTGTCACACGAGCCGCGGGGCGCCCCGGCCCCGGCCCACATCCCGCCGGTGTCGCGGCGCAGCACGATCGCCGACGAGCCGCCACCGTCGAGGAGCACCGCGGTGTCACTGCCCAACCCGCGGAACAGATCCTGGATCTGGTCGGGCGTATAGCTGCCGCCGTGGAACACGTACATCTCGTCACGGTCCCGGACGTAGGCCAGCGCGGTGCGCGCCGCGCTGGGTCCGGGGTCGTGCAGCTGCCCGGTGTCGCCGGGGGCCAGCAGCCCGATCCCGGCGACGGCGACGAACCGCACGCCCTTCTCGATCAGGTCGGTGATCACCGGTGTGGCCGCGTCGAAGTCGTCGAGGCTCTTCGGCGGCACCACGAACGGCGCTCCGGCCACCGGCAGGATCATCGTCGACAGCGCCATCCAGTTCTCGTTGCCGCCGGAGAGCCCCTGCTTGCCGGCATAGGCCAGCGTGCCGGTCACGGCGGCGTTGGTGCGGCCCAGCCCACGCGTGTTGTCGACGTAGGCTCCCAGCGGCGAGCTGCACCCGGTGGACTTCCACGACCCACCCCTCTGCCCACGGACGTCGAAGAAGTTCGCGTTGATCGCGATCGTCGGCTGCCCCAGCGCCTGCCACGCCTGCAGCGGCGAGTAGATCTCGGAGGCCTGCCACAGCCCCTCGCCGGTGCGGGCGCGCGGATCACGTTCGCAGCGGGCCTGATACCCCGTGTGCGAGTCGACGAGCAGCCGGGGCGCCAGCCGCTGCGAGGCCGCCTTGATGATCATCAGCCGGCCGCCGTTGTTCAGCTCGTACCAGTTGCCCGCCGCATCGAGCATGGGCGCCGGGAAGCCGCCGCCGAAGTTGTAGACCAGATACGAGCCCTTGGTGTTGGCGATCGCGGCCGCGAGCAGTTCCCGGGCGCTGGCGGCCGCGGCCACGGGCGTGCCCATGCCCAACCCGAGCACCGCGCACAGCAGCGTCGCGACGGCCGCCTTGGCGCCGGCCACCAGGCGCGCGAAGTTTGCCGCTGGACCGGGCACCGGCGACTCCTCTCGGTGCGGGCACAAAATTGACGCAGGCAAGTCATCATTAATCCCAGCTGAAACACTGTCAACTTTGGTCACACCACTGTCACGGTTTGATCGCGAGCGGATCAACCCGGTGTTTGCTGACGGGTCCGGCCCCGTCAGTCCGGCGGGGCCAGTCGGTAGATCGCGTCGGCGGCGTCGTCGGTGATGTAGACGGCTCCGTCCGGGCCGACGACCGCGGCCACCGGCCGGCCCCAGCGCGACCCGTCGGCTGCCTGGAACCCGCCGACGAGGGTCTGTTGGTCACCGAGCCCACCGTCGCGCCACGGATAGAACGACACCTGCGGTTCACGCGGCGGCTGCCGGTTCCAGGACCCGTGCACGCCGATCAACGCACCGCGGGCGTAGGGCTCCGGCAGCCCGCCGTCGACGAAGCTGAGCCCCAGCGGCGCGGCGTGCGCCCCCATGCTCTGCTCCACCGCAGGCAGCGCCGCACAGTCCATCTTCTGCCCGTCGGGGTTGGTCTGCACATCGCGGATGAACGGCAGGTTCGCCGGACCGCCGTCGGAATTGCAGTAGGGCCAACCCAATTCACGCCCGGGCGTCAGGCGCGCGACCTGTTCGGGCGGATGGTCGCCGACGTAGTCGGGCAGCACCTGCCCGTAGGACGGTCCCGGTTCGGGGAACGCGACGTTGTCGCGCCCGTTGACCGCGGTCCAGACCGCGCCGTCGGGCGCCACCGCCAGCCCGGTGCCGTTGCGGACCCCGGTGGCGAACGGCTCGGCGGGCCCGCCGCCCGGCGGCACCCGCATCACCGTCGCCCGCGGCGGGTCGGCGGTGCGGTCGTCCTCGGTGATGTTGCCGGTCGAGCCGATGGAGAAGTACACCGCACCATCGGGCCCGACCGCGACGCTCTTGAGCACATGGGAGTACGCGCCGCGCAGGTCCGGGCTGCGGGCGTCCGGCAGACCGCCCGCCACGGTCCTGCGGTCGGTCGCGGCACCGCGGGCGTAGTCGTAGGCGTCGATCTGATCGCTCTCGGCGACGTACAGCGTGGCGCCGTCGGCGGAGAACGCCAGGCCGTGCGGCTGATCGAGATCGTCGAGCAGCACGGATTCCTCGGCGCCGGGGCCGGTGAAGCGCAGCACCCGGCCGGCGCTGGGCACCGACACCAGCAGGTCGCCGTCGGGTGTCCACACCGCCAGCCGCGGCCGGTCGGTGCGGGCCCAGACCGACATCGTCCAGCCCTGCGGCACCACCGCCTGCCGCGGTTCGTCGAACGGCGCCGCCGCCAGGTCCGGGCCGACCTCGACGGTGACGGGCGCGGAGTCGGCCGGTGGGGCCGCACTCGGCGACGTCGCCCCGGTCGCCGCCGAGGACGGCGCCGGGGGAGCGGCCGGTTCGGTGCCCTGCGTGCATGCCGCCAGCAGGAGCGCGCTGCCCAGCAGCGCCCCGACCCGGTTACGCCGCAGCCAGGCCGGCATGCATCTCCCACACCAGGATCTCGGCGGGCTCGGTGGCGGTGACGCGTTGACCGCCCGACGCGGTGAACCGCGCGGCGTCGCCCTCGCGCAACGGGCCCGCGGCTTCCAGCACGACCTCACCGCGTGGGACGAACAGGTGCAGGTAGGGCGCCTCGGGCAGTGCGACGCTCTGGCCCGGCTGCAGCCGGGCCCCGTGCAGCGCGGCGTAGCGGTTGCGGATCGTGATGGCCGCGGCGTCGCGGTGCTGCGGCATCCCGGAGGCGATGGTCACCAGGTCACCCGCCAGCAGCGCGTCGTCGATCTCGAGCTGCTGGTAGCCCGGCGTCACACCGGACTCGTCGGGTACCACCCACATCTGCACGAAATGTACTGGATCACTGTGGGATTGCTCACCGGTCAGGGTCCAGGAGTCGTTCTTCTCCGAGTGCAGGATGCCCCGCCCGGCCGACATCCGCTGGGCCAGCCCCGGGTAGATCACCCCGGAATGGCCGGTCGAGTCCTGGTGCACCAGCGACCCGCGCAGCACCCAGGTGACGATCTCCATATCGCGGTGCGGGTGGGTGTCGAAGCCGGTGCCGGGCTTGACGGTGTCGTCGTTGTTGACCAGCAGCAGCCCGTGGTGGGTGTTGTCCGGATCGTAGTGATCGGCGAACGAGAACGAGTGCTTGGAATCCAGCCAGTCGATGGTGGTGCTGGCGCGGTCGTCGGCCCGCCGGATGTCGACGATGCTCTGGCTGTTGGTCATGCAATCACTCCTCCGGAGTCCCCGTCAGCCTAGGCGGCTGGCACTGCACGCGACAACATAGATGACGCATCATATATTCCAGTAGGGTGGGCAGATGGACTGGCTCAGCGACGAGCAACAGGGTATCTGGCGCGACTACCTGGCGATGACCAGCCGGCTGCACACGGCGATGCACCGGCAGCTGCAGCAGGACTGCGAACTGTCGCTGTCGGACTACGACGTGCTGGTGGCGCTCTCCGAGCGCGGCCCACAGCGGATCACCGAGCTCGGCACGCTCATCGGTTGGGAACAGAGCCGGCTGTCACACCAGCTGCGCCGGATGCGCGGCCGCGGCCTCGTCGAGCGCCACGGCGACGACGGCGACCGCCGCGCCGCCACCGTCGCGATCACCGATGCCGGTCGCGCCGCCATCGAGGCCGCCGCTCCCGGGCACGTGGAACTGGTGCGCACCACGGTGTTCGACGGCCTGACACCTGCGCAGCAGCGGGCGTTCGGTGCGGCGGTCTCGACCGTGCTGGCCCGACTGAAGGCCGACCTCGACGGTTAACCCCAGACCAGCACGTTGGGCAACGTGGCATCGACCTGGCGCAGCACCGTGTAGCCCACCCCGGCCAGGCCGCGGAACAGCCCGAGGTTGAAGCGCCGGTCCCCTCCGGTCCACCGGAAGTCGCCGGTGGCCGCCGCGCCGTCGAGCACCGCGGCCAACCGCCGCGAAGCCAGCCGGGCCGGCGCCTCGTCGCCGAGAATCCTTGCGGCGGTGCGCAGCAACTCCACCCCGCCCAACGTCCCGCAGCACAGGATGTCCGTGCGTGCCGGCCAGGCGTTCTCGGTGGCGACGACGGCGTTGCGCACGTCGGCACGCAGGCCGTCACCGTCCAGCCCGGGCCCGCCGGTGTCCAGGATCGCCACCCGCGCCAGCCCGATCCCGGGTGCGCCGTGGCACCACTGCACGGGCCAGTGCGGTGCCGGGACGAACCGCAGGTCAGGCCAATTGTGTTGCTCCGCATCGTAGGTCGCGTTCTCGAAGGCGACGCACTCGGCAGCGGCCGCGGTGAACTCGCGGTCCCCGCTCGCCGATCCGAGGGCGGCCAGTGCGAGGGCGAAACCGGCTGCCCCGTGCGAGATCCCGTTCAACGGGTGCGAACCCGGGCCCAGCCCCTTCCAGCTGCGCACACCGTCCACACAACGGCGGGGCTGGGCCAGCAGATGGCTGCCGCACGCGATGGCACGGTCCAGTGCCTGCGGTGACGATGTCTGCCGGTGCAGTCGCAACAGCGCCAGGATCGCCCCGGCCGCACCGCCCATCGCGTCCAGCGCGACGTCCGCGCCGATCAGGTCGTCGGTGAACTGCTCGACCGCGGTGTGCGCGTCGGCCAGGATCTCACCGTCATCCAGCGAATCAGCCACCACCGCAAGGGCATACAGCACCGAACCGAGGCCGGTGCCGGCGCCGATGCCGATCGAACGCGCCAGTCGTGCGGCGTTGCGGCCGTGCAGTTCCGCGCGCAGCCCGGCCAGCGCGGCCCGGGCCACCTCGGCCGAGGCGTCGGCGCCGCGCCGCGCCGCATGGGTGGCCAGGAAGACCGCGATCCCGGCCGCGCCGCCGTAGAGATCCCGGCCCAGCGCCGCCAGCTGGGACACCTCCGAGTCGCCGAGCCAGTCCAACCCGATCCACGCCGCACTGGATCCCGCGCGGATGGCCCGGCCGATCAGTTCGTCGGCGATCGCGTCGGCGTGTGCCAGCAGCGCGGTGCCGGTCGGGGCGGCGAGGGGCGGGTCGGGCAGGGCGCGGGCCGGGCCGTGGCCGGCCAGGATGGTGCTCTGCCGGATCACCTCCACCTGCCAGGCCACGTCCGCGTCGTCGAGCGTCGCGAGCCGGGCCCGGGCGCGGGTCAGGCCCGGCACGGCGTCGGTCTGCAGCACCGGGCCGGTGGCGTCGTGCAGCGTGGTGCCGTCGCTGGGTGCGACGAAGCGAGGCACGTCCAGCGCGAGCAGGGCGGCCCGTTCGGCGCGCTGCGCAGCCCATAGCGGGTCTCCGTCGTCGGACCAATCCGAGAGCCGCGCAAGGAAATCAGCCTGGGCCGACCAGAGGGCACCGTCGGTCATCTGACGGTGGTCGCGCAGCCGGGCCAGCAGCATGCCGTAGAAGCGGGTGGGTCGCAGCACCGCGCGCACCGAGGTGTCGCCGAAACCGCCGAACAGCCCGGAGTGCTCGTCGGCGCCGGCCAGGAACCGGGCGTACTCGTCGAAGCCGGCGATGAACTCGTCGAGGTGGTCCTCGAGCGGTACCCGCCTGCCCGCGACGTGCGGCAGGTTCGGCACGTAACGGTCGGTCTCGGAGACGCGGTGCGGGCGCATCCGGTCGGTGTTGACGTCGAGCCAGCCAAGCCGCACCCGCGCCACCCGCTCGGCGGTCACCCCGCCGACGGCGAAAACCGTGTTGTCGGACTCCTTTCCGTAGCTGGGCAGCAACCCGACCGCGGCCACCGACTCGGCCACCCGGTCGGCCGCGCGGCGGTGGGCGGCCTCGGCGTCCGACGGCGCGCGGCGGTCCTCGGTGGGGGCCTGCAGCGCCATCTCCAGGTCGATGGGCACCGGGTGTTCACCGGCGGCCAGAATGTTCTCGTGGTGCATGTCGGTGCTGCCGAAGCAGTGGAACAGTGCCAGCCACGCCCCGGCGCGGCGGAAGAACCGGCCAGCGGCGGCGTGGTCGTGACATCCGGTGTGTTCGACGTACTCGGTCCACCCGTATCCGTCGCACGCCAGCGTGCGTACCGGTGTCAGGGTGACGGGCGCGCCGGTGCGGTTGAGCCGGTCGACCAGCGCGCACCAGGCCGCGTCGAACCGCAGGTCCTTGGGTTTGTAGACGACGCGGGTGCCGTCGGCGAACGTCAGGATCTGCACGGTGCGGCCGCCGTCGTGGGGATCCGACAGGCCGCCCGTGACGCCGACGACGGGGCCGGGGTCCCGGCCGGCCAGCAGCACGGCCCGGATGGCGGGCAGGTCGGTGTGCAGCCGGGTGGCCAGGTCGGTGCACGCGTCGATCCAGCCGCGGGTCACCGTGGCCAGCAGCCGCAGCAGCACGGGCAGGTCGTCGAAGAGCGTGTCGAGGCCGCCCGCGGCCATGTCCGTGACGAACCGCCGGTAGGGGCTCGGCTCGGTGCGGGCCGCGGCGAACCGCTCGTAGAGCGCGGGCGCGAGCAGCGTCGCCGCGGCATCCAACAGCGCCGTGCGCAGGCACTGCCGCGCGTCGGCGGCCAGCACCGGCGCCTGCCCCACCGCCTGCCCCAACCGGTGGTCGGCCTCGCGCACCAGCGGTGCCACCAGCTGCCCGAACGGCTGCTCGGACACCGCAACCCATGCTGGCGATCCCGACCCCGAGCGCAGGGCCGAGCGCACCCACAGGGCGTCGTCGAGCCACCGCGGGGCGGCGTCCGCAACGGGTCGCACGGTGGCCAGCCGGGGCAGCACGGAGCCCAGCGACCAGCCGTCGCGGTGCAGGCGCTGCTCGAAGCGCGCCCAGTCACCACCGGCGGCCGCCCGGCACCACGCCGCCAACCGCAGAGCGGCCCGATCGGTGTCGGCCTTGCGGCCGGGCAGCAGGTCGAACGCATCGGAGAGCAACTCGTCGAGGGTGGCTGCGCGGATCCACAACCGCTCACGGGTACGTTCCATGGCTCGATCCCCCGCGACGGAACCAGAAGTGGGCAAACGATCGTCGCGCGGATTTACTTCACTGTCAACGCGCAGGTTGTACGATCTAGCCACGACGAACGCCCCTGCACCGCGCCCGGCAGTTTGCTGGTGGCGAGGGATCGGCGGGGTCGCAACACGACAGAAGGTCAGGGCAATTCCGATGAACCGCAACGACTTCACCCGCGAACACGCCGACGACCTGTACGTCGACATGGCCACCGACGAACAGCTCGAAGGTGCGGCCGGTTACGCCGGGCCGGGCCGCACCACGTGGGACTCGACGAGCTGCTCGGGCTGCTCGGTCTCGGTCTGCTGACCCGGGCTCACAGCTCCGCGGGCAGGCCGAACTTCGCGAACAGCGAGGTCTCCATGAACGCCACCACGTGCGTGATGCCGCTGGAGCGCACGTCGAGCACGTGGAGCTGGAACGCCTCGTGCCGCCCGGTTTCCGGGTTGCGCATGTACAGCGCGGCCACCGGCTGCCCGTTGGCCGTCGTGGTCAGGAACCGCATATCGCCGGCCTTCTCGGCCGGGCAGTGCGTCTTCGACAGCGTGATGATGTCGGCCGGGCCCTCGTACCAGCTGTCGAAGGGCGGCATCTCCCAGCGCGCATCGGCGGTGAACAGCTCCACCAGCCGGTCCATGTCGTAGGCCTCGAACGCATCGATGTACTTGGCCAGCAGATCCGCCGTCTCCGGGGAGTCGGGCGGCAGGGCCGGGTCGTCGCGCCCGGGTTGGATCTGGTCGAGCTGGGCGCGAGCGCGCTGCAGCAAGCTGTTGACCGCGGCGGTGGATGCCCCGATGGCCTCGGCGACCTCGGCGGCCTTCCACTGCAGCACCTCACGCAACACCAGCACCGCGCGCTGGCGCGGGGACAGGTGCTGCAGCGCGGCGACGAACGCCAGCCGGACCGATTCGCGGGACTCGGCGATCACCGACGGATCCGACGGGTCCTCCCGCGGAGCGTCGGGCAGCGGCTCCAGCCACGCGATCTCGTGCCGCTCGGACAGCTCACCGGTCGGGTCGGCGGCCGGGCCGCCCAGACCCGTCGGCAACGGTCTGCGCTTGCGGCCGTCCAGCGCCGTCAGGCACGTGTTGGTGGCGATGCGGTACAGCCAGGTCCGCACCGACGATTTGCCCTGGAAGCCCTGGTAGGACTTCCACGCTCGCAGATAGGTCTCCTGCACCAGGTCCTCGGCGTCGTGCAGCGAGCCCGTCATCCGGTAGCAGTGCGCGAGCAGCTCCCGCCGGTAGCGTTGCGCGTCGGCCAGAAAGGCATCCCCGGCACTGCTGGAGTCGACAGCCAAGACGGTCACCCCTGCAGCGTACAAAGCCACCCCGACAAGCCCCAGGGACCAGGCGGGCCTCGCGCGCGGCGACCGGCCGGGCCGGCCCGATAGTCTCCCTGGATGCCCGTGACCCACAGCGAACGCAGTTTCGACGGCATCGGCGGCGTCCGGATCGTCTACGACGTGTGGATACCCGACGGTCCGCCGCGCGGCGTGGTGATCCTGGCGCACGGCTACGGCGAACACGCCAGGCGCTACGACCATGTCGCGGCCCGGTTCGGTGAGGCCGGCCTGGTCACCTACGCGCTCGATCACCGCGGCCACGGCCGCTCCGGCGGCAAGCGGGTGTACCTGCGGGACATCTCCGAGTACACCGGCGACTTCCACACCCTGGTCGGGATCGCCGCCGCCGAGCACCCCACCCTGCCCCGCATCGTGCTGGGGCACAGCATGGGCGGCGGCATCGTCTTCACCTACGGCGTGGAGCATCCCGGCGACTACACCGCGATGGTGCTGTCCGGCCCGGCGGTGGACGCCCAGGCCTCGGTGTCACCGGTGATGCTGCTGGCGGCCAAGGTGCTGGGCCGGTTGGCGCCCGGGCTTCCGGTGCAGGAGCTGCCCGCCGAGGCGGTCTCCCGCGACCCGGAGGTGGTCGCCGCCTACCGCGCCGATCCGCTGGTGTACCAGGGCAAGCTGCCCGCCGGGATCGGCCTGGCACTGATCCGGGTGGGCGAGACGATGCCCAAGCGGGCCGCCGCCATCACCGCGCCGCTGCTGGTGGTGCACGGCGATCACGACAGCCTGGTGCCGGCCGAGGGCAGCAAGCGGCTCGTCGAGTGCGTGGGGTCGCCCGATGTGCACCTGAAGATCTATCCGGGGCTCTACCACGAGGTGTTCAACGAGCCCGAGAAGGAGCTGGTGCTCGACGACGTGACGTCGTGGATCGAGGCGAAGCTGTGAAAAAGCTGGCCGCACTTGCACTTTGCCTGACCATGCTGGTGGCGGCCTGCTCGAAGGACGAGCAGGGCCGGCCGGACCACATGCCCGAGTGGATGGAACAGGACGTCACCTTCGAAGCCGACGGGCTCACCCTGCACGGCACCTACCGGCACCGCCCGGGCGACACGCCCGGCCCCGCCGCGCTGCTGATCTCCGAGAGCGGCAACACCGACCGCAACGGCGACAACCAGGTCGCCGGACCGATCGGCAACATGCGGCAGCTCGCCGACCTGTTGACCGGCCACGAGATCGCCACCCTGCGTTACGACAAGGTGGGCACCGGCCGCACCGGGCTCGGCCCGTTCGCGCAGCGGCCGCAGGACGTGGTCAGCGCCGTCTACACCGCGGGCGCCGTTGCGGCGCTGGCGTTCCTGGCCGGCCAGCCCGCCAGCGACCCGGCCCGGCTGTCGGTCTACGCGCTGGGCGAGGGCACCGTCCATGCCCTGGCGCTGGCCGGCGACACCACCCCGGGCGCGCCGAAGGTTCACTCGCTCGGGCTGTTCCAGCCGCTGCCCGGCCGTTACCTCGACATCATCACCAACCGGGTCAAGGCCGACGGGTCGCCCGAGACGGTGGTGACCTGGGCAGCCGCCGTCGAGCAGATCCGCACCGCGGGCACCGTCCCGGACGACCTGCCCGACGGGCTCGGCGCGATCGTGAACAAGAACAACGTCAAGGCCGTCGTCGAAGCCGACAAGATCGACCCGCTGGCCCTGGCGGCGGCGGTGCCCGCGGGCACGCCGGTGCTGCTGACGTGTTCGGACGCCGACAGCCAGGCCCGCTGCGACGCCGAACAGCCGCTCATCGCCGCGCTGGCGCACACCGAGCTGACGGTGGTGGAGCTCGAGGGGGTCAACCACGTGCTGCGCGACGACCCGACCGACAACATCGCCAACTACGCCAAGCAGGACCCGCTGTCGCCGCAACTGGTGACCGCGCTGGACGGGTTCGTCGGCGAGTAGCCCGTACACTCGCCGGAGTGCACAGGCCCCTCACCCACCGGCCACGCCCCCGGAACCGTCGTACCCGTCCCCTAACCTGCCGACCATGAGCACCGACGACAAGATACTGGCGCGCATCGCCGCCCTGCTGCGCCAGGCCGAAGGCACCGACAACCAGCACGAGGCCGACGCGTTCATGGCGGCCGCGCAGCGGCTGGCCACCGCGTCGTCCATCGACCTGGCGGTGGCGCGCAGCCACTCCGACAAGCGCACCAAGGCGCAGACGCCGGTGCAGCGCACGATCACTATCGGCGAGGCGGGCACCCGCGGGTTGCGCACGTACGTCCAGCTTTTCGTGCTCATCGCCGGCGCCAACGACGTCAAGTGCGACGTCGCGTCCAACTCGACGTTCGTCTACGCCTACGGTTTCGGTGAGGACATCGACGCCAGCCACGCCCTCTACACCAGCCTCGTCATGCAGATGGTCCGCGCGTCCAACGAGTACATCGCCTCCGGTGCGCACCGGCCCACCCCGACCATCACCGCGCGGATCAACTTCCAGCTGGCGTTCGGCGCCAGGGTGGGGCAGCGGCTGACCGAGGCCCGCCGGCAGGCCCAGCAGGAGGCCACCGAGGGTCCGGCCAGTGTGCCCGGCACCGCAATCGCGTTGCGCAACAAGGACCTCGAGCTCAAGGACTACTACCGGCAGGCGTCGCAGGCCCGCGGCACCTGGCGGGCCACCAGCGCCACCGCGGGCTATTCGTCGGCGGCGCGGCGGGCCGGCGACCGGGCGGGCCGGCGGGCCCGGCTGGGCGGCAACCCGGAGCTGGCGGGTGCCCGGTCGGCGCTGGATCGGTGACCCGCGACTCCCAGCGCGCAAAGGTCTATGCCGCTGAGCAATTCGTGCGCACCCTGTTCGACCGCGCCGCCGAACACGGCAAACCGGTGGTGGACTTCTTCGGCACCACGCTCACGCTGCCGCCTGAGGGTCGGTTCGCGTCGGTGGCGTCGGTGCAGCGCTACGTCGACGACGTGCTGGCCCACCCCGCGGTCCGGGATCGCTGGCCGGGCCGCGCGCCGCTGCGGGTGCGGTCTCGCAGGGGTGCCACCGCGGCGCACTACGAGCGCGACGGTGACGCCGCGGCGATCGCGGTCCCCGAGGCGCGGTCGACCTGGGCGCTGCGGGAACTGGTGGTGTTCTTTGGACACTTCACAGCTGTTTACAGCACCATACCGGTCCAAAGGCCGGAATCCCACGATGGCGGTTGCAGGAACCGTGCATTCGGTTGTCCCTGACATCGGCGTGATCCGGCAGCAACGACCACAGCGTGGGCGGAAGCCTGGATCAGCCGTTAACCGGGGACGTTCGCCCTTACTCGGGTCGCTGCCGCGCCGACCCCTGCGCAAGGTTGCAGCTGGGCCAAGAACCAGCCATCGTTGCGAAGATGGTGGATGATTTGCAGATGGCAGCCGAGGGACGGAGTTCTCGCGAGGACTTGGCAGCCTGGCTCACCGATCGCGATCTTCTTGACCACTCGGTTCATGATCCGTGGATTGCTCACGTGCGCAACGATTATCCTGGAACCGTGCAACAGGAGTGCGCCTCATCTCCTGAGTTGAGCGACCTCCCGAGAAGCGCGGCTGCTAGTAGTTCAGTCGTTCGTTCAAAGAATGTTCGACAGAGCGAACGAGGAGACACGCATGAGTGAGGGCAAGAGCTTCCGACGGATGAACGACCGGATCGATGAACTCATCACTGATCCCCTAATCGCGGATGACGTGCGACGCTACGAGGCTGAACGGCAACAGGATGACCGCCTAGCCGCGATCAAGGGTAGTAGTGGAACTCTGTCCGAGGCGTTCCCTTCCGGGTACCGAGAGGAACTCCGTGAAGATTGGTCAGCAGTCCTGGCAGAGGCGGCACACATGATTGCTCAGCGATCAGCTGAGTTGAATCGCCGACTGAATGAAGAGTGACCGGTGCCAGCCTCACGATAAGTGAGTCAACGGCTTTCGATACCGGCGCCGCCGCCCGCACTCAACGTCTCCCCCGTCCACCCGTTCTGGGCCAACTGCATATCCTGCACTACTTCTCCGGCAACTCGGTCTGAGCAGGACCCGGGCTTGGCGCACCGATTCGATCAGGACTCCGGCTGCTCGAATTGCTCCCCGCGATGAATGCGGCCAGATCAGTCGCGCCCCGATGTTCATCGAAGCGCGCAGCTGCGCGGTGTAACGCGGCTTGTCGACGTCCCAGTCGTATTGCTGCTCGGCGGGGTTCTGGGCGGCGGCGAACACAAGGTCAGCGAGAGGCCTTGCGCGACCGTTTCCGTCCACGAACGGATGAATGCGAACCGCCTCGGCATGCACGACGATCCCCAGTTGCCGCGCCGTCCAGTCGGTGGTGTGCTTCCAGCGCCAGGCAATCGTCGAGCGAGTTGCGCAGCTCCACCGCGATCTGCTCGGGCGCGACGCCGATGTTGCCTTCGAGTTGCCGCGGTCGGCCGGCCCGCTCCCAGATCGGCCTGAACCACCGCGTGTGCAGATCGCACGAAGCGATCACTTAGGAGATCGCCGAGCGGCAACGACCCGTTGCATGAACTCGTCGACCACCTGGTCTTGCATCCCTGTTCGAGGTCGTAAACGTCCGCACGCGTAATGGTTTTGTCCAGGATCTCGACGACCTCAGAAAGCAGAGCGTCGAGTTCGTCGTGCGGTAGCGGTGTTTCACCGTATACCGGCGTCAGCCCCATCAGCGCCCGGGTGGCTGCTGCTTCGCGAGGTAAGCCTTAG
>JBFWOX010000033.1:0-70336 GCA_050250295.1 Mycolicibacterium sp.
CGGGCACCAACAGCCACCGACTCCGCAGTGAGGCGGCGTTCGCGATGCTCGCCGGCGTCGCTCCGTTGCCGGCGTCCTCGGGCAAGACGACCCGCCATCGACTGTCCCGGGGTGGAGACCGTGCTGCCAACAACGCGTTGCACCGCATCGCTTTGGTCCGCTGGGCCCATGACCAGCGCACTCGCGACTACATCGCCCGTCAGCTGGCCGCTGGGCGCTCCAAGAAGGACGTCCTGCGGCTGCTCAAACGGGCCATCGCCCGCGAGATGTTTCGACACCTCACCGCACCCTGCCCGATTGACGACTACAGCGATCTGCGCCCAGCCCGACAAGCCCGCAACATCACGTTGGCCGCAGCAGCCGCTCATTTCAGCGTCTGGCCCAACGACATCTCCCGGCTCGAACGCGGACTCAACCGCAACGACACCCTCGCCGCTGACTACCGCCGCTGGCTCAACACCAAGCTCATCGACGCCGCTTGACACTTAACAGAGATAGGAGCATCAATCCAGACGCCCCGAAAGCCCGACCCCCACCACTTTCTCGGCATCTGGCCCACCGTCGGATCTCTGCCGGTACCAGCGCCTAGTGCGGCCGGCCGGCGATCCTGTCCGCCACCACCGCGATGGGTGAGGTACTCCCCCGCCCCCTGGCCTCGTGCCAGTCAGCGGCCTTGTACGCCAAGTACATTCCGCGCACCCCCAGCCAGCGCAGCGGCTCGGGTTCCCACCGCCGCGACCGGTGCCCCACCCACGGCAGCCCGGTCAGCTCGGTCGCCCGCCCGAGCACCAGATCGGTCAGCGTTCGCGCGGCCAGGTTCGTCGCGGTGACCCCGTGTCCGACGTACCCGCCGGCCCAGCCCAGCCCGGACGCCCGGTCGAAGTCCACCCCGGCCTCCCAGTCGCGCGGCACCGCGAGCACCCCGCACCATCCGTGCGCGATCGGCACATCGGCGACCTGCGGCAGCACCGCGTGCAGGACGGCCCGCAGGTGCGCGATGGTGCGTTCGGGCACCCGGCCGTCGTCGTCGATCCGCGAGCCGAACCGGTACGGCACACTGCGCCCGCCGATCGCGATCCGGTCGTCGACGGTGCGCTGGGCGTAGAAGAACCCGTGCGCGGTGTCACCGAGGGTCTCCCTGCCCTCCCAGCCGATGTCCGCCCACAGGTCCGCCGGGATCGGCTCGGTGGCGATCATCGAGCTGTTCATCGGCAGCCAGCGCCGCTTCAGGCCGGGCAGCCCGGCGGTGAACCCCTCGGTCGCGCGCAGCACCACCGACGCGCTGACCGTGCCCCACGGCGTCACCGAGCCGCCCGGCACGATGTCGGTCACCGGGGACCGCTCGTAGATGTCGACGCCGAGCCGCTCCACGGTTTCGGCCAGGCCACGCGCCAGCCGCGCCGGCTGGATCCGCGCGCAGTGCGGGTTGTGGTAGGCCGCGACCACGCCGTCGAGCCGGATCCGTTGCGCGGATTCGGTTTTGGAAAGCACCTCGATGCCGTCGACCTGCCAGCGCCGCTCGGCCTCGGCCGCAGCCGCCAGCCTCCCGGCCTGCGCCGGGTTGCGGGCCACCTCCAGCGTGCCGCCCTTGACGATGCCCGCGTCGATGTCCTCCCTGGCGGCGACGTCGATCACCTCGTCGACCGCGTCGTTGAGCGCCCGCTGCCACGCGATCACCCCGTCGCGCCCGTACTGCCGCGCCATCCGGTCGCGGTCCCCCGGCACCAGCCCGGAGAGCCAGCCGCCGTTGCGGCCGGACGCCCCGTACCCGGCGAACCGCGCCTCGAGCACCGCGATGCGCAGCGACGGATCGGCCCGTTTGAGGTAGTAGGCGGTCCAGAGCCCGGTGTACCCGGCCCCGACGATGCACACATCGGCGTCCCGGCTGCCGGGCAGCGGGGCCCGGGCCACCGGCAGTCCGTCGAACCAGTGCGACACGTAACCGTTGAGGATGGGCACCCAGAGAGTGTGGCAGGTGCCCCGGAGCAGGTGATCCAATGGCGGGATGACCGAGCTGGAGCGCCGCGGCGCAGTATTCGTGTTGACCCTGGGCACCGACGAGAACAGGTTCCATCCCGACCGGGTGGCGGCCATCAACGCCGCCCTGGACGAGGTGGAAGCGGCCGACGGTCCCAAGGCGGTGGTGACCACCGGGTCCGGCAAGTTCTACTCCAACGGCCTCGACCTGGACTTCATGTCCGCCAACCCCGATGCCGCGGCGGCCAACCTGACCGAGGTGCACGCGCTGTTCGCGCGGGTGCTGGCGTTCCCCGCCCCGATCGTCGCGGCTGTGCAGGGCCACGCGTTCGCGGCCGGGGCGATGCTGGCGCTGGCCCACGACCTCATCGTGATGCGTGCCGACCGGGGCTACTTCTGCCTGCCGGAGGTCGACCTCGGCATCCCGTTCACGCCCGGCATGAACGCGTTGATCCGGTCCCGGCTGCCGATCGCGGTGGCGCACGAGGCGATGACGACCGGCCGCCGTTACGGCGGCGAGGAGGCGCGCGAAGCCGGGATCGTGGCCGGGGTCGCCGGTGAGGACCAGGTGGTCGACGTCGCCGTCGCGCGCGCCGAGGAGCGTGCCGGCAAGGCCGGGCCGACGTTCGGCGCCATCAAGGCCCGGCTCTACGGTGAGGTCGTCGCCGAGCTGACGACCTGAGACCTCAGAAGCTGTAACGGTGGAACTGCGCCATGGTGCGCACGCCGCGGACCCGGTCCAGCACCGCGGCCATCACCCGGTAGCGCCGCGGCAGCTGCCGGAACAACTCGGCCTCGAACACCGGAACCCATTGCACCAGACGGGTTCCCGGCACGGCGGCGAGGATGTCGTCGGGTCCGTCGATCCCCCAGTACAAGGTGGACCCGGATCGCCGCACCACCCGGTTCACCCACTGGGTCTTGATCCCGAACCGGCTGAATGCGTCGAATTGCAGTTCCCCGGACGGGAATTGCTCGACGATCCGGCGCAGCAGCGCGGCGCCGTCGGCCTCGGTGAGATACATCGTGAGGCCTTCGCCGATCATCAGGGTGGGCCGGCCGGCGGGGACGTCGGCCAGCCATGCCGGGTCGGTCACCGAGGACGCGACGACGTGGTAGCGCCCGCCGGACGGGTAGAACCGCTGCCGCAGTTCGGCGACGTCGGGGTAGTCGACGTCGTACCAGTCGACCCCCGGCCCCGGCCCGATCCGGAAGTAGCGGCTGTCCAGCCCGCAGCCGAGGTGCAGCACGACGGCGTCGGGGTGGGCCGCCAGGAAGCTGCCGGCCCACACGTCGAAGTGCCTGGCGCGCAACGCGACTGACGGCGCGGTGTCGGCGGTGATCCCGGTCGTCGACCAGTCGTGGTCGATGCGGTCGACGACGTCGCGGGCCCAGCGGTCGTGCAGCAGCGAGTCCGGCGCGTCGGCGTCGAGCGCCCTGCCGTACAGCGTCGCCAGCATCGTCTGCGGGGCGCCGTGCAGGTCGACACGCAGCTTGCCGTTCACCGGGCCCACGCTAGTCCCGCGGCCGTCGGCCCGCCAGGGGCTGAACGCACTGCGGCGGGTCGTTCAGCCGCGGTCCCGCGCGGCCCGCAGGCTCACCCAGAACTTCGCCGCCTCGGCGATGGACTCCTCCACCGGCCTTGGCTGCCAACCCAATTCGCCCCTGGCCTTACCGCAGTCCACCGGGGCTTCGGCCCGCATCAACCGCAGCGAAGTCAGCGAGAGCCGTTCGTCGGTGCCCCGCAGCCGGCCCTCGAGGCTGCCCAGCGCGGCCATCGCGTAGGACAGCGGCAGCGGCACCACACGCGTCGGCGCGGATACGCCGGCGGCCTCGGCGGCGATCCGCACCACCTCGGCGTTGGTGATCATCTTCTCCGAGATCAGGTAGCGCTCGCCGGCCCGGCCCCGCTCGGCGGCCAGCAGCAACGCTCGGGCGGCGTCGTCGACCCCGACCGCCTCGAGCTCGATGCCGCCCATCACGAACGGCAGCTTGCCGAACGCCGCGCCGGCGATGATCGCGCCGTGCGGGGTGCGGCCCCAGTCACCGGCGCCGTAGGTCGTCGACACGCACATCGCCACCGCGGGCAGCCCGTGCTCGCGCGCGTACCTCAGCACCAGCCGTTCGGCCTGCAGGCGCGACCGCACGTACGGGGTCAGGCGTTTCTCGTCGCGGATGACGTCGGCCTCGGTGGCGACGTGGCCGCGGCGCCGCCCGACGGTGACGTAGCTGCTGGTGTAGACGAACGTGCGCAGCCCCGCGTCCTTCGCGATGTCCAGGACATTGCGGGTGCCCTCGACGTTGGTGCGGAACAGCGGCGCCGGATCGCGCAGCCAGCCGCGGGTGTCGACGACGCAGTAGTAGAGGTCGTCGACGCCGGTCATCGCGGTGCGCAGGGTGTCGTCGTCCCAGACGTCGCCGTGGAAGCGGTCCACGTCGAGGTCGTCGATGCCGACGGTGTTGGCGCCGGGGCGGACCATGACCCGCACGTCGTGCCCGTCGGCGACCAGCTGGCGGGTGACGTGCGAGCCGAGGAACCCGTTGGCGCCGATGACCAGCTTGCTCACTTACCGCCCCCGTACTTCGTCATCCACTCCTCGGCCTCGGGTGTGAGCGTGCCGAGCGCCGCGGCCTTGCGGCACCACTTGACCGCCGCCGACACGAACCGCAGCGGGTTGTAGACGTCCTCCTGGCGGCACCACTTCCCGTCGCCGGCGTAGGTGAGGATCGAGATGTTGGTGGCGCCGATGATCGTGCCGTCGCCGGGGTCGCGCATCGGGTTGTCGAGCTCGCAGATGACCCGGGCGGTGGCCTCGTCGTAGACGGCCCACAGCGACGGGAACGAGGTCATGTAGCTGCCCGGGAACGACCCCATGGTGCGCCAGATCCAGGGTCGGACCTGCTCGCGGCCGCGCATGGTGCCTGCCGCGTGCTCGATGTAGAGGATGTCGTCGGAGTACTGGTCGACCCACGGATCCCAGTCCCGGGTCTGCGCGGCCCGATCGACCGTCTTCTCGAACTCGGCGAACGCCGCGGCGAGCTCGTCGCGGCTGAAGGTGTGGCCCGTCACACCCGAAAATAGAACACGTTCTATCCGCGGTTGTCGAGGGTCAGGTCGCGCTCAGGACGCGGCGCACACCCAGGGGCTCGTGCAGCCGCACGTCCAGCGCACCGAACAGCGCGATCGCGATGCAGGCCCGGTCCACCGCCTGCGGCAGTGTCCCGGTGCGCAGGTCGACGGTCACCGCGTCGGCGGTCTCTACCACCGTCGCGGTCACGCCGTAGCACTCGGGGGTCCCGCTGGTGAAGTGCACGCGCAGCACCCGGTCGTCGGGCACCCGGCTCCACGACTGCGGCCGGGTGGGGTAGGCGTTCACGATGGCCGGGTCGTCGACGAACATCGTCGCCGGGGTACCCGGCGGACTCTCCGGAATCGGCACCGGCTCGATCGGCTGCGCGGCCGCGGGCCCGGCCAGCGTCGTGAGCACCACACCGAGCACCGCCGCGACGCCGAGCACACGCATGCCGCCAGCGTAGCCGCGCCCGGATTAAACGCGCTGTCCACGCGGTTATAGGAGCGCTATGACACGGCAATACAACAAGAATCCCGCCGCGGTGAACGCGCTGTCTCCCGAGCAGTACCACGTCACGCAACAGAACGGCACCGAGCGGCCCTTCACCGGCGAGTACTGGGACAACCACGAGCCGGGCATCTACGTCGACGTGGTCTCCGGCGAGCCGCTGTTCGCCTCGGTGGACAAGTTCGAGAGCGGGTCGGGCTGGCCCAGTTTCACCCGCCCGATCGAGCGGGACAACGTGCTCGAGAAGCGCGACTTCTCGCACCTGATGATCCGCACCGAGGTGCGCTCGGCACACGGTGACAGCCATCTGGGGCACGTCTTCGGCGACGGCCCGCGGGAAGCCGGTGGCCTGCGCTACTGCATCAACTCCGCGGCGCTGCGCTTCGTGCATCGCGACGACCTCGAAGCGCAGGGTTACGGGCGCTACCGTGGACTATTCGAAGCGACCGAAGAGGAGCGAGCGTGAGCGACTACAAGCGAGCCGTACTGGCGGGCGGATGCTTCTGGGGCATGCAGGACCTGATCCGCAAGCAGCCCGGCGTGGTGTCCACGCGGGTGGGTTACACGGGCGGGCAGAACGACCATCCGACCTACCGCAACCACCCCGGCCACGCCGAGGCGGTGGAGATCGTCTACGACCCGGCGCAGACGGACTACCGGGCGCTGCTGGAGTTCTTCTTCCAGATCCACGACCCGACGACGAAGGACCGGCAGGGCAACGACGTCGGCACCAGCTACCGGTCGGAGATCTTCTACGTCGACGACGAGCAGCGCCAGATCGCGCTGGACACCATCGCCGACGTCGACGCGTCGGGCCTGTGGCCCGGCAAGGTGGTCACCGAGGTCAGCCCGGCGCCGGACTTCTGGGAGGCCGAGCCCGAGCACCAGGACTACCTGCAGCGTTACCCGAACGGGTACACCTGCCACTTCCCGCGGCCCGGCTGGAAACTGCCCAAGCGCGCCGAGGTCTGATTCACGGCTCGCCGTGGGCGTCTGATTCACGGCTCGCCGTGGGCGTCTGATTCACGGCTGGCGGTGCACGATCACCCGGCCACCGTCCTTGGGGGTGTAGGCCACTCCCCGTGAGTGCACCTTCTCCCCCGGTGCGGTGGTCGGCTCGATCACGAAGTGCCGCAACACGGTTCGCAGCACGACATCCATCTCGACATTGGCGAACACGGCGCCGACGCAGCGCCGGGTGCCGCCGCCGAACGGGAGGTGGGCGGACGTCGTGGGCCGCTGGCCGAGGAAGCGCTGCGGGTCGAACCGCCCGGGGTCCGGGAAATCCTGGTCCCGGCGGTGCACCTGGGCGATCGCGACGACGATCGAATAGCCCTGGGGGATGAACCATTCGCCGAGCGTGATACCGGGCGCGGCGTAGACATGCCTGCCGGCGAAGTCGATGACGGTGCGCACCCGCTGGACCTCGAGGATGGTGGCCTGGCGGTACTCGTTGTCGTCGGTGTCGGCTTCGGCGGCGAGCCGGGCCAGCACGTCGGGATGGCGGCTGATGCGTTCGAAGGCCCAGCCCAGCGTGGCGGCCGTGGTTTCGTGGCCCGCGGCCAGCAGAGTGAGCAGCTCGTCGCCGATGTCCTGGCGGGACATGCTGGAACCGTCCTCGTAGGTGCTGCGCAGCAGCAGTGAGAGGACATCGTCGCGCTGGTCGAGGTCGGGGTCGGCCTGCACGGCGTCGATGAGCCGGCCGATCACCTCGTCGTACTCGCGGCGGTAGGCGGCCAGCCGTCCCCACGGGCTGAACCGGCCGTACATGCGCGCCGGGGTGGGCAGCACCGCGAGCCGTGAGCCCAGCGTGACCCAGGGCGGGATGATGCGCCGCAGGTCGTCCAGCTGGGCGCCGTCGGCGCCGAACACCGCGCGCAGGATCGCGTTGAGCGTGATCCGCATCATCGGCTCCAGCGTCGGAAACGCCACCCCCTCAGGCCAGTTCGCGGCTTCGCGCAGTGTCTCCTCTTCGAAGATCCGCTCGTAGTTCTTGATGCTCTTACCGTGGAACGGTGGGGTCAGCAGCCTGCGCCGCCTGCGGTGGTGCTCCCCGTCGAGCGCGAACACCGAGCCGGGGCCGAGTACCCGCGAGAGGTTGGGCTGGATGTTGCCGACGTCGTCGGTATTGGCCATGAACAGCTGCTTGGCCAGCGCCGGGTCGGTGATCATCACGGTCTTGCCGAACACCGGCAGGGTCAGGGTGAAGGTGTCCCCGCACCGGCGGGCGACCTGGGCGACCGTCCATTTGCGGGACACCGAGAACCCGATGCCCTGCAGGAACCTCGGGATCCGGGGCGCGGGTGGTACCCGCGCGGGCAGGGCAGAGGCCGACACCGACTCGGTGGTACTTCCATGTACCATGGTCATGCCGAAACGGTACCGCTTGGTACCATGGCCGCGCAAGGGTGCGCCGCGACATCGGGAGGGGACGTGACGGTGACTCCGGCCCCGCCTCCGGTGCTCGACCGCCTGCTCGACGGCCTGGCCGCCTCGATCGACGCGCGCGGCTATCGCGACACCACCGTCGCGGATATCGTGCGGAATGCCCGCACCTCCAAACGCACCTTCTACCAACAGTTCACCGGCAAGGCCGAATGCCTGATCGAATTGCTGCGCCGCAACAACACCGAGCTGATCGCCGAGATCCAGGCCAGGGTCGATCCCGAGGCCGACTGGCAACTGCAGATCCGCCAGGCGGTGCGGGCCTACGTCGACCACATCGCGGCCCGGCCCGCGCTGACGCTGAGCTGGATCCGGGAGGCTCCCGCCCTCGGCGCGGTGGCGCAACCCCTGCACCGGGCGGCGATGGAAAAGCTGATCGACATGCTGGTCACCCTGACCGACAGTGCCGGTTTCCGCCGGGCGCAGCTGTCGCCGGTCGCCCCGCCGCTCGCGCTGATCCTGCTCGGTGGATTGCGGGAACTCACCGCGCTCTTCGTCGAGGACGGTACCGACGTGTACGAGCTGGTGGCCCCGGCCGTCGCCGCCGCCACGGCGCTGCTCGGCCCCTGTGGTTGCATGACGAAACCTTGATGGTTAGCGTGGGGTCCTGTACTGACCCGACGCCGAGGAGTGACATGCGTATCGACGGTTCCATCGCCCTGGTGACGGGCGCCAACCGGGGGCTCGGCCGCCACCTGGCCCAGCAATTGCTCGACCGCGGCGCGGCCAAGGTGTATGCCGCAGCACGCAACCCGGATTCCGTCGACCTCGACGGCGTCGTCCCGCTGGGACTCGACATCACCGACGTTGCCGCCGTCCAGGCCGCCGCCGACGCGGCGCGCGACGTCACGCTGCTGGTCAACAATGCCGGCGGGTACACCCCGGCCGGTCTGCTCGACGCACCGCTCGACGATATCCGCGCGGATATGGACACCAACTTCTTCGGCACGTTGCTGGTCACCCGCGCCTTCGCCCCGCACCTGATCGCCAACGCACCGGGTGCCGTGCTCAACGTCGCGTCGGTGCTGGCCTGGGTTCATCCGTACAGGGCGGGCGCCTACGCTTGCTCCAAGGCGGCGTTGTGGGCCCAAACCGACGCCGTGCGTGAGGCATTCGCCCCACACAGCGTGACGGTGACCGCGCTGCACGTCGGATACCTCGACACCGACATGACCGCGGCGATCGAGGGGCCCAAGTCCGACCCGGCCGCCGTCGCCGCGGCCGCACTCGACGGCGTGGAGAACGGCACCATCGAGGTACTCGCCGACCAGCTGACCCAGCACGTCAAAGCGCAGCTGTCCGCCGACCGCGGCACCGCGCCGCAACCCCAGGGAACGCCCCGATGACCGCGCGGCATCCCTTCGCCGACGCGATCGAGAACGCCCGCGACGACGCCTACTTCGACCTGCTGGCGCCCGATGCGGTGCTGCACAGCCCGGTGCTGCATTCACCGTTCGTCGGGCGGACCACGGTGGCTCCGCTGCTGTCCCTGCTGCGGGCGTGTTTCACCGACGTCACGATCACCGATCAGCTGCACGCCGATAGTGTTGTGGGACTGGTGTTCCGCGCCGACATCGCCGGGCTGAGGGCCGAGGGCACCCAGCTCTTGCGCCTGGATGCCGACGGCAGGATCGAGGATCTGACGGTGTTCCTGCGGCCCATCCGGGCGGGGATGGCGCTGTCGGAATTGATGGGCCCCAAGATCGAGAAGCTCGCGGATGGCACGTACGGGCTGCGTACCGCCGCACCGACCCAGGAGTCGGCATGACCGACACCGAGGCCGTCGATTTCGACGCCGTCCGCACCTACACCGAGAACGCCTTCCCGTTCAAGCGTTATCTCGGGATCACGTTCCCCGCCATCGACCGCGACGGTGCGACCGCCGCGCTCCCCGAACGCCCCGAACTGCTCAACCATGTCGGTACCGTGCACGCAGGCGCACTGTTCACCGTGGCCGAAGGTGCCGCCGCCGGCGCCTTCAGCGGTGGATTCGCCAGTCGCGCAGACGGTCTCGCACCACTGGTGCGCACCGCGTCCATCGCGTTCCGTAAGCCCGCCCGCGGCCGGATCACCGGGTCCGGGCGGATCGTCGGCGACGTGGCGGAGATCTTGGACCGACTGGCCACCGACGGGCGGGTCAGCTTCGACATCCAGACCGAACTGCGCGACGCCGACGGCGTCACCGTCGTCGAGGCCACCTTCGAGTACTATCTGCGGGCTAGTTCGTCGAGGGCCGCGGAGACCGGGTAGCCCAGTTCGGCGCGGCGGTCCCGGTAGGCCCGCACCCCACGCATCTTGACGTCGTCGTAGCCGCGGACCAGCTCGGCGGTGTCGGCGACGGCGGCGGCCCGGGCCAGGCCCAGCGTGGCGAGGTCGGCCTGCAACCGGCCGGCCAGCGCGATGTAGTCGTCGATGAGGGCGCGTTCGATGCGACGGATCTCGTTGTGCCCGAACGGGTCCAGCGGTGTCCCCCGCAGCACCCGGCCCTTGGCCAGTGCCCGCAACACCGGGCGCCAATGCGGGCCCATCACGATCTTGCGTTGCCGGCCCGCGCTGCGCAGCAGCGGCGGGTGCAGGTTGAACGACATCCTGGTGGCTCCGGGCACCTGCTGCTCGATGAGCGTGCGCTGCACCGGATCGGTCAGCAGCCGGGCTACCTCGTACTCGTCCTTGTAGGCCAGGAACTTGTGCAGGCCGCGCGCGACGGCGGCGCTGAAGTCGGTGCCGAGACCGAGTCGGCGTTCGGCGTCGGCCGCCGAGGACACCAGGTCGAGGTATCGCCGCACCGTGGCGGTGCCGGAGTGCGCGTACAGCTGCACGGCGCGCACGCCCGCGACGCGGCGGGTCTCACCGTCCAGCGAGGTTCCGGTTACCCAGTGCTCGGGCTGAGCTTTCCTGTCCGGCACCACGTTCGGGCCCTCGGTACGGGTGGCCGCGGCGAAGGCGGCGGGGTCGGCGACGGCGGCGCGGCCCCACCGGAACGCGGCAATGTTGGTCTCGACGGCGACGCCGTTGATCCCGATCGCCGACTCGATCGCGGCGGCACTGATCGGCAGCCGACCGGCCTGATACGCCGCGCCCACGATCAGGAAGTTGGCGGCCTCGGTCGCCCCGAACAGCGTTCGCGCCGCCCCGAGCGCATCGAGCGAGACCAGATCGGCCGTGACCGCACGGATGCGATCGAGCAGGTCGGCCTCGTCGGGATAGCCGATCGCCGGGTCGAAAACCATGGCGCCGGTGGGGGTCCGGCTGGTGGAGGCCATCGCGGCGGTGACCGCCGGGTCGCACTGAGCCAGGTTCACCGGTTCCGTCGCCACCATCAGGTCGAACGCGAGGAAGCAGTCCGCAGTGCCCGCGCTCAACCGGTTCACCGGCGCCGCAGAGCCGTTCGACAGCCGCAGCTGGGAGCTGACCGGGCCGCCCTTCTGCGACAGCCCGGTCTGGTCCAGCCCGGCCGACTGCAGACCGTCGCGCAGCGCGGCGGTGGCCAGCACCTGGTTGACGGTCACGATGCCGGTGCCGCCGATGCCGGCCAGGTAGAGGTCGTAGGTGGAATCCACTTCGGGCAGCACAGGTTCGGGCACGGCGGGCGGTTGCCCGGCGGACGGCGGTGTACGGGCCGGGTCGTGTTCGACGGTGACGAAGGACGGGCAGTCACCGGCCAGGCACGAGAAGTCGACGTTGCAGGACGACTGGTCGATCCGGGTCTTGCGGCCGAACTCGGTGTCCACCGGCTGCACCGACAGGCAGTTGCTCTTCGCGCCGCAGTCGCCGCACCCTTCGCAGACCGCCTCGTTGATGACGACGCGGGTGGTGACCGGGGCGAGCTTGCCGCGCTTGCGCAGTCGCCGCGCCTCGGCGGCACACTGCTGGTCGTAGATCAGCACGGTGACACCGGGGATCTCCCGCAGGAGGCGCTGGGCTTCGTCGAGCCGGTCGCGGTGCCACACCCGCACCCCGGGGGCGACGCGCGTGCGCCGGTACCGCCGCGGGTCGTCGGTGCAGACGATGATGCCCCGCACGCCCTCGGTGTGCAGCTTGTGGGTGAGGGCCGCGACGTCCAGCCCGCCCTGCGGATCCTGCGCCCCGGTCATGGCGACCGCGGAGTTGTAGAGGATCTTGTAGGTGATGTTCACCCCGGCGGCGATGCACGCCTGCACGGCCAGCTGCCCGGAGTGGAAATACGTTCCGTCGCCGATGTTCTGGAAGATGTGCCCGACGTCGGTGAACGGCGCCTGGCCGATCCACTGTGCGCCTTCGCCACCCATCTGGGTGAGCGCGGTGACGCGCGACGACTCCCGGGGTGCGATCGTGGTCATGGCGTGGCAGCCGATGCCACCGCCGGCCAGCGAGCCCTCGGGCACCACGGTGGAGCGGTTGTGCGGGCAGCCGCTGCAGAAGTACGGGATCCGCGACACCGGTGTCAGCGGCAACGTCGGCAGCCGGCCGGCCGGCCGGGGCAGCTCGACGTGGCCCGTGAGCAGCCGGCGCAGCGGTGCGATCACCCGGTCGGCGGTCAGCGCGCCGTCGGCCGGGATCAGCGGTTCCCCGTCGCGGCCGCGTTTGCCCAGCACCCGCGGGGACCCGGTGACGTCATAGAGCAGATCGCGGATCTGTGTCTCGACGAAGGCCGCCTTGTCCTCGACCACCACAAGTTCGCGCAGTCCGGCGGCGAATCGGCGCAGCGTCGCCGCGCCAAGCGGGTACGGCATGCCGATGCGCAGCAGCCGGATCCCGGTGCGGCGCAACGCGGCGTCGTCGAGGCCGAGGTCGCGCAGGGCCTGACGCACGGTGTCGAAGGCTGTGCCGGGCGCGGCGATGCCCAGCCACGCACCGGCCGTGTCGACCTCGATGCCGTCGATCGGGTTGGCCTCACCGAAGGCCCGCACCATCGCCCACCGCGGGCCGACCAGGTCGGCCTCGGCCCGCAGGCTGTGGCTGGGCACCTGCAGGATCTGCTGGCGGTAGGTCCACGGGCGGCCGTCCCACTCGACGACCGGCCGGGTGATCGGCAGCTCGGTGAAATCCTCGTCGACGGTCCACAGTCCGTCCGCGACGTCGGCGACGATCTTCAGCGCCGTCCAGCAGCCCGAGGCCCGGGACAGCTCGATGCCGTACAGCCCGAAGGTGATCAGCTCGGCGCTGTTGCGCGGGAACAGCACCGGCATGTCCAGCGACGCCAGCGTGCGTTCGGTGGCACAGGGCACCGTCGAGGACTTGGCGGCCGGGTCGTCGCCGGCCAGCACCAGCACCCCACCGTGCGGGTCCGCGCCGTAGAGATTGCCGTGCCGCAGCACGTCACCGGAACGGTCGACGCCAGGCCCCTTGCCGTACCAGACGCCGACGACGCCGTCGTGGCTGCGGGTGCCGGCGGGCAGCGGCGTCTGACTGCCCCACACCGCGGTGGCGGCGAGCTCTTCGTTGAGGCCGGGGATCAACCGCACATCGTGGTCGCGGGCGAGTTCCGGTGCGGCAGCGAGGGTTTTGTCGAGCCCGGCCAGCGGGCTGCCCGGATAGCCCGACACCAGGCTGGCGGAGCGCGTGCCGGCACGCGCGTCACGCGTGTGCTGCTCGGCCAGCAGCCGCACCACCGCCTGCACCCCGGTCAGCACGGTGGGGCCCGCGCCCGACCGGAACCGGTGGGCCCGGTGGTCGAGGGCAGCGTCTGTCGCCGTCATTTCCGCCTCTTTCGCAGCTGGACACTGTGGCGCCATGATTGTCGAAAGTGGCTCACTACCTGCGCAACTGTTAGTTTGTTAGTTGTGCAATTTGTTGAGTTGGAGACGACGGGCGGGCCGGGGGTGACGCGCGGTGACAAGCATCGACGCCCTTGACGCCGACCTCATCGCGGCGCTGTCGGACGACCCCCGGATCAGTGCCACCGAGTTGGCGCAGCGGTTCCAGGTGTCGCGCAATACGGTGCACGCGCGGCTGGAGCGGCTCTCGGCCGCGGGCGTGCTGGGCGGCTTCAGTGTGCGGATCAAGCTCGGCGACATCGGAATTCCGGTCGAGGCGTTCGTCGATGTGGAGTTGGCCCAGGGCGCGCTGCAGGCGGTGATCGACGCGCTGAGCGAACTGCCCAACGTGCTCGAGGTGCATGCCACCACCGGACGCGCGGATCTGATGGTCCGCATCGCGGCCACCACCCACGAACAGCTCCAGCACCTGCTGCAGGAGATGTCCGACATCCCCGGGGTGAACCGGAGCACCACCCACATCGCGCTGTCCACGCCGGTGCCGTACCGGATCGGGCCGCTGCTGAAGAACGTGACCCGGGCCGTCGGCCGGGGCCGGTCCGGGGGTACCGACCAGCGGCGCTAACCGAGCAGCAGCCGGGCCGACTTCTCCAGCCGCTCGGCGATCTCCCGGTACGTCGCGTAACCCATGCCGACCCGCACCAGCGCACCCGCGTAGAGCATCTCGAGGGTGTCGATCACGTCGGGATCGGTCTCGGGTCCCAGCGCGGCGGCCAGCCGTTCCTGGATGTCGGCGCGGATGCGCAGCCGCAGCACGTCGACGTCGGGGTCCTTGCCCAGCAGGGCCGTCGTCACCGCGCCGGCGAACTCGGGTTCGTCCCCCACCAGCCGGGCGATATGCCGCAGCACGCCGACCACCTTGGTAGCCGCATCATCGGACTCGTCCACGCTGCGCGGTGAATTCACCAGCCGGCGCCAGAACACCTCGGCGACCAGATGCTCCTTCGACGAGAAGTACGTGTAGGCGGTGGCGGATCCGACACCGGCCTCGGCCGCCACCCGGCGCACCGTCAGCCCCCTGAATCCCTCGCGTCCCAGCAGCTCGACGGCGGCGCGGCCCAGCCGGTCCACGGTGTCGGCCTGTTTGGCGGTCAAGCGGCGCCGAGTCGACTCCAAACCCGGATCGGACACGTGTCCGGACGCTACTACAACTACCCGACCCCAGCAACGGTAGGTTGGACCCGATGGAGCACACCGACACCGCCCTGCCGCCCGCCGCCGCAGCCCTGTTCGAGCTGGCCGAGCGGGTCACCGGTTTCATGCCCGCCGACGAGGGCCGCGCCCTCTACGACGCCGCCGTGCGCTTTCTCGGCGACGGCGTCGGCGTCGAGATCGGCACGTACTGCGGCAAGTCGACCGTGATGCTGGCCGCCGCCGCCCAGCAGACCGGTGGGCTGCTCTACACCGTCGACCACCACCACGGCTCCGAGGAGCACCAGGCCGGCTGGGAGTACCACGACTCCTCGATGGTCGATCCGGTCACCGGGTTGTTCGACACGCTGCCCACGCTGCGGCACACGCTCGACGCCGCGGGGGTGGACGACCATGTGGTGGCGGTGGTGGGCAGGTCCCCGGTGGTGGCGCGCGGGTGGCGAACCCCGTTGCGGCTGTTGTTCATCGACGGCGGACACACCGAGGAGGCGGCCAACCGCGACTTCGACGGCTGGGCTCCCTGGGTCGAGGTGGGTGGGGCGCTGATCATCCACGACGTGTTCCCCGATCCCGCCGACGGCGGCCAGGCACCGTTCCACATCTACCGTCGGGCACTGGACTGCGGGGACTTCCGCGAGGTCGGCGTGACCGGTTCGATGCGGGTGCTGGAGCGGACCTCCGGGCGGGTGGGCACCCTGAGCGCGAATTAGCGCTGCCTGCTCGCACATTCGCAGTCGTACTCGGCCTCCAGACCCCGGGGCAGATCCGTGCCGCGGAAAAGGCCGCCGCCCGGGGTGGCCGACGACAGCGCGTCGGCGGCCAGGATGACGGCGGCGCCGGTCCAGGTGGTGCGCTCCACCGGCCAGCGTTTGCCGTCGGAGTACACCAGGCCGGTCCAGTACGATCCGTCGTCCTCGCGCAGATGATGCATCGCCGCGAACTGTTCGTGCGCGCGCTCCTGGTCCCCGATGGCGTCCAGGGCCAGCACCAGTTCGCAGGTCTCGGCGCCGGTGACCCAGGGCCGGTCGTCCACGCAGCGGATCCCGAGCCCGGCGACCACGAAGTCGTCCCACCGTTCGTCGATCCGGTCGTGCGCCTGCGGGCCGCGCAGTGCGCCGCCCAGCACCGGGTAGTACCACTCCATCGACCAACGGTCCTTGGCCACGAACAGATCTCGGTGCCGGGCGATCGCATGACCGAGCCGCCCGGCGGCCACCTCCCACTCCGGCTGCGGCGCGCCCAGGTAGTCGGCCAGCGCGAGCGCACACCGGATGCTGTGGTGGACGCTGGCGCAGCCGGTCAGCAGCGCCTCCTCGGCGGTTCCGGAAGGTCCGGTGGCCCAAGCGATCTGGCCGTCGCCCAGCTGCAATCCGATGACGAAGTCGATGGCCTTGGCCACCGTCGGCCACATGTGCTCGGCGAAACGGCGATCCCCGGTGACCAGCACGTGGTGCCACACCCCGGTGGCGATGTAGGCGCAGAAGTTGGTGTCGCTGTTGGCGTCCTCGATCACTCCGTTACGCAACTGGATCGGCCAGCTGCCTTCGGGACGCTGGGTGCGCCGGGACCATTCGAAGGCCGCCCGGGCCGGCTCCAGCAGTCCCGCGGCCGTCAGGGCCATCGCGTTCTCGATGTGGTCCCACGGGTCGGTATGCCCACCCACCGACCACGGGATCGCACCGGTGGGTTCCTGGGTCGCGGCGATCGACCGGGCCGTCTGCAGGCACTGGTCGGCGGTGAACACGCCGGGAACGCTGGGGACGTCAGACATCGGCGCGCTCGGGCTTGCGGAAATACAGCGCGATGCTCTTGCCGATCAGCGGGTTGAGCGCCGACTCGGCGGTGCGGGTCAGCCAGGGCCGGCTCATCATGTCCCAGACCAGCAGCTTGTGGTAGGCCTTGACCGCGGGGTGGTCCGATTTCTCGGTCCCGACAAGGCATTTGAGCCACCAGTACGGCGAGTGCAGGGCATGGGCGTGGTGGGTGTGGGTGAGCTCGAGGCCGTGGGCGCGCACCTTGTCGCGCAGCTCGTCGGCGCGGTAGATGCGGATGTGGCCACCCTCGTTGGCGTGGTACTCGTCCGACAGCGCCCAGCAGATCCGCTCGGGCAGCCAGCGCGGCACCGTGATCGCCAGCGCCCCACCGGGTTTGAGCACCCGGACCAGCTCGGCGATGGCGCGGTCGTCCTCGGGGACGTGCTCGAGGATCTCCGAGGCGATGACGCAGTCGAAGGTGCCGTCGGCGTACGGCAGGTCCAGCGCGTCACCCTTGACGGCCTCCCCCGTGGCGGTCGGGGGTGCCTCGCCCTGCTCCTTCATCGCCTGCAGGATGGCGTCGACGTCGTTGAGATCCGAAGCGTTCTGGTCGAATCCGATCACCTCGGCGCCGCGGCGGAACGCCTCGAAGGTGTGCCGGCCGGCGCCGCAGCCGACGTCGATCACCTTGGTGCCCGGCCCGATCGCCAGGCGGTCGTAGTCCACGGTCAGCATGTGCCCACCCGCACCCGGGCCCGCTCGTACACGGCGACGGTCTGGGCGGCGACCGACTCCCAGCTGTAGACCTCCAGCGCCCGGCGGCGGCCGTTGCGGCCCAGCCGGTCGAGCTCCATCGGCGAGTCGAGCAGCCGGCCCAGCACCGCGGTCAGCTCGTCGACGTCGGCCGGGGTGACCAACCGTGCGCACTGCCCGTCCGGACCGACCACCTCCGGCAGCGCACCGGCGCGGCTGGCCACGATCGGCGTTCCGCTGGCCATCGCCTCCACCGCGGGCAGCGAGAACCCTTCGTAGAGCGATGGGATGCACGCGACTTCGGCCGAGGACAGCAGCGCGGCGAGTTCCTCGTCGGTCAGGCCGCTCGAACTGTGCACGATGTCGGAGATGCCGAGTTCGGCGATCAGCTTCTCGGTCGGGCCGTTGGGTTCCAGCTTCGCGACCAGCTGCAGTTCGAGGTCACGCCCGACGCGCAGCCGGGCCACGGCGTGCAGCAGATGGCTGACGCCCTTGAGCGGGACGTCGGCGCTGGCGATGGCGATGATCCGGTTGCGCACCCGCTGCGGCGCCGGCCGGAACAGTGCGGTGTCCACGCCGAGCGGCACGACGTGCAGTTGCTCGGCGCCGACGCCGAAGTCCTCGGCGATGTCGGTGGCCGACGTCGAGCTGACGGTGATCAGCTCGGGGATCTGCCGGGCCACCTTCTTCTGCATCTCGGCGAACCCGTACCAGCGGCGCACCAGCGGCTTGCGCCACCACTGGGCGGCCGCCACGTCGACGACCTTGTCCCGGGTGATCGGGTGGTGCACGGTGGCCACCACGGGCAGGCCGGCGGCCGCGATGTCCAGCAGGCCGGTGCCCAGGCACTGGTTGTCGTGGACGATGTCGAAGTCGCCGAGCCGCCGGGCGAGCAGCCGGGCGGCGCGCAGGCTGAACGTCATCGGTTCGGGGAAGCCCGCGGTCCAGGTGGTCAGCAGCTCCCGCAGGTCGATGTTGGTCTTGATCTCGCTCGGCCGCGGGATCCGGAACGGATCGGGCTCGCGGTAGAGGTCCAGGCTGGGCACCTGGGTGAGCCGCACCCGGGGGTCCAGGCCGTCGGGGTAAGGCGGTCCGGAGAACACCTCGACGTCATGGCCGAGTTCGACCAGGCCCCGGCTCAGGTGCCGGACGTAGACGCCTTGGCCGCCGCAGTGGGTCTTGCTCCGATAGGACAGAAGGGCGATGCGCATGTCAGCTCACTCGCCCTGCCCCGTGGCGGGGCGATTTCCAGGAGCGGGACCCGTCCTGACCTGGCCGAATAGGGTGAAGCACGGAATCCGAACCCTCCTGGACATGTGTCCAGACTATAGTTTGACCTGCTAGCTGTTGCAATCCGGCCGCTAACCCTGGTTACCACCGTCGCGCGGCGGCGGGAATCCGCCGGTCGCGACCGGGCCCCAGCGCTGCGGGGTGACCCGGATCAGGCACTTGGCCTGTTCCACCATGGCCTCCCGGTACTCGTCCCAGTCCGGGTGCTCACCGGAGATGCAGCGGAAGTACTCCACCAGCGGTTCGACGGCGGCCGGGACATCGAGGACCTCGGCGACGCCGTCGACCTGCACGTACGGGCCGTTGAACTCCTCGGAGAGCACCACGACGCTGGCCTGCGGGCGGCGGCGGATGTTGACCGACTTCGCCCGCTGTGGGTAGCTGGCGACGACGATGCGGCCCGCGGAGTCCAGCCCGCCGGTCACCGGGGAGCTCTGCAACGCGCCGTCGGCGCGGAAGGTGGTCAGGACCATCCGGTGTCTGGGCCGGATGAAGTCGAGCAGTTCGGACTGGGGCACGACCTGGGCCGTGGCATACGTGCGGGCCATTCGTCCCACCATATCCGCGTTTGTCGGCACCCGCGCGTAGCGTCTCGCACATGAGTTCGAAGACAGAGGTGATGGCCGCTCTGGAGGCCGTCGACACCGCGTGCCGGGCGCTGGCCGCCCTGCCGTTCCACACCCTGCGTCCCGCGGATCAGCGCGCCCTCCTGGTCCGCCTGGACGCGATGGACAAACAGTTGACCGCACTGCAGCGCCGGCTGCTCGGCCGGATGGTGGCCGGGCCGCCGCCGGTCGAGTTCGCCGGGGCGCCATGGGACGAGGTGCTGGCCCGCCGGCTGCGCATCTCGGTCGGGGAGGCGCGCCGTCGCATCGCCGAGGCAGGCGGGGCGCTCGAACCGCGGTCGGCGTGATGTCTACGCTGGGCGCAGCATGTACGTCCCGCCGAAGTTCGCGCTGTCGGAGGCGGACACCGAGGCGGCGCTGGCCCGCGCGGGGTTCGCCCAGCTGGTGACGTGCGCGGCGGGTGAGATGCTGGTGACCGCGCTGCCGTTGTTGTACGACCCGGCCCGGCACGCCCTGGTCGGCCATGTCGCGCGGGCGAATCCGCACTGGAAGGCCGCCGGGGCGCCGACGGTCGCGATCTTCGCCGGTCCGCACGCCTACATCTCGCCCAGCTTCTACGCCACCAAGGCCGAGACCGGCAAGGTCGTGCCGACCTGGGACTACGAGACGCTGACGGTTACCGGGCAGTTGGTCGTGCACGACGACACCGAGTGGCTGCGCGACGTGGTGACCCGGCTGACCGACCACCACGAGCGCGGTCGCCCGCACCCCTGGCAGGTCTCCGACGCCCCGCCGGCCTACATCGCGGCCCAGCTGAACGGCATCGTCGGGATCGAACTGGCGATCACCGCGGTGCAGGGCGCGGCGAAGATGTCGCAGAACCGGCCCGAACGCGACCGCGACGGGGTGATCGCCGGGCTGCGGGAATCACCCGAGCCAGCAGATCATGCGGTGGCACAGCGCGTCTCGCAGTGGAACGGGCACCAGGCATAGTCCGGCGGTGAGTCGGGGTATCCCGCGTCATGGCCTTCGACCTGACCCCGACCGCAGCCCAGCACGATCTGGCTCGGCGCACCCACGAGTTCGCCGAGCAGGTGGTCCGCCCGGTGGCCGCCGAATACGACCAGCGCCAGGAGTTCCCGTGGCCGGTACTGGAGGAGGCGGCCACCCGCGGCTTCTACAGCCCGCTGTTCTACCGCGACCTGATCGGCGACCCGACCGGGTTGTCGCTGCCGATGTTCATGGAGGAGCTGTTCTGGGGCTGCGCCGGGATCGGGCTGGCCGTGGTGATGCCCGCGCTGGCGCTGTCGGCCATCGGGCAGGCCGCCTCGCCCGAACAGATGCTGCGGTGGGCGCCGGAGTGCTTCGGCACCCCGGGTGACCTGAAGCTGGCGGCGCTGGCGATCTCGGAACCCGAGGGCGGCAGCGACGTCCGCAACCTGCGCACCCGGGCCCGCCGCGACGGCGAGGACTGGATCATCGACGGACACAAGATGTGGATCGGCAATGGCGGCATCGCCAACGTGCACGTGGTCAACGCCGTCGTCGACGAGGACCTCGGGCACAGGGGTCAGGCGCTGTTCATCGTCCCGGGCGGCACGCCCGGCCTGGACATGGTGCGCAAGCTCGACAAGCTGGGTTGCCGGGCCTCTCACACCGCGGAGTTGAAGCTGAACGGCGTGCGGGTGCCCGGTGAGAACCTGCTCGGCGGCCAGGAACGGCTGGAACACAAGCTGGCCCGGGCCAGGGAGGCGGTCGAAGGCGCCAGGCACTCCGGGTCGGCGACATTGGGTACCTTCGAACAGACCCGGCCCATGGTCGCCGCCCAGGCGCTCGGGATTGCCAGGGCAGCACTGGAATACGTCACCGCGTATGCCAACCGGCGGGAGGCGTTCGGCGCCCCGATCATCGACAACCAGGGCATCGGCTTCCCGCTGGCCGAACTCGCCACCGCCATCGACGCGGCCCGGCTGCTGACCTGGCGGGCGTCCTGGATGGCCGCCACCGGTGTGCCGTTCGAGCGGGGCGAGGGCTCGATGGCCAAGATGGCGGCCAGCGAGGTGGCGGTGCGCACCACCGAGCGCGCCATCCAGACCATGGGTGGCTGGGGTTACATCAAGGACCACCCGGTGGAGAAGTGGTACCGAGATGCCAAGCTGTACACCATCTTCGAGGGCACCAGCGAGATCCAGCGGATCGTCATCGCCAACGCGCTCGGTGCGGCGGACGGCAGGCCGCCGCTGCACGTGGACCTGGAGCCCACCGGCGGGCCGCTCAACCGCATGCTGGGTCCCGGCACGCCGCTGCGCACCCAGGTCGCCGACACCGCGCTGGCCATGAAGGACCAGATCCCGGCGCCGGTGATGCGGCTGGCCATGAAAGTGCTTCGCCCACCGCGCAAGTGAACGCTCCGAAAGCGATCAGACCGCTTCGGCCTGCGGTGGGGCGGTGGCGCTGCTGTCCGGTTCGGCGGTCGAACCCGGCTCGGGAGTGACGAGACCCTGCAGCACGTCGACGGCCTTGCCGTATTCCCCGCGCAGCCAGAAGCCGGAGTGCCCGCAGAGGGGACCGGTCACGCACACCTGGTACTGCCCACGGTCGGGATCCTGTTGTGGGACATCGAGGATCCGGCAGTCCACCCCGGGCAGCGCCGCCGCCATCGTGACGTCCCCGGCGCCGTCGGGGAGATAGGCGAAGTCCCGCTCGAACACGTTGCCGCCGATCGGATCGGTGTAGGCCCACAGGTTGATCCAGCGGGGCCCGTCGGCGCCGTCTCGCAGCCCGGTCATGGTCGCGTGGGAGAAGTAGGCCGGGAAGTTGGTGGCGTACAGCCGGCGCAGCGGCGAGCCGAACGTCAACAGCGGACACTGCCCGCCGAGGTCTGGGATCTGCAGCAGCGTGGCCGCCGCGATGATCGTGCCCTGGCTGTGCGCGACCAGGACCACCGTGCTTGTCGCCTGCGCGCCGTCCCGGGGGTCGACCCGGGTGTAGGTCAACTGCCCCAGCCGGACCTTGAGGTCCCACACCGTGCGCCCGCCGTAGGACGGCGGGGTCAGCGGATGCGTGGCGCGCGGCCAGAACGTGACGACGTCCCACAGGATCCCGACGACGCGGCGGACCTGCCGGTTGCGGTAGGCCTGCACCACCAGCGCCACCAGCCCGGCCGCGATCGCGACGGTGGCCAGCACGCTGATGCCGGCCAGCCAGCCCGACGACCGCACGGTCTCCCCCAACCACCCTGTCCCCCACCGGGATACCGCCGCCACCCCGGCGACCAGCGGCAGCGTGGCCGCGGCCAGTCCGGCGATCACCTGCGGCCCGGTGTCGGTCAGCGAGGCCAGCGCGCGGCTGGTGGCGATCCGGCGCTGCAACTGCTCGGGCGCCGCGCCCTCGATCGGGCCTGCCGTCCGCAACCGCTGCAGTTCCCGGTCCCGCCGCCGCCGGAAGACCCTGAGCCACATGACGATCACCACGCCGACGGTGATCAGGATCAGCAGCAGCGTCGCGAACGCCGTCCACACGTACGGCGGCGGCAGGATCAGCGGCGCATCGGCACCGGCGGCGCGCACCTTGGCGTCGAAGGGGCCGGAACCGGCCAGCACATCAGCGCGGCCGTCGACCATGGCCGTCGCCTCGGCGGTGGAGAACACCACCGTGCCCAGGATCTGCGCCGTCCACAGCCCTACCGCGACGCTCAGACCGCCGCCGAGCACCCAGCCCAGCAGCGCCACCCACGCCGCGGTGAGCCCGCGAAGCGTCATCGTGTACCCGGCGGGCGGGCGGGGCGTCGGGTCCTCGCCCCGCGGCGCCCGCATCGACCACAGGGTGCCGACGAACAACGCCACCACCAGCACGGCCTGCACACCCAGCAGCCAGTACACGCCGGCCCGCAACCCGGGCAGGAACGTCGGCGAACTCGGATAGGACACGTCGCCGCGCAGCGCCACCCACACCAGCGAGACGGCCAGCAGCGCAAGGGCATACCAGCGCAGCTTCGGCAGCCATGTCAGCTTGGCGTCGTCGGACCGGCCGCCGCGGCCGGTGACGGTGGTCGACGCAGTGGCCCCGACGGCGACGGCCACCAGCACCAGGTTGACCGCCAGCAGCACGGTGGTGCCGGCCCGGGTCACCGGCGCGGCCGCGTAGGTCATCGGCGCGGCGAGCACCAGCGCGGCCAGCCCCCCGATCCAGACGATGACGTGACAGCACCGCATGCGCTGCACGGCCGCGTCGCGGTTCCAGAACGCCAGGTCGGCCAGCGGGGAGGCCGACCCGCGCATCACCACCGCCGGGGGCGGCTTGTCCTCGCACAGCACCGGGCCGGACTCCTCCCGGCCCAGGTACCACAGCGCCAGCATCATCGCGCCCACCGGCAGCGCGCCGAGTGCCAGCCGCACACCGGTCGGCCAGCCGCTCATCAGCGCCAGCGGACCCCAGCCCGAACTGCAGTAGTCCAGCGCCGCGCACTGCCACACCGCCAGGTCGAGCACCGCCACCGCCGTGGCCAGCAGCAGCGTCACCGTGAACGACAGCGCGATCAGCCGCAGCACCGACACCACCATGGCGGCCGGGCGGCGCCGGGCGGCCGGCGGCAGCATCCAGTGCACCAGGTTGATCAGCGTGAACGGCAGCAGCAACAGCCACAGCGCCCGGGACGCGCGCCGCGACGTCAGCCCGCCCCAGGAGTAGACCTCCATCAGGCGGCGCCACACGTCCGGCTTCGGCGGGCTGATCGTGTCGTCGATCCACGCCGCGCGCCGGTAGAACCCGGCGTCGGCGTCACCGGACTTGCGGTCCAGGAACTCCGCCGGGCAGTTCAGCATCGCCTCCGGCGGCGTCCCGGACACTCCGTGCACCCGCAGCTCGACGACGGTCTTCCCCCCGGGCATACCGCTAATAGTGCCGCCCGGGTGGGTTTCACCCGCACCGATTCTGGCAACTGGGATGGCGATGGAATTTTCGGGACAAGCGGTATCGGTACTGGCGCAGGCCAACGAGGGCGGCGGGGCGGCGCTCGGCGAGATCGTCGGCCTGACGGTCGTCGGCGCGGTGGTGACCGCCGTGCTGCTGTGGATCGGCTACCTGCACCGCAACCACCGGATCGGCTGGCTGACGGCGCTGGCCGACTGGTCGGGGCGGCGGTTCAAGCGGCCGCCGTGGGTGGCGCTGCCCGTCGCGGTGTTCATCACGTCGATCATCTGCGCGCTGTTCGGCTTCATCTGGGACGTCAGCCTGCACATCGGCAACGGCCGCGACGACGGCGCGCTGGCCAACCCGGCGCACTACTTCATCCTGATCGGCCTGTTCGGCGTGTTCGTGGCGGGCTGCACCGCGATGGTGTTGCCGTTCGACCGGCCGGGCCCGGCCGCGGTGCGGATCACCGACCACTGGTACGCGCCCGTCGGCGGCATCGTGATGGCCGGCTGCGGGTTGTACGCGCTGCTCGGGTTCCCGCTCGACGACGTCTGGCACCGCATCTTCGGTCAGGACGTGACGCTGTGGGGCCCAACACATCTGATGATGATCGGCGGCGCCGGGTTCTCCACCCTGGCGGCGCTGTACCTCGAGCACGAGGGCCGCCGCGCCTCGGGTGGCGAGGCCCCCCGCGACGGGATCGGGCTGAAGTTCGTCCAGTACCTGGGCTTGGCCGGGGTGCTGGTCGGCTTGTCGGTGTACCAGATCGAGTTCGACTTCGGCGTGCAGCAGTTCCGGCAGGTGTTCCAGCCGATGCTGATCGCCGCCGCGGCCGCGCTGGCGTTGGTGGCCGCCCGGATCTTCATGGGCCGGGGCGCGGCGGTCATCGCCGCGCTGGTGGCGATCGGGCTGCGCGGGGTGGTGGCGTTCGTGGTGGCCCCCGCCCTGGACGCCCCGGTCAACTGGTTCGCGCTGTACCTGGGCCCGGCCGTGGTGGTCGAGCTGGTGGCGCTGACCCCGGTGTTCAAGCGGCCCATGGCTTTTGGACTGCTCAGCGGGCTCGGCGTCGGGACCGTGGGCTTGTGGCTGGAGTCCTGGTGGATCGGCGCCGTGTACCACTATCCGTGGCCGACGAGCATCTGGCCGGAGGCGCTGGCGATGTCGGTTCCGGTCGCGGTGCTCACCGGCGGGTGCGGCGCAATGGTGGGCATGGTGCTGACCGGGCAGCGGCTGCCGCGACGCGCGGTGAGCGCCGGGCTGGTGGCGCTGACCGTGCTGGCGATCGGCGCGGCGACGGCCAACGGGCTGCGCTACGACGTGCCCGAGGGGGCGACAGCGACGGTCACGCTGACCGAGGCGCCGGCCCGCGGCGACGGCCGGTTCGTCACCGCCGACGTGCGGTTCGACCCGGCCGGGGTCGTCGGCGACGACCCGAACTGGGTGTCGGTGCTGGGCTGGCAGGGCGGTCTGCGCAACGAGCGGGGCCAGTTCGTCGACCGGCTGGAGCGGGTCGAGGCCGGGCACTACCGCTCGACCGAGCCGATGCCGGTGTCCGGGTCCTGGAAGACCCTGCTGCGGGTGCACGACGGTCGGACGCTGACGGCGGTGCCGATCTTCCTGGCCGGTGACCCCGGTATCGGCGCCGAGGAAGTCCCGGCCGACGCCGAGTTCACCCGGCCGTTCGTCTCCGAGATCACCATCCTGCAGCGGGAACGCAGCCCCGACATCCCGCCCGCGCTGTGGCTGATCGGCTGCCTGGTGGTGCTGGTGTGCACGCTGGCGATGATCGCGGGGCTGAGCTGGGGCGGCGGCCGGATCAACAACAGCGACTTCGAGCTGACCCCCGCCGGGCAGACATGACGACCCCCGACGTGGTGGTGCTCGCCGACCATTCGGTGTGGATCGCGGTGCCGGCGTTCGCGCCCGCCATCGTGGTGGCCGCCGTGGTGTGCTACATCGCGATGAAGAATCGGCGCAAACCGCACGACGAGGGGTGACCGTGCCAGGGCGACACACCGCATATCTGCTCGCGGCCGCCGTCGCGCTGGCCGGTTGCGGCGGCAACGGCGAGGGGCCGCAGCAGGATCCGCCGGCTATCGATCCCGCGCAGATGACCGACGCGCAGGCGGCCCCGCAGCGGCTGGTGCTCGACGTGACCGTCGAGGGTTCGGCGGTGACCCCGGTCAACGCACAGCTGAGCGCCGTGGTGGGCCAGCCGATCGTGATCCGCGTCGACAGTGACCGCGCCGACGAGCTGCACGTGCACTCGAGCCCGGAGCACAGCTTCCCCGTCGAGGCCCGGCCGGGCCAGTCGTTCCAGTTCACCGTCGACGTGCCCGGCCGCGTCGACGTCGAACTGCACGAGATCCCCGTGACGGTCGCGACCATCCAGGTGCAGTGACGCCGCGGCTGCTGGCCCACGGCCTGGGCGGTTCGGCCGATCTGCCGGTCCCGCTGAGCTTCGCGCTGATCGGTGCGGCGTGGGCGCTGACGTTCACCTTCGCCGTGGTCGCGGTGGCCTGGCGGACACCGCGTTTCGACGCGGGCCGGCCCGGCCGGCCGCTGCCGGCCTGGGTCAGTGCCGCCGTCGACTCCGCCCCGGCCCGCTGGGCGCTCGCGGTGGTCTCGCTGCTGTTCACCGGCTGGGTGGCGCTGGCGGCGTTCGCCGGCCCGGATTCCGCCGAGAACCCGGTGCCCGGGGTGATGTACGTGCTGCTGTGGGTGGGGCTGGTGGCGGTATCGCTGGCGCTGGGCCCGGTGTGGCGGGTGCTGTCCCCGGTCCGGGCGGGCCTGCGGCTGATCGGCGGCCGTCACGTCGGGCTGACGTATCCGGCCCGCTGGGGGTACTGGCCGGCGGCGGCCGGACTGTTCGCGTTCGTCTGGCTGGAGCTGGCCAGCCCGGACCCGGGTGCGCTCGGCGCGGTGCGGGCGTGGCTGATCGGGTACCTGGTGGTGACGACGGCCGGTGCGGCGTGCTGCGGCACCCGGTGGTGCGCGCGGGCGGACCCGTTCGAGGTGTACAGCATGGTGGCGTCGCGGTGTTCGCCGCTGCGGCGCAACGCCGACGGGCGGATCGCGGTCGGCAACCCGTTCGACCATCTGCTGTCGCTGCCGGTGCGGCCCGGCATCGTCGCGGTGCTGTCGGTGCTGCTGGGGTCGACGGCGTTCGACAGTTTCTCGGCGCTGCCGCGGTGGCGGGGGTGGGTGGAGGCGCAGCCGTATCCGACGCTGATCCGGACCGTGGGGCTGCTGGTGTTCGCCGCCGTTGTCGCGGCCACGTTCTGGTCGGCCGCGCGCGCCACCGGTGGCGTCGACCGGCAGGACCGGCGCAGGCTGCCCGGCCGGCTCGCGCATTCGCTGATCCCGATCGTGCTGGGCTACGTGTTCGCGCACTACCTGACCTACCTCGTCGAGCGGGGCCAGCAGACGGTGATCCGGCTCGCCGACCCGCTGGACCGTGGCTGGAATGTGCTCGGCGTGGCCGACGCCGAGGTGAGCTATCTGCTGTCGACGCACCCGGGATTGCTGGCCACGCTGAAGGTCGGTTTCGTGGTGGCCGGGCACATCGGCGGTGTCGTCGCCGCGCACGACCGCGCGCTCGCGCTGCTGCCGGGCCCGCACCGGTTGACCGGGCAGCTGGCGATGATGCTGGTGATGGTCGGCTACACGTTCACCGGCCTGTATCTGCTGTTCGGCGGGTGAACGCGCGCGTTAATCTGCAGCTGTGTCTGGAGACGACACTGCACATGACGACACTGCACATGACGAGACTGTCGAACAGGCGCTGGCCGGCGGCATACCCGAGCGGGTCGGCTGGTTCCGGTTCTACTTCGCCGACGAGCGGTGGGAGTGGTCCGAGCAGGTGCAGGTGCTGCACGGCTATGCCCCCGGCACGGTGACACCGACCACCGAACTGGTGCTGTCGCACAAACACCCCGACGACCGCCGCCAGATCACGGCCACGCTCGACGAGATGCGGTCCACCGGACGGGCCTTCTCCACCCGGCACCGGATCATCGACACCCACGGCGACCTCCGCGAGGTCGTGGTGATCGGCGACCAGCTCCTCGACGACGACGGCGAGCTGATCGGCACCCACGGTTTCTACGTCGACATCACCCCGTCGGCGGCGATGACCAAGGCGATCGTCACCGCGGCGGTCACCGAGATCACCGAGAACCGCGCGCTCATCGAGCAGGTCAAGGGCATGCTGATGCTGATCTACCGGGTGGACGCCGACACCGCGTTCGAGCTGCTGCGCTGGCGGTCCCAGGAGACCAACGTCAAGCTGCGGGTGCTGGCCGAACAGCTGCTGGCCGACTACACCGGCCTGGTCTACGAGGAGCGCATGCCGCCGCGTTCGGTCTTCGACCATCTGTTGCTGACCGTGGAGCAGCGGGTCCGCCTGGACGGGGATAGCGTGGCCGGATGACGAAGAAAGCGCTGATCATCGTCGACGTCCAGAACGACTTCTGTGAGGGCGGCTCGCTGGCGGTCGCCGGCGGGACCGAGGTGGCGCACCGCATCAACGCGCTGCTGAAGTCCACACGGTACGACCACGTCGTCGCCACCAAGGACTTCCACGTCGATCCGGGGGAGCACTTCTCCGACCAGCCCGACTTCGCGCACTCCTGGCCGCCGCACTGTGTCGCGGAGACCCCGGGCGCCGACTTCCACCCCGACCTCGACGTGTCCGCGGTGGACGCGGTCTTCACCAAGGGCCGCTACGCCGCCGCCTACAGCGGGTTCGAGGGCACCGACCCCGACGGCAGCGGGCTGGCCGACTGGCTGCGCGCCCGCGGCGTCGCCGCCGTCGACGTCGTCGGGATCGCCACCGACTACTGCGTGAAGGCGACCGCGGCCGACGCGGCCGCCGCCGGGTTCGCCACCACGGTGCTGCGGGACCTCACGGCCGGGGTGTCGCCGGCGAGCACCGCCGCGGCGATCGACGCGCTCCGCGCGGCGGGGGTGACCATCGCCTGAGCCGGTGTGACGCAGCGGACGATTGCGCGGCCCGCCGGGTGGGCATTCCTTAGCGTCGTCGTTTCGTCGCTAGTCAGGAGCATGTCGTTGACCCAGATCGCCAGTTCACCGGAGCGTGTCGTCACGGTGCAGCCGTGGCCCGGTAAGGCCTATCCGTTGGGGGCCACCTACGACGGCTCCGGCACCAACTTCGCCCTGTTCAGCGAGGTCGCCGAGAAGGTGGAGCTGTGCCTGTTCGACACCGACGCCGACGGGAACCTGCAGGAGACCAGGGTGGCGCTGCCGGAGGTGGACGGCTTCGTCTGGCACGGTTTCATCCCCAACATCGAGCCGGGGCAGCGGTACGGCTACCGGGTGCACGGCCCGCACGATCCGGCGGCCGGGCACCGCTGCAACCCGAACAAGCTGCTGCTCGACCCGTACTCGAAAGCCATCGACGGCGTGTTCGACTGGAACCAGTCGCTGTTCGGGTACGACTTCGGCGACCCCGACAGCCGCAACGACGACGATTCGGCGGCCAGCATGCCGAAGTCGGTGGTGATCAATCCGTACTTCGACTGGGGGGTGGACCGTCCGCCCAACTACGAGTACGCCGACTCGGTGATCTACGAGGCCCACGTCAAGGGGCTGACCCAGACCCACCCCGACGTGCCCGAGCAGATGCGCGGCACCTACGCCGGGGTGGCGCACCCGGCGATCATCGACCACCTCAAGTCGCTGGGCATCACCGCGATCGAGCTGATGCCGGTGCACCATTTCGCCAACGACTCCACGCTGATCGACAAGGGCCTGGCCAACTACTGGGGTTACAACACCATCGGGTTCTTCGCGCCGGACTCCAAGTACAGCAGCAACCCCAACCCGGGCGGGCAGGTGCAGGAGTTCAAGGGCATGGTCCGCGCGCTGCACGAGGCCGGCATCGAGGTGATCCTCGACGTGGTCTACAACCACACCGCCGAGGGCAACCACATGGGCCCGACGCTGTCGATGCGCGGCATCGACAACGCCGCCTATTACCGGCTCGTGGACGACGACAAGCGCTACTACATGGACTACACCGGCACCGGCAACAGCCTCAACGTCGGGCATCCGCACTCGCTGCAGCTGATCATGGATTCGCTGCGCTATTGGGTGACCGAGATGCACGTCGACGGATTCCGCTTCGACCTGGCCTCGACGCTGGCCCGGGAGTTCTACGACGTCGACAAGCTGGCCACGTTCTTCGAGCTCGTGCAGCAGGACCCGACGGTCAGCCAGGTCAAGCTGATCGCCGAACCCTGGGACGTCGGGCCCGGCGGCTACCAGGTCGGCGGCTTCCCGCCGCAGTGGACCGAGTGGAACGGCAAGTACCGCGACACGGTGCGCGACTACTGGCGCGGGGAGCCGGCCACCCTCGACGAGTTCGCCTCCCGGCTGACCGGCTCGGCCGACCTCTACGAGCACACCGCCCGTAGGCCCGTGGCCTCGATCAACTTCATCACCGCCCACGACGGTTTCACGCTGGCAGACCTGGTGTCCTACAACGAGAAGCACAACGAGGCCAACGGCGAGGACAACAACGACGGCGAGAGCCACAACCGGTCCTGGAACTGCGGCGACGAGGGCCCGACCGACGACCCGGAGGTCGCCGCGCTGCGGTCGCGCCAGCAGCGCAACTTCCTGACCACGCTGCTGCTGTCCCAGGGTGTGCCGATGATCGCGCACGGCGACGAGCTGGGCCGCACCCAGCAGGGCAACAACAACGTCTACTGCCAGGACAACGAGCTGTCCTGGATCGACTGGGCCAGCGCGGACACCGAGCTGATGGAGTTCACCCGGACGGTGTCGGCGCTGCGCACCGCGCACCCGGTGTTCCGGCGCAGGCGCTTCTTCACCGGCCAGCCGCTCGACGGCACCGACGGGCTGCCCGACATCGTGTGGCTGAACCCCGAAGGCGTCCCGATGACCGGCGACGACTGGGGCAGCGGGTTCGCCAAGTCGATCGCGGTGTACCTCAACGGCGACGCCCTGCCCTACATGGACGTACGCGGCGAACGGGTCACCGACGCCTCGTTCCTGCTGTGCTTCAACGCGCACTACGAGCCGATCGAATTCACGCTGCCGCCAACGGAGTACGCGGCTGAATGGACGGCCGTGGTGTGCACCGCCACCGACCCGAACGACGAGCCACTGCCCGCCGGCGCGACGACCACCGTGGCCGCCCGCTCGGTGCTGGTGCTGTGCGCGTCGACCGGCTGACACACCGACCGGGGTTGATCTTGAAAGCCGTTGCGCGCCATCACGCTTAGCGGCCAGGTTCAGCATTTTTCGCTGTGCGCTGTGTTAGCTTGGCGGTGCTGGTGCAACCGTGGCCGCCGAGTTGGCGTCGGTAGTTTCCGATTGCCGCCGGCCGGGCGGGCCGGGTGTAGGAGCCGAAGAGCGGCGGCCACCTACCCGGCGGCCACGGTTGCCCGCCCATCCCGTTGCCCTGCGCTGCCGCGGCCCGCTGGCCGAGAACCTCTGTTCCAGAGGTAACGTGAGCCGGATGGCGGTCACCACCGATCTCGCCGGCGACCTGTTCCGGGTCATCGGGCGCTTCCGCAGGCAGCTGCGCCGCATCGCCGGCGGCAGCTTCGGCCCCGACCGGCTGCCCCAGTCCCAGGTCGAGCTGCTCCGGCTGGTGGGCCGGCGGCCCGGCATCTCGGTGCGTGAGGCCGCCACCGAGCTGGCGCTGGCGCCCAACACCGCCTCCACGCTGGTCACCAAGTCGGTGGCCGACGGCCTGCTGGTGCGCACCGTCGACCCCGACGACCGCAGGGTCGGCCGGCTCCGGCTGACCGAGCCGGCCCAACGCATCGCCGATCGGTCCCGCGCGGCCCGCCGGGCCGCGCTGGCCGCGGTGCTCGACCGGCTCGACGCCGGCGAACGGGCCGACCTGGTGCGGGGTCTGGCCGTGCTGTCCAAGATGACGCTGCTGCTCCAGGAGGACCGGTGAGTTCCGTGCCGACCAGTCCTGTGCCGGCCATCGACTGCCGGCACCTGACGCATCGCTACGGCAAGTTCACCGCGGTCGACGACCTGTCGCTGCGGGTGGAGTGCGGCGAGACGGTCGGGCTGCTCGGCCCCAACGGCGCGGGCAAGACCACCGTGGTGCGGGTGCTGACCACGCTGACCCCGGTGCAGCACGGCGAGGTGGCGATCTTCGGGCTGGACTCACGCCGGCACACCATGGACATCCGGCACAACATCGGCTATGTGCCCCAACAGCTCTCGATCGAAGCCGCGCTGACCGGCCGGCAGAACGTCGACCTGTTCGCCCGGCTCTACGACGTCCCCCGCGCCGAGCGGCGGACCCGGGTCACCGAGGCGCTGGCGGCGATGCAGCTGCTCGACGTGGCCGACACCCCGGCGGGCACCTACTCGGGCGGGATGGTGCGCCGGCTGGAACTGGCCCAGGCACTGGTCAACCGGCCGTCGCTGCTGATCCTCGACGAACCCACCGTCGGGCTGGATCCCATTGCCCGCGAAAGCGTCTGGACCCAGGTGCGCACCATGCAGGCCGAGTTCGGCATGACGGTGCTGCTGACCACGCACTACATGGAGGAGGCCGACGTGCTCTGCGACCGGGTCGCGTTGATGCACCACGGGCGGCTGCAGGTGGTCGGCTCCCCCGCCGACCTGAAGCGCCAGATCAGCACGGACGGCGGGCAGGACGCCACGCTCGAGGACGTGTTCCGGCACTACGCGGGCTCGGATCTGGCCGAGGATTCCAGCCGGCAGGGGTTCCGGGCCGCCCGGTCGAGCCGCAGGACGGCCCGCCGTGTCGGTTGAGCCGCGCGCGTCCAGCGCCCCCGCCGGCCTGATCCGCGCGCCGCGCGGGTGGCGGCGGCTGCGCGGGATCGCGATGCGGATCTCAGCGTTCGCGCTCGTCGAGCTGCAGAAGCTGCGCCATGACCGCACCGAGCTGTTCACCCGGATGGTGCAGCCGGCGCTGTGGTTGCTGATCTTCGGGCAGACCTTCTCCCGCCTCGACGTCATCGACACCGGGGGCGTGCCGTACCTGGCGTTCCTGGCGCCGGGCATCATCGCCCAGTCGGCGCTGTTCATCTCGATCTTCTATGGCATCCAGATCATCTGGGACCGCGACGCAGGCATCCTGGCCAAGCTGATGGTCACCCCCGCACCCGCCTCGGCGCTGGTGACGGGAAAGGCGTTCGCGGCCGGGGTGCGGTCGGTCGTGCAGGTCATCGGGGTGGTGGCGCTGGCATACGTGCTCGGGGTGGCGATGACCACCAACCCGCTGCGGATCCTGGCCGCCATGGGCGTCGTCGTGCTGGGGTCGGCGTTCTTCGCATGCCTGTCGATGACGCTGGCAGGCCTGGTCCGCAACCGGGACCGGCTGATGGGCATCGGGCAGGCCATCACGATGCCGTTGTTCTTCGCGTCCAACGCGCTGTACCCGGTGGACGTGATGCCGCAGTGGCTACGCTGGCTGTCGGCGATCAACCCACTGTCCTACGAGGTCAACGCGCTGCGCGGGCTGCTGATCGACACCCCGGCCAACGGCCTGCTCGACGTCGCGGTGCTCCTGGCCGCCGCGGTCGCCGGCATCGCGGCGGCCTCCGCGCTGCTGCGCCGGCTGGTGCGGTAGGACACGCCACACCACAGTCACGGCGCCGGGTCGAGGCCGCCCACCGCCCGTACCTGCTCAACCTGGCCGCCACCTCACCGGCGCCACGCTGGTCGTCAGCATCGAGGCCACCGCGGACCCGTCGTCACTCCGGCCGTGGCCCGGGATCTTCTCGCGCCGTTCGCGCGTTGACCACACATGTCGATACCGCCATATGAGCCGCCGAAGTCTCCCGGATCACCCAACGCCGGCAACCTGCTGCTGTGCCCGAAGTGCTCGGGGGTGATGCGCACCTACGAACGCAACGGCGTGCACCTCGAACAGTGCGACGGCTGCCGGGGCATCTTCCTCGACTTCGGCGAGCTGGAGGCCCTCACCCAGCTGGAGAACCGGTTCGCCCCGCCGCCGCCGCAACCCGGCTACGGTCCGCAGCCCGGGTACGGCCCGGGGTGGGGATCGCACGGCGGGCACCGCTACCGCAAGGGTGGGTTCGGCCGGTTGTTCTTCTCCAGCTAGACCATCCGCGCGCACGCGGCGAGCAGCTCCGCCTGCGTCTCGTCGGGCCCCGCATGCGCGCCGGCCGCCGCGGCCTGCACGACAGCCGCGCGGGCCAACGGCTCGAGCACCGGCCACGGATCGTCCGACGCCGGCACCGCGGGACCGCCCGCCCGCCGGTAGCCGGACAGGAACGTCGCCCAGTCGTCGTCGGGGATCAGCCCGGCCGCCCAGAAACCGGCCGGCCGGGCCAGGTCCCACGCCGGGTCCCCCACCCCGAGGTCGTCGACGTCGAGCAGCCGCCACCGGCCGTCGGCCGGACGGCCCAGCTGGCCGAGGTGGAAGTCGCCGTGCACCAGCGTCGACGGCCGGTCCGGTGCTCCCGGCTGACGCGCCCGCTCCGGCAGTGCGGCGGCGGCCCGGCCGATGACCGGCGGAGCCGACGCGGGCAGCCGCCGGATCGCCCGCGCGGTGCGGGCGGCGCCGCCGTGCGGGACGACCTCGCGGTGCGGGGCCATGTGCAGGCGGGCCAGCAGCCGCGCGGCGTCGGCCCAGGGCAGCCCGTCGGGCCGCTGCGCAACGGTGTCCACGAGCGGCCAGCGCGTCGACCACCGACGCCCGACCGGGCGCGGTTCGGTGTCCAGCGGCGCCAACAGGCAGTCGCCCAGGCGCGCCGCGATCCGCAACCGGACGGCCAGGGCCTGCGGGTCCGTGCCGGCCCGGTGCACCTTGACGACGGTGTCGCCGTCGACGACGATCTCGGCGCGCGTCAGCCGAGGATACGTTCGATCGACTTCAGCGGGATCGGCAGCCACGCCGGGCGGAACTTGGCCTCGTAGGCCGCCTCGTAGACCGCCTTGTCCAGCTCGTAGGCGGCCAGCACCAGCGCCGAGTCGCGCGGGTCGGCACCGGCGACTGCCGCGTAGCCCTCGCAGAAGGCGGTGCCGTTGCGGTCCACCCACTCCCGGGCCCGCGCCGCCAGCTGGCGCTCGCGGTCCTGGTCGGCCTGCAGGTCCACGCCGCGCTGATAGGCCGCGTACTCGAACGACCGCAGCATCCCGGCGACGTCGCGCAGCGGTGAGTCCGGCCGCCGTCGCTCGTCGAGGGGCTGGCCAGGCTCGCCCTCGAAGTCGATCAGCAACCAGCCCTCCGGGGTGCGCAGCACCTGGCCCAGGTGCAGGTCGCCGTGCACGCGCTGTACGGTGATCGTCTCGTCGGGGAGCTTGCGGTAGCGCTCCTCGATCAGCGGCGCGTAGTCGCCCAGTTCGGGCACCGCCTGCGTCGCGGCGGCCAGCCGCTCCAGCACGCTGTCCACCGGGAAGATCTCGGTCGACGTGCCCAGCCGGTCGGCCAGCGTGGCGTGCACCGACGCGACGGCCTCCCCCAGCCGGTAGGACTCGCCGGCGAAGTCGCCGCCCACCTCGTCGGCGTACAGGTCGCCCTCGGCGAACAGGTCGCGGGTGCTCGCCGCGGCCATGTCCCAGCCCTCGGCGCTGTTGGCGGCGAACTCGGTCACCATGCCGAGCGCGCACGGTTGCGAACCCGGTCCTTCCCAGGATGTTTCGTACGATCCGAGCAACCGGGCGACGTGCGGGTTGTCGGCCTGGGCCAGTACCCGGTTCAGCTCGATGTCGGGGTTGATACCCGGGGTGATCCGGCGGAACACCTTGAAGACGGCCTGTTCCTCGAAGATCACGCTCGTGTTGCTCTGCTCGGCGCTGGCCACCCGCGGCGCGGCGTCCAACGGCAAGCTCACGTCGGGCTCCTTGCTGAACCGCAGCTCCCCGACGGTGGCGCCAGCGTCGATCAGCGACAGCAGGTACCGGCTCGCGTCGGGATCGTAGAGCGCGTCGTAGGCGATCCGGTCGCCGTCGGCGCCGACGGTCGCGATGTCGCTGTACTCGTCGATCGGCGCGGTGTCCCAGCGCAGCAGCACCTGGTACCGCTCGGCGGACCCGTCGGTGTAGGCGACGTCGAGCAGCACGTGGTCGAGGTCGTCGCGCAGCGCGGTCACCGCGGCCGGTTCGGCCGACGCCAGCTCCCGGCTGCGCCCGGCGTACCAGCGCTGCGCGACGATCCATTCGTCGAACGGCAAGGTCATGATTGTTCTCCCGCCTCCGGGTCACCCGGTCTCAGCAGGAACCAGTAGAACCCGTGGCCCGGCAGCGTCAGCAGGTAGGGCAGCTGCCCGATGGCCGGGAACTCCACGTAGCCGGTCATCTCGACCGGGGTGTAGCCGTTCCAGTGCTGCAGGTTCAACTCGATGGGCTGCGGGAACCGGGACAGGTTGTTCACACACAGCACGGTGTCGTCGCCGTGCTCGCGCACGTAGGTCAGCACCGAGGGGTTCGACCCGCCGAGCTCCCGGAAGGTGCCGACGGCGAACGCGTCGTGGCGGCGCCGCACCGCGAGCATGGTGCGCGTCCAGTTCAGCAGCGACGTCGAACTGTCGCGCTGCGCTTCGACGTTCACCGACTGGTAGCCGTAGATCGGATCCTGGTTGGGCGGCAGGTAGAGCCGGCCCGGGGTGGCCGTGGAGAACCCGGCGTTGCGGTCCGGCGTCCACTGCATCGGGGTGCGCACGCCGTCGCGGTCACCGAGCCAGATGATGTCGCCCATGCCGATCTCGTCGCCGTAGTACAGCACCGGCGAACCGGGCAGGCTCAGCAGCAGCGCGGTGAACAGCTCCATCTGGTTGCGGTCGTTCTCCAGCAGCGGGGCCAGCCGGCGGCGGATGCCGACGTTGGCCTTCATCCGCGGGTCCTTGGCGTACTCGGAGTACATGTAGTCGCGCTCTTCGTCGGTCACCATCTCGAGTGTCAGCTCATCGTGGTTGCGCAGGAAGATGCCCCACTGGGCCAGGTCCGGGATCTCCGGGGTGTTGGCCAGGATCTCGCTGATCGGGAAACGGGATTCGCGGCGCACCGCCATGAAGATGCGTGGCATCAGCGGGAAGTGGAACGCCATGTGGCATTCGTCGCCGCCGGTCTTGGGGTCACCGAAGTACTCGACGACGTCGGCGGGCCACTGGTTGGCCTCGGCCAGCAGCACCCGGCCGGGGAACTCGTCGTCGATCACCTTGCGGCAGTGCTTGAGGAAGGCATGCGTCTCGGGCAGGTTCTCGCAGTTGGTGCCTTCGCGTTCGAACAAGTACGGCACCGCGTCGAGCCGGAACCCGTCGATGCCGATGTCCAGCCAGAACCGCAGCACGTCGATCATGGCTTCCTGCACGGCGGGGTTGTCGTAGTTCAGGTCCGGCTGGTGGCTGAAGAACCGGTGCCAGTAGAACTGTTTGCGCACCGGGTCGAACGTCCAGTTCGACTCCTCGGTGTCGATGAAGATGATCCGGGCGTCCTTGTACCTCTCGGCGGTGTCGCTCCACACGTAGAAGTCGCCGTAGGGCCCGTCGGGGTCGGTGCGGGATTCCTGGAACCACGGGTGCGAATCGGAGGTGTGGTTCATCACCAGGTCGGTGATCACCCGGATGCCCCGCCGGTGTGCGGCGTCGAGCAGCTCGACGAAGTCGTCGACGGTGCCGAACTCGGGCAGCACCTTGTAGAAGTCGCGGATGTCGTAGCCGCCGTCGCGCAACGGCGAATCGTAGAACGGTGGCAGCCAAAGGCAGTCCACGCCAAGCCATTTCAGGTAGTCCAGGCGCTCGGTCAGCCCGCGCAGATCACCGACCCCGTCGGAGTTGGAGTCGTAGAAGGCGCGCACCAGCACCTCGTAGAACACCGCCTTCTTGAACCAGGTGCGGTCCTCGGGCAGGGTTCGGGCGTGCCCGAAGTCGTCTGCGGTCGGGTGCTCGACCGAACGGCCCTCAGGGCCGACCTCGACGTGCGTGCCCTCGGTCGGGTCTACTGCGCGGGTGCCTGTGGAGTCGTCCATACCGTAGTCAAACCTACCCAGGAGAACGGGAAATGAATCACCCGAAGCCGCGGGCGGGTTACGGCAGGAAGCGCTCGGCCCCCGCGGTCCGCACGTACCGCACGCTGTTGGCCTGGCGGTAGCCGATCACACCGCCGCCGAACGTCAACGCGATCAGACCGGCGAGCCCGGGCACCGCCACCATGGCGAGCTCGGCGACGGTCGGGTTGCTCAGGTAGCGCGGGTAGCCGGTGCTGCGCGGCACCGGGCTGTTCATGCCGGCCGCTGGCGGCGGTGACGACACACCGGGAGTCGGCGGGATGGAGCCCCGGATCACCGGGGTGCGGGCCCCGGCGACGCCGGGCTGGGTGACGCCCGGCCGCGGTGCCACGCCTGCGGGGGTGGTGGGCACCGGCCGCGGGGACGCCCCGCCGATGGTCACCACACGGGGCACGGTCACCAGCGGCGCCTCGAACACCGGCGGCTGCTCGGCCATCAGCGGGCCGCCGCCGCTGGTGCCGGTCGTCGCGTCGATGATCGGGGCCTCGTCCTGGGTGCGGAACGCCGGGCCCGGCGACGGTGGGGCCGGCGGCGGCACGATGCGCAGCGTGGCGAGGAACTCCTGGAACGTCGGCACCGGGATCTGCACGGTGGTGTAGAACGACTGCACCGTCGGGATCTCCCCGGGTGCGGGCAACCGGAACATCGGGATGCCGATCGAGTTGCTGTACTCGATCCGGCGCGACTCCCGCTGGCGCGGCGTGGGCGGCGACGGGGACGTCGAACTCGGGCCGGCCCCGGTATCGGTCTCATCATCGTCGTCGGACTCCGGGTCGCCGGTGCGGGTGTTGTCCTCCGGTTCGGGCTCCGGCTCGGGATCGGGATCGGGATCGGCGCTGGGGTCGCCGGTCCGCTCGTCGGGGTCGGGGCCAGGGTCCGGATCGGGTTCGGGGGCCACGCTCTGGGCCCCCGAAGTGTCCCCCGAATCACCCGAATCCTGACTGGACCCGTCGGTATCGGTGGGGTCGGCGTAGGCCGGGGCCACGGTCACACCGCCGAGGAGCACACCGGCGGCCAGCACGCCGGCAACCGCGTAGGCGCGCAGTGCGGGCTCGGCCATGGTCTCCCCGGTTCCGTAGGCTCAGTCGCTCGGCAGACTGGTATTTCCCTGCGATTCTCCCACAATCACAGGAGTGCTTGCTCCGATTGAGGTTGCTGAGACCCACCTTTTATCGACGTCGGCGTCAGTTAGGACTGTCGCTGTTCGCTCGGCTCGCCGGCACGCGCTACTGTGCCGTCGTGACGTCCGGCGGCGCAACTCGTGATCACGGCGACCCCGGGGATGCCCCGACCGTTCCCCCACCGCTGACCGAACCGGTCGACACGACGCGCCCGTCGGCGGCCGAGGAGGCCCGCACCATCGCGGCGTCGACGAACACCGGCACGCTGGCCACCCTCACCGCCGACGGTGACCCGTGGGCGTCGTTCGTGACGTACGGCCTGCTCGGCGGCGCGCCGGTGCTGTGCGTGTCCAACCTGGCCGAGCACGGCCGCAACCTGGCGCGCGACCCCAGGGCCAGCATCGCCGTCGTCGCACCGGCCACCGAGGCCGACCCGCTGGCCAGCGGCCGGATCACGCTCGCCGGCCGGGTCGAGGCGCCGGTCGGCGACGAGCGCGGCGCAGCCCGGGCCGCGCACCTGGCGGCGGTGCCCGCGGCCAAGTACTACGTCGACTACAGCGACTTCTCGCTGTGGGTGCTGCGGGTCCAGCGGGTGCGCTGGGTCGGCGGGTACGGCCGGATGGACTCCACGACCGGGGCGGCCTACGCCGAGGCCGAACCGGATCCGGTCAGCCCGGCTTCGGCCGGGGCGCTGGCCCACCTCAACGCCGACCACGCCGACGCGCTGGCGGCCATGGCCAGGACCCTGGGCGGGTACCCGGACGCCGTCGCGGCCACCTGCACCGGAGCCGACCGCTACGGCCTCGATCTTCGGCTGACCACCGAACGCGGCATCGCCTACACCCGTGTCGGCTACGCCGCACCCATCGATTCCATCGACGAATTGCGTTCGGCCACGGTCGAGTTGACCCGCCGGGCCAGGGAGGGATGAACCTTGTCCGATCGTCCGCCGACGTGGCAGGCCGCGTTCGACCTGATCCGCACCCGCGGTCACGAACGCCGTGAGGAGCCGTTCAAGCTGGCCAGCGGCCAGCTCAGCCACGACTACATCGACGGCAAGTACGCCGTCGACACCGGTGAGCGGCTGCGGATCGTGTCGGAGGCGGTGGCCGAACTCGCGGCCGCCAACGGCATCGAGTTCGACGCCGTCGGCGGCCTGACCATGGGCGCCGACCCGCTGGCACACGGGGTAGCGATGGTCACCGGCAAGGCGTGGTTCTCGGTGCGCAAGGAGCAGAAGAAGCGCGGCCGCGAACAATGGGTGGAGGGCACCCGGCTGCACCCCGGTACCAAGGTGCTGCTGGTCGACGACGTGATCAGCACCGGCGGCTCGACCGAGCAGGCGCTGGAGAAGATCCTGCCGCTCGGCGTCGTCGTCACCGGCGTCATCCCGATGGTCGACCGCGGCGATATCGCCACCGCGCGCTTCGCCAGGCACAACATCCCGTTCCACGCCCTGGTCACCTACCGCGACCTCGGTATCGAACCCGTCAAGGACGTCTGACTCAGGCTGCGAACTACCACCAGTGCACGCTCGGCGAACGCCGGCTCAGGCTGCAGCGACGAGCACCCCGCCCGGGTCCAGGCCGACGGTCACCCGGTCGCCCGGGCTGATCGCGCGTGCGGCGCTGCTGGGCAGCTGCGCGGTGACGACGGCACCGTCGGCGAGCGTCACCGTCACCCGGGAAATGGCGCCGAGGAAGGACACCGTGCGCACCGTCGCGGTGCCCGCCTCGTCGGCGGCGACGGTGACCGACTCGAACCGCACCATCGCCACCCCGGCTCCGGAACTCACCGAGCCGGGCAGCGCCGGCACCGTCACCCCGAGCAGCGTCGCGCGGCCGTCGGACACCTGGGCGGGCACCTTGTTGTTGAGCCCGACGAAGTCGGCGACGAACGGGGTGGCGGGGTTGGCGTACAGCTCGGCAGGCGGGGCCAGCTGCTCGAGCCTGCCCTGGTTCATCACCCCGACGCGGTCGGCGACGGCCAGGGCCTCCTCCTGGTCGTGGGTGACGAACAGCGTCGTCGTGCCCACTTCCAGTTGCACCCGCCGGATCTCGTCGCGCAGCTGCGTGCGCACCTTGGCGTCCAGGGCCGAGAGCGGCTCGTCGAGCAGCAGCACCCGCGGCGTGATGGCCAGCGCCCGCGCCAGCGCCACCCGCTGCTGCTGCCCACCGGAGAGCTCCTTGGCGTACCGGCCGCCCAACGCACCCAGCCCGACCAGATCCAGCATCTCCGCGGCACGAGACATTCGCTCGCCCTTGGCTTTTCCGCGCATCTTCAACCCGAACGCGACGTTGTCGAGCACCGTCAGGTGCGGGAACAGGCTGTAGGCCTGAAACACCATACCCATATCGCGTTTGTTGGCGGGCACCTTGCTGACGTCGGCACCCCCCACCGACACCGTGCCCGAGGTCGCCTCGTCGAGGCCGGCCAGGATCCGCAGCGCGGTGGTCTTGCCGCACCCCGACGGCCCGAGCAGCGCCACCAGCTCACCGGGCTCGATGTGCAGCGTCAGGCCGTCCAGCGCGCGCACGCTGCCGTACACCCGGGTCAGCTCGGTCAACTGGACGCCAGAGGCGTTGCGGCTCATGCGGTTACTCCCGGAGTTCGGCGTCGGCCACGGGTCAGGACGGACAGCACGAGCAGCAGCACGAAGCCGAACAGCAGCGTCGCCAGCGATGCCGCCACCGACGTCGGGCCGTCGCTCTTACCGATCAGCACGATCTGCACCTGCAACGTCTCGTAGCCGCTCAGCGACGCGATGGTGAACTCGCCCAGCACCACCGCGATCGAGATGAACGCCGCCGAGAGGATGCCCGACCAGATGTTGGGCACCACCACCCGCACGATGGTCGAGCCCCAGCCGGCGCCCAGCGACCGCGCCGCCTCCGACAGCGTGCGCAGATCGATCGCCGACAGCGCCGCGTCGATCGCACGGTAGGCGAACGGCAGCACAACGATGACGTAGACGAACGTCAGCGTCAGCGCCGACTCCCCGAGGAAGTAGGTCACCCACAGGTAGACGTTGCGCAGGCCCACGACGATCACCAAGGCCGGGATCGTCAACGGCAACAGGCACAGGAACTCCACCAGACCCTTGGCCCACGGGGCCCGCAGCCGCACCCAGATCATGGTCGGCACCAACAGCACCAGCATCGCCAGCACGGTGAACACGGCCAGCAGCAGCGACACCACGATCGCCCGGTACAGCGCCTCGTCGGCGAACAGGTTCGCCCACGCCTGCCAGGTGCGCCCGCCGGCGATCAGGTTGCGGGTGGAGAAATCTGCCATCGCGTACAGCGGGAACAGGAAGAACAGCCCGAACAGCACCCACAGCGCCGCCCGCACCGCCGTCCTCACGACAGCCACCGCGCGCTGCGGCGCACCAGCAGGTTGTAGGCCACCATCACCACGGCCACCACCACGATCATCTCCAGCGCCAGCGCGTAGGCGAAGCCGGCCTGGCCCAGCACCACCTCGCTGACCAGGGAGGCCCGGATCAGCAGCGGCAGGATCGGGCTGCCCTGGCTGACCAGCGCCGCGGCGGTGGCGTAGGCGGCAAAAGCGTTGGCGAACAACAACAGTGCCGAACCCAAGAACGCCGGCGTCAGCAGCGGGATGGCCACCTCCCGCCAGTAGGCCCAGGTGGAGGCGCCGAGGCTGACCGCCGCCTCGCGCCACTGCTCGCGCAGCCCCTCCAGCGCGGGCACGAACACGATCACCATCAGCGGGATCTGGAAATAGGTGTAGACCAGGATCAGCCCGCTCAACCCGTACAGCCAGCCCGACCCGGCCAGGTTGAACCCGAACGCCTGCTGCACCCACAAGGTCAGCACCCCGTTCAGCCCGATCGTCGCCAGGAACGCGAAAGCCAGTGCCACACCCCCGAACTGAGCCAGCACACTGCACACCGAGAGCACCGCGCGGCGCGCCATCGAGCTCGGCGGGCTGGACACGATCAGCCACGCCAGCACCGCCCCGAACACCGCACCGATCACCGCCGTCGCCCCCGACAGCACCACGCTGTTGGCCAGCGCCGACAAGGCGGTGCCGGTGAACAGCGCCGCGATGCGCTCCAGCGAGAACACCCCGTCGGCGTAGACCGAACTGACGATGACGGTGACCGTCGGGATGATCAGGAAGATCAGCACCACGGTGAGGAACGGCAGCAGCGGCAGCCCTTCCCGGACCCGTCGGCCCAGCTGCATGTCAGCCGACCGCCGCGGCCCAGTTCTCCGCGAGGTACGTCGAGGCCTTCTCGGTCTGCTCCGGCGTCGGCACCGTCACCTGGCCGTCCACCACCGGCAGCGCGGCCGCGACCGCGGGGTCCAGCGTGCCGTCGGCCTGCATGGTGTCGGCCCGCACCGGCTTGACACCGCCCTCGGCGAACAGGTTCTGGCCCTCGTCGCTGTAGAGGAACTCCTGCCACAGCCGCGCGGCCGCCGGGTGCGGGGCGTCCTTGTTGATGGCCTGGTAGTAGTAGCCGGCCACCGCGTGCTCGGGCGGCACCACGACAGTCCAGGACGGCAGCTTCTTCGTCTCGGCCGCGTTGGTGTAGTTCCAGTCGATGACCACCGGGGTCTGACCGGACTCGATGGTCGCCGGGGTGGGGTCGACGGGCAGGAAGTTGCCCGCCTCCTTGAGTTTCCGGAAGAACTCGACGCCGGGGGCGATGTCGTCGGCCGACCCACCCTGTGACAGCGCCACCATCAACACCCCGGAGAACGCCGCGCCGGCCTGGGTCGGGTCGCCGTTGAGCGCGACCTTGCCCTGGTACTCGGGCTTCAGCAGGTCGTTCACGCCGGTGACCGGCGGCACCTTCGAGGAGTCGAAACCGATCGACATGTAGCCGCCGTAGTCGTTGACCCAGGTGCCGTCGGGATCCTTGAACGCCGCCGGGATCTCGTCGAACGTCTCGACCTTGTACGGCGCGAACATGGCAGTGTTCGCCAGTGCGACGGACTGCCCGAGATCGAACACGTCAGGGGCGGTGCTGCGGCCCTTCTGCTGGTTTGCCGCATTGATCTCGTCCTGGCTGGACGCGTCGGGCTGCGCCGAGTTGACCGTGATGCCGTACTTGTCCGAGAACGCCTTGATGATGGCCCCGTAGTTGGCCCAATCCGGCGGCAGCGCAATCACATTCAGCTGACCTTCGGCCTTGGCCGCCTCGACGAGCTGGTCCATGCCGCCGAAGTCGGCGGCCGAGGTGGCCTCGGCGGCCTTGACCCCGGACTCCGTCTCCGCGCCGCCGGAGTCGCCCTTTTCCGGCGGCGCGCAGGCCACCGCACCGGCGGCCAGCACCGCGGCGGCGGTACAGGACAGGATTCTGGACAGCAGCGAGATGGTCATTGCCGAACCTTCCGATGAGCAGGAGACTGCGCGGTGGCGCAGCGGTGGCCGTGCTGTGACATCGCGCTGAACCATATCGTCCTACGCTGGTCGGCGTGGCAGAGTTCAACGCCGTGGCGGCCTTTCGGGGCGCACCCGTGGCCACGCTGGCGACGGTGCGCCCCGACGGCGGACCGCACATCGTGCCGGTGGTGTTCGCGGTGCACGATGCGCGCGACGACCTGGTGTACACCGCGATCGACGCCAAACCGAAGTCCACGCAGCGGCTGCGCAGGCTCGCCAACATCGAGACCAATCCGGCGGTCAGTTTGCTGGGTGATCACTACGACGAGGACTGGACGCGGCTGTGGTGGGTGCGCGCCGACGGGGTGGCCACCATCCACTACAGCGGGGTGGAGATGGCCACCGGGTACGGGCTGCTGCGACAGAAGTACCCGCAGTACGAACGGCTGGCGCTGGACGGGCCGGTGATCACCGTCGAGGTGCACCGCTGGGCGTCCTGGACCGGGGCCTGAGACCCGGGACCGAGACCGGGGCCGGCCCCCTGGGGGTTAACCCGAAGACACCGGTGCGGATGTCCCCATCGGATCTCGGAGGTCAGCCCGGCAGACCGGGCGGCCGCGGGACGAGAGGCTGGGATCACCACCGATTCCCCGCCCCAGGAGCATCCCATGACCACACGCACCGGCCGCGACGACCGTACCCGCCGCTTCGAGGAGCAGGCCATCCCGATACTGGCCGGGATGTACCGGCACGCCTTCAAGATGACCCGGGCCCACGCCGACGCCGAGGATCTGCTGCAGGAGACGGCGGTCAAGGCCTTCGCGAGCTTCGACAGCTTCACCCAGGGCACCAACCTGGCCGGCTGGCTGTACCGGATCATGGCCAACACCCACATCAGCGAGTTCCACAAGCAGCAGCGCCGCCCGACGCTGGTACTCACCGACGAGTTCAGCGACGGCCAGCTGATGGCCCGAAGCCAGCGGGCCGCCGAGGACCAGGTGTTGGCCGGCCTGGGTGAGGACAGCATCAGCGAGGCGATGCACGAGTTGCCCGAAACGTTCCGGGCGGCCGTGTATTACGCCGACGTCGAGGGTTTGAAGGTCAAGGACATCGCCGCGTTGACCGAGGTTCCGCTCGGCACCGCGATGTCGCGGCTGCACCGCGGGCGCAAGCAGCTGCGCCGCAGCCTGTCCGGGGTGGCCAAGGACTTCGGCTATCCGCTGCCCGACGCCGCCTGCGAGTCCGCCGCCGCGTGAGGATCGGGCCGGGTGCCGGTCCGGTGCACGGCGGCCTCCAGCTCCTCCTCGTAGGCGCCCTCGTCGCGGCCCAGCGCGATCGTGCCGGCCACCATCGCCAGCGTGGCCAGCGCGATAGCGACGCCGTCCCAGCGGCCGACGTCGAGCTGTTCACCGAGCACCACCGCCCCGAGCAGCACCGCGATGATCGGTTCGAGCACCAGCATCGTGGGCACCGAGGTCTGCAGCGATCCGGCGTGGAACGCCGACTGCTGCAGCAGCACCGCCAGCACCCCGAGCGGCACCAGCAGGTAGAGCACCGGGGTGCTGAGCACGGCCCCCACGCCCTCGTGGGTCAGCAGGTGCATGACCAGCTTGGTGAGCACCGCGACGACCCCGAAGAGCACCCCCACCGCGACCGCCAGCAGCACCGCCCGGCGCCACCCGACGGTGCGGGAGGCGACGATGACGCAGGCCCCGACCGCCACCGCGCAGATCAGCGCGACGACGGCGGAGGTGGACAGTGACGCCTCGTAGTCACCGGGGCTGGCCTTGGCCAGCACCACGAACACCGCCAGCGCGGCGGTCAGCAGCACCGCCCATGCCCATTCGCCGCGGGTGACCCGCCGGTGGGCCAGCCGGGCGCTCATCGGCAGCGCGAACAGCAGCGCCGAGACCAGGATGGGCTGCACCAGCAGCAGCGAGCCACCGGCCAGCGCGAGCGCCTGGAACACGTAGCCGGCGATGGCGGCGGCGGTACCCGCCCACCACAGCGGCCGCCGGATCAGGGTCAGGAACATCACGCTGCTGACCCCGTGCTCGGCGGGCACGTCGAGGGTGGCCCGCTGGCGCACCACGATGCCGATGGCCAGGAACACCGCGGCCAGCACCGCGAGCAGCACGGTCACACCATGTTGAATCACTGCACCGGGGACCAATCATTGCTCGGGCCAGTCACTGCACAAGGACAGCACATCGCCCGGGGCCGTGCCCACTCCGGCCCGTCGAGACCGGTGATCGATCTTGTTTCAGATCCGGCTCACCGGGGCATTCCCGGCGCCATGAACATTCGACGGTTGCTTCTGATCGCCGGTGCGGCGGTGTTGTTGGTGGGGGTCATCGCCTTGTTGATGCCGGTGTCGGTGCCGGGTCAGGACGGCAGCATCGGGTGTGGCAACGGCATCGCCGCCGACCTTTCGCAGGCGCGGGAGGCCGACAACAACAACCTGGCCAACCTGCCGGTGCTCAACGAGATCGTCCCGCACCGGGACATGGTCGCCGAGTGCGAGTCGGCGCTGTCGGCGCGGCGGTCGTGGGCGATCCCGGTGGCCGTGGTGGGGCTGGTGGTGCTGGCCGGATCGTTCTTCGTCGGCGGGCGCACCGGCCGGGTGCGGGCCGGCTGATCAGCCGGCTTCGCGGCCGCCGTCGACGACGCGCAGCTGCGGCCGGTCCGGGCCGAGCCGGTCGTTGACGGTGGCGGCGACCGCGTCGACCCCGCGGACGGCCCGGTCGCACAGCCCGCGCACCCGGTGCCCGGCGGTGTCGACGTCGTCGGCGGCGGACAGCAGGTGGGACCGCAGCGTCACCCGCAGCCGCTCGCCGTGTCTGCGCAGCCTGCGCCGGATGGTGCGGTCGTCGATCTCGATGTCGACGTAGGGCAGCACGTGAAGCTTCATCGACGGTCTTTCGTTCGTGGGCCTCTGGGGCCACCCTAACCTCACGAGCCGGTCTCCCGGAGCCGGCGTTTGGCGTCGCGGAGGGTGTCGGCGGCCTCCCGGGCGGCGCGCTTGGCGGCGTCGTAGGCGTCCTGCGCGGCCGTCATCGCGACTTCGGCGTCGCGCAGCCGGCGTTGCGCGTCCTGGTGCCGCATCCGGGCGGTGGCCAGATCGGACTGCAGCTCGGCCAGTGCGGCATCGGCGTCGGCCTTGGTGCGTTCGGCGGCGGCCACCTCCGCTCTGGCTTTTCGGACGGCCTGCTGGGCGCGCCGGTCGGCCTCGGACTCGGCTGCGGGCCGGGTCTGCGGTCCGGTCTCGGGTCGGGCTCCGGGGGTCTTCTGCTTCTTCGGCGCAGCTTTGGTGGATACCGCTGCGGTGAAACCGAATTCACCGAACCCGGACCACTGCTCGGCCTTGGTCAGCCGGCCCAGCCGGGCGGCGACGTCCGGGTCGGCGACGGCGGCCGACAGGGTGGCGGTGACGTCGTCGCGCAGCGCCGCCGACGGCCGGTCCAGGCCCGCGGCGCGCAGCCCGGCCACGGCGAACTCGTCGACCAGGCGGCGCTGCTCGGCGGTCAGCGCCCGGATCGTCGCACCGTCCATCGCGGCGTGCGCCTCCCGCAGCCGCGTCCCCAGCTCGCTCAGCCGGTCCCGGGCCGGGCCCGTCAGCGCCAGCAGGTTCACCACCCACGCGGCCGTCGTCGGTTTGCGGCTGCCGGCCAGCCGCTCGGCCGCGGCGGGGTCGCCCGCCGCCTTGGCCCGCGCCGCCAGATCGGCACGCAGCGCGGTGAAGTCGTCCGGGCCGGCCGCGTACAGCTCGTCCAGAGCCGCCTCCACCGCAAACCCCGAGCTGTCGGCCACAATGACCACTATCGCGAACAACTCCGCAATACAGAAGCACCCGCTGCTGCGCCCGGCACTGGTGGTCGGCGCGCTCGGGGTGGTGTTCGGCGACATCGGCACCAGCCCGATCTACACGCTGGCCACCGTCTTCGACCCCACCGATCCGCACCCGGTGCCGGTGGCACCGCACAACGTCTACGGGGTGGTGTCGCTGATCTTCTGGTCGGTGATGACGATCGTCACGCTGACGTACGTGACGCTGGTGATGCGCGCCGACAACCACGGCGAGGGCGGCATCATGGCGCTGATCACGCTGGTGCGCCGGTGGAGCGGAGGCGCGCACCGGCGCACCGCGATGGCGCTGTCCGTGCTCGGCCTGTTCGGCGCGGCGCTGTTCTTCGGCGACAGCATGATCACCCCGGCCATCTCGGTGCTCTCGGCGGTCGAGGGCCTCGAGATCGTCGACCCGGACCTGCACGACCTGGTGGTGCCGATCACCGCGGTGATCATCGTGGCGCTGTTCTCGGTGCAGCGCCGCGGCACCGCCACGGTCGGGCGGTTCTTCGGCCCGGTGATGATCGTCTGGTTCACCGTCATCGGCGCGTGCGGGATCCGAGGTATCGCCGCGCACCCGGACATCCTGCGGGCGCTGTCGCCGGGCTATGCGTGGACGTTCGTCACCGGGCACTTCCACATCGCGTTCTTCGCGCTGGCGGCGGTGGTGCTCGCGGTCACCGGCGCCGAGGCGCTCTACGCCGACATGGGGCATTTCGGCCGCAGGGCGATCACGCTGGGCTGGCTGGGCCTGGTGCTGCCGGCGTGCACGCTGAACTATTTCGGGCAGGGCGCGCTGGTGCTCGGCGACGAATCCACGGTGGCGTCACCGTTTTTCCTGCTGACCCCGGAATGGGCGCGGATCCCGATGGTGCTGCTGGCCACCGCGGCGACGGTGATCGCCTCGCAGGCGGTGATCACCGGGGCGTTCTCGGTGGCCTCGCAGGCCGCACACCTGGGCTATCTGCCCCGGCTGCGCATCGAGCACACCTCGGCGTCGACGTTCGGTCAGGTCTACGTGCCGTGGATCAACGGTCTGCTGATGGTGGCGGTGCTGATCCTGGTGTTCGCGTTCCGCAGCTCCTCGGCGCTGGCGTACGCGTTCGGGATGGCGGTGACCGGCACGATCACCATCACCACGCTGCTGTTCCTGTACCTGGCCCGCACCAGGGCCGGTGCCCCGCTGTGGCTGGTGATCGGCGGCGGCGCGGTGCTGCTCACCGTCGACGTGATGTTCTTCGCGGCCAACCTGACCAAGCTGGTGCACGGCGCCTGGCTGCCGCTGCTGATCGCGGTGTGCGCGTTCACGGTGATGACGACGTGGCAACGGGGCCGCGAGATCGTCACGCGGGAACGGGAAAAGGCCGAGGGCCCGATGGGTGAGTTCATCGACGGGCTGAGCTCCCGGCGGCCGCCGCTGGTCCGGCTGCCCGGCACCGCGGTGTTCCTGAACCGGCGGGCCTCGCACGGCCATGCCACTGCGCCGCTGGCGATGCGGGCCAACGTCGAGCACAACCATGTGCTGGCCGAGCACGTGGTGATCCTGTCGCTGGCCACCGAGACGGTCCCCCGGCTCGCCGACGAGCAGCGCATCACGATCCACCCGCTGGGTTCCGGGCACGATGGGATCGTGCAGCTGACAGCGCATTTCGGCTACATGGAGCGCATCGACGTACCGCGGGTGCTGCGGCTGCTGGACCCCGAGCGGACCGAGGGCCCGCTGGACCCGGACCACGCCACCTATTTCCTGTCCAAGCTGGAGCTGTGCGCCGGCGATGCGCCGACGATGGCGCCGTGGCGCAAGCGGCTGTTCATCGCGACGTCGCACATCACCGCCGACGCAGCCGCCTACTTCGGGCTGCCGTTGGACCGTACCGTCATCATCGGGGCGCGCCTTCAGGTCTGATCATCCTGCGGCGCAACGGTTCCCGCCCCGGGGGCTGTTGCGGGGTGGCCAGCAGCGGCGGGCGCCGCTGCACCGGCACCGTGGTCGGGGCGTCGGTGCTGACCGTCAACGGCTCACCGGCGTGCCGAATGGTCAGCGTGTGCCGCGGCCCGTCGCGCAGCGTGTAGGTGACGGTGTGGTGGTCGGCGGTCACCGTGACGCGGAAGTTGCGCCAGCGCAACCGGAATCGCAGCCGGGAGATGCCGGCGGGCAGCCGCGGGTCCAGCGCCAGCACGCCCTCGTCATCGCGCAGCCCGCCGAACCCGGCGACCAGTGCGGTCCAGCTGCCCGCCAGCGACGCCAGGTGCAGACCGTCGCCGGTGTTGTTGTGCAGGTCCCGCAGGTCGATCAGCGCGGCCTCGTAGGCGTAGTCGTGGGCCAGCTCCAGATGCCCGACGTCGGCGCACATCACCGCCTGCGTGCAGGCCGACAGCGACGAATCCCTGGTGGTGCGGCGCTCGTAGTAGTCGACGTTGCGGGCCTTCTGTTCCGGGGTGAACGCGTGGCTCTGCCACTGCATCGCCAGCACCAGGTCGGCCTGCTTGACCACCTGCGCGGGATAGAGCCGCACGTACGGTTCGTGCAGCAGCAGCGGGTAGCGGGTGTTGGCGTCGAAGTCCCACTCCCGCAGCGTGGTGAAGCCGTCACACTGCGGGTGCACACCGAGTTCCTCGTCGTAGGGGATGTGCACGGCGTCGGCGGCGTCGCGCCAGGCCGCGGTCTCCTCGGTGTCCACCCCGAGTTCGGCGGCGGCGTCCGGGTGCCGGGTGCAGGCGGTAGCCGCCGCGCGCAGGTTGGCCGCGGCCATCAGGTTGGTGAACACGTTGTCCCGCACGACCGCGGTGTACTCGTCGGGTCCGGTGACCCCGTCGATGCGCCACAGCCCGTGCCGGTCGTGATGTCCCAGCGACAGCCACATCCTGGCGGTCTCGACCAGCACCGCCAGCCCGCACTCCTGCTCGAGGGAGGGGTCGCCGGTGACCACCCGGTAGCGCTCGAACGCCATGGCGATGTCGGCGTTGACGTGGAACGCGGCGGTGCCCGCAGGCCAGTACGCCGAGCACTCCTCACCGTGGATGGTGCGCCACGGGAAGGCGGCCCCGGCCAGGTCCAGCTCGGCGGCCCGGGCCCGCGCCATCTCCAGCGTCGAGGCCCGCCAGCGCAGTGCATCGGCCGCCGCGTGGGGCACCGTGTAGGTCAGCACGGGGAGCACGAAACCTTCGGTGTCCCAGAAGGTGTGGCCGTCGTACCCGGTCCCGGTGAGGCCCTTGCCCGGGATGGCCCGGCGTTCGGCGCGGGCGCTGGCCTGCAGCACGTGGAACAGGCCGAACCGCACCGCCTGCTGACAGTCCGGGTCGCCGTCGACCTCCACGTCGGCGCTGTCCCAGAAGTCGTCGAGGTACTCGCGCTGCGCATCCAGCAGCCCCCGCCACCCGCTGTAGCGGGCGCCGGCGATGGCCGCGGCCACCTGGTCGCGCAACGCGGGCCGGGACCGCAGGCTCGACCACCCGTAGCCCAGGAACTTCGTGATGCACAGGCACTCACCGGCTTTCAGCGTGCACACGACGGTGCTCCTGGCCCAGTCCGGCCCGGCGTCCCCGCTGATGTCCACCCGGCCCGGGGCGTCGACGAGGTGGTCCATCGCGGCGGCGATCATCAGCCGGGTGCCCCGGGTGCGGTGGATGAGCAGCGCACCGCGGTCACTGACCTCGTGTTGCACCGGCTCCAGCGGATCGAGCAGCATCGCCGCCACCCGCGGGTCCTTGGACCGGGGCGGCTGGTCCTCGTTGGCGACGAGCTCGGATTGCACGGTGACGCGCATGTCGTCGCACGCCTCGACCTCGTAGCGGATGGCCGCCAGACCGCGCTGGGCCAGCGACACCAGCCGGGTGGAGCGCACCTTCACCCGCTTGCCCGCCGGTGAGCACCAGTGCGCGCTGCGGGTCAACGTGCCTGCCCGCATATCGAGAGTCCTTTCGTGCGAGTGTAATTCGCCGTAGCGGACGTCGAAGGGCTCGTCCTCGACGAGCAGCCGGATCAGTTTGCCGTTGGTGACGTTGACGATCGACTGCCCGTCCTCGGGATACCCGTAGCCAGCCTCGGCGTAGGGCAGCGGCCGCACCTCGTAGAAGCCGTTGAGATAGGTGCCGGGCAGGCCGTGTGGTTCGCCCTCGTCGAGGTTTCCGCGCAGCCCGATGTGCCCGTTGGACAGCGCGAACAGCGACTCGGTCTGGGCCAGCAGATCGAAATGCAGTGTGGTCTCGCGGACCTGCCACGGTTCGACGGGGAACGACTCGTCGGTGATCATCATGGCTCCAGCAGCTCTCCCAGATCGGTGACGACGACGTCGGCGCCGTTGTCGCGCAAGGCCTGCGCCTGATCCAGCCGGTCCACGCCGACGACGAAGCCGAACCCGCCGGCGCGTCCGGCCGCCACCCCGGACAGCGCGTCCTCGAACACCGCGGCGTCGGCGGGCGCCACCCCGAGCAGCGCCGCGGCACGCAGGAAGGAATCCGGCGCGGGTTTGCCGGCGAGGTGTTCGGTGCGCAGCGTCACCCCGTCGACCCGGCATTCCACGTAGGCGTCCAGGCCGGTGCGTTCGAGCACCTCGGCGGTGTTCGCGCTCGACGACACCACCGCGCGGCGCAGCCCGGCCGCCGCCGCGGCCTGCAGGTAGCGCCGCGACCCGTCGAACACCGTGACCCCGTCTTTGCGCATCGTCTGCAGGAACAGGTCGTTCTTGCGGGTCCCCAGCTCGGCGACCACGTCGTCGCCGACCGGGATGCTGCGGCTGGCCAGGAACGAGCGGATCCCGTCGCCGCGGGGCTTCCCGTCGACGTAGGCGGCGTAGTCGGCGTCGATGTCGAACGGGGTGAACCCGGCGCCGTCGCGGGCCCGCAGGTACTCGTCGAACATCGCCTTCCAGGCCTTACGGTGCACGCTGGCGGTGTCGGTGAGCACGCCGTCCAGATCGAACAGGCACGCGCGGATCCGATCCGGTAGGCCGAGCACCCGCTTACAACCCCATTGCCGTGCGCAGGTCGGTGGTGCGCCACCAGATCAGCGCGAGGAACAGCGCCAGCACCGCCAGCGTCGCCCCGGCCTGCACCAGGGTGCGCTGCGCGCGGGGCGCGTACACGTAGGCCGCGGCCACCAGCGCGCCGGTGACCAGGCCGCCGATGTGGCCCTGCCAGCTGATGTTCTGCGAGCTGATCAGCGGGATGACGAACGTGAACGCCAGGTTCAGCCCGATGATGCCCATCACCCAGCGGACATCCATGTTGAGTCGCGTACCCACCACGAAGGTGGCGCCGAACAGCCCGAACACCGCCCCGGAAGCACCCGCGGTGTGCGCGGCGTACGGCGAGAGCAGGTAGACCAGCACCGAACCCCCGAGCGCGCTCATCAGGTAGAGGCAGGCGAACCGCAGCCGGCCCAGCGCCAGCTCCAGCGGCGGGCCGACGAAGTACAGCGCCAGCATGTTGAACCCGAGGTGCATCAGCCCGTAGTGCAGGAACGCCGAGGTCAGCAGCCGGTACAGCTCGGGGGTGCCGTCCAGGCCGCCCGCGACGGCCACCGGCCACAGCGACAGCCGGTTCTCCAGGCCGGGGACGGCCATCTGCGCGACGAACATGGCCGCGCTGATGCCGATCAACACGTAGGTCACGACCGGCGTCGCCGACGCCGGGGCGCGCCCGCCGAACTGGGTGACCACCGGCCGGGCGGCCCGGGCGGCGGCGCCGACGCAGTCCGTGCACTGGTGCCCGACCGCGGCGCTGTGCATGCAGTCCGGGCAGACGGGCCGGTTGCAGCGGGTGCACCGGACGTACGTCGGCCGGTCGGGGTGGCGGTAGCAGGTCGGGGTCTGCGGTGGGGGGCCTGGCGCGCTCACGGCGACCACGCTAGCGTCCCGGATCCGGCGGACCCGCGAATAACGATTCGGTGACAACCCACATCACGATCATCTAAGAGATCCCGGCAAATCCTGAGAACTCTGAGAACACCGGCACCGGATCGGCCCCGGATCCGGCCGTCGGCGCCGGAATCGAGAGGAACATCACGCCGGAACACTGTAACGCCCGGAGCCGGTCACGATCACCGCCGAGCGGTCAGGTTTGCGCCGTTTTGATCTGGGCTACCTTGGATTTCGGGCGGGGAAACGAAGTGACCGATTCACTATCCGAAGGACCAAATCCAAATGAACTCCAGTGGTATCAACATGCGTCGCGGCGTGGCCGGCCTCGGGGCCGCCTGGCTGCTCGGGGGACTGGCCGCAGCAACGGTGGCCGCCCCGATGGCCGCCGCGACACCGGCCGAGCAGTGCAGCGCCAGCGGCCTGGCCAGCACCGTCAGTTCGGTGACCGGCGCGGCCCGCCAGTACCTCGACGGACACCCGGGCGCCAACCAGGCGGTCACCGCGGCGATGAACCAGCCGCGGCCGGAGGCCGAGGCCAACCTGCGCGGGTACTTCACCGCCAACCCGGCGGAGTACTACGAGCTGCGCGGCATCCTGGCGCCGATCGGCGAGGCCCAGCAGGCCTGCAACGTCACGGTTCTGCCGGGTGACCTGGCGTCGGCCTACGCCACCTTCATGGCCGGCTGACGTGCTGCCGCGGCGGCGGGTACAGCCCCGCCGCCGCGGCACTTAGACTGACTTCCTATGAGGCCATCCCGGACAGCGGTGCTCGCCGCGGCGATGCTGGCCGGCTGGTGCGCCACCGCCGCGCCGGCCCAGGCCCAACCCGCCGAGCCGCCCGCACCACCGCAGCCCGCGCCCGCCGCGGAGCTGAAGACCACCATCGACGCCAACGGCTCCTACGCCGTGGGCACCGACATCGCGCCCGGCGTCTACCAGACGGCCGGCCCGATCGACGGCGGCGCCTGCTACTGGAAGCGCACCGCCGGCGACGAGCTGGTCGACAACGCGCTGACCAAGAAGCCCGCCGTGGTGGAGATCCTGCCCACCGACACCACCTTCACCACCAGCGACTGCCAGGTCTGGCAGCTCACCAACGTGGCGCCCCCACCGAAGCCCGGCCCGGGTGAGCTGCTGGGCCAGCTGACCCAGCTCATCGGCAGCGGCATCTTCTCCGGAGCGCCGCGCTGAGCCCTCCCCCGGGTGCCGGCAGGATCGCCGTGCCGGCCGACCTGGACGCCGTCACCTCGATCGGCGCGGAGGACCACTCCGGCGTCGACCCGGCCGCGGTGGAGCGGATCTGGCAGGCCGCCCGGCACTGGTACCGGGCCGGGATGCAGCCGGCCATCCAGGTGTGCCTGCGCTACCACGGCCGGGTGATCCTGGACCGCGCCATCGGCCACGCCTGGGGCAACGGACCCACCGAGCCGGCCGGGGCCGAGAAGATCCCGGTCAGCACCGAGACACCGTTCTGCGTCTACTCCGCGGCCAAGGCGATCACCACCACCGTGGCGCACATGCTCGTCGAGCGCGGCGTGTTCGGCCTGGACGACCGGGTGTGCGACTACCTGCCCGAGTACACCAGCCACGGCAAGGACCGCACCACCATCCGCCACGTCCTCACCCACAGCGCGGGGGTGCCGTTCGCCACCGGCCCCAAACCCGACCTGAAGCGGATGGACGACAGCGCGTACACCCGGGCGATGCTGGGCCGGATGAAGCCGGTGTATCCGCCCGGTCTGGTGCACATCTACCACGGGGTGACGTGGGGACCGCTGATGCGCGAGATCATCGCCGCGGCCACCGGGCGCAGCATCCGCGAGATCCTGCACGACGAGATCCTGGGCCCGCTGGGCTTCCGCTGGACCAATTACGGTGTTGCCGCAGAAGATGTTCCGTTGGTGGCGCCCAGCCACGTCACCGGCGCTCCGCTGCCCGCGCCGATCGCCAGGGCGTTCAAGACCGCGGTCGGCGGCACCCCGACGCAGATCATCCCGTTCTCCAACACCGCACACTTCCTCACCGGGGTCATCCCCTCGTCGAACACCGTCTCCACCGCCAACGAGCTGTCCCGGTTCGCCGAGATCCTGCGCCGTGGAGGGGAACTCGACGGTGTTCGGGTGATGTCGGAGCAGACCCTGCGCGCGGCGACGCGGCAGGCGCGGCGGCTGCGCCCGGACCTGGCGACCGGGCTGGCGCCGATGCGGTGGGGAACCGGATACATGTTGGGCTCCAAACGGTTCGGGCCGTTCGGCCGCGACGCCGCGGCGGCGTTCGGGCACACCGGGCTGACCGACATCGCGATGTGGGCCGATCCGCGCCGGGCGCTGGCGGCCGCGGTGGTCAGCAGCGGCAAACCCGGCAGGCACCGCGAGGCGGCCCGCTACCCCGCGCTGCTGGACCGCATCAACGCCGAACTGGCCTGATGCCGCGGTAGATCCCCCACCGCACGATCCACGGCATCAGGATCCGCTCGAACGACCAGGCCGGGAACCGGAACGCACGGCCGGTGGGCGTGAACACCTCCAGCCCGTCGGCCTGGATACCCAGCACCGATCCCCAGCGCCGCGCCGGCGCCCGGTAGTCGCGCAGCGGCCCGCCCGCGAAACCGGCCCGCACGTTGCGGGCCAGCAGCCCGTCGGCGCGGTTGCGGGCCGAGCTGCGCAGCGGGTCGGTGGCGGCCACGTCGCCGATCGCGAACACCTCGGGGTGCCCGGGCACCTGCAGCGCCGGGGTGACCCGCACGAAGCCGTCGTCGTCGAGCAGCCCGGCGGGCAGCCAACCGGTGTTCGGCCGCACCCGCCCGACCGCCCACAGCACCGCTTCCGCGGTCGCGTCCGGCTGCCCGGTGCTGAACTGCACGGGCCCGCTGGCGATCTCGGTGACGTCGCCGGGCAGCACCGCCCGGTGCCCGGGGTGCAGCACCACACCGGCCTCGATCAACCTGCGCCGCACGGTGTCCCAGGTGCGCCGGTGGTGCCCGGTCAGCGCCCGGTCGGCGGGGAAGTACAGGTGCACGCTGGTGCGCGGCCAGGCGGTGGCGATGTTGGCGGCGCTGCTGACCGCGGCCGCACCGCCGCCGATCACCGCGACCGACCGTGCGGCGGAGAGCGTTTCGTGCGGGCCGCGCAGGTCGGCGTCGACATCGGCGGGGGTCTGCAGCGTGGGCCTGCGCCAGAACCCGTTGGTCACCCCGGTCGCGATGACCAGCGCGTCGTAGCCGACGTCGGCGCTCGACCCGTCGGCCAGCACCACCGCGACGGTGCGCGCGCCGAGGTCGACACCGGTCAGCGTGCCGTGCACGGTGCGGACCCGGTCGAGGCCGCGGAACCGGGAGAACGGGATCCAGTTGTACCGCGCCCAGTCGTCGGGCCGGGCCAGCCGCCACCCCAGCTCCTGACCACTGACCAGGCCCGGCTTGACCGAAATGCCCACCACGTCGGCGTGGTTGGCGAGTTTGATGGCGGTCAGCACCCCGGTGTCGCCGAGGCCGGCGACGACGACGCGCGGGCGGCTCACGCGGCGTCGAGCCGGACGCGGAAGGTCTTGGGCCAGTCCTTGCCGGTGAGCAGGAACTCGTCGCCCTGCACGTGGGCGATGCCGTTGAGCACCTGGGCGGTGGCCGGGATCCCCCGCTCGCGCAGCACCCGGGCGTTGACGACGAGATCGACGGCACCGGTGCCGGGATCGATCCGCACGATCCGGTCCGACGGCCACAGGTTGGCCCAGACCTGACCGCCGACGCATTCGAGTTCGTTGAGGCCGTTGAGTGCGCGGCCCTGCTGGGTGACGTCGACGACGCCGGTTTCGGCCATGTCGGCGGGGTCGTGGAAGTGCAGCCGGTTGCTGCCGTCGCTGCGGATCAGCCGGTCCCCGTCGAAGCACAGCCCCCAGCCCTCCCCGCCCAGCGGCACTTCCCGGATCGGGGTCAGCGCGCCGGCATCCCATTCGACCGCGACGCCGTCGCGCCAGGTCAGCTGCCAGATCCGGGAACCGACGACGGTGATGCCCTCGGCGAAGTAGTCGTTGGGGACCGCCGCCGAGCGCAGCACCGTGCCGCTGTCGGGGTCGAGCACCCGCAGTTGGGACTCGCCGGCCAGGCCGGTGCCCTCGTACAGCGCCGACCCGGCGATCTCGAAACCCTGGGTGAACGCCCCAGGGTCGTGCGGGATCTCCTCGAGCACCACCGGTTCGATCACCGGCGGCGCGGCCTCGGGTTGGGCCTGCGCGGCCGGTGGCAGCAGCCAGCCCAGCAGAACGATCAGCGCGGATCCGGCCGCCAGTCGACGCTTCTTCATACCGCCGTTCTACCGTGCGACGATGGCCGGATGAAAGCGGTCAGCTGTCTGCACAGCACCCTCGAGGTCGTCGACCTGCCCGCACCGCGCCCGGCCGAGGGCCAGCTCGTGCTCGACGTGCTGCGGTGCGGTATCTGCGGGTCGGATCTGCACGCCAAGGATCACGCCGACGAACTCACCGAGGTGATGGCCGAGGGCGGTTACCACGACTTCGCCCGCAGCGACACCCCGGTGGTGATGGGCCACGAGTTCTGCGGGCAGGTCGCCGAGCGGGGCCGCAAGGTCGGCAAGGAGTTCAGGCCGGGCACCACGGTGGTGTCGTTCCCGCTGCTGCGCGCGCACGGCGGGGTGCATCTGACCGGCCTGTCGCCGAAGGCGCCCGGCGGGTACGCCGAGCAGGTGCTCGCCGAGGCGGCGCTGACGTTCCCGGTGCCCAACGGCCTGGACCCGGCGACGGCGGCGCTGACCGAGCCGATGGCGGTGGCCTATCACGCGGTGCGGCGCAGCGAGATCACCGGCAAGGACGTCGCGATCGTGCTGGGTTGCGGACCGGTCGGGCTGGCCGTCATCTGCCACCTGAAGACCCACGGGGTGCGCACGATCGTGGCGAGCGACTTCTCGCCGGGCCGTCGGGCGCTGGCGCAGCGCTGCGGCGCCGACGTGGTGGTCGACCCGGCCGAGGAGTCGCCGTACGAGGCGGTACCCGCGGGCCAGCGGGGTCTGACCGAGCTGCCCGCGCTGTACGAGGTCGGGGTCGGGGCGATGGAGAAGCTGCGCCGGCTGCCCGGCTGGCAGCACGTCTACCGGGTCGCCGACCGGCTCGGCGGCACCGCGCCCAAGCGGCCGGTCGTCTTCGAATGCGTGGGCGTGCCGGGGATGATCGACGGTGTCATCGCCGCGGCGCCGCTGGCGTCGCGGATCATCGTGGTCGGGGTGTGCATGGGCGACGACAAGCTGCGGCCGGCGATGGCCATCGGCAAGGAGGTCGACCTGCGGTTCGTGTTCGGCTACACCCCGCTGGAGTTCCGCGACACCCTGCACCTGCTGGCCGACGGCAAGGTCGATGCGTCGGCGCTGGTGACCGGCACCGTCGGGCTGGCCGGGGTGGCCGCGGCGTTCGAGGCGCTGGGTGACCCGGAGCGGCACGCGAAGATCCTCATCGACCCGGCCGGCACCGCGACCGCACCCTAGGTGAGCGCGTCGAGGGCGCGGTAGATCCGCTGCTCGCTGACCGGGCGGGCGGTGCCCAGCTGCTGGGCCCACAGGCTGACCCGCAGTTCCTCGATCATCCAGCCGATGTCGCGGACGTCGGCGGCCGCCGCGCGGGCCGGGGACAGCGCCGCGACGACGTCGTCGTAGGCCTGCTGCACGGCGGCCACCCGCTGCATCCGGTCCCGGTCGGCGCCCAGCGCGTGTGGCAGCCGGTCCAGGCGCCGGCTCACCGCGGTCAGGTACCGGGTCAGGTCGGCGAGCCGCTGCGCGCCGGCGCGGGCGACGAAGCCGGCCGGTACCAGCCCGGCCAGCTGGGCCCGGATGTCGGCCACGGCGTCGGCCTGGGCGGGCGTCGGGGTGTCCGGCAGCGCCACCTGCACCTCGTGCAGGGCGGCCAGCACGGCCCGCACCCGGCGCACCACGTCCAGCGTCGTCGGGACCAGCCGGTCGGCCAGACGTGTTCGGGCCACGGCGAATTCGGCACGGGTCCACACCGGGACCGGGACCAGCGCCGCCACCGCGCTGTCGGCGCAGTCCTCCAGCAGCGCCGCCAGCGACCCGTCCGGGTTGTTGCCCAGGACGAGTTTGGTGCGCGGATCCAGGGACCGCTCAACGGGTTTGGTGATCGAGGGGCCGGCGAGGCGCAGCAGCCTGCGGCTGCCCGGGCCCGCCGCGGCGCGCTGTTCGGCGCCGGTGGCGAACACACCGATGTCGACGCCGGTGCCGCGGTCGACGAACGCCGGGTAGCCGCGGACCGCGTGCCCGGCCGATGCGGCGCCCTCCACCACCTGTGGCAGCTCGTCGAGGTCCTCGGGCCAGTCCCGCAGCCCGGTGCGTTCCAGGCCGGTGGCCACCGTGGCGGCGACGGCCCGGCGGGCCTGGCCGGCCAGCTGATCCTGCAACCGGCCCAGGCTCTTTCCCTTCGCCACCACGGTGCCGTCGGTGGATTCCACCGCGAACGTCACCCGCAAATGCGGCGGCAGTTTGTCCAGGTCGAACGCGTCGATGGGCACCAGGATGCCGGTGCGCCTGCGCAGTTCGCGCTGCACGGCCTCCAGCAGCGGGCCGCTGTCGGGGGAGATCGCGGCCATCAGCGCCCGCGCGGTGTCGGGGGCGGGCACGAAGCTGCGCCGCAGGTTCTTCGGCAGCGACTTGATCAGCGCGGTCAGCAGCTCCTCCCGCAATGCCGGGACCTGCCAGGCGAATTCGTCGCCGCCGAGGCGGGCCAGTACGTCGACCGGGACGTGCACGGTGACCCCGTCGTCGGCGGCGCCGGGCTCGAACCGGTAGGACAGCGGCAGCGTGAGGTCACCGGCGCGCCACGCGTCGGGATGCTCGACGTCCTCCTCGGCGCGCAGCAGGTCCGCGCGGGTCAGCGTCAGCAGCTCCGGGGTCTGGTGGTGCTGCTTGCGCCACCAGCCGTCGAAGTGCCGGGCCGAGACGACGTCGGCCGGGACGCGGGCGTCGTAGAAGGCGTAGATCTCGTCGTCGCCGACGAGCAGGTCGCGGCGGCGGGCCCGCTCCTCCAGGACGGCCAGTTCCGCACGCAGCCGGGCGTTGTCGCGGAAGAAGTGGTGCTTGGTCTCCCAGTCGCCCTCGACCAGGGCGTGCCGGATGAACAGCTCCCGGGACGCCTCGGGGTCGACGTGGCCGTAGCCGACCCGGCGGCGCGCCACGATCGGCAGGCCGTAGAGCGTGACCCGTTCGAAGGCCATCGCCGCACCGCGTTTGGCGTCCCAGTGCGGTTCGCTGTGGCTGCGCTGCACCAGGTGCTCGGCCACCCGTTCGACGGCCTCCGGTTCGATGCGCGCGGCGATGCGCCCGTAGAGCCTGCTGGTCTCCACCAGGTCGGCCACCACCACCCAGCGCGGCGGGCGGCGGGTCAGCACCGAGCCCGGCGCCAGCACGAAGCGGGTGTTGCGCGCCCCCTGGAAAGTCCTGGAGTCCGGCCTGGTGTTCTTGGCATCCCCGTCGCGCAGCCCGATGTGCGACAGCAGCCCGGCGGTCAGCGCGGCGTGGATCCGGGCCGGGTCGGCCGGCTCGTCCTGTTCCCGGATGCCGAGGTCGCGGCAGATCGAGCGCAGCTGCCCGACCAGGTCCTGCCACTCCCGGATCCGCAGGTAGTGCAGGAACTCCTCGCGGCACATCCGGCGAAACGAGTTGCCGGAGCGTTCCTTTCGCTGTTCGGTCAGGTAGCGCCACAGGTTCAGGTAGGACACGAAGTCGGAGTGTTCGTCGGCGAAGCGGGCGTGTTTCTGCCGGGCGGCCTCCTCCCGGTCGACGGGGCGCTCGCGCGGGTCGGGGATCGACAGCGCGGCGGCCAGGACCAGCATCTCGCGCACACAGTTCTCGGTGTCGGCCTGCAGCAGCATCCGGGCCAGCCGCGGGTCCACGGGGATCTGCGCGAGGCGGCGGCCGACGTCGGTCAGCGCGCCGGCGCGGTCGAAGGCGCCGAGTTCCTGCAGCAGCGCCACCCCGTCGCGGATGCTGCGCGCATCGGGCGGGTCGAGGAAGCCGAAGTTCTCGATGTCACCGAAGCCCAGCGCGGCCATCTGCAGGATCACCGCGGCCAGGTTGGTGCGCAGGATCTCCGGGTCGGTGTAGCGCGGGCGGGCCTCGAAGTCGGCCTCGGAGTACAGCCGAATGCACACCCCGGGCGCGGTGCGCCCGCACCGGCCGGCCCGCTGCGCGGCCGAGGCCTGCGAGATCGGCTCGATCGGCAGCCGCTGCACCTTGGTGCGGCGGCTGTAGCGGGAGATCCTGGCGGTGCCGGGGTCGACGACGTAGCGGATCCCCGGCACCGTCAGCGACGTCTCGGCGACGTTGGTGGCCAACACGATCCGGCGCCGGGACCGGCTGGGCGTGAACACCTTCTGCTGGTCGGCCGTCGGCAGCCGGGCGTACAGCGGCAGCACCTCGGTGTCACCGGCGCTGAACGCGGCGCGCAACGCCTCGGCGGTGTCGCGGATCTCGCGTTCCCCCGACAGGAACACCAGCACGTCGCCGGGCGGTTCGGCGGCCAGCTCGGTGACCGCGTCGACGATGGCCTCGGTCGGGTCGCGCAGCTCGGTGCGCACCACCTCGTGGTCGGGATCGTCGGGATCGTCCCCGTCGGTCGCTGACGGGACCACGACTTCCAAAGGGCGATACCGGATCTCGACGGGATAGGTGCGTCCCGACACCTCGACGATCGGGGCTGGTCCGGCGACGGTGCCGAAATGCTCAGCGAAGCGTTCGGGTTCGATCGTCGCCGAGGTGACGATGACCTTCAGGTCGGGCCGGCGCGGCAGCAGCTCCCGCAGATAGCCGAGCAGGAAGTCGATGTTGAGGCTGCGTTCGTGCGCCTCGTCGAGGATCAGTGTGTCGTAGCGCAGCAGCCTTCGGTCGCGCTGGATCTCGGCGAGCAGGATGCCGTCGGTCATCAACTTCACCAGGGTGCGGTCGCTGACCTGGTCGGTGAAGCGCACGGTGTAGCCGACGGCGTCACCGAGCGGGGTGCCCAGCTCGTCGGCGATGCGCTGCGCGACGGTGCGCGCGGCCAGCCGGCGCGGCTGGGTGTGGCCGATGGTGCCGCGGATCCCCTGGCCGAGCTCCAGGCAGATCTTGGGCAGTTGCGTGGTCTTGCCGGACCCGGTGGCCCCGGCGACCACCACCACCTGGTTCTCGGCGACGGCGCGGGCCAGCTCGTCGCGCCGTGCGGTGACCGGCAGGTCGGGATAGGTGATGGTCGGCACGGCCGCGATGCGCGTCGCCACCAGCGCCTCGGCCGCGGCGAACTGCTGTTCCAACCGGGCCAGCCGGTCGGGGTCCGGGTCCCGCAGCCCCTTGAGTTTGCGGCCGAGCCGGGCGGCGTCGCGGAGGGTCAGCCCGTCCAGACGCGCGCGCAGGTCCCGCACATCGGTCCTGGTCAGTCGGCACCCACCGTGGTCAGGCAGAACGGGTGGCCGGCCGGGTCGAGCATCACACGCCACAGCTGCGGCTGCGGTTGGTGCCCGGCCTGGCGGGCACCCAGCCGTTCGGCGGCGCGGACGGCGGGGTCGAGGTCGGTGACCGACACGTCCAGGTGCATCTGCTGGCCGGGGCCGGGCCAGTCGGGGGCGACGTGGTCCTCGACGCGCATCAACGCCAGTGTGTTGGCGCCGTCGGAGATGGCGATCACCCCGCCGTCGGGGGTCTGCCCGATGCGCCGCATCCCGAGCAGGGCCGCGTAGAAGTCGGCGAGCTCAGCCGGGTCCGGGCAGTCGATCGACGTCGCCCCCAATCGGCCCACCGGTGGTGCCCCTGAACTCATCCGTTCCACTGCGCCCATGCGTTCCACTCTGACACGCGGCGCCCAGCGTCCGGGTCCGCAGGAACACCACCGTCGCGGCCAGCAGCGCCTCCACCACCGCGACGGCGGTGGCCCACTGCAGCACCGCCGGCGCGGGCCCGGCCACCGCGGCCAGGCCGCCGTGCTGATGCCCACCGGCCATCGGCAGGTGCACGGCCACCATCGCGAGGTTCATCACCGCCAGCACGACCCAGGCCCGCAGGGTGTCGCGGGTCCACAGCTCGTAGGCGCAGTACAGGCAGGCGGCCAGCATCGCCACCATCACCGCGGCCAGCACCCGGTGCAACGGGTGCAGCAGCGAAAGGCCGTGCAGCACAGCCGAACACACGGCAAGCAGCGCCGCGGTCCGGCACAGCAGCGCGAATCTGGCCATGGACAGGTTCTACCCCGGCCGGCCGGGCGGCGCAGTGCAACGCGGAAACCGGGGTCAGGGACGGTCGGGCGCCCAGTAGTCCAGCATGTCGGCGAACGTCTCGAACGCCGGCGTGTTGACGCCGTAGGTGGCCTCGAAGTGCACGCTCAGCGGGAACCCGAGCTCGCCGACACCGTCGATCACCCGCTTGTACAGATCCACCATCAGCTTGCGCCGCTCGGTGGGTTCGCTGCCCGCCAGCCTGCGGACGAACTCCTGCTCGGCGGCCACCTTGGGGTTGCCAGGATCCTGGATCAGCCAGTTGATCAGGCCGACCCGGCTCTCCACCTTCGGCACGAACCCGAACGACAGCAGCAGCTCGGGCCGGTACTCGGTGGTGCTGGCGAACTCGGTGAGGAAGTCGACGATGGCATCGGAGTACAACAGCTGCGTCATGCCGTAGGTGGCGCCCCGGCTGCATTTGAACTCGAAGCGGCCGTGCTCGCCGTCGCGGGTCGGGATGAGGATCACCCCGCGGTTGTCGATCAGGTCGTCGAAGATCGTCAGCGCGTCGGTCGGGGCGACGCCGGAACCTTCACCGTCGTTGAGGGTGCGCGGTACGCCGACGAACGCGATCCCGTCGAACCCGCTGCCGCCGAGCCGGGTCAGCCGGGCGCGCAGCGCGTCCTCGTCGAGGAACGCCGTCACCTGCGTGCACAGCCCGTTGACGCCGGGCAGCTCCGGCTTGATCATCGTCCAGAAGTCGAGGACGTCGAGCTTGGGCTTCATCTCGAGTGGACGGTCGGGGTCCTCCTCGATCATCCCCGGGATCATCACGTGCCGGACCCGCCCGGCCAGCCCGGCCTCGGCCGAGCACCGCAGCACCTTGGCGGCATCCTCTAGCGCCTGTTCCCGGCCGCGCTCGACATTGGGCGGCACGAGTTCCAGAGCGATGGTGTTGAGGCTCACAGCGTTGCTCCGCATCTGATGTCGAATGATCCCGGTGGGCCCGGCCGACGCCACGTCATACGCCGTCGCGTGGCCTTTCCGTCCCCCACCCCCGGGAGCATCACCATACCGACTCGGCCGTCGCGGGGCGCGGCCGCAGGCCCCGGGACCCCGCGGCCGCCGCATCTGAGCTTTCATGGACACAGAGCCCCCATGACTACAGAGCCCCATGACTGACGCGCACAGAACCAACACTCCGACGACCCTGACCCTGGTGACCCTGCTGGCGCTGATCGCGAGCCTGGTCGCCGCGTGCACCGGGCTGGAGCCCGCCCCGGGCTCCACCACGACGGGCACCAGCCCCAGCCCGAGTTCGCCGTTCGACCCGACCACCTCGCCGAAGCCGCCGCCGACGCCGACGGGTCCGCTGCTGGCCTACCGCGCCGCCGACGAGATCGGGTTGGTCGACGGCACCGAGGTGGTGGCCACGGCGCCGGGCACGTTCGCCCCGTCCAACGACCTGCTCACCACCGAGGACGGCCGGTTCGTGTTCGCCCGCACCGTCGACGGCGGGCTGACCTCGCTGGAGGTGTCCACCGGGAAGGCGAACGACCATGCGGTGACGATGGGGCCGACCGTGGGCACCGCGGGCGGCAGCACCGTCGTGTGGTGGGAGCAGCCGAACCGGCTGATGATGCTCGACCTCGCCGACCCGGACGCCCAGCCCACGCTGATGCGGACGGTCGACCTGCCGCCGGTCGCCGGGGTGCGGCCCGGCGAGCCCCGGCTGGTGGTGGCGCGCGGCGGCACCGCGCTGATCGCGCGGGTGGAGGCGCCGCCGTCGCCGTTCGGCGGGCCGGACACGCTGTACGCCGTGCGCGGACCCGGGCCGCCCAGCCCGCTGGGCCAGGCCGACGCCAACAGCCCGGTGACGGTCGCGCGGCTGAGCCCCGACGGCGCCCAGCTGGCCTACGCGCTGTACCGCAGCACCGACCCCGGCTGCGGGACCGCCGCGGTGGTGCAGGCCTACGCCGACGGCACCCAGCAGACGTTCGACGTGGCCGGCGCCGACGAGAACGCGGGGTCGCGGGTCACCCGGCTGTGGTGGCCGGCCACGGGTCCGCCGATGCTGAGCCTGACCACCTGGCAGTGCGGGCAGCCGCAGACCTTCCCGCCGCTGGTGTGGCAGCTGGACGGCGACCAGATCGCGCAGACCAGCCCGCCGACCTCGGCGCTGCAGATCGCCGACCTGGGCAACGGGCAGCGGGCGCTGATCCTGCCCGACAGCGGCGCGCTGACCGAACCGGCCGGGACGCTGGTGTTCGAGGAGGGCACCCGCCGGTTCTCCCTCGAGGACGGCGTCGACGGCATCGCGGTCATCTCGCCGTCTCCGTAGTCTGGGTGGGGTGACGATCGCGCTGCAGGACCACTTCGTCCGCGACCTGCCCGAGCTGGCGGTGCGCTGGAAGGCCGAACCTGCGCCCGAACCGTCGCTGCTGGTGCTCAACGAACCGCTGGCCGCCGAGCTGGGCCTGGACCCGGCGTGGCTGCGCAGCCCCGACGGACTGGCGCTGCTGGTGGGCACGCAGGTCCCCGACGATGCGGCGCCGGCCGCGCAGGCCTATGCCGGCCACCAGTTCGGCGGTTTCGTGCCGCGGCTCGGCGACGGTCGGGCGCTGCTGCTCGGTGAGCTCGCCGACGCCGCCGGCGGCATCCGCGACCTGCACCTGAAGGGGTCGGGCCGGACACCGTTCGCCAGGGGCGGCGACGGGCTGGCCGCGGTCGGGCCGATGCTGCGCGAGTACGTGATCAGCGAGGCGATGCACGCGTTGGGCATCCCGACCACCCGCGCGTTGGCGGTGGTGGCCACTGGGCGCGCGGTGTACCGGGACACGGTGCTGCCCGGTGCGGTGCTGGCCCGGGTGGCGGCCAGCCACCTGCGGGTCGGCAGCTTCCAGTACGCGTCGCTGATCGCGCGCTCCCCCGACGGTGACGCCGGAGTGCTGCGTCGACTGGCCGACCATGCGATCGCCCGGCACCATCCGGGCGCCGCCGAGGCCGAGAACCCGTATCTCGCGCTGCTGGACGCCGTCGTCGCGGTGCAGGCGCAGCTGATCGCCCGCTGGATGCTGGTCGGTTTCGTGCACGGGGTGATGAACACCGACAACATGACGATCTCCGGGGAGACCATCGACTACGGGCCGTGCGCGTTCATGGAGGCCTTCGATCCGGCGACGGTGTTCAGCTCGATCGACAGCTGGGGCCGCTACGCCTACGGCAACCAGCCGTCGATCGCGCTGTGGAACCTGGCGCGGTTCGCCGAGACGCTGGTGCCGCTGTTGGCCGACGACACCGAGCAGGCCGTCTCGGTGGCTGAAGCGGCGCTGGGCAGCTTCGCCGAGCACTACCACCGGCATTGGGAGCGCGGCATGGCGGCCAAGCTCGGGGTGCCGCACTCCGAGGCGGTGGGGCCGTTGGTCGAGGAGCTGCTGCCGCAGCTGCAGCTCAGCCAGGTGGACTTCACATCGTTCTTCCGGCGGTTGAGCCGGGCGGCCCGCGGGGACGCCGAGCCGGCCCGCGGCGAGTTCGTCGACCTGGCCGCGTTCGACGGCTGGTTGGCCCGGTGGCGCGAGCTGGGGCCCGACCCCGACGCGATGGACAAGGTCAACCCGATCTACATTCCGCGCAATCACCTTGTGGAGGAAGCACTTTCGGCGGCCTCAGGTGGTGAGCTGGGTCCGCTGCACGGATTGCTCGCCGCGATCGGTTCACCGTTCGAGGAGCGACCGGGGTTGCAGCGGTACGCCGAGCCCGGCGAGAAGGAGTTCACTGCGTCCTTCCGAACTTTCTGTGGGACCTGACCCCACGCGCGTACCGTGGCGATCACCGTAAGCAGCGAACGCCACAGGAGAGTCGTTGAGCGCCGACAGTGTCAGGCTTGGTCTGCAGGACCTGCTCTTCATCTACGGCGAGACGCCGAGTTCGAAGATGCATGTGGCAGGTCTGCTGCCGTTCTCGCCGCCGGCGGATGCACCGGAGGACTATCTGCAGCAGCTGGTCGCCGATGCGCGCAGCCAGGAGGTGGTGGCGCCGTGGAATCGCAAGTTGGCGCATCCGCGGCTGCAGTTCAGCCCGCTGCACAGCTGGGTGACCGACGAGAACTTCGACTTCGACTACCACGTGCGCCGCTCGGCGCTGGCCAGCCCGGGCGACCAGCGCGAGCTGGGCGTCCTGGTGTCCCGGTTGCACAGCAACCATCTGGACCTGACCCGGCCGCCGTGGGAGCTGCACATCATCGAGGGGCTGGAGGGCGGCCGGTTCGCGATGTACCTGAAGATCCACCACGCGCTGGTCGACGGGTACACCGCGATGCGGATGCTGGGGCGCAGCCTGGCCAAGGATCCGCAGACCCGCGATCCGCGGTTGTTCTTCAACATGCCGTTGCCGTCGAACCCGCGCCGGGAGCGCGAGCCGGCCGAACCGTCGAATCCGCTGACCGCGCCGTTGCGCGCACTCGGCGGGATCGGCTCGACGGTCGCCGGCGGGGTCAGCTCGGCCGTCGACCTGACCACCGCGCTGGTCAACACGCAGATCCGGCGCGACGGCGACTATGCCCAGCTGTCCGGCTCGGTGTCGGCGCCGCACAGCATCCTCAACGCCAGGATCAGCCGCAACCGCCGGTTCGCCACCCAGCAGTACGAGTTCGAGCGGCTGCAGGCGCTCAGTTCGCAGCACGGCTCGACGATCAACGACGTGGCCCTGGCGATCATCGGCGGTGGGCTGCGCAAGTTCCTGATCGACGTCGGTGAGCTGCCGGACCGGTCGCTGATCGCGTTCCTGCCGGTCAACGTGCGGCCCAAGGGCGACGAGGGCGGCGGCAACGCGGTGGGCGCGATCCTGGCGCCGCTGGGGACCGACATCGAAGATCCGGTGCAGCGGTTGGTGACGGTGACGGCGGCGACGGCGGCGGCCAAGGGGCAGCTGCAGACGATGTCGCCGGCGGCGATCATCGCCTACAGTGCGGCGCTGCTGGCCCCGGCCGGCGGGCAGATCGCCGGGGCGCTGACCGGGGTGCGCCCGCCCTGGCCCTACACCTTCAACCTGTGCGTGTCCAACGTGCCCGGCCCGCGGGAACCGTTGTACTTCAACGGCTCCCGGTTGGAGGCCACGTTCCCGGTGTCGATCCCGATCCACGGCATGGCGCTGAACATCACGCTGCAGAGCTACGCCGACACGATGAACTTCGGGTTCGTCGGCTGCCGGGACCGGCTGCCGCACCTGCAGCGGCTGGCGGTGTACACCGGTGACGCGCTCAGCGAGCTGGAGAAGGCCTCGCTGACCTAGGGAAGATCCCTCAGAACGGCGGCGGTTCGTACGTCTCGGCGAGCCAGGCCTCGCGCTGGCGTTTGCGTTCAGCGTTGAGCTCCAGGCGTTTTCGGCGTTCTCGATCGATGCGGTCCTGCCGCTCCTGCTCACGGGTATTCCGTCGCCGGGGCATCGCCGCGGTCTTGTCGGCCGTCGGCGGCGGGACGTCGACTTGCGGCAGCGGGGCGGTCGGCAGCGCGAGCGCCGGAAACAGCAGCCCGCCATGGGATTCGGTGGTGTACACGTGCCCGGTCGGGGAGGTGAACACGATGGTGCCGTCGGGGCGCTGCTGATCGGTCCAGCCCCGCGGCCCGCTCAGGAACGTGTGAGCGTCGACCCCGGGCGTAGTGCCTGGGTTGCTCCGGGTCTATTTCCCGGGGCCGCGCTCCCGAACCGGACGTGCGACTTTCACCGCATCCGGCTCTCCATAGATCACGCTGTGACGG
>JBFWOX010000034.1:0-69693 GCA_050250295.1 Mycolicibacterium sp.
GAGAACTTCACGGCGGGTCGTTGGCCCGCCCACCCACCACACCCCCACCTAAAGTCGGGCCCTATCCGGGCACGTCGGGCGAACGCGCCCAATGGTGGTGGTACGACCCCTACCAACCACCACCACCGGCGAAAAACTGATCGCACGGTCGGTGAGCCAGTCGCTGGATACCAAAATGACTGGTGCGGAGCGGATCTCGGTTACGAGCGCAGTCCAGGGTTGGCGGCCAGGATGCGGCTGCGGACAGTTCTGTCGACGACGCGTTGGACGCGTTGCCAGCCGGACGCGTCGTCGTCGTCCAGGGTGGCCAACAGTGCTTCGCCGTCGCGCCGATCGCAGAGCAGATCACCGATCATCGCGTCCTCCCACGGCAGCTGCGCGAAGCGCACCGCTCGTCGCAGCAGCGCCGCCGCGATCGACGACTGCACCACCGGGTAGTAGTAGGCCCGCAACAGGGTGCGCAACGCCCGCTTCTCCCTGCCGTGCAGATTGGCCGCGAGTTCCCACGCGCCGACACCGTTGACCACAGCCTCCAGATCCCCGATGCGTGCCGATGCCGCCAGCAGCGCGACGATGGCCCGTTCGTCACCCGGCCCGGTGTAGCCGTGGCAGAGCCCCTGCAGAGCCCGGATCCGCTCGACCGTGTCCAGCGCGTCGGGCAGCCCTGCCCCGGCGCGGGCAGCGGTATCGACCGGGGCGCGGCGGAGCGCATCCATCGTCGGGCGCAGCGCCGCATCGATCGCGGCGAACACATCCACCGCGGGCGTGGCGGTGACATCGCCTTCCAGCCGCCCCGCCACCGGCTCGGTGTACGGGTTGGTACCCACGCCGCCCACTGTGACCAACTCCTGGGCGCATTCCCAGGCGAACGCGCGCTCGTGGATCAGGTCGGCGCGGAAGAAGAACCGCATCCCCCACTCCTGCACCTGACGCGGCAGCAACTGGATGGGCAGCCGGGTCTGGCGAGCGACATCGACGTTGGCAGCCAGCGTCGCCCGCTCGAACACCGCCGCCATGGCCATGAAATCGCCGATGTACGAACTGAACTCACCCGACCCGAGACCGTCGAGCCGGGTCTGGTGCACCCAGCTCATCGCCCTCGGCAGGTCGAACCGGACATGTGCGCGACTGGCGGCGACCACACTTTCCACCACACCACGCAGATGGCTCTGATTGGCGGCTTCGTTGCGCACCCGCGCATACACCCGTCGCCGGGTGTCCGCCCTCGCCGCGACGTCGAACGCCCGCTGCCAATGCGGTTCGACTGGACGGCCCGCATCGGCCGCCGCCAGGTTGTCCTGGTAGAGCTTCTCGAAATAGGCGATCAGCCGGTAGATGAACACCGCATCGGCAAAGCTGCCCGCCTCGGCCTCCTCGACCGCACCATCGGTGGTGCGCACGTAGCTGCTGGCGAACCACCAGCGACTGTCGCGGGGTCGGCCGTTGTCGTCGAGCATCCCGGTGGCGGTGGCGGCCAGGCGCTCGCGGGCGGCCAGCGCGCTCGCCTTGGCCGCGGCGCGAATCGCGGTGTGCTGCAACCACTCGTCTGCCACCGCCGGCCGCCCTCCGCCTATTCGGCGCCGCTGTCCCCGGACCCGCCGCCGTCGTTCCCGGTGTCGGCGTCACCACCCGTGCCGCCGGACCCGCCGTCGTCGTGCCCGGTGTCGCCAGCGGTATTCCCGGGTGTGCCACCGTCGTTGGCCGCGTCGGACTCCTCACCGCGATCCCCGGAGTCGACGTCGTCGCTGTCGTCGCCCACGTCGCTGCCGTCGGGCGTGTCGTCATCGTCGGCAGCGTCGTCATCGTCCTGCTGCACAGCGGATTCCGGCGACGTCCCGTCCTCGGTGAGGTCCGGGTCGGTGCCGCCTGTGGTGTCCTGGCCGCCGTCGGCATCATCAGCGGCGCCGGCCTGCTCACCGGTGTCGGCGAGTTCGGGGCCGGGCTCCTCGGCCGACGAACGCTGGACCTGCCGGAGTGCCGACTGAAGCTCCGCCTCGTCCGGGGAGTCCTGCTCGGCGGTCTCCTCACCCACGGTCGGCGCCACGGTCTGGATATCCGCCTCCGCGGTCTTCACCAGCGACTTCAGCGGCGGGAAGAACCACGCCCGCGTCGGCTTGCTGTAATCGCTTCTGTCGTAAGCAAGCTCGATGAATGCCCGCAGCGGGGCGTCGAGTGCAGCGATGACCGAATCGGGCAGGATCGGATCCAGCGGCATCAGCAACGGGATCGGGTAGGTCTTGATGAGGTAGTACTTGGTGTTCGAGCCGGGGTGGAATTGGTAGTAGTCACTGCCCGCCGCCTCGGCCTCCTGCAGGTCGGCGACGGTGAGATCCGTTTGAGCTGTGCTGTGCACGAGCAGGATTCCCATGAACGCGTTGGCCACGGCAAGTGGGTTCCACAGATAGGTCGGAAAGTCCGCCCAACCGTCATATTGCCGCGCGACATCGATGGTCGGGTCCAAGTTGTTGGGCGTGGCCCCGTTGAAGGTGACATCGATGAACGGAATCGTCACGCCCTTGAAGCGCTGCATGATCCCGCCGTTCGGGCGGCCCGGATTCTCGACCAGCACATAGATGTTGCCGACGTGGTCGTCCTTGTAGATCGAGGCCGCCACGGCACCCTGCGAATAGCCGAAGATCATGTCGCCCGGCCCGGGGTTCTCGGCGGCCAACATGTTGACACCCTGCGCGACGGATTCGTTGAAGGTGAGGTCATTGAAGCCGCCGTGCGAGAACGGCCAGAAGCCCGCGTTGTACGGCACCTTCTCGTAGGGCTCATCGGGCTGCGCGGTGCCGGTGCCGTCGAGCACGGTACCGATGAAGTCCTGGAACTGCTGCTCAGAGGGCACCCCGCCGATATTGGTGCCCCGCAGGTAGTGCAGCGTCGCCAGCAGTTGCGGACTGGTCGTCAGCGTCGGGGTGACGCCGAGCAGCGCGGCGCCGGCGACTGCGGCTCCGGCGACACTGACCGCACCGACCGTGGCCCTGGCCCGGGGCGATCGACGTGGTGCCCGGTGTCTGCCACCCGTCTTGCCGCGACGCTGCTGCATAGATCCCCCTCGCCACCATGGGCGCCGAAGGCGCCGTGAGTGACCAGAGTGTACGACGCGAAGTTTGCTGGGAACAACCTCCAGGCACGAGCGGGCTCTATCGTCCACCGAGGGACGATCTCATGGAGTTGCCGGGTCAGCCGGTGTGCATGTCGCGGTGCTCGGACATCCAGCGCCGCTCCACCCGCTTGACCCGCTGATGCTCGAGGGTGATCAGCAGGGCGCCGGCCGTGACCAGCGCGCCAGCGATCAGGCCGAGGACCACCGACAGATCTGTGTTGCCGTATGCGGTCGCCGCGACCGTGCCCGCGATCAGCACGGTGCCCACCCCGACGAGGATCAACCCGGGCAGCCACAGTGTGTCGATGAAGGATTCGCCAGCGTGTGGCTGGGTGGTGCGGACATGGTCGATCGGGTCGCGATGCGCGCCTTTCATCGCATCTCCTTCCTCTGCAAGGAATGCCCTCAGCGTACTCCCGTGTGAGATGTATCACATCTGTGTGATTTCCGAACATCCGGTGCCGGATTGCTGACTTGACCCCCAGAAATCGTTGTTCTCGACAAACCGCGAAAATACAGTTTGCTTGTGGGATGCGCCGGGTAACACCGCAGCGAACCCGACGGGGGCGACCGCGAGGAGGCGGACATGGGGGGATCGACAGCCACCGCAGCAAGCACGGCGATGACGCGGTCGGCGAGCGGCTACGCCCGCTACATCGGACGGGTCGGCGGATTGGCCTTCGCGCTCGGCGTCGGCGCCGCGCTGCTGACCGGCCAGGCCGTCGCCTCGGCGGAGACTACCGACGCGGGGACTTCGGGCACGCAGGCGTCGTCCTCGCAGCAGTCGTCCTCGCAGCAGTCGTCCTCGCAGCAGTCGGGGACGGGGTCGGCCACGTCGAAGACCACATCGAAACCGGCCTCGAAGACGACCTCGACCGCCGAGTCGGACGACGATTCCGATGACGCTTCCGGCGAGGCCGACGCTTCCGGCGAGGACGCCGGGGAATCCGAGCAGGAGCCGACCGGCCCCAACCCGGACCAGGCCTCCGATTCAGACGACTCCGACGGGCCCGAGGGCTCCGCCGGCGCAGCCGAACTCGGCGACGACGCACCCGAATCCGGTTCCGCGGCAACGGATACCGGCGGCGCTCCGGAGGAGCCGCCCGCCGATGGCAGCGACGGCGCCGGAGCAACCGACGGCGCCGACCCGGCCGCCGACCCGGCTCCCGCCGAAGCCGCCGATCCAGCACCCACCGCCGACACCGACCCGGCCACTGCCGCCCCGCCGAGCGCCCGTGCCACCGCAACCGCGGCCGCCGACCCGCCCAGCTTCTGGGAGACACTGTTCTCCAACACGACGCCGACGCTGAATCACGTTCCGGCAGAGAACGAGACGATCGAGGGACAGATCGAGGGCAACCTGCACCCGGAGGATCCCGACTCGACCCGCCTGACGTACTCGGCGACCGACCCGGCCCACGGCGAGGTCCAGATCAACGACGACGGCACGTTCGTCTACACACCCGGGCCGACGTACCTCGGTCAGGACAGCTTCCAGGTCACCGTCAGCGACGCCCGCAGCGGCTTCCATATCCACGGCCTGGCCGGTTTGCTGAACCTGGTGTCCTTCGGGCTCATCGGCAGCAGCGGGCACCGCAGCACCGAGACCGTCTTCATCGGCTTCGACCGGGCCGTGGTGGCGTCCGGCCTCAACTCCCCGGTCGACTTCCGCTTCCTGCCCGACGGGCGCATCGTCGTCGCCGAGAAGGGCGGCGCCATCAAGGTCGTCGAGGACGGGGTGGTGCGCGAGCAGCCGCTGATCACCCTGTCGGTCAGCACCACCGGCGAGCGCGGCATCAGCGGGCTGGCCGTCGACCCGCACTTCGCCGACAACGGCCGGCTCTACGTCGCCTACACCACGACGACGCTGCACAACCGGCTCTCGCGGCTGACGGTGGTCGGCAACAGTGCGGGCTCGGAGCTGGTGCTGCTGGAATCGGCGCAGACCGAGGGCACAATCCACCACGGCGGCGCGCTCGGATTCGGCCCCGACGGCACGATCTACTGGGGCGTCGGCGACAACGGCACCTCGTCGAACGCGCAGAACCTGCAGAACTTGCACGGCAAGATCCTGCGGCTCAACCCTGACGGCACCATCCCGGCCGGCAACCCGGACCTTGGCCTCACCGCGCTGCCGCAGATCTACGCCTACGGTCTGCGTAATCCGTTCCGGCTGACGTTCACGCCGGACGGGCGGCTGCTGGTCGCCGACGTCGGGAACGCGGCGTTCGAGGAGGTCAATGTGGTGACCGCGGGCGGCAACTACGGCTGGCCGGGCTCCGAAGGGGTGTGCACCGGCAACTGCTCGGGCAAGACCGATCCGATCTACACCTATCCCCGCGGTGGCGGAGCGGCGATCACGTCGGTGCTCGTCTACACCGGCGACACGTTCGGCCCCAGCTACCTGGGCAAGGTGTTCATCGCCGACACCGTCCAGGGCTGGATCCGGGTGCTGACCTGCACCCCGCAGTTCACGTCGTGCGGCGACGCGCAGGACTTCGACGCCCAGGCCGGTGCGACGGTGATGCTGCTGCAGGGACCCGACGGCAACGTCTACCAGTTGACCTACCAGCCGGGCCGGGTGGTGCGCATCTCCCCCGCCGGCGATGCGCCAACCCTGGTGTGACGCTTCGCTATTGGAATCTGGGGCGACGGGCGTACATGACGTAGGCGGGCGGGACGTTGCGCCACACGGTGCGGCTGAAGAGGACCTCTTCGAACCGGTCGGCCACCAGGGCGCGGAACCGCCGCGCCGCCCGCAACGGCAGCGCGTGCAGGTACGAGAACGTCGCGAACACCCCGTCCGGGCTCATCGCCTCGACGATGGCGCCGAGCAGTTGGTCCTGCACGTCGGCCCGGAAGACCGCCCACGGCAACCCGCTGACGATGACGTCGGCGTCGCCGATGCCGCGTTCGGCGAGCAGCTGAGGCAGGTGCCGGGCATCGCCCTCGACGACATCGGCGGCCCGGAACCGGTTGCGCAGCAACGCCGCCATCGTCGGGTTGACCTCCACGGCCAGATGCCGGCCCCGGTTCCCGAGCCGACCCTGGATCTCCGTGGTGAACGGTCCGGTGCCCGCGCCGAGTTCGACGACGACGGGCTCGCCCCGCTCGGGCAGCGACGCCGTGATCGCCCGCGCCAGGGCCGGCGAACTCGGGGCGATCGCGCCGACCCGGCCAGGAGACCGCAGCCACTGACCGAAGAACACTGAGGTGTCGCTGCACTGCGAACGCGCGCACGGGCCATCCACGACTGTCATGATCGTGAAGAACTCCTGGGAGCCCGAAAAAGTTTCTGGAGTGGGATCAGGCACATCGTGCCGGGGAAAACGCCAGGAGATCCCCGGCGGAATCGGCCGGTGCGCGGCCCCCGCCGGTTCTACGCTGGGCCAATCAGTGAGTCATCCCGCGCATCGGTGACGGCGACACCGTGTCGGTCCTGTGGTGCCGCCCCGGCGCCGGACGCCCGGTTCTGCCAGGAGTGCGGCGCACGGCTGACGGCACGCCCCGCCGCCCCCGAGTACAAGCAGGTGACGGTGCTGTTCGCCGACGTGGTGCGCTCGATGGACATCGCGGCCGCGGTGGACCCCGAGCGGCTCCGCGAGATCATGACGGATCTGGTCGAGCGCAGCGCGACGGTGCTGCGGCGCTACGGCGGGACCGTCGAGTACAACGGCGACGGGGTGATGGCGCTGTTCGGTGCCCCGGCCGCGCTGGAGGATCACGCGGTGCGGGCCTGCGTCGCGGCGCTGGCCATCCAGCAGGAGGCCGGTCGGCTGGCCGACGATGTGCAGCACCGCGACGGGCTGGACCTGCGGCTGCGGGTCGGGGTGAACTCCGGCAGGGTGATCGCCGGCGCGATCGGTTCCGGTTCACTGGGTTACGCGGCCACCGGCGAGCCGGTCGGATTCGCCAAGCGGGTCGAATCGGCCGCCCCGCCGGGCGGGGTGCTGCTCTCGGAGTCCACCGCGCGGCTGGTCGAGCACACCGTGGCGCTGGCCGGGCCGGAAGTCGTCACCGTGAAGGGGGCGGACCGGCCGGTGCGGGTCTACCGGCTGACGGCGATCCGCCCGCGCCAGGGTGACAGCGGCCGCCCCGAGTCGACCCTGGTGGGCCGCCAGCAGCAGATGGCCACACTCGGCGCCCTGCTCGACCGCGCCATCGGCGGCAGCGGCACCGTCGCCTCGATCACCGGGCCCGCCGGCGTCGGCAAGAGCCGGGTGGCCCGGGAGGTCGCGGCGCGGGCAACCGTCCGCGGGATGGAGGTGGTGTGGGGGTTCTGCGAATCCCACACCCGCGACGTGCCGTTCCACGCCGTGACGCGGATGCTGCGCGCCGCCGTCGGTGTCGAGCACCTCGACGATGCGGCGGCCCGGGTGACGGCCGGCGAGATCCTGCCCGTCGACGCCGATCCCGACGATGTGATGCTGCTGCACGACCTGCTCGGGATCGCCGACCCCGACGCCGCGCTGCCCGAGATCGGTCCCGATGCCCGACGGCGCCGGATCACCGCGCTGGTGACCGCCTCGGCGCTGCTGCGCACCGATCCGGTGCTCTATATCCTCGAGGACGCCCACTGGATCGACCCGGTCAGCGAGTCGATGCTGGCCGGCTTCCTGGCGGTGGCCCCGCGCACGCCGTCGCTGGTGCTCATCACCTACCGGCCCGAATACCGGGGCGCGCTGGCAGACATGGCCGGCGCCGAGACGATCGTGCTTGCGCCGCTGCATGATTCGGACACCACCGCGCTGCTGGGTGAGGAGTTGGGGGCGGATCCGTCGGTGGTCGAGCTGGCTGCCAGGATCGCCGACCGGGCCGCGGGCAATCCGTTTTTCGCCCAGGAGATGGTGCGTGAGCTGGTGCAACGCGGGGTGCTCATCGGTGACCGCGGCCACTACCGGTGCCGCGCGGACGTCGCCGACGTGCAGGTACCCGCCACCGTCCAGGCGACCATCGCGGCGCGCATCGACGGGCTGAGCCCGGCGGCCAAACGGACGGTGACCGCCGCCGCGGTGATCGGCGACCACTTCGGGGTCGACCTGCTCACGGCGCTGCGGGTCGACCCGGCCCTCGACGAACTGCTCGATGTCGCGCTGATCGATCAGGTGCGGACGATCCCGCAGCCCGAGTACGCCTTCCGCCATCCGCTGATCCGCACGGTGGCCTACGAGTCGCAGCTCCGCGCCGACCGCGCCGGCTGGCACCGCACGCTGGCCGCCGCGATCGAGGACCGCGCACCGGAATCAAAGGACGAGAACGCGGCGCTGATCGCCGAGCACCTGCAGGCGGCCGGCGAGTGGCACGCCGCATACGGCTGGCACATGCGCGCCGCCGCGTGGGCGGTCAACCGCGATGCCGGCGCCGCCCGGGTCAGCTGGGAGCGCGCCCGGCTGATCGCCGATGACCTGCCGGGCGACGACCCCGGCCGGTTACCGATGCGCATCGCCCCGCGCACCATGTTGTGTGTGACCGTCGGCTGGGGCCGAGCGGTACACGAGAGCAGGGCCCGGTTCGCTGAGTTGCGCGAGCTGTGCGCGGCGGCCGGCGACAAGGCGTCACTGGCGATCGGCATGACCGGGCTGGCCACCGAGCTGCTCTACGCGGGACGCTCCCGCGAGGGATCGCGGCTGGCGGCCGAACAGATGGCACTGCTGGAGTCGATCGGTGATCCCGCGCTGACCACGGGACTGGCGTTCATCGCCTTCGCCAACTGGTGCGACAGCGGTGAGGTCGGTGAGCTCCTGCGGTGGTCCCAGGTCGTCATCGATCTGACCGGTGGCGATCCCACCAAGGGCTCGGAGTTCGGCATGGGCTCACCGCTGGCGGCGGCGCTGGCGTGGCGCGCCTTCGCCGGATCCTGGCTCGGCCGCCACGGCTGGCGCCGCGACCACGACGACGCCCTCGCGATCGCCCGGCACAGCACCCCGGACACCCTCGCCGCGATCACCGCGTGGACCTACGGGTTGTCGATCCAGTACCGGACGCTTCGGCCCGACGACACCGCGCTGCGCGCCATCGACGAGGCGGTCCTGGCCGCCGCCGAGGGCAGCAATGTGGCGGTGTGCCTGGCCACCTACACCAAGGCGCTGGCACTCCTGGATCGCGACAACGAGGACGAACGCCGTCACGGCCTGCAGTTGATGGAGCAGACCCGGGACATGTTCATCCAGGAGCGAGGTGTCTTCCTGGTTCCGGTCACCGACCTGTGGATCGCCAGGGAGTGGGCCCGGCAGGGTGGCTTCGAAGCGGCGCTGCCGGTGATGCGGGCCGCCGTCGACGAGCTGCAGCGCGGGCAACGGTACGGGTACGGGGTGTGGGGCACCGGCGTGCTGGCGGAGACGCTGCTGGCCCGCGCCGGCGAGGACGACCTGCGGGAAGCCCGGGACGCGATCGACTGGCTGGTGAACCTACCGGCGGATGACTCGGTGATCCGCGAACTGACGGTGCTGCGGCTGCGCGGGCTGCTGGACCTCGCGTGCGGCGATGAGCAGGCCGGCCGGCAGCTGCTGGAGCGGCACCGCGCGATCGCCGAATCGCTCGGCTTCGAAGGTCACCTCAGTGGTACCGCGGAGGACGTCGCGGAACTCGAGTAGCGCAGTACTGCAGACCCCGTTGCCTCCTGCGGGCCAGAATTCCCGAACGGATGGTGTGGGCGTCGGGGAGGCTGTCGTGAGGGCTGGGCGTTTCGTGGGCCGCGTCGGAGAACTGGCCGCGGTGTTGGGAGTGGGCGCCGTGATCTCGCTGGCCGCCCCCACGGCGTGGGCCGACGACACGGCGACCAGCCGGGGCGGGTCCGACTCGTCCTCGTCGTCGGCCGACTCGTCGTCCGGGAAGTCGGCCGAGCGCGAGTCCGAACGCGAGGCCGACGAACCGTCGACGCGGTCCGAGCCCGACGAGCCGTCGCACGAGGAGCCGAGGGGGAGGCGCGAACCGGACAACGACAGTTCCGGGTCTCCTCGTGCGACGGCGCACACCGAGGCCTCCGACGATGCCGACGACCCTGCCGCCGACGGCCCAGACGCCCACGAAGACGAGGCCGACGCTGACTATGCCGGGCACGACCTCGAGGAGCCGGAATCGGTGACGGTGGCCATGACGGCTGCACCGGCGACGACGGTGCCGGACCCACCACCGACACCGCCCGACCACGACGGTTCCGGCGAAGCCCCGCCGATCGACTGGGTGGTGGCCGCGGCAGCGCGGCGCGAACTCGACACCACCGAACGGTCTTCGATCGCACCTGCGGCCCAGGCTCCGAGTGCTCAGACAGCGGCCGCTGCAGTCGCTCCCGAGGTCACCGAACTCGGGAACTTCACCGTGCCCGGCAGCCTCGCCGACTACCCCGCCGGGTCGCCGGTGGTCAACGCCGCAGGCACCCGGGCAGTCATCGCCACCGCCGCATCGCACTGGCTGACCGGCAAGACCACCCGCGTGGTGGTCGTGAACCCCACCACCGGCGCGCGCATCGGATCCGCCGTCACACTGTCCGGAACACCCACCGGCGCACCGATATTGAACGCCGCAGGGACCCGAGCCCTGATCACCGCGACAACGAGCAGCTGGCTGACCGGCACCACCACCCGGGCCACCATCATCGACACCGCCACCGGTGCCCGGGTCGGCTCCACCGTCACGCTTACCGGAACCCCGTTCCTGGCAGCACAATTGAGCACCGACGGCGCCCGGGCGCTGGTCACCACCTCCAGCTACAGCTGGTTCACCCGCCGCACCACCACCCGGGCCACGCTGGTCAACACCGGCACGGGCGCGCGGGTCGGCTCCGCGGTGGCCGTCGCCGGATCCCCGGCGGCAGCGTTGATCACCGCCGACGGCGCCCGCGCCGTGGTCGCCACGTACAGCACGATCTTCGATCCGGCCAACAACAAGGTCCAGGTGGCGGTCCTCAACGCCGCCACCGGCGCCCAGCTCGGCACCACCGTCGCGGTGGCCGGCGGCCCATCCGGCCAACCGCTGTTGCTCACCCACGGCGCGCGCGCCCTGATCGCCACCGAGAACATCGATCCGGCGACCAACGACACCACCACCCGCGTGGCGGTCGTCAACCTGAGCACCGGTGCGCAAGTCGGCTCCACGTTGGCCCGCGCCGGACGGTTGCTGTGGCCGCAACTCAACACGGCCGGCACCCGTGCGTTGGTCGTGACCTCCGTGCAGGACACCGCCACCGACGTCATCACCAACCGGGTGACGAGCATCGACGCCGCAACCGGAGCCGTGATCGGCGCCGAACCCACCTTCGTCGGCGACCCGACGGTGCTGCTGGCGAGCGCCGACGTCAGCCGCGCCGTGCTGGCCACCGTCACGTTCGATCAGGCCGCCCAGACCGAATCCACGCGGATCGCGGTGGTCGACACCGCCACCGGCAGCCAGACCGGCACCACCGTGACGATTCCCGGTACCGCGTACGCGCCGGTCTTACAGCACTCGAGCACCGACGGCACCCGCGCGTTGATCACCACGTTCGACCGCGACGTGGAATCCGGTGTGACGACGGTCAGGGCGGCCGTCATCAACACGTCGACCGGCCAGCAGACCGGGTCCACCGTCACCCTTCCCGACCTCATGGACCTGACCGCTCTGCTGTGGCGGCCGGATGGCACTCGTGCGGCGTTCGTGACCGCCACGGCCAACGGCACACAGGTGTCGGTGGTCAACACGACCACCAGTGACGTGATCGGCACCGCGGCGCTCGACGGGATGGCGAGCTCGGCGCTGCTGAGCCCCGACCTCACCCGTGCCGTCGTCACCACCACCGTCGGCACCAACACCCGGGTGGCGGCGGTCGACCTCACCGCCGGCGTCGTCGCCGGCATCCCGGCCGACGTCGGCGGCGCCGTCATCGCCGAACCGATCGCGTTGACCGCCAACGGCACCCGGCTCCTGGTGAAGACCGCGGTGCAGACCGCCGCAGGCAGAACCGTGCGTGTCGCCGTCGTCGATACCCCGACCGGCACCCAGGTGGGCGCCGCCACCACCCTGCCCGGCGTCCTGCTGTGGCCGGTGACCAGCGCCGACGGCAGCCACAGCCTGATCACCAGCTTCGACCCCGCGACGGGCACCACACACCTGGCGGCCTTCGACAGCGCAGCCGGCACCGTCGCCGACACCATCACACTGACCGGATTCCCCTCGGGCCCACCGATACTGAGCGCCGACGGCACCCGGGCGATGGTGACGGTGCGCACCTACAGCCAATGGACCGGATACACGACCCGGGTGGTGACCCTACAGCTCGCCTAACGGCCGCCGGGGCGGTGCAGCACCGCGGCGAGCTCGGCGCGCGTGGTCGTCCCGGTCTTGGTCATGGCCCGGTAGATGTGGCTCTCCACGGTGCGCACCGAAAGCGTCAAGCGTTCGGCGACAGCACGATTGGACAGGCCCTCGGCGATCAGCATCACGATCTCGGCTTCGCGATCGGTCAGCGGCACGGGTTCGAGGGCCTGCCGCAGCGCGGGGCTGGTGACCCCGCACCGCTCGGCCAGCGCGCTCGCCCGCGCCGAGCAGCGCAGTGCCGACCCCCGAAGGTCCCGGCACCGGAAGGCCAGCGCGGCGTGGGCGGCCGCGTCGGCCGCGGCGACCAGGTCCCCGAGCTGTTCGAATTCCTCCGAGCAGCGGGATAATTCATCGCCGTCGTGACAGTGCAGTGCCTCGGCGAACCGGTGGGCCACCCCGACCCGCTCCCCCGACACCGTCGCGGCGAGCTCTCCCAGCCGCGCCGCCCCGGTGCGGTCGCCGAACTGCGCGGCAATCTGCAGGCAGTGCACCTCGACCGCGACTTGCCCGTGGGTTGCCGCTCGGTGGGCTGCGCCCAGGAGAACCGCGATCGCTTCGCTGACCACCCCTTGGTTCGCCGCCAGCCAGGCCCGGGCCAGGCCGAGCTCGTAGTCCAGCGCCCGGAACCGGCGGTGCACCCGGTCGAGCCCGGCGAGCAGGGACGCGGCCTGCCCGGTGGCACCGCGCATCGCCAACGCGGTGATGCGCGGCACCTGATAGCGGTAGCCGAAGCTGTCGGCGTACGCCGAGGACAGGCTCTCGGCGGCCAGTTCGAGTAGCTCACAGGCAGTTCCGAGCTGCCCGGCGCCCAGCGCGGCCCGGCCGGTGACGGCGGCGCCGAGAGCTTGCGCGGCCCCGGGCAGATCGGCGGCTTGCTGGCGGGCGTGCTCGGCGACCTCGACCGCGTCGCCGATCCGGCCGGCCAGCAGCAGCGCGGTGATGTGCGCGTCGGCGATGTTGAACCGCATGTGCGGGTTGTCCAGCGCGCGGGCGGTCGCCGCGTAGCCGGTCTCGGCGACGGTGACGGCCTCGGCGGTCCGGCCGGCATCCGCGGCGACGGCGGTCAGCACCCAGGCGACCTCGGCGCCGACCACGGCGGGTAACTCCGCCAGTACCAGGGCGGCACCGGCTGCGGCGGTCTGCTGCGGCTCATCCATCGCGAACCAGTACACGGTGCGGAACGCGTCGAGGTAGGTGCGGGTGCGCGGTGAGCAGTCGCCGGCCGCGGCATCGATGGACGCCTTCGCGGCCGCGGCATCACCGAGCGCCCACAGCAGGTTGCTGGCGCGCAGGAACGCGAGCCTGCCCCGGTCGTCGTCACCGAGGTCGGCGGCAGGCAGGGCAACGAGCACCGCATCGGCTTCCTGACCGCGGCCGAACCACGAAAGGGCATGGGAACGCAGGAAATTGGCCTCCGGACCGGCGCCGCTGCGGACCGCGGCCGCGGCCAGCCGCTCGGCCAGGGGCAGGTCGGCCAGCCACAACGCACCGCGGGCGGCCCGCACCAGCAGGCCGGCGTCCGCGGCGAGGTCGGAGTCCAAGCTCAGCGCGGCGCGGCGCACGACGAGCTGCAGGTCGTCGTCGCCGGATCCGGCCAGCTCGGTGGCCACCAGTCCGCGCAGGCGGCGCAGCTTGGTCGCCGGCGCGCGCCGTCGCCGCACCTCGCCGTAGAGCGGATGCGCCAGCCGGACCTCGCTGCCGGACGGTTCGACGGTGATGAGCCCGCGGGTTTCGGCCTCCTCGACGGCGGCGGGATCGGTGATCCGCTGCAACATCGGCAGGCCGATCGGTTCGCCGACCGCCAGCGCGTCGACCACGTCGTCGACCCCGGCGCCCAGCTGCCCGAAGCGGGCTTCGATCAGCTCGACCAGGCTCGGCGGCATGGCCGGGTCACCGGTCCACTGCCAACAGCCATGGCGATCGTCCAGGCGGCCGTCGGCGACCTCCTGTTCGACGATGGTGCGCAGGTAGAGCGGGTTGCCACGGGTCAACGCCCACAGCCGCCTGGCCGCGTCGGGGTCTATCACGCCGCGCAGGGTCGCCGAGAGCAGAGCGGTGGTCTCGGCGGGCGACAGCGGCTCCAGGTCGAGACGGTCGAACCGGCCCGCCTTGGTGATGTCGCGGACCGCCGCCGGCAGCGGCTCGCCGTCGCGCACGGTCAGGACCACGTGCGCCAGGCCGCGCTGCGCGATCTGGTGAACGACGAACGCCGACAGGTCGTCGAGCAGGTGCGCGTCATCGACACCGAGGATCGCGTCGTCGCCGGCGGTCAGCGCGTCGATCACCCCGCGCAACAGGCCCAGGGGATTCGCATCGCCGGGCGGCGCCCACGCGGCGAAGGCGCCCAGCGGCAGGCCCTGCGCCGACGGGCTGCAGACGGTCCAGTGGCAGACCCGGCCCCTGGCCCGCTCGGCGGCCAGGGTGTCGCGGACGGTCCGGCTCTTGCCGACGCCGGCGGGGCCGTGCACGACGATGCCGGCGACGTCCGGCGCCGCCAGGGCGGCCTCGATGGCGCCGACCTGTTGCCCACGGCCCGACAGCGGCCACGACAGACGCACAGTCGAAGCGTAGGACCGCGACCCCGCGCAGACGCAGCGAATTCACAGTCCGAGCCGCTGGTACCCACAGGAAAGCGCCGCCAGCCTGGACCGACATCTCGAACCGCCGGACGAAGGGCGCCCAGTGAACAGAACCGCGGTCTCCATCCTCGGGGCAGCCGTGCTGCTGCCCGCCGCGCTCGGCCTCGCCCCCCCGGCGGGTGCCGTGCAGGCCTACAAGATGCCGTCGGTGACCGGCATGACCCTGCAGGAGGCCGAGGACGCGGTGGCCGCGCTGTCGTCGACCACGCAGTTCACCGTGCACACCCACAACATCGACGGCTTCACACAGAAGCAGCTGAGCTGGCCGCACTGGAAGGTGTGCGGCCAGACTCCCGCGGCGGGCAGCCCGATCACCGCGGATTCAGACATCGAGATGGACGTCGCCCGCTTCTACGACAGCTGCGGGGACTGACGGCCGGTCAGCCCGCCGTGATGATCAGCTTGCCGCCCCTGGGGGTGTTGTTGCGCTCGAGCTCCGTCAGCGCCGGGATCGCGTCCTCGAGCGGCACCGTCCGCGCGATCGGCAACCGCAGTTTTCCTTCGGCGCACATCCGTGCCAGCTCTTCGAGGTCGTCGGCGTTGTGCTGGGTGATCAGTACCTGATAGGGACCCGGCAGCGCACTCCGGATGAACTTCGTGGCCGACGGCACGATGTCGATGATGTGGCCGCCGGGCTTCAGCAGCCTGCGCGCCGTTGCGGGTGCCAGGGTGCCGACGGTGTCGTAGACGATGTCGAACGCCTTCGCCAATGTCGGTGGGATGGCATCGAACTCGACGACCGGAGCGACGCCCAGCTCGCGGGCTTCTGGCATACCGCTGGTGCGACAGCTGCCGCCCACTACCGCCGCGCCGCGCGCCATCGCGATCTGCACGGCCGCCCGGCCGACCCCACCCAGACAGCCGTGCACGAAGACCGATTGTCCCGCTTGCAGTTTCCCCTTCGTCACCAAGCCCTGCAGCGCGGCACCGCCGACGGTCGGGATCGCGGCGGCCTCCTCGAAGGAGAGCCCGGGTGGCTTCCTGGCGACTCCCTTCTCGACCACGACGACCATCTCGGCGAACGCGCCGCTGCTCTTGATCGGAGCCACGCCCAGGACCTCGTCACCCACGCTGAGGCGGGTGACGCCCGGCCCGACCGCCTCGACGACACCGGCGAAGTCGAAGCCGAACCCCCGCGGGAACGAGCGGCCGCTCATGAACTTCATCTCCCCGTTGCGGACCTTCCAGTCATAGGGGTTGGCCGCTGCCGCCCGGACCCTGACCGACACCTCCCCCTCGCCGGGTCGCGGCGGTGCGAAGTCCTCGTACCGCATCACCTCGGGCCCGCCGTACTGGTGGTACTGGATGCGCTTCATCGTCGTCGCCTACCTTCAGTTTTCTTCTAGTGCCACCGGTTTCGGTACTTCACGGTGCCCTCCTGGCGCCGCTACGGCAGATTCGGGTCGGGCATCGAGAAATCCCAGGTGCCCTCGGCGATGTCGGCCAGACGTTGCAGGTAGGCATCTCGCCTCTCCTGTGAGGTGCCCTGGCGTTCACGGTCCAGTACCGACACCCCGAGATCCGCCGGGGGAAGGGTCTGCGCGGTCGCCTCGACACCGTAGTAGGGCAGGTGGTCGTCGAAACCGCCTGGGGTGTAGAAGTTCAGCACCCGGGCGTCCTCCTCCGATACGACGCGGAACGCGTGCCGGGTCGACTTGGGCACCCACACCGCAGATCCCGGCTCGGCCCGCACCACCTCGTCGTCGGGGCCGACGACGAACTCGACTTCCCCGGAGAGGAGATAGAAGCCCTCCGCCTGACGCTCGTGGATGTGCGCTGGCGGGCCGGCCCCCGCGGGAATGATCTGCTCGAGAAACGTGAACTCACCGAGGGTTTCGTCCGCCGACATCAGGACGTCCCAGAGCACACCGCGATACCAGTACGCCGGTGAATCGCCCGCCCGGCCCAGCAGGACTTTCGCGGGGTGGTCACTCTTGGCCATCGAACATCTCATCTCTCCTCACCCGACGCCGTTGTCGCGCCGTGACATCACCACCATAGCACCGATGTCACGGCATGACATCACCCGATTGCCACGGCGCGGTGATCTCCACGACACCCACCGCGACACCCACCGCTGTCACGTCGTGTCGTCATCGCGGTATCGTCGCGCTATGCCTCGGTGGGAGCAGGGAAGCAGGGAACGGCTGCAGCAGGCCGCCATGGAGTTGTTCGAGGAGCAGGGGTTCGAGGACACCACGGCCGTGCAGATCGCCAAGCGTGCGCGCGTGACGACCCGGACCTTCTTCCGGTATTTCTCCGACAAACAGGAGGTCCTGTTCGCCGACGAGGACGTGTTCCGGGGGGTGCTCGTCCGCCAGATGCACGAGGCCACCGACGTCGCTGAACCGCTGCACACAGTGACGCGCACCTTGGCGGAGTACGACTGGGAAGGTCTGGGATCGCGGGAGTCCCTGCGCCGACGAGAAGCGATGATCGCCTCGACGCCGTATCTGCAGGAGCGCGAGTTGATCAAACAGCACCAGATGGCCGAGGAGTTCAGCACCGCACTGCAGCGGCACGGCGTCGAGCCGGAACTCGCGGAGCTCGCGGCCCACGTGGGAGTGCAGGTGTTCCGCATCGCCTACCGGCTGTGGCTAGAGGGTGGCGACGATGCCGACCTGACGGCCGCCATCACGAAGGTGACGTCCCGCCTCGCCACCATCGTGCCCGCCGACGCAACCGCCCCGCGCGGCAGAGCTCCGTCGGCGCGGCCGAGGAAGAGCGGTTCAGCGTCCCCGTCGCGGCGGCGGGCCACGGCCATGCAGAGCCGCTGAGGCTCAGCTGCCCGGCGGCGTCAGCATCGACTGCCACGTCCTCTCCTGCGGATGGTCCCGGGCGAGGTCGGCCTGGGTGTACACCTTCCCGTCGGGTCCGACGAAGCTGCCGGTGGCAGGATCGTACGGAACGGCGGCGATCGGTGCCGCGGGTGCAGGTGCTGCGGGCTCGGGACCAGCCCCGGCCTGGGGTGGCATCTGCGGGATGTCCTGACCGGACAGCGTGGCGTTGGGGTCGCCTTTCCAGTTGTAACCGTCGTTGAGCGGCACGTACACCTCGTCGCTCTCACACATCGCCGCCGTCGGGGCGCGCTTGCCGGGCTTGGTCTGGCATGGAATGTTGCGGGCCCCACGAACATTGAACGGCGAATCCTGCGGAACCCGGCAGTACAACTTGCCCTCTGACCGGGCCGGGGAGTCCACCTCGGCGGGCACCCGGCGCTGTGCGGCCGGCAGGTATCCCGTCTGGCACGGCGGCGGCAGGTTGGTGTTGAGGTTCATGCTCATGTACGTCGCGCCCCGCGCCGGACCGACGTCCCACCGGTTCGGCAGGAAGGTGGCCTGCCCGGAGGCGATACCTGCGGGGAACAACACCAGGATCTGTTCCAGGCCGGCCCGATAGGCGATCGCCACCCGGCCGAGGCTGGTGAGGTTCGCCAGCAGTACCGGCAGGGTGGGTGCGAGCCGGTCGATGAGCTCGGTGGCCTCTTGCGCCGCCGGCCCCGTGTCGGTCATCACACCCGCCAACGCCGGATCAGCGTCGCGCAGTTGCGCGGTGAAGTCGGCGATCTGGGCCGCCCACAGGGTGATCGACGCCGCGGTGTCGGTCTGCGAGTCGAGCACCGTCGGGGACTCGTCGATCAAGGTGGTCAACGAGTCGAGGTTCGCCCGGCTGTCCGAGGCCAGCCGCGTCGAACCGTTGATCAGCCTGCCGAGTTCGGGGCCGAGGCCGGCCAGCCCCGTCGACGCTTCGTCGATGGCGGTGCGCAGGTCGTCCCCGGGAATGGCTTCCAGTCCGCGATTGGTGGCGTCGAGCAACGTGTTGATGTCCGGCGGGACCGTGGTCCGGTCGGCGGGTATCACGTCACCGTCGGCGAGAACGGCGCCATCGGGCTGGTGCGGCAGCAGCGCGACGTACTGCTCCCCGATCGCGCTGACGCTGTGCACCTCGGCGGTCAGATCGGCGGGGATCGGGATGTCGGACCTCAGCGAGAGGGTGGCTGTCACACCCGAGTCGGTGAGACCGACACCGGTGACCTCACCGACTTCCACCCCGCGGTAGGTGACGTTGGCCCGCTCGTACAGACCGGCGGCCACCGGCAGCTGCACCACCACCGAGTAGCGCCCCATGCCGAGGTACTGCTGCGGGAACTGGCCGTAGCCGAAGGCCATCACCGCGGCTGCCACGACGGTCACCGCGGTGAACGCCGCGAGCTGGAACTTGACGCGTCTCGGTAGGTACATCAGCGCTCCGCATCGAAACGGTAGGGGGCGATCAGCGGGTTCCCCCCGGTGTAGGGGCTGGGCAGCTGACCGATGGTGCGGCCCCATTGCAGCTCCAACTCGGTGAGCGTGCCCTCCCATCGCGTGCCGGTGAGCAGCCCGGCGTCGAGCCGACTCAGTGTGAAATCGAAGATGGCGCTGGCATTTCCGTAGTCCCCGCGCGACCAGTTGTGGAGCTGTGACTGCGGCCACGGGTAGGTGGTGAAGAGTTCCAGCGAGCGCGTCAGACTCGGCCCGGCGTTGGCGAGAGAGTCGAGCACCGGCCCGATCTCCTGGACGATCTTGACCACGTTCTCCTTGGACTTCTCGGTGGTGTCGGCGGCCAGCGCGCTGAAGGTGCCCACCTGGTCCAGCATCTCGGTCAGGTTCTCCCGCCGCTCTCGCAGCACCGCCAATGCGGCCGGGATCGTCTCCAGCGCGTGGTCGACCTTCTGCCGGTGCCGCGCCACGCCGCCGGCGAGGCGGTTGACGCTCTCGGTCGCGGCGATGATGTCATCGGTCTGGCCGTTGAGGTTCGAGATGAACAGGTTCAGTTGATCGATGAGGTTCCGCGCGTCGTCTTCGCGGCCGGCCAGGGCGACGCTGAAGGCGCGGGTGATGTCCTGGACCTCGCCGAGCCCGCCGTTGTTCAGCAGCATCGAGAACGCGGCGAGTGTCTGCTCGGTGGTGGGATAGGCGCCCGCGGAGGCGAGTTCGATCAGCGAGCCGTTCCCGAGCCGGCCACGCGGAGGCTCGTTCTTCGGTGGGCCCAGCTCGACGTGCAGCGAACCGAGCAGACTGGTCTGACCCACGGTGGCAGTCGCATTCGCGGGGAGCTCGACGTCGGCGTCCAAGCGCATGGTCACCAGCGCATGCCACCCTTGTTGCTCGATCCGGCTGATGCTGCCCACCGTCACATCGCCGACGCGCACGCGTGAGTTCTCGGTGAGGTTGGTGACGTCGGGCAGCTGCGCCCGTACGACCAGGGCGTCGGCACCATTGCCCGCGGTTCCCGGCAATGGCAGCGCGTTGATGCCGCGCCACTCGCATCCGGCGGTGACAAGGGTACTCAGCACACAGAGCGTGGCCAGCCGGCGTCGGATGCGCCCACTCATGGCGTCCCCGCTGGGACCATCAGACCGGGCAGGCCCAGTGCCGGGTCGGTGGCCACCGGCGCTTCGGCGGGCAGCGCGTCACCGCCGAGGGCGCTCGGGCCGGCGGGAGCGGCCGGCGGTGGTGGGACCGACACCGGGGCCGGTGCCGCCGCAGCGGGGTTGTGGTCCGGCCGCATCCAGTTCTCGCTGTAGGTCAGTTCGTTCGGCCGCGCCGTGGCCGCGGCGACCGGAAGGGACATGCCGATGGGCGGGAAGTTGAACTGCCGGTTCTTCACGATCGGCGCCAGGTACTGCACGCACAGCTTCGATGCGTGCTCGGCACCCAGACGGGACGCCGCTTGTACCGCCCCGCAGATGAACGCGATCGGATTCTGGAAGAAGGGGAACGCCAACTCCGTGACGAGGGAACCCTGAGCGGGCGCGTAGGCGTTGGCGAGGTTCTGCAACGAATTGGGTACGACATGCAGGGACTCCTTGATGTCGGGAATCGACTCGGCCAGCGCGGTGGTGATGGACGCGAGCTTGTCGTTCATCGTGCCCAACCCCTCCCGGTGCTGAGTTGCGAAGTCCTTCACATCGGCGATGGCGACGCGCACATCGGCGACGGCGGTGCTGACTTCGGTCGGATCGTCCACCAGGAGCGCGGTCACCGCGGCGAGGTTCACGTTCAGCTCCCGCATCAGGTCGGTGCTTCCGCGCAATGCCGAGACGAGGACCGCGAGATTCTTCACGGTGGTGGAGATGTCGTTGCTGTGATCACCCAACGTGGAGAAGGTGGTGCTGAGCTTGATCAGCGCGTCCCGGATGGAGCCGCCCTGTCCGCGCAGGTTGTCGGCGGTGGTGCTGACGAGGGCACCGAGCGTACTGGTGCCGCCGGGTTCGGTGGGCTGCAGGGTGTCCGACAGTGTCTGCAGCTGCTCGCGGAAGTCGTCCCACTCCACGGGTACCACCGTGTGGTCGCGGGGGATCACGGTGCCGCTGGCCATCGCGGGCCCGCCGGTGTACGCGGGCGTCAGCTGGATCGCCCTGGCGCTGACGACGGCCGGCGAGATGATCGCGGCGGCGGCGTCGGCGGGCACCGGATAGCGCTCGTGCACCCAGAAGTCGATCTTCACCTGATCGGGCTGGGGTTCGATCCGGGTGATCTTGCCGACGTTGACGCCGAGTATGCGGACGTCGTCGCCGACGAACAGCCCATTGCTGTTGTCGAAGTAGCCGGTCAGCTCGATGCGGTTGCCCTCGCGTACGCCGCGGACGACGAGGACGGCGGCGATGAGCAGGACGGTGACCATCCCGGTGGCCGCTATCGCCCGAAGGCGCGACCGCGAAGGAGGCGGCATCATCGTTCTCCCTGGGTGGGTGCGGACGCGGCGGTCTCCAGTGGCGGTGCCTCATTGGGCGCGGGAACGAAGACCGGACTGGGGAATGGTGTTGGGGTGGAGACGATCTCCGGGGGCGCCGGTGCCGGAGGGCCGGGCGGCGGGCCGCCGGGCGGTGGCGCGGGCGGCGGCTCACGGTAGGGGTACCGGGGATCGCCGGGGTTGCCGGTGATCGCATCCGGCAGAGTCAGGCGTGGTTCGCCCCCCTGCCCGGTCCGCGGGAACGGTACGGGTAGCGCCGGGGTCGCGCGCTGACCGACCTGGGGATCGTCCAGCTCGGAGGGCAGCAGCACGTTCGGGTCCAGACCGAGGTCGGAGAACGCGGCCTCGACGAACGGCTGCATGAAATGTCCGGGCACCAGGTTGGCGATGTAGGTCTTGAAGAACGGTCCCGAGGAGACCGCCTCGCCCAGCGACAGGGTCCATTGGTGCAGCAGCGCGAGAGATTCCTGGACGCGGGCCTTGCGATCGTCGACGATCGTCAGGACGCCGTTGAGCTTGTCCAGCGCGGGCTGCATCTGGTCGCGGTTGTCGGCGACGAACCCGGACAGTTGCCGCGACGCTGCCGAGATGTTGAGCGACAAGCGATCCAGTGACTGACTCTGCGTGCGCAATTCGGCCAGCAGGCTGTCCGACACCGAGATGAGCCTGGCGATCTGTTGGCTGCGCTCGGCCAGGACACCGGTCACCTTGCTGGCGTTGGCGAGCAGATTCCGCAGCTGTGCATCGCGCCGGTCGATGGTTTCGGCGAAGCGTGCGGCCCCGGTGATAGCCTCCCGCAATGCCGGCGGCGTCCCGCTGAAGGTTTCGGACAGCGTCGCCAACGAACCGGACAGCTGTGCCGTGTCGAGGTTGTTCACCGTTCGGGCCAACTCGCCGAGCACGTCGGGCAGTTGATAGGGCGATGTGGTGCGGTCGACGGGGATGGGGCCGTCGAGGATTCCCGCACCGCGGGGGGTGAGGGATAGCACCTTCGCACCCAACAGGCTCTTGGTCTTGATGGCCGCTTCGGTCGTATCACCCAGACGCACAGTGGAATCGACCGCGAAGTCGACCCGCACCCGCGATCCGTCCAGGGTGATCCCGGTGACCCTGCCCACGTCGAGGCCCGACGCCTGCACCGGTGCACCCACCATCAGACCACCGGCCTCGGCGAAGTACGCGCTGCCATCGTGTTGGGAGACGACCCATCCCAGTTGCGGGGGCCGCACCGCGACGAGCGTGACCGCGGCGGAGACGATGACGCCCACCGCGCCGATCACGATCGGGTTGCGCTCGGAGAATGACTTCACTTCGGTGTGCACCGCCCGCTGACTTGGGAAACCACTTTGACGTACACCGGTTGGCCGCCTTTGCCGTTGAGCTTGAACATGATGTCGCACAGGTAGAAGCTGAAGTAGTCGCCGTAGACTCCCTGACGCGACAGGGCGCGGTAGGCGTCTGGCAGCGTGTCGATCAGGTTCTCCATGTACTCGTGATCGGCGAGGACGATGTCACCGACCCGCTCGGTGTGATGAATGGTGTTCTGCACCGGTGGCCGCGCCTGCTGGAGCAGGTCGGCGATGGACGCGGCGGCCGCGTTGCCGTAGCCGACGGCGTTGGTGACATCGACCTTCTGGCCCTCCAGCGCGGTGACGACTTGGGCCAGGGAATCGATGGCGCTGTCGATCTGGTCGCTCTGGTCGCCGAAGGTGCCGATCACGGCGTTGAGGTTGTCGATCACCTGCCCGATCAGTGCGTCGCGGTCGGCCAGGGTGCTGGTCAGCGTGGCTGTCTGACTCAGGAACGAACCGATGGCGTTACCCTGCCCCTGCAGCACCCGGATCAGTTGTCCGCTAAGGGCATTGACCTGTTCAGGGTCCATCGCGCGGAACAGCGGCTGGAACCCGCCGAGGAGGGCGTCCAGGTCCAGCGCCGGGGCGGTCCGCGCCAACGGGATGGTCGCCCCTGGCTGCATCTGGCGCGGGCTCCCGGGGCCCTCGGCGAGCTCCAGGTACCGGTCGCCGACGACATCCTGGTAGCGGACCAGGGCGCGCGTGCCCTCCGTCAACGGGACATTCGTCTGCGCCGAGAACTCGACGAGCACCGTGCTGTCGGCCTGGTAGGTCATCGTGCCCACCTTGCCCACTTCGACACCGGCGATGCGCACGAAGTCCCCCGGCTTCAGGCCGGTGACGTCCCGGAACACGGCGCGATAGCCGGCACCGTCGCCGAACCTGAACTGTCCGAAGACGGCGAGCACCGCGAACGTCGTGCACAGGCAGGTGATGACGAACACGGTCAGTCGGACCGCGGCGCCTCGGGTGCTGTTGCTCACGGCGTTCCTATCGAGGGTTCGTTCGGGGCGGGTGCCGGTGGGGGTGGCGGCGGCGGGGGCGGTGGCGCGCCCGGCGGGGGTGGGTACAGCGGTGTGCCGTCGGGCCCGTACAGCGGTGCCCCATACGGCGGTGCACCCGGATACGGGACGGGTCCGATGGCCGGCGGCCCCATCCCCCGCAGGCTCGGCGGCTCGGGAACGGCGCGCGTCACCGGGAAGAAGTTGACCCACCAGGGATGCGGCAGACCGGGATTGGGCCGCATATCGAGGCCGGTACCGAAGCCGGTGTTGGTGACCAGGTAGGGAACCGGGAAGTTCTTCGCGACGTCGGGCAGCGAACCGCACCCCGGTCTACCGCCCGGTCCGCCCTTCGCGGCGGTGATCGGGAGGTTCTCCGGATAGCGGTATTGGTCGGTCGTCCAGGTGAAGCCGAGGTCCAGCAGTGTGCTCTTGCCGTTGCCACCACCGCCGTGCAGGCCGCCGTGGTCGAGGGCCCATTTCGCGCCCTCCAGCGTGCAGGTGTACGACGGCTGGTACTCGAGCAGCAGTGCGGTGGTCGGCTGCACAGCGCCGACGGCGTCGACGATCGGTCGGCCGTTGGTGGCGAGGAGTTCGGTTCCGGCGTGGGCCAATCCGATGACGTTGAGCAGCAGCGCATCCAGTGCGTCCTGTTGCCCGACGACCGTGGTGCTCGTGACGGATGCGGCGTCGAGGATGTTCACCAGATCGTCGACGACTCGCTCATAGGTGTCGCCGGCGCCCTTGATCGCCCGCCAGTTGTCGCCGAGCGCCGTCGACCGGTTGTTGAGCGCCACGGTGATCTCGGAAGAGTCGGTGATCGCCTGCCCCATCGCCTCACCGCGGCCGCGTACCCCGTCGGCGACGGCGGTCAGTATCGCGTTGAGCTTTGCGGGGTCGACCTTCTCGAGCACACCGACGACGTTCTCGAAAAGAGTGTTGACCTCGGTGCTGACGTTGGTCGAGGGGATCGTCGATCCCGCCGACAGCGTCCCACCCGCCGGGGCGTCCGGGTACACCAGGTCGACGAACTTCGCACCGAACACGGTGGTCGCCCGGATCTGTGCGGTGACATTCGCCGGGATGTACCGGATCTGGTCGGGGTCGAGTTGCAGTTGCAGTTGCACCGGGTCGCGGCCGCCGGACACTCCGGACACCCGCCCGACCTGCAGTCCCCGCAGTTTCACCTTGGCCCCCGATTCCATCACCAGACCCGAGCGGTCGGAGATCACGGTGACCGGGATGTAGGACTTGAAGGTGCCGAGGAACAGCGTCGCGGTGATGAACAAGAACAGTGAGATCGCCACTGCGAGGATGAGAGTCCACCAGCCAGGGTGGATGCGGTGTTCGCCGGGTCGGTTGTGCACGTGTCAGCCCGCCAGGTTGAAGTTGCCGGACTGGCCGTAGACCGCCAGGGAGACGCACAGGACCACCGCGATGGAACTGACCAGGGAGGCGCGCACCGCACGGCCCACGGCCTCGCCCACCCCGGCGGGTCCGCCCGTCGCGTTGAACCCGTAGTAGCAGTGCACCAGCATGATGACGAGGGCCATGCTGACGGCCAGCAGGAAGGACCAGATGAGGTCGGACGGATTGAGGAACGTCTGGAAGTAGTGGTCGTAGACACCGGTCGATTGCCCGTAGCCCAGGGTGGTTCCGGCGCGCGCCGCGACGAACGACATGATGACCGCGACGCAGTACAGCGGGACCACCACCACCAGGCCGGCGATCAGGCGGCTCGACGCGAGATAGGCGATCGGCCTGATACCCATCACTTCCAATGCGTCGATCTCCTCGTTGATCCGCATCGCACCCAGTTGGGCCGTCGCCCCGGCACCGATCGTGGCGGCCAGACCGACGCCGGCGGTCAGCGGTGCGATGAGGCGGACGTTGAAGTAGGCGGACGCGAAGCCGGTGAGCGCTTCGACTCCGACCTGAGCGAACGAGTTGTATCCCTGCACGGCCACCAGCGCGCCGGTGGTCAACGTCAGGAAGCCGAGGATGACGACGGTGCCGCCGACGACCGCCAACGCCCCCACACCGAGCCCCATCTGTGCGATCAGGATGAGGATCTGGGCGCGATAGCGGGCGATCGCCGTCCCGGTGGAAGCCAGTGTGCGGCCGTAGAATTCGGTCTGGACCCCGACGGTGTTCCACCCGTCGCGGCAGGTGGCGAGAAAGCGGCGCAGCCGTGGGCGCAGTACCGCGGGCGCGCTGGTCATAACCGGATGCCCGCGGCGGTCACGATGATGTTGATGGCGAACAGCACGATGAACGTGTAGATCACGGTCTCGTTGACCGCGTTGCCGACCCCCGCCGGACCACCGGCGACGGTGGTGCCCTTGAAACACGCGATGAGCCCCGCGCTCAGCCCGAACAGGGCCGCCTTGAGCAACGAGATGAACACGTCGGTCAGGTCGGTCACGAACGTGAACGCCGCGACGAACGAACCGGGGTTGACGTGCTGGATGAACACCGAGAACACGAACCCGCCGCTGAGACCGACGACGACGACGACGGAGAAGAGCAGTACCGAGACCATTGTCGCGGCGAGCACCCGCGGCACGACAAGGGTCTGCAGCGGATTGATCCCCATGACCTTCAGGGCGTCGAGCTCCTCACGGATGGTCCGCGCACCCAGGTCCGCACACATGGCGGTCGCCCCGGCACCGGCGATGACCAGAACCGTGACCAGGGGCCCGATCTGGGTCACGGCGCCGACGGCCGCGAGGGCACCCGAGAAGTCCGCCGCACCGAAGTCGACGAGAACGATGTTGAAGGTGAACACCCCGAGGACGGTGAACGGGATGGCGAGCAACACGGTGGGGATGAACGACACCCGCGCGACGAACCAGGACTGGACGATGAACTCGCGGAACGCGAACGGCCGATGGAAGATCGCGACGAGGGCGTCCAGCGCGAAGGCGAAGAACCCGCCGACCGCGCCGAGCGGCCGGCCCAGATAGGACAGCGCGGGTGAGGTGGCGTTGACCGCGCTTCGCCCCACGTCGCTGTCGTCGACTGTCAGCAAATGGTCACTTCCTTTGCGGTCACCTCAATTGAGGTCAGCCTCCGGGTGTTTCGGTTGTCGATAGTGCGAATGCTCCACGGCGCCGAGCGAGGGCGCAGCCCTGGTGTCGACTACTGTTGTCGCGAAGCGACATCACGATAACATCCATGTCTCACAGTGACATCAGGTTTCGGCGATCGTATTTTCACTGTTTTCCGACGTTTCCCCGATCGCCGGCGGCCAGCTCGCCCGGGGGTCGGTGCCCAGGGCATGGCGGTGCTGCCGATCACCGATCGGTGGTCGGCAGCGCTACCCGACTATTGGTCACATAGTGTGTGGCAACGCTTTTCAGTTGCCGATGACGTGGGTGCCGAACTCTTCGATGACGGTGGCGGCGTGCTGGGTCAAGGGGGACAACACCACCTCGTCGAGCCCCGCATCGTGGAGCGCCTCGATCTGCTCGATGCACTGTCGTGCCGATCCGCAGACCGTGGTCCCGCGCAGCACGGCGGGGGTCACCAGTTCGCGCTGCTGCTCGTTGAGGCTCTGCATGTATCCGCGGTAGCGGCGGATGTGTCGTGTCGCGGGATCTCCGTCGGTCACCGTGTCGAGTCCGTATGCCCCGCGCGCCGCGACGAAGTCGCGGCGGATGTCATCGGAGACACTTGGCGACTGCTCGGTGAGTCGGCTGAAGTTTCCTGCGGGAGAGAGGCTTTTGGCACCCAGTAGGTCGCGCAGCTCGTCGAGGTCGGCGGGGTCGTCGAAGTCGACGTCCCGGTCGGTGAGGTATGCCGACGGCGTGGCGGCGACGCGGACGCCGTCGGGGTCCAGACCGGCCTCGTCCCTGCTGGCACGGACGATGTCGATCGCCGCCCGCACCACGCCCGGGTCCGATATCCCGCCCAGCAGGATCATGTCGGCATACCTGGCCGCGGCGTGCAGCAGCTTCGGTCCCGCAGCGGCGACGCACACGGTGACAGGGTCGGTGAGGTTCACTCCCGCATGCCCTTTGGAGACGAAGCCGGCCACCCGTGTCTTCCCGTCGGGATACTCCACGTCCACCGCGTCCCCGGAGAGGAGACCCTTGACCTCGGTGACGTAGCGGCGCAGCATCGCATGCTTGGCGACGGGCAGATCCAGCGCGCCAGTCGCGGTGTAGCCGGTGCCGATGCCCATGACGATCCGGCCTGGCGCCACCGCGTTGAGCGACGCGAGCGACGACGCCGTCACGGGTGCCAGCCGCAGCACGGGGTTGGTCACACCGGTGGCCAGGGTGATCGTCGATGTCCGGGCGGCCGCCAGCCCCATCGAGACGTAGACGTCGCCGAACATCATGGGAGAGTCGATGAACCACGCCGAGTCGAATCCCAGTGCCTCAGCGCGAGACACGAGATCCGGGGTGTGCGGCGACGGTACCACCAGAACGCCTAGGCGCACGGCCACTTCCTCTCCCGCACCGTCGTCGCCGTCATTCGGCGACCCGATGTCGTTGGATGTAGTCCCAGTCCAGTTCCCACCCCAGACCCGGGCCGTCGGGCAGCGTCAGCATGCCGTCCTGCAGCGGTGGGCGATTGGCGATGAGGTTCCACCAGAACGGATCCCGGTCCGGATGGAAACACTCGGCGTAGGTCCCGTTGGCCGCCGCGCCGATCAGGTGGCTGGCGATCTGCGGCTCCTCGTGGTGAGCCATCTGGACATCGTAGGACTCGGCGATGGCCGCCACCCGGCGCCACACCGTGGGCCCACCCGACCACGATGAGTCGAAGTTGCAGACGTCGATGGCACCCATCTCCATCATGTCGCGGCAACCCGCGGGCGAGAACTCGCTCTGCCCGGCGCACACCGGAATGCGACCACGGAAGCGGATATCGCGCATCGAGGCATGGTCGTTGGTCCAGCGCACCGGTTCCTCGAACCAACGGATGTCGAGTTCCTCGAGCCGTCGGCTGACCTCGATCGCGTGGTCCCGGGTGTAACCCTGGTTCGCGTCGACGGCCAGGATCCAGTCCGGTCCTGCCGCGTCGCGGGCCGCGGCCACCCGGTTCACGTCGACGTCGGGGGAAGCGCCGCCGATCTTGAACTTCATGCCGGCCAGGCCGAGTTCGCGGTACGCGGCGATCTCCTCGGCGATGGAGCCGAGCGGTTCTCCGTAATACCCGCCGATGGCGATCATCGGCACGGCACTTCGGCTGCCGCCCCACAGCTTCCACAGCGGGATGTTCAGTGCCTTACCGACCGCATCCCATATCGCGGCGTCCACCCCGGCTACCGCCACCAGACCGAGCCGGCGATCCCGCAGGATGTCAAAGGTCGCGGGATAGGCCGATCGCCAGCACCGCTCGGTCAAGAACGCGTCGGAACCGAGGAGGGACGGCGCGATCTCGTCCTCGACGATGTGTCGCAGGGCCAGCAGCGTGTGGTCCTCGTCGCCGACGTAGGCCTCCCCCACCGGTCCGTCGGCGGTCGTCACCTGCACGATGATGGTCGAGCGGTGCGTCATGTGGTAGTGGCTGCCCCGGAACTCCCTCGGCAGAGCGACCCGGATGGGGGTCGCCGTGATGCCGGTGATCTCCAGCGGGCCGACGGATCGGCCGCGGTCGCCAAGCCCGCGCGGACGCCCCGACACTGCGTCTTCGACGTCTTCGCCGACCTTGATGTCTGCCGCTGCCTCGCCGCTCATTTCGCCTCTTGGCGACGCTGCAGCTGGTGATATCCGTGCCGTTCCCTGGCCTCGCGGAGGCTGCCGGTGGTCAGGGCGTCGTCGAGGATCTCGGCTTCCCGCGTGGCGATCGTGGTCGCCACGGCGAGTACCTCGGCCTCGTACCGGGCCGGCACCACGACGACGCCGTCGTCGTCGCCGACGATCAGGTCGCCGCTGTTCACCTGGACGCCGCCGACCGACACGGTGTCCCCGGTGCTCGCGACCTCCACCCGGTCCTTGCCCGTGCGCATGAACCTGCCGCGGCTGTAGATCGGGTAGCCGGTGCTCAGGGCGCGGCTGACATCGCGGCACACGCCGTCGATCACGGTGCCGGCCAGGCCACGCTGCGACGCGACCGCGGTGAGGATGTCGCCCCAGACCGTGCAGTCCGTGCGGCCGTCATTCGCCAGGACCACGACGCCGCCGGCGGGGACGTCGTCGATGTAGTCGCCGACCGTTCCCGCCTCCCGGCCCGCCGGGACGTACCGCACCGTGTACGCGCGTCCGCGCAGCCGCTGCGACGGCCCGAGCGGAGCCAGCCCGGACATGGCGCCGGGAATGCCGAGCCGGTCCAGCGCATCCGAGACCGTCGAGGCCGAGAGATGTTCAATACCGTCAACTGCCAACGTTGGTGCTCCTGGATCACTGGCCTGCATCGCGGAAGAGACTCACAGGATCCGGTGGGCAGGCATTCGCGGAAACGTTTCCATGGAACCTAGCGGCGGCCCGACATACTGTCAACGGGTTGTCGCCGCCGGGGCAGGCTTCAGTACGCTTCCGAGGATGACGACGATCCGTGAGGTAGCCCGAGTGTCTGGGGTCGGGCTGGGAACCGTATCCCGAGCCCTCAACGGCGATCCGCGAGTCCGGCCTGAAACGCGCGCCCGGGTGATCGCCGTCGCCGAACAGCTCGGCTACCGCCCCAACGTCCTGGCGCAAGCCATGCGCACGAAGTCCAGCCGCACGGTCGGCCTGATCGTCCCCGATCTGCAGAACGAGTTCTTCATGGCCGGCGCGGAGGTGGTGCAACACCGGTTGGCCGAATCGGGTTACCGCCTCATCATCGGCTGCAGCGACAACCAGGACCACCTCGACCGCAACATCCTGCAGTCGATGGCCGAGCGCCGCGTCGATGCGATACTCCATGTCCCGTGCACACCGTCAGGCAGCACATCGCTGCGTGAGACGTTCCCGGACCTGCCGGTCGTCGAGTTCTGCCGGCGGTCCAGCCGCGACGACGTCGACTCCGTCATCGGGGACGAGGAGGTCGGCGCGGCCGATGTCGTGACGCACCTCGTCGGCCTGGGGCACAAGCACATCGCGTTGATCACCGGGCCGACCACACTGAGCACCTCGGAAGCGCGCATCCGCGGGTTCCGGCGCGGGTTGCAGGCGGCGAAGATACCGCTGCGGCACTGCCCCATCGCGTCGGTGGAGTTCACCTCGCACGCCGCGGAGAACGCCACAGAGGAGCTCCTGCAACGACATCCGGAGGTGACAGCGATCTTCGCCGCCTCCAGCCGCGGCACGGCCGGGGTCATGCGGGCGCTGCATCACCGACGGCTCGCGGTCCCGGAGCAGATGTCCGTGGTCGGCTTCCTCGACCCCGACTGGTTCGACAGCGTGCAACCGCGGGTGACGTGTTTCAAGCTCCCGCTCGGACAGATGGGTACCGCCGCGGCGGTGCTGCTCGTCGAGCGACTCAACCACGCCGTGCCCCGGCGCCCGCGGCGCATCGTGATACCCGGAGAACTGCTGGTGCGGGACTCCACTGCGCCACCGAAGCCCGCCGCAGCGACCAAATCCGCCAGGGCCAGGCCCGCGAAGACGACGACCAAGACCACCAAGACGCAGGCGGCCGGCCGGGCTAGCGGTTGAAGCCGAGGGCTGTCGAGATCGACGCCGCGGTCCGCAGCACCGACTCCCGAGCGGTGTCTTCGGCCGCCCCGGCGAGCGTCTCGCTCAGGCCCGCGATCCCGATGGTCGCGACGACGTGCGCATCCGCGCCGCGGACGGCCGCCGCGATCGCGGTGATCCCCGGATACACATCGTCGTGGCGCACGACGTAACCGTTGCTGCGCGCCGCGGCCAACGCGGCCGTGAGATCCCGCGATCCCCCGTCCAGGCCGGCGGCCGACGCGAGATCGGGCCGCAGCGCGGCGAGCAACAGCGGCGCGGCCCCGCTGCTCAGGTCCAGGCTGTCGCCCACGTTGACGTGGTGCACGCGCACGGGATGCGCCGGCTCGACCCGGTCGATGCAGAGGGCCTTGTTGTCCAGCGGGATGTACAGGTACGCCGTGGAAGCGGTGTCGGCGGCCAACGCCGTCATCAGGGGCCGCGCGATGGCCTGCAGGCTGTTGCCGCGAGACGCCAGTGAACCGATGGCGAAGACCCGCATCGTCAGTGTGTAGCGGCCCTCGGTGGTCCGCACCCAGCCCGCCTGTTCCAGCGTCTTGAGGATCCGGTGCGCGGTCGGTCGGGTCAGACCCGTGCCGTCGGCGACCTGGGCCAGTGGCACGTCGGGGCCGTGGTCGGCGAGGAATCCGACCACATCGCAGGCCCTCAGGACCGAGTTGACCAGCCCGGTGCGCTTCGCCGCGGCGGTGTCGGCACCGGAATCGTCGCTGCTGATGTCGTCGTCCACCGGACAAGCATCTAACGCCCCCGCGCAGGCTGACCTGGCAGGGTGTCCTCCCTGAGCGCCGGCAGCCGATAGATGGCCAGCGTCGTCTCCCCGGCATCGATGCGGCGGCGGATCCCGCTCTCCTCGTCCTCGCGCGCCTGCACGAGCGCCGCGGCCTCCGACGCCCGGCCGGCCGGCACGGCGACCACGCCGTCGTCGTCGGCGACGATCAGATCCCCGTCGTCGACGTCGACGCCGGGAAACCGCAGCCGCGGGCGCAATGCGCAGGCCAGTCTGGGGTCTTTCGTCGTGCCCTTGACGCTGAGGCCGCGCGCCCACACCGGGAAGGTGCCGGCCAGGTCCGCGGCGTCGCGCACACACCCGTCGATGACCAATCCGACGATGCCGCGGGCGATCGCGGCGGTGGCCATGATGTCGCCGAAGTAACCGGCGTCGTACCACCCGCCGGTCTGCGCGACCAGGACGGTGCCGCGCTGCGCTTGCGCGATCGCGTGGTGCAGCGCCAGATTGTCCCGGGCGCCGCAGGTGACCGTGAACGCCCGGGCGGTCACCCGCGCGCCGGCGGACAGGCTGCGGATCTCCGGTGGCAGCGCGCCGATCCGGCCGAGCGCCTCATGCGTGCCCGCCGCCGAGAGGGCCACCGTGTTCATCGGGGCTCGGGAAGGCCCGAGAACAACTGCCGGGCGTTGTCCTCGAAGATCCGCTGCCGATCCGCCTCGGTGAGCCAGTCGATCTCCTCGATGGTGGGCTTGATGTCATCGAAGTCGCGTTGGTTGGCGGGATTGAGCGCCATACCGCTGCCGGGACGCTCGGTGCCGAACACGCAGCGGTCCGTGCCGACCACCTTGAACAGCAATTCGAGCGCGTGCCGGTCGTGCACGACGGTGTCGAACCACAACCGGCGCAGGCTGTCCTCGTAGGGCTCGCGCAGTTTGTCGTTCGCGCCCAGCCGGGGGTGCTGCCGAGCCGCCTGCCACCGCCCGATCTGGTACGGGGCCGCGCCACCACCGTGGCTGACGATGATCTTCAAGTCCGGGAAGTCAAGGAATACACGGGATTTGGTCAACGCCATGACGGCGATGACCTCCTCGGTGATGAAGTGTTCGCTGTAGCTCTCGCGATCCGAGCGGCAACCGGCCGAGTGGATCAACGCCGGCACGTCCAGCGCCACCATGCGCTCGTAGAGCGGGTACCAGTACTCCTCGTCGTCGAGTGGCTTGGACCGCGGGCCGCCCTCGTCGGGGTCCGGGTTGAGCAGTACGCCGACGAAGTTGTGCTCGCTGACGCACCGCTCCAGTTCGTCCAGCCAGTCCGCCGATGTGCCCTCCGGCGACTGCGGCAGCCCGGCGACGCCGCGGAACCGGTCCGGATGCATCGCGACCGTCCTGGCGATGAGGTCGTTGTTCTCCTCCACCCAGTGGCGGACGATCTTGGCGGGCTGTTCGGAGTGCATCAACATGTACGGCCGCGGTGAGAGCAGCTGCACGTCGGTGCCGACCCCGTCCATCAGGGCGATGTTCTGTGCGGCCGAGACGCTCAGCTGCTCGTCGCTGATGCCGGCGCCCCCGCGGCCATGGGCTCCCCGGTTGGCCTGCAGATTGGCCTTGTAGGCATACAGTTCCGCCGGAGCCACGAGGTGAGCGTGCGCATCGATGATCATCGCGCGCTCCGACCGTCGACGGCGATCAGTTCCGCTTGGACGCGCTGTCCGGCCAGTTCGGTGACCAGGGTGTGCCGAGCCGGCCGGTCGGCCTCGTCCGGGAACATGGCCAGCCACTCCCGGTTGATGAGGTCCCTGGTCGATCGGTCGGACACGAAGAACGTCAACCGGAGCACATCGGCCGCCGTGCACTCGGCGGCCTCGAGAACCGCCCTCACGTTCGCGAACACGTTGGCAACCTCCTGTTCGATCGCGGCCGGCCGGTCGCCGGATTCCCGGTCCACGCCGCCGATTCCGCCGGTGACCAACAGGCCACCGCCGGCCACGGCGACGGGTATGGGCTGTGTGCCGTGACTCAAGCCAGCAACGGTGATAACCCGACGAGCCAACTGCCATCCTCATTTCGATCAGCGGAATCGGCTGTGTGGCATACCGATTCCATGGATTACGTGGTCCGTTCCCGTCATCCGGGCCCGGGGCTGCCTTGACCCCTCGACGAACCGTGGCCTAGCCTAACGCAAAAATGGAATGCTGTCCGCATTACGGAATGGAGAATGTTGTGGCGGAGATCGTCGCTGCTGTCGGGGCCTCCCACGGGCCGATGCTGTCCATTCCGCCCGAGCACTGGGATTGCTTCGCCCTGACCGATCCGCTCAACGACGAACTCTTCGATGAACACGGAATCCACCGCCACTACCAGGAATTGGTCACCGAGCGGGCGACCCGGGTGAACGGCGCGGTGAACCTGGCCACCTGGCGCGCGCTGTGGCAGAGCTGGCAGGACTCCCTCGCGGCCTTGGCCTCACTGCTCGACGACGCCGCCCCGGACCTCGTCGTGGTGATCGGCAACGACCAGCGCGAAGCGGTTTATCGCGACAATCAGCCCAGCCTGCTGCTCCATGTCGGGCAGGAGTTGGTCGACGCCCCGATCGAGAGCCCGGAGAAGGTTGCCCGGCGGGCCCGCTCGCGCGCCCGGGACCTGTCGGAGTGGGCGTATTCACCGGCCCGGTCGTCCGGTCACCCCGGCGCACCGGCCTTCGGTGAGCATCTGGTCCGAACCCTGATCGACGCGGGCTTCGACCCGTCGATCACCGACAGCTGGCCCGGCGAGCGAAGCATCGGCCACGCGTTCGGGTTCGTGTATCAGCGCCTGCTCACCACACGTGAAATCCCGGTGCTGGCAGTGTCCTTGAACACTTTCTACCCACCCAACCAGCCCACGCCCCGCCGCTGCGTCGCGCTCGGCCAGGCGCTCGTGGAATCACTGCGGGCTTTTCCCGGCGCACAGCGGGCCGCCGTCATCGCCTCGGGAGGGCTGAGCCATCACGTCGTCGACGAAGGGCTCGACCAGCATGTGATCGCCGCGCTTCGCGACAAGGATCTGGATGCCCTGGCCGGCCTGCGCCCCGAACTGTTGTGCGGCGGATCCTCGGAGATCAGGAACTGGATAACGATGGCGCCCGCGTCGCATTCACTGACCCTGAAGATCGCGGACTACAGCGCCTGTTACCGCAACAGCGCGGGCATGGGCGGCGGAACCGGCTTCTTCGGCTGGTCGGCGTGACCGCGGCCGGGCACGACGAGCTCCTGGACCGGCTGGCCGGCATCGACGCGAGCACGGCGTCCGACGCCCTGGACCGCTTGGGCATCGACGGCTGGGCCCACGGACTGACACGGCAGACCACGGGAACGATCCTCGGGCGCGCGGTGACCGTCCAGCTCGGACCGATCCAGCCACCGGATGGGTCCCGGCCCCCAACGCATCTGGGTAGCTCCGCGATCGACATGGCCGATCCGCACACGGTGATCGTGGTCGCGGGCGGGCGGGACGACGCCGGCGGGTGGGGCGGCTTGCTCACCCGAGCTGCGGTCCGCAACGGCGTCCGCGGCGTCGTCGTGGACGGCGTGGTCCGCGACACCGACGAGGCCAGCGCGTTGGGCTTTCCCGTGTTCGCCCGTGCCCGCACCCCGCGGACGGCCCGCGGCCGGCACCAGGAACTGTCCACCAACAACCCGGTCCGCATCCGCGGACTGCAGGTGTGCCCGGGTGACATCGTCATCGCCGACGGCGACGGGGTCGTCGTCATCCCGGCGGATCGGGCCGACGAGGTCGCCCGGGTGGCCGCCGAGATCAGCGCGGCCGAGCAGCACATGGCGGCCCGCATCGACCTCGGCGACGCACTCGGCGCGGTGCTCGACGCCCGCTACGAGTACATGCTCGGCGACCCGACCGAGAACCGGACCGCCGAATGACCGCGGCCATCCCGTCCGCCACCGACCCTGCCCACATCGAAGGGAAGACCTACCGTGCAATCGATTTCGAGTGATCCGATGCTCACGACGCCGATGACCATCGACGGCGCTGCCGTGCAGGCCCGAAGCGCCGAAACCATCGAGGTGTTCGATCCCGCACATCCACAGCGGCTGGTGGGGTCGATCCCGCGCGGCGACCGCGACGATGTCGACGCCGCGGTCCGGGCGGCGCGGGCGGCACTGCCCGGATGGCAGGCACTGAGCCTGCAGGAGCGCATCGCGGTGCTCGACCGCTGTGCCGACCGGATACACGCGGTCACGGACTCGTTGGCGCCGTTACTGACTCGGGAGATGGGCAAGGTGCTGGCCGAGTCGCGGATCGACTTCCAGACCGCCGAGTTCTTCTTGCGCGTGCTCCCCCACGAGGCCCACGGTGCGCTGACCGATCAGCGGGTCTCCGATGAGTTCGGCAGCGTCACTATCCGCAGGAAGCCGGTCGGTGTCGTCGGGATCATCGTCCCGTGGAACTGGCCGATGGCGTTGCTGTTCATGCGGGTATCCGCGGCGTTGGCCGCAGGCAACACCGTGGTGTGCCTGCCTTCGCCCCTGGCCAGCCTGGCCGTGCTCGAGGCCGTGCGCGCGGTCAACGCCGAACTGCCGCCCGGCGTCCTCAACGTGGTGACCGGGCTGGGCCGGGAGGCGGGCGCAGCGCTCACCGCGCACCCCGGCGTCGACAAGGTCTCGTTCACCGGCAGCACCGCGACCGGCGCGGAGGTGCTGCGCTCTGCGGCCGCCACCATCAAACGGGTCAGCCTCGAACTGGGCGGCAACGACCCGGCCATCGTCCTCGACGACGCCGTCGTCGACGACGCGCTGGGACAAGCACTGATCGGATCGGCGTTCACCACCACAGGACAGGTCTGTTTCGCGATCAAACGGGTCTACGTCGCGCGCCCGCTGTACAACGCCGTGCTCGAGTCGTGCCTGGCCGCCCTCGCGGGAACCCGCGTGGGTGACGGTTTGAGCGCCGAGGCGACGATGGGCCCCCTGGCCAGCGGACCCCAGCGTGAGCGGTTCGACGGGTTCGTCGCCGACGCCGTACACCGTGGCGCCACGCTCACCACACGGGGACAGTGGATCTCGGACACCGAACCGGACGAGGGCTTCTTCCGCCTGCCGACGATCGTGACGGGCGTCGACCACAGCTTCGACCTGGTCACCTGCGAGCAGTTCGGACCGGCCCTGCCGATCATGCCCTTCGACGAGCCGGAGGAGGCCGTTCGCTGGGCCAACGGGACCGATTTCGGCCTCGGAGCCAGCGTATGGACCGCGGATGCTCAGCGCGGCCGCGCATTCGGGGCGCAACTGGAGGCCGGCATCGTCTTCCTCAACCGGCACGACGTCAGCGCCTCCCATCCGCGGGGCATGTTCGGCGGCGTCAAGCACAGTGGCATCGGCCGCGAGCTCGGGCGCGCTGGTGTCGAGAACTATCTGGAGGCCGTCCAGATCGACGGTCTCGACCCGGACTGACGGGGCCGGGGGTTTCAGTCGCGGGCGGCGAAGGCCTCGGCGTAGAGCCGCTCGAGGGCCGCCCAGTGCCGATCGGCGGCATCCTCGTCGTAGGGCGGGACATCGGGAACTGCGAAACCGTGTGCGGCGTCGTATGTCTCGATGGTGTGCTCGACGCCGGCGCCGGTGAGCGCGGCCGCGAGTCGATCCCGCTGTTCGGCGGGGAACGTCGGGTCGTTGGTGGCGCCGCCCACATAGACGGTGGCGCTGATCGACGCCGCGCTGTGGTGCGGGCTGTCGGGGTGGTCGTCGGCGAGGTCGCCGGCATGGAACGCCGCCGCCGCGGCGACCTTGTCGCCGAGGTGCGCGGCGACGATGAGCGAGAGCCTGCCGCCCATGCAGTAACCGGTGGTTGCGACCGCGGTGCCGGTGGTCTCCGGTAAGGCGAGCAGGTAGTCCACGTAGGCGCCGGCGTCCCGGACGACCTGTTCGGCGGTCACGCCGTGGGCCAGGGTCAGTAACCGTTCCCGCTCGCTGGGCTCGCCGAACACCGTGCGCATGTCGAACGGTGCCCACCGGCCGTGCCGGTAGTACGAGTCCGGCACCAGCGTGACGTACCCCATTGCCGTCAACCGATCCGCCATGTCGCGCAGCGTGTCTCGGAGCCCGCCGGCGTCCTGGAACAGGATCACCGCCGGCCACGGCCCAGCCCCGTCGGGCACGTGCAGGGACGCGGGGCACTCTCCGTCGGCAGTGCGCACCTGGACATCGCGCCGGCTCATTCCTCGGGATCCCCTTCCGTGACGACGTGAACATCGGTGTGCGACCCGTCCCACCGTCGTCCCCAGGACGCCCGTCGGGTGCCCACGCGCTCCACCTGATCCACGAACAGCTGGCGCAGCTCCGGCGCTGCCGCGAGGGCATCCCGTTGGCCGAAGGTGGTATTCAGCATGTTGCGCAACAGGTATGCGCTCCTGACGAAACCCGGAAGGAACAGTCGAGGCTGCCGCTTCTCGAACCCGTCGATGATCGCCGGGACGATCACCTCCACCGGGTAGGCCCGCGAGAACGGTGGGCGCAGACCCGCACGCAACCGCGCGAACGCGGCGGATTCCGCCTCGCCCTGACGAACCATATCGGTGTCGATCCAGGTGGGGTGCAGCGCGCTGACGGTGACACCCTGGTGGGCGACCTCGACCCGCAACGAATCGGCGAAGGCCTCGACCCCCGCTTTCGATGCGCCGTACGCCGACAGGATGGGCCCGTGCCCGAAGCTACCGACCGATGCGGTGACCGCGACGTGACCACGGGCGCGGATGATGTCCGGCAGCGCCGCATGCACCGTGTTGAAGGCGCCGATCAGGTTGACCTGCACGACACGCGCCCAAGCTGCCGGATCGACCAGTTCGACCGGGCCGCTCACCCCGATACCGGCGTTGGCCCAGACGATGTCGACGCCGGCGTGCCGTTCGATCGCGGCCGCGACCGCCTCCTCGCACGCGTGGTAGTCGGTGACATCGGCGACCACGGTGACCGGGTCACCGCCGATCGCGCGGGCGGTCTCGGCCAGCGCCGAGGCGTCGAGATCGACCAGGACCACCTGCGCGCCGCGGCGGGACAGCTCGGCGGCGCCTGCCGCCCCGATCCCGGCGGCACCGCCGGTGATCAGAACGACCTTGCCGCGCATGCTCCATGGCGCGGTCCGGGTCATGACCGGCCCATATAGGAGTGGAAGCGCCGGGTGGGGTCATAGCGGTCCCGGATGGTCTCCAGGCGGGCGAACCGTTCCTCGGTCATGAAGGGGGCCGGCCGGTTGGCCAGGTTCTCCCCGCCGATGTTCATGCCGATGGACAGGCTTTCCATCGCCCGCATGTGCTCGGTGACGTACCGCACACGCTCGGCGTCGCCTTCGGGATCCTCGCCGGCGGCATGGAGGGCCAGCCAGTACGGCTCCTGCAGCGAGAGCGCCATGTCGGGCAGCTCCCGGCACGGCCCCCACACCAGCACGTACAGGTGCGACGGGAAGGGCGGCAGCGTCTGCTGGATGTCACGCAGGTGTGGCAGCAGGTCTTTCATCGGCGCGCCGGTCCACATGTTGTCGACCTCGAAGCGCGGCGTGCCCACCCCGAGCGCATCGTGCACCTGCACCATGAGCTCCTCGACCGAAACCGACACGGGGGGTTGGACATAGACCGGGTCCAGAGACCCGGGCAACGAGTCGAACAGCCCCAGCAGTCGGCGGCACTCGTCTTCGTCGTCACCGAGGGCGTCCCCGCGAAGGATGATGGCGTCGCGGCTGATCAACACGGACACCTCGAGGTCCGGGGGGATGTCCGGAAGCACCTTCTCGATCCACAGCATGACGTCGTCGAGTCCGTCCTCGGAGTAGACGTAGCTGGCATACATGCTGTGCGGCAACGGGAAGAGGCGAAGGTAGAAGCGGGTGACGACGGCGAAGTAGCCCGGCCCGGCGCCGCGCGCGGCCCACTTGAGGTCGGGGTGGTTCTCGTCGTCGACGTGCACGAGTTGGCCGTCGGCGGTCACGACGTCCATCGCGATGATGTTCTGGCAGGCGAGCCCCCACTCGCGCGAGTTCCAGCCGAAGCCACCCTGCAGCAGGAAGCCCCCGACTCCCACCATGTTGTCGTGACCGTGCGGGAACGCCAGGTTGTGTGCGGTCAGCGCCGGGTTGATGTCACGTCCGAGCGCGCCGGGGCCGACCTTGGCCACCTTGGCCACCGGGTCGACCTCGATCTGGTTGAGGCCGCCGAGATCCAGCAGCATGCCCCCGTCGCGCAGGAACGACGCCGACCACGAATGCCCACCCGAGCGAATGCCGACCTTCATGTCGTGCTCGACGGCGTAGCGGATCGCCTCGACCACCCCTGCCTCGTCGGTGGGCCTGACGATGATGTCCGGGAAGCGTTCTGGAACACGGGCATTGGCCACGATGCTGGTGCGGGCTTGTTCGTAGCCTTCGCTGCCGCGGGTGAATGATTCGACTGTCAACGCCGTTTGGGTCATGGTGGTCTCTACCGCTCGTCGGTGGTCGTGGTTCTGGGTCGGAGGTGGTCGGGGTGGGGTCAGGTGAAGTCGATGATGCCGCGCAGGTTCCGGCCGTCCCGCAGGTCTTGGTAGCCGGCGTTCACCTCGTCGAGCCGGTAGCGGCGGGTGATCAGATCATCGAGGCGCAGCTGCCCGGCGCGGTGCAGGTTCCACAGCCGCAGGATATCGACCCGCGGGCTCGCCGAGCCGAACAGCGAGCCGACGACCTGCTTCTCCATCAGTGAGAGATCCCATGCGCTCATGGCGACTTCGGTCTCGGCGACCGGGTGGATGCTGGTGATCACCACCCGGCCGCGCTTGCCGGTGAGCTTCAGTGCGGACGCGACGAGGTCCCCGCGGCCGGTGCTCAGGGACATGATCACCGCCTTCGCCATCCGGCCTTCGGTCGCATCGCGGACCAGCTCGAACGCGTCGTCCAGATCGGCGGCGACGTGGGTGGCCCCGAACGCCAGTGCCTGCTCCCGTTTGAACGCCACCGGGTCGATCGCGACGATGTGGCGGGCCCCTGCGCTGACCGCGCCCTGCACGGCGTTGATGCCGATCCCGCCGACGCCGACGACGACCACGTCGTCGCCGGGCCGGATCCCGCCCGCGTAGACCGCCGATCCCCAACCGGTGACCACCCCGCAACCCAGCAGGCAGGCCACGTCCAACGGCGCGTCGGGCGGCAGTTTGATACAGGTGGCCTCGTTGACCACGGTGTGTTCGGCGAAGCTTCCGACCAGGCACATCAGCGCGAGGTCTTCGCCGTGCAGGTGGTGGCGCGCGGTGTGGTCGGAGACCTGGAAGCCGTCGGCGAGATGGGCGCCGAGGTCGCACAGGTTCCCGTGCCCGGAGACGCAGGACGGGCAGCGTCCGCAGGACGGGATGAACCCGAACACCACGTGGTCGCCCGGGCGCACGGATTCGACTCCCTCGCCGACTTCTTCGACGATCCCGGCTCCTTCGTGGCCGCCGATCACCGGCAACCTGTTCGGTAGGTCACCGGTCATGACGTGCTCGTCGGAGCGGCACATGCCGGCGGCGGCGAGCCGGACGAGGACCTCACCCCGCTGGGGTGGGTCGAGGTCGATCTCCTCGACGCTCCAAGGCTTGCCGACCTCGTGCAAGATCGCGGCTCGGGTACGCATGGGGTGCCTCACCCCTTCCTGGTCGATGTGTCCGAAACCATCTCGTGCCTGGCCCTGTTACAGGTCGTAGAGCGCGATCGCGTTGTCGCGCAATACCTTGACGGCCAGTTCGTCGACGCGTGTCGCGGTGATGTCGCCGTCCGCCAACAGCTGCGACAACGCCATCGTGAGCGCGTCGCGAGACGTCTGATCTGCCACCCAGGCCTTCTCCTCCCACCCCGCGAGCGGGTTGGGCTTGCCCGGCACACTGCACAGGAATGCCTGGTCTTCGTCGGTGTGCGCGTCGGTCCCGAACAGGAGCCGGTCGGGAAACAGTTCGAGCGCCATGCGGATCATCTCGCTGAGCGTGCGGGCGGAGAACTCGAGGTTGGTGGCGGAGAAGTCCATCCAGACGTTCGCGTGCGCGAGTGAGCTCCTGGCGTGGCTGTCGAACGGCCAGCCGGTGTGCAGCAGCAGGAATTTGGTGGCGGGGTAATCGGCCACCAGCGGATCCAACAGCAGGGGGTCGCTGTCGATGGTCTGGAAGTGATGCTTGTGGCCCAGCCCGGTGTGGATCTGGATCGGCAGGCCGAGGTCCCCGGCACGCCCCACGATGTGGCGGAACAGGAAATCCTGCAGTGCGCGGTGGTCACGGGTGTCGAGCGCACCGGTGCCGGCCCCCTGCTGGTAGAGCCGTTCGGCGTCCTCGCGGGGGACGTCGGTGAAGCTCAGCGAACGGTAGTAGGGCGCATTCGATTTCATGGCGACCGCACCGGATTTCTTGGCGTGCTCGAGCACGGGGTCGACGATGTCGGTGAGGAAACGTGACAGCGTGGGCGGCACCGAATCCCCGTACCCCGCTTCGGCGCACATCCCCTTCATGCGACCGCCGTAGACCGCGATGAGCCATTGTTCATTGGCCGGGGTGGTCTGGCAGGGCCACAGCAGCGCGTCCAGGTGGAACACCCAGCGGTAGGCGGGAGTGGGTTTGGGCAACGGCGCCGGAGCGATGTAGAGCACGGAGTCGAAGTTGAGCTTGTCGAGGATCCACCCGTCGTAGCCGTCGCCCGCGTCGGCCTGGATCTTCTCGCGCCGCAGGATCAGGTCCCGCAGGTGGTCGTCGGTCCAATCGTCGTATTCGTAGTCCCACAGGGCCCGCCAGGCAGGCAGGTAGATCGGTGGGTCAGTGGTGAGGAACCGCTGCGCCCTGGCGAGTTCGCCGCGGCCGTACGGGTCGAACGGTTTGTCCATGTCGGCAGGCAGCGTCGGGAAGATCGGGAGATGCGCGTGGTCGTCGATCGCCCGGATCTCACCGACGCGACGTGCGATGCCGTTGTCCGTCGCGGTCATCGCTGCGTTCCGCTCACCGAAAGCACGCTGGCCAGGCGCGGGAAAAGCGCGACGGCAGTGTGGTGTTGGATCGCCGCTTGCTGCTCGGGCGGCAGGCCGCCACCGCCGTCCTCCCAGAACGCCGCCTCCTCACGCACGGTGTCCTCGTCGGCGTAGGGCCAATCGGAGCCGAAGAGCAACTGCCCCGGTCCGACGAGATCCACCAGGGCCGAGACGATGGGCCGCGATGGGATGAGCGCGGTGTCGTAGTACATGCGCCCCAACAGTTCCCGGACCCGGTCGGCCGTGAGCGAGGGGTTTCGGTCGACCAGGGCGGTCGGATAGAGCGGGCGAGCCCAGGTGGCCATCTGCCCGGCGATCACGTTGGGGATCCGCCACCCCAGCGCGGCCAGGCAACCGCCGCCGTGGGACAGGATGAACCTGATGTTCGGGAACTGGTCGATGACGTCGTTGAGCAGCAGCGTGACGAGTGTCTTCGTGGTCGCGACGGGATAGTCGAGAAGCCACTCCGGACACCGCACGTTGAGTTGATCGGTGGGTGCCGGTGCCGTCGGATGGATGTAGACGACGGCACCGCGCGCGTCCAGGATCTCGAACAGCGGGAACATGTCGGGATGGCCGAACACCATGTCGCCGTAGCTCGTCATGACGGCGACACCGTCGAGGCCGAGCACGTCGAGTGCGTGCACGGCCTCGGTGCATGCCAGGTCGATGTTGGGGATCGGCAGCGTGGCGAAGGCGCCGAGGCGAGGGTGCTCGGTCCGGATCTGCACGAAATCCTCGTTGCAGCCGCGGGCCAGGTCGGCGGCCTGCTGATCGTCACCCAGGTGCACACCGAAAGCCGCGAACGACAGCACCGAGGCTTCGATCCCTTGACGGTCCATCATGTCGAGCGCGGCCTCCGGTGTCCACGGCGGCATGAAAGCCGCGGCGCTGCCGTGCGCCTCCCGCGCGGCGCGGTATCGCGGCAACACGGCGTGCTGGTGCACATCGATCAAAGTGCGGTTTGTTCCTGCCACTAGAGGCTCCCTCGTTGGAGTCGCGCGATCATGCGCGGCGATTCTCAGAACGGTTCCATGAGGTCATAGAAACGTTTCCACAGACATCGAAGTTACACGCTGCGAGGCGGCGTTGTCCATGGGCCGGCTCACGGCCGATCGAAAAATACGGCACGTCACTAACTTTCGGTTACAACGCGGGTCCGCACGGCACCATCCGGCTATCCCCTCGTCACCGTGATGTCGCGGTCGACGTCGTTGACGAGCCAGTCCTGGATGACGGAGATGTACCCGATGGGTCCCCTGCCGTACTGCCCGCCGGTCACCGTTGGCCGGGGGTCATCGCGGTTGCCTTCGTTGTTGTAATAACTTGGCGTGCATTCGGACTCGTATCCCGAGTTGTCGATGTGCACCCGTGCGAGTTCGTCGGCCCATCGTTGTTCGGCCTCGGGCGTGACCTCGGCGGCCGTGACGTCCTCCCGCAGGTAGCGCGCGATCAGCGTCGCGACGTGCGTCGCCTGGCGGGAGACTACATGAGGGTTGTTGATCGACGTCGCCGCTTGCTCGATGCCGCCCAGCAGGAACAGGTTCGGGAACCGACTGGTCATCATGCCGTGCAGGCTGCGCATCCCGCTGCGCCAGTGCTCGGCCAACGACACCCCGCCGCGCCCGGTCAGTTCGTAGCCGCCGGCCTCGTAGGTGTAGGCACCCGCGTCGAATCCCGTCCCGTAGACGATCAGATCGACTTCGTATTCGGTCCCGTCGACGACCAGACCGCGTTCGGTGATGTGGTCGACCCCGCGACCGTCGGTGTCGACCAGGGTGACGTTGTCGCGATTGAAAGCCGGGTAGTAGTCGTCGCTGAAAAGCGGGCGCTTGCAGAAGTAGTCGAACCACGGTTGCAGCGCCTTGGCAGTGATCGGGTCCTCGACGATCTCGCTCACCCGGTTACGGAGCTCTTCCATCTTCTGGAAGTCGATGGTCTGCAGCAAGGCGAAGTCGGGGACTCCGTCGGAGCCGTGCAGGGCCGCCGACAGCCGTCGCCCCATCTCGGTGGCCGCGTCGTCGACGAGGTCGGCCTCGACCGGCAGCCCGGCGAGCACCTCGACGAAGTTGTCCATGCGCTTCTGCTGCCAGCCAGGTTCGAGGCTGCGGAACCACTCGGGGTCCGTCGCGCGGTTGTTGCGCGCGTTCACCGTCGCCGGTGTGCGCTGGAACAGGTAGACGTGCAGTGCGCTGGCGGCGAGGTGCGGCAGGATCTGGATGCTGCTGGCACCGGTGCCGACCAACGCGACGCGTTTGTCGGCGAGCTTGTCCAGGTTGCCGTTCCAGTCACCTCCGGTGACCTCGTAGTCCCAGCGGCTGGAATGGAACTGCTTTCCGCGGAAGGTCTCGATGCCCTTGATGCCCGGCAGTTTGGCCCGGCTCAGGGGGCCCGTGCCCACCGTCATGAACCGCGCGTGCAGGACATCTCCGCGGTTGGTGGTGACCGTCCAGCGCGAGCGTTCCTCGTTCCAGGCGACGGCGGTGACCGTCGTACCCAGCAGCGCGCGTGAGTACAGGTGGTAATGGCGTCCGATCGCCCGGGCATGCTCGAAGATCTCGGGGCCGCCGGCGTACTTCTCGGTCGGTACCGTGCCGACCTCCTCCAGCAACGGCATGTAGATGTAGGACTCGATGTCGCAGCGCACGCCGGGGTACCGGTTCCAGTACCAGACACCACCGAAGTCCCCCGCCTGATCGACGATCAGGAAATCGTCGATCCCGGCCTCGTGGAGCCGAACCGCCATCTGCAGGCCTGCCCAGCCACCGCCGAGCACCAGCGTGTCGACGTCGGTCACCCGGGGGTCACGGGGCTGCCCCCCTGGACTGGAGGACAGGTACGGGTCGGTGGCGAACTCTTCGTATTCGCCACTGACATCGAGGTATTGGGCATTCCCGTCCGGCCGCAGGCGCTTGTCGCGCTCCTCACGGTATTTCTGCCGAAGCTGGACCGGATCGAAATCCGGTGAGCCCAGACCGGTGGCTGCAATGTCGCTCAACTCGCCCTCACTTCAACCAGGTGTTGTCACGCCGCGACATCACGCTAGCATTGATGGCGCGCCGTGACATCAACTTGTCCGGAATGCGAGACCAGCCGGTCTCGAGGTGCGCCCGGCACGGGATCCGTCGGGCTGGGTCAACCCTGGGAGAGGCAGTCAGAAATGAGCACGGAACAGCGCGCCATCGTCGACGCGATCATGCGAGAGCCGCGGCCGGCACCCCGCAACGTGGCGGAGATGCGGGCGGACTATGCCGCGGTGCAGGCCCGCAGCCCCGTTCCCGAGGCCATCCGCACCAGCGAGACGACGTTGGGGCAGTGCCGCGCGCTCGTGGTCGAGCCGGCCGCCCGGCAGCATCCCGGGACGATCCTGTACTTCCACGGGGGTGCCTGGGCGCTGGGGGCGCCGGAGACCTCGCTGGCGCTGACCGCCCATCTCGTCACCCGCACGGGGGTGGGGGCGGTGTCGGCGGACTACCGGCTGGCTCCGGAGCACCCGTATCCGGCGGCGGTCGACGACGCCGCGGATGCCTACCGGGCCCTCGTCGACGGTGGCGAAGACCCTGCACGGATCGCGCTGGTCGGCGACTCCGCCGGCGGCGCGCTGGCCATCACGACGGCACTGCGGGCGCGCGAGCAGGGCCTACCGGCCCCGGCGGCGGTCGTCGCGTTCTCCCCCGGGCTCGACCTCACGCTGAGCGGCGAGAGCATGGACTCCAGACACGGGATCGACCCGCTGTTCACGCGCGAGCTGCTCGCACCGGCGGTCGGCATGTACTGCGCCGGCCAGGACGTGCACCAACCGTTGCTGAGCCCGGCCCTCTACGCGGACCTGTCGGGCTTCCCGCCCCTGCTCCTGCAGGCCGGTGGTAACGAGGTGCTGCTCGACGACTCGGTCCGGATGGCGACCCGTGCGATAGCCGCGGGGGTGGACGCGATCCTCGATGTCACCGCCGGCGTGCCGCACGTCTTCCAGAGCTTCGCAGGTCTCCTGGATGAGGCCGATCAGGCCCTGGACCGGGCGGCGGCCTTCCTCGTCCAACACCTGGGCGCTGCGGGCAGCGCCGGCTAGATGATCGCGGTGATCTGCTGCTCGACGCCGAGCAGCGCCTTGCCGTAGGTCTCCAGCTGGATCTGGGGCAACATCACCGCGTGGCGTGATGCGACGTTCGAGTCCCGCCAGATCCGCTGTAGGGCATTGCTTTCCGCGAAACTGCTGGCGCCGTTGGCGTTGAGCAGGATGGTGATCGCCTCGTTGACGCTGCGCAGGGCGGCTGCGGCGTCACCGCGAATCTTGGCGCGCTGCAGGACGTCCGGGAATTCCCCGGCCAGGGCCCAGCTTTCGATGTCGGCGGCGGCCCGGTAGGCGTGCAGGTGCGCGGTCTCGACCTTGATCGCGGCGTCGGCGATCATCATCTGGAACGCGACCGAATCCCGGTTCTGGGCGTAGCTGGTGTAGGAGGTGGCTTTGGACGCACCCTTCTGGATCACCATGTCGAGAGCTGCGCGACCGAGTCCCAGCTGCGGTCCGACGAGAACCATGACCAACAGGGGGCCCAGTGCGCTGCGGTACAGCGGCGAATCCGGGTGATGGACGAGGTACGCGCCGCTGACCAACGACGACATCAGCTTCACGCGGTGCTCCGGCACGAAGACGTCCTCGGCCACGATGGTGTTGCTGCCGGACGAACGCATGCCCGCGACGTACCAAGTGTCCTCGATGCGGAAGTCCTGCCGCGGAAGGTAAACCATCGCCTGGTCCTGGACCTCGCCGTCATCGTCGACGAGCAGGACACCGCCGGTGGCCCAGTCGGCGTGCAGGCTGGCCGAGCTGTAGGCCCAGCTACCGCTGACGCGGTAGCCACCGGGCACCCGGCGCGCGGTCCCGGTGGTGGCGAGGACACCGGCGATGATGGTGTCGGGGCCGTCGGCCCAGACCTCGTCGGCGATCCGGGAATCCTGGTGCAGCCCGGCGGCCCACGCGTTCACGTTGGACAGCGTGGTGACCCACGCCGGTCCACCGTCGCCTTCGGCGATCGTGGCGGACACCTCGAGCATGGTCCGCAAGCTGGTCTCCAGCCCGCCGTAGCGCCGGGGTGTGGCGATGCGGAATGCGCCGGCTTCCCGCAGCGCGGCGATGCTGTCATCCGATACACGCCGTGCCGCTTCGGAACTCGCGGCGCCCTGCCGCAGCAGCGGGGTCAGCTCCCGGAGCCTCGACAGAACGGGTTCGGCAACAGCGACTGGGGTCTGGTCAACAGTGGTCATGCGAAGTCCTTCGGATCATCGGTCCGCGGCAACACTGCCGGGATTGATAGAACTATAAAAGTGATTGATAGGAAGATCAATACCCGGGAATGCCCGGATGCATCGACCCGCCAGCGCACCGATCGGCGCGCCCTGTGCCACAGTGAGTCGGAGAAGCCACCCGCGAAGGAGTTGCCGACGATGTCCACTGCGCCCTCACGACGAGTGCGGCGAGACGGTGCCTCCGCAGGTGGCGGGTCGCCGCAACGCAACCCGGCGACCCGCGACTCGATCCTGGACGTCGCCATAGAGCTGTTCGCGCAGTTCGGTTTTCAGGGCACCTCGATGTCGGCGGTGGCCCGGGATGCCGGGGTGGCCCAACCGCTGATGCACTACTACTTCTCGTCCAAGGACGAGCTGTGGCGCGCCGCCGTCGGCAGGGCCTTCAACGAGATGATGGTCCACGAGGACATGAGCAAGGAGCTCCGCGAGCTGGACCCGGTCTCGGGGCTGCGCCTGCTGGTGCACCGCCACATCTCGTTCCTGGCACGCCATCCCAGCGTCGCACCGCTGATCGCGAGCGAGTCCCAGTTCACCAGCGACCGGATCACCTGGCTCACCGACACCTACATCGCCCCGCTGGAGAAGCATCTGCGCCACCTGCTCGAGCTCGGCCAGCAGCAGGGCCGCATCCGCGCCGATCTGCCGATCCCCCACGTCGTGCGCTACATCGTCGGCGGCGCGTCCGCACTGTTCATGTACGCGGCCCCGATGAAGCTCATCTACGACATCGACCCCGCCGACGATGCCGCCGTCGACACCTATGCGCGCGTCACCACCGAACTGATGTTCGCGGGGGTGCTCGCCGACGGCGAGAAAAAAGTCGAGGCCAGCTGAAACAGCTGGCCTCGACCGGTGTGGCAGGTGCAGGATTCGAACCTGCGTAGGCGTTAGCCGACGGATTTACAGTCCGCTCCCATTGGCCGCTCGGGCAACCTGCCTGGGGTGCTATCTGCGCTGCAGAGCGCGCTCAGCAGGATACAACGAGGACACACCCGCAATACAAATCGGCGGGTGGGGGGCGGTGTGCGCAGCGCCGTGGCGGGCAGCGAAGATGGGTCCAGGCACTGACACTACCGAGGGAGGACCGGGTCCAATGGCGGATTCATCGTTCGACGTCGTCAGCAAGGTCGACCGCCAGGAGGTCGACAACGCGCTCAACCAGGCAGCCAAGGAGCTGTCCACCCGGTTCGACTTCCGCGGCACCGACACCACCATCGCCTGGAAGGGCGAGGAGGTCATCGAGATCGTGTCCTCCACCGAGGAGCGGGTCAAGGCGGCCGTGGACGTGTTCAAGGAGAAGCTGGTCCGCCGCGACATCTCCATGAAGGCGTTCGACGCCGGCGAGCCGCAGGCCAGCGGCAAGACCTACAAGGTCACCGGCACCCTCAAGCAGGGCATCTCCAGCGAGGACGCCAAGAAGATCACCAAGCTCATCCGCGACGAGGGCCCCAAGGGCGTCAAGGCGCAGATCCAGGGCGACGAGGTCCGGGTCAGCTCGAAGAAGCGCGACGACCTCCAGGCCGTCATCGCGCTGCTCAAGGCGGCCGACCTCGACGTCGCGCTGCAGTTCGTCAACTACCGCTGACGGTCGCTCCAATCGGCCCCGCACCGGGTTGCCGCCGACCTAATGTGATGTCCCATGGCAGCTGCACAACGCGAACCCAAAGTCGTGGTCCTCGGAGGCGGGTCGTGGGGCACCACCGTCGCCTCGATCTGCGCGCGCCGCGGCCCGACGCTGCAGTGGGTGCGTTCGGAGGAGACCGCCACCGACATCAACGAGAACCATCGCAACTCCAAATACCTTGGTGACGAAGTCGAGTTGGCGCATTCGCTGCGCGCCACCACTGACTTCTCCGAGGCCGCCGAATGCGCCGACGTCATCGTCATGGGCGTGCCGTCGCACGGCTTCCGCGGGGTGCTCACCGAGCTGGCCCGCGAGCTGCGGCCGTGGGTGCCGGTGGTGTCCCTGGTCAAGGGCCTCGAACAGGGCACCAACTACCGGATGAGCCAGATCGTCGACGAGATCCTGCCCGGGCACCCGGCCGGGATCCTGGCCGGACCCAACATCGCCCGTGAGGTCGCCGACGGCTACGCCGCCGCCGCGGTGCTGGCGATGCCCGACCAGCACCTGGCCGCGCACCTGGCACAGTTGTTCCGCACCAAGCGTTTCCGCACCTACACCACCGACGACGTGGTCGGCGTGGAGATGGCCGGTGCACTGAAGAACGTGTACGCGATCGCGGTGGGGATGGGCTACTCGCTGGGCATCGGGGAGAACACCCGCGCCATGGTGATCGCCCGCGCCGTCGCCGAGATGTCCAAGCTGGGTGTGGCGATGGGCGGCAACCGCGACACCTTCGCCGGCCTGGCGGGCATGGGCGACCTGATCGTCACCTGCACCTCGCAGCGCAGCCGCAACCGGCACGTCGGCGAACAGCTCGGCCAGGGCAAGACCGTCGAGGAAATCATCGCGTCGATGAACCAGGTCGCCGAGGGCGTGAAGGCCTCCAGCGTGATCATGGAATTCGCCGACAAGTACGGCATCTCGATGCCGATCGCCCGCGAGGTCGACGGCGTGGTCAACCACGGCTCCACCGTCGAGCAGGCCTACCGCGGCCTGATGGTCGAGAAACCCGGGCACGAGGTGCACGGCTCCGGCTTCTGAGCCCAGCCGGCGGCCTGGCTAGTTGAAGTACGGGTTGGTGCCCTCAGGCCGGACCAGCAGCGGGTTGACCTCGTTGACGATCCAGGTGGCGCCCGGGGTGACGACGAAGCCGGACTGGTTGCGACTGTCCACGCACGCGGTCATGGCGCCGTCACCGCCGCAGCTGACCGTGCCGAAGCTCAGCCGGGTGTTCGGCGGCAGCTCGTTGACCGGGCCGCCGTAGATCGGGGCCGGCGACGACGCGAAGCCCGGCACCCCGCCAGAGGATCCGCTGACCAGGTTCGCGCCCTCCGGCGCGCCGGGCAGCACGCCGTTGCAGCCGTATCCGCCGGAGCGCTGCAACATGCAGGTCAGCCCGGCCGAGCTGAACGCGTACGCCGAACCGTCGTACACCGCGTAGTCCTTGGGGTTGGCCGGCGGAAACGCGTTGATGTTGGGCGCGGGCGGCGGCGGAGGCGGCGGCGCGGGCTGTGCCGCGGCCAGGCCCGCCGCGTTGAGCACACCGGCCGCGGCCATGCACGCGGCGCCCACAAGAGTTCTCGTCAGCACCATCACAGCCTAAGTGTCGTCAAATCGGGCGGCAGTGTTTCAGAAGGTGAAGCTGCCGGCCGGGCTGAGCACGAATCCGGACTGGTCGACGGTGTTGATGCAGGAGGTGACGACGCCGTCGGTGCCGCAGCTCACGGTGCGGAAACTCATCCGGGTGTTCGGCGGCAGCGGCACCGGGTTGTCCACCGCGCCGTAGATCGGCCGGTCGGAATGCCCGAAGCCGGGGCTGCCGCCGGCGTAGCCGGTGACCAGGTTGGCGCCGCCGGGCGCGGCGGGCAGCGGACCGCTGCAGCCGTAGCTGCCGGCCAGCCGATCCATCACGCACGTCACCCCGCCGGGCACCGCGAAGGCGTACGAGGTGCCGTCGAGCGCGCCGAAGTCCTGCGGGTTCACCGGCGGCAGCGCGTTGATGTTCGGGGCGGGGGCCGGCTGGGCCGCGGCGACGCCGGGCACACCGAGGGCCAGCGCCGCCACGGCGCCCGCCCCGATGCCGGCGAGGATTCTGGTCAGCACGGTCCACACCCTAGGCCGCCCTGCGCCGAAATTGCATTCCAGCAGGCAAAGATCGAGTGCGGGCCTGCTGGAATGCAATTTCGGCGAGAAGGTGGCAGGGCCTGCCGTGAGGTGCGGGGCGGGGCGGGGCGGGCCTGCCGGGCGGGGTGCGGGGGGCAGGGTGGGTCAGTAGAGGCCGGGGCCGCGGTAGCCGCCGAGGTCGTCGGGGCCGCGGCCGGCCATGGCCTCGAGGCGCGCGATGCGGTCGGCGATCGGCGGGTGCGTGGCGAACAGCTTGCCGATCTTCTCGCCGGAGCGGAACGGGTTGGCGATCATCAGGTGCGCCTGGTCGGCCAGCTGCGGCTCCGGCGGCAGCGGGGCCCGTTCCACCCCCGAGGAGATCTTGCGCAGCGCCGACGCCAGCGCCAGTGGGTCACCGGTCAGCTCGGCGCCGGACTGGTCGGCCTGGTACTCCCGCGACCGCGACACCGCCAGCCTGATCACCGTCGCCGCGATCGGCCCGAGCATCGAAACCAGAAGGATCGCAAAGGGATTCGCGCCACCCTCGCGGTTGCCGCCGAACATCGACGCGAAGAACGCCAGGTTGGCCAGCGCGGTGATCACCGAGGCCATCGCCCCGGCCACGCAGGAGATCAGGATGTCGCGGTTGTACACGTGGGACAGCTCGTGGCCGAGCACGGCGCGCAGCTCGCGCTCGTTGAGGATCTGCAGGATGCCGGTGGTGCAGCACACCGCGGCGTTGCGCGGGTTGCGGCCGGTGGCGAACGCGTTGGGGGCCGCGGTGTCGCTGATGTAGAGCCGGGGCATCGGCTGGCGCGCGGTGGTGGCCAGCTCGCGCACGATCTTGTACATCACCGGGGCCTGCATCTCGGTGACGGGCTGGGCGTGCATCGCCCGCAGCGCGAGCTTGTCGCTGTTGAAGTACACATAGGCGTTCATGCCGATGGCGAACAGCACCGCCAGGAACATGATGTTGCGCCCGAACAGCGCACCGACACCAACGATCAGACCCGAGAACACCACCAGCAACAGGAACGTCTTCGCCCTGTTGGCATGCGGATGCCAAGTCATCGCGGCTTCCTCCTCATGGAACCTGCATCAGTCATCGCTGGTTCAACGCCCGGACACCGCCCGCGGGTTCCGGCTAACCGTGCCGGTTGACGGTGTAGTCGACCAGCGTGGAGAGAGCCTGCCGGCCCGGCCCGTCGGGCAGGCCCGCCAGCTCCTCCTGGGCCCGCCCGGCGTACTCGGCCACGGTCTCCTTGGCCTTCTTGATGCCGCCGGACGCGCGCAGTAACTGCAGCGCCTCGGCGATGTCGCCGTCGCCGACCGGGCCGGCCAGCAGCGTCCGCAGCCGGTCGGCGTCCGGGCCCGTCTCGCGCAGCGCGTAGAGCACCGGCAACGTATGCACGCCCTCGCGCAGGTCGGTGCCGGGCAGCTTGCCGGACTCGTCGGCGTCGCTGTCGATGTCGATGATGTCGTCGGAGATCTGGAAGGCGGTGCCGACGATCGCGCCGAGCCGGGCCAGCCGCTCGATCTGGTCGTCGTCGGCGCCGGAGAACGTCGCCCCGAACCGGCCGGAGGCCGCGATCAGGCACGCCGTCTTCTCGTAGACCACCTTGAGGTAGTGCTCGACGGAATCGACCTGGTCGGCGGCGCCGCGGGTCTCCCGCATCTGCCCCGTGACCAGCAGCGCGAACGTGTCGGCGATGATCCGCACCGCGTCGGGTCCCAGCCGCGACACCAGCCGCGACGCCGTCGCGAACAGGTAGTCGCCGGCCAGGATGGCGATGTTGTTCCCCCAGCGCGCGTTGGCGCTGGGCGCGCCGCGGCGCAGCTGCGCCTCGTCCATCACGTCGTCGTGGTACAGCGTCGCCAGGTGCACCAGCTCGATCACCGCGCCCGCCACGCTGACCTGCCAGGCGTCGGGTTCGGGCCCCAACTGCGCCGACAGCACCGTGAACAGCGGCCGGAACCGCTTCCCGCCCGCCTGGAACAGGTGCTGGACCGCTTCGGACATCAACGCGTCCGCCCGACCCAGCTCGTCGGAGATCAGGGCCTCGATCCGAGCCACGCCGTCGCGGACGTCTTCGGCGAACTCGGCGTCGCCGAAATCCACCCCCGCCACCACGCTCGCCGGTGTACTCACACTGCCAACATACTGTGAGGCATGTTCGCGAGCGCTGCTGTGGTCGTCGTCGGCGCCGGACCCGCCGGTTCGGCGGCGGCCGCATGGGCTGCCCGCGCCGGGCGAGACGTCCTGGTGATCGACGCGGCCAACTTCCCTAGGGACAAGGCGTGCGGCGACGGGCTGACCCCGCGTGCGGTCGCCGAGCTGCGCCGCCTCGGGCTCGGGTCCTGGCTCGACGGCAGGATCGCCCACCGCGGACTGCGGATGTCGGGGTTCGGCGCCGACGTGGAGGTGCCGTGGCCGGGGCCGTCGTTCCCGTCGTCCAGCAGCGCGGTGCCGCGCACCGAACTCGACGAACGGATCCGCCTGGTGGCCGTCGACGACGGTGCGAAGATGATGTTGGGCGTCAAAGCCGTTGACGTCCAACATGACACGTCCGGACGGGTGAGCGGGGTGGTGCTCGACACCGGTGCGGTGGTGCGCTGTGGCGACCTGATCGTCGCCGATGGGGCGCGCTCGACGCTGGGCCGCGCGCTCGGACGGCAGTGGCACCGGGAGACGGTGTACGGGGTGGCGATCCGCGGCTACATCGCCACGCCGCGCAGCGCCGAGCCGTGGATCACCTCGCACCTGGAGCTGCGCTCCCCCGACGGCGAGGTGCTGCCCGGGTACGGCTGGATCTTCCCGCTGGGCAACGGCGAGGTGAACATCGGCGTCGGCGCGCTGGCCACCGCCAAACGGCCCGCCGACGCCGCACTGCGGCCGCTGATGTCGTACTACACGTCGCTACGCCGCGAGGAGTGGGCCTTCGACGGCGAGCCGCGGGCCGGGCTGTCGGCGCTGCTGCCGATGGGCGGCGCGGTGTCGGGGGTGGCGGGCCCGAACTGGATACTGATCGGCGACGCCGCGGCCTGCGTGAACCCGCTCAACGGGGAGGGCATCGACTACGGCCTGGAGACCGGCCGGCTGGCGGCCGAGCTGCTCGGCTCGGGCGACTACTCGCAGGCGTGGCCGGCGGTGCTGCAGGCGCACTACGCGCGCGGCTTCTCGGTGGCGCGGCGGCTGGCCCTGCTGCTGACGTTCCCGCGGTTCCTGCCGTCGACAGGGCCGCTGGCGATGCGCTCGGCGGCGATCATGAAGGTGGCCGTGCGGGTGATGGGCAACTTCGTCACCGACGAGGACGAGGACACCGTGGCGCGGGCGTGGCGCGGCGCCGGCCGGCTGTCCGGACGCCTCGACGCGCGCCGCCCGTTCACGTGAACGCGCCTGCGGTGTACCGGGCGCCGATGCGGTCGCGGCGCGACGACATCGACCCGCAGTTGGCGATCGAACGCGCACTTACGTTGGGGCTGTGCGGGTTCGGCGACGATCGGGGTTCTGTCGACCGATTGGACCGGCGCATCGAGCGGTTCGCCGCGGCGGCCGAGGGCGCGCTGGTGTGGACCCGCGACGCCGACGGGCTGTACTGGCTCGGCCGGCTCGACGGCCCGTACTCCTACGACGCCGACGGCGCCGACGTCGACCTGGTCCACGTCCGGCGGTGCCGGTGGCGCGACGCCCCGTTCGTCGAATCCCGGGTCCCCGCAGCCGTCGTCGCCACCTTCGGCCGCGGCGGACGCAACTTCCAGCAGATCCACGACGCCCGCGTCGGCGCGGAGTCGCTGCGGTTGTGGGGCTGAACCCCGGCGCTCAGTTCCGCAGGATGAGCGCCGAGCCCTGACCGCCGCCGCCGCACAGCGCGGCCGCACCGATCCCGCCGCCGCGGCGCTGCAGCTCCAACGCCAGGTGCAGGGCGATCCGGGCGCCGGACATGCCCAGCGGGTGACCGATCGAGATGGCGCCGCCGTTGACGTTGACCTTCTCCGGATCCAGCCCCAGAGCCCGGGTGGATTCCACGCCGACGGCGGCGAAGGCCTCGTTGATCTCGACGAGATCCAGTGTCGCCGGGTCGATTCCGTCGATGGCGCACGCCGCGGCGATCGCGTTGGCGGGCTGCAGCTGCAGCGTGGAGTCCGGGCCGGCGACGGTGCCGTGCGCGCCGATCTCCGCGATCCAGGTCAGCCCGAGGTCGAGGGCTTTGGCCTTGCTCATCACCACCACGGCCGCGGCGCCGTCGTTCATCGCCGACGCGTTGCCCGCGGTGATCGTGCCGTCGGGAACGAACGCCGGCCGCAGCCGCGCCAGCGCGTCGGTGGTGGTGTCGGCGCGGATGCCTTCGTCCTGGGTGACCTCCACCGGATCGCCCTTGCGCTGCGGGATCGGTACGGGCACGACCTCGTCGTCGAAGATCCCGTTCTTCCAGGCCGCCGCGGCCCGCCGGTGCGACGCGGCGGCGAACTCGTCCTGCTCGGCGCGGGACAGGTTGTTGACACTGTCGGTGAGCGCGCCCATCGGCTGATCGGTGAAGACGTCGCGCAGGCCGTCGACGGCGACGTGGTCGCGCAGCACGGCGTCGCCGTATTTGATTCCGGCGCGGGAGTTCTCGAGCAGACGCGGGGCCTGGGACATGGACTCCTGGCCGCCGGCGACGATGATGTCGAACGCGCCGGCGCGGATGAGTTGATCGGCCAGCGCGATGGCGTCCAGCCCGGACAGGCAGACCTTGTTCACCGTCAGGGCGGGCACCGTCATCGGGATGCCGCCGGCGACCGCCGCCTGCCGGGCCGGGATCTGGCCCGCCCCGGCGGTGAGCACCTGCCCCATGATCACGTACTGCACCTGTGAGCCCGAGATGCCCGCCTTGGCCAGCGCGCCGGCGATGGCGATGCCGCCGAGCTCGGTCGCCGGCAGGCTCGCCAGCGAGCCCATGAACTTGCCGATCGGCGTGCGCGCCCCGGCGACCAGCACGGAGGTGGTGTCGGCGGTGGCCATCACAGCGCCACCTCCAGCGCGGCGCCGGTCGCGGCGACGACGTCGTCGGCGGTGACGCCGGGAGCCAGCTCACGCAGGACGAGGCGCCCGTCGCCGGGCACGTCGATGACGGCGAGGTTGGTGATGATGCGATCGACGACGCCCTGCCCGGTCAGCGGCAGCGTGCACGCGTCGAGGATCTTCGGGGCGCCGCTGCGGTCGGTGTGTTCCATCACGACGATGACGCGGGCCGCGCCGTGCACGAGATCCATGGCGCCGCCCATGCCTTTGACCATCTTGCCGGGCACCATCCAGTTGGCCAGGTCACCGGTGCGCGACACCTGCATGGCGCCGAGCACCGCGGTGTCGATGTGGCCGCCGCGGATCATCCCGAACGAGGTCGCGGAGTCGAAGAAGGCGGCGCCGGGGTTGACGGTGACCGTCTCCTTGCCGGCGTTGATCAGGTCGGCGTCGACGGTGTCGTCGTCCGGATAGCCACCGGTGCCGAGGATCCCGTTCTCCGAGTGCAGGATCACCCGCACCCCGGCGCTGAGATAGCTGGGGATCAGGGTGGGCAGCCCGATGCCGAGGTTGACGTACTGCCCGTCGACCATCTCGGCGGCCGCGCGGGCCGCGATCTGGTTGCGGGTCCAGCCGGTGGTCAGGGTCGCGGTCATCGGTGGGCTCCTTCGGCGGTACGGACGGTGCGCTTCTCGATGCGTTTGTGCTGCGGTCCGGTGTGCACGACGCGTTGGACGAAGACGCCGGGCAGGTGTACCCGGTTCGGGTCGATCTGTCCGGGCTCGACAAGCTCTTCGACCTGCGCGATCGTGATGCGGCCGGCCATCGCGGCCAGCGGGTTGAAGTTCATCGCGGTCTTCTCGAACACGAGATTGCCGTCGGTGTCGCCGATCCGGGCGTGCACGAGTGCGAAGTCGGCGGTGATCGCCTCCTCGAGCACGTAGCGCTTCCCGCCGAACTCGCGGGTTTCCTTGGGGGGTGAGGCGATCTCCACCGAGCCGTCGGCGCCGTAGCGCCACGGCATCCCGCCGTCGGCGACGGGGGTGCCGACCCCGGCGGGGGTGAAGAACGCCGGGATCCCGGTGCCGCCGGCGCGCAGCCGCTCGGCCAGGGTGCCCTGCGGGGTCAGCTCGACCTCGAGTTCGCCGGCCAGGTACTGCCGGGCGAATTCCTTGTTCTCCCCGACGTAGGAGGCGGTGACCCGGCGGATCCGGCCCAGCGACAGCAGGACGCCCAGCCCGTGGTCGTCGACCCCGCAGTTGTTGGAGAACACCTCGAGGTCGGTGGTCGGCAAGTCGGCGACGGCCTGGATGAGCGCATCCGGGATACCGCACAGACCGAAGCCACCGACTGCCAGGGTCGCCCCCGTCGCGATGTCGGCGACCGCCGCCGCGGCGCTGTCGTAGACCTTCGATGGCATCGCTACACTCCCCTTCCGACCATTCTGTAGACGCGATCCGCTGCCCTGTCGATAGTGCTTTGCCGCAGGTGAGCCATACAAGATGTGCGGCACAATTGCTCAGATGGTGACCATCATGCTGTTATGCGTTCACTCTATGAACGCATAGGATCGGCGGCATGGAGGACAAGGGCACGCAGGTGCTGGCGCGGGCGGCGGCGCTGCTGCGCGCCATCGGCGGGGGCGACCCGGCGGGGATGTCGACCACCGAGCTCGCCCGCATCGCCGCGCTGCCGCGCCCGACCGCGCACCGTCTGCTCACCGCGCTGTCCGCCGAGGGCCTGGTCGACCGCGACTCGGCTACCGGGCGGTGGTCCCTGGGGCCGGAGCTCTATCTGCTCGGTGCGGGCGCCGCCCACCGCTACGACATCACCGACCGCTCCCGCGACGTCATCGAACGGCTGGCGCGCGCCACCGGGGAGAGCGCGTTCCTGTCGGCCCGCCGCGGCGACGAGACCGTGTGCCTGCTGAGCCGGGAAGGCAGCTTCCCGCTGCGCTCCCACGTGCTGCACGAGGGCATCCGCTTCCCCCTGGGCGTCGCGTCGGCCGGATTGGCGATCCTCAGCCACCTGCCCGACCGCGACATCGACGACTATTTCGCCCGATCTGATCTCGAATCACGCTGGACGGCAAGTCATTCCGAGGTATCGATCCGGGAGCGGATCGCGGCCACCCGCACCACCGGGTACGCGGTCAACCCCGGGCTGCTGGTCGAGGGCAGCTGGGGAATGGGCGCGGCCGTCTTCGACCGGTCCGGCAGCCCGGCCTGGGCGCTGAGCCTCACCGGTGTCGAGACCCGGTTCCGCGCCGAGCGCCGCGCCGAGATGGGCGCGCTGCTGCTGGAGTTGGCGCACGAATTGACGCTGCGGCTGCGTGGCTGAGGCAGCGCAGGCGACTTCAGCCGGACTCAGTCGACGATGCCGTACGTCTTGACCTTCCGGTACAGGCTGGACCGGGACATGCCCAGATGGGCCGCGGCCGCCACGCGATTACCGCCCGTCTCCCGCAACGCCGCGACGATCGCATCGCGTTCGGCGGCTTCCAGCGGCATCAACGCGTGCCGCGACGCGGTCTGGCAGTACCCGGGCAGATCGGATTCCTGGATTTCGCCCACCGGCCGGCGCCGCAGTGCATGGACCAGCGCCTCGCGTAGCTGAGAGATGTTGCGCGGCCACGAATATCGCGCGATCAACCGCTGCGCCTCGGGGCTCAGCCGGACCTTGCGGTCCGGAGCGATCCCCCGCAGGAGCGCCGCCGTGAGCGCGGGCAGATCGTCGGTGCGGCACCGCAGCGGCGGGATCATCAGAGACACCTCGAAGTGCGGTAACAGCTCACGGAACGGCAGATCGGTAGTTGCCACGGAATCCGATCCCGTCGCGACCACCCACATCGGGCCGTCCATGGCGGAGACGGCGGTCAGGAACGCATCCAACCGTTCGACGCCATCGGTGCTCGCCTGATCGATGTCCCGGACGATGTGCATCGTCGGCTCGGCGGAGTTGCCGAGTAACGAGCTGAGATCCGTCGGCGTCCCGTCGGGGCCGAGTTGGCCTGCGTCCACCGAAATGGCCCGCCCGCCCGGGTAGACAGCGTGGAACAGCTCGGCCACCAGGGTGAACTTCCCTGCTCCGGGCTCGCCGACGACCAGGGCCGGCTCCCCCAGCTCAAGGGCCTGCCGCAGGTCACTGCAGGCCCGCAGCCAGGCCGGGGTACTGCCGGCGGCCAGCGAGTCACGCGAACGCCACAGGTCGCCGACGATCTCGGAGGTTTGCGCGCTGGCGACGGCGACCTGCGGCAACCGGTGCTCGCTGAAGTCGTTCGGCGAGCCGGGTCGGCTCGCGGTCACCAACTCGGCGATCACCACGATGCCCGCCACGTCGGCACCGGCCAGGATCCGGGTTCCCCGGACCCGGACCATGCGGCCTCCCGGCAGGGCGATGGTGTCGCTGACCCGATCCTTGCCGGTCATCAGGAACATCGCGTGCTCGCGCATGATGCGCTGTTCCTCGGCGTCGAACATCTGCTGGGCGGTCGAATTGGCCACGAAAACTGACTCGCCGAACGCGAAGACGGCCTGGCGTTCCGACCGCGCGACCACCTTGAGGTAGGTGTCGAAGATCGCCCGCTGGGCTTGGCCGCGGTCGAGCAGGAAGTTGCGCCCGATGTCCTTGGCCGCGCTCTTGACCAGGGTATGCATCAACGGACTCCACGACGACGACAGCGTCGAGATGTCCAGCACGCCCTCGACACGCCCGGTCACGGGGTCGATGACCGGGGCACCGGTGCACGCGAACAGGTGCAAATTCTCGCTGAAGTGTTCCGGTCCCACCACGCTGATCGGCTGTCCGGCCTCGAACACCGTCCCGATGCCGTTGGTGCCCATCGACGATTCGGCATAGCTGAATCCCGGGGCCAGGTGCACTCGGTCCAGCAGCCGGGCCACCGCCGACGAACCGTCGATGCGCTGCACCACCCTGGCCTTCTTATCGGTCAGAGCGATCACCAGCGGCATATCCGCGGTGTCGACCTCCAGCTGCTGCAGCACCGGCCGGGCACACCGCATGAGCAGCGACGTTGCGTCGATGTCGTCGGTGAACTGCGGGTCCGGACGAGAGATGTCCACACCGGCGGCCTTGCTGCGCTCCCACGAGGCGACGACGACGTCGGACACCCCGGCGGCTCCGCTGCCGCCGTACTCCAGGAAATCCGCACGGGCAGCCGCCACCCGCAACATCCGGGCGGAGCTGTTGGGCATGGCGCACCTCCTGAGGTCCTGTCCAGTCTGAACGAGAGGCGCATCACAGCCAAGACGGTCGGTGTCCGATCTTGGGACACCTTCACCTGCTGAGACATCGACAACGCTTTGCGAAGCGGTGTGGCGCACAGCACACGAAGCCACCCCTCCCCGCATTCATCTATGCGATTTTCACGAACGGAGCGCCATGGGCACCCTCATCAACATCGACAACGGCGGAACCCTGACCGACATCTGCGTCTGGGACGGGACCGCGTTCACCTTCACCAAGACGCTGACGACGCCGCACGACCTGTCGGAATGCCTGTTCAACGGCATCGAGAAGGCGTCGCAGGCGCTGTTTGGCGAGGCCGACACCACCCGGCTCCTGCACGCCACCGAGCACATCCGCTACTCCACCACGCAGGGCACCAACGCGCTGGTGGAGCGGCGCGGCCCGATGATCGGCATCCTCACCACCATCGGCGGCCTGGACGCTGAGATGCAGCGCGACGAGGCCGGGAAGAAGCTGTTCACCGGCTTGGTCGGGGACCGCTTCCTGACCGTCGACCCCGACGGCGACCTCGATTTCGACGCCGTGCAGAGGATCAACCGTCTCACCACCCTGGGGGCGGCCCGCGTCGTGGTCGCCGCGGCCACCCCCGAGGCCGAACGCCGGCTGCGCCACGCGCTGCTGCGTAAGTTCCCCCGCCACCTGCTCGGGTCGGTGCCACTGATCTACAGCTGGGAACTGGCCGGTGACCGCAACGCCGCCCGCCGGGTGTGGTCCTGCGTGATCAACGCGTTCCTGCATCCCACGATGGAACGGTTCCTCTACAGCGCCGAACGCCGGCTCCGGGCCTACAAGGTGATCAACCCGCTGCTGGTGTACCGCAACGACGGCGCTTCGTCCCGGGTCGCGAAATCCGTCGCGCTCAAGACCTATTCCTCGGGCCCGCGCGGCGGGCTGGAAGGAACCGCGGCGCTGGCGCAGGTGTACGGCCTCCCGCATGCCCTGATGATGGACATCGGCGGCACCACCACCGATGTCGGCGTGGTCCAAGGCGGCACCGTGGCCGTCGCCGATCGGGGCGGCATCCAGGGCGTGCACATCTCCTACCCGATGAGCGACGTGACCTCCACCGGTGTCGGTGGATCCTCGGTGATCCAGCTGGTGGACGGCGAGATCACGGTGGGCCCGCAGTCGGTCGGTGCCGCCCCCGGTCCGGCCTGCTTCGGCTTCGGCGGCAAGCAGGCCACCATCACCGACGTCAACCTGCTGCTGGGCATCCTCGACCCGGACACCTACCTCGACGGCACGTTCACCCTCGACCCCGGCCGATCCCGCGCGGTCATCACCGAGACGATCGCCGAGCCGCTCGGAATCTCGTTGGAGGAGGCGCTGATCCGGATGGAGCATGCGTACTTCCAGGCGCTGGCCGGATCGATCGCGTCGTTGGTCACCGAGGACACCACGCTGCTGGCATTCGGCGGCGCGGGACCGATGAGCGCCGCCGGCGCGGCCCGACTGGCCGGCGTCAAGCAGGTCCTCGTGCCGCGGACCGCGGCGGTGTTCTCGGCGTTCGGGATCTCGTTCTCCGACATCGGCAAGACTTATGAGGTCATCGTCGCCGAACCCACCACCGAGGCGGCCACCGAGATCCACGACGCGCTGCTCGAGCGTGCCGAACGCGACATGTTCCAGGAGGGGTACGCGCTGGCCGACTGCCGGACGTCCTGGCACTTGCTGGTGGAGAACGTCGAGGACCGATCGGTGTCGCGGTTGCCCTACCGTCCCGGCGACGACGTGGACTACCCCGGTTCGGTGGTGTCCCTGCAGCTCAGTGCGACTGCGCCGCTGCCGCATCCGGACCTGAGTGCCGATTCCACGGTGACCGCGACGATGGCCCCCGCCTCGGGTACGCGCCAGGTCCGGTCAGCCGCCGATCGGGTCGACGCCGTGCCGGTGCACGTCCTCGACGAGCTGGCCCCCGGTGACGGCGGCCAGGGCCCGGCGATCATCGAGGGCCCGTTCTTCACCGCCCGGGTGCTGCCCGGTTGGACCTTCCGCGCTACCGCCGCCGGTGATCTGCTTCTCGCCGACGAACTCTGACCCGCCCCTGACCCCTCCCGAAGAAAGAAGCCTGCCATGCGAGTCCCCATGACCGAATACCTCGTCATCGACCTGGACACCGAACGCTGGGTGTGCCGGGTGTGCGCCCACGACATGGGATCGGCACACGAAACCTACAAGATGGGAAGCCTTGTCTACGACCGTGATCCGCGCGAGATCCATCAGCCGATCCTCGATCCCGACCGCTACGAGTACACCTTCAGCCCGGATCCGACCTACTGCCGGATCCTGGAGTACTACTGCCCGGGCTGCGGCACCCAGATCGAATGCGAGTACCTGCCGCCGGGCCACCCGCCGGCCGTGGACATGCTCATCGACGTCGCGGCCCTGCGCAAGCAGTGGGCCGATCGCGGCGAATATCCCGAGGCCGTCTTCAACTACGGACCCGGCGAGGACGCCCAGAAGTACACCGCGGCGCTGAAGTGCGCCGGCCACCTGCACTGATCCCTTCGATTGACCCGATCCAGGAGAACACCAGAGATGAAACGTATTTCGGTCGACATCGGTGGCACCTTCACCGACTGCTTCTTCGTGTGGGACGACATCTACGTCGACGCCAAGGCGTTGACCACCCACCACAACCTGGCCGTCGGCTTCAACGATGCGCTGGACCTGGCGTGCAAACGCGCCGGGTTGGATCGTTCCACCGTTCTCTCCGAAGTGGATTCGGTGCGCTACGCCACCACCCTGGGCACCAACGCGCTCATCGAACGCAACGGACCGAAGGTAGCGGCCATCGTCACCCACGGCTTCGAGGACACCATCCCGTTGTCCCGCGGCCGAGGCTACGGCGAAGGCCTGGACTACGGAATGCAGCAGAACCTGCCAGCCGCCGAGCGGCCGGAACCGCTGGTGCCGCGGGCCATGATCCGTTCGGTCAAGGAGCGGATCAACTCCGCCGGCCAGGTGGTGGCCCGGCTCGATGCCGAGGACGTCCGCATCGTGGTGCGTGAGCTCGTCGACGCCGGCGCCGAGGCGATCGTGGTGTCGCTGGTCAACGCAACCGAGAACCCCGAGCACGAGCTGGCGATCCAGGAGATCATCCTCGACGAGTTCCCGCCGCACGAGCTGGGCGCCATCCCGGTGCTGCTCGGCCACCAGGTGTCCGGTCGCAAGGGCGAATACGTGCGCGCGACATCGACGATCATCGACGCCTACCTGCACGAAATCATGTTTCACGCGCTGGCCCAGCTGTCGAGCAATCTGCGCGACTTCGGTTACGACAAGCCGATGCTGGTGATCCACAACTCCGGCGGCATGGCGCAGATGAACTCCACCGATGCGCTGCAGACCATTCACTCCGGGCCCATCGCCGGTGTCGGTGCTGCCGAGCACCTTTCGAACGAGACGGGCATCGGCCACGTCATCGCCACCGACATGGGCGGCACCTCGTTCGACATCGGCCTGGTGCCCGAGGGAGGTGTCAAGCACTACGACTTCCTGCCCACCATCGACCGGTGGCTGGTGTCGGTCCCCATGGTGCACCTCGACACCCTCGGCGCCGGCGGCGGCTCGATCGCCAGCTACGACCGCATCCACAACTCGGTCAAGATCGGCCCGAAGTCGGCGGGTTCCAACCCCGGCCCGGCGTGCTATGACCGCGGCGGTCTGAAACCCACCGTGACCGACGCCGACCTGTTGCTGGGCTACCTGGACCCGGACAACTACGCCAACGGCTACATCAAACTCAACCCCAAGCGCTCCGTGTTCGCCATCGAGGAGGAGCTCTGCGATCACCTCGACATGGACCCGATCGACGTCGCCCGGGTGATCAAGGACGGCGTGGACGAGCAGATGGCCATCGGTATCGGCAAGGAACTGCGGGTCCGCGGCTATCTGCCCGAGGACTTCACCATGCTGGCCTACGGTGGTAACGGCCCGCTGCACGCCTGCGGCATCGCCCGCCATGCCGGCATCAAACGCGTTCTCGCCCCGCCATTTTCGTCGGTGTTCTCCGCGTGTGGCGCGGGCAACATGAAGCAACTGCACTTCCACGAGCGCGGTGTGCACATCACCCTCTACAACGCCACCACCCGCGCGCTCTTCGACGACTACGACGAGTTCAACACCGTGGTCGCCGAATTGGAGGCCCGGGGCCGGGAGGACCTGGTGCGGCAGGGCTTCGCGTCCGAGGACGTCAAGCACCGGCTCGAGCTGGACATGCGCTACGGCAATCAGTTGCTCACCCAAGCCGTCGCGCTGTCAGACATCCATCGCATCGAAGGTGTCGGCGACGTGCTGGCGATCATCAAGACCTTCGGCGATGTGTACAGTCACCGCTTCGGTGCCTCCTCGGCCGCCCCGGAGGCCGGGATCCGGTGCAGCACCGTGCGGGTGGCATCCTTCGTCGACGGCGACGTCGTCAACTTCGAAGCCCTCGACCACGGCGGGGCCCGCACCGCGCCGGAGCCGGTGGGCAGCCGAACGGCGCACTTCATCGGCTTCGACGACCCGATCGACACCCCGATCTACGACCAGTCGGCGCTGGCTCCGGATCGGGTGATCACCGGCCCGGCGATCGTGACGACCGAGAACACCACTTTCCTGGTGGAACCCCACTGGCGTCTGGAGCCCACTTCCCAGGGCGCCGTCTGGTTCCTGCAGAACTGACCGACCGAACCCACGTAGAGAAAGACTTCATCATGACCGCAGTCAACGACCGGCCCACCGCCCAGCTCACCGCCGAGGAACAACGGTGGGTCGACCAGTTCATGGACGAGACCACGCTGTTCCTCGGCCCCGACCCGGAGATCATGCGCAGCCACAGTATCTCCGAACGCACCCTGCACGAGGAGGTGGCCATCACCGCCGGGGTGGACCGGCTTCAGGTCGAGCGGATCCGCAAGCGGATCGCCGGGGCACTCGACGAAGGCTACGAGATGTGCGAGGCACAAGGTGCCGCGCCCGGAGCCAAGTGGGGCGACCTGACCACGGCGATCTACACCGCCGCCGGGGACGTGTCCTACCTGTCCTGCCACGGGGTGATCGCCTTCAGCGCGATCCTGCACCACCCGATCCGCTACATCATGAAGTACTGGAAGGACGAGCCCACCGTCGGGATCCACCCCGGCGACGGGTTCATCCACAACGACGCCCGGTTCGGCAACGTGCACAACACCGACCAGTCGATGATCATGCCGATCGTGCGCGACGACGAGATCATCGCCTGGGTCGCCGCCACCATCCACGAGGGCGAGAACGGCGCCTGCGAGCCGGGTGGCATGCCGTCGGGATCGGAGACCGCGTTCGACGACGGGCTGCGGATGAGCCCGTTCAAGATCGTCGAGCGCGGCGAACTGCGTCGGGACCTGCTGACGTTCCTGCAACATTCGGTGCGGGACCCCAAGCTGCAGCTGGCCGACCTGAAGGTGAAGATCACCGCGGTGCGCAAGATCATGGAGCGCATCGACAAGGTCATCGACGAGGTCGGGGTGGACACCTTCGTCGCCGCGCTGCGCATCACCGTCGAGGACGTCGACGCCGAGGTCCGCCGCCGCATCTCCGAACTTCCGGACGGCACTTACCGTTTCGACCAGTTCATGGACTCCACCCTCAAGGAGAACATCCTCATCAAGTTTGCCTGCACGATCACCATCAAGGGCGACCACATGACCGTCGACCTGCGCGGAACCGGCCCGGAGATCCTCAACCGGGCCATCAACTCCCCGCTGTGCAGCGTGAAATCGATGATGATGCAGGCCATCCTGGCGTTCTGGTGGCCCGATCTGCCGCGTTGCACCGCGGCGATGAGCTGCATCGAGATCATCTCTGACGAGGGCACCTGGGCCGACGCATCCTACGACGCCCCGATGGGGCAGTCGTTGCAGGCGTCCTTCCGCGGGTTCTCGGCCATGCAGGCGCTCTACAGCCGGATGTCGTTCTCCACCCCGCACAAGTACTCCAACGTGGTGGCCAACTGGTTCAACCAGATCAACACGTTCCTGTGGGGCGGCATCACCCAGCACGGCGACATGGTGGGCAACCTGTGCGCCGACCTGAACGGGATGCCTGGCGGGGCGAAGCCTTTCCGCGACGGTGAGGACGCCGTCTCACCGCTGTTCTGCGCCATGGCCGACACCGCCGAGCAGGAGGTGATGGAAGAAGAGGTGCCGTTCATGCAGCTGGTGTCCAAGCGGCTGGTCCGCGACAACATGGGCTTCGGCAAGTTCACCGGTGGCATGGGCTACGAGATGATCGTCGCCGCGGAAGGCACCCCGCAATGGGGTTTCATGACCGTGACCTCGGGGGCGAAGTTCTCGTCGATCTACGGGATGTACGGCGGATACGGCTGCGGCACCTACCCGTTGGCGATGGTCAAGGGCACCAACGTTTACGAGCATTTCCGCCGGGACAACACGACGTTCGACCTGTCCATGGAGAAGGTGATGAACGAGCGTCCGTTCCCGGAGGGCCGGTACTCCACCTACCACATGGGGCTGCAGTTCGACCTGGCCAAGGATGGTGAGCTGTACATGATCAGCCAGGGCGCCGGCGGCGGCTACGGCGACCCGCTGGAGCGGGACCCGGCCGCAGTCGTCCGTGACGCCGAACTGGGCCGGATCAGCCAGAAGGTGGCCGAGGAGGTCTTCGCGGTGCGCTACGACCCCGCCACCTTCCGGCTCGACGTCGCGGGCACCGAGCAGGCACGGGAGCACGCCCGCAAGGACCGGTTGCGGCGCGGCAAGCCGTTCGTGGAGTTCTGCGCAGAGTTCGTCACCCCGGAGCCGCCGAAAGACCTGGCGTACTACGGATCCTGGGGCACCTGGAGCGAGGACAACCAGGACATCACCGCGACCGTGTACACCATCGACGGCCCCGAGCGGGTGTGCGCGCCGCTGGCCGAACTGCCACCGGTGATGGTCCCGGACCGTCGCGAGGTCAAGATCGGCAAGCTCGAGGCCCGCATCGCCGAACTCGAGGCCAAGTACGGCGAGCAGGTTTCCCGGCTCGCGTGAGATCCGGTGGTGGCCCGGCCGGCGCCGGGCCACCACCAGCGCAGGAAGGAAGCACCATGACTGTGAGATCGTTGCTGGGCGCGACGCCGAGCGGACGGAGCCGGCCGCTGTTGATCGACGAGGCGGACTACTCCACGGCGGTGGTCCGTCAGGGCAGGCCGATCCCCTGGACCGACACCACCCTGGCGGCCGGGTATTTCGACCAGGTCCGGACCCTGCTCGATCCCGATGCCCTCTGGGTCGACGTCGGACGGGTACTCGCCGCGCACACCGACGCCCGCCCCGAGCTCGTCGAGGCGATGGGCGCCCGCACCCGCGTCGGCTACCCGCTGCGCACCCTGCTCGCGGATCCCGACGTCCTGGCCGCCTGTCGCGAGATGCTCGAAACAGTAGCGAGAACCGCACGCCGCCAACTGATCCTGCACCTGCCGTCACCGGCGTCCTGGCTCGTCGCCGCGCACGGCATCGCCGGCAATTCGCTCGACGAGGTGGACACCGATCGCGCCGACAACGCATCGATGTACATCGCCGAATGGCTGGGACAGCTGGGATCGCTGCCGATCGCCCTGATCCTGCTCGATGCCCGCGGCACGGCCATCGCGGAGCCCTCGGCGACCTACTCGGCGGTGGCGAACGTGGCGTCACATTTCAACTGGACGACGGCGATGTGGAACACCGACGGGATCCACACCGCTACCGGCGATCCCAGCATCGGCGTCATCGACCCCGAATATTGGACCGCCGGTGCACACGGCACCGTGCCCGAAACCGATGTGTTGGTCACGTCGATTCCCTCGACGGCGTCACCGGAACACGTACTCGACCAATTGGCACTGCTCACCTGAGACCAGGAGATGACGAATGAAAGCAATGGTGTACCACGGCGACGGCGAGGCCTCCTGGG
>JBFWOX010000035.1:0-61662 GCA_050250295.1 Mycolicibacterium sp.
AACGCGTCGACACGACACGCTCGCTCACCACCAATACCCACCTGGGCCAAACGAAGCGGCGGCCGTAGCGACGGTTACGGCCGCCGCTTCAACCTGCCCCTTGACAATCCGCCCTCCATATCAGACCGGCGCTCCCGGCGGCACTGGCGGAGCCAGCGGATCGGGCACTGGCGGAGCCAGCGGATCGGGCACTGGCGGAGCCAGCGGATCGGGCACTGGCGGAGCCAGCGGATCGGGCACTGGCGGAGCCAGCGGATCGGGCACTGGCGGAGCCAGCGGCGGCGACATCACGGGGTCGGGGGTCGGCAGCCCCTCGGCGGGCATCGGCAGGAACATGTGGTTGGTGAACTGGCCCTGGTAGGCCCCACCACCGCCGATCTTGACCCCGCCGCCCTCTCCCGAGGAGACCGGGGTGCCATCGGGCAGCGTCACCGCGGCGTGGCCGCGGTTCCACCCCACCACCAGCGCGCCGGGCTCGGCGCCGTACTGGAAACCACGCGCCAACAGGGCGTTCTCGATGTTGCCGGTGTGGAACCTGTCGCCGTAGACGGGCCTGCCGGTGGCGGCGTTGGTCACCCACGAGACCAGCCCGGAACAGTCCGTACCTGCGGGGGAGTCCCCACCGGAGATGTACGGCGTGCCCGAGACCTGGTTGACCAGCGTCAAGAGCGTGGCGAGAGCAAACATGTGATCGGACGCTAACAGCGGGTCTCTAATACGACCAAAATTTGTGACGGCCTTCACAATCCGCGACCCATTGTCAATACACTCACGAAAATCGTTGCGCCAGGCCCTGATTGGCAACGTTCTGATGACTGTCTTTGGCTGAGCGAAACTAGTTATATTCCAACGTATTTCATTTAGATCAATCGGACTAAAACGCGAATCGGTTTGCACCGCTGGCGGTTGCCCAGCGCGTGTACGTAGAAGCCGCCGATGGCCGGGGACGCGGGTTCAACGATGCGCCAGCAGCAGCGGAACGCGCTGTTCGGCGTCGGTGTGCGACCCATGCTGGCCTACCAGCGAAGATTCGATGGGTTCGGCGCTGCGTCGCAGCACCCCGGCGCGTCCGCAGGCGGCCACCACCACGTCGCCGATGCGCCACCGGACGTCGTCGGCCACCCGGTCGCCGAACCACCCCGCGGCGATCGCCTCGTCCCGCGCCACGACCCAGGCCCTGTCGCCGAGGATCTCCCGCCAGGTGGCCACCACGTCATCGAGTGCGCCCTCCCCGACATAGAGGTGACGGGCCCGCACCTCGCCGCCGATGCCGTCGAGGCCCTCGGACAGCTCGGTCATGGAATCGAGGTCCACGACGGCGTTCTCGTCCAACGACACCATGCCGTGATCGGCGACCACCACCAGCAGCGCGCCGGGTGGCAGCCCCTCCACGATGGACTCCACCAGCGTGTCGACCTGCCGCAGCTGCAGCCGCCACGCCGGTGACCCGGGCCCGTGCACATGCCCGACGAGGTCGAGATCGGCGTGGTAGCCGTAGCAGAAACCGCCCTCGGCCACCGCATCCCGCACCGTTGCGGCCAGATCACCCAACGCGTGCACCCCTACATAGCGCCCGCCGCGCAGCACCGCCCGGGTCAGACCCGAGCCGTCGAACTGCGCCCCCGACACCACGCTGACCGCCATCCCCGCCGATGCCGCCCGTTCGAACACCGTCGCCTGCGGCTGTACCTGCTCGGGGGTCGCCCGCTCTCTCAGATCCTCGCCCCATGGGTGCGGACGCCAGCGCAGCGCGTTCACCACGCCGACGGCGGGCAACCGGAACGTCATCCCGACCATGCCGTGCTCACCGGACCGGCATCCGGTGCCGACCGCCGCCAGCCCGGCCGCCGTGGTGGCCGGGAAGCCGACCTGCAGCACCGGGCCGCGCAACCCGGCCAACACCGGCGCGTCGGCGGCGTGGGCGTCGAGCAGCTCCGCGCCCAGGCCGTCGATCATCAGCACGCAGGCTCCGCGGACGTCACCGGGCAGCGCCAACCGCGCCGGAAAACCGGGCACGCCCATGGCCGCCAGCACCGAGGGCGCGACATCGGCCAGATGCGGCAGGGCCGGGTCAGGGCGGGGCAGGTCCATCTCAGGCGTGGGGCAGCCGCACCACCTGGACGAAGAACTCGTCGATCTGGCGCACCGCGTTCATGAACTGGTCCAGGTCCACCGGTTTGGTGACGTAGGCGTTGGCGTGCAGCTTGTAGCTGCGCAGGATGTCCTCCTCGGCCGACGACGTGGTCAGCACCACCACCGGGATGTGGTTGAGGTGCGGGTCGGACTTGATGGTCTCGAGCAGTTGCCGCCCGTCGTACTTGGGCAGGTTGAGGTCCAGCAGGACCAGGTCCGGGCGGGGTGCATCCACGTGTGCGCCGCGCTGGTAGAGGAAGTCCAGCCCCTCCTCGCCATCGTGGGCGACGTGCAACGTGTTCTTGATCTTGTTGTGCTCGAAGGCTTCCCGCGTGATGAGTTCGTCCCCGGGGTCATCCTCGATCAGCAGGACGTCGATGGCGCGTTCAGCCGAGTTCATGCAGTAGATCCTTCCAAAGAACTGGTGTGGGTGTCATCCACCGCGACGGGGAGCGTGAAGCGGAATCGCGTGCCCCCGGCGTAGGACGTGTCGATCCAGATGGACCCGCCGTGATGCTCGACGATTTTCTTGCACAGCGCCAGACCGATACCGGTGCCACTGTACGCGTCGCGGCCGTGTAACCGCTGGAAGATCACGAATACCTTGTCGACGAACTCCGGGGCGATCCCGATCCCGTTGTCCGACACCGAGAATGCCCAACTGTTCGTCTCGTCGTCGGCGCCGCGGTGACATTCGACGACGACGTGCGGGGCCTGGCCCTCGCGCCGGAACTTCACCGCGTTGCCGATCAGGTTCTGCCACAGCATGGTCAGCAGGGTGGGGTCGCCCTTGACGGTGGGCAGCCCGTCGGCCGGGCGGACGATCACCGCGCCGGACTCCTCGACCGACGTCGCGACGTTGGCCAGCGCCGCATCCAGCGTGGTGTCCAGGTCGACCTCGGCTTCGGTGGCGTTGAGCCGCCCCACCCGCGAGAAGGTCAGCAGATCGTTGATCAGCACCTGCATCCGCTTGGCCCCGTCCACCGCGAAGGCGATGTACTCGGTGCCCCGCTCGTCGAGCTGGTCGCCGTAGCGCTTCTCCAGCAGCTGGCAGAACGACGCCACCTTGCGCAGCGGCTCCTGCAGATCGTGGGAGGCCACGTACGCGAACTGCTCGAGTTCGGCGTTGGACCGGCGCAGCTCCTCGGCGTGGACGTCCAAGGCCTCGGTGGCCGCCCGGGACGCCTCTAGCTCCTCGACGATGCGCTGCCTCATGTTCTCCACGTCGAGGGCGATGGCACGAATGTCCTTGGGCCCCTGGGGTTGGATCCGCTCGCCGAAATTGCCCTGTACGACGCGCCGGCACGCCGCGGCCAGCCTGGCCAGCGGCCGCATCAGCGCCTGCCGCAGCAGGATCGCCAACAGCAGCACGGTCACCGTGAACGTCGCCAGCAGCGCGACCAGCACGCCGTTGCGCCAGGACCGGATCCGGTCGAGTTCGTCGACACCGTCGTCGCGGGCCTGCATCAGTCGATCGTTCTGCTCGTCGAACAGCACTCGGAGCCGGTCGAATTCGGTCTTGCCCAGTCCCACCGTCTCGGCGAGTTCATCGCCGACCCCACCGGATTGCACCCCGGCGATCAGCGGCTCGGCGTAAGCGGTGCGCCAGGTGCCCGCGGCGAGCTCGATCTCGTCGAGGTCCTCGAGCAGATCCGGGCGGTTCTGTTCCAGCGTGCGGATGTCGGCCGAGGCCTGCTGCTCGACCAGCCTGCCCTCGTCGTAGGGGGCCAGGAACTGCGGGTCGGCGGTGATCAGGTAGCCGCGCACCGCGGTCTCCTGGTCCCGCAGCGCCGCTTGCAGCTGGTAGGCGGCCACCCGGGCGGGCTGGATGTGTTCGATCAGCTGCGCGGACACCTCGTCGGTGCGCGACAGCAGCGCCCCGACCGCGACGCCGCCGACGACGAACACCACCGAGGTCACCGACAGCACCAGGTACTGCCAGCCCTGCACGGTCAGCCGGGCCACCCTGCCCCGGCGCGTGGGCGCGGCGGTCACGGTTGCGTGGTCCGCTCGACCCGGATCACGGCGATGTCGTCGCCGATACCACCGTGGGACTGGGCGCGGGTGTCGACGGCGTCGACGAGCGCGTCGACGAACTCCCGGCCCGGCAGCGCGGCCAGCGACCGGGCCAGCTCGAGCAGCCCGGCCTCGCCGAGCCGCTCGTTGCCCCGACCGACGTGACCTTCGAACAGCCCGTCGGTCAGCAGCACCAACCCCTTGCCCTCGGGCAGCTCCACCTGCTCGGGCGTCCAGTCGCCGGCATGCAGGCCCAGGGCCGGCCCGCCGGGCGGTTCGATCCATTCGACGGTGCCGCCGCCGTGCAGCAGCATGCCGGGATGCCCGGCGCGCACCGCGGTGACGCGGGGGCCCTGCAGCGGGATGGCCAGGCTGAGCACGGTGGCGAAGATGCCCTTTCCTGCCCGCTCCTCGCGTAGGATCCGTTCCAGCTGCCGCATCCGATCAGAACCCCGCAGGCCAGCGAAAGTCAATGCGCGCCAAGCGATCCGCAGAGCCACCCCGAGTGCGGCCTCGTCGGGGCCGTGCCCGGCGACATCCCCGATCATCACGTGCACGGTGCGGTCGGGGGTCTGCACGAAGTCGTAGAAGTCACCGCCGAGCAGCGCGTTCTCCCGGCTGGGGCGGTACTGGGTGACGATCTCGACACCGGGGTTGTCCAGCAACAGCGGGGAGGGCAACAGGCCGCGCACCAGCCGGGCGTTCTCCTGGGCCCGCAGCTGGCTGGCGTGCAGATCCACCGCCGTCAGCTCGGCCCGTTTCCGTTCGATCGCGTACAGCACGGCCCGGCGCAGCATCTCCGGATCGACCCGCCCCTTGACCAGGTAGTCCTGGGCGCCCGACGCGACCGCCGAGACCCCGACGTGTTCGTCGTTGAGGCCGGTCAGCACGACGATGGGGATGCCGGAGTTCAGTTTCGCGATCCGGGTGAGTCCGTCGATCCCGTCGGTGTCGTGCAGGTGCAGATCCAGCAGGATGCAGTCCGGGTGCGCCGTGGCCAGCACGTCTTCGGCCTTGGCCAACGACTCGGCCCACGACACCTCGATGTCCAGGCCGGCGTCGGCGATCAGCTCCTCGACCAGGATCGCGTCGGCGCGGTCGTCCTCGACCAGCAGCAGCGACAGCGTCTCACCGTCATTCGGCACGCGCATGCGCCCCGAAGCCCTCCACGGCACGCGTGCACGTGCACCACTTTCCCCGGTTGATTTCTCGACAATACCCGGCTGGACCCGGTCGGCAGCACCGCATCGGCCCGGCGTTGCGGGCCGACGGCGCGGCTGCTGCGCTGGTAATCTGCGACCGGTCGCCGGTTCCGTCACGCGGGGGAGCGTCCGGTCGCCACACCTGGGCTGACGAGCGCCGTCGACACCGCAGATCCCGAGACGAAATGAGACGCGTGCGCACCGGTGAGATCAGAGCCTTGTCGGGCTTGCGCATCGTCGCCGCACTCTGGGTCGTGCTGTTTCATTTCCGCCCCCTGCTGGCGCAGGCGTCGCCGTCGGTCAGCACCGCGCTGGCGCCGGTGCTCAACGCCGGCGCCCAGGGCGTCGACCTGTTCTTCATCCTCAGCGGCTTCGTACTGACCTGGAACTATCTCGACCGGATGGGGCCGTCCTGGTCGACCCGCGACACGCTGCACTTCCTGTGGCTGCGGCTGGCGCGGGTGTGGCCGGTGTACCTGGTCACCATGCACCTGGCGGCGGCGTGGATCATCTTCACGCTCTACGTCGGCCACGTGCCGTCGGAGGCGGTGCACGACCTCAACGCCATCAGCTGGATCCGCCAGGTGCTGCTGGTCCAGCTGTGGTTCCAGCCCTTCTTCGACGGGTCGAGCTGGGACGGGCCCGCGTGGTCGATCAGCGCGGAGTGGTTGGCCTACCTGCTGTTCGGCGGATTGGTCCTGGTGGTGTTCCGCATCGCGTCGGCGACCCGGGCGCGCGGGCTGCTGCTGCTGGCGATGGTCGCGGCGCTGCCGCCGACGCTGCTGCTGCTCGCCAGCGGGGTGTTCTACACACCGTGGAGCTGGCTACCGCGCATCGTGATGCAGTTCACCGCGGGGGCGCTGGCGTGCGCGGCGGTGCGCCGGCTTCAGCTGTCGCCACGGGCCCAGCTGGGCGCCGGGGTGGCCGCGGCCCTGCTCGGGGCCACCATCATCGGTGGGCTGTATCTCCTCGACGCGCATCCGCCCGGCGAGATCTACGACGCCGGCGGCCTGGTCGACGTGATGTTCGTGCCGCTGGTCGTGACGCTGGCCATCGGCACCGGCACGCTGCCCGCGGTGCTGTCCACCCGGGTGGCGGTGTACCTGGGCCATATCTCGTTCGGGCTGTACATGGTTCATGAGATCGTGCACACCGCGTGGAACTGGACGGTGATGCAGTTCGAGATCACCCTGACCCCGAGCTGGTCGGCCAAGTTCATCGTGGCCGGACTGGTGGTGCTGTCCGCGATCGCGGCGGCGCTGCTGTACCACGTCGTCGAGGAGCCGGCGCGGCGCTGGATGCGGCGCATGGTCCAGCCGAAGGGGCCGCAGCAGGCGCTGCCCACCGAAACTCCGCAGAACAGGCTGCAACCGGTCGCCGCCAGGGCAGGCTGACCCCGGCGAGTCGATCCGGCCTCCTCGCGCCACCCGCCCCTAGGCTGGTCCGGTGAGTCGGCTGGTGACCTTGATGCTGTCGTTCGCGCTCTTGTTCGGCGTCCTCGCGACGCCGGCTCCCGAGCCAAGGCACGTCGAAGTGCGCCTGACGGATTACGCGGTCAACCGGATCACGGTGATCGGCGATTCCTACACCACCGGAAGCGATCAGGGCGGCACCGGGGCCGACGGCTGGCCGACGGCGGTCTGGCGGACGCTGAGCCAGCACGGCATCGCGGTCACCCCGACCGTGGCCGCCGAGGGTGGTGCCGGCTACTGCACCCGGGGCAACCGCGGCAGCGTGTTCGAGGACCTGACGGTGCGGGCGGTCAAACCCAACGACGCGCTCGTGGTGTTCTTCGGCTCCCGCAACGACATGGACGTCGACCCGACCCGGTTGTCGGTGGCGATGTACGGGACGCTGCAGCTGGCCCGCCAGATCGCCCGTAAGGCGAAGTTCCTGGTGGTGGGTCCGCCCTGGCCGACGGCCAATCCGCCCGAGTCGATCCTGCGCATCCGGGATGTGCTGGGATACCAGGCCGAACTGGCCGGGGCGTCGTTCGTCGACCCGATCGCGGCACGGTGGTTCGTCGGCCGGCCGGAGCTGATCGGCACCGACGGTGTGCACCCCACCAACGCCGGGCACCGCTACCTGGCCGAGAAGCTGGCCCCGCTGATCGGGGCGCAACTCTACCCGTACTGAGCGGATATCCGACCGACACTGATATCCGAACGACAAAGGGGCGCCCGGGGATACCGGGCGCCCCTTCGGGTTGGGCTGTTACTCGAGTCCCTTGCCGATGTCGTAGCGGTCCGCGTCGAGCACCTTGGTGAAGGCGGCGACGAAGTCGCGCACGAACTTCTCCTTGGAGTCGTCCTCGGCGTACACCTCGGCGACGGCGCGCAGCTGCGAGTTCGACCCGAACAGCAGGTCGACCCGGGTGCCGGTCCAGCGCGGTTCACCGCTGGCCCGGTCGGTGCCGATGTAGGTGCCGTCCTCGGCCGGCGACGGCGTCCACGCCGTGCCCATGTCGAGCAGGTTGACGAAGAAGTCGTTGGTCAGCGTGCCCGGCCGGTCGGTGAACACGCCGTGCTTGGTGCCGCCGAAGTTGGTGTCGAGCACCCGCAGGCCGCCGACCAGGACGGTCATCTCGGGCGCCGACAGGCCCAGCAGGTTCGCCCGGTCCACCAACCGGAACTCGGCGGGCAGCTCGCCGCCCTTGCCCAGGTAGTTGCGGAAGCCGTCGGACTTGGGCTCCAGGTAGGCGAACGACTCGACGTCGGTCTGCTCGGCGGTGGCATCACCGCGGCCCGAGGTGAACGGCACCTCGATCGGGAAGCCCGCGTCCTTGGCGGCCTGCTCGACACCGACCACGCCGCCGAGCACCACCAGGTCCGCAAAGGACACGTTGATGCCGGAGGCCTGCTGGATCTCCTCGAGCGTGGCGATCACCTGGGCCAGCTCGTCGGGCTCGTTGACCTCCCAGCCGAGCTGCGGCTGCAGCCGGATCCGGCCGCCGTTGGCGCCGCCGCGCTTGTCGCTGATCCGGAACGACGACGCCGCCTTCCATGCCGTGGATACCAGCTGCGAGACGGTCAGGCCCGACTCGGCGATGGCGGTCTTGAGCTTGGCCACCTCGTCGGCGGAGAGTTGATTGCCCGCCGGGACGACGTCCTGCCACAGCCAGGTGTCCTTGGGCACCTCGGGCCCGAGGTAGCGCACGACCGGGCCCATGTCGCGGTGCAGCAGCTTGAACCAGGCCTTGGCGAACTCGTCGGCGAGCTCGTCGGGATGGTCCAGCCAGCGCCGGGTGATCCCCTCGTAGATCGGATCGGTGCGCAGCGCCAGGTCCGAGGTCAGCATGCCGGGCTGGATCTTGCCGGTGCCGTGCGCCTCGGGGACCGAGTTGGCCCAGCCGTTGTCCTTGGGCCGCCACTGGTTGGCGCCCGCGGGGCTCTTGGTCAGCTCCCACTCGTTGCCGTAGAGGATCTCCAGGAAGCTGTTGTCCCACTTGGTCGGGGTGTGGGTCCAGGTGACCTCGAGGCCGCTGGTGATGGCGTCCTTGCCGACTCCGGTGCCCTGAGGGTTGGCCCAGCCGAGGCCCTGCTGCTCCAGCGGAGCGGCCTCCGGCTCGGGGCCGACCAGCGAGGCGTCACCATTGCCGTGGGTCTTGCCGAAGGTGTGCCCGCCGACGATCAGCGCCGCGGTCTCGACGTCGTTCATCGCCATCCGGCCGAACGTGTCGCGGATGTCGATGGCAGAGGCCTGCGGATCCGAATTACCGTTGGGCCCTTCGGGATTGACGTAGATCAGGCCCATCTGCACCGCGGCGAGCGGGTTCTGAAGGTCGCGCTCACCGGTGTAGCGCTTGTCGTCGAGCCACTCGGCCTCGGGACCCCAGTACACATCCTCCTCGGGCTCCCAGCGGTCCTCCCGGCCGAACGCGAACCCGGCGGTGCGGAAACCCATGTCCTCGAGCGCGACGTTGCCGGCGTAGACGATCAAATCCGCCCACGACAGGTTCTTGCCGTACTTCTTCTTCACCGGCCAGAGCAGGCGGCGGGCCTTGTCCAGGCTGGCGTTGTCGGGCCAGCTGTTCAGCGGTGCGAAGCGCTGCATGCCGGCTCCGGCGCCGCCGCGGCCGTCGTGCACCCGGTAGGTGCCGGCGGCATGCCAGGCCATCCGGATGAAGAACGGGCCGTAGTGCCCGAAGTCGGCCGGCCACCAGTCCTGCGAGGTGTGCATGACCTCGATGACGTCGGCGCGCAGCGCAGCGACGTCGAGCGACTGCACCGCGGTGGCGTAGTCGAAGCCCTTGTCGAGCGGGTTGATGACGTCAGGGTTCTTCTGCAGGATCTTCAGGTTCAGTTGGTTGGGCCACCAGTCGTGGTTACCGCCACCGGCGACGGGCGGTTTGAGGCGGCCGAAGCCCGCGGGACAACCACTTTCGGCGACGTCGCTCTGCGCCTCGCCGATGGGTGGGCTGTCTTCGATGGGGCGATCCTCAGGCACAGCGGTGTTCCTTTCGGGGTGGTGGTGATGTGGGCTGCGGTCACGGTTGTGACCGGACGAACTCCTCTGCCGAGCAGTCGGGGCACAGGCCCCAATACACGACCTCGGCCTCGTCGACGACGAAACCGTCGGGATCCGACGGGGTCAGGCACGGTGCCGCGCCGACGGCGCAGTCCACGTCGGCGATGGTGCCGCAGGATCGGCAGACCAGGTGGTGGTGGTTGTCGCCGACCCGCGATTCATAGCGGGCCACCGATCCCGACGGCTGGATCTTGCGGACCAGGCCTGCGACGGTCAGCGCGGCCAGCACGTCGTAGACGGCCTGCCGGGACACCTCGGGCAGCACCGCGCGCACGGCACCGAAGATGGTGTCGGTGTCGGCGTGCGAATGCTGTTGGACGGCGTCGAGCACGGCGATCCGCGGACGCGTCACGCGTAGCTCAGCGGCCCGCAGCCGCTCCGCATGATCCGACGTCATGCCCATGTTCTACGTCGGTTTCTGGACTGAGTCAAGTATTTGTCGGGGGGCGTGTTCGCGCCCTCACGGCGGCCCGGGGGGTGCGGTGAGGACAAGTTAACGCGTTCGGAAACCGGCACAGCGCCGCGCGTTACCCGGCGGGCGCAGGCTCGACCGGCATGAGTATCTACGAGCAGATCGGCGGGCGAGCGGCGGTCACCGCCGCGGTCGACGACTTCTACCGCCGGCTGATGTCCGATCCCGCCCTGACCCCGTACTTCGACGGGGTCGACATGAGCCGCCTCAAACGCCACCAGCGGGCCTTCATCGCGGCGGCCATCGGCGGCCCGGAACCCTACCTGGGGCGGCCGATGCGAGAAGCCCACGCGCTACTGGACATTCAGCCTGACCATTTCGATCGCGTGGTGGGCCACCTGGCGGAGACGCTGAGCGATCTCGGCGTGGACCAGGTCGCCGTCGACGCGATCGGGGACACCCTCGCGCCGCTGAAGGACGAGATCGCCCCGGGCGTGGCCCCGCGCGCCGGCTGACCGGCCCGTATCACAGGGGCTGGGCGTAGCGCTGCGCGAAGGTCCGCAGGATGGTCATCGGATGGATGACGACCCGTTGGCGCGCATCGTCTTTGAGGGAATCGGCGGTCTCGGGGGCGAAATAGCCGTGGTTCTTGTAGACGTCGATGCGGGTGCACAGGCCCTCGACGTCGAGTTCGGGATGGAATTGGGTGGCGTAGACGTTGGCGCCGGCCCGGAACGCCTGCACCGGACAGTCCGCCGACCGTGCCAGGTGCACCACGTCGGCGGGCAGTGCCGACGCGGCCTCCTTGTGCCCGCCGAAGGCGTCGAACGTGTCCGGTAACCCGGCGAACAGCGGGTCCCGGCGCCCGTCGTCGGTCAGCTCGACGGTGATCGCGCCGACCGGTTCGCTGTGGCCACGGTCCACCACGGCACCGACCGCGCTGCCCAAAGTGCCGATGCCATAACAACATCCGAGGAACGGGAAATCCCGATCGAGGACTTCGGCGAGCAGGCCGGCCAGCTCCGACTCGACGCGCCGCTGGGTCTCGGTCTTGGTCGCGGGATCGTCGCTGACGTTGTAGGGCCCGCCGCCGAGCACGATCCCCGACCACTGCGAGAGCTCCACCCGCCCCAGCGGTTCGTGCGTCAGCCGCACCCTGCGCAGGTGATGGTCGTCCAGGCCGGAAAACCGCATCATGGCGCGGTACTCGTCGTCGGCGGCCTCGTCTTCGCCGCGGATCGACAGCAGCAGGAACGGGGCGTCGGCCACCCGGTAAGGGTAGTCACTCCGATAGCGTAACCGGGCCATGAGAACGCTCATCGATTTCCACGACGCCCCGGTGTTCGCCGTGCCGACCCCCGCCGGGTCGCGGGAGGGCGTGCTGGTCGACGGCCCGCAGGGCTGGGGGGAGTTCAGCCCGCCGCTCGACGCCGATGACGCGCTCGCGGCGCGGTGGCTGACCGCGGCCATGGAACCGAGCACCGTCGGGTGGCCCGACCTGGTGCGCGGGCAGGTGGCGGTCACCGACCGGGTCGCCGTCGAGGTGGGCGAGGTCGACGACGCGGTCGCGGTCATCGCGAGCCTGCCGGCCGACCTGGTGGAGCTGCGGTGCGGGGCCGAGCAGGCCAGGGCGATCCGCCAGCGGGTCGACGTCCCCGTCGCGGTCGACTCGGCCCTGCTGCTCGCCGATCCCGACTGCGCCGACGTCGCCGTGCTGTCCTGCGGCCCGCTCGGGGGAGTGCGCCGCGGGCTGCGCCGGGCCGAGCGGGTCGGGGTGCCGTGCGTGGTGACCTTCAGCGGCGCCACCAGCATCGGCGCGGCCGCCGACGTCGCACTCGCCGCCGCACTTCCGGAGCTGCCGTTCGCGTGCGGACCCGCGCCGGCCTGGCTGGCCGCCGACGACGTGGTCAGCGCGGCCCGCTCGCTGGTGCCCGGCGACGGCCGGCTGCCCGCGGCCCCGATGCCCGCCGCACCCGACCCGCAGCGGCTGGCCCGCTACACCGTCACCGACCCCGACCGGGTGCGCCGGTGGCGCGAACTGCTGCGCCGAGCCGCCGCGGCGCTGTGAGCGCACGTCGAAAATCGGTTGCGGCCGGCAGCGCCGACGGCGTTGACTGGCGGCCATGGACCAGCCGACAACTACATGGGATCGGTTGTGGCTCAACACTGTCGGTAAAGCGATGCTGTCGGTAAAGCGATGCTGTCGGTGGAGCGCTCGGCCGTGACCGAGCGCTGCCGACTCAGTCCTGCTTGGAGATCAACCGCAGCAGCGCCGCCCGGTCCGGGGCCAGCAGCTCGTCGATCCGCGGCTGGTTGACGTCGGCGACGATGATCTCGCCGACCTCCTGATAGACGTCGCTGAAGATGCCGTGGGACTTCATCTTGTCGGTCTGGTAGATGTTGTCCTCGGTCGGCGTGACGTAGTAGACGATCTCGGCCTTGAAGCGGTGGATCAGCCACAGGTGGATCAGGTCCATCAGCCGCTTCTTGCGCAGCTGCTCGGCGAACGTGTTCTGGTCGCGCACCGTCAGGATGCTGCGGCCGTGCCGGTCCTTGATGGGATCGACCACCACGTTGGCCAGCGCCTCGTCGCCGTCGCCCAGGATCTGCAGATCCAGCACGTCGGAGCCGGCCCGCCTGGGCCGCAGCTGCACGTGCAGGCGCTCCGGTAGCTGGTAGTGCTCGCTCCACAGCCCCAGCCATTCCTCCAGCAGCTTCTTGGGCACCTCGGTCTGCACCAGGTGCTGGTGCTGCGTGGAGCCCTTGCCCATCGACTTGGTGGTCGCGGTGCGGCCGGACGACGCGGCCAGCGCTGCGTCGCTGCGTGGCCCACCGACCAGGGTTTGCGGTGTGCGGTAAGGCGATTCGACGAGACGCATCTTGCGTTGCAGCCGCGCCAGCGCCAGCATGCCCTCCTGCCGCAGCGAGGTGGCGAACTCCTCGGAGGCCACCCCGTCGACCTGGTGTCCGCCGTAGGTGATGAAGTTGAAGACGAAGCCCATCTTGCCCAGTTCTTCGGGGAACACCCGCATCTCCTCGTCGGTCATGCCGGTGGTGTCCCAGTTGAACGACGGCGAGAGGTTGTAGGCCAGCATCTTGTCCGGGTAGACGGCGTGGATCGCGTCAGCGAACTGCTTGGCGTCGGCCAGGTCGGCGGTCTTGGTCTCCATCCACAGGATGTCCGCGAACGGCGCCGCCGCCAGCGATTTGGCGATCGCGTACGGGATGCCGCCACGCACCTGGTAGTAGCCCTCCGGGGTCTTGGCGCGCTCACAGTCCCAGGCCACGTCGGCGCCGAGCTCCTTGGCCTTCTCCCGCGCGGTGTACAGCGGGGCCCGCTCGGCGAACGCTCGCCATTCGGCCACGCTCATCGTCGGCGGTTCGCCCTCGCGCTCCCGGAACTCCAGCAGCTCGGCCACCGCGTCGCCGTAGGTGTTCAAGCCGGCGTCGTCCTGCCAGGCGTCGACGAACCGGGACTCGACCTTGTCGAACGCGGCGTCCACGGACGTCTCGGCGCCGTCCTGCCACGCGGCGACCGTCTCGTCGATCGCCGTCAACAGGCCCTGGCGCTGCAGCCACGCCTCGGCAGTGGCGTACTCGCCCTCGGGCAACGCGTAGAGCAGGTGCCCGTTGAGCTCGGTCATGCCCTGGTCGTAGAACCGCCGCATGATGGCCAGGAAGCACGACTTGTACGAGGGGATCTTCAGGTTGGTCGCGCCCAGCAGGAACGGCTGGTCGCGCTCGTCGGCACGGCTGTCGATCAGGTTGGCCGCCTCGGCGTCGGTGCGCGCGACGATGATGCCGGGCACCCGCATGATGTCGAGCTGGAACCGGGCGGTGTTGAGTCGCTTGATCTGCTCGTCGGACGGCACCAGCACTTTCCCGCCCTGATGGCCGCACTTCTTCGTGCCGGGTCGCTGGTCCTCGATGTGATAGCCCGGCACCCCGGACTCGACGAACCGCCGGATCAGGTTGCGCACGTGCGGATCGCCGCCGTGGCCGGTGTCGGCGTCGGCGATGATGAACGGTCGGTAGTCGACCGGCGGCGGTGCCGCGGCGAGTTGCTCGGGAGTCATCTTCAGCCGCAGGAACTGCTGATTGCGGTCGGCGGTCAGCAGCGCGCGCACGATGCTCGCCGCCTCCTCGGGCACCTGGCTGAGCGGATAGCTCGCCAGATCGGGCCCCGGGTCCTCGCTGATCGACCCCTTGGCCGAGGTGGCCCAGCCACCCAGGTAGATGCCCTCGATGCCCATCCGCTTCATCACCACGGCCTGGCCCGGGGAGTAGGGGCCGAAGGTGGTGATGCTGCGGCCCTGGGCGAACAGCTCCCGCAGGAACGGGTGGAACGCCTCGGCGGCCTCCCGGGCGGTCGGGTAGTCGGCCGGGATCGTGCCGCGCTGCTCGGCGACCTGGCGGGCCGTGTAGAGCCGGATGATCCCGTCGAACCGGGGACTGTCGAAGTAGCGCTGCGTCTCGGCGACGTCCCGCTCGAACGGTGTCTGGGGCTGAAGGTCAGCTTCGATGATGGCCATGCTTCACCCTACGGCGTGCGACCCGGCGGCGTGGGTGGCACCGGCGGATTCATTTGGTGCCGAAGATCCGATCGCCGATGTCCCCGAGTCCGGGGAGGATGTAGCCCTGCCCGTCGAGCTGTCGGTCCAGCGCCGCGGTGTAGACAGGCACGTCGGGGTGCGCCTCGGCCATCGCGGCCACGCCCTCCGGACAGGTGAGCAGGCACACGTATTTGATCGACTTCGGCCCGTACTCCCGCAGCCGGTCCACCGCCGCCACCGCGGAGTTCCCGGTGGCCAGCATGGGGTCGACCACCACCAGGTCGCGTTCGCCCAGATCGCCGGGCATCTTGAAGTAGTACTCCACGGCCACAAGCGTTTTGGGATCCCGGTACAGCCCGATGTGGCCGACCCGCGCCGACGGCACCACCTCGAGCATCCCGTCGAGCATGCCGGTCCCGGCCCGCAGGATCGACACGAAGACCAGCTTCTTGCCGTCGATCACCCGTCCCGTCGTGCGCTCCAGCGGGGTGTCCACCTCGACCTCGTGGGTGGTGGTGTCGCGCAGCACCTCGTAGGCCAGCAACGCCGAGACCTCGTGTACCAGTCGGCGGAAACTGTTGGTGGAGGCGTCCTTCCGTCGCATCAACGTCATCTTGTGCTGAACCAGCGGATGGTCGACCACATGGACCCCGCCCGTGGCCATCAGAACACCGTCCCGTCGCTGTGCACCTGCAGCGGCGGCAACCCACCGCGCAGCCGCTGCGCGCACGCGCGGCCGGCGGCCCAGGTGCCGCCCTCGAGCACACACGCCAACGGCAGCCGGGCCGCGTCCAAACCCAACTCGGCGCGCACCAGCGGCGCCAGCTCGTCGAGCAGGGCCACCGTCAGCGCCCGCCATTCGACGACCAGCTCGTCGCCGGGTCGCCACCTACGCGCCGCCCAGGCCGCATCGCGCAGGCTCAGTACCCCGGTGTCGATCAGCAGGCCGCCGTTGCGGTACTCGGGCAGCCCGGTCAGCGACTCCACGCCGGTCACCGGCACCCCGGCCCAGGTGAACGGCTCGACCAGCGAGTACGTCAGCCACTGCGACAGCTTGTGCAACGGCAGCCAGCCGGCGCTCAGACCGGGGCCGCAGACCGCGGGGTGCCGCCAGCAGTCGCCCAGCCGGATCTCACCGATGGCGTTGTCGGACAACCAGATCGGCGACAGCGCGACCAGCAGCCGGGACAGGATGTCGGGTGCGTGCACCGTCGGTCCGCCGGTCAGGGCGTCGAACAGCGCGCCGGGGCGCCCGAGCGGGCCGAACAGCTCGGGGTCGGCGGCCAGCGCGTCGCCGAGGCGGCGCAACAGCTGCACCCGGCCCGCCAGCCCGACCAGCGGGTTACCGGGACCGGCCTGCAGGACCGCGGCGAGCCGCTCCTCGGTGAGCGCCCGCAGCGCGTCGGCGTCCACCCGCAGCGGCTGCCCGGCTGCGCTGGAGAACGCGCCCCCGAGGAACCCGCGCCAGCTGGCCACGGCCAGGCCCTCGGAGCGGGTGTAACGCACCCCGCCGTCGTCGAAGCCCCAGTCCGCGCCGGCCCCCGCGTCCAGCAACACGCTGACCACGACGAGGTCGATCAGGCCGCGCGCCTGCTCGGCGCCGGGCCCGAGCCGCCCGCGCAGCTCGCCGGTGCGCTCGACACCGCCGACCTCGAAGTGCCGCCACCGGCTGTGGAAGGGGATGTCCAGGTCGGGGTAGCGGGCCCAGGTGACCTCGGCGACCTGCCGGGCCGCCGCGGCGAGCGCGTCGTCGTGCACCCGGAACCAGCGCGACGCACCGGATCTGGCCCGGCCGAGCAGTTGCGCCGAGCGCCGCCGCACCTCCGCGGTGGTGCGCAGCAGCGCCGCCGCGTCGGCGGCCGGGTCGGCCTGCACGCCGGTGTGCCCGCTCATGTGTCCAGCCCCCGGCCCTTGGCCTTCTTGAGTTCGTCGGCGTCGGGCACCTGTCCCGGGGTGTAGTAGCCGGCGGCCATCTTGGCGTCGATCTCCACCTGCGCGTCGGCCGGGATCAGCTCCTCGGGGATCGACACCCGCTCGCCGACCTCGATGCCCGAGCCGGTGATCGCGTCGTACTTCATGTTGCTCATCGACACCAGCCGGTGGATCGTGGTGATACCCAGCCAGTGCAGCACGTCGGGCATCAGCTCCTGGAACCGCATGTCCTGAACGCCGGCAACGCATTCCGTGCGCGCGAAGTACTGGTCGGCGGTGTCGCCGCCGGCCTGGCGCTTGCGGGCGTTGTAGACCAGGAACTTGGTCACCTCACCGAGCGCGCGGCCCTCCTTGCGGGAGTAGGCCACCAGGCCGACGCCGCCGCGCTGGGCCCCCCGGATGCACTCCTCGATCGCGTGCGTCAGGTACGGCCGGCAGGTGCAGATGTCCGAGCCGAACACGTCGGAGCCGTTGCATTCGTCGTGCACCCGGGCGGTCAGCTCGACCGTGGGGTCGGCCAGGGCATGGGGGTCGCCGAAGATGTAGACGGTCTGGCCGCCGATCGGGGGCAGGAACACCTCGAGGTCGGGGCGGGTCACCAGCTCCGGGTACATGCCACCGGTTTCTTCGAAAAGCGCCCGGCGCAAGTCGGTTTCGCTGCAGCCGAACCGCGCGGCCACCCCCGGCAGGTACCAGACCGGCTCGACGGCGGCCTTGGTGACCTGGGCGGCGCCGGTGCCCAGCAACACCCGTCCGTCGGGCCGCAGCCGGTCGGCGCGGATCGCGTCGGCGATCTCGGGCAGGATCACCTGGGCCTTGGTCACCGCGATGGTGGGACGGATGTCGATGCCGGCGGCGATCTGGTCGGCGAACACGTCGGCGACCAGTGCTCCCCACGGGTCCAGGCTGACGATGGCCGCCGGGTCGGCCCACTGCGGGTAGGGGCCGATGACGTCGGTCGGGGCGGTGTCGGTCAGGTCGGCGCGGTGGTCGCGGGACAACGCCCCGGCGGCGACGGCCAGTGCGCGGTAGACGCCGTAGGCGCCGCTGTGGGTGCCGATGACGTTGCGGTGTGCCCGCGCGATGGTCCCGACGACCGGACCGCGCTGCGCGGCAGTGGGTGCGCCCCAGTGCAGGGCCGGCGCCGCGCTGCCACCGCTGTGTGACGTCAGCCGGATGTGGCCGCTGGGGGATCTGGCGGGCGGTGGTGGCGCGGCTGCGTCGGCGGGCATCGCGGTTTCGCCTCCTGTCCTCGGTCAGAGGAAAGCCGCCAGCTTAGTCACTGATCGGCCGGCGCGCTGGGCTCACCGCACCGGCCATTCCTCGCGCCGATGGGCGGCGTCGAAGAACATCCACTCGTAGCGGGCGGTGGTCACGAAGTGCGCCCGCGCGACGGTGTCCTGCTCGGGGGTCAGCGTGGGTCCGGTGGCGTCGGCCAGGCGCAACACCTCGGCGACGGTGGCGGCGAACTCGTCGCCGCCGTAACTGTCGATCCAGCTTTGATAGCGGGGGTCGGTGGAGCCGCGGTCGAGCAGCAGGGCGCCGATCTCGGCGTAGATCCAGTAGCAGGGCAGCACCGCGGCCAGCCCGTCGGCGAAGCTGCCGGCGTACGCGGTGGCCACCAGATAGCTGGTATAGGCCTGCGTCGTCGGGCTCACCGGGGCGGCGTCGACGGCGGCGGCGCTCAACCCGAGCGCGGGCAGCAGATCGGCGTGCAGCGCGAGCTCGACATCGAAGACCTCGGCGGCGTGCCGGGCGAACATCGCGGTCTCGGCCAGCGTGGGCGCCTTGGCCGCGACCACCGACAGCGCGCGGGCGTATGCCCTCAGGTAGTGCACGTCCTGGGCCACGTAGTGCGCGAACGCGGCCGGGTCCAGGCTGCCGTCGGTGAGACCCTCGATGAACGGGTGGGCGACGATGGCGTCGAACGTCGGCCCGATCTCGTGCCACAGCCCGGTGGACCACGAGCCGGGTCGGGCGGGACCGATGCGGGGGCTCGACAGGTTCGGCCCCGAGATGTTCGTCGTCATGGGTCCATCCTTGCAGCGATGAGTAACGGCCACCGGGCCGGTCAATACCGTCGACAGCATCGACACCGACCGGGCGGAGGGTGACCCATGACCGATTCGACAGCGCTGCCACCGGTGGTCGATGCCGCGACGTGGCGCGCGGAGCTGGACAAGCTGCGGGCGCGCGAAAAGGCCGCCACCCGGGAGCTGGACGCGATCGCCGCGCAGCGGCGCCGGCTGCCGATGGTGGCCATGCCCGACTACACGCTGATCGGCGCCGACGGGCCGGTCCGGCTGGCCGATACCTTCCGGGGCCGCTCGCAGTTGATCGTCTACAACCACATGTGGGCCGACGGCCAGGAGTGGCAGTGCGGCGGCTGCACCAGTTACACCTCGCAGTTCACCCGGCTGGATTTCCTGGACAACTACGACGCGCGGTTCGTCATCGTCACCTCGGGTCCGATCGAGGAGGCGCTGGCCTACCGGGAGAAGGTGGGCAACGAGATGGAGTGGTACTCCTCGTCGAAGAGCCCCTTTGCCGCCGACGTCGATGCCGCCCCCAACACCGGCTTCGGCGTCAATGTGTTCCTGCGCGACCCGGCCGATGACACGGTGTACCGCACCTGGCACACCAACGGCCGCGGCACCGAACAACTCAGCTACACGTTCGCCCTCGTCGACGTGCTGCCGTGGGGCCGTCAGGAGCAGTGGCAGGATTCCCCGGCGGGCTGGCCGCAGCGGCCCACCTACTCGGGGTGGCTGGATTCCCCGGATGTCGCCCGCCTCTACGGCCGCACCTGACCCCGGCGCGCCGTCGAGGTGCGCTCTTGGCAGACTGTGCGCATGGCACAGATAACCCTGCGCGGAAACGCGATCAACACCGTCGGAGACCTGCCCGCTGTCGGATCGCCGGCGCCGGCCTTCACCCTCACGGGTACCGATCTCGGCGAGGTGACCGCCGAGCAGTTCCGCGGCAAGCCTCTGCTGCTCAACATCTTCCCGTCGGTGGACACCCCGGTGTGTGGCACCAGCGTCCGCAAGTTCAACGAGACGGCGGCCTCCAGTGGCGGCGCGGTGCTGTGCGTGTCGAAGGATCTGCCGTTCGCGCAGGCCCGGTTCTGTGGTGCCGAGGGCATCGAGAACGTCACCACGGCCTCGGCGTTCCGCAGCAGCTTCGGTGAGGACTTCGGTGTCACGATCGCCGACGGCCCGATGGCCGGGCTGCTGGCCCGCGCGGTCGTGGTGCTCGGCGCCGACGGCAACGTCGTCTACACGGAGCTGGTGCCCGAGATCGCCCAGGAGCCCGATTACGACGCCGCGCTGGCGGCGCTCGGTTCCTGAGCCGACGAGCACCTTAACGCCCGGGGCCCGCTCGTAGGTCACGGTCGCGTTCCAGAACCGCATCGCATCGATTCGCCGTCCTGCAGCAACGTCAAAGCACCACCTCAGGTGGTGTAGAAGTGAATGTAGTGACTGTTGTGAATTGATGAGTCGGCGTCGTCAGCGGCGCTGACGTTCCGGAAAGCGGTGGAAGTGCAATGCGACGCGTCCTAGTGCTCGTGATCGGTCTCGCTCTGCTGGTGGCGACACCAGGCCTGGCGACGGCTCAGCCCACCCGGTCGGCGACCAACCAGAAAGCCGTCGAGGTGGTGATCGCGCGGGCACTCTCGCAGCGCGGGGTGCCGTTCGCCTACGGCGGGGGCGGCGCGTCGGGGCCGAGCAAGGGCACCGTGGAGGTGCCGGCACCCGAAGGCGCACCGGATCAGGCCGAGATCGACGCGCAGGCACTGGATCTGCAGCCCGGCCTGAACCTGCCCGAGGTCACCCCGAACCGGAGCCTGCCGATCCCGCAGCCGGCGCCGCGGATGGAGGTCGTCGGTTTCGACGCCTCGGGCCTGATGGTCTACGCCTACGCCGGGGTCGGGGTGAAGCTGCCGCGGTCCTCGGGTGAGATGTACAAGGTCGGCCAGAAGGTGCTGCCGTCGCTGGCGCTTCCGGGGGACCTCATCTTCTACGGCCCCGAGGGCACCCAGAGCGTGGCGCTGTTCATCGGCAACGGACAGATGGTCGAGACCACCGATGCCGGCGTGGCCGTGTCCCCGGTCCGCACCAAGGACATGACCCCGTACCTGGTGCGCATCATCGCCTGAGCCGACACCGATGGCTGGCGGTGCAGCGCCCCCGGGCCTGCTGCGGATCGAGGAGTGTCTCGACGCCGACGGCGGCATCGTGCTGCCGCCCGAGGTCACGCTGATCTCGCTGATCGAGCGCAACATCGCCAACGTCGCCGACGAGATCGCCTACCGGTACCTGGATTTCACCGGGCCGGCGGGGGGCCGGGCCGACGAGCTGACCTGGCGTCAGCTCGGGGTGCGGCTGCGCGCCGTCGCCGCGCACGTGCAGGCGGTCACCACGCGCGGTGACCGGGTGGCGATCCTCGCGCCGCAAGGGCTCGACTACGTCGCGGGGTTCTTCGCCGCGATCAAGGCCGGGGTTATCGCGGTGCCGCTGTTCGCCCCCGAGCTGCCCGGCCATGCCGAACGCCTCGACGTCGCGCTGGCCGACGCCAGGCCCCAGGCGGTGCTGACCACCGCGGCCGCCCGGCCCGGCGTCGAGGCGTTCCTGACCGCCCACGTGGCCGCCGGGCAGCGCCCCACCGTGCTGGTGATCGACGACATCCCGGACGCCTCGGCCGCGCAGTTCCGCGCCACCGACATCGACGTCGACGACGTCTCGCACCTGCAGTACACCGGCGGCGCCACCCGGCCCCCGGTGGGCGTGCAGATCACCCACCGCGCCGTGGGCACCAACCTGTTGCAGATGATCCTGTCGATCGACCTACTGGACCGGAACACCCACGGCGTCAGCTGGTTACCGCTCTACCACGACATGGGTCTCTCGATGATCGGCTTCCCCGCGGTCTACGGCGGACACTCGACGCTGATGTCGCCGACGGCGTTCGTGCGCCGGCCGCTGCGCTGGATCGAGGCGCTCGCGGCGGGGTCGCGCACCGGCCGGGTGGTCACCGCCGCACCGAACTTCGCTTACGAGTGGGCCGCCGCGCGCGGGGTACCCGCCGCGGGCAGCGACGTCGAGCTGCGCAACGTGGTGATGATCATCGGGTCCGAACCCGTCGACATCGGCGCGATCGAGACGTTCAACCGTGCGTTCGCGCCATTTCACTTGCCGCGCACCGCTTTCAAACCGTCCTACGGCCTGGCCGAGGCCACGCTGTTCGTGGCGACCATCGCGCCGGCCGCCGAAGCCGCCGCGCGCCACGTCGACCGGCGCCGGTTGGCCGCCGGGCAGGCCGTGCCGGTCGACGCCGGCCACCCCGACGCGGTGACCCAGGTGTCGTGCGGACAGGTCGCCCGCAGCCAATGGTGTGTGATCGTCGACGGATCGACCGGCGCGGAGCTGCCCGACGGCGGGGTCGGCGAGATCTGGCTGCAGGGCGACAACATCGCCAAGGGCTATTGGCGCAGGCCGGACGAGACCCGCGAGGCCTTCACCGCGCGGCTCACCGCGACGCTGCCCGACGGCAGCCACGCCGCCGGCGCCCGGATCGCCGGGACATGGCTGCGCACCGGGGATCTGGGCTTCTACCTCGACGGTGAACTGTTCGTCACCGGCCGGTGCGCCGACGTGATCGTCGTCGACGGGCAGGTGCACTATCCGCAGCACGTCGAGAGCACCGTCGCCGACGCGTCGGCACTGATTCGCCGCGGCTACGTCGCGGCGTTCCCGCCCGACGGCGACCCCGCGGGCATCGTGGTCGTCGCCGAGCGGGCCGCGGGCACCGCCCGGCTGGACCCGGCGACCGCCGTCGAGGCCGCGACCGCGGCGGTGGCGGCCCAGCACGGGATCGGGGTGCTGGACATGCGGGTGGTGCCCGCCGGTGCGATCCCGCGCACCACCAGCGGCAAGCTGGCCCGGCGCGCCTGCCGTGCCGAATACCTGCGCGGCGCGTTCGGCTGACCGGTTCAGCCCGCGGGCAACGCCCCGGCCACGGTCAGCGCCATCACCGCGGCCGGCAGTAAGTTGGTCACCTGGTGCGCGACGATGCTGGCGGTCAGGTTGGCGGCGAACAGGCGCGCCAACCCGATCGGGATCGCCACCACGAGCAGCAGCGGGATCCGGGTCCATTCCAGGTGGGCGACGGCGAGCACGATCGTGGTGACGACCATCGCTGGCCATGGGCCCCAGCGCCGGTCGACGGCACCCCACAGCAGCCCGCGGTAGACGATCTCCTCGCAGAACGGGGCGACGACGGCCACCACCACGAACACCGCCAGCGCCCAGGCCCAGGTGCCGCGGACCTCACCGAACACCGCACCGGCCGCGGAGTTGGCGTCGTCGCCGACGACCGACACCCACAGCAGCGACGCAGGCAGCGTCACGAACAGACCGCCGAAGCCGAACGCCAGCCCCAGTCCCACTGCGCGCCAGGACCATTGCAACTTCAGGTCGCGGCGTGGGCCGTTGCCGCGCAGCCGGGTCAGCAGCACTGCCAACGCGGCGGCCAGCAGCGTCGGCACGGCCACGATGGCGATGACGAAGGACACCGGGAGGGGCTCCTGACCGCCGAACGCGAGCACCAGGCCCGCCGCCGACAGCAGGTACACCGCCTCCACGACGAGGAACGCCCCGAAGCCCCAGCGCTGCCCGAGCCGTGCCGCGTCCACAGCCCGACGCTAGTGCATCAGGTGATCTCGACGAACGGGCTCAACACGTCCCGGACGAACTGGGCCACGTTGATGCTCGGGTTCTGGTCCGGGAAGCTCACCGTGGCCAGCACATTGGCGCCGGCGTCGGCGAAGGTGGTGTCGGCACGGTCCTGGTGCGACGACGAGGTCACCAAGACGATGCCCGAGGTGCCCGCCCGTTCGGCCAGCGGCACCGAGAACCGGGCGTTCTGCACCGTGCTGTTGGCCCTGTCCTCGACGATGATGCGCTCGTCGGGGACGCCATAGAGCCGCAGCATCTTGCGCATCTGGCCGGCTTCGGTGTTGCCGTTGCGGGGGTTGCCGCCCGTGACGAGGATCGGCGCCTGCGGGAAGATCTGCGCCACCGCCAGACCGGCCAGGACGCGAGTGTGCAGGATCAGCCGCATGGTGCCGTCCGGCCGCAGCCCGTATCCGAGGATGACGATGGCCGGCTTGGAGAAGTCCTTGGCCACCAGGGCAGGTGGCGCCGCCTGCGCGGTGCCCGCCGGGGCGACGGCCGACCACCCGAACGCCACCACGACAGCGGCCAGTACCACCACGAGTCGGGACAGCCGGCCGGCATGCGCGCGTGTTTCGGTCATCGTCGGTTTCATCGCCGCGGCGGGTGAAGACATTACGGTCCGGTCTCGATGCCTCAACGATGCGGTGCTGACCGGCGATCGGCGTTCGCGCGATCCGGCCCGGCGTGCTCTGGTGGAAGGCGATGTCTTCACACCGCTTGATCTCCTGCACCGGGTGCGTCGCGGCCGCCGCGGCGCTGCTGCTCGCCACCGCACCCACCGCCTGGTCCGCCCCGGCCTACGACAGCCAGGGCTACGTCGATTCCACCGCCCGGTGCACCGCGCCGGCCGTTGCCGTGGTGTTCGGCAGCACCGCGACCTCGCGGGTCGCGATCTGCCGGGACACCGACGGCGACCTGCAGTACCGCGGGGTCCGGGTTCGTGACGGCGCCAGGCTGATCGTGCCGGCCACGCAGTCCGCCGACGGGGCGTTCACCGCCGAGAGCGCCGGCATCGAGTACATGGTCACCTCGAGCGCCCTGGTGATCAGCGCCGGAGAACGGGTGCTGCGCGACGAGCCGATGCTGGACTTCCACCGGGCCGGGACCGCGCAGACCCCGTCGGGCGGCACGGCGAAGACCCCGACCCCGACGCCGACCACTCCGCTGCCGCCACCGCTGGCGGCCGAGGTGGGCGGGGACGCCAGCGGCTGACCCGTCACGGCAGCAGCGAGATCTTCTGCCAGATCTTGTTGGACAGCTCGGTGGTGAGGGTCTCGATGTAGGAGACGGTCTCCAGGACCACGGCGTCGGTGCTGTGCTCGGCGCACAGCGCCGCGGTCTTGGCGGTCAGGCTCAGCATCTCCGAGCAGTAGCCCAGGTAGTAGCGCAGCTGCTCGGCGTCCAGGCCGTGGCCGACGCTCTGGGCGGTCGGGGTGTAGGACGGGCTGACCTGTTCGGGATCTTTGGACAGCTGGTGCATGTCGATGACGTGGGCCAGCGACCGCAGCCGGTGCAGCAGCCGCAGCAGCGCCCGGCGCTCCAGGCGTTCGGGGAACGCCCACAGGAACACCACCGCGATCGCGGCGAACACCAGGTCGTTGATCACGCTCTCCACCAGCGGCACCCAGTCGGCGGTGTGTGCCAGCCCGTCCAGGACCGCCGAGCGCAGGCTCACCGCCAGGGCCACCAGGGTGGCCACGATGATCACGACACCGGCTGCCCGCGCCGACAGCGTGGTGCGGCGCAGTCGTTGACGCGATTGTGCCGCTTCGGTTTCCACCAGGGTCACCAATTTGCCCAGATCACGGGCGGCCTTGGTCAGCCCGCGCTCGCCGAAGCGCGCATCGATGCGGCGCTCGAGCCGCACGACGGTGCCGCCGACGTGCCCGGCCGCCAGCTGGACGGGGTCACCGGACGGGCTGGTCGTGGCCATCACAGGTACGGGTCCGCCCACGCCGCGATGATCCGCGCGGCCCGCGCCGCCTGGTTCTTGCCGGTGAGCAGATGGTCGGCGCCCTCGAGCGAGACGAAGCTGCGCGGGTGCCGGGCGGTGCGGAAGATCTCGCTGGCGTTGGCGATGCCGACGGTGTTGTCGGTGGGCGAGTGCATGACCAGCAGCGCCCGGCGCAGCGTCCGGATGCAGTCGCGCAGATCGGCGTTGCGGACGTCCTCGATGAAGTGCCTGCGTAGCGTCAGCGCCTTGCCCGCGACCGGGAACGGGGCTTCGCCCTCGGATTCGATGCGCTGCACCAGCGCGTCGTAGTTGCGTTCGACGTGGGCCGGTTCGAACGGGGCGCCGACGCTGACGACCGCGGCCACCGCCGGACACGAGTGCGCGGCGGCGATCACCGCCGAACCACCGAAGGAGTGCCCCACCAGCAGCCGCACCTCGCGGCCGGAGTCGTTCATGAACTGCACTGCGGCCACGGTGTCGGCGACCTTGTGCGAGAACGACCCGTCGCCCCAATCACCCTCGGAATCCCCGAGCCCGAGGTTGTCGAAGCGCAGCATGCCGATGCCCTCGCTGGCGAGTTGCTTGCAGATGCGGCTGGCCGCGGGGGAGTCCTTGCCCAGCGTGAAGCCGTGGGCGAACACCCCCCAGCCGCGGACCTCGCCTGCGGGCGGGTCGATCAGGCCGGCCAGCGTGGGGCCGCTGCTGCTGGGAAAGGTGATGCGCTCAGCCACGCCCGTCATCCTGTCATCGCGGTCGACGCCGTACCTGACTTCCCGGTCACCCGTGGAGCCGCTGGTAGGTCCGGACCGCGTCGGGATGCAGTGGGATGAGCCCGGTCTGGATCATCGACGGCGTGTCCAGGTACTGCAGACCGCGGATGTAGGGCGGCACCAGGTGCGGGGCGTCGGCGGCCAGGACGTCCACCACCGCCGCCGCCACGTCCGCGCCGAGGTCCTGGCGGCACAGCAACAGGTCCGGCACCCCGAGCGAGCGCGTCCCGGATTCGACGTAGCCGACCGCGGGGACCCGCCGCACCACGTACGGGTAGCCGGCGACCGCACTCATCGGCGCCGCCAGCTCGCCGATGTCGAGCATCCGCAACGGGATCCGCTCGTCCAGTTCGGCGATCGCCGGGGTCGGCACCCCGCCCGACCACACCACCGCGTCCACCCGGCCGTCGGCCAGCGCGGCCAGGCCCTCGCGCAGCCGCAGCCGGTGCGCGTCCACCGGCAGGTGCAGACCGGCGGCGCGGAACAGCACCTCGCTGGTGGTCGCGGCGCCCGATCCGGGTGGCCCGACCGACACCGGCCGGTCCTGCAGGTCCGAAAAGTGGTGTACCGCAGTATCGGCCCGCACTATCACCTGCAGGTAGTTCTCGTAGACCCGCGCGATCGCCGACGGGGCCGCATCGGGTGCGTCTACCGCGCGGTCCTGCTCGGCGACATCGGCGAGCGCCAGGCCGAGGTCGGCCTCGCCCGAGCGCAGCAGGGCCAGGTTCTGCACGGTGCCCTCGGTGGGCAGCACCTCGACGGTCAGGCCGGGCTGGTGTGCACGCAGCCGTTCGGCCAGCACCGTGCCGAACGCCAGGTACAGCCCGCCGGGGTCGCCCGCGGCCAGCCGGACGTGCCCGGTGGGCCGGGTGCCCAGGCATCCGGTCAGCATCACTGCCGCCGACCCGATGACGAAGGCGCGGCGCGAGATCGGCGCGGTCAGCATTGCGGCCCGCCCGCCCGCGGCAGCCGGTAGCGGATCAGCAGACCGCCCTCCGGGGCCTGTTCCACCCCGATCCGGCCGCCGTGGCCGGCGGTGATCTCCGCGGCGATCGCCAGCCCCAGCCCGGTCCCGCCGGGGTCGTCGGCGCCGCGCCAGAACCGCGACGACGCGTTGGCCAGGTCCTCGGCGGGCAGCCCGCGGCCGTCGTCGCTGACCACGAGATCGACCAAGCCGCCTGCGGATTGCGGACCCGGCGTAGCCACCGTCACCGTCGTCTGCGGCCCGGCGTAGCGCAGCGCGTTGTCGATCGCGACGTCCAGGAGTTGTTCGATCTCGTGGCGGGCCACCCGGACCGACGGCCCGGGGTGGGCGCACAGATCGCGCAGGGTCTGGTCCTGCCGGTCTGCCACCGGCCACCAGAACGCGATGCGTTCCCCGACGACATCGCCCAAATCGGTGGATTCCGTTGTGGTGTCGGCTAATCCGCCCTGCCGGCTGCCACTGACCTGTTCGGCGCGGGCCAGCCGCATCAGCTGCTGCAGCAGGTTCTCGAAGCGGTCGAGTTCGTCCGACATCGCCCGGTAGGTGGGCAGGCCGTCCTCGGCCACGTAGCCTTCCAGGCTGTCGGCCCGCAGCCGCACCGCGGCCAGCGGGTTGCGCAGCTGGTGAGAGGCATCGGCCACCAGCCGGCGCTGCCGCTCCAGCGACGCCCGCATCACCTCGGCCATCGTGTTGAACGCCGACGTGAAATGGCGCAGCTCGGGAGGTCCCGCGACGTGTGCGGGCGGCCCCGAGATGCCTTCGGTCATGTCGGCCACCGCCCGTTCCAGCCCGTGGACCGGGCGCAGCACCCAGCGGGTCAGACCGCGGGCCACCACCGCGGCCAGCAGCAGGAAGCACAGGCACCCGACCGCCAGCCACAGCCAACCGGACCCGACGTCGCGGGCCGCGGCCGCGGGGTTCACCGCGACCACCACCGCACCGACCAGCTCACCGTCGCGGCGCACCCCCTCGGCGGCCAGTAGCGGGCGGGAATGCCAGGGCAGGATGCGGGCCCACGTCGAGGCCGGGGCGTCGACGAGCGCGAGGTTGGCCGCGACTGCCACGCCCGGATCGGCTAGGGCGAGCGCCCGCCCGGCCAGCAGCCGGCCGTCGGAGTCGATCACCAGCAGGCCCTCGCCGTACACCTCGTGGTACCGGTCGACCAGTCGCTGCAGCGGCGCATCATGCCCGGCGGCGGCGTCGGCGAGTGCGGACAGCTGGCTGTCCCGCTCGGCGGCCAACGCCGCGGTGCGCCGGTCCGACAGGCTCATCGCGAAGGGGATCGCCAGTGCGGCCACCGTGATCAGCAACAGCACCACGAGGACCAGCCGGACCCGCGGCCCCACGTCAGTGATCCAGCCGGAAGCCGAACCCGCGCACGGTCTGCAGCGGGAGCCCGATGAGCTTGGACCGCAGCTGGCCGATGAAGAAGTCCAGGGACCGCGACCGCCCGACAACCGCGGTGCCCCAGACCTCCAGCATCAACTCCTCGCGGCTGACCGCCTCGCCCTGGCGGGCCGCCAGTGTGGTCAGGATCTGGAACTCGGTCCTGGTCAGGGCCTGCGGTCGGCCGTCGAGCGTGACTTCGCGGCGTTCCCGGTCGATCGCGACGGGACCGGCCATCACGGGACCGGGCGGGGGCGCGGTCTCGCCGGCCGCGCGCCGCACCCGCCGCATGACGGCGTCGATGCGGGCCAACAGCACCGCTTTGCGGACCGGCTTGACGAGGTAGTCGTCGGCGCCGGCGCGCAGCCCCAGCACCACCGCGCCGTCGCTGTCCCGCGCCGTCATGATGATGACGGGCACCGCCGAGGCCCGCCGCAGCGTACGCAGCACGTCGAGACCGTCCATATCGGGGAGCCCGAGATCCAGCAGCACCAGGTCGGCGCCCTTGACGCGGTTCAGCGCATCGGTGCCACGGCCGGCGCACACCACGGTCGCACCGGAGTGGCCGAGGAGTTCGGCCAGGGCCGCTGCGACGCCCTCGTCATCTTCGACCAGCAGCACCTGCATGGACGTGATCCTCCCGCGAAATCCCCGCAGTCGCCGCGGACTCGCCGTCATCGCCGCGGGCAACGCCGGGACGATTCGGCCACGATCACGAACCCCGCGTCCGCGCTTCCGCGGTTTACTCGCACAATCCACAGATTGGCGGCCCGGCCGGGCTCAACGATCGGCGCGGCGGGCCAGCAGCCAGGCTTCGCCGTCGCCTTCCCGCTCGGCGATCACCTCCAGCGCGCCGAAGGCCCGGACCAATTCGCCTGCCGCGGCCCGGAACGGACCCGACGCGGCGTCGACCTCGCTGCAGGCGCTGATGGCCAGCAGCCCGCCCGGCGCCAGCCGGTCGACGATCGGGGCATCAAGGCGCCGATCACGAAACTTGGTGCAGACCACCACATCTACCGGCGGCCCGGTGGGCAGGCCGTCGTCGAGGTCGACGACCTCGAGGCGGCAGTGCGCCGACACCCCGGCGGCGTCGGCCAAACCGCGTGCGCGGGCGATGGCGACCGGGGACACGTCGCAGCCCAGGACGTCCAGGCCGCGGCGGGCCAGCCACACCGCCGCGGCACCGAGCCCACAGGCCAGGTCCAGCGCGTGTCCGGCCGTCGGGAAGACCTCCGCGTAGGGCTGGAATGCCGATGGCAGCCCCACATGGTCGACCGACACGGGGTCCCGCTCGCCGTAGCGTTGATCCCACCGCAGCCGATCCTCGCCGGACATGCCCTCACCCCCGCCATGCGTCGACGGCGGGAGCCAGCGCCTCGGCCAGCAACGGGAGCTGCGGCACCAGGGCCAGGCAGGCGACCGCCGCGAGCTGGCCGGCGGCCTCGGTGAGCCTGCGGACCCGGACGTCGAGCGTGCGCAGGCCCAACCGGGTCGCCGCGTCGTCGTAGGCGGCGGCCCCGTCGTCGCCTGTCATGGCGAGATCGAACTCGACCGGGCCGACGGTGACCAGCTCGAAGTCCGACCATCGCAGGCCCGCGGCGGTGCAGATCAGGTTGTACGACGGGGCGTCACCGTGGATGGGCTGCACCGCGACACCGGGGAAGGCCGCCTCGAACGCCTCCCGCGACGCCAGCGCCGGGCCGATCTCATCCCATTGTCGTTGTGCCCGTTGGTGATCCGCGGGATCCAACAGGTCCGGCCGGCCCTTTAGCTCGGCGAGTCCGTCGCCGATGTAGTCCCGCAACGGTGCCCAGAAGCCCAGCCCGGGCCCGTCGTAGTCCCGCAGCGCGGCGTGCAGCCGGGCGGTCATGTCGAAGCGCTGCTCCAGCGGCGGATCGACGTCGCGACGTTCGTCGACGTACTCCCAGAACGTCATCGAGAAACCGTCCCGCCGAACCGGTTCCCGCGGCAGCAGCGGCGTGGGTGCCACGACCGGTTGCCCGCGGTCGGCGAGCCAGCCGGTCACCGCGAGCTCGGTGCGCTGCCGGTCGGTCTGCCGGCCGGGGTCCTCGGCATAGGACCGGGGCAGCACGGTGGGGACCCGCGCCACCACCGGGGCCGGGGCGAGGTGGACGACGACGGAGAACACGTCGTGCAGCACCCGGGGGTCGTCGACAGGCAGGCCGAGGCTGCGGCCGGCCGCGGTTGCGGCGGCCACCGCGCGTGCGGTGCGTGCGGCGATCTGGTCTGCGGTCGACACCGTGCCCAGTATCGGCGGCCACCGCCGGGACGTCGAGGACTAGCGTCGCCTCCATGGACGATCACCGGATGCGGGTGCTGATCATCGGCGGCGGGTTCGGCGGCCTGTTCTGTGCGCGCAGGCTGGCCGGCGCCGAGGTCGACGTGACCATCCTCGACCGCGCGGCCGGGCACCTGTTCCAGCCGCTGCTGTACCAATGCGCGACCGGCACGTTGAGCATCGGGCACATCAGCCGCCCGCTGCGGGAGGAGTTCGCCCGCCACCGCAACGTCACGCCGCTGCTGGGGGAGGCGGTCGGCCTCGACCCGCGGGCGCGCCGGGTCACCGCCCGCCGGCCGGACGAGACCACGTTCACGATCGACTACGACGTGCTGGTCATTGCCGCGGGAATGCAGCAGTCCTACTTCGGCAACCCGCATTTCGCGCAGTGGGCGCCGGGCATGAAAACCCTCGACGACGCGCTGAGCATCCGCCAGCGGCTCTACACCGCGTTCGAGATCGCCGAGACGCTGCCACCCGGGCCGGAGCGCGACGCCTGGTTGACCTTCGCGGTCGCCGGTGGCGGGCCGACCGGTGTGGAGCTGGCCGGGCAGATCCGCGAGCTGGCGACCCGCACCCTGGCCCACGAGTTCCACAGCATCGATCCGGAGGACGCCAGGGTGCTGCTGTTCGACGGCGGGGACCGGGTGCTGAAGAGTTTCGCGCCCGACCTGTCGGGCAAGGCCACCCGCGAGTTGCAGCGGCTCGGGGTGGACATCCGGCTCGGCGTGCACGTCACCGGCGTCGACCGGGACGGGGTGGCGGTCACCGCGAAGAGCGGCGGTCCCCCAGAACGGTTCGCCGCCCGCACGGTGCTGTGGACCGCAGGTGTCGAAGCGGTGCCGTTCGCCCGGCACATCGCCGAGGTGCTCGGCGCGGAATCGGACCGCTCGGGCCGCATCGTGGTCGAGCCCGACCTGTCGGTCCCCGGCTATCCGGAGATCTTCGTCATCGGGGATCTGGTGGGACGCGACAAGCTGCCCGGGGTCGCCGAGAACGCGATGCAGGGCGGCCTGCACGTCGCGACGTGTGTGCGGCGTGACCTGGCGGGCAAACCCCGCCGCCGGTACCGGTACCGGGATCTGGGGTCGGCCGCCTACATCAGCCGCGGTCACGCGCTGTTGCAGGTCGGGCCCGTCAAGGTGGCGGGGTTCGCCGGGTGGGTGGCGTGGGGCCTCATCCACATCGCGGTGCTGACCGGGGTGCGTAACCGGGCCAGCACGGTCGCCACCTGGCTGGCCACGATCGCCCGGGCCAGCCGCTATCACCGGGCCTTCATGCTGGGCAGTGAGGGCGCCCTGGCCGAGCAGCACTACACGTGGACCGTGTGCGACGACGGCCAGGAGCAGGGTTAGCGCCGAGCGATCCTGATCCGGATGGGGCCGCGCCACGGCGCGTCCGGGTCCAGGACCGCGCCGCGCTGCATGATCTCCACGTCACCGGCCGCGGCCAGGGCCCGCGCGGCGTCGCGGGCATCATCCATCAACGCCCGCCACCGCTCGTCGCCGACGGCTCGGGCGGCGTCGGACGGGCAGGTGCTGCTGTCGGGGCCGCGGTGCGCGGCCAGCGCGCGGATCGCGCAGGTCAGCCGCTGCCGGATGGGGCCGTCGCCGAGTGCCCGGCGGGCGTCGTCGGCGCCCGACCCCGTCCCCTCGGCGATCCCGCGCAATTCGGTGTGCCGGCTCATCCGGTCCAGTCAAGCCGACGTGACGCCGACCCGGGGTTTATCCCGGGCAGACCGCGGATAGTTCACAGCTGCACTCACCGATAAGGGTCCTGCCGGACCCGGGAATAGGAGTTCTCTGATGAAGTTGACCGGCTTGTTGGCCAGTGCGGCCGTCGTCGGCGGGCTCACCGCCGGTGCCATCGGGTTGTCGGCGACGGCGTCGGCGCAGCCGGGTTGGCAGCCGCCGCCGGTTCCACCGGCCGGCCCGAATACCGGCCAGGCGCCGGCGTGGGCACCGCCGCAGCCCGTACCGCCGCTGTGGGCCCAGGGCAATCCGCAGGTCTGGGACGAGGGCTGGCAGCACTGGGGCGTGTGGCTCAACGGTGTCTTCATCCCGACGTACTGACCACGACAGCGCGCAGGGCCGGAGCGGGAGGATCGAGCACCGCTCCGGCCCTTGTGGTGCACGACCTGATCAGGCGCCCAGCGTGCGCTGGATGTCGGGTTTCATCGCGACCAGCTGCGACCCCCAGTACCCCCATCCGTGGGTGCCGTTGGGCGGGAAGTTGAACGTGCCGTTGCGCCCGCCGGCGGCCTGGTACTGCCGCTGGAAGTTCTTGTTGCTGTCCAGCGTGATCGCTTCCAGCACCTGCCCGGGCACGTCACCGCCACCGCCGAGTTCGCCCGGCCGGCCGGTGCCGCAGTACACCCAGATCCGGGTGCCGTTGGCCACCAGGCGCCCGACGTTGACCGTCGGGTCGTTGCGCTGCCAGGCCGAGCCGCCGCCGAGACCCCACATCGCCATCGAGCTGAAGCCGCCGGCGTCGCGCATGGCGATGCTGACCAGCAGCGGCCACACCCCCTCGGACAGGTTCAGGTAGCCCGACAGGGACCCGGCGTAGCTGAACTGCCCCGGGTGGTAGGCGGCCAGGATCAGTGCCGCGCTGCCCGACATCGACAGCCCGACAACGGCATTGCCGCTGGGGGAGATGCCCTTGGTGGCGGCCAGGTAGGCGGGCAGCTCGGAGGTCAGGAACGTCTCCCACTGGTAGTTGTAGGTGCCTCCGTTGCCGATGGCGGGCCCCTGCCAGTTGGTGTAGAAGCTCGACATGCCGCCGACGGGCATCACGACGGACACCCCGGACTCGAAGAACGTCTCGAACGCGGCGGTCTCGATGTCCCATCCGCTGTTGTCGTCGCGGGCCCGCATGCCGTCGAGCAGGTAGACAGCCCGGGGGCCGCCGCCCTGGAACTTGACCGGGATGTCGCGGCCCATCGCCGCGGACGGCACCATCAGCGTCTCGACGGGCAGACCGGGACGGGAGTAGGCGCCGGCGGTCGCCGAACCGCCGGCGACGGTGATCAGGGCGGGCAGGAGCAGCGCGGCCAGCGCACCGGCCATCAGCCGGCGCCGCACTCGGTGCAGCAGTCTCATGTGTGGTGTCCTCGTTCGACCCACCGGGGTGGGCGGCCTGGTATGGATGTCCGTTACTTCGTCATGTGACGATTCGGCGTTACACCCCCGCGATGCCAGCGGTGCAGTGGCTCAGAGTTGGCCTGCGCGCCACTTTTCGAGCATGCGCCGATCGCGTTTCGTGGGCCGGCCGGCGCCGCGGTCCCGGACCGCGACCGGGACGGACTGCGCTGGCGGTGGAGCCGGCGTGTGGTCGAGGTAGCAGGTCACCGCGTCGGAGGCGCCGACACGCTTCTGGATGACCCGGACCACCGTGACGATCCGGGTCCGGTCACCCACCCGGGCCCGGACCTCGTCGCCGGGGGACACCATGGTCGCCGGTTTCGCCGGGCGGTCGTTGACCCTCACGTGCCCGCCCCGGCACGCGGCCGCGGCGTCGGGCCGCGTCTTGGTCAGCCGGACCGCCCACAACCACCGATCCACCCGGGTCGACTCCATGGGACCATCATGGCCCCAGCATCATGGGCTCAGCAGAACTGGTATTCCACATCCCAGTGGTCGCCGGCCCACCGCACCGCGAAGGCCCCACCGAGGGCGGGATTGGCATCGATGATCATGCCCGTGCCCCCTTCCGGGGTGAATCCGGGCGGATCCCAGACGACGGACTCGAAGGCGGGGGACAGTTCCGGCGTGCAGCCGGTCTGCTTGACGATGTAGCCGTCGGCGATGGCGAACTCGGCGCTGTCCTCGGTCGGCTCGGGCAGATACGGGTTGGCCGGCGCCGTGGGCGCGGTGGCGATGACCGCACCCGCACCGATCGCGGCGACGGCCAGGACGGCGCGTGACACCTTCATGGATCTCCCCCTGATGTGGTTGGTTGGAGTATCCACGACGATGCGGTCGCCGTCTGCGGATAGCGCCAGACCCATTGACATGCAAGTAGCTACTTGCCTATGGTGTGGTGGTGGGCGACGTCTTCAAGGCCTTGGCCGACCCCACGCGCCGCGCGATCCTCGACGAGCTGACCGATCGCAGCGGACAGACCTTGTTCGAGATCTGCTCTCGGCTGGCGACCAAGCACGGGCTTGGCTCGTCGCGGCAGGCGATATCCCAACACCTCGAGGTCCTCGCGCAGGCCGGGCTGGTGAGGACACGCCGGGAGGGTCGCTATAAGTTCCACGACGTCGACACCGCCCCGTTGGAGCCGATCGTCACCCGGTGGCTGACCACCGGCACCGGTCGGCGCCGCGATGCGGCCGCACACGAAAGGTGAGCATGCGAATCAACTTGACCAGCGTCCTGGTCGACGACCAGGACAAGGCGCTGCGGTTCTACACCGAGACCCTCGGCTTCACACCCAAGCACGACGTGCCGATGGGCGCCCACCGCTGGATCACCGTGGTATCCCCGCAGGATCCCGACGGCACCGAGCTGGTGCTCGAACCCGACGAGCACCCGGCGGCCAAGGCGTTCAAGAAAGCCCTTGTGGCCGACGGCATTCCCTTCACGTCCTTCGCCGTCGACGATGTCGAGGCCGACTACGCGAGGCTGACCGGGCTCGGGGTGCGATTCACCCAGCCGCCCACCGCCATGGGCCCGGTGGTCACCGCGGTGCTCGACGACACGTGCGGCAATCTCATTCAGATCGCGCATCAATCGGGCTGAGTGGGTTTCCGGGTCTGGGCCGTCCCGCGGTGGGATGCTGTGATCCATGCGCAAGGCTGCGGCGACGGCGGTGCGGGGCATCGCTTCGGTGCTCGTGGTGCTCGCCCTCGGCCTCGCCGCGGTCTTCACCGCGGCACTCGCGCTCGGCGCGACCGCGCTCGTCGTGCCGGGAACCGGGACCCCGAACCCCGACACCTATCCCGAGTATGTGCAGGACGCCAGGAACTACTACCTGGGGGACACCCCGTGCGGGGCCGCCGGGGCGTGTCTAACCCTCGGCGAGGACCTGATCGGCATCGACTACCCGGCCTCGTTCTGGCCGCTGACGTTCATCCCCGGGTGGTGCGCGGCCGACTGCCAGAAGTGGGACGTCTCCGTCGGTGAAGGCGTCGCCAATCTCGCGGCCGCACTGGCCGCGGCGCTGGGTGCCGATCCGCAGGATCCACTCCAGGATGTCGTCGTCTTCGGGCATTCACAGGGCGCGGCGGTGGTGTCGAACACCCTGCGCACCCTGGGCACCTCGCTGAGCCAAGCCCAGAAGGACCGGGTGCAGATCGTGGTGACCGGCAACGTCGACAACCCGGCCGGCGGCATGTGGAGCCGGATCGGTTTCCTCGGGCGGATCCCGTTCATCGATCTGACCACCGGGCTGCCGACGCCGACCGATACCGGCATCCGGTTCACCTCGATCGCCATGCAGTACGACGGGGCGAGCAACGCGCCCAAGTACTGGGGCAACGTGCTGTCCCTGCTCAACGCCGTCGCCGGGTTCGCCTATCTGCACGGCACCACCCTGATCCCCGACGAACGCACCCCGGTCGGGGTACCCGACTTCTATCCGACGGTCGAGGAGTACCTGGCGGCGGTGTACGACCCCGCCAACGCGAAACGGGATGCCGCGGGCAACACCTACATCGTGGTGCCGTCGCCGATCCTGCCGATCACGTTGCCCTTCCTGGATGTGGCAGCCCGGACCGGGACCACCTGGCTGGTGAAACCCATCGTGGATCTGGTGTCGCCCGTGCTGCGGGTGCTGATCGATCTGGGGTACGACCCGCACGAGGAGCCCGGCGTGTACTCGCCGTTGTCGCTGCTGCCGTTCAGCCTGCGCACCAACCCTTTCCAGGTCGCCGTGGACCTCGTCGAGGCCGTGGTCCAGGGTCTTCATGACTTCATCCGCGGTGGGGCGCCGCTGCCCGCCGCGCCGCGGGTGTCGCTGGGCGTACCGCCACCCGTCGATGCCGAAAGTTCCCATCGGTCAATGGTGATGTCGACACCTGTCCAGTCGGTCGGGGACGCCGCGCCGGCGGGTGACACCGCCACAGCGGTCGAAACCGCCGCGCCCGAAGAAGAGTCGGCCGCGTCGGACACCATCCCGGAAACGGATACACAAGCGGTTGTGGAGCCGGTTGTCGACCCGCCTGTCGAAGCCGAACCGGCGAACGGCGATGCGGAGCGGCAATCCACGGGGGCGGTTACCGATGAGCCGACAGGTGAGCAGGCCGCTGACGAGGAGACGGTCGAGCATGCCGACGACGAGCAGCAGACAGAGACCGTCACCGAGACATCTGCTCCCGAGGACGAGGACGAAAACCCGGATGACGCCGCGGACCTGGACACGGACCGGGACAAAACCGACGACGCCGATGCGGCCGCCTGACCGGCCCTAGCGTCGCGAGCGTGCACTCCTGGTAGCTCGCAGGGCGACTCGGCTACCGAGGATGCACGCTCGCCGCAATCTTGGGATCGGTAGCGGCGCACCAGGCGTCTGCTGAACGGCACCCGCGTCGCATCCGGCGCCCGTCGAAAGGACTCTCGATGAATCCACTCGCTCGCCTCGCGGCGGTGGCGGTGGCGGCCGGCGCGGTGGGGTTGTGCGCGGCCACCGCACCCGCGGCCTCCGCCCAACTCGGCCCCAGCTATCAGGGCGGCAATTGTCCGGCCGGGCAGACCTGCACCCACTGGTGCCCGGGTGACCCGGCCATCCCCGGCAGCCAAGTGCTGAGCTGGGACTGGAACGTCTGCCACGACTGGTACTGGAACTCCGAGGGCATCGTCGACGTGGCGACCAACATCATCTACCCGTGGCGCGGCACACCGCATCAGGCCCCGCCGCCACCGGCCTGGGGACCACCGCGATGACCGGCGGGCCCCCCGCGTGGACCCGGGCCCGCATTGGTAGCTGTTCGGGGCGCCCGCATGCGATCCCGGTGCTACGTTGTCGGTGAGGTGTACGTGCCCTAGCTGATGTGCCGGGCGTGGCGGAGGCCGTGGTGATCCTGGTGCCGGCCGCATTGGTGGTGCTCGAGTCGCTGCCCTCGGCGGCCGACGGACGCCTCGACAGCACGATGCTGCCCGTCCCGGAATACCAGGACGGCGACGGCCACCGCGCCACCGAGAAGGCGCTGGCCGGTATCTACGCCCACGTTCTCGGCCTGGAGCACGTCACAACCTGCTGATCGCCGACCCGCACGCAGACGCCACCGACCTGTGGCGGGTCCTCGACGGGATCCGCCTCGCCGACGACATCGCCACCCTGCCGTCGCGGTCACAGCCGTTTCTGATGGACGAACCGACCGCACATGTGGACCGGGCAAATGAGCACGACGTCATGACGAACCTGCTGCGGGCCCGCGGACGCCGCAGCGTGCTGGTGGTCGCGCACCGGCTGTCTACCGTGACCAACGCCGACCAGATCGTGGTGCTGCGCGACGGCCGGGTCCAGGCGACCGGCACCTACGACGAGCTGCTGCGAATCCCCGCCTACCGCAAGCTCATCGACCACGAGCTGATCACCCGCTCGGGCACCCGTGCGCACTGGAATGGCCTGCCTCGCCTCGCCGCACCCCGAGTACTGGGCGGCCTCGGACCGCGGTCCCGCGGCCAACGACGAGAGCGTGCTGCTCGGGGTGGCACACACCGGGCGGGTGATCACCGCCGCCGCGCTGATCATGGTGATCGCGTTCTCGGCGTTGATGGCTGCGCAGGTGTCGTTCATGCGGTTGTTCGGCGTTCAACTGGTGGGCGCCACCAGGATTGGCCCGGCTGCACGACCGCCTCGGCTGACCCCGGGTGTCTCTCAGCCGGGCACGCTCATCCGCTGGGTGCCGACCACCGACAGCAGCCGCAGCGCCTGCTCCGACGGCGAACCCGGGTCGGCGGTGTAGATGACCACGCGCTGATCCAGCTCGGCGATGTCCAGGGCGTCACAATTCACGGTGATCGGCCCGACGCTGGGATGGTCGAACGTCTTGCGCAGCATGGTCTGCCCGCCCACCTCGTGCTGCTCCCACAACGCGGCGAATTCCTCGCTACCGCAGCGTAATTCGTCGATCAGGGCCGAGGTCTTCGGGTCGTCGGGGTAACGTGCCACCGCGGCGCGCAGATGCAGCGCACAGGCCCGGGCGAACTCGTCGCCGTCCGAAACCCCGTAGAGCCGACGGCCGTTGGTGTCCGGGCTGAGGAACGCTCGGCGGGCGAGGTTGCGTTCGCGGGGCGGCACCGCCGAGAAGTCCTCCATCAACGCGGCCGCCAAGTCGTTCCAGGCCAGCACGTCGTAGGTGGCCGACACCACGATGGCGGCCGCGTGCGGCAGGCGCGTGATCAGATCCCTGATGCTCGGCCGCACCATGGTCGGCGGACCCGGCGCCGCGGACGGCTGCATCCCCGCGAGCCGGTACAGGTAGGCCGTCTCGCTGCTCGACAGCCGCAGCGCGTGCACCAGCGCCTCGAGCACCTCGCGCGACGGGTTGCGCGCCCGGCCCTGCTCCAGCCGGGTGTAGTACTCGGTCGAGATGAAGGCCAGGTGCGCCACCTCGTCGCGGCGCAACCCGGGGGTGCGGCGCCGCCGCCCCGCCGGGACACCGACCGCGGCCGGGCTGATCTGCTCCCGCCGGCTGCGCAGGAAGGCACCCATCTGTTGCCGGTCCATGACCCCCATTGTGCGCCCGCGATTGCGCACAGCCAGGCCCCAGCAGTACCTGGATGCCCGCACCGAACGCACGCAACCTGGCCCTATGGAACTTTTCGACACGAAACCCCTGCTGGCCGGCAAAGTCGCCCTCGTCACCGGTGCGGGCCGCGGGATCGGCGCCGCCGCGGCGCGGCTGTTCGCCGCCGAGGGCGCCTGTGTGTTGTTGGCCGCCCGCACCGAGGCCCAGCTCCGCACCGTCACCGACGACATCACCGCCGCCGGCGGCACCGCCGGCTACGCGGTCTGTGACCTGACCGACGGCGCCAGCGTGCGCGCCGCGGTCGACCAGGCGGTCGCCACCTGGGGGCGGCTCGACGTGGCGTTCAACAACGGCGGCACGCTGGTGCCGCCGGGCCCGCTCGATGCGGTGACCGAGGACGAGTTCGACCGGGTCTACGACATCAACCTCAAGGGCGTCTTCCTCGCGATGACCGCCGAGATCGCCGCGATCCGGGCCACCGCCAAGTCCGGTGCCATCGTCAACAACTCGAGCGTCGGCAGCCTGCGCGGCAACCCGGAACTGCCCGCCTACGGCGCCATGAAACGTGCGGTCAACAGCCTCACCGAGTCCGCGGCCATCACCTACGGTCCGGAGAACATCCGCGTCAACGCGATCACCCCGGGGGCCACGCTCACCGAGATGATGCGGGAGTGGGAGCAAGCCAGTCCCGGGGTGCTCACCCACCTGGTGGCCGACAACCCGCTGCGCCGCGCCGCTGAACCGGTCGAGATCGCCGAGGCCGCCGCCTGGCTGCTCAGCGACCGGGCGTCGTATGTGACCGGGGCCATCCTGCGCGTCGACGGCGGTACCGGGGTGTGAGCCGGGCTGCGCCGACGACGTCAGGCCCGCACGGGCGGCTGGCGAACCAGCGGCAGCAGGGCCAGCGCGGCGATCAGCGACAGGACGCCGCAGATCACCAGGAAGCGCCAGTCCGACAGCCACGCGGCGAACACCGGCATCCCCGCGCGGGCCAGCGCGATCGGCACCGTCATCACCGCCAGCACGCTGGCGAAGTGCGCGACCCCGAAGCTGTTGGCCAGGATCGCCGGGCGGGCGATCACGCCGATGCCCTGGCCCACGCCGACGGCGGCCACGCACAGCACGCACAGCGGGACCGACACCCCCACCAGGGGCAGCAGCAGCAGTCCCGCGGCCTGGATCGCGAACGCGACTGCGGTCGCGGGCACCAGCGGGATTCGCGCGGCCAGGGTGGTCAGCACCAGCCGCGACAGGATCTGCATGACACCGACGGCGACCGGCACCGCGGTGGCCACCGCGGTGGGGTGGCCGATGTCCTGCAGGTAGGCGATCACCAGCAGCAGGAACGCCGACACCGAGCCGGCCTGCCCGACGAACGCCACCGACAGCAGCCAGAACCGGCCCTGGCGCAGCGCGACGCCGATCGGCACCCCGGTGCGGTGTCCGAGCTGGCTGCGGTGCGCGGTGCGGGACGGGATGATCCACAGGTGACCGGGAACCGAGGTCACACCGAACACCACCGCGAGGATCAGTAGGCTTGTCCGCCAGCCGAACTCGCTGTTCATCCAGCCGAGGACCGGATACACCAGGTAGGTCGCCAGCCCGGCGATCATCGCGACGGTGATGATCGCCCGGTCCCGGTGCGCGGGTCCGGTCGCGAACACCAGCACCGCGAACGCCGCCTCGTAGGTGCACATCGTGATGGAGAACCCGATGAGCACGAAGCTCAGGTAGACCATCGGCAGCGAGCCGGCCTGTGACCACAGCGCGACGGCGACCGCCCCGACCGCGGCGCCGCCGGTCATCACCGCCCGGCCGCCATAGCGGTCCAGTACGCGCCCGATCGGGAACGCGGCCAGCGCGCCGATCAGCGTGGAGACCGTCGACGCCGCGGCGATCGCGGTGCGGGAGGTGCCCAGATCATCGGCCATCGACACCAGGATCACCGGGATGATCTGGATCATCGCGATGTAGCCCATGGAGCTGCTGATCGAGAACACCGCGATCAGCAGCCGCCGATGCCTCGTGGAAACCGCGGGTGCGGGTGGGGAAGTGGTGAGAGCCTCGGTCTCCGCGGTCATCCGCGCAGCAGCGGCAACAGCTGGTTGCCTTGGCGTTCGATCTCCCGAAGGTACGGGGTGTCGGACAGCACGAAGTGGGTGATCCCGAGATCCTGGTATCTGCGCAGTGATTTCGCGACGTCCTCGGCGGAGCCGACCAGCCATGTGGTGCCCGCGCCGCCCCCGCCGAACTGGCCGGGCTTGGTGTAGAGGTTGTCGTCGAGCACCTCGCCGCGCGCGGCCAGATCGAACAGCCGTTGCTGGCCGACGGCGGTGCGGCGGTGCGGGTTCTGCGGCAGCATCCCGTGCTCACCGACCCGGCCGTCCGTGCGCGCGGCCGCCATCTCGGCCACCTTCGCCTCGGCGTCGGCCCAGGCCTGGTCGGTGGTGTCACGCACGAAAGTGGTGACGCGCAGCCCGAATTCCAGCGGCGGGTGTTGCCGGCCCACCTCTTCGCTGAGTGCCTTCAGCCGTTCGATCCGTTCCGCGACGCCGGCCAGCGGTTCGCCCCAGAACAGCTGGACGTCAGCCTCGGCGGCCGCGACCCGTTCGGCGGCGTCCGACGCGCCGCCGAAGTACAGCTTGGGGTGCCGCCGATCGCCGCGGATCTGGATGCGCGGCTGCACCGTCGAGTTCTGCACCTGGAAGTGCTCGCCACGGTAAGTGACGTTCTCCTCGGTCCACAGCTTGCGGACGATCTGGATGAACTCGCGGGTCCTGGCGTAGCGGTCGGTCTGGTCGGCGTCGGCGTCACCGTAGGCGGCCAGATCGTCCTTGCCGGAGACGATGTTCACCCGGACCCGCCCGCCGCTGAGGTGGTCGAGCGTCGCCGCCGCGGCGGCGAAGTTGGCCGGCCGCCAGTACCCCGGGCGGATCGCGATAAGCGGTTCGAACGTCGTGGTGCGCGCCGCCAGCGCCGCCGCGACGGTGAAGGTGTCCGGCCGGCCCCAGCCGGTGCCGAGCAGGGCACCGCCCCAACCGTGCCGCTCCAGGGCGCTCGCGTGGTTCACCAGTGTCTCGAGGCTGTTGTGGCCGTCGACGGTGGGATCACCGCGGTGGCCGGGCTCGACCTGGTTCGGGATGTACCAGAGGAATTCGGTACTCATCGATCTTTCCTGTTCGTTTCCAAGGGAATTCAGTCGACCCCTCACCGGGCCAGGCCGGCGAGTTGAGCGTCTCGGACATCGGCGTTCTGGCCCTGCACGAGCAGGAACAGCGCGGAGCGCGCGTGCAGCTGTGCGGTGTCGTCGAGCGCGATCCCGCGCCCGGAACGGGCCACCACCAGGGCGCGGGTGATGGCGGTCAGCGCCTCGCCGACCGCGGCCTTGGTGGCCACCCGTTCGGCGAGGCGATGCCGCGGGTCACCGCTGGTTCTGGCTTCGTCGGCGAGCCCGTACGCCTCGGCGCGCAACGTGTCCAGGCGCGGCCGCCACACCCCCGCGACCCGGCGGGCACCGGGGTGATCCGCCGCGTCCAGTTCGTCGAGCACGCTGGCCGCCAGCCCGAAGAACTGCGGCCGGGTGTCGCCGGCGGTACCGAGATCCTCTGTGCGCCAGTCGGACAGCGACTGGGTCAGGATCACCGCGGTGTCGGGGACCGGCACCGCGTCCAGGGTGACGCGTTCGGTGCGGCTTCCGCCGACTGCGGCCAGGTCCAGGTGCGTCGCCCTGACCCGCTCGCCGACCGGCACGAACGCGGTCACCACGGTCTCGGTGGCGGGTTCGACGGCGGCGACCACCAGCACGGTGTTCAGGCCCCAGCCGCTGACCCAGGAGATCGTGCCGGAGAAGGTCCAGCCCGACTCGGTGCGGGTGGCCTCGATGAACGCGTGCGGGAACCGCCGCACATCACTGATGGCAGCCCCCAGCAGGACCCGGCCGGACAGCGCGTCGCGAGCCGGATCGGACAGGTCGGCGCCGTCCTGCCATGACAACGCGAGCCGGGCGACCATCGGGGCGTGTTGCGCCCAGACCAGCCAGGTGTTGAAGCAGGCGCCGGCGATGATCTCGTGCAGCCGGCGGTCGCCGGCGCGGCCGATCGCGGCGCCACCGAACTGCGCAGGAGCGGTGTGGTTGAGCAGGCCGAGTCGCGCCAGGCCGGACACCTGCTCGGCGGAGACACCGCCACGGTCGGTGCGCAGCGCGGCGGGGCGCAGCACGGTGTCGGCGTACTCCTTGACCCTCGCGATGAACGGGTCCGCGTCCGAGGCGGTCACCGCGTCCGCCGGTGTCGTCGCGGTGGCCTCGAACGCAGTCACTCCGCAGCCGTCCTATCTGTGCTTCACCCCGGAATACCTGGTCCGACAGACAGTTTCGCGGTCGACGACCCGGGGCAGACGAATCCCGATCTGTCGGCAAGCCTACGTCGATCCAATGCCGTTGGACTGCTTGTGATCAGCGTGAACCGAACCGGTGACGGGCCATGTCGCGGGTGGTTGACTGCCCGAGTACCTGTGCCGCCGGTGTGAGTTCCCGACTCACCTGAAGACAGTTCCCCTGACGGCCCGCACAGTTCCCTTGTCATGCCCACCCACACACTGCAGTTCTTTGCCAGAAAGGACGAACCTCGTTGTTCGCCAGGAGATTACGTGCCAGCAGCCTACGAAGGTTGATCCGGTCCTCAGCGGTGGTGGCCGTGGTGGCCACCACGGTCGCGGCCTGCGGTGGCGGCTCGGGCACCGATCAGCCCGTCGGGGACCCGGTCTTCGGCGGCACGCTCACCTTCTACGACCCCGTGGAATACAACGCCTGGAAGCCCACCAACTCGATCTGGTCCAACAGCCAGGTGGCCAACAACCTGGCCGAACGGTTGATCTGGCAGGACCCGGCCACCGGTGAGTACAAGCCGTGGCTCGCGGAGTCCTACCAGATCAGCGACGACCACCTCGCTTACACGTTCACACTGCGGCCCGGTGTCACGTTCAGCGACGGCACCCCGCTCGACGCAGCGGTGGTCAAGGCCAACTTCGACCAGCACGGGTACGGCGACGAGGCGCTCGGCATCACCCAGGACCCGTTCTGGACCGACTACGCAGGCACCGACGTCGTCGACGACCGCACCGTGGTGGTGCGGTTGTCCAAGCCGAACGCCGGTTTCATCCAGATCCTGTCGAACTACCGCGCCAGCTCGATCCTCGGCAACGCCACGCTGGAGAAGGACCTCAACGGGCAGAGTGATCTGCGCAACTGGGTCGGAACCGGGCCGTTCGTCGTGGAATCGGTGGAGGGCACCACCGGGGTCACCCTGAAGCGCCGCGACGACTACGACTGGGCACCGGAGGGCGCCAAGCATTCGGGCAAGGCGTACCTGGAGCGCATCGTGTTCAAGACGGTGCCCGAGGCCGGCACCCGGGTCGGTGCGCTGCAGTCGGGGGAGGCACACATCGCCCGCAACATCGCGCCCTACGACGAGGAGACGGTGACCGCGGGCGGTGGGACGCTGCTGCCGATCCCGGTGCAGGGGGAGACCAACGACCTCACCGTGCGGCTGGACAACCCGGAATCCCCGTTGCAGGACAAGCAGGTCCGGCTGGCGCTGCAGGCCGCCACCGATCGGCAGGCGATCAACGAGGCCGTACTGTCACCGAACTACCCGCTGCCGACCAGCGCGCTGGTCAAGGGCACCCCGCTGCGTGGCGACTCGAGTGCGCACCTGCAGTACGACCTCGACAAGGCGAAGGCGCTGCTCGACGCCGCGGGCTGGATGCCGGGCCCCGACGGCATCCGGGCCAAGGACGGCAAGCGGCTGAGCATCCATCAGCGGGTCGCACCGTACTACCAGGTGTCCCAGTCGGTGCTCGAGGTGCTGCAGTCGCAGTGGCGCGAGGCCGGCATCGAGATCAGGATCACCAGCCCGTCGCTCACCGAGTACGAGGCCCAGGAGCAGTCGGCCACCGACTGGTTCCTCACCCAGGGGCAGACCTCGACCGCCGAGCCCAGCGTATTGCGCACCTCCTACGGCAGCGACCGTCAGGATGTCACCGAGAAGCTGCCGCCGGATGCCAAGCTCGACGAGCTGCTGGCCGCGCAGTCCTACGAATTCGACCCGGAGAAGCGCAAGGCCGCCATCCAGGCGATCGAGGACCACATCTTCTCCGAGGGGTACTCCATCCCGCTCTACGACGAGACCCAGGTGTTCGGGCTGGCGCCGACCGTCCAGGGTTTCACCACCGAATCGACCGGCCGGTCGTGGTTCTACGACACCTGGCTCAACGGATAGGCGAACCGAGATGCGCGCTTATATTGCAAAGAGGTTGGGCCAGGCGGTACTCGTGCTGTGGGCCGCCTACACCGTTTCTTTCCTGTTGTTGAGCGCGCTGCCGGGCGATGCGGTCAACAACCGCATCCAGAACCCGGAAGCGCAGATGACACCCGAACAGGCTCAGGTACTCATCGAGTACTACGGGTTGGACCGGCCGCTGTGGGAGCAGTACCTCACGGCGCTGGCCGCGGTGGTCCGCGGCGATCTCGGGTACTCGCTGACCGACGGCCGCACGGTCACCGAGTTGCTCGGCAGCGCGCTGCCGAGCACGCTCGCGCTGACCGGCCTGGCACTGGTCTTCGGGGTGGTGTCCTCGGCGACGATCGGCGTGGCCGCGAACTACGCGCCGTGGAAGTGGCTGCGCGACACGGTCGCCTCAGTGCCGGCACTGTTCGGTTCGATACCCACCTTCGTGGTCGGAATCCTTCTGCTGCAGTTCTTCTCGTTCGGACTGCATCTGATCCCGGCATCGGACAACGGAACGTTCGTGGCGCTGCTGGCGCCTGCGGTGACGCTGGGCATCCTCATCGCCGCCCCGCTGGCCCAGGTGTTCACCACCTCGATCCGCGCCGCCAGGCAGCAGCCCTTCGCCCACGTGCTGACCGCCCGCGGCGCCGGGGACGCCTACGTGTTCCGGCGCGGGGTGCTGCGCAATTCGTCGATGCCGGTGCTGACGCTGCTGGGGCTGGCGTGCGGTGAGCTGATCGCCGGCGCGGTGGTGACCGAGGCGGTGTTCGCCCGCCCCGGTATCGGCTCGCTGACGGTGGGGGCGGTCAGCACCCAGGATCTGCCGGTGCTGCAGGGCGTCGTGCTGGTGGCGACGCTGGCCTACGTCACGGTGAACTTCGCCGTCGACCTCGCCTATCCGTTCATCGATCCGCGTGTCCTGCTCGACGGCCGCACCCAGCGGGTGACGCGGGTCCGCCGGCGCCCGGTGTCCACCGACGGCGCCGACCGCGAGGTGACCCCCGTGCCGAGCCTGCGGGTGCCGCGGCGGCTGCCGGTGGAGTTGTCGATGCCATGAGCCTCATCGTCGACACCTCCCGACCGGTGGCCGCACCGGAGGCACCCGAACCCCGGACCGGGGCTAGCCCGGTGCGAAAGTCGTTGCGCTGGCTCGGCTCACACCGCACCCTGGTCATCTCGGTGGGCATCTTCGGTCTCGCGCTGGCCTGGGCGCTGCTGCCCGGCCTGTTCACCCAGTACGACCCGATCGCGATCGACAACGGCCAGAAGCTGTTGCCGCCGTCGGCCGAACACTGGTTCGGCACCGACCTTCTCGGCCGCGACCTGTACGCGCGGATCGTCTACGGCGCCCGGGCCTCGCTGCTCGGGGCGAGCATGGCAGTGGCCGTCGCGGTGGTGGTCGGGTCGGTGCTGGGCGCCGTCGCCGGCTGGTTCGGGGGATTCGGCGACACGGTCGCAATGCGCCTCGTCGACGTCTTGTTGTCCATCCCGGGGTTCCTGCTGGCGATCGCGATCGTGGTCCTCTACACCGCCAGGACGGGCAGCGCCGGGCTGGTTCCCGCCGCCATCGCGGTCGGGTTGACGTCGTCGGCCACCTTCGCCCGGTTGATCCGCTCGGAAGTGCTGCGGGTGCGGGCCAGCAACTACGTGGAGGCCGCGATCACCAGCGGCGCCACGACCTTCGCCATCCTGCGGCGCCACGTCGTCCCCAACTCGTTGGCACCGACGATGTCCCTGATCGCGGTGCAGCTGGGCATCGCCATCATCTGGATCGCGTCGCTGAGTTTCCTCGGGTTGGGCGCCCAGCCACCCGAACCCGAATGGGGCCTGCTGGTCTCCGACGGGCGCAAATACATCGCGACCCGCGGCTGGCTGACGCTGTTCCCGGCCCTGACGATCATCGCGGTCGTGTTGGCGACCAACAACATCTCCCGGCACCTGTCGAAACGAGCCGCCCGATGACCCCATCTGCTGTGCTGTCGGTCCAGGACCTGACCGTCGGTTACCGGCTCGGCGGACAGGTGCGCCCCGTGGTGCACCAGGTCAGCTTCGACGTCGGACCGGGGCAGGTGCTCGCGCTGGTCGGGGAGTCCGGGTCCGGCAAGACCACCACCGGACACGCAGTCCTCGGGCTGCTGCCCGACAACGGCGCGGTGCTCGGGGGGCGGATCGCCTTCCGGGGTCAGGACCTCACCGCGCTCAGTGCCAAGGAGTGGCGCCAGATCCGCGGCGGCTCACTGGGTCTGATCCCTCAGGACCCGACGATCTCGCTGGACCCGGTGCGCCGCGTCGGCCGCCAGGTCGAGGACGTGCTGCGGCTGCACACCGACCTCGACGACGCCGCCCGCCGCGACCGGGTGTACGAGCTGTTCGAGCTGGTCGGTTTCACCGAGGTGGAACGCCGCTACCGGCAGTACCCGCACGAACTGTCCGGCGGGATGCGCCAACGGGTGCTGGTGGCGGCGGCGGTGGCCGGCGACCCCGATCTGATCATCGCCGACGAACCGACCTCGGGCCTGGACGCCACCGTGCAGAAGCAGGTGCTCGATCTCATCGACACCCTGCGTGTCGGATCGTCCACCAGCATCGTGCTGGTCACCCACGATCTCGGTGTGGCTGCCGACCGCTCCGACCTGATCGGGGTGATGCGGCAGGGCCGCATCGTCGAGCTGGGCGCCACCGCCGACGTCATCGCCGACCCGCAGCATCCCTACACCCGCCGGCTCCTCGACAGCGTCCCCCGAAAGGCCGTGTCCGCCAGAAGTGTTCGGACCGCACCGGCGAATCCTCCGGTCGCCATCGAAGTGACCGGGCTCAGCAAGGTCTACGGCGACGTCGCCGCGGTCGACGGCATCTCGTTCTCGGTGCCGCGGGGGCAGACGTTCGCCATCGTCGGTGAATCCGGCAGCGGCAAGTCCACCACGGCCCGGGTGCTGGCCGGGGTGACGCCGGGCACCTCCGGCCGCGTGGACATCCTCGGCACCGACATCACCGCGTTGAGCCGCCGCGCCTTCCGCCCGCTGCGCCGGTCCATCCAGGTCGTCTACCAGAACCCGTACTCGTCGTTCGATCCCCGCTTCGACGTGTTCGACGTGGTGGAGGAGCCGTTGCGGTCGTTCCAGGCGGCCCCGCTGCCCGGATCGGCGCGGCGGCGCCGCCGCGAGAACGCCGACCGGGTCGCGGCGGCGCTGGAGGCGGCCGCGCTGCCGCCCGAGTTCGCCGCCAGGCATCCGCGGGAACTGTCCGGCGGTCAGCGGCAGCGGGTGGCGATCGCCCGCGCGCTGGTGGTCGAACCCGAGATCGTCCTGCTCGACGAGCCGACGTCGGCACTGGACGTGTCGGTGGCCGCACAGATCCTCGAGCTGTTGCAACAATTGCAGGCCGACCGCGGCCTCACCTACGTGTTCATCTCCCACGATCTGGCGGTGGTGTCGGCGATCTCCGACCAGGTAGCGGTCATGCGACAGGGCCGCATCGTCGAACAGGGAAGCACGGACCAGGTTTTCAGCTCACCGCGGGAGCCGTACACCGTCGCGTTGCTCGACGCGATCGCCGGTCACGACCTGGTGGCCGCCTCGATCGGGCGGACCGGCCCGCTCACCCTAGGAGCACCATGACAACACCCCAACCCACCACGCTCGACGACGCCCTCGTCCGGATCCGCGAGGTCTTCGCGGAGTTGGCCAAGGGTGCCGCCGAGCGTGACCGCACCGACGAGCATCCCTACGCGCTGGTGGCCGCACTGGCCGAGGCGGGCTTCGGACGGCTGCGGCTGCCCCGCGAACACGGTGGTTTCGACGTGGACCTGCCGACGCTGTTCGCCTTGCTCGCCGAGGCCGGGCAGGCCGACTCCAACATTCCCCAGATCTGGCGGGGTCACTTCACCACCACCGAAATCTTGCGCCGGGAACGCGATCCGCACGCCCGCCAGCACTGGTCGGAGAAGGTGGCCACCGGTGCGGTGTTCGGCAACGCCCAGTCCGAACCGTCGTCGGTCGTGGCGGGCTTGGAGGCGGCCGACGGGTGGGGGGTGATCGCCACCCGGGTGCGCACCGACGCCCAGGGCCGGCGGGTGGTGTCGGGCACCAAGTTCTATTCCACCGGGTCGCGGTTCGCCGACTACATCCGGGCCGCGGTGCTCGACGAGCAGGACCGGCGCGGGTTCGTCGTCATCCCTGCGCGCCATCCCGGGGTGGACCACGTCGACGACTGGGACGGCATCGGGCAACGTCAGACCGGAAGCGGCACCACGGTTCTCACCGATGTGCCGGTCGAGCCGCACGGCGATATCGGGCAGGGCATCGACTCCGTGCGCGGCCTGGACTCGTTCGTGCAGATCGTGCACCTGGCCAACCTGACCGGTATCGCGCGCAGCATCGTCGCCGAGACGGTCGACGTCGTGCGCGCCCGGACCCGCACGTCGCGGCACGCCCTGACCCAGGACGCCGCCACCGACCCGGAGGTGCTGGCCGTCATCGGCAGGCTCCAGGCGCGCCGGGTGACGGCCGAGGCGCTCCTGGACCGCGCCGCGCACCGGCTGGAGGCCGCACACGCCGCCGGGGACGAGGAGTCCTACGCCGACGCCTATACCGAGACCTCGACGGCGCAGGTGGCCGTCATCGAGGCCGTGCTCGACGCCGCCACCGCGTCGTTCGACGCGGGCGGGTCGTCGACCGTGCGCGCAGGGGTGCACCTGGACCGGCACTGGCGCAATGCCAGGACGCTGGCCTCGCACAACCCCGTCATCTACAAGCCCCGGGTGATCGGCGACTTCCTGGTCAACGGGAACCGCCCGGTCTCCGGCTATTACCGAGGACGCGACACCGGAGGGGACCCATCGTGACCGCGCAGCTGCATCTGAACGTCAACATCCTCAACGCCGGCGTGTTCGGCGGATCCTGGCGGTTCCCCGGCACCGACGGCGTGGCGAGCTACCGGATCGAGCACTACACCGACATCGCGAAGAAGGCCGAGGCGGCCAAGCTCGACGCGGTGTTCCTGGCCGACGGCCCGGTGTTGGACCCCAGCATCCGGCACCGCACCGGCAACAACCTCGAGCCGAGCACGGTGCTGGCCCGGGTGGCTGCCCAGACCGAACGGATCGGGCTGATCGGTACGCTGTCGTCGTCCTACAACGATCCCGACGAGATCGCCCGCCGCCTCGGTGATCTCGACTACGTCAGCGGCGGCCGGTTCGGGTGGAACGTGGTCACCACGGCCGGGCCGAACGCGGCCCGCAACTTCGGCCGGGCCGGTGAACCCGACCATGCCCTGCGGTACCGCCGTGCGGCGAGCTTCGTCGAGCGGGTGGTCAGCGCATGGGCTGCCCGCACGGAACTGCGCTCCCCGCAGGGCCGGCCGGTCGTGGTGCAGGCGGGCGGGTCCAGCGACGGCAAGCGGTTGGCCGCCCGGGTCGGCGAAGTCATCTTCTCCGCCGAGCAGGACATCGACAAGGCCCGGGCATTTCGCGACGAGTTACGCACCGGGGCAGCCGAATTCGGTCGCAACCCGGACGAGGTCGTGGTGTTGCCCGGCCTGTCGACGGTGTTGGGCAGCACCGAGACGGAGGCGTGGCAGCGCCGGGAACTGCTCGACGAGCTGTTGCCCGACGCGTACGCGCGCGCCCGGCTGTCGGGGCAGCTCGGTTTCTCCCTCGACGGCCTCTCGGACGACGAACCGATACCCACGCACCTGCTGCCCGATCCGGACGAAGCGGGCGGATCGCAGACGTTCTACCGGGTGGTCCGCGACATCATCGAGCGTGAGCAGCCGACGCTGGGGCAGTTGTTGAAGAAGCTGTCCGGTGGCGGGGGGCATCGCATCGTCGTCGGCACCCCCGAGCAGGTCGCCGACGACATCGAGCGGTGGTTCCGCGCAGGGGCGGCCGACGGTTTCAACGTGATGCCCGACGTACTGCCCTCGGGTTTCGAGGATTTCGTCGATCACCTGGTCCCCGAGCTGCAGCGGCGCGGCCTGTTCCGGACCGAGTACGAGTCCGACACCCTGCGCGGGCACCTCGGCATCGGCGTGCCCGAGCTCCGGGTCGGCGACGACGCGCTGGTGGCGGCCCGATGAGCCGCCCGATCCTCGTCGAGCTGGCGGTGGGGGAGGCGCCCTCGCAGGTGTCGCTGGCCGAGGCCGACGCGATCGTGGCCGCCGCGCAGGACCGCGGCGTCACCGCCGTCCGGCTCGTCGACCGAGCCGGTGCGCAGCCGGCCGTCGACCCGTCGGTGGTGGCCGCGCACCTAGCCGGCCGGTACCCCGACATCGGCTGGCTCATCGACGCACCGACCACCCACAACGCGCCGTACAACCTGGCCCGGCGCATCCTGTCGGTCGACCGCGCCACCGGCGGCAAGGTGGGGGTCACGCTGCTCGCGGGCAACGGCGACGAGGTCAGCGACGCGGCCGCACCCGACCCCGCAGCCACCGATTCGGCCGAGCGGTGGGCCGAGTACGCCGACGTCGTCACCCGGCTGTGGGAGTCGTTCCCCTCGACCGCGCTGCTGGGTGACCAGCAGCGGGCGCTGGTCGTCGACGACACGCTGATCCGGCCCATCGACTTCGACGGGCGGTTCTACCGCGTCGCCGGGCCGCTGGACGGGCCGTCGTCGGTACAGGGCCGCCCGGTGCTGGTGGCCACCCAGCCCGCCGCGGTGGGGTGGCCGCGGGTGGCCGCGGTCGCCGACGCAGTGATCGTTGACGCCAACGAGATCGATGATGCGGCAACCGGATTGAGTGAGTCGCTGCGGTCGCTGGGCCGCGGCCGCGATCAGATCGCGCTGCTGGCCCGCACCGCGGACATCCACATGCCGAGCCGGGCCGACGTCGACGGCATCGTGCTGGCGCTGGACGGCGGCGCGGCAGTCATCCTCGACGCCCTGCGCGGCGCGGACTGGCCGGCCGGGCCACCGCGGCGCGGCACCCTGCGAGCCGACCTGGCCATCCCGACCCCGGAAGGGGTTCCCGCATGACCGCTGTCGATACCCCACCGGACACCACCGCCCGCGCGCTGACCGTCGACGGGATCCGTACGGCGATCCGGCCCGCCCTGGACCGGATCGGTGCCACCGCCCGCGCCAGGGAGGACACCCGCGACTACGCCTACCCCGACGTCTACGAGCTGGCCGCCCACGGCGTCGGCCTGACCGGCATCGCCCGCCACGAGGGCGGCGCCGGCGGCACCGTCCGCGACGTCGCCGATCTGGTCATCACCATTGCCCGCGCCGACTCCAATGTGGCGCAGGCACTTCGGCCCACCTTCCTGGTGGCCTACCAGATCGCGGCCCGCGAGGACGTTCCGCTGCGCGCGGTCAACCTGGAGCGGCTGCGCAACCGGGCGCTGTTCGCGGGCACCGGCAACGAACGCAACGGGGGAGCCAGCGGCAGCGTGTCGACCACGGCCCGGCGGATCGAAGGCGGATACCTGGTGAACGGCCGCAAGTACTACTCCACCGGCGGGCTGTACGCGTCGTACTTCTCGACGCAGGCCGTCACCGAGGACGGCACCGTGCTGCAGTTCACCGTTCCGGTCGATCGCCCCGGGGTGGACCGGCTCGACGATTTCGACGCCATCGGGCAGCGCCTCACGCAGAGTGGCTCCACCCGGCTCACCGACGTGCACGTCGCCGAGGACGAGACGGTGCTCGCCGCGGACGCGGTCCCGAACAACCCGTGGCGCGGATCGTTCGCGCAGCTCTACCTCGCGGCCGTGCAGGCCGGGATCGCCGCGCGGGTGCTCGACGACGCGGTGGACTACGCCCGGCGGAAGGGCCGGCCGATCAAACACAGCAGCGCCACCCGCAGCGTCGACGACCCCTACATCCGCGAAACCGTCGGTGAGATCGCCGCACGCGCCCAAAGCGCCCGGGCCGCGGTGCTGTTGGCCGCCGAGGCCCTGCAGGACCAGTGGGGACTGCGCGGTGAGCAGGCACACCGGACCGGCGCGGAGACCGCGGTCGTCGTCGCCCAGGCCGGCGTCGTCGCCATCGAATCCGCGCTGCGGGCGGCCGAGCTGCTCTTCGACGTCGGCGGCGGCTCCATCACCGACCGGGCCCTGGGCTTCGACCGGCACTGGCGCAACGCCAGGACCGCCGCCAACCACAACCCGCGGCAATGGAAGCTCGCCGTCGCCGGCGCCTATCACCTCACCGGCGAAGACCCACCCACCACCGGATTGTTCTGAGAAACAGTGCACCGTAACACCTTTGACGAAGGGACAGCATGACCATCGAGACCGACCGGGTACTCGGCCGCACCGGGGTGCGGGTGAGCCCGCTGACGCTGGGCACCATGAACTTCGGCCGTTGGCAGGACGAGACCGAGAGCGTGCGCATCATCGGCGCCGCGCTCGACGCCGGCATCACCTCCATCGACACCGCCGACGTCTACGCGCAGGGCCTGTCCGAGGAGATCACGGGCAGGGCCATCAAGGGCCGCCGCGACGAGGTGTTCCTGGCCACCAAGTTCCACGGTCAGATCGGCACCGATCCCCGGTCGGCCGGCAACTCGCGGCGCTGGATCACCCGGGCGGTCGAAGACAGTCTGCGCCGCCTCGACACCGACTACCTCGACCTGTACCAGGCCCACCGGCCCGATCCGGACACCAGCCTGCTCGAAACCCTGCAGACGCTCAACGACCTGATCCGCCAGGGCAAGATCCGCTACTACGGGACCTCGGTGTTCCCGGCGCACCTCCAGGTCGAGGCGCACTGGCTGGCCGAGAAGTACGGGCTGATCGCCCCGCACACCGAGCAGTTGCCGTACTCATTGCTGGTGCGCGGCGTTGAACGCGAGGTGTTCCCCGTCGTCGAGAAATACGGTGTGGGTGTGCTGTCCTACGGTCCGCTGGCGGCGGGCTGGCTCTCTGGCAAGTACCGAATCGGCGCGGCTCAGCCGGAATCGGCGCGGGCCGATCTCATCCCGGGTCGCTTCGACGTGACCGCCGAGCGCAACCAGCGCAAGCTGGCCGCCGCGGATGCGCTGGCCGCCCTCGCCGAGGACAACGGCCTCACCCTCATCGAGTTGTTGATCGCGTTCGCACTCAACCACCCGGCGATCAGCAGCGTGATCATCGGCCCGCGCACCCACGAGCACCTGGAGACCTACCTCAAGGCGTCGACCGTGCAGCTCGGTGACGCCGTCCTCGACCGTATCGATGAGATCGTCGAGCCAGGAACACAGTTCCACGACCGCGACACCGGCCGTGACACGCCGTCACTTCAGCCCACCGCGCTGCGCCGCAACCGCTGATTTCCCCTCCATCTGACGAAAGGCACCCGCTCGATGTCCTACGGCACCTTCGAAACCACCTACGCCGCCGCCGATGACCGCTATGACAAGCTGCCGTACCGGCGGTCGGGGCGGTCCGGCCTTGACCTGCCGGCGTTCTCGTTCGGGCTGTGGCAGAAGTTCGGCACCGACTACCCATTCCAGACGCAGCGCGAGATCATCCTGCACGCCTTCGACCTCGGCATCACACACTTCGACAACGCCGACCGCTACGGCCCGCCGCACCGGGCCGCACAGCAGAACTTCGGCAGGGTGCTCGCCAAGGACCTGGCCCGCTACCGCGACGAGCTGATCCTGTCCACCAAGGCGGGCAACGCCATCGGGCCCAGCCCGTACCTCAAGGGCGGCTCCCGCAAGTCGTTGCTGACGTCACTGGAACACAGCCTGCGTGACCTCGGCACCGACCACGTCGACATCTTCTACAGTCACAGCCCCGATCCGTCGACGCCGCTGGAAGAGACCGTCGGCGCGCTGGTCTCGGCCGTGCAGCAGGGCAAGGCGCTCTACGTCGGCGTCTCGAACTACCTGCCCGATCGCGCCCACGACGCCGCCGTCCTGCTGGCCGAGGCCGGTGTCCCGCTGCTGGTGCACCAACCGCGCTACTCGATCTTCGATAGGCGGATCGAGCAGAACGGTCTGCTCGAGTTGGCAGAGCAGGACGGGTTCGGTCTGGTCGTCTATTCCCCTCTGGCACAAGGATTGTTGACGAACAAGTATCTGGAGTCCATCCCCGACGGGGCGCGCGCGGTCAACAGCACCTTCCTGCGACCGGATGTCATCACCGACACCTACCGGCAGCGGACCTCCGAGCTCAACAAGCTCGCCGAATCGCGGGGCCAGTCACTGGCTCAGCTGGCCCTGCAGTGGGTGCTGCGCCAGCCCAACGTCACCTCGGCGCTGGTGGGGGCGAGTTCGACGTGGCAGCTCGACCACAACATCAAGGCGCTGGAGTTCCCGCCGTTCACCGACGACGAGCTGGCCCTCATCGACGAGCACGGCGTGCACGGTACGGGCCTGAACCTCTGACATGACCAGAACCGCCACGGACCGGATCGGGGCGGGCGTCGAGGACGGACGCCCGTTCCGGCTCGGGTTCCTGCTCCATCTGGACCGCGACATCCCGCCGGCGCAGGCGTACCGGGAGGCCGTCGAGTTGTTCGTCGCGGCCGAGCAGCTCGGCTACGACTCGGGGTGGGTGATCCAGCGGCACTTCCGGCAGGGCAACGAACACGTGTCGGCGCCGCTGGTGTTGCTGGCGGCGATCGCGCAGCGCACCAGCACGATCCGGTTGGGCACCGGGGTGCTGGTGCTGCCGCTGGAGGACCCGCTCAAGGTCGCCGAGGACGCCGCCACCCTCGACGAGATCAGCGGCGGGCGGTTGGAACTGGGTGTCGGGTCGGGACCGTTCCCGGCCGCGTGGGAGGCGTTCGGCCGCGACATCGCCGACCGGCACCGCATCTTCGACGACGCGGTCGACCGGCTGCACGACGTCCTCGACGGCGGGGTGCTCAACAGCGCAGGGGAGACGCTGCAGCCACCGGGTGCCGGTGTCCGGCGCCGGCTGTGGCAGGCCATCACCAGCGACGCCGCCCATTCGGTGCCCGCGGCGGTGCGCGCCGCCGCGGGCGGCGACGGTCTGCAGCTGTCGCGGGCCACCGCGTGGCAGGACGGCAGCGTCGAGGACGCCCAACGCCGACAGGCCGACTGGATCACCGCCTACCGACAGGCCTGGACCGACCCGGTTTCGCCGCCGCGCGTGCAGGTTTCCCGCGCGGTGTACCCGCATCCGGATCGGGCGGAGGCGGTGCGGCTGGTGACACCGGGGGTGCGGCGCTGGCAGAGCTGGAGCACCCACGGCGACCCGCGCAGCACCGAGACCGTGGAGCAGTACCTGGCCGCCGATCGGGCCCTCCTCGGGCCCGGCGCGGAGCTCGCCGACGAACTGGCAACCGACCCGGCGCTGCGCCACGTCACCGATCTGCTGGTCAGCTTCGTGCCCGGGGTGCCCGAGCACGACGAACACCTGAGGCTGCTCGACGACACCGCACGCGAACTGGCACCCCTGCTCGGCTGGCGCCCGGCGGCGGCGCTGACCTGACCCCAAAAGCGCCCCGTCCCCGAAGGCGCCCGATCCCGAAAGCGCCCGATCCCGAAAGCGATTGTGTGACCCCATGACCGGACTGCATCTCAACATCTCTTTGATGACACCGGGGCACTTCCGCCACGCCTGGCGGCTGCCGTACGCCGATCCGCTGGCCTACCTCGACGTCGACCATTTCGCCAGACTCACCAGGATCGCCGAGGATGCCACCATCGACGCGGTGTTCCTCGGCGACGGCCCGGCGCTGCGCGGTGAGATCGAGGAGGCCCCCGGCACCGGCCTGGATCCGCTGGTGCTGCTGGGCCATCTGGCCGCACTGACGACGAACATCGGCGTGGTCATCACCAGCTCGACCACCTACAACTCGCCCTACAACCTGGCCCGTCGCTTCCAGGCACTCGACCACGTCACCAGGGGCCGCGCCGCGGTGAACATCGTCACCACCGGAACTCCCGCCGCGGCAGCGAATTTCGGTCTGACCGAGCATCCGGACAAGGACACCCGGTACCGGCGGGCCTGGGAGTTCCTCGACGTGGTCACCCGGCTGTGGGACGGGTGGGAACCCGGATGGCTAGTGGCGGACAAGGAATCCGGCCGCTACGCCGACGTGTCGAAGATCCACCGCGCGGACCATTACGGCGAGTTCTTCTCGGTGGCCGGCCCGCTGCCGGTGGCGCCGGGCCCGCAGGGCCGTCCGGTGCTCGTGCAGGCGGGCGGCTCTGACGGTGGCCTGAAGCTGGCCGGTGACTTTGCCGACGTGGTGTTCACCGTGGCGCAGACCCAGGCCAAGGCCGCCGCCTTCCGCAGCGACATCCGGCGGCGAGCGGTGGCCGCGGGCCGACGCGCCGACGACGTGAAGGTGTCTCTGGGGGTGGTGGTGCTGGTGGCCGCGACCGAGGACGAGGCCCGTGCCCGCGCCGAGCAACTGTACGCCACGCTGCCGATCGAGCGGCTCACCGCCCAGTTGCTGGCCGACCTCGGGCTGCCGGCAGGGTCGTTCGGCCCGGATGACCCGATCTCGGCGGTCGATCTGCCCGAGGCGATCCCGGCGGGGGCGTTCTCGGCCGGCTTCAGCGTGTCCACCCGCGCGTTGATCGCCGAACGTCCGCGTACGCCAAGAGAACTCGTCAACGGGTCGGCGGGTGGTTCGGGGCACCGTCTGGTCGTCGGATCCGCCGAACAGGTCGCCGACGATCTCGAGTCGTGGCATCGGGCCGGCACGGCCGACGGGTTCACGATCATGCCCGCCGAGACGGCGGTCGACCTGGAGAACTTTGCCACGCTGGTGGTCCCGATCCTGCAGGAGCGTGGGTTGTTCCGCCGCGGTTACCCGGCGGCGACGCTGCGCGAGCGGCTGGGGGTGCGGTTCCCGGGGTCTGCGCTGCCCGACGACCGGACGGCCTGACTCGCGGTTCAGCGCCCGCGCCGCCGGTGGGTCGGCGGGTATCCGGTCCAGCGGATGTAGGCGCGCCGGAACTCCCTGGCGTCGCTGAAGCCGACCTCGCGGGCGATGGCGTCGACGGTCAGCGTCGACTCCAACAGCAGGAAGGTGGCGCGGCGTTCCCGCACCCGGTCCCGCACGATGCTGAATTGTTCTCCGGCGTCGGCGAGTTGGCGCCGCAACGTGCGTTCGGACACGTGGAGCTGCCACGCGGCGTCGGCCATCGTCATCGGGCGGCGAAGGTTCTGGCTCAGCAACGCTTCGATCGCGACGGTCACGTCGGGGCGCGGACCGTCCAGGTCGAGGAGTCGCCGGCAGGCGTCGATGGCGACCGAACGGGTGAGTTCGTTGTGGGTCGGGAACGTTGTCGCCAACACCGAGGAGTCGAAGACCATGCGGTTGACGGCCGCGTCGGTGTACACGGGGCAGCGGAAGAAGTGCCGGTACTCCCTGGCGTAGCCGGGGGCCGGGTAGGCGAGCTCCACGTAATTGGGCGAGAGGTCGGTGCCGGCCACCGAACGCATCAACACCAGGGTGCTGCAGAACGCCTCCTCGCACAGGAACGCGACGAGCTCGGGTTCGGGGGCGCGCTCGTGCACCTGCATCACCAGGTCGGTGCCGACGACCTCCCCGTGGATGTCCAACAGGCTGCCCGAGGCCTGATGCAGCTCGATACCGATGTCGAGGGCATCCGCGACGGTCGCGCACGACTGCATGGCCGTCCCGAGCATTCCGAAGGTGAGCAGCACATCGCGCCCGCCGACCTGCATGCCCAGCGGACGCCCGGGCATGGCGCGCACAGCGCGTCGCAAGATCGTGGCGGCTTGACGGAAGGACACCTTGACGGTGTCGGAGGCGACCAGTTGCGCCGGACTCACGCCGGTCCCGTCACACCATGACCCGACCGGCAGACCCTGTCGCTGGCCGATCTCGACGACACCGGCCAGCACGGTAGGTGGGATCACGGCTTCATCCAGCCGCGGATCGAGTGAGGGGATCGCCACTACCAGCCTTCTGTCCGGTTTGCCCCCCATGGTAACCGGATCGGCCCTCCCGGCGAGGCCTCTCCGATCGGTTGAATTCGAAGCATCGAATCACCCAAGGAGGTTTCATGACCAGCAGCAGCACCGACACCAATGCAGGGCGAGTCTGCATCGTCGGCGCCGGGCCGGCGGGACTGTCAGCAGCGCGTGCACTCAAACGCCTCGGCATACCCTACGACCAGTACGAACGACACTCCGATGTCGGCGGCATCTGGGACCTCGACAACCCGGGCACCCCGATGTACGAGTCCGCACACTTCATCTCATCGCGAAAAACGTCGGGCTTCTTCGACTTTCCGATGCCCGAGACGTTCCCCGACTATCCCGGCAACCGTCAGATCCTCGCCTACACCCGCAGCTTCGCCGACGCGTTCGGCCTGCGTGGCGCGATCCGGTTCGACTGCCCCGTGCAGAACATCGAACGGGCCGGCGACGACTGGGAGGTGACGCTGGCCGACGGGACCACCCACACCTACGCCGCCGTCATCTGCGCCACGGGTGTCACCTGGTCCCCGCGCACCCCCGAGCATCCCGGCACGTTCACCGGTGAGATCCGGCATTCGTCCACCTATCGTGCTGCCACCGAGTTCCGCGGCAAGCGGGTACTCATCGTCGGTTTGGGCAATTCCGGGGCGGACATCGCCTGCGATGCGGCTGCCAGCGCCGACGCGGCGTTCGTCTCCGTGCGGCGCGGATACCACGTGATTCCCAAGCACCTTTTCGGGATTCCAACCGACGAACTCAACGCACACGGCCCCGAACTGCCGGCCCGCGTGTTACGGCCGGTGCTGACCGCGCTCCTGCGGGTGCTCCAGGGTGACCTCCGCAAGTACGGGCTACCCAAACCCGATCACAAACTGCTCGAGTCACACCCGCTGCTGAACAGTCAACTCCTGCACCATCTGCAGCACGGTGACGTCGCGATCCGACCCGACGTGGCCAGCCTCGACGGCAACCGGGTCCGCTTCGTCGACGGCACCGAGGAGGAGATCGATCTGATCCTCTACGCCACCGGCTACGACTGGTCCATTCCGTACATGGACAAGAAGTACTTCCAGTGGCAGGACGGACGGCCGGATCTGTATCTATCGACCTTCAATCGCGATCACCACAATCTGATCGGGCTGGGCTACATCGAGTTCAATTCCAGCGCCTACACGATTTTCGACCACATCAGCAATCTGGTCGCCCAGTACCTGCACGACCAACGGCACAATCGGCAACGGGCCGAGAAATTCGACCGCCTGATCGCCGAGGACCGTCCCCAACTCAGCGGTGGCATCCACTTCATCGACTCCGCACGGCACCGGTCCTACGTCGATTCCCATGCCTACAAGAAGTACTTGGTCGAAGTCCGCAACCGAATGGGTTGGCGTGAGCTCACGCCGGGCATGTTCGACAACGTGCGCCGTTCGGCCAGCAGGAAGCCGGCGCGGGCGTGAAGACCGCTGTCGTGACCGGCGCCGCGGGTGCAATCGGTTCGGCGATCTGCTGTCGGCTCGTCTCCCGTGACTATCGGGTGCTCGCTGTCGATGTGGATCCCGAAGGGCTGCAGCGTCTTCCCGAGCAGACGGTGCCCGTGCTCGCTGATCTGACTCGACCCGATTTCACCGATGTGGTGCTCGCCGCGGTCGAGGCCGCCGGCAGGCACTGCGACGTGCTGGTCAACAACGCCGGGATGGTGGTGCCCGGCCCGCTCGAGGACACCGACCCCGAGGCGATCCACCGCGAACAACTGGTCAACCTGTACGCACCGATGGTCCTGACGTGTCGTCTGCCATGAGGATGGGACCAGTGTGACCTGATTTTTGCCAGGGTGATGGGACCACCTGGATTGCCAGTTATGGGACCACCGGCGCGTCGCGTCGGTGGTCTTTTCGTTTGTTCGTTCGATC
>JBFWOX010000036.1:0-59006 GCA_050250295.1 Mycolicibacterium sp.
TCCGATCACAAACAACAGACACCAAAACCGGCATCCAAAAACAACCCACCCCTAAACGGGAAAAAGAGGCGAGCCAAAAAACAACAAACAAAAACCACCAAACACACTATTGAGTTCTCAAACAACACACCCAGCCTGGCCGCGCCAGAAGCCCCGGCTAAAAGCCGTGGTCTCAGGGCGGACAGATGAGGACATCCGCCGAAGCGGACTTCCCTCTGGAGGCCGCCGCGCTCTCCGGGCTCTTGGCCCGTGTCGCAGCGACTCCGATAAGTTACGCCAGGGATAACTCTGAGTCAAATGGCCTGCTAGGACGTGTCTTTCGACTCGTTTTCCGCGCGCGCACCGAGACGGTGCGTTGACTCACGAGTGGCCCAACGCTCCGGTCGCCGGGTTTGTTCCCAACCCGGCACCACGCCACGACCAGACGTTTTACCTGCGCAACTCACCCGACCCGTTCTACGCCGGCGATGTTCCGCTTGCCCCGGCGCAGCACCAGCCACGTGCCGTGCAGGTAGTCCGAAGGCTGGGCGACCCAGTCCCCTGTGGTGATCTTCACGTTGTTGACGTACGCGCCGCCCTCGGCGACGGTGCGCCGCGCCGCGCCCTTGCTCTTCTCCAGCCCGGTCGCGACCAGCAGATCGGTGATCGAATCCGGCCCGCCCGGTGCCAGCTGGGCGACGGTGGTCTCCCGCAATGCGGCGGCCAACGTCGTCTCGTCGAGCGCGTCGAGGTCGGCTCGCCCGAACAGCGCCTGGCTCGCATGTTCCACGGCGGCCGTGGCCTGCTCCCCGTGCACCAAGGTCGTCAGCTCGCGGGCCAGCCGCCGCTGACCGGCGCGTTCATGGGGCCGCTCGACGGTGGCCTGCTCGAGCTCGGCCAGTTCGTCGGCCGACAGGAACGTGAACCAGCGCAGGTACCGCACCACATCCGCGTCGGCGGTGTTGATGAAGTACTGGTACCAGGCGTACGGACTGGTCATCTCCGGGTCCAGCCACAGGCTGCCGCCCCCGGTCGACTTCCCGAACTTCTTGCCCTCGGAGTCGGTGACCAGCGGTGTGGTCAGTGCGTGCACCGTGGCCCCGGTCTTCTGCCGCACCAACCGGACGCCGGCGATGATGTTGCCCCACTGATCCGATCCGCCGATCTGCAGCGCGCAGCCGTAGCGCTGGTGCAGTTCGACGTAGTCGTTGGCCTGCAACAGCATGTAGCTGAACTCTGTGTAGGAGATGCCCTCGCCTTCGAGCCTGCGCCGCACCGTATCTCGGTCCAACATCACATTCACCGAGAAATGCTTGCCCACGTCACGGAGGAACTCGATCGCCGACAACTCCCTCGTCCACGTCAGGTTGTTGGCGACGATAGCGCCGGTCGGGGTCTCGTCGAAGTCGACGAAGCACTCCAGCTGCCCGCGGATGCGTTCGGCCCAATCGGCGACGGTGTCGGCGGTGTTGAGCACGCGCTCGCCCACGTCGCGCGGATCGCCGATCATCCCGGTGGCACCGCCGGCGAGCACGATGGGCCGATGCCCGGCCTGCTGGAATCGGCGCAGGGTCAGCAGCGGGATGAGATGCCCGGCATGCAGGCTCGGCGCCGTCGGGTCGAATCCGGAGTACACCGTCACCGGGCCAGCGGCCAGCGCCTCGGCCAGGGCGGCACGGTCGGTCGACTGCGCGATCAGCCCGCGCCAGTCGAGTTCGTCGAGGATGTTCGGCGTGCCCACAGCAGTCACCGTGCCGATCTTTCCGTACTAGTCGCTGGCACCGGGAGCCGGTGCCCGAGGGCTGCGCCGGTACGCCGACACCTCGGGGTAGCCGGCGAGCCACATCCGCCAGGGACGGTCGGCGGCCTTGCTCACCCCGACGCGGGGACCGGCCATGCCGGTGCGCGGCCGGCGCAGCACCAGCCGCACCGGGCCGGCGGGGTCGAACAGGTCCAGCCCGTTGTCGTCCATGGTGATCCCCAGTGCGGAGCAGAGGTTCCCCGGCCCGCGGGCCAACGCCGGGACAGCGACCGCCGGGCCGCGCCGGGACAGCGCCCTCTCGACGCCGGTCTCGACCACCGCGGCCCGCAGCAGCACCGCGCCCGCCACCCCGTCGGCCGCGCACACCACGTTGGCGCACACGTGAATGCCGTGGCTGCGGTAGGTGTAGAGCCTTCCGGGCGGCCCGAACATCACCGAGTTGCGCACGCCCGGACCTCGGTAGGAGTGCGCCGCGGCGTCCGGCCACGGGCCGTCCTCCGGTCCGCCGTACGCCTCGACCTCGACGATCACCGCCGTGACGTCGCGGCCGACGAGCTCCGCTCCGAGCAGCCGGCGGGCCGCTCGAAGTGGGTCGACGGCCATCCGCTCTCGCGTCACCGTCGACATCCTAGAGATGGCGCATGGATTGCCCTCGTACCGCCATTGACAGTGCACGGGCAACGGCGGATATTCATCCCATGATGAGTTCATCACCCGATGAATTCCGGTTCGCCGGGAGGGAGCCTGCCGTCGACGTCCGTGACCTGCGGGTGGTCCGGGGCGGCCGGGTCGCGCTCGACGGCGTCAGCGTCCGCCTCACCCGCGGGGTAGTGACCGGGCTGCTCGGCCCGTCGGGCTGCGGCAAGACCACACTGATGCGCTGCATCGTCGGCACCCAGCTCGTGGCGGGCGGGTCGGTGACCGTGCTGGGCCGGCCCACCGGATCCGCCCAGCTGCGCCACCGCGTCGGGTACGTCACCCAGTCCCCCACGATCTACGACGATCTGCGCGTCGTCGACAACGTGCGGTACTTCGCCGCGTTGACCGGCGCCGACAGCCACGACGTCGACGAGGCCATCGGCGTGGTCGGCCTGGACGACCACCGCGCGGCGCTGGCCGCCGACCTGTCCGGCGGACAACGCACCCGGGTCTCCCTGGCCTGTGCGCTCGTCGGGCATCCCGACCTGTTGGTGTTGGACGAGCCGACCGTCGGGCTGGACCCGGTGCTGCGGGTCGACCTGTGGGAGCGGTTCGACCGGCTGGCCCGCGCCGGCACCACCCTGCTGGTGTCCAGCCACGTGATGGACGAGGCCGACCATTGCCAGGACCTGCTGCTCATGCGCGACGGGCGGATCCTCGCGCAAACCACCCCGGCCCGACTGCGAGAGGAGACCGGATGTCAGTCACTGGAGGACGCGTTCCTGTCCGTCATCCGGCGAGGCACCGAGACCCGAACGGCCTGAACCACTTCAGCCTTCGCGCCTACCGCGCCACGACCGTACGGATCCTGCGTCAGCTCGCCGGCGACCACCGCAGCGTCGCGATGATCCTCGCGGTGCCGAGCCTGGTCATCACGCTGCTGTATTTCATGTTCGTCGACAAGCCGCACCCGCCGGGCACACCGTCGCCGTTCGACACCGCCTGCCTGGTCATGCTCGGGGTGTTCCCGCTGATCGCGATGTTCCTGATCACGTCGATCACCATGCAGCGCGAGCGGGTGTCGGGGACCTTGGAGCGGATCCTCACCACGCCGCTGCGCCGGATCGACCTGCTCGCCGCCTACGGCACCGCGTTCTCCATCGCGGCCGCCGCGCAGGCCACGCTGGCCTGCCTGGTGTCGTTCTGGCTCCTCGGCCTGGACACCGCGGGCAGCCCGGCCTGGGTGTTCGTCATCGCGATCATCAACGCCGTCCTCGGGGTCGGGCTTGGCCTGTTGTGCAGCGCGTTCGCCCGCACCGAGTTCCAGGCCGTGCAGTTCATGCCGCTGGTCATCGCTCCTCAGCTGCTGCTGTGCGGCATCATCGTGCCGCGCGATCAGCTGCCCGACTGGCTGCGATGGATCAGCGATGCGCTGCCCGCCAGCTACGCTCTGGAGGCGCTGCAAGAAGTCGGTGCGCACCCGGAGCTGACCTGGGTCGCGACGCGGGACATCGCGGTCGTCGTCGCGTTCGCGGTGGTGGCACTGGGTCTGGCCGCGGCCACCCTACGGCGAAGGACACCCTAGAAGCTTGACCATCAACTCCGACCGCAAGCGTCCCGGACGCCCGCCGGGGACCTCGGACACCCGGGACCGGATCCTGGCCAGCGCTCGGGAGCTCTTTGCGCGCAACGGGATCCACAGCACCTCGATCCGGGCCATCGCCTCAGCCGCCGGGGTCGATCCGGCGTTGGTACACCACTACTTCGGCACCAAGAACCAGTTGTTCGCCGCCGCCATCCACATCCCGGTCGACCCGATGACGGTCATCGGCCCGCTGCGGGAGACCCCCGTCGAGCAGATCGGGTACGTGTTGCCGTCGCTGCTGCTGCCGCTGTGGGAGTCCGAGCTGGGTCAGGGCTTCATGGCAACGCTGCGCTCGGTGCTGTCCGGCACCGACGTCTCGGACGCGTCGATGATCCGGTCGTTCCTGCAGGAGGTCATCACCACCGAGGTGGGCAGCCGGGTCGACGACCCGCCCGGCAGCGGGCGGGTGCGGGTGCAGTTCGTGATCTCGCAGATGGTGGGCGTGGTGATGGCCCGCTACATCCTGGCGCTCGAGCCGTTCGCCTCGCTGAGCGTGCCGCAGATCGTCGACACCATCGCGCCGAACCTGCAGCGCTATCTGACGGGGGAACTGCCTCAGCCGGCCGAGGACTGACCGGCGACCAACCGTTCATGCTCGTCGTCGTCGACGTCGACCGCCTCGTCGACCAGCAGCACCGGGATGCCGTCATCGATGCGGTACTTGCGGCGTAGCCGCGGGTTGTACAGATGGTCACCGACCAGCAGCAGCGGTCCCCGGTCTGCGGGGCACACCAGGATCGACAGCAGCGTCGCGTCGAGCGGCATCGGCTCAGCGACCGGGCATCGGGAAGATCGTGTCGCCGTCCTGCTGCATCGGGTTACCCGGCCCCCAGTTCGGACCCATCTGCTGGCCGGGCCTGGTCGCGGGCCCGGGCGGACCGGCAGCGGCGCCACCGTTGGCGGCCTGCGCCATGACCTTGCGCTGATACGCCACGGTGGACTGCAGGGCCTCGATCAGCGGCCCCTGATTGGGCCGGGCCTCCAGCCCGACGAGCAGCGCCTGGGTGTTGGCCATCGACGGCCGGATGCCGCGCTGGCGCAGGGTCATCACCTGCTCGATCAGCTTGGACACCTGACCGCCGCCGCGGCCGGTCTGGTACTGCTCGGAGATCATCATCAGCACCTGATCCGGCGACACCGGCCGCTGCTGTTCGGTCTGCGATGTGCCGTTCGAGTCGGCCGGCTGCGCGGAGGCCACCGGCGCCACACCGAAAACGAGGCCGGATGCGACCGCCGCGCCGACGACGGCACCCCCCGTCACCCGCCGGAGCAGCTCACCGGTCGTGCTGTTCTGCGTCATGATCCCAATCCTCCTCGCCGCCAGCGCGAGCCTAACAGCGGCCCCGTGGGCGGGCATCACTGCTGGCCGTTGGCTATCTCGGTGCGCACCGCAACGGTCAACCGCTTGTACCGATTGCTATCGACCTCGCGATACCAGGCGTTACGGGAGGGCTTCGGGATGCCCTGCCGCTGCAGCGGACCGACCAGCGGACGGTAGGTCGCGGTCAGCTCCATGTCGGTCACGACGTGCACGATGTCCGGCGGATTGCCCACCGGCAGATCGGCCAGCGCCTCGGTCAGATCCGCCGACGGGATGCTTCCGCCGGGCCGCAGCGCCAGCGCCGTCACCGCCAGCGTCTCCCCGGCCACCTGCACGCCGTAGGTGACCGCCATATCCACCGCATCGAGGTGTCCGACGGCGTCGTTGACCGTCGCGGCGAAGACCGGTCCCCGCACCGTGTGGATGACCGCGTCGCGGTTGTCCACCAGCCAGTAGTCACCATCGGCATCGCGGCGGAACAGGTACTCGGTGGACACCCACGTGTCCGCCGGTGCGAACACGCCCCGTTTGATCTGCGCCAGTGGGTCGATCGGGCCGCGCGGGCGGGCCAGCAAGACCCCGACCTCGTTGGCCTCGGCGCGCCGGACGAACCCTTCGTCGTCCTCGAGGATCAGGTTGTCGTCCGGGTCGTAGGCCGCCAGCGCGATCTGCCCACCGCCGGGCAGCGGCCTGCCCTTGCTGCCGATCTTGGCGCCGGAGACGTTGGCCAGGACGGCCTGACCGTCGGTGGTGGCGAAGAACTCCACCACGTTGGCCGGTTCGAAGACGTCGAGCACCCGTTTCCACAGCCCCGCGGGCATACCGGAACCGATGAACAGCCGGACCGGGTGGCTGCCGGTGAGCGAGAAGCCGGGGTCGTCGATGATCTCGCGCAGCATCGCCCAGGTGTAGGACACCACGGTCACGCCGTACTGCCGGATCTCCTGGACGAACCGGTCCGGCCGCACCTCGCGGGACAGCGCGATGCGGGCCCCGCCCACCACCGCGCCGCCCAGGCTCACCAGCAGACCGGACTGGTGGTGCAGCGGGGTCAGGCAGTAGACGGTGTCGTTGCGGCCGAGGTTGGCCGCCGACGCGGTACCAAACGCCGACAGCGCCCACCGATAGTTGGTGATCTGCCGGGCGACGAGTTCGCCGCTGATCGAGCTGAACCCGATGAACGCCAGATCACGGGCCAACCCCGGGTTGGGCCGGTACCAGCCGGGCAGCTCGACGCGGTCGGGGTCGATGTGCTCCATGTCGACGACGGATGCGTCGCCGCCGAGCCGGTCCAGGTGCAGGTCGCGGGTCTCGCCGCCGCCGAGCACCAGCACCCGGGTGTTCAGGGCGCGCGCCGCGTCGAGGTGACCCGGATCGGCGAGGATCTCGGTCACCGCGCCCAGCCGCGCCGCCCGGGCCACGTCGGCGTCGGGCGGGATCAGCACCGCCACCGCGCCGAGGCGCGACAGTGCCGCGATGGCCACCAACGCGCTCGGGCGGGTGTCCATCAGCACCCCGACCCGGGTGCCTTGCCGCACCCCGACCTCGATCAGCCCGTGCACGACGTTGTTGATGCGCCGGTCGACGGCCTCGTAGGTGTGCACCCGCCCGTCGAACAGCAGCGCTTCGCCGTGCGGCATGCTGCGCGCCTGCTCGGACATGATGCGCCCCAACGAGATCCGGGTGTGGTCGTTGACCTGCCCGAGGCGGGCCAGCCGCGGCAGCGTGCGGGCGGTCTCCACCGCCAGGGTGCGGGCGGACTTGTTGGCCGCCACCAGCGTGTCGGCGGCCGACCGGGCCAGGCTGAACGCCATCTCGGTGGCCGCCGCGGTGCCGTGCGCCAGCCGCGAGGTCAGCGACACCCCGCTCTCGGTGACTTCTTCGGGCTGCAGTGCCATCGGCGCCACCCCGTCGGGCATCGGGCCGCCCTCGTCGAGCCAACGCACCCACGCCGCGACTGTCGGCCACGTCTGCGTCGCCGCCTTCGATCCCACCACGAGGCCGAAATGCCCTGCACGGATCATGAATTCGTACACGTCGGCTTTCGGCGCGGCCCGCTTGATGCCGCGCACCGAAGCCGGCTGGCCGATGTCGTCGACCTCACCGACGACTGCCAGCACCGGGCATTCGATGTCGGAGAGCGTCAGCAGCTCACCGTGGATCGAGAAACCGCCGGTCATCATCCGGTTGTGCGCGATGAACTGCTTGAGCAACTCCGAGATCGCCGGGCCCGACCACGCGATCCAGCCCTCCGAGGCCAGGAACCGGCGCTGCTGTTCGCGCGGCAGCAACGCCTCCCGGTCGTGCAGCTGGCGCAGGAAGTCCAGCCTCGATTGGGCGGTCTTGATCGGGTCGAGCATCTGGAACCCGGTGCGCGCCAGCCAGCCCGGGATGTCGATGCGGCTGAACACGTGATCGGCCATGAAGTCCGCGGCCGCCGGCGCCAGGCTCGCGGGCAGGTTCATCGGCAACGCCGCGAGCGTGTCCACCGGTGACCCGAACGCGATGATGCTGGCCAGGTCCTTGGTGCGGCGCAGCGCCGCGGTCTGGTAGGCGAACATGCCGCCCTGCGAATACCCGGCCAGGTGCACGTCGCGGCCGGTGACGGTCTTGACGGTGTCGATGGCCTCGCTGAGCGCCACGATGTGGTCGGCCAGGTTGCGCTGCATGCCGCCCTCGACCTTGTCGGGCGATCCGAAGTCGATGACCCACGGGTCGAGGCCGGCCCTGTGCAGGATGCCGACCGCGCCGTCGTCACGGGTGACGTCCCACATGTCGGCCGACATCATCATCGGGTGCACCATCAGCACCGGCGCCCCGGGCGGCTTGCTGCCGGGCCGGGTGTCGGGCGGGAAGTAGCGGCGCAGCCGGTACATCGGGACGCTCTCGATGATCTGGAACGGCGACGGCACCGAACCCGTCTCCAGCCCGCCGTAGCGCAGCACTTCCAAACCGTTCTGCGCGGTGGCGACGAGGCGCCCCACCGGCCTGGTGATCGCCGACAGATCCACCACTACCCGAGCGCCTCCTGCCGTTCGCATGACCCCGTTCTGGAGGCCATCATGGCACAGCGCCGGTGACGCGCTACCGGGATTGGGCGCGCCCGGCCCGGTGTTCAGGCAAACGCGGGGCGGATCCGCAGCGGCGGCGAATCACGGCCGAAGACCAACCGCCCGTCACGCCATAACGCGACGCCGACGTGGGCGGCCGGGGCTCCGGCACCGGCCCGCCGCAACCTTCGCAGTGACGCGGTCAGCGGACGGCCGACCTCGATGGCCACCGGGGGCAAACCCAGCACCGCGGCCGGGTTGACCGAGACGAGATCGACGGCCCGGCCCACCGGCGCGTGCCCCCGCTCGGCCAGCACCTGGGGTGCGGTCTGCACCGACGACGGCAGGTAGTCCGAGCACAGCACGTCGCACACACCTGCGGCGACGGCCTCGGCGGCCAGCACGTTGCCCGTCGACGTGGAGCGGCCACGCACCACGTTCGGCGCGCCGAGCGCCACGCGCATGCCGAGGTCGTGGGCCGCGTGGGCCGCCGCCATGGTGAGCGGGAACTCGGCGACACGGGCGCCGAGCCGGAACGCCTCCTCGATGTGCTCCGGTGTCCGATCGTCGTGGCTCGCCAGGGTGATCCCGCGGCCGGCGGCCAGGGCGGCCACCTCCCGGCGACGGTCGGCGACGGCGGACAGCTGGGCGGCATCGACGGTGAACACGTCCTCCACCTCGGCTTCGGACACGCCCCAGTCCTGGGCGTAGAACGCCCGCGTCGCGGCCAGCGACTCGAACCGACTGCGCGACACCGAGGTTTCGATCATCGAGATCAGCGACACCCGGGACGACCGCGCCAGCACCCCGGTCAGCGCCCCGACCGCGCCGGCGTCGGTCAACTCCACCCGGGCATGAATCCGCCAGTCGCAGCAGAGAACCGGCGCAAGGGCTTCCACCACCTCGGCCAGCTCCAGGGCGTCGGCGATGTGAATGCCTTTGCGAGGGGAGTCCTCACACCGCGCGGCGATGCACACCGTGCTGATGCCCGCCGCGGCGCACTCGGCGTCGAGCACGGTCACGACGGCCTCGTGGTCCAGGGTGACGGTGGCGCGGGGCCGCCGGCGCTGTCCCAGGTTGTCCAGGTGCAGGTCCACCGCTCCCGGCACCAGGATCATGTCTCCGCCCGTGCTGCCGGGGCCGATCTCGACCACCACCCCGTCGGCGTCCAGGACGACGGCCGCGTCCTCGATCGGGGCCTGGCCCCCTCCCGGTATCACCGTCACACCGTCGAGCACCGTCACAGCCATTCGATTCGTCCTTCCCTCAGGCGGCCGACGGTTGTCGCCCCCGCTGCCAGCGTGCTGTCCGGTCCCGCCGCGAGCACCACGGCGGCGCCCCGATCGGTCGACCGGCGGATCCAGGTGCGCAGCACTTCGGCCGGCGCGAATCGTTCCGGGTCGTCGAGCACCACGAACGGCCGATCGGCGCTCAACGCGGCGGCCAGGGCGACGGTGAACCGCTCGGTGTTGCGCAACCGCCCGATCGGAACGGGGGCGAGGTCGCGGACGCCGCAGCGCGCGAGCGCCGCGAGCGCGGTGTCCCGGTCACACCCCGCGGTCCGCGCGGTGACCACCGCAACCGGCAAACGCGGTGGGGCGGTGAGCAACTCGTCGAAGGACGCGATGTGGTGGGCGCGTAGCCACGCCACGGTGCGGACATCGGAATCGGTGAGGTCCACCGGGTCGGATCCGCTGACCCGGTAGCGCACCGAACCGTGCTGGGGGCAGTAGACGCCGGTGAGGCAGCGCACCAGCGTGGATCTTCCGGATTCCGGTTCGCCGACGATCACCGACAGGGAGCCGGCGCGCGCGGTCAACTCGACACCGTCCAACACCGGGCGGTGCGGATCGAATCGCTTGACCACGTCGGAGACGACGAGTTCGGCGGTGTCGGTCATGTCAGCCTCGACTCGACGAGGAGTTGGGTGTACGGATGCTGCGGATCCTCGAGCACCTGGTCGGCCACGCCCTGTTCGACGATGCGCCCGTGGTGCAGCACCACGATGCGCGACGCCAGGATCCGCACCGCGGCCAGGTCGTGCGAGACCACCACGGTGGCCGAATCGAGTCGCTGGGTGACCCGCTGCAGCACGTCGAGCAGATCGGCCTGCACGGTCGGGTCCAGGCCGGTGGTCGGCTCGTCGAGCAGCAGCAGCCGCGGCGGATCGACCAGGGCGCGGGCCAGTTGGACCCGCTGCTGCATGCCGCCAGAGAACGTCTGCAGCGCATCGGCGTGCCGTTCCCGGCGCAGGCCCAGTTCGGCCAGCATCTCCGTGGCCAGTCCGCGGATGTCGTCGAAGCTCCGCGCGCCGGTGGCCAGGAGTCGTTCCGCCACATTCGATTCCGCCGCCAGCTCCGGGTACAGTCCCGCGGCGAGCGAATTCTGGTGCACCATCACCACCGACGCGCGGTCCAGCGGCGCACCCTCGGCCCAGATGGTGCCGGTGTCGGGGACCAAGTCCAGGTGCAGGCAGCGCAGCAATGTGGTCTTGCCCGAACCGGATTCGCCGACCACACCGAGGACTTCACGCGGGCCCACGTCGAAGGCGGCATCGTGCACGGCGACGACGGCGCCGCAGCGGCGACAGACGTTGGTGTCGGCGGCCTCCCCGGTCAGCTCGACACAGTGGGCGCAGCCCCGGCCGAAGCGGCGCGACAGCCCGCGCACCGAGACCACAGGAGCGGGCGGTTGCAGCGCAGGCCACCGTGAGCAGCGCGAATCCTGTTCCAGGGCAGAGGAGGTCACGGCATCGCCGCCTGGCAGGCATCCACATCGCTGCACACCCATCCGTTCTCGGCGGGTACTCGATACGACGTGGCGCTGTCGCACCGCTGGCACGGGCCCCCGCTCCGCTCGGCCTGCAACGCGGCGTCGTCGAACGCCAGCGGGCGCACCCGGGTGTAGGGCGGCAGCGCGGTCAGCCGGGCCCGCCGGCCGGCGCCCAGCAGGATCGGGTGCGGTAGCCCGTCCAGGCGCAGCACGTCGTACCGCGGGATCGGGCTCGGGCTCATCAACCGCGAATCGTTCACCAGCACTGGATGATCCGCGGCCGTGCGCGGTCCGCCCGACCGGGCGTGCGCGTCATAGAGGTCCAGCCACGCCGGGGTGTAGTCGCCGACCGAATGGTGGCCGAGCGCAGCCACCTCGTCGGGGACGACGCGGCGAAGCGGTTCGGGGTGGGGCACCTGCAGCACCAGCGTCTGATCCGGCCGCAACGGTACCTCCGGGATCCGGTGCCGGCTCTGGATCAGGGTGGCGTCCGCGGTGCTGGTGGTGGCGGCGCACTGCGCGGTCGTGGTGATCAGCGCACGCATGCCGGCTGCGTTGGCCGAGTGGTCGTCGCCCTGGTCGATGACCTTGACGACATCGGTGGGGCCGACGAGCGACAAGGTGACCTGCAACCCGCCACTGCCCCAGCCGCGGGCGACCGGCATCTCCCTGGACGCGAAGGGCACCTGCCAGCCGGGGATCGCCAGCGCCTTGAGGATCGCGCGGCGGACATTGCGTTTGGAGTCCTCGTCCAGGTAGGCGTAGGCCTCGGGACGCCCGTGCCTGCGCGCCAGCTGCGCGACGGTCGCTGGCTGGTCGGTGCTCGGCCCGGTGGTCATAGTGCCTTCCCCGTCACCCCGGCGATGTACGCGGTGAAGGTGGCGTAGTGCGGGAGCCGCAGGTGTTCGACGAACCCGGTGCAGGCGGGGCCGTCGGTGGCGGCGATGACGGTCTGCTCGTCGAGGGTCAACGGCACATGTAGGTCACCGTCGGCGCGCATCGCCGCGTCCAGCAGTGCCAGGGCGATCGCGCGCCGCTCCACGGTGCCCAGCGTGCCGCCCCATCCGGACGCCAGCCCGGGGCTGCCGTCGACGTCGGCGTCGAGCACGACATCGACCTCGCTGATCGGGACCTCGGCGACCAGACACGGTGTCCCGGTCCGCGGATGCGGTATCCGGATGCCGGCGACACCGGTCCGCAACTCGACCATGACGGCCTCCTGCCGGTGACCGAGGATCAGCGCGGCGAGTGCCACCAGCGCACCGGTCTCGCCCCGCGCCAGCATGGCCAATCGGGTGGCCCGCGAGTACGGCGGTGTCAGCACCGTGCCGGCCGGATCCTGGCCCGCCTCCGCCGACGATTCGGCCACCATGCGGGCGCCGTCGATCAGATCGCGCACCCGCGGGGTCGCGGCGGCGCTGGGCACCGCGCCGTCCGGTTCGGCGCCGTCCGGTTCGGGGTCGGCCGGTTCGGGGTCGGTCGGCTCGCAGTCGGTCGGCTCGGGGTCGGTCGGCTCGGGGTGCTCCCGTGGCTGTGACGCCCAGTCCAGTTGCCGGGGCGCGAGTTCGGGTGCCAGACCGAGCCACTGCCCACCCGGGATCGATGGGTAGGCCGACGTCAGGCGCCTCAGCACCGCGATGTCGGCGGGATCCACCGGGCAGGCGGGCAGATGGGGCTGGGTGGCCGCCCAGACCCGCACCATCGACACGGCCTGGGCGATGTCCCCGCGGGATTGGTCGATGGCGCGCCGGGCCACGGCCGGCTCCCACAACCCGGCCTCGGCGCACACCTGTTCCTCGAGCATCGAGGTGTCGACGCTCGGACCGGACCGGCCGGCTGCCTCCCGCACCATCCGCCGCGCCGCGTCCAGCGCGGCGTTCTCGCGCATCGTCGCATACATCAGAGCGCCTCCACGGTCACGCTGCGGGGCAGACCGATCACGCACTGGCCGTTGACCACGAGCAGATCCACCCCGCACGGGTGGGCGGAGTTGGCCGCGGTGAAGGCCCGCGCGGCGACGGCGTCCAGCGGCACGGGCATTCGCGTGGGCTCCGGCAGGCCGGGGCCGGCGATCGACATCCACGTGGGGGTGCCGGTGCCGGTGAGCACCACCGTAGCGCCGCGTTCCGGCGCACTCGGGCTGCCCCGCCGGGCCTGCGCGATGGCATCGCCGGCTGGCCCGTCGACCAGCACCCAGTCGGCTCGCGGCGTCGTCGTGCGGGTCGCGCCGGTCCGTTCGGCGATCACGTCGGCGGTGCGCTGGACGTCTTGGCTTCCCGAGACACCGAGGCACAGGCCATGATCCAGCATGGCCAGCAGGATCGCCGCGGCGCCGTCGAGATCGGTGCGCGTGCACAGCCGCGGCGCGGCCGGTAGCTCGATCGGGGTGCCGGGGGCGCAGAACGCCCGCATGCACGCCAGGAACGCGGCCCGGCCGTCGTGCACGGCGTCCCACCTCACGGCTGGTCCACCAGTCGCGTCGCGGCTACCAGGACCGCACGGGCGCGCCTGCGCTCGGCGACGGCGGCCAGCGCGGAGTCGCACAGTGCCGTCACCTGGTCCGAGAGTGCGCCGCCGCGTTCACATTCGGCGTCGCAGATCGCCGCCGCGACGGCGCCCGCGAAGTCACATCCGGTGCGTATCCCGTCGCCCCGGATCCCGTCGATGGTGACAGTGCATCGGGTCAGCGCGAGATGGCCCAGCACCACGGTGGTGCCCGGGGCGCCGGGTCCCGGGATGCGTACCGGGGCGCTCACCGACTCCGGCCCGGTCGTCACCGACACCGCGGCTCCGGTGGCCAGGATCCGGTCGGCCAGGGTCTCCAGCGCGGTCGGATCCGCTTCTGCCAGCGCCTCGTAGCGCAACTCGACCCTCATCGCAGATCCACCGTGAACTGCACTCGGTCGCCGCGGAAGCGATGGATCACCAGCGCCACGGGCACACCGTCCTGGTCCACGTTGAGGCCGCGCATCTCCAGGATCGCCGCGCCGACCCGCACCTGGAGCTCCTCCGCCTCCCCCGGCTCGGCCAGGCCGGCGGAGAAGCTGCGGTTCGCCCGCGTCATCCTCGCCCCGTGCGCGTCGAGCAGGAAGTCGAACAGCGACGTCTCGCCCGTCCACTCCTGCTCCAGCCGGGGGAACCGGTCCGCACCGATGTACGTCACCGACCGCGACCACGGCTGGTCGTCGACCAGCCGCAGGGTGGTACACACCAGGATCTCGCCGCCCGTGGCCAGTTCGGCCTGCAGCTCCCGGGATGACACCGTCTGCCGGGACAGCAGCCGGATGCCTACCCGGTGGCCGAGGGCTCGCATGCTGCGGGTGAAGCTGGCGTCGCGGCCGGCCGAAACGTTGTAGCGCAGCACCGGTGGCGCGACGAAAGAGCCTTTGCCGTGCACGGTTTCGATCAGCCCGCGTTGGCTCAGTTCGTTCAGCGCGCGTCGCACCGTCAGCCGGTTGACGTCGTACTGGCGGGACAGCTCGGCTTCGCTGGGCAGCCGGTCCCCCGGGCCCGCCTGTTCGGCCAGGCGGGCTTCCAGCAGGTCGCTGAGTTGCCGGTAGACGGGGCGGCCGGCGTACCTGTTGATGACGTCGTGGTCGATGCTCACCTCTGGTCTCCTAGTACGCGCCGCCGGATGGCCGCCGAAATGCGTTCGAACGCGACGACCACCGCCAGGATCGACAGGATGATGGTGGCGGCTTCGTCGTAGCGCAGCAGCGTCATCGACGTCGCCAGCTCGATCCCGATCCCGCCGGCACCCACCAAACCGAGCACCACCGAGGACCGCGCCGAAGACTCCAGCGCGAACATCGAAGTGGTGACCAGCGACGGCAGACAGGCCGGGATGACAGCCCCCACCAGAACACCGAGGCGGGTCGCCCCGACCGCCCGCAGCCCTTCGATGCGTCCCGGGTCGATGTCCTCGATGCTCTCGGCGAAGAACCGCCCGCAGAACCCCATCACGTCGACGGCGATCGCCAGCACGCCGGCCTCGGGCCCGAGCCCGACGGCGATCACGAAGATCAGCCCCCAGATCAAGTCGGGGATGGTGCGGCTGACGGTGACGATCGCCCGGCTCACCCCGTACAGCGACCAGTGCGGTGTGGTGTTGCGCGCGGCCAGCACGGCCAGCGGCAGGCTCAGCGCGATCCCGATGATCGTTCCCAGCAGCGCCATCTCGACGGTGACCAGCAGCGCGGCCAGGATCGGGCCGATCCGCGAGACATCCGGCGGGACCGCGTCGTCGACGAACTCGCCGAGCCGGAAGACCCCGGTGAGCAGCGAATCCGGCCGTACCGTCGCCCCTTGGGTCCAGCCGTGCACCAGCAGCCCGCCGACGACCGCCACGATCACCAGTGCGAGCAGGCTCGGTCTGCGTAACCGGGGCGGCGGTCCGGCCCGCCGCTCCGCTGTCACGCCGGTCATGCGGTCACCGCTCGGTACACCGAATCCAGCTGTGCCACATCACATTCCTGCGACAGCTGGTCGAACTCCAACACCCCGGCGTGCAACCCGATGACCCGGTCGGCGTAGCCGAGTGCCAACTCGATCTGGTGCAGCGCCATCACCACGGCGACACCCCGCTCGGCCGCCACGGAGGTCAGCAGGTCCATCACCGACTGCGCCGACGCCGGGTCGAGGCTGGCGACGGGCTCGTCGGCTAGGATCAGCTTCGGCCGCTGCATCAACATCCGGGCGATGGCCACCCGCTGCTGCTGCCCACCGCTGAGCGTGTCCACCCGTCGCTCGGCGTACCCGTCCAGCCCCACCCGGCGCAGCGCGTCGAAGGCCTCGTGACGGACCTCGACGGGGCTGAACAACGGCCAGCCGCAGCGGGTTCCGCGCCGGCCCATCGCTCCGTGTACGACGTTGTGGAAGACGCTCAGGCGTGGGATGAGCTGGAATCGCTGGAACACGAACCCGACATCGCGGCGCACCACCCGAAGCGTCCGGCGCGACGCCCCCGTGACCGCGGTACCGGCGATGGCGATCTCCCCTTCGGCCGGCTCGATCAGCCGGACCAGACAGCGCAGCAGGGTCGACTTGCCGGCGCCGTTGGTGCCGATCAGCGCAACCGTCTCGCCGTGGCGCACCCTCAGGTCGATGCCCGACAGTGCGGGCCCGGCGGCTCGCCGGTAGCGCACCGACAGGTTGCTCACCTCGATCGCCGTGGTCGCCGCGGTGTCGGCGGGCGTGCTCGTGCGGGTCGGGGCGGCCATGTCAGTCGCCGACGAACTCGGAGAAGTCGTCGACGCCGATCGCCCGGTACATCGAGCGGACCTGGTCGTAGTCCGCGTCGGTGACCATGACCAGTTCGGCGTTCTCGTACTTGGCGTTGTCCTTGCCCTCGAGCATGGCGGGTAGCAGTGTGTCGAAGTGCTCGGTGAACGTGTCGCGAATCGTGGCGACGGTGGCGTCGTCGAGTCCCTCCCGGCCCATCAACAGGTCCGGTGGCAACACCGGGCCCTCGGCGATCAGCCGGTAGCGGCTGGGGTCGTCGGCGGCCATGAACTCCTCGTAGTCGTGGTAGCCGATCCCGACGGCGTCGACGTCACCGCGTTTGAGGGATTCGTGGGCGGCGTCGCCGACGGTGAGCACCTCGACGTCGGTGCCGGGATCCAGCCCGGCGTCGACGAGCATCTGCGAGGGCCCGAGATGTCCGCTGGTGGACCCGACGTCGCTCATCGCGACCTTCTTGCCGCGCAGCTGGTCGAGGCTGGTGATGCCGCTGTCGACGGTGGTGTAGAAGCTCGACCGGTAGCCGTCCCGCTCGATCGCGACGATCGGTTCGGCGCCGGTCCTCTGGTGGATGACGATGTACTCGGCGGGCCCGGTGAACACCACGTCGACCCGGTCGGCCTGCAGCGCGGCGGCCGCGGCGGTGCGGTCGTTGACGGCGAAGAAGTCCACCGTCAGCCCGGACTGCTTCTCGAATTCGGCTTTGAACGCGCCGAATTCACGCTGCAACTCCTCGAGGCCCTGCAGGTCGGTAACCGCCAGGCGCAGGGTGGGCGGCTCGCCCGGCTGGGCCTGCTCGTCGCGGCTACAGCCCACCGCGAGCGTGGCGGCGGTCAGCAGGGCCATCGCGCTGGCGATCAGTCGGTGTGCGGTCATCGGAGTCCCATCTCTTCGGCGCAGGCGGCATCTAGATGTCTAGATGAGCAGTCCGAACTGGGAGTGAACGGTTCCCGACGGTAAGTTCAAGCTTCGATGGCGACGACACATATCATCGGGCGCTGATGGCGAACCTGATCAACCTCGAACGAGTCACCGTCGGCTACGGCACCCGCACGCTGCTCGACGCCGTCAGCCTCGGGGTCGAGGAGGGTGACGCGATCGGCGTTGTCGGCCGCAACGGTGACGGCAAGACCACGCTGCTGAAAGTGCTGACGGCGGCGCAGGCCCCCGATGCCGGGCGGGCCACCCACACCTCGGGCCTGTCGGTGGGTTATCTGCATCAGGCCGACGACTTCGCCGCCGGATCCACCGTGCGCACCGTGATCGTCGGTGGGCGGGACGACCACGTGTGGGCGGCCGAGCCGGACACCCGCGCCGTGGTCGAGCACCTGCTCTCCGGTGTCGACCTCGACGCCGAGGTGACGGCGCTGTCCGGCGGGGAGCGCCGCCGGGTGGCGCTGGCGCAGGTGCTGCTTGCCAGCCACGACGTGCTGGTGCTCGACGAGCCGACCAACCATCTCGACGTCGAGGTGATCAGCTGGCTGGCCGGCCATCTGAGCACGCAGCCGGCCCGGGCGCTGGTCGTGGTCAGCCACGACCGCTGGTTCCTCGACGCGGTGTGCACCACCACCTGGGAGGTGCACGACGGGGTGGTCGACGCCTACGACGGTGGTTACGCCGCCTACGTGCTGGCCCGGGCCGAGCGGATGCGGGTGGCCGCGGGGACCGAGGCGCGCCGCCGGAACCTGATGCGCAAGGAGCTGGCCTGGCTGCGGCGCGGGCCGCCGGCGCGCACCTCCAAGCCCCGGTTCCGCATCCAGGCCGCCAACGAGCTCATCGCCAACGAACCACCGCCACGCGATTCGCTTGTGCTGCAACGCTTCGCGACCGCCCGGCTGGGCAAGGACGTCTTCGACCTGCACCGGGTGCGGCTGGAGGTGGGCGACCCGCCCCGCACGCTGCTCGACGGCGTCGACTGGTCCATCGGACCGGGCGCCCGGATCGGGCTGGTCGGCGTCAACGGCACCGGGAAGACCTCGGTGTTGCGGTTGCTCGCCGGGGAACTCGAGCCCACGTCCGGCACCGTCAAGCGCGGCCAGACGCTGCGGATCGGTTACCTGAGCCAGGCGCTGCGCGAGCTCGACGGCGACCAGCGGGTGCTCGACGCCGTCGAGAACCGGCGCCGGGTCACCGAATTGGCCGGCGGTCGGGAGATCACCGCCGACACGTTGTTGAAGGACTTCGGGTTCACCGGCGACAAGCTCACCACCCGGATCTCCGAGCTGTCCGGTGGGGAACGCCGTCGCCTGCAGTTCCTGCGGCTGCTGCTCGACGAACCCAACGTGCTGCTGCTCGACGAGCCCACCAACGACCTCGACATCGACACCCTCACCGTCCTCGAGGACTACCTCGACGGCTGGCCCGGCACGTTCATCGTCGTCACCCACGACCGCTACTTCCTGGAGCGGGTCAGCGATGTCACCTACGCGCTGACCGGCGGCGGCCGCTGCGACCTGCTCCCCGGTGGCATCGAGCAGTACCTCGGCGACCGCGAAGCCGCCCCCGCCCAGCCGCCGGCCCGTTCCGCGGTCACCCGGACCGAGTCCGCCTCGGCGCGGGAACGGCGGGCCGGCAAGGAGATGTCGCGCATCGAGGGCCAGCTGGCCAAGCTAGACGACCGCATCGCCGCGCTGCACGCGTCGATGGCCGAGGCCGCCGCCGACCATGTCCGCGCCGCCGAGCTCAACACCGAGCTGACCGAATTGCTGGGCCGCAAGGACTCGCTGGAGGAGGCCTGGCTGGCCGCTGCCGAGGACAGCGGATGAGGACCCCGCTGCAGCCGGTCCTGGTGTGCCTGCGGTTCTGGCCGCAGCTGGCCGCCTGTTACCTGCTGGGGCTGCTGGGCCGCCGCGGCGCCATCGAGTTCGCGGCGTGGGCAGGTCAGGGCCAGGGCTTCTGGGCGGACCTGTGGCCGTCGCTGATCATGCCGCTGGCCGGCATCGCGCGGCTGGGCTCCTATGTGGCGATGTTCTTCGTGATCCGCCCGGGCATCCCCGCCCTGGCCGCGCTGCCGAGGCGCTCGCTACGCGGCATCGACGTCTTCGCCACCGTGGTCGTTCCGTTCGTGGCGATCTATCTGGCGTGGCAGATGTTCCGGGAGGACTGGCTGGCCTACGAGGCCAGCGCGCTGAATTACAGCATGGGCGCGGCCATGACCCGGCCGGGCAGCATCGACCTGCACCCCGAGTCGCTGCCCGTCGGGGCGTGGTCGTGGATCGTCATCGGCGCGGCGCTGCTGGTGCGCTACCTGCTGAGCTGGTTCAAGGACAGGCTGCCGGGCTGGTTCATCGCGGTGCGCATCTACGTCGACACCCTGTGGGTGTTCCTGGTGTTGACGTTCTCGGCGAACCAGGGTCTGACCCTGTTGCTCAATCCCGGCAAGTGGGTGGCTGAACGGCGGATCGTGGTGTGGTTCAACGACACCAAGGATTCGTTGTTCGCCCACGTCGCGATCGTGGGCAAGCTGTGGGACGGCCTGATGTGGGCGGTGGGCACGGTGTTCGGCGGCGCCGCAGTCCCGCTGATCTGGCTGGCCGTCGCCGGCATCGTCTACGGCGCGGCCGCGACGCCGGACTGGCGGGCGACGGCCCGGCGCGTCGCGGGGGCGCGGGCCTCGGTGCTGATGGAGCGCGCCGCGGCTCACCAGAAGCGGGTGCAGACGGGCTGGAAACGGGTGCCGGACAAGATCCGTCGGGAAGTCATCCAGTACGCCGAGGACCAGATCGGCAAGTTCAAGCCGATCACCGATTCGGCGCGCCTGCTGCTGCATGGCGGCGTCGTCGCGCTGTCGCTCTACGTGTTGGCCTATTTGGGGCTGGCCTGGCTGGACATGGCTGGCAGCTTCTACCGGGCCCAACTGGGTTCGGGCTACCTGATGCGGGGCATGGCCTGGCTGCTGGGCCCACACTCGCAACAGTTCTGGAACGGCACCAGGGACACGGTCGCCCTGGTGTCGCATGTGATCATCGAGCCGCTGCGGATCTGTCTGGTGGCCACCACGCTGGGTTTCTGCGTCAGCCGGGTCACGACAACTGCAGCCGAAGCAGGATCGTCCCGTTCGGTGCCGTGACGTCGAGCGCCGTCGGTACGGCGTCGTCGGGAACCAGGAACGCCCACTGCAGCGAGCCGTCCTTGGTGCAGGTGAAACCCTGGTCGGCGGTGGCCGGGATCGAGTAGGTGATCGGGCTCTCCCCACGCCACCGCCGGTGCCCGTCGGTCAGCACCCCGACACACGCGGCGCCTGGCGGGGTCGGTCCGTCGCGCCGCACCGTCACCAGCGTGACGACGGTGCCGGGTGGGATCCGCCCGAGCCCGGGCCGGTCCCCGATGTAGCGCACCGGCCCGAGCGACCACGTCTGGCCACCAACGGTCACCGACTCGCGCGCGGGCACCACGTGGGCGGGCACCACGCTGTCGCGATAGTGCGACCACGCCGGCCAAAGGTCCATGGCCGCAACGCCGCCCAGCGCGGCGACGGTGACCACGGCGCCGATCACGTTGCGCTGCCACAGCGCCAGCCGGGTCACCGGCCCACCGCCACCGGTTCGACCGCGATCGGATCCGAGCGTTCGGCCCCGGCCAGGGACACGGGGACCACCAGCCGCGAGTCGAACCTGTCGTCACCACTCCACACCTGGAGGGTGGTTCCCGGATTCGAGGTCAGCAGATCCGCCGCCACGTCGAAGACCCACGATCCACGCTGCGGGATCCCCGGCGCCAGCGGCCCGCCCAGCGCCGCGAGCGCGAAGCGGTCCGAGGGGATGTAGACGTTCTCACCGACGTGCAGTTCGGCTTCCGGCATCAGGAACGTCGAGGTGGCCTCCAGGTCGGCGTCGACGACCACCCACTGGCCGGCGGCGGCGATCACGGGCCGGGGCCGGGCCCGGGCTCGCGGCCCCACCCGCACGTCGGTGACCGTCAGCGCGATGACGCGTCCGGCCACCGGCTCCCCCTGGCTACCGACCACTTCGAACGGCGCGTACACCTCGGTGGGGGTGGGCAGGTGGTGCCACAGCACCGCGGCGGCCGCGATCACCAGGGCGGTCAGCGCCGCCGTCAGCGCCGTCCTGACCTTGCTCACGATCCACCGCCGACCGGGATGACGATCTCGCCGTACTCGGTGAGGCTGTCCACCCAGAGTTCACCGTAGACGACGTAACCCTGTTGGAACTGTTTCTTCCAGATCCGCAGCGTCACCGGATCCCCTGGAGCGAGCGCGGTTTCGGGGACCTCCCAGACGAAGGCCAGCTGTTCGGTCAGCCCGGGCCCCAGCGTGAGGATGCGGGATCCGTCGGCCACCCGCATCACGCCGACGAACTGCTGGTCTGGCTGGCCGCGCAGGTCGAGTTCGTTGGCCAGCGTCCACGGGACGGTGCCGTCGTTGCGCACCGTGGCGACCACACCGAGATAGCGCCGGCCCGGTTTCTGCGGCGCCAGCACCGAACCGCCGCCGCGCACTTCGGGAACCACGGTCGCCCGCTGCACCGTCACCGTGAACGCGCCGTCGCTGAACGGCTGGCCCGGCGGCACCGACGTCACCGCCGTGTTGACGGTGTCGAGTCCACCGAAGAGCGCCGCCACGGCCAGGATCGCGGCCACCCCGGCCTTCCACCACTGCCGCAGCCCCCGCTCGGCCAGCCAACGCCGCACCCGGTGGCGCGGGGCTGCGTCGGCGGGGGTGCTCACAGCCCAGGACTTTAGCGGCCCTTATCGCGCCAGTCGGGCCCGTAACCGCTCGGCGGTCTCGTGCACCGCCCCGAGCTGACGGGCGACCTGCACCGGCGCGGTCCCGCCGCGGGCGTCACGCGAATTGACTGATCCGTCAATGGTGAGTACGTCGCGCACCTCGGGCGTCAGCCCCGGATGGATGCCGGCCAGTTCGGCGTCCGCGAGGTCCTCGAGCCCGACCCCGCGCGCCTCGGCGGCGCGCACCGCCGCGCCGGCGGCCTCGTGCGCCACCCGGAACGGCACTCCCCTGCGCACCAGCCACTCGGCGACGTCGGTGGCCAGCGTGTAGCCAAGGGGGGCCAGCTCGGCCATCCGGTCGACGTCGAAGCGCAGCGTGGCGACCAGCCCCGCCATCGCGGGCAGCAGCAGTTCCAATTGGGCCACCGAGTCGAAGACGGGTTCCTTGTCCTCCTGCAGGTCCCGGTTGTAGGCCAGCGGCTGGGCCTTCAGGGTGGCCAGCAGACCGGTGAGGTTGCCGATCAGCCGGCCGGATTTCCCGCGCGCGAGTTCGGCGATGTCGGGGTTCTTCTTCTGCGGCATGATCGAGCTGCCCGTCGACCAGGCGTCGTGCAGTGTGACGTAGCCGAATTCGGTGGTGCTCCACAGGATGATGTCCTCGGCCAGCCGGGACAGGTCGACCGCGATCATCGACAGCACGAACGCCGCCTCGGCAGCGAAATCCCGTGCGGCGGTAGCGTCGACGGAGTTGTCGGCGGCCTGTGCGAAACCCAGCTCGGCGGCGATGGCGTCGGGGTCCAGGCCCAGCGAGGATCCGGCCAGCGCGCCGGAGCCGTACGGCGACACCGCGGCTCGCTTGTCGAAGTCGGCGAGCCGGTCGACGTCACGCAGCAGCGGATGAGCATGGGCCAGGAGGTGATGCGCGAGAAGGATCGGCTGCGCGGACTGCAGGTGGGTCTTGCCCGGGATGATCGCGGTGGGATGCGCGGCGGCCTGGGTGGCCAGCGCGGACACCACCTCGAGCACCCCGTCGGCGACCCGGCGGACCGCGTCGCGCAGCCACAACCGGAACAGCGTGGCCACCTGGTCGTTGCGGGACCGGCCGGCACGCAACCGGCCCCCGAGCTCGGGGCCGACCCGGTCGATCAGGCCCCGCTCGAGCGCACCGTGCACGTCCTCGTCGGTGACCAACGGCCCGAAGCTGCCGTCGGCGACGTCGGAACCCAGCTGGTCCAGCCCGGCCAGCAGTCCGTCGCGCTGGTCCTCGGTGAGCAGCCCGGCCGCGTAGAGCACCCGGGCGTGCGCCTTGGAGGCCGCCACGTCATAGGGCGCCAGCACCCAGTCGAAGTGCGTCGACTTGCTCAGCGCGGCAAGCGCATCCGACGGGCCATCGGCGAACCGGCCACCCCACAGCGAGCCTTCGTTGGTGCTCATCCGCGCACCCTCGCCGCCGCACGAGCGCGCGCGATTGCACACTTTCGGCGGGGTGTCGCCGTACAGACGCGCGCGCTCGCGGGGCGGGGGGTCACGGTGCCCACTCTCACTGGCCGGCGAGGTCGCGGCGGGCGGAGATGCTCGACGACAACCCGTGGATCTGCACGAAACCGCGGGCGGCGGACTGGTCGAACGTGTCGCCCTCGTCGTAGGTGGCCAGGTTGAAGTCGTAGAGCGATTCGGCGCTGCGGCGGCCGTTGACCGCGATGTGCCCGCCGTGCAGCACCAGCCGGATCTCGCCGGTGACGTGCTGCTGGGTGTGCGCGACGAAGGACTCCAGCGCGATCTTCAGCGGCGAGAACCACAGCCCGTCGTACACCAGCTCGCCCCACTTCTGGTCGGTGGTGCGCTTGAACCGGCCGAGCTCGCGTTCCAGCGTGACGTGCTCGAGCTCGGTGTGCGCGGTGATCAACACCATCGCCCCGGGCGCCTCGTAGATCTCGCGGCTCTTGATGCCCACCAACCGGTCCTCGACCACGTCGAGGCGGCCGACGCCCTGCGCGCCGGCGCGGCGGTTGAGCTGCTCGATGGCCTGCAGCACGGTGACCGGCTGTCCGTCGATGGACACCGGCACCCCCTTGTCGAAGCCGACGACGACCTCGTCGGGGCTGCTCCAGTTGACCGTCGGGTCCTCGGTGTAGTCGTAGACGTCCTTGGTGGGGGCGTTCCATAGATGCTCGAGGAAGCCGGTCTCCACCGCCCGGCCCCACACGTTCTGGTCGATGGAGAACGGCGACCGCTTGGTGACGTTGATCGGGATGGCGTTCTCCTCGGCGAACGCGATGGCCTTCTCCCGGGTCCACGCGTAGTCACGGACCGGCGCGAGGACCTCGAGATCCGGTGCCAGCGAGGCGAATCCGACCTCGAAACGGACCTGGTCGTTGCCCTTGCCGGTGCACCCGTGCGCGACGATGCCGCCGCCGTGCTCACGCGCGGCGCTCACCAGGTGCTTGACGATCAGCGGCCGGCTCAGCGCCGAGACCAGCGGGTAGCGGTCCATGTAGAGCGCGTTGGACTGGATCGCGGGCAGGCAGTACTGCTCGGCGAACTCGTCACGGGCGTCGACGACCACCGCCTCGACCGCGCCGCAGTCCAGGGCTCGCTGGCGCACGACCTCCATGTCCTCGCCGCCCTGGCCGAGGTCGATGGCCACCGCCACCACCTCGCGACCGGTCTCCTTACCGATCCAGCTGATGGCCACCGAGGTGTCCAGGCCGCCGGAATACGCCAGGATGACGCGCTCGGACATAACGAAACTCCTTCTATTCAGTGCTATTTCAGGCTTTGGAAAGGTTCTCGACGGTGGCGGCCAGCTCGGCGCCGGTCATCGGTTCACGCGCGACCAGCAGGATGGTGTCGTCGCCGGCGACGGTGCCCACCACGTACGGCAGCGCCGCGCGGTCGATCGCGCTGGCCAGGTAATGCGCGGCCCCCGGCGGGGTGCGCAGCACCGCGAGGTTGCCGCTGGCGTCGGTGGACACCAGCAGATCGCCGAGCAGCCGGGTCACCCGTTCGGTGCCGCCGCTGACGCCGCGCACCGGGCTGCCGTCCTCCGGCACCACGTAGACGCCCACCCCGCCGTCGGCGCCGCGCAGCTTGACCGCGCCGAGCTCCTCGAGGTCCCGCGACAGCGTCGCCTGGGTGACCTCGATGCCCTCGTCGGCCAACAGCGCGGCCAGCTCGGTCTGGCTGTGCACCGACCGCGACGACAGCAGCGTCACGATCCTGGCCTGCCGGCCCGCGCGGGTGTTGGCCGCGGTCACCGCGGCGTCCTTCGGTCCAGCAGCCACACCAGCAGCGCCTTCTGCGCGTGCAACCGGTTCTCCGCCTCGTCCCACACCGCGCTCTGCGGCCCGTCGATCACCTCGTCGGTGATCTCGTGGCCGCGGTGCGCCGGAAGACAATGCAGCACAACGGCTTCTGAATCCGCCCGGGCCAGCAGGCCGGTGTTGAGCTGGAACGGCCGGAACGGGCGCACCCGGTCCAGGCCGTCGTTCTCCTGCCCCATCGACGTCCAGGTGTCGGTGACCAGCACGTCGGCGCCGGTGGCAGCGGCGACCGGGTCGTCGGTGAGCGTCACCGCGGCACCGGTCTGGGCGGCGCGAGCCTCGGCGGCGGTGACGAACTCCGGGTGCGGCTCGAAGCCCTTCGGTGCGGCGATGGTGACGTCGATCCCCGCGGTCACCCCGCCGAGCATCAGCGAGTGCGCCATGTTGTTGGCGCCGTCGCCGAAGTAGCTCAGCCGCAACCCCTTCAGATCACCCTTGCGCTCGACGAGGGTCTGCAGGTCGGCGAGCACCTGGCAGGGATGGAACTCGTCGGACAGCGCGTTGACGATCGGCACGTCGGCGCCGGAGGCCATCGCCGTGAGGCGCTCCTGGGCGAACGTGCGCCACACGATCGCATCGACGTAGCGCGACAGCACCACGCCGGTGTCCTCGAGCGTCTCCTCCCGGCCCAGCTGGGTGCTGCGGCCGTCGACGACGACGGCATGCCCGCCGAGTTGAGCGATGCCCATCTCGAACGAGAAGCGGGTCCGGGTGGAGTTCTTCTCGAAGATCACCGCGACACCGCGCGGGCCCTCTAGCGGCCGGCGGCTGAACGGGTTCTTCTTCAACTCCGCGGCCAGCGCCAGCACCTCGACCTGCTCGTCGGGGCTCAGGTCGTCGTCGCGCAGGAAGTGTCGGGTCACGGCTTGCTCCTGTCCAGGACTGCGGGCAGTGCGGTGAGGAAGTCGTCGAGCTGGCCCTCGGTGACCACCAGCGGTGGGGCCAGCCGGATGACGTCGGGTGCGGCGGCGTTGACCAGGAAACCGGCGTCGCGGGCGGCGGCCTCGACGTCCTTGGCCGTCGGGGCACCCAGCGCCACCCCGATCAGCAGGCCGCGGCCCCGGACATGGTCGACCAGCGGGTGATCCAACGCCTCGATGCCGTCGGTGAGGGTCTTGCCCAGCATTCCGGCCCGCTCGACCAGCCCCTCCTCGGCGAGCACCCGCAGCACCGCCAGCGCGGCTGCGGTGCACACCGGGTTGCCGCCGAACGTGCTGCCGTGCAGGCCCGGGGTCAGCAGCTCGGCCGTCGCGCCCAGCGCCAGGCAGGCTCCGATCGGCAGTCCGCCGCCCAATCCCTTGGCCAGAGTGACGATATCGGGGGTGATGCCATCGTGCTGGTGGGCGTAGAAGGTGCCGGTGCGGCCCACCCCGGTCTGCACCTCGTCGAGGACCAGCAGCGCGCCGTGCGCGGCGGTGATCTCCCGGGCGGCGACCAGGTATCCGGCCGGCGGGACGACGACGCCGCCCTCCCCCATGATGGGTTCGAGGAACACCGCGGCGGTGTCGTCGCCGACGGCCGCCGCCAACGCCTCGACGTCGCCGTAGGGCACGTGGGTGACGTGGCCGGGCAGCGGCTCGAACGGGGCCTGCTTGGCCGGCTGCCCGGTCAACGCCAGCGAGCCCATCGTACGGCCGTGGAAAGCCCCTTCGGCGGCAACGAGTTTCGTGCGGCCGGTGAGCCGGGTGATCTTGAAGGCCACCTCGTTGGCCTCGGTGCCGGAGTTGCAGAAGAACGCCTTGGCCGGGGCCCCCAGCAGCCCGACGAGCGCCTCGGCCAGCGCCACCCCGGGCTCGGTGGCGTACAGGTTGGAGGTGTGCCCCAGCGTGTTCAGCTGCTGGGTCACCGCCTCGATCACCGCGGGATGGCGATGGCCGAGCACGTTGACGGCGATACCGCCCAGCAGGTCGACGTAGGACCTGCCGTCGACATCGGTCACGACGGCGCCGTCGCCGCCGGCCAGGGCCAGCGGCGGAGTGCCGTAGTTGTTCATCATGACCGCCGACCAGCGGTCCAACAGCCCGTGCTCGCTCATGCCCGTACCACCTTCGTGCCCGCTCCTTCGTCGGTGAACAGTTCGACCAGCACGCAGTGCTCCACCCGGCCGTCGATGACGTGTGCGCTGGGCACGCCGCCGTTGACCGCACGCAGGCAGGCCTCGATCTTGGGCACCATGCCCTCCTCGAGGGTCGGCAGCAGTTGGGTCAGTGCGGCCACCCCGATCTCGCTGACCAGGGAGCCGCGGTCGGGCCAATTGGTGTACAGCCCTTCGACATCGGTGAGCATCAGCAGCTTCTCGGCGCCCAGCGCCTCGGCCAGCGCGGCTGCGGCGGTGTCGGCGTTGATGTTGTAGACCAGACCGTCGGCATCCGGGGCGATGGTCGACACCACCGGGATGCGGCCGGCGCCGATCAGGTCGCGCACCGCATCGGTGTTGACCTGTTCGACGTCGCCGACCAGGCCGATGTCGGTCGGCACCCCGTCGACCAGCACGGTGCGGCGCACCGCGGTGAACAGATGGGCGTCCTCACCGGTGATGCCGACGGCATAGGGGCCGTGCGCGTTGATCAGGTTGACCAGCTCCCGGCCCACCTGACCGAACAGCACCATCCGCGCGACGTCGAGCACCTCGGTTGTGGTGACCCGGAAGCCGCCCTTGAAATCGCCTGGGATGCCGAGCTTCTTGAGCATGGCGCTGATCTGCGGTCCGCCGCCGTGCACCACGACCGGGTGGATGCCGCAGTTGCGCAGGAACACCATGTCGGCGGCGAAGGCCGCCTTGAGCGCGTCGTCGGTCATCGCGTTGCCGCCGTACTTGACCACGACGATCTTGCCGTGCAGGGCCTTCAGCCAGGGCAGCGCCGCGGCCAGCACCCGCGCCTTGTCCGGCGTGGTGACGGTCATGAGCTGTAGGCCGAGTTCTCTTCGACGTAGGCGTGCGACAGGTCGGTGGTGCGGATCTGTGCCGACGCGGTCCCGGCGCCGAGGTCGATGGTCACCGTGATGTCCTCGCCCGACAGGTCTACCTGCCGCGCTCCCGGCGCCCCGGCGCTGTCGATGCAGACCGGGAATCCGTTGAACGACACCGAGATCCGCTCGGCGTCCAGCTTGACCGGCGCCATGCCGACGGCGGCGAGCACCCGGCCCCAGTTCGGGTCGGAGCCGAACAGGGCGGTCTTGACCAGGCTGTCGCGGGCCACCACCCGGGCCGCGGTCAGCGCCTCGTCCTCGCTGGCGGCGCCGGTGACCGCGATGACGATCCGCTTGGTGACGCCCTCGGCGTCGGCCTGCAGCTGCAGGCACAGGTCGTCGCACACCGCCAGCACCGCCGCGTCGAGTTCGTCCTGGGTGGGGGTGATCTCGCTGGCACCCGAGGACAACAGCAACACCGTGTCGTTGGTCGAGCAGCTGCCGTCGACGTCGAGGCGGTCGAAGGTGCGGGCCGTGGCGTTCTTCAGCGCGGCATGCAGGGCAGCCGCGCTGGCGACGGCGTCGGTGGTGAGGACGCACAGCATGGTGGCCAGCGACGGGGCCAGCATGCCCGCGCCCTTGGCCATGCCGCCGACGGTCCACTTGTCGTCGTGATGCAGCGCAGCCTGTTTCGGCACGGTGTCGGTGGTCATGATGGCCCGCGCGGCTTCCTCGCCGCCGGTCAGGCCGCCGGCCATCTCGTGCACGATGTCCTGCACTCCAGTGAGCACCTTGTCCATCGGCAGCCGGTCGCCGATCAGCCCGGTGGAGCACACCGCGACCTCGACGGGCCCGGTCTCGGTGCCCCAGTCCGACAGCGCCGCGGCGACCGCCTCGGCGGTGGCGTGGGTGTCCTGGAAACCGCCGGGCCCGGTGCAGGCGTTGGCGCCGCCGGAGTTCAGGATCACTGCCCGCAGCCGCCCGGTGGTCAGCACCTGCTGCGACCACAGCACCGGCGCAGCCTTGATCTTGTTGCTGGTGAAGACGCCGGCGGCGGCGTGGTCGGGGCCTTCGTTGAACACCAGCGCCAGGTCCAGCGCGCCGGATACCTTGATGCCCGCGGCGATCCCGGTGGCCCGGAACCCGGCGGGCGCGGTCACGCCCTGGGTGCGCAGCAGCCGGCTCACGGCGCCACCCCCACAATCGAGAGGCCTTCGGTCTCGGACCAACCCAGCGCCAGGTTCATCGACTGCACGGCGGCCCCGCCGGTGCCCTTGACCAGGTTGTCGATCGCGGCCAGCGCGACGAACGTCTGGGCGTCCTCGTCGACCGCGATGCCCAGCTGCGCGGCGTTGCTGCCGATCACCGCGCCGGTCTTGGGCAGCTGCCCGTCGGGCAGCAGGTGCACGAAAGGTTCGTGCCCGTATGCCTTCTCGTAGACGGCCCGCAGCTGCGCCACCGGCGCCGTGGTGCGGGCCGTGCAGGTGGCCAGGATGCCGCGCGAGGTCGGGATCAGCACCGGGGTGAACGACACCGTCACCTTCGTGCCCGCGACGGCCTCCAGGCCCTGGGCGATCTCCGGGGTGTGCCGGTGCTTGCCGCCGACGTTGTACGCCCGCGCCGATCCGATGACCTCGGAGCCGAGCAGGTCCACCTTGGCCGCACGGCCGGCGCCGGAGGTGCCGCTGACGGCGACCACGGTGACCGCAGGATCGACGAGGCCCTCGGCCAGGGCCGGCCACAGCGCCAACAGTGCCGCGGTCGGATAACAGCCCGGCACGGCCACGCGCTTGGTGTCGCGCAGCCGGTCGCGGTGGCCGGGCAGTTCGGGCAGCCCGTAGGGCCAGCTGCCGGCGTGCTCGGAACCGTAGAACCGCTGCCAGGCGGCGGCGTCGGTGAGCCGGAAGTCGGCGCCGCAGTCGACGATCAGTGTGTCGGGCCCGAGCTGTTCGGCCAGCGCAGCCGAATGCCCGTGCGGCAGCGCGAGGAACACCACGTCGTGGCCGGCGAGCACGTCGAGCTCGGTGGGCTCGAGCGTGCGGTCGGCCAGCGGCAGCAGGTGCGGGTGGTGCTCGCCCAGCGTGGTGCCAGCGCTGGCGGCCGCGGTCAGCGCGCCGATGGTCAGGCGGCCGTCGGCGTAGCCCGGATGCCCGAGCAGCAGCCGCAGGATCTCACCGCCGGCGTATCCACTTGCCCCCGCGAGGGCGACAGAAACCATGCCGACGATGATTGCATCGTTATGCAGTCATATGCAAATTCATTATCCCCGTCCCGGCCGCCGCCGCCAGAACTTCGCCGAAATTGCATTCCAGCAGGCCGCTACTCGATGTTTTCCTGCTGGAATGCAATTTCGGCGAGGTCTGAGCCGGAGTGCTGGGTGTACACATGCTGGGTGTACACGGCGGTGTGGGTCGGCGGAGGTCTAGCGGCGCTGTTCGGCGCCGACGCGCTCGGCCGCGGCGGCGACGGCGGCTTCGCGCGCGGCGCTGGCCTCCTCCTCGGTCAGCGTGCGGTCCGGGGCCCGGAACCGCAGCGCCAGCGCCAGCGACTTGCGCCCCTCGCCGATCTGCGGCCCGGTGTAGACGTCGAACAACCGGACGTCCTCGAGCAGCTCGCCGGCCCCGGCGCGGACGGCGTCCACCACGCTCTGGGCGGCGACGTCGTCGTCGACGACGAGGGCGACGTCCTGGAACACCGCGGGGAACGGCGACACCGCCGGCACCGGCAACGTCTCGGTGAGCGGGACGACGTCCAGGTCGAGTTCCAGCGCGCAGGTGCCCTTGGGCAGGCCGGAGCGTTCGACGACGGCCGGGTGCAGCTGGCCGGCGTACCCGACGACCACCTCACCGACCAGCACCTCGGCGCACCGGCCCGGATGCCAGGGCAACCGCTGCGCCGGACGCAGCGTCAGCTCCAGGCCGGCCGCACGGCCGATGATGCGCACCGCCTCGAACGCGTCGCTGGGGTGCACGGGGCGGCCCGCGCCCCACGGGCCGGCGGGTTCCCGCAGCCCGGTGAGCACCGCGCCGACGTGCTGCGGCTGGCGCGGCAGCGACGCGTCCAGCGCGGCGATCTCGTCATCGGTGGGCCGGCGATCGTTCGGGATCCGCTCGATCGCCCGGGTCTCCGAGGTCGGCTCGACCACCTGGGCGATCGAGAACAGCGCCACGTCGACCGCCCCGCGGGACACGTTGCGGGTCAACGCTTCCAGCAGGCCGGGCAGCAGCGTGGTGGCCAGCTCCGGGCGGTCGGACTCCAGTGGGTTGAGCACCCTGGTGGTGCGGCGCAGTTCGTCGTCGGCGGGCAGACCCCACCGGTCGAAGATCCCCGCGGGCAGGAACGGCGTCGGCAGGATCTCGACATAACCGTTGAGCGCCAACGATTTCCCGATCGCGCGGCGACGCTTCTGCACCGCGGTCAGGCCCCGTCCGGGCGGCGCCAGCGGTAGCACGGACGGGATGACGTCGAGTCCCTCGAGCCGCATCACCTCTTCGACCAGGTCCGCGGGCTGCCGCAGGTCGGGTCGCCAGCTGGGCGGGGTGGCCGTCACCCGGTCGCCGTCGACGACGACGGCGGCGCCGATCTGGGTGAGCCGCTTCTCGGTGGCGCCGGACGGGTAGTCGACACCGGCGGTACGGCTGGGCAGATCGACGGCCATGCTGACCGGCGGATGCGACCAGTCCGTGCGCGGTGGCTCGCCACGCCAGTCGGTGAGCGTGGGTTGCACTGCGCCACCGGCGATCTCGGCCAGCAGTGTGGCGCAGCGATCCAGTGCGGCGACCGAGACGGCGGGGTCGACGGTGCGTTCGTAGCGGCGGCCGGCCTCGCTGTTGAGGTGCAGTCGGCGCTGGGTGCGCGACACCGCGGCCGGATCCCACACCGCCGCTTCGAGCAGCACGTCGGTGGTGGTGTCGCGGACCTCGGTGGTGCCCGCACCCATCACGCCGCCGATCGCGGCGGTGGCCACGTCGTCGACGATCAGCACGTCGGCCGGGTCGAGGCGACGTTCGATGTCGTCGAGCGTGACGACCGTCTCCCCCGGTTCGGCGAACCGCACCCGGAAGCCGCCGGTGATCAGGCTGCGGTCGTGCGCGTGCATGGGGTGGCCGAGCTCGAGCATGACGTAGTTGGTGACATCGACCGCCGGGGAGATCGCCCGGATCCCGGACAGCAGCAGCCGGCGCTGCAGCCACCACGGCGACACCGCCTGGGGGTCGATCCCGGTGACGGGACGCAGCCCGAACCGCTGCACCCCGGTGCCGGGCTCGATCGTCACCGGCAGCGCCTCACCCTCGACGGGCAGGGCGGGGACATCGGCCGGGTCCACGTAGGTCAGGTCATAGGCGTTGGCGATCTCGCGGGCCATGCCGCGCACCGACAGGCAGTAGCCGCGGTCGGGGGTGATCGCCAGGTGGAACACCACGTCGTCGAGGCCCAGCAGGTCGGCGGCGGGGGTGCCGGGCTCGGCGGCGCCGGCCGGCAGCACCAGGATGCCGGAGTGGTCGGTGCCCAGGTTCAGCTCGGAGACCGAGCAGATCATCCCGTCGGAGGTGCGCCCGTAGGTCTTGCGGGTGGCGATGGTGAAGTCACCGGGCAGCACGGTGCCGGGCAGCGCCACCACGACGAGGTCGCCGACGGCGAAGTTGGTTGCCCCGCAGACGATGTCGCGGGGCTCCGGTTCACCGACGTCGACCTTGACGGCGCGGATCGGTTTCTTGAACTCGGTGAGCTCCTCGATCTGGGTGACCCGGCCGACGGTCAGCGGCCCACTGACCGGGCCGACCGGAATGATCTCCTCGACCTCGTGGCCGATGCGGATCAGGGTCTGCTCGAGCTCCTCGGCGGACACGTCCCAGCCCGGAGTGCCGGCCGAGACGACGTCGCGCAGCCAGCTGTAGGGAAGACGCATCAGGCGCCCACCCCGAACGGCAGCGAAAAGCGGACGTCACCTTCGACCATGTCGCGCATGTCGGGAATACCGTTGCGGAACTGCAGGGTGCGCTCCAATCCCATTCCGAAGGCGAAGCCCGAGTACTCCTCGGGATCGATGCCGCAGGCCCGCAACACATTCGGGTTGACCATGCCGCAGCCGCCCCATTCCACCCAGCCGGGCCCGCCCTTCTTGTTCGGGAACCAGATGTCGACCTCGGCCGACGGCTCGGTGAACGGGAAGAAGTGCGGCCGGAACCGGGTGCGGCCCTGCGGGCCGAACTGGGCACGCGCGAACGCGTCCAGGGTGCCGCGCAGGTGGGCCATCGTCAGGTTCTTGTCCACCGCCAGGCCTTCGACCTGGTGGAACACCGGGGTATGGGTGGCGTCGAGCTCGTCGGTGCGGAACGTGCGCCCGATGGAGATGATGTAGACCGGCAGCTCGCGCTCCAGCAGCGCGCGGATCTGCACCGGCGAGGTGTGGGTGCGCAGCACCTGCCGCGACCCCTCCGGCGCGACATGGAAGGTGTCCTGCTCGCTGCGGGCCGGGTGATCGGGCGGGAAGTTGAGCGCGTCGAAGTTGAACTGTTCGGTCTCCACCTCGGGGCCCTCGGCCAGCTCCCAGCCCATCGCGACGAACGTGTCCGCGATGTTCTCGGCCAGGATCGTGATCGGGTGCCGCGCGCCGAGCGGCTGCCGGGTCGACGGCAGCGTGACGTCGATGCGTTCGGCCACCAGTACCGCGGCATCGCGTTCGGCCCGCAGCACCGCCAACCGCTCGTCGTAGGCCTGCTGCGCCGCGGTGCGGGCGACGTTGACCCGTTTCCCGGCGTCGGCCCGTTCGGTCTTGGGCAGCGAACCCAGCGACTGGCGCGCCAGCGCGATCGGCGAGCGGTCGCCGAGGTGGTCGGTCTTCGCCTTGGCCAGCTCGTCGAGCGTGGTGGCCTGGTCGAAGGCATGCCGGGCCGCGCTCACCGCACTGGTCAGCGCATCGTCTGAGAGGTCTACTGGCTGATCAGCCACCCGGCGATCATAGGTGATGGGCAGGGCGGCGCCGGCGCCGGTCCACCACCGCGAACGCGGCCGCACCGAGCGCCGCGCAGCCGGTCACCGTCGTCGTCGCCGAGTCGGCCAGGACCAGATGACCGAACACCGCCGCGGGTGCCAGCAGGCCCAGCCGGGCCCGGGTCCAGCCCGCGGGTGTACCGAAACGCAGCGACGCCGCCACCCCGAGCGTGAGCGCGACGACGTGGCCGATGTCGGTGAAATCCGGATCGTGGGCCGCCACCGCGGCGGCGCCGGCCAGCCACCAGCCCACCCAGCCGGCCCGGCACCGCATCGGGATCGCGGCCGTCAGCGCGCCCAGCACACCGAGCGCGCCGTAGCTCATCCCGACGTCGGGGGCGTGCGTCACGGCCGGCGACGTCCAGTGCCAGGTCACCGCCGCGGCCAGGCCGGCCGCCACCAACAGCGTCGCACCGAGGTGACCGATCGCGAACGCGATCAGCAATTGCGCACCGCCCCACTGCAATTCGACGATGCCGAGCAGACACACCAGCCCGGGCAACCACAGGTAGACCGGACCGGCATCGACGACGAACGCGCTGTCGAACAGCGTGCCGATCCTGCCGTGGCCGAGGTTGTGCAGGTTGGTGCTGGCGGCCCTGATCCACGCGTCGTGCCGGCCGGGCGGCAGCATCGCGACCGAGACGGTGACCACGATGAGGGCGTAGCCCAGCGTCACCCGCAGGCGCGCCAATCCCGACCGCACCGAGCCCACTATCCGCCGGTCAGCGCCTCCCCGTCGGCGGTGTCACCTGCCAATTGCCTGCGAGTTCGCAACCGGTACATGACGAAATCGCCGGGCACGCCATCCTGTCTGGGGGCGAACACCTGCTTGCGCAGCTTCCTGGCCGTCACCCCGAGCCGGTCGAGGTCCGCGGCGGGGACGCCCGACAGCGTCGCCTCGGACACCAGCAGCTCGCCGCGGGTGGCGCGCTGCATCACCCGGGCCGCCAGGTTCACGTCGACGCCCAGCCAGTCCGAGCCGATGCGCTGCGGCCGGCCGGTGTGGATCCCGACCCGCATGCGCGGTGAATACCCGTCCACCTCGAGCGCTTTGAGCGCGTCCCTGGCCTGCAGCACCGCGGCCACCGCGGTGAGCGGGTCGGCGAACACCGCCATCAGCCCGTCGCCCATCCGCTTGACGATCTGGCCGCCCGATTCCAGCAGGGGCGGCTCGACGAGCTGCGCGACGCGGCGCAGCAACCGCAGCGTCGCCTCGTCGCCGGCGGCCAGCGACCAGGACGAGAAACCCACCAGGTCGGTGAAGACCAGGGTGACCTCGGCGTTGGCCGGCCTGCCCGAGACCCGCTCGGTGAGGGCCTGCCAGATCTGCAGCGCGCCGAGGCTGACCTCGCGGGTGGCGACGTCACGGTCGAGCAGCCGGTCGGCGGCGCGCGCCGCGGCGCGGGGCCCACCCACGCCGGAAACCGACAGCGGGTCACCGAAATCCGGGTCGCCGGGCAGCGCACGCCGGGCCCGCCGCAGGAACGAGACGACACCGGGGTGACGATTGGCGGTGGTGATCCAGCCGAAGAATCCGGACGGCTGGCCGGCCACGTATCGGTCCGGCGGGTCGTCGTCCACAACGCCAGCCTAAACGAGCCGGGTAACCGGGGTGAACGGCCAGGTCACGGGGGTGTGGCCCGGTGGTTGAGGGAGCGTAACGGCGCCCCACCGACCATGGACAACGGTCGTTGTCAGCACCTATCGTGGGGAGGGTGCGATCACCGGCGATGGCAACCTCTCCCGCGGCCGATCCGCTCGGCCCGGATTCTCTGACGTGGAAGTACTTCGGCGATCTGCGCACCGGCCTGCTCGGGGTGTGGATCGGCGCGATCCAGAACATGTACCCCGAGCTCGGCGCGGGCGTCGAGGACCACTCGATCCTGCTGCGCGAGCCGCTGCAGCGGGTGGCCCGGTCGGTGTACCCGATCATGGGCGTGGTCTACGACGGGGACCGCGCCGCGCAGACCGGGGAGCAGATCAAGGGCTACCACACCACGATCAAGGGCGTCGACGCCGAGGGCCGGCGCTATCACGCGCTGAACCCGGACACGTTCTACTGGGCGCACGCCACGTTCTTCATGTTGATCATCAAGACCGCCGAGTACTTCTGCGGCGGGCTCACCGAGGCCGAGAAGCGTCAGCTGTTCGACGAACATGTGCAGTGGTACCGGATGTACGGCATGAGCATGCGTCCGGTCCCCTCCAGCTGGGAGGAGTTCTGCCGGTACTGGGACCGCAAGTGCCGCGAGGAGCTCGAGATCAACAAGGCCACCCTGGACATCTTCTCGATGCGCATCCCCAAGCCGTGGTTCGTGCTGATGCCCACCGGGATCTGGGATCAGCTGTTCAAGCCGATGGTGGGCGCGCAGCGCTGGATCGCCGCGGGTGTCTTCGACGACGCGGTGCGGGAGAAGGCCAACATGCGCTGGACGCCGGGTGACGAGATCCTGCTACGCCTGTTCGGCAAGTTCGTCGAGTTCGCGTTCATCGCGGTGCCCGACGAGATCCGGCTGCATCCAAGGGCTTTGGCCGCCTACCGGCGGACGCAGGGCAGGCTTCCCGCCGACGCGCCGCTGATCGAGGCGCCGGCGTTCATGGCACCGCCGTCCGACCGGCGCGGGTTGCCGATGCATTACGTGCCGCCGCGGCGCTCCCTGCTCGACCGGGCCGGGTCGCTGGTGCACTCGACGTTCTCGTTGGCGGGCCTGCGTCCGGCGCGCGGACGGCATAAGGCAGCCTAGGGACATGCTCGAATGGTCTGAGACCGATCTCGCCGTCCGCGACGCCGTGCGGGAGTTCGTCGATAAAGAGATCCGCCCGCACGTCGACGCGCTGGAGAGCGGCGAGATGGAGCCCTACCCCATCGTCCGCAAGCTGTTCACGACGTTCGGCATCGACGCCATGGCCAAGGAGGCCCTGGACAAGCGGCTGGCCCGGCTGCGGGCCGGCGAGACGCCGTCCGGCCGGGGTGGCGGCGGGATGTTCGGCAACGCCTCCGGCGGTATGGGTTTCGTGGTGATCGGCGAGCTGTGCCGGGTGTCGATGGGCCTGGTCACCGGCATGGGCGTCAGCCTGGGCCTGACGGTGCCCACCATCCAGTCGCGCGGCACGCTGGCCCAGCAGGAGCGCTGGCTGCCGGGACTGGTGACCTATGACAAGATCGGCGCCTGGGCGATCACCGAACCCGACTCGGGCTCGGATGCGTTCGGCGGCATGAAGTCCTATGTCGTCCGCGATGGCGAGGACTACATCCTCAACGGCCAGAAGACGTTCATCACCAACGGGCCCGATGCCGACGTCGTCGTGGTGTACGCCAAGCTCGACGAGCCCGGCGTCGACAAACGCGACCGCAAGGTGCTGACCTTCGTGCTCGACCGCGGGATGGAGGGCTTCGTGCAGTCGAAGCCGTTCCGCAAGATGGGGATCCACAGCTCGCGCACCGGTGAGCTGTTCTTCAACAACGTGCGGCTGGGCCGCGACCGGCTGCTCGGTGAGACCGAGGACAACCGCTCCGGCGACGGCCGCGACAGCGCGCGGTCCAGCTTCGCCGCCGAACGCATCGGGGTCGCGGCGATGTCGCTCGGGGTGATCGAGGAGTGCCTGCGGCTGTGCGTCGACTACGCCAAGAGCCGCACGCTGTGGGGCCAGGAGATCGGGCAGTTCCAGCTGATCCAGCTGAAGCTGGCGCAGATGGAGGTCGCACGAATGAACGTGCGCAACATCCTGTTCCGCGTCATTGAGTCCGCGGAGAAGGGCCGGCCGATCGCGCTGCCCGAGGCGTCGGCGATCAAGTGGTACTGCTCGCAGGCCGCCACCGACGTCGCGATGGAGGCGGTGCAGCTGTTCGGCGGCAATGGCTACATGACCGAGTACCGGGTCGAACAACTCGCCCGCGACGCCAAATCGCTGATGATCTACGCGGGCAGCAACGAAGTGCAGATCACCCATGTCGCCAGGGGCCTGCTCGGCGGCTGACAGCCGCGCGTGCCGTTCTCGCCGTGCCGCGGGCCGGTGGGGGCTAGCCTGGTTCGGCACCGACTACCGGCAGGAGCGTCCCATGGACTTCACCGGCCACACCGCACTGATCACCGGCTCGAGCGGCGGCATCGGCGCGGAGTTCGCCGTCCAGCTGGCGCAGCGAGGCGCCCACCTGGTGCTGGTCGCCCGCCGGACCGACAAGCTGGACGCGCTGCGGGACAGGCTCGTGGCCGCCCACCCCGGCATCGTCGTCGACGTCGTCGCCGCCGACCTGTCCGTGCCGGGGTCCGGCGCCGCACTCGCCGAGCAGGTGCACGGGCTGGGCCGCACCGTCGACGTGCTGATCAACAACGCCGGCGTGGGTTCGCACGGCGCATTCGTCGCCGAGGATCCCGACGCCGTCGCCGCCCAGATCCAGTTGAACTGCGGCACGTTGGTCGATCTCACGGCCCGGTTCCTGCCCGCGATGGTGGAACGCGGCCGCGGGGTAGTGCTCAACGTCGCGTCGACGTCGGCGTTCCAGCCGACGCCCGGGATGGCGGTGTACGGCGCGACGAAGGCGTTCGTGCTGTCCTTCTCCGAGGCGCTGTGGCAGGAGTGCCGCAAGACCGGGGTGAAGGTGATCGCGCTGTGTCCCGGCCCGACCGAAACCGAGTTCTTCCAGCGCACCGGCGACGAGTTCCTCACCGACGGCAGGCAGTCCTCCGCGGAGGTGGTGACCACGGCGCTGGCCGCGCTCGACAAATCCTCACCGACGGTGATCTCGGGCCTGCTCAACACCGTGAAGGCCTCGGCGTACCGGTTCACCCCGCGCAAGGTGATGCTCGCGGTGGCCGAACGGATGCTGAAATAGCGACCTAACCGGCTCCCGGCCGCAGGTCACGCAGCACCGCCGCCTCCGCCCGCAGCGCGGCGGCCCGCCCGCCATGGCCTGCCGCATCGAATTGTTCTGCCGCGGTGGACCGTTCGTCGATCTCCCGGTCGATGACGGCGCGGATTTCGTCGTCACCGAGCATCCGTCGGGTCACCTCGGCGGCGCCGAGGCCCGACGCGCTGTCGGCGATCGCCCCGGCGGACGGCACCACCCCGCCCGGGGTCTCGGCGTTGTCGATCGCGCTCATCGCGCTGCGCAGCACCGACACCCGGGTGACGTCCCGGTTCGTGCGGGCAGCCAACAGTTCTCGGCGTACCTCGGCGCGCCACCGCTCTGCGGGTCCGGTCATCCGGCCACCGTAGCCCGCGTGGCCCCGGCAGCGCACCCGGTTATCTCCCCCGGGCCGCCCGCGCGCTCTGGTACAGGCAGATCGCCGCGGCCGAGGCGACGTTGAGGCTTTCGGCGTTGCCCGCCATCGGGATTCGCACACCGGTGGTGGCCATCGCGACGATGTCGGGCGGCAACCCGTGGGCCTCGGGCCCGAACAGCCAGGCGGTCGGGCGGGTCAGCTCCACGTCGTCGAGGCTGACCTCGCCGTCGAGCACCGTCGCCAGCACCTGCAGCCCGGCGGCCGTGACCCGGTCGAGCACCCCGACGGCGTCGGGGTCGCTGAGCACCGGGATGTCGAAGATGCTGCCCGCCGACGCGCGCAGGCATTTCCCGTTGTACGGGTCGACGCTGTCGCCGGCGAGCACCACCGCGTCGGCTCCCATGGCATCGGCGAGCCGGATCAGCGTGCCCGCGTTACCCGGCTCCGAGAGCCCCACCGGTATCGCCAGCAGCCCGGCGCCGGCGGCCAGCACGGCGTCCAGGTCCGCCTCGGGCATGGTGCACACTGCCACCAGCCCCACCGGGGTCACGGTGTCGGACAACGCTTTCGCGGCGCGCTCGGTGACCAGCTCGTAGGGCACACCGGTCAGCAGCTGCGCGAAGCGCTGTGCGGCGACCTCGGTGACGAACACCTCGGAAACGACTCCGCGCCGCACCGCGGCCTCGACCAGGTTCGGACCTTCGGCGAGGAAGCGGGCGGCGCGGCGGCGCCCGACGTGGCGGTGCAGTTTGACTGCGGCCGCCACCCGGGCAGAACGCTCGGTGAGGGTCAGGCAGCCTCGCCCGACGGCGCGTTGACGTCCTCCGGCAGCGCGGCCTTGGCGACCTCGACCAGCGCGGTGAACGCGGCCGGGTCGCTGACGGCGATCTCGGCGAGGTTCTTGCGGTCCACCTCGACACCGGCGGCCTTGAGGCCCTGGATCAGCCGGTTGTAGGTGATGTCGTTCGCGCGGGCGGCGGCGTTGATGCGGGAGATCCACAGCTTGCGGAACTCACCCTTGCGGGCGCGCCGGTCGCGGTAGGCATAGGTCAACGAATGCAGCTGCTGCTCTTTGGCCTTGCGGTACAGCCGGGACCGCTGCCCGCGGTAGCCCTTGGAGGCCTTGAGGACGGTGCGGCGCTTCTTCTGCGCGTTTACTGCGCGCTTCACGCGTGCCATGAAAGTGTTCCTATCTCGTACGGGTAAAAGTCGGGCTCGAGCGGCGGAGAATCAGCCGTTGAGCATCTTCGCAACGCGCTTGGTGTCGTTGCCCGCCACGGTGGTGCGGCCGTCGAGGCGGCGCGTGCGGGTGGACGACTTGTGCTCGAGCAAGTGCCTGCGATTGGCCTTCTGCCGCACGATCTTGCCGGTCCCGGTGCGACGGAACCGCTTCGAAGCGCCGCTGTGGGTCTTCGCCTTGGGCATTTTTCCTCTGTTCTACGTAGTTTCGGTGTTGGCCTCGGGTTGCGCGCTGGCGCGCTGTGCCGGCGCCGCGTCGGCGTCGTGCGCCGCCTTGGCGCGAGTCTTCGCGCCGCGGTGCGGTGCCAGCACCATCGTCATGTTGCGCCCGTCCTGCTTCGCGGACGTCTCGATGAAGCCGTAATCGGCCACGTCGGCGCCCAGGCGTTGCAGGAGCCGGAAACCCAGTTCCGGCCGGGACTGCTCGCGTCCGCGGAACATGATCGTCACCTTGACCTTGGACCCGGCCTCCAGGAAGCGGATCACGTGACCCTTCTTGGTCTCGTAATCGTGCGGGTCGATCTTGGGACGGAGCTTCTGTTCCTTGACGACGGTCTGCTGCTGGTTCTTGCGAGACTCGCGCGCCTTCTGTGCCGTCTCGTACTTGTACTTGCCGTAGTCCATGATCTTGCACACCGGCGGCTTGGCGTCCGGGGCAACTTCGACGAGGTCGAGATCGGCATCCGCGGCCACGCGGAGTGCATCTTCGATGCGCACGATGCCTACCTGCTCACCGCCCGGTCCGATCAGGCGGACTTCAGGTACGCGAATGCGCTCGTTGACGCGGGTCTCAGTGCTGATGGGGCCTCCTATGTTGTCCTCAGGAGTCCCTCACGCCGCCGGCCACATCCGTTCCAGAGAACGAACAAGCCCTGCTCGAAGCAGGGCCCAATGCCGACCAGGACAGACATCGGTGATGTCTGTGACCGGACCGCTGTACCTTCGAAAGATCGTCAGCCAGCGGTGGGAGTGGGACTCCACTTGCTGTCCCTGGCGTCAGCCGGGACGGTCGCGCATGCCAGTCTAGCAGCCATGACCGATAGCTCTGACATCCCCGGCGCCGACGACCCCGCGGTGCGCGACCTGGCAACCATACCGGCGGTCGAGGTGATCACCCGGGCGGCCGTCATGCTGATGAGCGCCGCGGCCGAGAAGCTGGGGTTGTCGGACGAGGATCCCGACGAGAGCCCGCTCCGCGATCTGGACGAGGCGCGGCGGCTGATCACCGCCCTGGCCGGGTTGGTGACCGCGTCGGTGGAGTACCTGGGTCCGCACGCCGGCCCGGTCCGCGACGGCCTCAAGACGCTGCAGCTGGCGTTCCGCGAGTCCAGCGCCGCACCCGACGAGCCCGGACAGGGGCCGGGCGAGAAGTACACCGGCCCGGTCTGGTAGCCGCGCCCCACCAGCGGACCGATCCGCGGCCCACCGGCGGAACATCCCGCGGGACATCCCCGCGAGTCCCGGCCCGAGCGAATATCCTCGCGGCCTATGACCCTGCGCAGCCTGACCAAGGCGCATCCGAGATCGAGCGTTCGGTGGGTGCCGGCCGCGGCGGGCTGGGTGGTGGGCGTCATCGCCACGTTGTCGCTGCTGGCCAGCATCTCGCCGCTGATCCGTGCGGTGATCCGGGTGCCGCGCGAGTTCGTCAACGACTACATCTTCAACTTCCCGGACACCAGCTTCGCGTGGGCGTTCGTGCTCGCGTTGCTGGCCGCCGCGCTGGCGGCGCGCAAACGCATCGCGTGGTGGATCCTGGTCGGCTACATGGCCGCGGCGGTGGTGTGGAACATCGCCGATCTGGCCGAGGGCGGTGAGCGCTGGTACCAGGAGGTCGGCGAGGTCATCGGCCTGGGCTTCCATCTGGCCGCCATCGCGTTCCTGATCCTGGCCCGCAAGGAGTTCTGGGCCCGGGTGCGCCGCGGCGCCCTGCTCAAGGCGGCCGCCGTGCTCGTCGTCGGGATGGCCATCGGCACGCTGGTCGGCTGGGCGCTGCTGGAGTTCTCCCCCGGGACGCTGGCCCGCCCGGACCGGTTCTGGTACGCGCTCAACCGGGTCAGCGCGTTCGCCGGGGCCGACGCCGACGCGTTCAGCGGCCACCCGCACGTGTTCGTCAACGCGCTGCTCGGCCTGTTCGGCGCGCTGGCGCTGATGGCGGCCGCGATCGTGCTGTTCCAGTCCCAGCGCGCCGACAACGCGCTCACCGGTGAGGACGAGTCGGCGATCCGCGGCCTGCTGGAGCTCTACGGCAAGAACGACTCGCTGGGCTACTTCGCGACCCGGCGCGACAAGGCGGTGGTGTTCGCCCCCAACGGCCGGGCCGCGATCACCTACCGCGTCGAGGTCGGTGTCTGTCTGGCCAGCGGCGACCCGGTCGGGGATCCGAAGGCCTGGCCGCAGGCCATCGACGCCTGGCTGAAGCTGTGCGCCACCTACGGCTGGGCGCCGGGTGTGATGGGCGCCAGCGCCACCGCGGCCGAGTCGTTCCGGGCCGCCGGCCTGAGCGCGCTGCAGCTGGGCGACGAGGCGATCCTGCACCCCGATGACTTCCGGCTGTCCGGCCCGGATATGCGGGCGGTGCGCCAGGCGGTGACGCGGGCCCGGCGTGCCGGCACCAGCGTGCGGATCCGCAGGCACCGCGAGCTCGGCGCCGACGAGATGGCCGAGGTGATCGCGCGGGCCGACGCGTGGCGCGACACCGAGGACGAGCGGGGCTTCTCGATGGCGCTGGGCCGGCTCGGCGATCCCGCCGACGGGGATTGCCTGCTGGTGGAGGCGATGCAGGGGCAGGCCGTGGTGGCGATGTTGTCGCTGGTGCCGTGGGGCAGCAACGGGGTGTCGCTGGATCTGATGCGCCGCTCCCCGCAGTCGCCCAACGGCACCATCGAATTGATGGTCAGCGAGCTGTGCATGCAGGCCGAGGCCATCGGGGTGACCCGGATCTCGCTGAACTTCGCGATGTTCCGGTCGGCGTTCGAGCAGGGCGCCCAGCTCGGCGCCGGACCGGTACTGCGGCTGTGGCGCTGGGTGCTGGTGTTCTTCTCCCGGTGGTGGCAGCTCGAGACGCTGTACCGCTCGAACATGAAGTACCAGCCCGAGTGGGTGCCGCGGTTCGCCTGTTACGAGGACGCCCGGCAGGTGCCGCGCGTCGGCGTGGCCTCGGTGATCGCCGAAGGCTTTCTGGTGCTGCCCTTCTCGAAGCGCCACGAGCAGCCGCACACCGGCCACCACATCGCCGCCCCAGGTGAGCTGGTGGCCACCGGGGTGCTGCACAGCGACGGGTCCGCCCCGGACCCGGACACGTTGCGGGCCGACCTGACCGACGAGGACGAAGCCACCCGGCTGCCCGAGCAGGTGCGGGTGCGGATGGCCAAACTCGAGGCGCTGCAGGCCGACGGCGTCGACGCCTACCCGGTGGGCCGCCCGCCGAGCCACACCGTCGCGCAGGCGCTGGCCGCCGCCGAGGGCACCGAGGTCAGCGTCGCCGGCCGGATCCTGCGTCTGCGCGACTACGGCGGGGTGCTGTTCGCCCAGCTGCGCGACTGGTCGGGGGAAGTCCAACTGCTGCTGGGCAATTCGACGCTGCAGCAGGGCAGCACGGCCGATTTCACCCACGCCATCGACCTCGGCGACCTGATCGAGGCGACCGGGACCATGGGGCGCAGCCGATCCGGCGCGTGGTCGGTGCTGGTGACCCGGTGGCGGCTGACCGGCAAATGCCTGCGGCCGTTGCCCGACAAGTGGAAGGGCCTGACCGACCAGGAGGCCCGGGTGCGGGCCCGCTACGTGGACCTGGCGGTCAACACCGAGGCCCGGAATCTGATCAAGGCCCGCAGCGGGGTGCTGCACGCGATCCGGGAAACCCTTGTCGGCAAGGGGTTCCTGGAAGTCGAGACGCCCATCCTGCAGCAGATCCACGGCGGCGCCAACGCCCGGCCGTTCCTCACCCACATCAACGCCTACGACCTGGACCTGTACCTGCGGATTGCGCCGGAGCTGTACCTCAAGCGGCTGTGTGTCGGCGGGGTGGAGCGGGTTTTCGAGCTCGGCCGGGCGTTCCGCAACGAGGGCGTGGACTTCAGCCACAACCCCGAGTTCACGCTGCTCGAGGCGTATCAGGCGCACGCCGACTACACGGTGTGGATCGACGGCTGCCGGGAGCTGATCCAGAACGCCGCGATGGCCGCCAACGACGCGCACGTGTTCATGCGTCCCCGCGAGGACGGATCGCTGGAGCCGGTGGACATCTCCGGGCAGTGGACGGTCAAGACCGTGCACGACGCGGTGTCCGAGGCGCTCGGCGAGCACATCGACACCGAGACCAGCCTGGACCAGCTGCGCCGGCTGTGCGACACGGCCGGCATCCCGTACCTGACGCACTGGGACCCTGGCGCGGTGGTGCTCGAGATGTACGAGCACCTCGTCGAGGACCGCACCACCGAACCGACCTTCTACAAGGATTTCCCGACGTCGGTGTCGCCGCTGACCCGCCCGCACCGCAGCATCCCCGGGGTGGCCGAACGGTGGGACCTGGTGGCCTGGGGCGTCGAACTCGGCACCGCCTACAGCGAACTCACCGACCCGGTGGAGCAGCGCCGCCGGCTGCAGGCCCAGTCGCTGCTGGCCGCGGGCGGTGATCCCGAAGCGATGGAGCTCGACGAGGACTTCCTGCAGGCCATGGAGTACGCGATGCCGCCGACGGGCGGGCTGGGCATGGGTGTGGACCGCGTCGTCATGCTGATCACCGGGCGCAGTATCCGCGAGACCCTGCCCTTCCCGCTGGCCAAACCGCGTTAGCAGCGACTTCACAGCGGGCCTCGAGGTTAGGCGGTCACCCTGGTGCGGTGACGTGGACACCGACGTTCGTGGACGCCCTCCGCCACCACCTGTCGTTGATGCACGGCTGGCTGCCCGCCGCCGTGCAGATCCTCGCGGTCGTCGCGCTGGTGTCGGCGATCGGGTGGCGGACCCGACGCTGGCGGCTGGTGTGGCTGCCGTGGTCGGCGCTGATCGGGGTGGTACTGGCGGCGCTGGCCTACCTCTACATCGCCTCGGCCGGTATCGCCGACGACAGCAACCCGGCCCCGCACGGGATGTGGATCTGGATCGCGTTGTCGGGGTTGGCTTTCGGGGTGCTGGTCTCGGGCTGGCGCGGCAGCTCGCGGTGGCGCAGGCTGGCCGCGGTGGCGGCGGTGCCGCTGTGCGTGCTGTCGGCCGGGTTGTCGCTGAACCTCTGGGTCGGCTACTTCCCCACCGTGCAGACCGCGTGGAACCAGCTGACCGCGGGACCGCTGCCGGATCAGATCGACGCGGTCACCCTCGTGGCGATGCAGAAGCAGCACAGGCTGCCGATCAAGGGCACCCTGGTGGCGGTGGACATCCCCGACACCGCGTCGGGATTCCGGCACCGCGGCGAGTTCGTCTACCTGCCGCCGGCCTGGTATCGCAGCGATCCGCCGCCTGCGCTGCCCACGATCATGATGATCGGCGGCGAGTTCAACACCCCCGCGGACTGGATGCGGGCCGGCGGGGCGATCAAGACGCTGGACGACTTCGCCGCCGCCCATGGCGGCAATGCCCCGGTGGTGGTGTTCGTCGACCCCGGCGGCACCTTCAACAACGACACCGAATGCGTCAACGGCAGCCGCGGCAACTCCGCCGACCACCTCACCAAAGATGTTGTGCCCTACGTCGAATCGCACTTCGGGGTGAGTTCGCGCACGGCCAACTGGGGGGTGGTCGGCTGGTCGATGGGAGGCACCTGCGCGGTGGATCTGGCGGTGATGCACCCGGACCAGTTCAGTTCGTTCGAGGACATCGCCGGCGACGCCGCGCCGAACGCCGGCACCCAGGCCGAGACCGTGGCGCGGCTCTTCGGCGGCAACTCGGCGGCCTACGCGGCGTTCGACCCCAGCACGGTCATGACCGACCACGGCCCCTACCAAGGTGTTTCGGGTTGGTTCGACGTCAACGGCACGGCGGCCGGGCCGCCCAACGAGCAGGCGCTGGCGGCGCAGGCGCTGTGTGCCGACGGCGCCAGGGCGGGGATCGACTGCGCGGTGGTGAGCCAACCCGGAAACCACGACTGGCCGTTCGCCGCCACCGCGTTCGCCGCGGCGCTGCCGTGGCTGGCCGGCGCGATCGGCACCCCCGGGGTACCCCAGGTACCGCTGCAGTCCACCACGGCGCCGGCCCCGGTCATCACCGCCTCAACGCACTAGCCCCCGGGGTAGCGTGAGCGGCATGCCGGATGAAGCCGTCAACGAACCCGCCGACCCGGTCACCGCCGAGCCCGTCGAGGCCGACGTCACCGCCGAGCCCGTCGAGGCCGACGTCACCGCCGAGCCCGTCGAGGCCGATGTCACCGCCGAGCCCCTCGACACCACGCCCGCTCCGGTCGGCACCGACCCCGTCGCCGCGCCGGTCGACACCGGCTACACCGCCGAGGGGGTGCCGACGTTCGATGCGGTCCGCGAGAAGATCGAGACGCGGTACGGGACGGCACTCGGCGCCGCCGAGCTGGCCGCCGACACCCCGGAGGCCCGCACCGCCGCCGAGCAATTCGAGGCCCGCCAGCAGGCAGCGGCCGAGCGCCTGGCCCAGATCCGCGCCGCGATGCGCGGCGACGACGGCGACGCTCAGTAATCCGATTCGGCGGCCAGGATCTCGGCGAGGAACGCATCCGGCGCCGGCCGGCGCAGCCGGTCCCGGGCGAAGTCCCGCACCCGGTCGCGCACCTGCTGCGGCTCGTCGACGTCCGCTCCGACACCGACCGATGTGTCACGCCAATCATGGTTCCAGGCAGCCGATTCCGTCAGCGCGGCGCGCCCGTCGTCGAACAGTTCCACGGTGGCTGCGCCCGCGGCATCGAGCACCCCGGCCCCCGCGACGGGCCCGGAGGTGACGCGCACCGCGATACCGTCCGGCGAGGCCGGACCCGACAGCTCGGTGCGCACCACCGCGCGCACGGCCGAGCCGGTGGCTTCGATGCGCCAGTCGACGGTGTGCTCGGCGGCGTCGAAGACACCGGGCGGCACCGCGGCCCAGCGCAGTGAACTCACCCCGGACGCGATCGCCTCGGCCCGCCGGTCGGCGCCCGCCCCGGCCGCCAGCGCGTAGTCGGCGCGCCGCCGCACCGGCGCCGCCTCGGGTTCGGTGGCCGCCACCCCGAGGTCCTCCCCCAGCTCCACACATGCGCGCGCCAGCTCCGCCGCGCGCGGATCACCGTCGCGCGCCCACCGGTGCAGCGCGGCCGGGTGCAGCAGCGCGGTCACCTCGGAGTCGAACGTGTCGTCCCCGAGGTAGTCCTCGGCGGCGGCGGTGCGCAGGGCGAGCTCCCCGTCCAGCAGCGCGGCGTCCAGTTCGGCGATCCCGTCGCGTTGGCTGCCCGGCCACCACCGCCGCAGCCAGTGACCGAGCGCCAACCGCCGCAACGGGGCCAGCGCCCCGGTGGCGATCTCGACGCCGGGCAGGTCGATCACGCCGGCGACCGGGGCGTCGGCGACCGCGGCCACCAGCGCACTGTGTCCGCCCTCGCCGACGACACGCCACAGCCAGTCCGCCCTGACCACGTCGGTGAACGCGATGTGGGCCGCGCCGTCGGGCTCGTCCACGGTCCAGGACAGGACGGCGCCGGCCACCTCGAGCACCGTCGTCAACGGGACCGGCTGCGGCACCGGCCCGCTGGTCCACAACCCCGCGTCGGCTACGAGCCTCATCCTGACTCCAACATCGCCTTGATGCGCTGGCGGTGGTCCAGGCTCACCGAGCGCGCCACCCCCTCCAGCAGCGCTCGCACGTCGTCGACATCGGTGCACGGCTCCTGCCAGACGTCGCGGCCGTGCAGCCGCGCCCACAGCCGGCTCAGGTACGGCCGGCGGAACGCGGACAGGTCGTCGACGACGTGCTGCTGGCGCGGGTGCAGGGGGCCGCCCGCGGTCAGATAGCGCCGGGCGTGCAGCACGTAGGCTTCCTTGCGGAGCCTGGCCTGGATCTGGGCCGACAGGTCGTAGCGGGTACGCGCGGACTCGTCGAGGGGCACCAGGTCGACGGCCACCTCCACGCCGGCGATCAGCGTCGCCTGTTTGTCCTCGGCCAGCAGCCCCCACGGGGCAGCGGCCCGGTCCACCTCCTCGGCGCACAGCAGCGGCACATCCGGCAGCTCACCGCGGTCCATGGCGCGGCGCAGCGTCGCCCGCACCCGCTCCACCACGGCGCGGTTCAGCGGCCGTTCGCCGTCCCCACCGAATATCACCGGAGGTCGTTGCGGCTCAACGGAACTCAGACCGAGCTCGACGATCGACCACGGCAGCGCCGCGATGTCGTGGTGGGCGGCGGCACCGAGGTTGTACGGCGCGGAGTCGGCGACCAGCGCCGACCACACCCGCTGGCGGGCGGCCGCGGCGTTGTGCCCGTCGGCGTGGCCCAGCACCGTGGCAAGACCGGCCAGGAAGGGCCGGGTGATCTCCTGGCCGGGCCGAACATCCCGCCAGCTGCGCTCCAGCTGGCGGGACAGCTCGGCGAGCACCGCGTCGTCGCCGACGTACTGGTTGAGCACTTCGATCGCGGTGCGGTCACGTTCGGAATGGATGTCGCGCAGGTACTGTTCGGCAACGTCGCGTTCCCGCGCGGTCGGTGCTCCCTTGCCGACGGCCAGCTCGAAGCAGACCGGAAAGTACAGCTCCTGGGCGTTGCCGGTGGTGATCCGCAGCCGGCGCCGTTCCCGCTTGAGCAGGTCGAACCATTGCGCGGTGGCCCGCAGGGTGGCGCTCTGCTCGACGATCAGTCGGTGCATCTCGGCGGCCACGTCCGGCGCGACGAACGGTGCGGAGTACTTGGTGTTGGCGCGCAACCGCAGCACCAGCGGATCCAGGATCCGCTTGACCGTGCGGCTCAGCGGGCCGCCGTCGTCGCTACTGAGCACTTCGACGCCGGGGCCGACGGCCCGCCATGCCTTCTCGATCACGGCGCGCCGCGGTAGCCGCATCGCCACCGCCACCTCCGGACCTGCGCCCACCGCATCAGGATAGAAGTTGGGTTCGGTAGCCGTTCGGCTCGCCGATCCTGAGCGCATGCCCAGCTTGCTACCTCTGCTGTTCTTCGCCTTCCTGTTCACCGGCACCGCGGCGGTGCTGTTGGTACCGTCCAGCGCGGTCGTGAAGTCCCGGGGCGTGGTCGTCGGTATCCGGCTGACCGGCCACGCCAGCGCCGACCGCCGCGAGGTCGAGCTCGACATCATGGTCAGCAGGCCCGGGGGCGGCCAGTTCCCGGCCCACGAGACCACGCTGATCCCGGAGTCGGCGTTGGCGGATTTCACGCCGGGCAGTGTCATCGACATGTACTACCGTCCCGGTGACGAGTCCGGGGTGGCGGTGTGCGTGCCGCACCGGTGAGGCTCATCGCGAGCCGTCCACGGTGTAGGTGACCACAGCCGCCCAGTACAGCGGGCTGGCGGTCAGATCGCCTGCGCGCCAGCGGTTCATCTGGGCGCGCTGCCAGGCGTTGACCGCCCGGCCGGCGTCCTCGGCCTGGTGCGCGGTGTCCACGGCGATCACCGCCTCGCACATCGGGTCGGCGGATTCCTGTGCCGCACCGCAGAACTGCCGATAGCCGGCGGTGGTGGGCAGCGACCACAGGGTGGCGGTGACCACCTGCGCCCCGCCCAGGATCAGGGCGGCGACCAGCCCGGTGGCCTCGTCGAACCGGTAGTCGCCGCCGGACGAGCAGGCCAGCAGGGCGGCCCGGGGCGGCATCGGCAGCCCGGCGGCCATCAGGTCGGCGGCGGTCAACGGTTCGGTGTCGGCGAGGTGCAGCGCGGCGCGGGCGGCGTGCCCGGTGTCGGCGGCGGCGGCGGTGGCATGCCCGACGAACAGCAGCCTGCTGGGTCCGCGGGTGAGTTGGGTGGCCAGCCAGCCGCGGTCGGCGCGGGGGTTGCGGAACAGCTCGACCGGTTCCGCCACCTCGGGCAGCACGGTGCGCCGCGCCATCGTCGCGGCGAAGTGCCGGGTCAGCGGGCCGTCGGGGTCGGGCCGGCCGAGCACCGAGCCGAGCGCGGAATCGGGCCGCTGGCCGGGCACCCGCGGGTCGAGGATGAGCAGCGGGGCGCCGTCGCGGCGCTGCGCCCACGGCACCGGGGTGCGGGTGGCGTTGGCGATGTTGGCCGGCGCGGCCATCAGGATGTCGGCCAGCTCGAGCAGCCGGGACCCACCGGGTCTCGCCAGCACCGACCAGGGCACCTGGGCCAGCCGCGCGGTCGGCGCGACGAACAGCGCGGACCGGGTCGGCTGGTCGGCGATCAGCTGCCAGCCGGCGGCGGCGATGAGGTGTTCGCCGAGCAGTTCGGCCAGCGACTGTTCGGCCGCCGGGGTGGCGAAAGAGCCTGCGGTGATGGCCCGTTCGATGGCCTCACGGACGGTTTCGGTCCGCCGGGGGTCGGGCAGCGCGTCGGTGAGCAGGTCCCGCACCGTGGCCAACGCGGTGTCCTCGATCGCCCAGGTCACCGTGGTCCCGGGGACGCCGACGACGCGCAGGCTGGCGTAGGTGGCTACGCCGACGTCGGCGTAGCGCAGCACCAGGGTGGACGGGGTCACGGCCATGTCGACCACTCCGGACCCGGGGCGGTGAGCTGCCTGCCGTAGCGCCGGTGGGCCAGGTCGCGGTAGCGCACCAGCACCTGGGCGCCACCCGGGTCCATCCGCAGCGGCGGCAGCGCACCCAGCGTGGTCATCGGGCCGTCGGAGACCGGGGTGAGCCCCGAGGCCACCAACGCGTACTCGTCGGGGTCGTCGACGGGGACCGCGGCGGTGGCGACGTCGGCCCAGTCCGCGGCCTGCGACGCTTCGGGTGCACCGAATGTTCCTCGCGCGCAGTGGTATTCGATCAGTTCACTGACCAGCGCGGTGTTCCCCCATTCCCAGGCCACCGCGAAGGCGCCGGCCAGCATGCGGGCCGACACGTGGGTGGCCCAGCGCATCCGGGCGTCGGCGTCGCTGATGGTGTAGCGCACGGAGTCGACGGCCAGCGCGGCGGGCACCTTGAGCTCGACGGCCCGCTCGAACTTCGCCGCGGCGCCGGCGGGGTCGGCCAGCGCCTCGGCGCGCAGGATCGAGCCAAGGTGGTCGTCGAGCCGGGCGTACTGCAGCCAGCTGTGCCGCGGCCAGCTATCGAGCAGCTCGCGCGCGGCCTCGACCCGTTCGGTGGCGGCGGCGAAGTCACCGCGCAGGATGTCGACCCAGCTGCGCTGCAACAGGATCCGGTGGATGTGCAAGGGGCGGCCCAGTTCTCGCCAGTGTCGTTCGGCGTGGCCGAGGCGTTCGTCGGCGTCGCCGAGCTCGTTGACCGCGATGGCGAACAGGCCGAAGTACAGCCAGCACCGCGAGACGTCGTGGGCGCGCAGGTGTTCGGCGATCGCCGGGTAGGCCTGGTGCACCAGGTCCTGGGCCAGTGCCCGGTCACCGCCCGCCCAGGCCGCCGTCGCCCGTTCCAACTGGGTGCGGGCGACGGCCAGGGTCCAGCCGCGCGCCTCGGCGCGCGCGCCGGCGCGGCGCAGCCACGGTTCGGCCTCGTTGAGCCGGCCGGTCTCCACACAGAACCGGCCGTAGCCGGTGCCTGCCAGCACCCGCAGCGTGTCGTCGTACTCGGTGCCGTCGGCTGGGCCGTCTGGAGCATCGATGACGTCGAACACCTTCTGCCACAACGGAATCGATTGCACATGCAGGTCGTCGTCGCAGAGCGCGACCGCGCACAGGATCTGCGCGTGGCTGATCAGGTAGCGGTGCTCGTGCGCGAGGTCGGGGAACTCCCCCGCGTCGTCGCACAATTGGCGCAGCGTGGCCTCGGCGGCCTCGTGCTCGCCGTGGGCGGCGGCCAGCCCGGTCCGCAGGAACAGCACGCGGCGGGTGTAGCGCCGGATCAGATGGTCGATCTCGGTGGCGGTCATCGTGGTGCGCGCCGCGTCGTCGGGTCGTTCCCCCGCGCGGATCCCGGCGTAGATCGCCAGGCAGTCGGTGATCCGGCGAGCCGCCTCGGTGACCCCCTCGTAGGCAGTGCGGACCAGGTAGAGCTCGCCGAGCTGGGCGTAGACCTCGAGCATCAGATCGTCGCGGTCGGCCTCTTCGATGGCGGGCACCAGCGACAGCAGCAGGTCCTTCGCCGCGCCCTCGTCGGCGGCGAATGCGAGGTGACGCGCCATCTCGAGGTCCCTCTCGATGTCCGCACCGGTCGTCACGGCTGAATCATAGGAAGTGGCGGGCGTGGTGAACACGCCCGCCACCTCCTCGGCAGGGCCGATCAGCCACACGTCACCGTGACGGTGAACGGCTTGGTGATCATGCCGGCCATCGGGTTGCTGATGTCGGCACCGGTGGCCTCACCGGTGATGGTGTAGGTGTCGCCGTCGACCTCGACCTCGGCGGAACCTACGCTGGCTCCCGCCATGTTGGTGACCGCGAGCGCGTTCCCGTCGACGACCATGCCGAGCGATTCGACGACCGGTGTCGCCTCGTCGGTCATCACGATACCCAGCCCCTGCTGGCCACCGATCGCGCCGCTGGCGACGTTGATCTTGCCGCCCTGCTTGACACAGGTCACCGAGTTCAGGTCCAGGCCGGCCAGGTCGGCGCCGTCGACCTTGACCTCGGTCTTGCCACCCGTGGACGCCTGCGGAGCGGCGTCCACCGAGGACTGCGGGCTCGGCGCCGTGCTCGCCGCCGGGGTCTCCTTGTCCTCCGAGCAGCCCACCAGGATGGCGGCACCCGCGGCCAGGCCGATCACACTCGCGACGACTCGCTTCATCGCCATCTGTCCCTCCACGTGAGTTCCCTTCGTTCGTGCTCCGCCTCGCTGGCGTCGTCGAGGTGAAGTCAAGATCAGCCCGAGCGCTACCGATCCCAATTTCTGCCCGAAGCTGTCGATGCGCGCCGGTACTGTTCGTCGTCGATGCGGTGCTTCACTGTCGACGAGCGGCGCTCCCGGTTGGCCCGGCGTCACTTCCTGCTGCCGGACGCGGCGCCGGGGTCGGCCGCCGCGCTGACCGGCGCGCTGGTGGGGCTGCACGGCACCGATCCGGCGACGCCGTACCTGTCGCTGTGGGCGCGGCTGCCCGGCTGCACGGCCGAGGCGGTGTCCGCCGAGCTCTACCGGCACCGCAGGCTGGTCAAACATCTGGCGATGCGGCGCACGCTGTGGGTGGTGCGCGCCGAGGACCTGCCGCTGGTGCAATCGGCGGCCAGTGACCGGGTGGCCGCCGCCGAGACCCGGCGGCTGGTCGCCGACGCCGAGAACGCCGGTGTCTCGGCCGACGGGCAGGCGTGGCTGGCGGCGGCGAGCGCGGCCGTGCACCGGCACCTGGTGCGCACCGGCCCGTGCACCGCCACCGAGCTGCGCACGGCGCTGCCCGAGCTGGCCGGCACCTACGATCCCGCCCCCGGCAGGAGTTGGGGTGGCGAAACCCATTTGGCACCACGGGTATTGACGGTGATGTCGGCTCGGGGCGAGGTGGTGCGCGGCCCCAATGACGGCACCTGGACCGTGTCGCGGCCGCGCTGGGTCGCCACCAACGCCTGGTTGGGGCCGACGGCCGCGGTTCCCGGCGAGCAGGCCAGGACCGAGCTGGTCCGGCGCTGGTTGGCCGCGTTCGGGCCAGCCACCGTCACCGACCTGAAATGGTGGTTCGGCAGCACCCTCGGGTGGGCCCGCGACGGGCTGCGCGAGGTCGGCGCCGTCGCGGTGGATCTGCACGGCACCCCGGGTTTCGCGCTGCCCGAGGACCTCGAACCCGAACCGAAGGCCCCGCCGTGGTGCGCGTTGCTGCCGGGCTTGGACGTCACGACGATGGGCTGGGTCGACCGGGACTGGTACCTCGACGGGCTGCACGAGCACGTGTTCGACCGCCGCGGCAACGCCGGCCCCACCGCGTGGGTGGACGGGCGCGTGGTCGGGGCGTGGGCGCACGGCAGCGACGGCCGGGTGCAGCTGCGGTTGGCCACCGATGTCAGCCGTACAGCCCGGAAAGCATTGCAGTGCAAGGCCGACGAACTCACCGAATGGCTCGGCGGAGTGCGGGTCAGACCGCGCTTCCCCGCGCCGCTGTCGAAGGACTGATCACAGGCTCAGTGCGACGGGCGGGCCGGTGAGAGCGGCCTTGGCGTCGGCGCCCATCTGGTCGAGGATCTCGACCTCGCCGGCCTCCAACCCGTCGAGGGCCAGCCGGGCCAGGTCGGCGGGGTCGTTCATCTGCTCCTCGGGCAGTTCGATCCCCGCGTTGCGGGCGAACTCGAGCAGCGTGTCGGTGCGGATCAGGCCGGGCACCAGGCTGGTGACCTGGGTGCCCTGGCGGGCGAGCTCCACCCGGACGCCGTTGGTCAGGCCCCATTCGGCGGACTTGGCGGCGGCGTATGCCGTGTTGCCGTCGACGGTGCTCCACGCCGTCACCGACAGCACGTTGAGGATCGCGCCCCCACCGTTGCGCGCCAACGCCGGCGCGAAAGCCCGGATCATCGCCAGCGTGCCGTAGTAGTTCGAGTCCATCGTCGCACGGATGTTGGCGAGGTCACCCGTGACAAGGTTGCCGCCGTCGGTGGAGGCGGCGTTGTTGACCAGCACGTCGACGTCGTGCGCGGTGGCGGCTACGGAATCCACCGACCACTGATCGGTGATGTCGAGCCGCAGCACCTCTGCGCCGGGGACGTCGACGAGTTCGGGGCGGCGCGCGGTGGCGTACACCTTGGCGCCGCGCCGGACCAGGTCGGCGGCGAGGTGATGGCCGAGGCCCCGGTTGGTGCCCGTGACGAGCGCGGTGGCGCCGTGCAGTTTCATCAGTTCTCCTGGCGAGGTCGGCAGCAAGATGACCGATCGGTCATCTTCGACTCACCCTAGCGATAACATGACCGATCGGTCAACTTGGTAGGCTCCGGTGGTGACGTCACCGGTCCGACCTGCCCGCGCCGACGCCGCGCGTAATCGCGAGGCACTCCTGGCCGCCGCCGAGGAGGAGTTCGCCGAACGCGGGCCGGCCGCCTCCGTCGCCGACATCGCCCGCCGCGCCGGTGTGGCGAAAGGGACTGTGTTTCGGCACTTTCCGACGAAGGAAGACCTGATCGCGGCGATCGTGGCCGGCCATATCGCCGTCCTGATCGAGGCGGCCCGCACGCGCGTCGGGTCCCCGGATCCCGGGGCTGCGCTGCTGGAGTTCCTTTCCGTTGCCGCCGATCAGCGCCGCCAGCACAATCTGACGTTCCTGCAGGCGGCCAGCGCGGGCGATTCCGCCGTGACCCGGGCCCGCGACGAACTGCTCGGCTATATCGGCCGCCTGGTCGACGCCGCCCGAGAGGCCGGCGCGATCCGTCCCGACGTCACCGGGACCGACGTGTTCCTGATGATGTGCGCACCGATCCACGTCGTGGAGTACCTGCCGGACCCGTCGCCGCAGTTGTGGCAGCGCTACCTGGGGATCCTCTTCGACGGCCTGCGACCCGACGGCGCGCACCCGCTGCCGCAGCCACCGCCCCGGCTGACCTGACGCCGAGGCGAGAGCCGTTGCGCGGCCGCCGTTATGCGCTGACCTTGCGGCGGCGGGCCTTGGGCTTGGGCCGCTCCATTCCCAGCGCCTCGGCCAGGAAGTGCCCGGTGTAGCTGTCCGGGTCGACGGCGACGTCCTCGGGCTGGCCACTGGCCACCACGGTGCCGCCACCGGAACCGCCCTCGGGCCCCATGTCGATGATCCAGTCCGCGGTCTTGATCACGTCAAGGTTGTGCTCGATGACGATGACGGTGTTGCCCTTGTCCACCAGGCCGTTGATCACCGCCAGCAGCTTGCGGATGTCCTCGAAGTGCAGGCCTGTGGTCGGCTCGTCGAGGATGTAGATGGTGCGGCCGGTGGAGCGTTTCTGCAGCTCGGACGCCAGCTTGACGCGCTGGGCCTCCCCGCCGGACAGCGTCGGCGCGGGCTGGCCGAGCCGGACGTAGCCCAGCCCGACGTCCACCAGCGTCTTGAGGTAGCGGTGGATGGAGCTGATCGGGGCGAAGAACTCGGCGGCCTCCTCGATGGACATGTCGAGGACCTCGGCGATGGTCTTGCCCTTGTAGTGCACCTCGAGGGTTTCCCGGTTGTAGCGGGCACCCTGGCACACCTCGCACGGCACGTACACGTCCGGCAGGAAGTTCATCTCGATCTTGATGGTGCCGTCGCCGGAGCACGCCTCGCAGCGGCCGCCCTTGACGTTGAACGAGAACCGGCCCGGCTGGTAGCCGCGCACCTTGGCTTCGGTGGTGGCGGCGAACAGCGTCCGGATCTTGTCGAACACCCCGGTGTAGGTCGCCGGGTTGGACCGCGGCGTCCGCCCGATCGGCGACTGGTCCACGCGCACAAGCTTGTCGAGATGGTCGAGCCCGTTGACGCGGGTGTGCCGGCCCGGCACCAGCCGCGCCCCGTTGAGCTTGTTGGCCAGCACCGCGGCCAGGATGTCGTTGACCAGCGTGGACTTGCCCGAACCGGACACCCCGGTGACTGCGGTCAGCACCCCGAGCGGGAACGCCACGTCGATGTCACGCAGGTTGTGCTCGCGCGCGCCGACGACGGTGACCTGCCGCTTCTTGTCCACCACCCGCCGCAGCGCCGGGACCTCGATCTCTTCCTTGCCCGAAAGATAAGCCCCGGTAATGGAATTCGCGTTCCGCAGCAGATCCTCGTACGGGCCGCTGTGCACGATCTGGCCGCCGTGCTCGCCGGCCGCCGGGCCGATGTCGACGATCCAGTCGGCGTGGGCGATGGTGTCCAGGTCGTGTTCGACGACGATCAGGGTGTTGCCCAGGTCGCGCAGCCGCACCAGGGTGTCGATCAGCCGGCGGTTGTCGCGCTGGTGCAGGCCGATCGAGGGTTCGTCGAGCACGTAGAGCACACCGACCAGCCCCGACCCGATCTGGGTCGCCAGCCGGATGCGCTGGGCCTCACCGCCGGACAGCGTGCCCGCCGCCCGCGACAGCGACAGGTAGTCCAGCCCGACGTCGAGCAGGAAGCCCAGCCGGGACTGGATCTCCTTGAGCACCTGGCCGGCGATCGCCGCCTCGCGGGTGCCCAGGGTCAGCGCGTTGAGGAACTCCGCGCACTCGGCGATCGACAGCTCGGCGACCTCGGCTATGGACTTGGCGCCGAAGGTGCCCGCGGTCATCGTGACGGCCAGGATCTCCGGCTTGAGCCGGGTGCCGTTGCACTCCGGGCAGGGCACGTCCCGCATGAAGCCCTCGAGCCGCTCCTTCATCTGTTCGGAGTCGGTCTGCTCCATGCGGCGCTGCAGGAACGCCAGCACACCCTCGAAGTCGGCGTAATACGAGCGGGTGCGGCCGTAGCGGTTCTTGTACCGCACGTGCACCTGATGGTCGGAACCCTCCAGGATCGCCCTGCGCGCCTTGGCTGGCAGCTTCTTCCACGGGGTGTCGACGTCGAAGCCCAGTTGGTCACCGAGACCGGCTAGCATCCGGGTGAAGTACTCGGCGGTGTGGCCCATCGACCACGGCGCGATGGCGCCCTCGGCCAGCGTCAGCTCCGGGTCGGGCACCACGAGGTCGGGGTCGACCTCCTTGCGGATGCCCAGGCCGGTGCACTCCGGGCAGGCGCCGTAGGGCGAGTTGAACGAGAACGAGCGCGGCTCGAGGTCGTCGACGGCCAGCGGGTGCCCGTTGGGGCAGGCCAGCTTCTCGGAGAAGCGCTGCTCGCGGTGTGGGTGGTCGTCCTCGCGGTCGACGAACTCGAGCACCACGATGCCGTCGGCGAGGTTCAGCGCGGTCTCCACCGAGTCGGTCAGTCGCTGCTTGGCGCTGGCCTTGACGGTCAGGCGGTCGACGACCACCTCGATGTCGTGCTTCTCCTGCTTCTTCAGCTTCGGCGGGTCGGTCAGCGAGTGCACCACCCCGTCCACCCGGACGCGGCTGTAGCCCTGGCTGTTGAGCTTGTCGAACAGATCGACGAACTCGCCCTTGCGGGTGCGCACCACCGGCGCCAACACCTGGAAGCGCAGCCCCTCGTCCATGGCCAGCACCTGGTCGACGATCTGCTGCGGGGTCTGCCGCGCGATCCGCTCACCGCACACCGGGCAGTGCGGGGTGCCGGCGCGGGCGTACAGCAGGCGCAGGTAGTCGTACACCTCGGTGATGGTGCCCACGGTCGAGCGCGGATTGCGGTTGGTGGACTTCTGGTCGATGGACACCGCGGGCGAGAGCCCCTCGATGAA
>JBFWOX010000037.1:0-58014 GCA_050250295.1 Mycolicibacterium sp.
CGGTTCGGGAGCGCGGCCCCGGGAAATAGACCCGGAGCAACCCAGGCACTACGCCCGGGGTCGACGCTCACACGTTCTGGCCCGGCTTCACCGACACCCAAGCCCCCGACGGCACCATCACCATCAAAACCCCCACCGCACACACCTACACCACCAAACCCCTATCCCGACTGCTGTTCCCGGGCTGGAACACCACCACCGCACCCCCACCCAACCCCAACACCACACCCCCACCACCACACCCCGACCGCGCCGCCAAAATGCCCACCCGAGCACGCACCCGCGCCCAAACCAGCGCCGCCCACATCACCCGCCAACGCCGACTCAACCACGCCCAACGCCCCCACGACATCGCCGCCTACGCCGCCCAACACGCCGAACGCACCGAACGCGCCCGCCAAGCCGCCACCCGCACCAAACAACGCCACCAAACCCAACAACCCAAACCCCCACCACCCACACCCCAACCACCGCCACACCACGACCACGACGACGACCCACCACCCTTCTGAAGCGCAGATCGCCTGGGGTGCAGAGGGTTCAGTCGCGCTCGGCGTACCGTCCCGGGTTGAACAGCGACGCGACCAACCCGATCACCATCATCGCGGCCGCGGCCAGGAACACCACCGTCAGACCCTGATGGAAGGGCCCGATGATCAAGTGCGGGAAGAAGGTCTGCCCGGTGAGCACCTCGGCGTTGACCCCGGGCTGCTGCAGGGCGTGATACGGCTCCAGCAGCTCGGCGATCGGGTTGTAGCCCAGGAAGGCCGCGAACAGGCTGCCCACCGGCGGCAGATCGGCGACCTGCTCGGCCACCGACGACGAAACCCCCTGTGCCTGAAGGCCACTGCTCAGCGTCCCGGGCAACGAGTTGGCCAGCCCCACCACCATCAGCGAGAAGAAGATGCCGATCGACAGCGACGAGCCCGCGTTGAAGAACGTCGCCCGCACCCCGGAGGCGGCACCGCGCTGCGAGGCGGGCACACTCGACATCACCGCGGCAGTGTTCGGTGCGGTGAAGATCCCGCCGCCGACACCGTTGAGGAAGATCAGCAGCGCGAACACCCAGTAGTTGAAGTCCACGGGGATCATCACCAGCGCGACGAACGAGGCCGCCATCAGCGCCATGCCGCCCACCGTCAACGGCCGCGCGCCGTACCGGTCCGACAGCCAGCCCGCGATCGGCCCCGCCAGCAGGAACCCGACCGTGATGGGCAGCATGTAGATCGCCGCCCACAACGGGGTCACCTCATAGTCGTAGCCCCGCAACGGAAGCCAGATGCCCTGCAGCCAGATGATCAGCATGAACTGCAATCCACCGCGCCCTACCGACGACATCAGCCCGGCCAGGTTGCCCATGCCGAACGCAGTCGACCGGAACAGCCGGATGTCCACCATCGGCTGCGCCACCCGCAACTCGACGACGCAGAACGCGACCAGCAGTGCCAGCCCGCCGGCGATCGAACCCACCACCCACGGGTTGGTCCATCCGGTGGACGACCCTCCGTAGGGCTGCAGCCCGTAAGTGATCCCGATCAGCAGCACGGTCAGCCCGATGCCGAACGTCAGCGTCCCGGCCCAGTCCAGCCGTCCCGGCGTGCGCACCCCCACCTCGCGCAGCGACCGGATGCTCCAGACCGTGCCCAGCAGACCGATCGGCACTCCCACCCAGAAGATGGCCTGCCAATGCCACTCGGAGAGCACGCCGCCGACCAGCAGCCCGAGGAACGAGCCCGCGACGGCCACCACCATGTTCACCCCGAGCGCCATGCCGCGCTGGTTGGGCGGGAACGCGTCGGTCAGGATCGCCGACGACGACGCCATCAGCATCGCCCCGCCGACCCCCTGGATCACCCGCCACGCGATCAGCCAGATGGCCCCGCCGTCGAGATGGAACGGGTCGAACGACAAGGCGATCGCCGCCACGGTGAACACCGCGAACCCGATGTTGTAGATGCGCACCCGCCCGAACATGTCGCCCAGCCGGCCGAACGGCACCACCAGCACCGCGGTGACCACCAGGTACCCCATCAACATCCACAACAGATAGGAGATGTTCGCCGGAGCCAGCGGGTTCAGCCCGATACCACGGAAGATCGCCGGCAGCGAGATCAGCACGATGGACGCGTTCAGCGTCGCCAGCACCGTGCCCAGCGTGGTGTTGGACAGGACGATCCACTTGTAGTGCGGATGGTCGGCGTCGATGCGACGGCGGCGCCGCGCGGTCTGGACCGCCCCGGTGTCGGTCGGCTCGATCTCCGTCGTCATCGCATCTCTCCAGCCACGAAACACATATATTAGCTATACAAATCTTCGGGAGGCAATTCGTATTCCCGCCGCCGCTGTTCCCTGCGCACCGCGGCTGCGCTAGCGTGACAACCGTCCAACACGCGGGAGCGCGTACCAGCGCGCTGAGAGGACGGGTAGGCCCGTCGACCGTACGAACCTGACCGGGTAATGCCGGCGTAGGGAGAGAACGAAGATGATTGTCACCACTGGTCCCATCGTGGGCAGCAGCAAGATCTACCGGACCGTCGGCGACGCCGCCGTGCCGTTCCGGCGGGTCCACCTCACCAACGGCGAACACCTGGACCTCTACGACACGTCCGGGCCGTACACCGACGCCGACACCGTCGTCGACCTGGAAGCCGGGCTGCCCGCCCGGCCCGGCGTGGTCCGCGACCGCGGCACCCAGCTGCAGCGGGCCCGCTCAGGCGAGATCACCGCGGAGATGCAGTTCATCGCCGCCCGCGAGGGCGTGCCCGCCGAACTGGTGCGCGACGAAGTGGCCGCCGGCCGCGCGGTGATCCCGGCCAACCACCACCATCCCGAGGCCGAACCGATGGTCATCGGCAAGGCGTTCGCGGTGAAAGTCAATGCCAATATCGGTAATTCGGCCGTCACCTCCTCGATCGCCGAGGAGGTCGACAAGATGGTGTGGGCTATCCGCTGGGGTGCCGACACCATCATGGACCTGTCCACCGGCCGCGACATCCACCTGACCCGCGAGTGGATCCTGCGCAACTCCCCCGTCCCGGTCGGAACCGTCCCGATGTACCAGGCCCTGGAGAAGGTCGACGGCGATCCGACCCGACTCAGCTGGGAGATCTACCGCGACACCGTGATCGAACAGTGCGAACAGGGCGTCGACTACATGACCGTGCACGCGGGCGTGCTGCTGCGCCACATCCCGCTCACCGTCGACCGGGTCACCGGCATCGTCTCCCGCGGCGGCTCCATCATGGCCGCCTGGTGCCTGGCCCACCACCAGGAATCGTTCCTGTACACCAACTTCGAGGAACTCTGCGACATCCTGGCCCGCTACGACGTGACGTTCTCCCTCGGTGACGGGTTGCGCCCTGGCTCGATCGCCGACGCCAACGACGCGGCCCAGTTCGCCGAGCTGCGCACTCTGGGTGAGCTCACGCGTATCGCGAAATCCCATGGTGTACAGGTGATGATCGAGGGTCCGGGCCACGTGCCGATGCACAAGATCGTCGAGAACGTGCGCCTGGAGGAGGAGCTCTGTGAGGAAGCGCCCTTCTACACGCTGGGCCCGCTGGCCACCGACATCGCACCGGGCTACGACCACATCACCTCGGCCATCGGCGCGGCCATCATCGCTCAGGCCGGCACCGCGATGCTGTGCTACGTCACCCCCAAGGAACACCTGGGACTGCCCAACCGCAAGGACGTCAAGGACGGGGTGATCGCCTACAAGATCGCCGCGCACGCCGCCGACCTCGCCAAGGGGCACCCGCGCGCGCAGCAACGCGACGACGCGCTGTCCAAGGCGCGCTTCGAGTTCCGCTGGCACGACCAGTTCGCGCTGTCGCTGGACCCCGACACCGCCCGCGAGTTCCACGACGAGACCCTGCCCGCCGCCCCCGCCAAGACCGCGCACTTCTGCTCGATGTGCGGCCCCAAGTTCTGCTCCATGCGCATCACGCAGGACGTCCGCGAGGCGTATGAAAAAGGCATGGCCGAAAAGTCTCGCGAGTTCGCCGAACACGGCAACCAGGTGTACCTGCCGGTGGTGTCGTCGTGACCTACCTGCCGCTGCCCCCGCCCGGCCAGACGCCGCTGCGCGTGCTGACCATCGCCGGCTCCGACTCCGGCGGTGGTGCGGGCATCCAGGCCGATATGCGCACCTTCGCGCTGCTCGGTGTGCACTCACTGGTCGCCGTCACCGCGGTGACGGTGCAGAACTCCCTGGGGGTCAAAGGGTTTCACGAGATCCCGCCGGATGTCGTGGCCGGCCAGATCGATGCGGTGGCCTCCGACATCGGTGTGCAGGCCGCCAAGACCGGCATGTTGGCGTCGGCGGAGATCATCACCGCCGTCGCCCAGGCGTGGCAATCCCTGGCGGAGCCAGTGCCTCTCGTCGTCGACCCGGTGTGTGCATCCATGCACGGCGATCCGCTGCTGCACCCCACCGCGCTGGAGTCGTTGACCGGCACCCTGTTCCCGTTGGCGACGGTGGTCACCCCCAACCTCGACGAGGTCCGGCTGCTCACCGGCATCGACGTCGTCGACGCCGACACCCAGCGCAACGCCGCCCGCGCCCTGCACGCGATGGGCCCGCGGTGGGCGCTGGTCAAGGGTGGACACCTGCGCTCGTCGGCGCAGGCCCCCGATCTGTTGTTCGACGGCACCGACTTCCACGAGTTCAGCGCCGACCGCATCGACACCCCGCACGACCACGGCGCCGGGGACACCCTGGCCGCGGCCGTCGCCAGCGCGCTGGCCCACGGGTATTCGGTGCCCGAGGCCGTCGGCTTCGCCAAAGGGTGGGTCACCCAATCCCTTCGCGCCGCCTACCCGTTGGGCCAGGGCCACGGCCCGGTCTCCGCCCAGTTCAGGCTGCGCGAGTGCTAGAGGACATCGAGTGCTAGAAGACATCGCGGGCGTCGCGCACGAACCCGACGGCACACCGGTCGGGGCGGTCGCGCTGACCCACGGTGCGGGCGGTAACCGGGACTCGCCGATGCTGGTCGCGATCTGTACCGAGTGGGCCCGGCGCGGCTGGCTGGCCGTGCGCTACAACCTGCCCTACCGGCGCCGCCGGCCCAAGGGGCCGCCGTCGGGCGCGGGGCACGACCTCGCGGGCGTCGTCGAGGCTGTCCGCGCCGTCGCCGCGATGGTCGACGGCCCGGTGATCGCCGGCGGGCATTCCTACGGCGGGCGCCTCACCTCGATGGCGGCGGCCGACGGACTGCAGCCCGACGTGCTGACCCTGTTCTCCTATCCGCTGCACCCACCCGGCAAGCCCGAGCGCGCTCGCGTCGAGCACCTGCCGCGGATCACCGCGCCCACGGTGTTCACCCACGGCACCGCCGACCCCTTCGGCACCATCGACGAGCTGCGCGCCGCCGCGGCCCTGATCAGCACCGCCGAGATCGTCGAGATCACGGGTGCCCGCCACGATCTGGGCTCCAAGAAACTCGACGTCCCGGTACTTGCCGTCGATGCCGCGCTGCGGCTGCTGCGCTGAGTTATCGTCGGCTCGTGACGACGCCGCCCCCGGGGCCACCTCCGCCTCCCCCGCCCCCTGGGGGGCCGCCTCCGCCACCTCCGCCGCCGCCCCTGCCGTATCAGGGCGGGCAGCCGGGGCCGTACTTCCCGCCGCCGAAGAGATCCAAGGCCAAGTGGTGGTGGATCGGCGGCCTGCTGTTCGTGGTGGTGCTCGCGGTCGGCATCACCGGGATCATCCTGGTGACGGTGCTGGGGTCCGGGAACACCACCGCCACCGACGTCAAGGTCGGCGACTGCCTGGCCGAGATCCCCGATGGCGAGAAGGTGCTGCGCGTGCAGACCATCGGCTGCGACCAGCCGCACGCCGGTGAGGTGTTCGCCGTCATCCTCATCCCGGACGGTGATTACCCTGGTAACGCTGCTGTCGAGGCGTACCACGAACAGTGCAGCCCCGAACTGGCGGTCTATTCACCCGCGGCGATGCTCGACGATTCGGTGCAGCTGTACGTCCTGTATCCCACCGCCGAGACCTGGGCCACCGGAGACCGCGCTGTGACCTGTATCGCAACTTTGGACCCTCCCCGCACTGGGTCGCTGAAGGGCTGAATCCGCCGGTACCTCGGGTACCGTTTCAGCCATGACTTCGGAGCACTACGACGCGGTCGTCGTGGGAGCCGGCTTCGCCGGGATCGGTGCTGCCATCCAGCTCAAGCGGCTCGGCTACCAGAACTTCGTGATCCTGGACCGTGAGGACGACCTGGGCGGCACCTGGTACGTCAACCACTATCCGGGCCTCGCCGTCGACGTCCCCACCACGACCTACTCGTACTTTTTCGAACCCAACCCGAACTGGTCGCGGCTGTTCTCCACCGGCGCCGAGATCAAGCAGTACGCCGACGAGGTCGCCGACAAGTACGACGTGCGCCGCCACATCCGGTTCAACACCACCGTCGAGGGCGCCCGCTGGGACGAGGACGCCAAGGTGTGGCGGGTGGGCCTCGCCGACGGGACGACGCTGGCGGCCCGGTACCTGCTGACGGCCACCGGGTTCCTGTCCCAGCCGCGCATGCCCGACATCCCCGGCATCACCGAGTTCGCCGGTCGCGTCGTCCACACCACCGCCTGGGACGACACCTACGACCCGGCCGGCGAGCGGGTCGCCGTCATCGGCACCGGCGCCACGGCCGTGCAGCTCATCCCCGAACTGGCCAAGACGGCCGGGGACCTGACGGTCTACCAGCGCACCCCGACCTGGGTCGCCCCCAAGCTCGACTTCGGGATCTCCGAGCGCGCCAAGCGGCTGTTCGCTCGGCTGCCGTGGACACAGCGGATCGTGCGCGCCATCACCGACACCATCTACGAGACGATGATCAGTGTCGGCGTGGTGCACTACCGGGTCCCGCTTTTCCGCCGTCTCAACATCTCGGCGATGGACCTGTGCAAGATCAACCAGTTCATCCAGGTCCGCGACAAGGAACTGCGCCGCCGGCTGACCCCGGACTACGACATCGGTTGCAAGCGGCCGACGTTCTCCAACAACTACTTCCGCACCTTCACCAAACCGAACGTGCACCTGCAGACCGACGGCATCGACCACCTCACCGCCGACGGCATCGTCAACGCCGATGGCACCACGACCGTCATCGACACCCTGGTGCTGGCCACCGGGTTCGATCTGTGGGAGGCCAATTTCCCCGCCATCGAGGTGATCGGCCGCGACGGCCGCAACCTCGGCAAGTGGTGGCGGGAGAACCGCTTCCAGGCCTATCAGGGCGTGTCGATGCCCTACTTCCCGAACTACCTCAGCCTGGCCAGCCCGTACGCGTTCCTGGGGTTGAACTTCTTCAACACGATGGAATACCAGATGCGGCTGATGGAACGGCTTTTCGGTGAGCTACAGCGCCGTGACGCCACCACCTTCGAAGTCACCGAACAGGCCAACACCGCTTACCTGGACCGGATGACCGAGTTGCTCGGCGACTCACTGTGGACGCTGGGCAACTGCGCCGGATCGCGGTCGTACTACTTCAATCCGCACGGCGAACCGAGCCTGCTGCGGCCGATGTCGACGCGCAACGCCATCAAGGAAGCGTCGAACTTCCCGTTCAGCGACTACACCTTCGTCTAAGATCCGCCTGTGCCCAAAGAGAATTCACGTGCCGCCACCATCTCCGGCCTGGCCCTCGCCGGGACCGGCCTGTCCCACTTCGTCGCCCCCGGTTTCTACGAAGGGATGACGAAAGCGGCCTTCCCCACCGACACCCGCAAGTACGTGTACATCAACGGCGCCATCGAGTCGGCACTGGGCCTGGGTCTGGCGGCGCCAAAGACCCGCAAGCTGGCCAAGTTCGGCGTGCTCGGCTACCTGTTGTACCTGGCCGGCAGCGCGGTGCGTAACCGGTAACGATCCGTCAGGCCGACTGGCGCCGCAGCTGTTCGACGACGGCCGCGAAGCGCTCCTGCGCTCGCGCGCGGTCGTCGTGCACAGCGAGGCACAGCGACAACAGGATTCGCGATTTCGGGCCATCCAGCGGGCCCGCCCTGAGGAGTCCTCGGCCCAGCAGGTCGATCTCACCCCCGGCGAAGCTGTACGTGCGTTCCAGCACCTCCCCCGCGCCGGTCCGCGACGCGAGGACGACGGGGACCTGCTCGACGAGTCGCTGGACCGTTGCGACGGTGCGCGCGGGGACATGGCCGGCGCCGAAGCCTTCGATCACCACGCCGGCATAGCCCCGCGCCGGCAGCGCGTCGAGCAGTCGGCCGTCGTCGCCGAACGCCATCGTGACCAGTGCCACCGCAGGGACCGGCTTGTCGAGCCGGTGTGCCAGCGGCCCGGCTCGTGGCGGCCGGACGAGGATGCCCACCCGACCTTCGGTGAGGTAGCCGATCGGCCCGACCATGGCGGACGCGAATGCCGACGGCGACGAGGTGTGGCTCTTGCGCACGAACCGGGCCGCGTGCACTTCGTCGTTGAAGACCACCAGTGCGCCGATGTCGCAGGCCGACGGGCAGGCCGCCACCCGCAACGCCGCCGCCAGGTTCGCCCGCCCGTCGGCGCCCGCCAGGGTCGGGTTCCGCATGGCGCCGGTGACCACGACAGGCCTCGACGAGGCCACCAGGAGTTCGAGGGCGAACGCCGTCTCCTCGATGGTGCTCGTGCCCTGGGTGATCACCACACCCGACACCCCGTCGGCGAACGCCTGATCTACCAGCCGCGCGAGTGTGACCAGGTCGTCCCAGGTGAGGTCGCTCGACGCGGTCTGCCGCACCGACGTCGCGGTGACATCCACCTCGTCGCCGCACGGGCCCGGTAGCCCGGCCAGTAGATCGGTGGCGCCGAGCGTGGGCGATACCCCGGTGCGCACATCCGCACCGGTGGTCGACGCTATCGTCCCGCCCAGGGAGAAAACGTGCACCGAAGGACGTTCCCCGGCACCGCTTTTCGATGTCATGGCTCCTCACACTCCCGCGAGTTCGGACCCCACCGGGGCCGGCACCAGTGCAACCCGCTGCTTCCTGGTCCTGCGCATGCGTTCCTCCACGTGCTGGGCGAGCAGCGACAGCAGGTAGTTCATCCCGATGAAGATGGCCGCGATGACGATCAGCGCCGGTACCACGTTCGACCAGTTGGAACCGATCTGCTGGTAGGTGCTCAGCAGCTCGGGGTAGGTGATGATCTGTCCCAGCGCGGTGTCCTTCAACACCACGACGAACTGCCCGATCAATGCCGGCATCATCGCCGTGATCGCTTGCGGCAACTCGATGGTGGACAGCACCTGACCGCGCCGCAGGCCCAGCGCGAGACCGGCTTCGGCCTGCCCGGCCGGCAGGTTGCAAATGCCGGCGCGGACCAGCTCGGCGATGGCGGACCCGTTGAACAGCGTGACGCCGGTGACCACCGCGGCCAAGGGGTTGATGTCGCTGAGGAAAACGTTGTTGTACGAGTAGAAGCCGAACGCGGCGATCATGATGACGAGTACCGGGATGGCCCGGAAGAACTCGACCACACATCCGCACAGCCAGCGCACCGGCGCCAGCGATGACACCCGCCCGACGCCGAACACGACGCCGAAGGTCGCCGACAGCACGATCGACATCCCGGCCGCCTTCAGCGTGTTGACCAGGCCGGGAAGCAGGTAGTCGAGCCACACCGACGAGCCGAGGAACGGGGTCCACTTCGCCGCGTCCAGGTTGCCTTTCTCGGCCATCTTCGAGAGTGCGAATGCCACTGCGGCACACAGTAATAACGCTGCCAGGGCGGTGACCCACCGGTGCCGCCGGCGGGCCCTCGGCCCGGGTACGTCGAACAACAGATCGGGCTCGCTCACCGCTTCACCGCCAATCGTGAGGACAGCCGGGAGGTCAGGACGCCGACCGGAAGGGTGAGGCAGAGGAAGCCCGTAGCGACGACGAGCAGAATGGGTACGGCGAGATCGGCCCGCGCCTCCTGCATGGATTTCATCGCGCCGCTCACCTCCGCGACGCCGATGGCCGTCGCGATCGTCGTGTTCTTGATCAGCGCGATCATCGTCGTGCCCAGCGGCGTGATCGCGCCGCGGTAGGCCTGCGGGATGATGACCTCGCGAACGGTCTGCGGGAACGAGAGCCCGACGGCGCGGGCGGCTTCGACCTGCCCCCTACCGATGGTGTTGACGCCACTGCGCAGCGCCTCGCACACGTATGCGCCGTGGTACACCGACAGCCCGATGATCGACCAGATGATGTTGTTGCGGACGAAGTTGTCGGAGAAGTTGAAGCCCAGGTTCACCGCCATCACGATGTTGCAGGCGATGATGATCAACACCAACGGGGTGTTGCGCACGATGTTGACGTAGGCCGCGCCGACCCGTCGGCACAACGGGACCGGCGAGATCCTCAGAAGGGCGACGCCGGTCCCGATGACCAACGATCCCGCGGCGGCGCACAGGGCCAGGAAGACCGTCATCCCGAAGGCCGCCGCGAAGTGGTTCTCGGCTAGGAGTTCGATCATGGCGCCCGCCCTGGATCAGCGGCCGAGGGGTTCACGCGCAGGGGGCGGGCGTCGGCGGATTGTCCGCGCCGGGCTTGAAACCGGCCGCTCCGAAGTTCTTCTCGACCGACTTCTGCCATTCACCCGAGCTGACGAATTCGTCGAGGGCGTCGGTGATCTGCTGGCAGAGTTCGGTGTCGCCCTTGCGCAGTCCCACGCCGTACTCCTCGGTCGAGAACGGATTGCCGACGACGCGCAGCTTCCCCGCGTTGGCGGGCTGGGCGGCGAACCCCGCCAGGATGACGTCCTCGCTCGTGTGCGCGTCCACGGCGCCGGACCGCAGGGCGTCCACACACAATGCGTCGGAGTCGTACTCCTGCAGGTTGATTTCGGGGTTCATCTCGAGGAGCACGTCGGTGGACGTCGATCCCTTGACCGAGCACAGCTTCTTGCCGGTCAGCGATTCGACCCCGGTGATACTGGCGTCGTCGGCGCGCACGAGCAGATCCTGTCCGGCGATGAAATACGGCCCGGCGAAGGACACCTTCTCCTTGCGGGGGTCGGTGATGACGTACGTTCCGACGATGTAGTCCACCTGGCCGGTCTGGATCAGGGTTTCCCGCTGTGAGACCGACGCCTGGACGTACTCCGGTGTGACACCGAGCTTGTCGGCGATGTAGTTGGCGACGTCGATGTCGAATCCGGCGTAGTCGGCGCCCTGCTTGAGGCCCAGCCCGGGCTGGTCGAACTTGACGCCCACCTTGATGGTCCGATCACCTGCTTCGGTTTGGCTGCTGCTGGACGAAGCGGGTTCGCCGCTGCCACAGGCAGCCAGTGACATGGCCATGACAACGGCGCCCAGCGTGGCGCCGCGGTGAGAGTTCTTCATCGTTGTCTCCTGTCTCGGTCAAAGGGCTCAGTGGGCGAGGATCTTGGCGAGGAACTCTTTGGCCCGTCGCGACTCCGGATCCGTGAAGAAGGCCTCGGGCGTAGCGATCTCGAGTACTTGGCCGGCGTCCATGAAGACCACGCGGTCGGCCGCTCGGCGGGCGAAACCCATTTCGTGAGTGACCACCACCATGGTCATCCCGCTGGTGGCCAGACCGACCATCACGTCGAGAACCTCGTTGATCATCTCGGGGTCCAGCGCTGAGGTCGGTTCGTCGAACAGCATCACCTTGGGTCGCATCGCCAGTGCTCGCGCGATGGCGACCCGCTGCTGCTGGCCACCGGAGAGCTGCGCGGGCAACTTCTCCGCTTGATGCGCCACACCGACCCGGTCGAGCAGCTCCCGCGCCTGTGCGTTGGCGGCGGCCGCCCTGACCCCGTGCACCTTGCGGAGACCGAGTGTGACGTTCTCCTGGATCGTCCTGTGTGCGAACAGGTTGAAGCTCTGGAAGACCATCCCCACCTGGGCGCGCAGCTTGGCCAGCTCGCGTCCCTCCTGCGGCAGGGGGACGCCGTCGATCAGTATCGTGCCCGTGTCCACTGTCTCCAGCCTGTTGATCGTCCGGCACAGGGTGGACTTTCCCGATCCCGACGGCCCTACGATGACCACCACCTCTCCGCGTCCCACCGACAGCTCGATGTCCCGCAGGACGTGCAGGCGGCCGAAATGCTTGTTGACGCCGACGATGTCGACCATCGGGCGACCGGGATCGCCGTTCATCACCGGGTCAGCAGACGGGCGAGCTCGGCCACGTCCGTGAGCTCTTCGACGCGACTGACGCAGCCGTGAAGTTCGTCAGCACGTTCGGGAGTCAGGATGCCGGCGGTCAGCGCGTCGAACTTGGCGCGAAGGTCGCTGTCGGACAGCGGGTTTTCCGGGCTTCCCAGTGGATGCGACACCTCTCGCGTCGCGGTGGTGCCGTCGAGCAGGGTGATCATCGTCGTCGAGGCGACCGACTGGCCGGTCGTGGTGACGTCGCGGTCGAAGGCCTCGTCGCCGGTGACGAAGATCTTCTCGGCGAGCGCTCGGATCCGCTCGTCCTGCAGTCGAAGATCGCTCATGATGTCGCCGAATCCGACGCTGCCCTTGTATGCGGCGACGGCGAGCACGTACTGCATGCAGTGGGAGCGAAGTGGATTGTTGTCGACGACGTGGTACGAGGACTCCGGCGCCCGCACGTCCACCCGGGCGATCCGGCTCGGATCGAGGCCCTCGTCGTGCAGCAGGGAGGTGAAGCCGTCGAGGCCGGCGGGGATGAAAACGCAGCAGCTGTTCCGTTTGAAGAACAGGTTGGTCACCTCGTATCGCGAGCCGATGTCCTTCAGCAGCGCGCCCTGATCCCATTGACCCGTGAAGGCCTGCCCGAACGGGTACTTGCCGCCGAAAATGTCACCGGGGCCCTGGAAGCCCCTGTGCGCGAGCAAGGCTGCCTGCGCGCCGGCTTGCGCCGCGAGGCCGATGTTCAGGGGCCGCGACTGTTCCGAGGGGTCGTCGACCCAGGACAGCAGTCCGCAGGTGCTCGTGCCGGCCAGCCCGAGTGCGTTGACGGTCTGTTCCTCGTCGAGGCGCAGCAGTTTGGCCGCCGCCACGGCCGCACCGAAAGTACCGGCGATGGTGCTGGGATGAAGTCCACGCGCGTACATCTCGGCCGGGTCGAGGGCGTAGGACACGCGCGCGGCGACGTCGATTCCCGCGACGACCGACGCGATCAGCTCGCGGCCGGTCGAGTGCTGTGATTCCCCGACAGCCAGCGCCGCGGGTGCGACGACGGCGATCGCGTGGACATTCGCACTGGCGTGGTGGCTTTCGATGTCGCAGTAGTAGGCGAGCGTGCCGTTGAGCAGTGCCGCCGTCGCCGGATCGGTGGCCTTGTCCGAACCGAACAGGCTCGCCCCGGAGCCACCGGCGAACTCGGCATACCGTTCGAGCTGCGCCATGACCGGGTAACTGGGGCTGGTCGCCGCGATCAACGCCCCCAGGGCGTCGCTCAGCGCGTTCTTGGCACTGTCGACGACGTCGGCGGGCAGGCGGGTGAAGTCGTAATGATGCAGTGCGCCAGCGAATTCGGCGGTTCGGGTGAGAGTCATCGGGTGTCCTCGTGGTAGATGGGTCGCTACAGACTCAGTCCGAGCGCGCGCGGAAGCGCGGTGAGGTTGGGCAATTCCAGCGTCGGAGCCGGATGTTCGGGCTGCAGCGCCTGTCCCTGCCGGTTGATCCAGATCGTCGGGATCCCCATCGGGACCGACCGAGGCAGGTCGACGTACTGCGACTGTGCAATGTGCACTGCTTCATCGGGTTTCGCCTGTGCCAGTTCCAGGACCCGCTCGAACAGGGGCGCCGCCGGCTTGTACGCGCCGACGACCTCTCCGGTGACCATGAACGTGAAGGGATCGTTCATCTTCGCGGCGCTGGCCTCGAGGATGTCCTTCTGGCTGTTGGAGATCGTCGCCAGCGGGCAGAGTTCCCGGAGCACGTCGAGCACCGGGTTCGTGTCGGCGAACGGAGGCGCGTCGGCCATCACGTCGCCGAGCCGCTCGGCCTGCTCGCGGGTCACCGTCAGGCCCTCCTGCTCACAGGCCGCGAGCAGCGTGTCGGTCAGCAGGTCTCGGTAGAGCTTGAACGGCTCGTCCAGCACGGCGGGCAGGGCATGCCCGTAGTACCAGCGCTGGTAGAAGGCCGCGACATCGACGTCGGGACCGAAGAGCAGAGTCAGGTAGGCCCGAAGGGCCCCGTCCCAGTCGATGAGCGTGCCGTAGGTGTCGAAGGTGATGACTTTGGGTTTGTTCGGCAGGGGTGCTGCGGACATCTACAGAATCCGTTCTGTTTGTGAGCCGGCGCTGAGGTGCGCGGAGTCGTGGCCTTGCCACAAGGCCCATCAAACACAACCCTCAGTAAGGTGTCAATAACTATTAACTAATTACTTCTGCGCGGGGTTGCCACCCTTGGCGCGGGTGCGGAAGGCCCTGACATGGGCCCGGTTGGCGCAACCGGACGGTTCGCAGAACCGGCGTGTCCCCGGACGCGAGAGGTCGACGAACACGCGATGGCAGTCGTCACCCCGGCACACCCGCATCCGCGACAGCGCGCCGTCGGCGATCACCGCGAGCAGCGCGACGGCAGTAGTGGCGATCACCCGTTCGCGCAACGGCGCGCCGGCTTTGGTGTAGTGCCAGTGCCACGTGCCGTCATGGTTGGTCAATCGCGGTGCGGTGCCCACCTCTTCGAGGCTCCTGTTGAGGATGTCGATCGCCTTCGCGGCGTCTTCGGTCTCGAACACCGACCGCAGTTGGTGGCGCCAGTTGGTCAGCCGCGCCTGGTCGGCGTCGGATATCGCCTCCACGCCTTCCCACCCGAGGCCGCGGAGCAGCTCCGCGGTCCGTGCGCGATCGGCGAGCTGATCGTCACCGGCGCCCACGTCATAGGTGTTCACGAGTGCGACCGCGGTCTGCACGGATCTGCTGGCGTAATCCTTGAGCACCCTGCCCACCCTCCGGCTATCGCTGTAAGGAGTTAATTATCAATATAGTGCAGGGTGTGCCCTAACCGTCGAGCCCCTTCACCAGCGCGGTCAACGCCGAACTGACGTGCGCCGCCACGCACGCGTCGAGCCGTTCACTCGGCCCGGCCGAGATCAGATCGGCGATCTCCCGGTGCTCTTGGATGAGGCGCTCGCGGTAGTCCTCGACGTCATTGAGCAGCCGGCGGGTCTGGAACAGTTCCACCTGGCTGCGAATGGCTCGCCAGGCCTGCTCGAGTCGGGAGTTGCCGGCGACGCGGTAGATGGCGTCATGCAGTCGCAGGTCCAGGCGGAGCAGTTCCCGGAAGTCCGCGCCGGAGCGGCTCGATTCTTCCAGCTCGGCCAGTGCCGCCCGGATCGGATCGTGCGAATCCGCTTGTGCGGCAGAGGATGCGGCCAGCAGATCCAATGCCGACCTGAGGGCGTACAGCTCGACTGCATCGTCGCGCGTCACGTCGATGACCCGCGACGGTCGATGCCAGGCCGTCACCACGATCCCCTCGCGCTCGAGCTGCGCCAGGCCCTCCCGCACCGAGCCCCGACTGATGCCCATGGAGTCGGCCAGCTCGGCCTCCAGCAGCGGCGCGCCGGGAGGGAAGTGACCGTCGAAGATCGCGTCCTGGATGCGCGCCGCCGCCTCCGCCGCGATTCCACGGTGCGTTATCCGTGAGACACCCTGCCGCGGTGGCACGCGCTGAGACACCGGGCCATCCTCTCACATGCCGAATGTTGACATTCAGCATCAGCGGAGCCAGGCTGGCCGGGTGACCTCCTCAGACGTCGGCCGTCCGACGACACCGAGCCCTCCCGCTGTCGTGGCTGCTCCCGCCCGGTTCCGGCACCTGGACTCCTCCCATGCACCGGGCCAACAGCGGGCCGGCGCGCGGGCACGGGCCGGGGATCGGCCCGTCGACTTCTCCCACGGTGACGTCGGGGCGTTCCCACCCCATCCCGCGGCCGCCGAAGCGGTGCACGACGCGATCGCGGTGGGAGCGACGTGGGCATACTCGCCGTACCGGGGGCACCGCGAGGTCCGCTCCCGCGTCGCCGACCGGCTCGGCGAGTTGATGGGCCTCGCGATCGACCCCGATCGTCACCTCCTGGTCTCGGCGGGCACCCAGGCCGGCCTGTACCTCGCCATGTCCTCGGTCATCGAGCGGGGCGACAGGGTGGGCATCGTCGCACCCGACTACTTCGCATACCGCAAGATCACCGAGTTCCTCGAAGCACAGCCCGTCGACGTCACCCTGCACTACCGAGAGCACGGCCGAGCCGGCGAGATCGACCTGGAATCCCTGACGTCGGCGCTGGACTCCGGGGTTCGCACGATCGTGTTCTCCAACCCGAACAACCCCACCGGTGTCGTTTACGAGCCTTCCCACCTGCTGCGGATCAACGCCACGCTCGCGGAGTACGGCGCCTTCGCCATCGTCGACCAGCTCTACGCCCGGCAGATCTTCGACGGACGCGCCTACACCCACTTCGCCGGCCTGGACGGCGCGGCCGACCGCACGCTGACACTGATCGGGCCGTCGAAGACGGAGTCGCTCTCGGGCTTCCGGCTCGGCGTGACCATCGGCCCCGAGCCGATCATCAGCCGCATGGAGACCGTTCAGGGGCTGGTGACGCTCCGGGCACCCGGCTATTCCCAGGCCGTGCTGACGACCTGGTTGGCCGAGCCACCGGGGTGGCTCGACGACCGCGTCGCGGCACACCAACGCATCCGCGACGAGCTGATGGCCGTGATCCAGGCCAGCGACGCCGTGATGGCCCGCCCGACCGAAGGTGGCAGCTACCTGTTCATCCACATCCCCGCTGTCGCAGGTGATCTCGACGCATTCGTCGAGTCGCTGCGCGTCGAGGACGGGGTGACGGTCACCCGCGGCACGGAGTTCGGGTCCTTTCCCGACGCGGTGCGGCTGAACTTCTCCCAGGACCGCACGGCGGCCGTGGCCGCGCTGCGGCGCCTCGTCGATCGGGCCCAGCGATGGTGAACCAACCGGCGATCCGGGCGGACGGTCCTGACGGCGGGCATCACGCCGCCGTGACCCGACCTCTCAGGTCAGTACACCTAGCCCGCCGGTGACGTGGTACGCATCCGGTGACCACCGAGCAGCGTCACGTCGACCAGGCGCTGCACGGTCACCCTGGCCTCGGCGGTGGCGGCGTAGTGCGCCAGCCGGCCCAGGTCGATCACCACCGCCATCGCCGCGTGCACGGCGAAACGGGCTTGTCCGGCAGTCCATTCCGGGCGCACCGCGACCACCATCTCCACCCAGGACTCCACCATCGAGCGCTGCAGCACCCGCAGGATCCGCTGATCGGACGGCGTCATGCTGAGCCGGTCGCTGTAGTAGACGTAGTCCAGTTCGGGTTGATCGAACGACCGGCTCACGTAGGCGTCGATCATCGCCGCCAGCGCGTCGGCTGGGTCGGTCACCGTCGCGGTGATCTCCGCCAGGTCGGCCGAGAGCCGGTCCGCGGCCCGCCGGAAGGCGGCCGCCAGTATGTCGCTCTTGCCCGAAAAGTACTTGTAGATGGTCGAAGTCGGAATCCCGACGGCAGCGGCGATGTCGCCCATCGCGGTGTCGCGATACCCGTTGGCGTGGAACAGTCTCAGCGACTCCACCAGCAGCGCTTCGTAGATCGGCGCCCCGGAGCCCGGCCGCTCCGGGGTGGTGATGGACTCGGCTCCCACCTCCGGCAGCTCGGTGTTCAGCACCGCACTGGCCAGCTGGCCCAGCAGCTCGTGCGCCTGCGCGGCGGGCAGTTTGGCACGGTGGTCGACGACGCTACCGACCACCGACAACGTCGCGGTCGAGAGCACCGAACACTGCCGAGCGGTCAGCTCGGGACGCAGCTGCAGCAGCGGCCCGTGCAGCCGGCGGTGCACGGTGCGCATCTGGTCGAGCAGTTGAACCCGGTCGTCGCCGCGCAGATACCGGCCCTCCCAGCGGTACAGCCCGCCGGAGGCCCGGTTGGACAGCGCGGTGTCGATCAGCGCCGACACCAACTGGTCGAGCACCTGCGCCGGCCCGGCACCGTCGACCTCGGCGGTGCAGTCCACCAGCTGCTGGCCCAGGTTCAGCACCGCCCCCCGCAGCAGGTCGTATTTGCTGGGATAGTGCCGATACAGCGCGGCCGCGGAGATCCCGACCCGCGCCGCGATGGCCTCCATGCTCACCCCGTGGTAGCCGAGCTCGCTGAACGCCTCGGCCGAGGCGCGCGCGATCTGCGCCTTGCGATCCCGGGGCCGGCGTCGCAGGCGGTGACCATCGGCGGTGCGCGCCATCCGCACACGATATCGTGGCCGGATGAGCCAGCCGGATCGTCCGGAATTGCGGCGACGGCTCGGCACCTTCGACACCGTCACCCTCGGCCTCGGTTCGATGATCGGCGCCGGCATCTTCGTCGCGCTGGCCCCGGCCGCGGCGGCCGCGGGCAGCGGCCTGCTGATCGGGCTCGCCGTCGCCGCGGTCGTGGCGGTCTGCAACGCGATGTCCTCGGCCCGCCTCGCCGCGCTCTACCCGCAATCGGGCGGGACGTACGTGTACGGGCGCGAACGCCTCGGCCCGTTCTGGGGCCACGCCGCGGGCTGGAGCTTCGTCGTCGGCAAAACCGCGTCGTGCGCGGCGATGGCGCTGACGGTGGGCCACTACGCCTGGCCCGAGCAGGCCACCGCCGTTGCGGTCGCGGCGGTGGTCGCGCTGACGGCGGTCAGCTACGCGGGCGTGCAGCGCTCGGCGCTGCTGACCCGGATCATCGTGGCGCTGACCCTTGCCGTGCTGGCCATGGTGGTGGTCGTCGTCCTCGGCGCCGGGGACGTGGCGCCGGCCCGGCTGGTGCCCGAGGCCACCGGTTACGGCGTGCTGCAGGCAGCCGGGCTGCTGTTCTTCGCGTTCGCCGGCTACGCGCGCATCGCCACCCTCGGCGAGGAGGTCCGCGACCCGGCCACCACCATCCCCCGTGCGGTGGCCGTCGCACTGGGCATCACGCTGGTGGTCTACGCCGTGGTCGCGGTGGCCGTGCTCGCGCAGCTGGGCGCCGACGGCCTGGCCGCCTCGGCTGCGCCGCTGACCGACGCGGTACGCGCGGCCGGGTTCCCGGCGCTGGCTCCGGTGGTGGTCGCCGGCGCCGCGGTCAGCGCGCTCGGTGCGCTGCTGGCGCTGCTGCTCGGGGTCTCGCGGACGGCGCTGGCGATGGCCCGCGACCGTCATCTGCCGACGGTGCTGACCGCGGTGCACCCCCGGCACGGCACCCCGCACCGGGCGGAGCTGGCGGTCGGGGCGGTCGTCGCGGTCGTCACCGCCGTCGTCGACGTCCGCGCCGCCATCGGGTTCTCGTCGTTCGGGGTGCTGCTGTACTACGCGATCGCCAACGCCTCGGCGCTGACGCTGGGTGTACGGGTGCTGCCCACGCTCGGCCTGGCGGGCTGCCTGACGCTGGCGTTCACGCTGCCGTGGACGTCGGTGGTGGCCGGCTCGGTGGTGGTGCTGATGGGCATGGTGGCCTACGCGCTGCGGCGCTGAGTCCGGCCCTATCCGCTGCGGCACCAGCCGATCTGGTGTGTAGTCGTACCGTGCTGCTCACCTGGAGACCCGTCGAACCGCAGACCGATCCCGACTTCGTCGTGGCCCCGGACGAACGGCTGAGCTGGCCGCGCACCCTCGGGCTCGGCGCCCAGCACGTGGTGGCGATGTTCGGTGCCACTTTCCTGGTCCCGGTGCTCACCGGGTTCCCGCCGGCCACCACGCTGCTGTTCTCCGGCGTCGGCACCATCGCGTTCCTGCTGATCACCGGCAACCGGCTGCCCAGCTACCTGGGGTCGAGCTTCTCGGTGATCGCGCCGGTGACCGCGGCGGTGGCCTCCGAGGGCACCGGGAGCGCGCTGGGCGGCGTCGTCGCGGTCGGGCTGCTGCTGATCCTCGTCGGTGCCGTCGTGCACGTCGTCGGCACGCACTGGATCGACGTGACGCTGCCGCCGGTGGTCACCGGGGCGATCGTGGCGCTCATCGGGTTCAACCTGGCGCCGGCCGCGAAGGCGAACTACGAGGCCGGTCCGGTGCTGGCGACGGTCACGCTGGTGCTGCTGGTGGCGGCGCTGGCCTTCTTCCGCGGGATGATCGGCCGGCTGGCGATCTTCCTCGCCGTCGCCGCCGGGTACGTGCTGGCGTTGCTCCTCGGCGAGGTCGACACGGCCGGGATCGCGGCGGCGCCGTGGATCGGGCTGCCCGAGTTCCAGACCCCGACCTTCACGCTGTCGGTGCTGCCGATGTTCCTGCCCGCGGTCATCGCGCTGATCGCCGAGAACATCGGGCACGTCAAGTCGGTGGCCCAGATGACCCAGCGCGACCTGGATCCGCTGATGGGCCGGGCGCTGGCCGCCGACGGGGTCGCCACGACGCTGGCCGGTTTCGGTGGCGGGTCGGCGACGACGACGTACGCCGAGAACATCGGCGTGATGGCCGCGACGCGGGTGTACTCCACCGCGGCGTACTGGGTGGCCGCTGTGGTCGCGATCGTGCTGTCGTTGTGCCCCAAGGTGGGTGCGGTGATCGTCGCGATCCCGGCCGGGGTCCTCGGCGGGGCGACGGTGGTGCTCTACGGTCTGGTCGGCATCCTCGGGGTGCGGATCTGGCTGACCAACCACGTCGACTTCGCCAAGCCGATCAACCAGATGACCGCGGCGATCCCGTTGATCATCGGCATCGCCGACTTCACCTGGAGCGCAGGCAATCTGACGTTCACCGGGATCGCGCTCGGGTCGGTCGCCGCACTGCTGATCTACCACGGCATGCGGTTGCTGGGGTTCAGGCCGGGTCGAGCAGCGCCGCCGGACCGCGATTCATCAGCTGACGCCCGATGATGATGCGCTGGATCTCGCTGGCGCCCTCCCAGATCCGCTCCACCCGCAGCTCGCGGAACAGCCGCTCGGCCGGGTTCTCCCGCATGTAGCCGCGGCCGCCGAAGATCTGCACCGCGCGGTCGGCGGCCCGGCCCGCCATCTCCGAACAGTACAGCTTTGCCATCGAGGCCATGCCGTGCAGCGTCTTACGGTCGTAGCCGGCGTCGATGGCCCTGGCCACCTCGTAGAGCATGGTCCTGGCCGCGAACAGCTCGGTGGCGCTGTCGGCGAGCAGGCCGGCCACCAGCTGGTGTTCACCGAGCGGGCGCCCGCCCACCACGCGTTCGCGGGCGAACGCGGTGGCCTCGTCGAGCAGCCGTTGCGCCGCGCCGACACAGCGGGCGGCCACCATCATCCGCTCGAAGCGGAACCAGTCCTGGGTGAACGTCATCGGCCCGCCCTCGGTGCCGACCAGGTTGGCCAGCGGAACCCGCACCGAGTTGAACGCCACGATGGGGTGTTCGTCGGCGATGTTGTGCGAATACTTCGGGGTGCGAACGATTTCCACCCCAGGCCAGGGCAGGTCCACCACCAGCAGCACGTGGTCGCCGGCGTGCTCGCCGTCGGTCAGTACAGCCTCGACGAACACGTAGTCGGCCAGATTGAACGAGGTGACATGCCATTTCACCCCGTCGATGACGTAGCTGTCGCCGTCGCGGCGCGCGGTGGTGGCCAGCGCCGAGGTGTCCGACCCGGCGAACTCCTCGGTGATCGCGTAGGCCTCGTGCTTCTCTGCCCGCACCGACGGCAGCAGCCAGCGCTGCAGCTGGTAGTCGGTGGCCACCTCCGGCCACCACTGCGGCGGGGTGGCCATCACCCAGGCCAGCCCGTTGGTGACCCGGCCGCACTGTTCCTGGACCAGCACCTGCTGCAGCGCCGTGCAGCCGCGGCCGCCTACCGAGGTGGGCATGTTCGTCGCGTACAGGCCCAGCTCGATCGCGCGGGCCTGGTGCTCGGCGACCACTTCCTTGGGCAGCACCCCACCGGCCAGCTCGGCCTCGACCTCGTGCGGCATCAGCGATTCGACGAATTCGGACGCGGTGTCGCGGATACGCAGATCCTCGTCGGTCAGCCCGTGCATCGGGTCCGCCTTTCCTCTTGACTGAGTGTTCAGTCTATGTCAGCGTTCCGTAGTATGACCAGCTTCCGCAGCGCTGATGTGGTGGTGGTGGGCGGTGGGACGGTCGGTGCGTGGACCGCCGTGCTGCTCGCCGAGAACAGCACCCTCGATGTCGTCCTGCTCGACGCCGCGACCCTCGGCGAGGGCGCCAGCAGCCGCGCCGCGGGCATGGTGCGCGCGCAGGGCGGCACCGAGACCGCGATCCGCCTTGGGATGCGCACCCAGGACTTCTACGCAGGCAGCGGCGACCGGTTCCCGCTGGACTGCGGGTTCGTCCGGCAGGGCTACCTGATGCCGTGCTTCACCGACGCCGAGGTGGCCGAGGCGCACGACCGCATCGCGCTGCAGCGTTCCCTAGGGCTGGAGGTCCAGTGGCTGTCCAGTGACGATCTCGACGTCAGGGCAACGGGTTTGGCCCCCGGCTCGACGCTGGGCGCGTCGTTCGCCCCCGGTGACGGGTACATCGACGCGCCGCGCAACGTGCTGGCCTACACCGCCGCGCTGACCGCGGTCGGGGTCGACGTGCGGGAGCGGTGCGCGTTCACCGGCCTGCGCACCTCCGGGGGCCGGGTGGTCGGGGTGGACACCTCCGAGGGCCCGATCGACACCGGGCGGGTGGTGCTCACCGGCGGCCCCCAGCTGGCCGAGGTCGGGGCCCGCGCCGGTGCGCGGATCCCGGCGGGCGGCACCCGCCACCAGGTCGTGGTCACCGCCCGGCTGCCCGTCGACGTGCACGCGCTGCCGATGGTGTTCGACGTGACCTCCGGGATCTACTGGCGGCCCGGGGAGGCCGGCGGGCTGCTCTGGGGCATGAGCAATCCTGCGGAGAAGCCTGGGGTGGCAACCGATTTCGACCACGACTATTACCAGCTCGCGCGCCACCGGATCGAGAGCCTGCTACCCGCGGTGCGGGGCCTCGGGCTGCGCCGCACCTGGGCGGCCACCATCGACTACACCCCCGATCACCTGCCGATCCTGGGCCCGCTGCGCACCGACGACGGACCCGTCGAGGGCACCGTGGTGGCCAGTGCGGCCGGCCACGGCATGATGTGGGGCCCGGCGGTCGCGCAGGTCGCCGCGGAGTTGACCACGTCCGGCGAATGCGAGTGGCTCGACCTGACCGACCTCGGGCTGGACCGGTTCGACGCCGACGGCAACAGCCGGCTCGCGCCCGAGCCGATCTCGTTGCCGTTCCCCGAATCCGCCTACGAGAGGATCACCCGATGACCGCAGCCGTGCTGACCTCGCTGCTACCCGGCGCCGCCGACGCCGAGCTGGAGGACTGGGGCCCACTGGAGGAGGCCACCGGCGATCCGATGGCGGTGCACGGTGTGGAACTGTGGGTCGACGGCGACAAGTCCGCGGGCATCTGGCAGTGCACGCCCGGCCCGTCGTACTGGCGGATGGACGACAACGAGGTGATCTACCTGTTGTCCGGCCGGATGACGGTCACCCCGGACGGCGGTGCACCGCTCGAGGTCACTGCCGGTGACATCGCGGTGTTCCCGCAGGACTGGTCGGGAACCTGGGTGATCCACCAGACCGTGCGCAAGGTCTACGCCATCTTCTGAACCGCCAGCACGTCGACGGCGACGGCGCCGTGCGGTGACACGATGACCGGGTTGGCCTCCACCGCGTCGTAGTGCTCGGCGAGGTCGGCGGCCAGCCGTCCCATCGCGACGATCACGTCGACGAGCGCGTCGACGTCGGCGGCCGGTGCGCCGCGCCAGCCGTCGAGCAGCGGCCGGATCCGCAGCGACGCCAGCAGATCCCGGGCCGCCCGCGGTGACAGCGGCGCGCAGGCGATCGCCCGGTCGGCCAGCAGCTCGACCAGCGTCCCGCCCGCGGCCACCACCACCAGCGGACCGAACACGGCGTCGCGCACGAACCCGACCGACACCTCGACCCCGGGTTGCGCCATCGCCGACACGCTCACCGCCGGGCCCAGCGTGCTGATCTGCTGATAGGCCCGCCGCAGCCCGTCCTCGTCGGCGATGCCGAGGATCACCCCGCCGACGTCGCTCTTGTGCTCGGCACCAAGGGTTTTCAATGCGACCGGATAGCCGAGCGCGGCCGCGGCGGCCAGCGCGCCTGCCGCGTCGGCGGCGGTGCGGGTCGGCACCACCGGGATGCCGTAGTGGGCGAGCAGGTCGAAGCCACTGTCTCCCGACCATCGGGTCCGCGCCGGCTCGCGCTCGGGGGTGTCGACGGGCAGCGGCCAGGACGCCAGGTGTGCCATCGCGGTCAGCCCGCTGCGCAGCCCTTCCAGCACCGGGATCCCGTTGTCGCGCAGCCGCAGTGCGGTCGCCCGGTCCACCGCCGAGGGCACCGAGGCGAGAACCGCCAGCGGCGCGTCGCAGACCTTGGCGACGTCGACCACGGCGTCGGCGTAGGCGGTGTCGCCGTCGAACTCGGTCACCAGGTCCACCGCGAGCGCGGTCACCGCCACCGCGGGATCGTCGGCCATCGCCCGCAGGCACGCCCCGAACAGGGCGCGGGTGTCGGCGCCGGTGCCCCACACGTCGAGCGGGTTGGTCGCGGCCAGCCCGTCGTCGAGCTGCGCCGCGATGGTCGCGACGGTCTCGACCGACAGCGGCGCGAACTCCACACCCAGCTCATGCGCCACATCGGCGGTCAGCGCCCGCTCCGCTCCCGAGTCGTGCACCGTCGCGATCCGCCCGCCACGCGAGCGCCTGCCCGCGGCGAACATCTCCAGCGTGTCGGCGAACTCCGCCATGTCGCCGACCCGCACCGCCCCCACCGACGCGCAGAACGCCTGCCACGCCGCACTTTCCCCAGCCAGCGCGCCGGAATGCGCGGCGACCATCGCCCGGCCGCGCGGCGATCCGCCGACGGTCAGGATCACCACCGGAATATCGCGCTCGGCGGCCCGCAGCAGCGACCGGCGCAGCCGCCGCGGGGACCGCGGGGTCTCCATCAGCAACGCGATGATCGAGGTCTGCGGATCCTCCAGCGCGTAGTCGACGTAGTCCGCGGTGTCGGTGACCAGCTCCTGGCCCGAGGACACCGCGAGGCGGAACCCGAAGCCGCGGTTGGCGCGCAGCAGCGTCGAGAACGCCGACCCGGAATGCGTGACCAGGGCGACCGTGCCACGCGGCAACGGATCCGGTTCCAGATAACCCAGCGCGCGGACCCCCGTGGCGGCGTTGACGAAACCCATGCAGCCGGCCCCGCACAGCGCCATCCCGGCACCCAGCGCGATGTCGGCGATCTCGTCGCGCAGCCCGTGCGCGGACCCGAACAGCACCGCCGAACGCACCCCGGCATCGGCCGCCGCCCGCAGCTGCTCGACCAGTGCCGAATCCGGCACCCCGAGCAGCGCCAGGTCGACGCGTTCGTCCAGATCGGCCAGCGTTGGCACACAACGGTGTTCGCCGATGCGCTGGTAGCGCGGGTTGACCAGGTGCATCTTCGCCGACCCGCGCGCGGCCTCCACCACCATCCGCTCGCCGAAGCTGCCCGGGCGCGCACTGGCACCGACCACGGCGACCGACCGGGCGCCCAGCATGGTGGCCACCGCCGCCCGGCGGGAATCGCTCATCGTGCCTGTCTGCTCTTCGCGCAAGCGCTCATCGGTCCTGTCTGCTCTTCGCGCAAGCGCTCATCGTGCCTGTCTGCTCTTCGCGCAAGCGCTCATCGCTTCCGCAGGAAACGCTTCTTCTTGGTGTCCGCCAACGCCGCCCGCGCGGCCTGCCAGCCGGGGATACCGCACACCCCGCCGCCGGCGTGGGTGCCCGAACTTCCGTTGTAGAGCCCGGAGATCGGGGTGCGATAGTCGGCGTAGCCGGGTGCCGGGCGCATGTGGAAGAGCTGCTCGAGCGACAGCTCGCCGTGGAAGATGTTACCGCCGATCAGGCCGTACTCCTGCTCCATCTCATGCGGTCCGACGATGTCGCGGTGCAGGATCGAGGATTTGAAGCCCGGCGCCACCTGGTCGTACAGGTCGATGAGCCGGTCGGCGTAGGCGTCGAGTTCCTCGGTGTGCGGCGCCGCCGCCCAGTCCGCAGGCACCCACTGGGTGAACAACGACATGATGTGTGTGCCATCGGGATTCAGGGTGGTGTCCAGCGTGGTGGGGATGACGCCGTCGCTGAACGGCAGCAGCGCGGGCTTGCCGACCCGGGCATCCTGGAAAGCCGCCTCGATGTACTCCATCGTGGGGGCCATCTCCACCGAACCGGTGTGGTGCTCAGCCAGACCGGTGCTCGGGTCGGCGGTGAAGTTCGGCAGCTCACCGAGCGCCAGGTTGATCTTGACGACACCACTGCGGGTCTTGAAGTGCTCGATGTCGGCGACGAAGTCACCCGGCAGCTCGTAGCGCGGAATGTGCTCCAGGAACGCTATTTTCGGGTGCAGCGTGGTCACCACCAGCGGGGCGTGGATCTCCTCGCCGCTGTCGAGCACCGCGCCGCGGACCTGCCCGCCACTGACCAGCAGCCGGCCCACCCTGGCGTTGGTCCGGATCTCGGCGCCGAAGCTGCGGGCCGACCGGGCGATGGCCTCGGAGACCGCGCCCATGCCGCCCTCGGGATAGCCCCAGCTGCCGAGCTGTCCGTCGCCGACATCACCGATCGAGTGGTGCGCCATCACGTACGCGGTGCCCGGCTCGTACGGGCCTGCCCAGGTGCCGATGACGCCGTTGACCGCGAGCGCGCCCTTGATCTGCGGGGATTCGAACCAGTCGTCGAGCAGATCGGCGATGCTCATGGTCAACAGCCGGGTCACGTCGGCCACCATGCGCGGGGTCAGGTTCCGCTGGCTCCAGCCCAGTTTGGCGAGCTCGAACAGATCGGCGGGCTTGTGCGACCCGATGGTGGGCGGCACCTGGGTGAGCATCGGGCCCATCACATCGGCGATGCCCTCCAGCCAGGCGTTCCACTTGGGCCAGGCGTCGGCGTCCTTCTTGGAGAACCGGGCCAGCTGCTCGTACGTGCGGGCCGGGTCGTCCTCGTAGATGGTCAGCGAGCCACCCTCGGGGAATGCCTGGTAGTACGGCCCCATCGGGTGCACCTTGTAGCCGTGCCGCTCGAGGGCCAGCTCCTTGACGATCGTCGGCGGCATCAGGCTCATCACGTAGGACAGCCGGGTGACCCGCAGGTGCGGCGCCTCCGGCCACGGCGCCTCCGTGGTGGCCGCCCCGCCGAGCGAGTTGCGGGATTCCAGCACCAGCGTGCGGGCGCCGGAGCGGGCCAGATAGGCCGCCGAGACCAGACCGTTGTGCCCGCCGCCGATCACCAGGGCGTCGTAGTTGTTCGACATCGCAGACCCACTTCCATGACCGCCTGACTGACTGTTCAATCTAACCAAGTGTTAGGCTTCAGACAAGTGGTAGCGCCAGAGGAGAGGGGGACCCAGCCGATCATGGCCGAGCCCGCACCCGCGACCGAACAGAACGAAGGCCGTCGTATCGAAATGCTGCGCGCCGCAGCGGAGCTGATCTGCGAGCGGGGCTTCGGCGACACCCGCATCGCCGACGTCGCCAAGCGCGCCGGGGTCAGCTCGGCACTGGTGATCTACTACTTCGGCACCAGGGACCGGCTGCTGGTCGACGCGCTGCGCTACTCGGAGGAGTCCTTCTACGAGGCCGCCGAGAAGATGCTGGCCGAGGTGCCGTCGCGGCGGGAACGGCTGTCGCTGCTGATCCGCTGGACCTGTGTGCCGCGCGGCGACGAGATCCCCGGCGCATGGGGGCTGTGGTTCGACCTGTGGGCCCAGGCCTTCCGGCACGACGAGATCAGGGCGGGCCGGGTCGACCTCGACGCCCGGTGGCGCACGATGATCGTCGACGCGATCAAGTCCGACAGCGAACCCACGCAGGTGGACCCGCGGATGTTCGCCCTCGAGTTCGCGGCGCTGCTCGACGGCCTGTCGATCCAGGTGGCGCTGGAGGATCCCGAGATCGACTCCGACACCGCCTATGACATCGCGATGCGGTTCGCCGAGCGGGAACTGGGGCTGTCCCCCGACAAGTCCGACAAGAAGGCCAAGCGACGCTAGCCCCCTCACGAGGGGCTCAGTGCCTCCTCGACGACCGCGTCGGCCACCGGCGCCGCGGGGCTGCGGTGCAGCACCCGCACCGCGTCGTGGGTGCACACGCAGGTGACCCGCTCGCCCGGCGTGTGGACGACCGAACCGGGGCCCGCGGTGTTGGGGACCTCCACCACCAGCGCCGCCGGCTCCCCCACCTCGACGTGGACCTGCGTGCAATTGCCAAGGTAAACAACGTGTTTGACAGTTCCCGCGATGGTGTTACGACCAGCGGCGACGGGTTCGTCGCAGCCCTGCAGGGTGATGCGTTCGGGCCGGATCACGATCGCCGCCGCCCCCGCGGGCGCCGCGTCGTCGACGGCGGCCACCAGTCGGGTGTTCAGCGCCGAACAGGACGCCGTACCGGCGGCGCTGTCGAGGATCTCGGCGTCGAAGATGTTGGCCGCGCCGAGGAACCCGGCGACGAACGTGGTGGCCGGGGCGGAGTAGATCTCCTGCGGTGCCCCCACCTGCTCCACCCGCCCCTCCGCCAGCACGGCGATCTGGTCGCTCATCGTGAGCGCCTCTTCCTGATCGTGCGTGACGTAGACGAAGGTGATGCCGATCTCGCGCTGCATGGCACGCAGCTCGAGCTGGAGTTGCTTGCGCAGCTTGGCGTCCAGCGCGCCCAGCGGTTCGTCCAGCAGCAGCACGCTGGGCCGCAGCACCAGCGCCCGGGCCAGCGCGACCCGCTGCTGCTGACCGCCGGAGAGCTGGGCGGGTTTGCGTTTGGCGTAGGACTCCATGCGCACCAGCTCGAGGGCTTCCCCGACCCGCCGCTTGGTCTCCTCCTTGGACGACTTCTGGTACTTCAGCCCGAACGCCACGTTGTCCCACACCGTCATGAACGGGAACAGCGCGTAGGTCTGGAACACCGTGTTGACCGGCCGCTTGTGCGGTGGATCGCCGGCGACGTCGCGGCCGTCGAGCTCGATGCGCCCGGAGTCGGGCTTCTCGAAGCCCGCGATCATCCGCAGCGTGGTGGTCTTGCCGCAGCCTGACGAGCCGAGCAGCGAATAGAACTGTCCTGCAGGGATGTCGAGGTCGATCCCGGTGACCGCCGGGATCCCGGCGAAGGACTTCGCCAGCTGGTGCAGCCGGATCGCGCCGCCCGTCACCGGATCGGGGACCTCATGGTGTCACCGCCGTGGCGAACCGGGCGAAGTTCGTCGCGAAGCGGTCCACGTCGTCCGAGTCGTGCTGTACCGACAGCAGCCATTGCTCCACCTTGCCCCATGGGGGCAGGAACACGCCACCGTTGTGCTGCATCAGCCAGTGCAGATGTCCGAGCTGCGGGTCGATCTCGAGGAAGTCGCGGAACTCCCGGACCCGGTCGCGGCGGAACGTCACGCAGCCCTTGGCGCCGACGGTCACCACGTGCCAGCCGAGCCGGTGCTCGGCGATCACGGCGTCCAGCGCGCCGCGCAGCCGGGCCGACAGCGCGTCCATGTGCGCGTAGTTCTCGTCGGTGAGCACCTCCGACAGCGTCGCCCGGGTGGCCGCCATGGCCAGCGGGTTGCCGTTGAACGTGCCGACCTGTTCGTAGCGGCCGTCGGCGATGGCCGACATGACCTCACGGGTCCCGCCGATGGCGGCCACCGAGATGCCGCCACCGAGCGCCTTGGCCAGGCACACCATGTCCGGCACCACCCCGGTGCGCGCGGTGATCCCGCCGGGCCCGGTGGTGAACCCGGTCTTGACCTCGTCGTAGATCAGCAGTGCGCCCTCGGCGTGCAGCATCTCCCGCAGCGCCGCGAGGTAACCGTCGTCCGGTGGGATGATCCCGGCGTTCATCATCACCGGTTCCAGGATCATGCCCGCGACCTCTCCGCGGTGCCGCGCCAGCACCCTGGCCACCGCCTCCGGATCGTTGAAGGGCACGATGATCACCAGATCCCTGATGACACTCGGTATTCCGGTGTTCCCGGGGACCGGCGTCGGGTCGTCGCGGGGGCCGACCTCGTCGGCCTCGGGCAGCACCGAGACCTGCACGGAGTCGTGGTGGCCGTGGTAGCAGCCCTCGACCTTGATGATCAGGTCCCGTCCGGTCAGCGCGCGGGCCAGGTGCACCGCGTCCATGGTGGCCTCGGTGCCGGAGTTGGCGAAGCGCCACTGCGGCAGGTCGAACCGCCGGGCGAGTTCGCCGGCGGTCCAGATCGCGTCCTCGGTCGGCTGCGCGAAATGTGTGCCGCGCCGGACCCGGTCGGACACCGCGGCGACGATGGCGGGGTGGGCGTGTCCGGCGATGGAAGCGCCGTAGCCGCCGTGCATGTCGACGTACTCGTTGCCGTCGACGTCGTAGACCTTCGACCCGGCGCCGTGGCTCATCCAGACCGCCTGCGGTTCGGCGATCTGCCAGTTCGATGTCGCCCCGCCGGCCAGGTGTTCGCTCGCCAGCGCGATGAGTTCGGTGCTGCGTGGCTGGCGAGCCAGGAAGATCCTCTCCTGCTCGGCGATCACCGCCTCCGCCGGGGCCGTCGGACTCGGGGACGCCACCGTCGAAACCACAGCGAAACCTCCGCTTTCCACCGGTTGACTGATCGTTCAGTCTATAGCTAGAGTCCTACCAGCGACAAGACGCGAAATCAACGGGGAGGCCCGGATGCCAGTGCCCACCACCCGACGGCAGTTCCTGACGCGCGCAGCGCTTCTCGCCGCCGGCGCGCCCACCCTCGGCGCCTTCCTGGCCGCCTGCGGCAAGTCCGGGCCCGCCGAGGTGTCGCCGAGCCTGACGATCGCCTCGCCGGACAACCCCGTCACCTGGCCCATCCCGGAGGACAACCAGCCCATCGGCGACGGGTTGTCCCCGGAGCAGGGCACGCTCAAGATCTACAGCTACGCCGACTACATCAGCCCGGACGCGATCAAGTCGTTCGAGGACAAATATGGTGTGACCGTCGAGATCTCGACGTTCAACGACGGCAACGAGTCGATGACCAAGCTCCGCAGCGGGGTGGATTTCGACATCTACAACGCCAACTACACCGAGATCAGCCGGCTGGTCAACGGCGGGCTGCTGCGCCCGCTCAACCACACCTACATCACCAACATCGACAACGTGTGGCCGAGCTTCACCAACCCCTGGTACGACCAGGAGTGGCGCTACAGCGTGCCGTACACCATCTACACCACCGGCATCGGCTGGCGGACCGACCAGGTGCCCGAGGACATCGGGGCGCTGAGCAACCCCTACGCCGCGTTCTGGGATCCGCAGTACAAGGGCAAGACCGCGGTCCTCGACGACTCGCACACCACGATGGCGATGGTGCTGCTCAAGGAGGGCATCACCGACGTCAACACCTCCTCGGAGGCCGATCTGAAACTGGTCGGCGAACAGCTCCAGGCGTTGATGGCGGCCACCTCGCCGAAGGTGACCATCACCGCCTACAACGACCTGCCCGCCGGGCAGTTGGGGCTGGCCCTGATGTGGTCCGGTGACATCATCAGCGCCCAGTCCTACCTGCCCGAGGGCACCGGGCCCGAGGTGCTGCGCTACTGGTTCCCGGCCGACGGCAAGGGCATGGTCGACAACGACATGCTGGTCACCCTCAAGGGCGGCAAGAACCCCGTGCTGGCGCACCTGTTCCTCAACCACATGCTCGACCCCGAGGTAGCCAAGCAGAACTTCGCCGCCATCGGCTACCAGCCGCCGCAGAACTCGATCGATCCGGCCTCGCTGGTCGCCGACGGGTTCATTCCGGAAAACCTCGCCGCCGCCATCGTCGACCCCGAATGGTTCGACACCGGCTTCCGCATCCTCGAGCTCGATCCCGCCAACGACGCGAACTGGCAGAACGTTTGGCGCACCTTCAAGGCCGGCGGGTCGTAGGCTGTCCGTCGACAGCACACCCGACGCTCCGGGGGTCAACTGGCGATGAGCACGCGTGATCGGCCCAGCCGGATCTGGCCTGCGCTCGCCGCGCCCGGCCTCGTCTGGCTGCTGGTCTTCTTCGTCGCACCGATGTACGTGGTGCTCTGCATCGTGTTCGGCCGGCTCGACCCGATCTTCCGGACCGCGGTGCCGGTGTGGAACCCGTTGGAGTGGAATCCCTCCCAGTTCCTCTATGTAGTCACCCACATCGTCGGCCCCGACGGGGTGTTCGGCCCGGCGCTGCTGCGCACCGCGGTGTTCGTGCTGACCGCCAGCGCGCTGTGCCTGCTGATCGCCTTCCCGGTGGCCTACTACGTGGCGCGGCTGTCCGGCCGCCGCAAGGGCCTGCTGCTCGCGCTGCTGATCGCGCCGTTCTGGATCAGCTACATGATGCGGATGTTCGCCTGGGTCAACCTGTTACAGGACGACGGTCTGGTGAACAAGGTGCTGGGCCTGGGTGGGCTGTTCACCCCCGACATCAACTGGCTCACCGGCCAGCCCGTCGTGGTGATCCTCGGGTTGGTGTACGGCTATGTGCCGTACATGATCCTGCCGCTGTACGCCGGGCTGGACCGGTTGTCGCAGCCCGTCCTCGAGGCCGCCCGCGACCTGGGCGCCAACCGGGTGGCCTCCTTCTGGCGGGTGACGCTGCCGCTGAGCCGGCCCACCATCGTCGCGGCGCTGCTGCTCACGTGTCTGCCGATGCTGGGTGACTACTTCACCAGCGACATGCTCTCGGCGTCGCCGAAGACGGCGATGGTCGGCAATCTGATCAACGACAGCGTGCTCACCCCGGGCCAGAGCGGGCAGGCCGGCGCCTTCGTGATGCTGGTGTTCCTGGTCGCGCTGCTACCGATGCTGTACTACATCCGGGTCACCGGCAGCCGGGACGAGGTGGCGACGTGACCCAGAGCATCGAGACCCCGAGCATCGAGACCCGGCGCTCCCCCGTGACCCAGCGTGTCCGCGGTCCGGTGGCGTGGTGGAACGATCCCTGGCGGCCGCCGCGGATCCTGGTCGCCGTCACCGTCGGATACCTGCTGTGGTCGCTGCTGCCGGTGCTGATCGCGGTGCTGTACTCGTTCAACGACGGCCGCTCCCGCACGGTGTGGCAGGGCTTTTCGTTCCGCTGGTACTGGGGCGACCAGACGCTGTCGGTCTGGCACGACGCCACGCTGCACAACGCGCTGCTGCAGACCCTGAAGCTGGGCGTGCTCACCACCGTCATCACGGTGCCGCTCGGGGTGTTGTTCGCCCTCGGGATCGATCGGTGGCGCGGACGGCTGCCAGCCGGCGCGAACTTCCTGATGCTGATGGCGTTCGTGCTGCCCGAGGTGCTGTTGGCGGTCGCGCTGCTGTTCGTGATCACCACCGTTGCGCTGCCGATCCATCTGGGCACCACCGCGCAGGTGATCGGGCTGGTGACGTTCCAAGTGTCCTACCCGGCGGTGCTGGTGCGCGCCCGGCTGGCCACCATCGGGCCCCAATACGAAGAGGCGGCAATGGATCTGGGGGCGTCCCCGCTCGGGGCGCTGCGCCGGGTCATCCTGCCGATGCTCACCCCGGCGATCTTCGCCAGCACCGTGCTGGTGTTCGCCGATGTCATCGACGACTTCGTCATGGTCCGCTACCTGTCCGGCGGCGCGTCCTCGGAGCCGGTGTCGGTGAAGATCTACAACACCGCGCGCGGCGCCCCGACGCCGGCGCTCAACGCGCTGGCCACGCTGCTGCTGGTGACCGCGCTGGCCGCCGTCACGATCGGCTATCTGGTGTTCCGCCGGATGACCCGCGACGACAGCTCCACCGCCGACCGCGGTATCGGCGCGTTCGCCGGCGAGATGTGAACCGCTGCGACGGTAGACCAGATCCCGCCGCCCGACTAAACTGACTGTATGTTCAAACAGTATCGGGATCCCGCTCCGGTTCCCGCCGATGGCCTGGCGGCGGCGCTGGCCCCGTTCGGCCAGTCCCGGATGTTGCCCCGGGAGGCCTACGTGGATCCGGCGGTGTTCGAATGGGAACAGCGCCATATCTTCTCCGGGTGGACGTGCGTCGGGTACGCCGCCGATCTGGGTTCCGTCGGCGCCCAGAAGGCCGTCGGCAACGGCCCGAACGGCATCCTGCTGGTGCGCGGCGAGGACGGCACCATTCGCGCGTTCGCCAACACGTGCCGTCACCGCGGGCACGAGCTGCTGGCCTGCGATGCCACCACCCGCGGCCGCAGCATCGTCTGCCCGTACCACGCCTGGTCCTACCGGTTGGACGGAACACTGCGCAACGCACCGGGTTTCGGCGAACAGGACGGATTCGACCGCGACCAGTTCGGCTTGGCCGAGCTGCGGTTGCAGAACTGGCACGGCTGGCTGTTCGTCGACCCCAGCGGCCAGGACTCCGAATTCAGCGAGCACGTCGCGGGTTTGGAGGAGGTCGTCGGGCCCTACCATCCCGAGGACCTCACCGTGGTGGCGCGGCACTCCTACGAGCTGGCGACCAACTGGAAGGTGATCGCCGAGAACTACCAGGAGTGCTACCACTGCTCGAGCATCCATCCCGAGCTGTCCCGGATCAGCCCGCCGACCAGCGGGGAGAACATCGAGCTGCCGGGATCGTGGATGGGCGGCTGGATGTCGATCGTCGAGGGCGCGGAGACGATGTCGCTGACGGGCAAGAGCGGCGGGGTGGCCATCGAAGGCCTCTCCGAGCGGGAACTGCGCAGCGTGATGTACCTGGTCGGCTACCCGAACCTGTTGGTCAGCCTGCACCCCGACTACGTCATGACGCACCTGATGACGCCGCTGGCCGCCGACCGCACGCATGTGGAATGCGCCTGGGCATTCCCGAAAGATGTTGCGGCGGAACCTGATTTCGACCCGTCCTACGCCGTCGACTTCTGGGATCTGACCAACCGGCAGGACTGGGCCGCGTGCGAGTCAGTGCAGCGCGGGCTGTCCTCACCGCACGCCCGGCCCGGCCCGCTGGCCCCCGACGAGGACGGCGTCCACCAGTTCGTCACGCGGGTGGCTAGGGCTTACGCCGGACCCGCTGATCCCGCGGCGGCACCCCGTTGACGCCCTCGATCGACTGGGCGTAGGTACCCACCGCGTAGGCGACCGCCGAGGACATCACCGCCAGCGCGTCGCGGTCGACGTTGGTGATGTCGTCGGCGCGGGTGTGGTAGTTCGGGTCGAACGCCTGCCCAGCCTTGCCGCCCCAGAGCCGGGCCTGCACCTCGGTCTTGCGTTGCGACGAACCGGTGGTCACCCCGCCGATCGGCACCCCCGCGGCCAGGAACGGCTGGTAGTCGGTGATTCGGCCGAGCGGGATGTCCGCGGGCCGAACGCCTTCGAAGTTCAGCCGGCCCGCCAGCGTGCGCTCGATGCCTGCCGAGCCGGCGGGGGCGGGCCGCACCGTGGGACCGGTCTCGGTGGACTGGTCGCCGTCGTCGGTGAAGTAGCCCGCATTGGGTGAACCGAGCATGTCGAAGTTGAGGTACAGCGCGATGTCGGCGAGCTGCTCGTCGGACAGCGAGCGCACATAGTGTGTCGAGCCATCCTGGCCGATCTCCTCGGCACCCCAGAACGCGAACCGCACGGCGTTGGCCGCCCCCGGTTGCGCGCCGAGCTGCAGCGCCGTCTCGAGCACCGCGGCCACGCCGGTGCCGTTGTCGTTGATGCCGGGTCCGGAGCGCACCCCGTCCAGGTGCGCCCCGACCATCACCACGTTGGCGGTGTCGCCGGTGGTGGTCTGCGCGATCACGTTGCGCGATGTCGTCATCACCGGCCGGTTGTCCAGGACCAGCGTCACCGGCGCACTGGTGCGCCGCAGCGCCGCGTCGGCCGAGGGGTCGATGACGCCGACCGGGACGGTCAGCCCGCGGTAGTAGCCCGGGGTGAACAGGCCCGCGGGCGCGCCGACCGGTCTGCTCGGGGTGGCCCGGCTGACCACCAGCAGCCCGACCGCCCCCTCGGCCAGCGCGACGTTCTGCTTGGTGACCACCGAACAGCCGGTGTCGTCGACGACGGCGATGGCCCCCTTGACCGCGACGCCGTCGTAGTCGGCGGCGGCGCAGCCGGCGGGCCGGCGCGGCCGCAGCGTGACCGCGCGCAACCCGCCCGGCGGGGTGGTCAGCAGCAGCGACGCCTGGTCCACCCGGTAGGTGCGCCCGCCGACGGTCAGGGCGGGGTTTCCGCCCTGTGATCCGGACAGCCGCTCGAACTCCGCGGTGGTGACCTCGAACCCGTTGTCGCGCAACAATTTCACCAGGTAGTCGACGCTGGCCTGGAAACCGGGGGTGCCGTCGGCGCGGTTGCCGTCGTTGTCGTCGGCGATCTTCTGCAGCTCGGCCAGGTGCCGGTACACCCCGTCGATGGTGACCCGCTCGGCCAACTCGGCGACCGGCGGCGGGGCCGGCGCCCGCGAGCTCGTCGAACACGACAGCACCGACCCGGCCACGAGCAGCGCCGCGGCCAGCGCCCGCCCACGTCTCATGACGCGGTCAGCGGGTGCCGGGTGCGGTCCTCCCGGATCGGTATTCCGTTGCGGCCCCGTTGATCCTGTGCATACAGCCCGACCGCGTAGGCCACCCCGCTGCCGTGGATGCGCATCGCCTCCCGGTCGATGTGCGCCAGGGTGTCGGTCTCCTTGTGATAGTTCGGGTCGAAGGGCTCGTCGGCCTGCCCGCCCCAGATCTCGGCCTGGTGCGCGGTCTTCTTCTCCTCGGCGCCCGAGAACAGGCCGCCGGCGGGCACCCCCGACCGGGTGAAGCCGTCGTAGTCGGACCGGCCGTCGAAGGAGGTGTCCTCGGCCGGCTTGCCGGCCCGGTCCAGGTAGGCCACCAGCGTCCGCTCGATGCCTGCCGAGCCCTCCGGTACCCGCGGAACCCCGCGGCGCGGATCGGGTTTGGCCGACTGGTCGCCATCGTAGGTGAAGTAGCCGGGGTTGGGCGAACCGATCATGTCGAAGTTCAGGTACAGCGCGATGTCCCTGAGCCCCTCCTCGTCCAGCGACTCGACATAGTTGCTGGAGCCGAGCAGGCCCCATTCCTCGGCGCCCCAGAACCCGAACCGCACCGCGTTGGTGACCGCGGGTGCACTGCCGAGCTGCAGTGCGGTCTCGAGCACCGCGGCCACCCCGGAGCCGTTGTCGTTGATGCCCGGCCCTTCGGCCACGCTGTCGAGGTGGGCGCCCACCATCACCACGTCGGCGGTGGATCCGGTAGCGGTCTGCGCGATCACGTTGCGGGTCTTCTCGATCCGCACACCGGCGTTGAGTCGCAACGACACCGGCGCGTCCTGCTGCCCGCGCAGCTGCGCGCCGGTGGCCTTGGTGACGCTGACGACGGGGATCTTCACGTCGGTCTCCTCGCCGAGCGTGCCGCCCATCTCGTCGCCGTCCTCGTTGTCGGCGACGATCAGCGCCACCGCACCGGCCTGCGCGGCGACGGCCTGCTTGGCACCGAACGGGCAGGCGCCGCGGTCGACCAGCACCACCGCGCCGCGCACGGGCAGGCCGTCGTAGTCGTCGGCGGTGCAGCCGGGGGTGTCCTCGGCGCGGGCGGGCACCAGCGGGCCGCCGACTCCCTCGGTGCCGATGGTGAATTCCATCGCCCGGGCGGGCACCCCGGCACCGGCCACGGTCAGCGCCGGCTCGTCGGCCCACGGCAGCCGCACCTCGAACTCCGGTGTCTGCACTTGGAAACCTTTGTCCCGCAAGGTATTCACTACATAGTCCACGCTGGCCTGATAACCGGGGGTGCCCAGCGCGCGGTTGCCGTCGTTGGCGTCGGCGATCTCCTGCAGCTTCGTCAGGTGCGCCATGGTGGCATCGACGGTCACCTTGTGCGCGAGTCCGTCGGCGAACTCGGCCGCGGCCGTCGGGTCCGGCGCCGCGGTGGTCGGGGTGGGTCCGGTCTCCCGCCCGCAGCCGCTCAGCGCGGTAACGGTGACGATGACGGCTAGCGCTGCCAGGATTCGGGTCCGCGTCACGTCACCACGTTAGCGTGCGTCCAGATAACCCAGGATCGCCTCGGCGACCGTGCCCGGTTGTTCGATCTGCAGGAAGTGGCCCACCGACGGCAGGGTGAGCACCTGACTGCCCGGCGGCAGCACCGCCGCCACCGGATCGGCGTAACCGGCCCGGATCGCGCCGTCCAGCGCACCCTGCAGGTGCAGCACCGGCACCCTCGGCACCGCGAAGCGCCACCGGTTCAGCTCGGCGTAGCGCGGGGCGGGCCTGCTGAACCGGACCAGCGCCCGGTAGTAGCCGACCGCGGCCTTGCGGTGCGCGAGGCTGGGCAGCGCCGCCAGCGCGTCGTTCAGCTCGGCCTCGGTCGGATAGCCCGGCGGCCCCCAGTCCCGCCACAGCCTCGGGATGATCCGCGGCAGCAGCCGTTCCGGCAGCCAGGGCAGCTGGAAGAAGAAGATGTACCAGCTGTTGCGCAGCTGCCGCGGCACCAGCTGCAGCTGCCTGCCGATCGAGCCGCGGCTGCGGCTCATCGCGCCCAGCGGTGGAACCGCCATCGTGACGTACTCCCGGAACGGCGAATCGGGGTGGGCGGCCAGTGCGGCGGTGGTCATCGCGCCCCAGTCGTGGCCGATCAACACCGCGTCCGGCGGTGACCCCAGCTCGCGGTGCACGGTCAGCGCATCGGCCATCAGGGCACCGATGTGGTAATCGCCATCGGCGACCGGGCCGGTCGGCGCGTAGCCCCGCGAGAACGGCGCGACCACCCGCATACCCCGCTCGGCCAGCAGCGGCGCCAACGCCCGCCACCCCCATGCACTGTCGGGAAACCCGTGCAGGCACAGCACCAACCGGCCGTCGGGCGGACCCCAGGACAGCGCCGCGATGTCGGCGAGCGCAACGGGCTGTGCATCGGTCACGGCATCACCGATCCCTCTCAGGCGTCCCTGCGGTTGACCACGGCCACCGCGGCCACCAGCACGACGGCGACGACGGCGGTGAAATAGCCGAGGGACGCGAGGCTACCCCAGTGCCCGGCGTAGGTGGGGAACAACCACGGCACGTCGAGGAACCGGAAGACGTTGGCGAACGGCAGGTACGGGCCGATCTGCACACCGCGCCCCGGCAGGTTGCCCAGCAGCGGTTCGACCAGCAACGGCCACAGCAGCAGCACCGCGACCGCCCCCGCGGTGTGCCGCACCAGCGCAGCCACCCCGACCGCGAGCACCGCCGCCAGCGCGGCGTACAGCGCCACCGCCGCGCCGATGCGGGCCGACCCCGCCACGGTGAGCAGCTCACCGGCGGGCGGGTCGGCGACCCAGCGGGCCACCAGTACCGAGCCCGCCACCATCAGCAGCGCGGCCACGGCCGAGAATACTGCGGCGACAGCCACTTTGGCGCCGATCACCACCGTCCGGTCCGGCACGGCCATGAACGTGGTGCGGATCGTCGCGGCCCGGTACTCACCGGTGACCGTCATCGCGGCCACGACCATCAGCACCGGCACCCCGAACACCGCGACGCCCAGCACCGCCGCCTGCGGGGTCAGCCTCTCGTAGTCGTAGGTGCTCCCGGCCTGCAGCGCGGCCACCCCGAAGCTCAGCGCGGCCGCCAGCAGGGTGGCCCACAGCGGCGAGCGGATCGTGCCCAGCTTGATGCGTTCGGCGTTCAGCGCCGCGACGACGGTGCTCACGCCGGCCCGGCCCGGTATTCGGTGGCGTCGTCGGTGGACGACAGGTAGGCCTGCTCCAGCGACACCTGCTGGGCGGTGAGCTCGTGCAGCGTGATGCCGTGCCGGGCGGCCAGCTCGCCGACGGCCTCGCAGGTGGCGTCGGGCACCGTCAGCGCGGCGCCGTCGGCGTGCACCGCCAGCCCGGCGGCGGTCAGCACGCCGCGCAGCGTGTCGAGCTGCGGGCTGCGCACCCGCACTGTGGCCGATCCGGAGCGCGCGACGAACTCGGCGACGGTGGTGGCCGCGATCAGCCTGCCCCTGCCGATGACGACCAGGTGGTCGGCGGTGTTCGCCATCTCGGAGAGCAGGTGGCTGGAGACGAACACGGTGCGGCCCTCGGCGGCCAGCGAACGCATCAGCGTGCGCACCCAGTGGATGCCTTCGGGGTCCAGCCCGTTGACGGGTTCGTCGAACAGCAGCACCGGCGGATCGCCGATCAACGCGGCGGCGATGCCCAGCCGCTGGCTCATGCCCAGCGACAGCGTGCCGGCCCGCGCCCCGGCCACCGACGTCAGCCCCACCATGGCCAGCACCTCGTCGACCCGGCGCGCCGGGATCCGGTTGGTGGCCGCGATCCAGCGCAGGTGGTTGCGCACCGACCGGTTCGGGTGCACCTGCCGGGCATCCAGCAGCGCCCCGACCGTGCGCAGCGGTTCGCGCAGCTGCCGGTACGGGCTGCCGTCGACGGTGGCGGTGCCCGACGTGGGGCGGTCCAGGCCGAGGATCATCCGCATCGTGGTGGTCTTGCCCGCCCCGTTCGGGCCGAGGAACCCGGTCACCACACCGGGCTCGATGGTGGCGGTCAGCCCGTCGACGGCCCGGGTCGCGCCGTAGTGCTTGGTCAGCGCGGCCAGCTCGATCATGCCGGGGCCGGGCTGCTGGCCTGAGCCCAGAACCGTTTCGGGATGCGGCCGGCGCGGCGGGCCAGGTGACCGGCCCGCACGGCCGCGGCCATCGCGGCGGCCATCGCGGGCGGGTCGGCGGCCCGGGTGACCGCGGACGCCAGCAGGACGGCATCGCAGCCCAGCTCCATCGCCAGCGCGGCGTCGCTAGCCGTCCCGATGCCGGCGTCGAGGATCACCGGGACGCCGGCCTGCTCGACGATCATCTCGATGTTGTGCGGGTTGGCGATGCCCAGCCCGGTGCCGATCGGCGAGCCCAGCGGCATCACCGCCGCGCACCCGGTGTCCTCCAACCGGCGCGCCAGCACCGGGTCGTCGTTGGTGTACGGCAGCACCACGAACCCGTCATCAACGAGTTGTTCTGCGGCCCTGACCAACTCGACGGCGTCGGGCAGCAGCGTGCGCTCGTCGGCGATGACCTCGAGCTTCACCCAGTCGGTCTGCAGGGCTTCGCGCGCCAGCTGCGCGGTCAGCACGGCCTCGGCGGCGCCGCGGCAGCCCGCGGTGTTGGGCAGCGGCCTGATGCCCAGGCGGGTCAGCAGATCCAGCACACCGGTGCCGCCGTCGGCGTCGACGCGGCGCATCGCGACCGTGGTGAGCTCGGTGCCCGATTCGATCAGGGCCTGCTCCAGCACGGCGAGGTTGGCCGCGCCGCCGGTCCCGAGGATCAGCCGGGAGCCGAACTCGCGGCCCGCGATGCTCAATGCTGCTGTCTCAACCACCCTGCACCGCCGTCACCACCTCGATCTTCGCTCCCTCGGTCAGCGCGGTCGCCCACCTCGACCGCGGCAGCACCGCCCAGTCCACCGCGACCGCGATCCCCCGGTCCGGGAGCCCCAGGCCGGCCAGCAGGTCCGCGACCGTCACACCCGCGTCGACCTCCACCACCTCGTCATTGACCGTGATCTTCACTGCGGCACCGCCACTTTCGGCACGGTGGGGAGTCTCGGTCCGGTTGGCTGCGCCGAGCCGCGCAGCTCGGCGGCGATCGCCTCGGCGGTCCACGGGGCCAGCAGGAAACCGGAGCGGCCGTGACCCGCGGCCACCAGCGTGCGTTCGTCGAGGCGGCCGACGATGGGCAGGTTGTCGTCGGTCATCGGGCGCAGTCCGGCCGCACACTCGGCCAGCTCGTACTCCCCCAGCGCGGGCAGCACCGTGCACGCGTCGTCGAGCAGCTCGCGTACGCCGGTCACCGCGGGCGCGGTGTCGCGGCCGTGCTCGTACTGGGTCGCGCCGACGACCACGCCGTCGGCGCGCGGCACCAGATACACCGAGCGGCCCCGGACCCGGGCCCGGATCACCCGCTGCGGCACCGGCATACAGCCGCGGCGCCAGCGCAGCCGCAGCACCTCGCCCTTCACCGGCCGGATCGGCAGCCCGGGCCACAGCGCGGGTGCGTCGATCCCGTTGGCGATGACCACGGTGCCGGCGTCGTCGACGTCGGCCAGCGCGCGCGCCGGCGGCGCCCACGTCACCCCGAGCCGCTCGCAGTGCGCGCTCAGCGCGGCCACCACCAGGCGGTTGTCCACGGCCAGTTCGGTCTCGGCCACAAACCCGTGCCGAATACCCTGCGCCAGAAGGGGTTCGACCTCACGTGCCGCTGTGGTCACGGTCACCGGATGCCCCTGCGCGGATAGCCACGCCGCGACGGTGCCCAGATCGGCGGCGTCGGCGCGGTCGACGGCGACCACCAGGGACTGCCGGGCGGTGACCACCTCGGGCGGCAGCCCGGTGAGGAAGCCCTCCCGCCACAGTCGCAGTGAGGCCAGCCCCAGCGCCAGCAGCCGCTCCTCCCCGGGCCAGCCCTCGCTGTGCGGGGCGAGCATGCCGCCGGCCACCCAGGATGCGCCGGGCTCGTCGGTGCGGTGCACCCGCACCGTCCAGCCGTCGAGCGCCGCGCGGCGTGCCACCGCCAGCCCGATGACGCCGCCGCCGATGACGGCCACGGTCCTGGTGGTGTCGGGCATCTGCGTCCTCCCTTCGCCGGCATGACCCGGATCAGGTGTGACGGTAAGAGCGGGCGCGCTCACTCTCAGCCCCCGGACCCGGGGCTCCCGTGTGGTCGGCTCCTAGCGTACGTGGGGGCAGCGCTAGCGTTCGAGTGTGCGTGACGCTCACCTCTACCTGTGCACCGATGCCCGGCGTGAACGCGGCGATCTGGCCGAGTTCGCCGATGCGGCGCTGGCCGGCGGTGTCGACGTCATCCAGCTGCGTGACAAGGGCTCCCCCGGTGAGCAGCGGTTCGGGCCGTTGGAGGCCCGCGCCGAGCTGGCGGCGCTGGAGGTGCTCGCCGACGCCACCCGCAGGCACGGGGCCCTGCTGGCGGTCAACGACCGCGCCGACATCGCCCGCGCGGCGGGCGCCGATGTGCTGCACCTCGGGCAGGACGACCTACCGCTGGCGGTAGCCAGGGACATCGTGGGGCGCATCGTCATCGGGCGCTCGACCCACGACGCCGACCAGGTGCGGGCCGCGGTCGCCGAGGACGTCGACTATTTCTGTGTGGGCCCGTGCTGGCCCACCCCGACCAAACCGGGCCGGACCGCACCCGGGCTGGACCTGGTGCGCGCGGCCGCCGCGCTGCAGGTGGACAAGCCGTGGTTCGCGATCGGCGGGATCGACGCCGACCGGGTGGCCGAGGTGGTCGCCGCCGGGGCGCGCCGCATCGTGGTGGTGCGCGCGATCACCGCGGCCGAGGATCCCCGCGCGGCGGCCGAGCGGTTGCGGACCCTGCTGCTCAGCCCTCCGGCTTGACGGCCAGCGGGATCGAGGCGGCCAGCCGGCGCAGCCGCTCCCAGCTGGCCGCGAACCCGGGGTGCAGCGGCAGGTCGGCGACCTCGTCCTCAGGCACCCAGCGCAGCTCGGCGCTCTCCCGGTTCGGCACGGTTTCCAGTAGTTCCTCGGCGTCGGCGATCACGGTGGTGTACGTCCACCCGGTCACCTCGGCGGTGACCACCGTGGTGCGGACGGTCAGCTGTTCGGCGGGCAGACCGGCTTCCTCGTGGGCTTCCCGGACCGCGGCCTGCTCGGCCGTCTCGTGGCTGTCCCTGGCCCCGCCGGGCAGTCCCCAGGTGCCGCCCTGATGGCTCCACACCGCCCGGTGCTGCAGCAGTACCGCGGCCGAACCATCGGGCCGCGGCGCCCGCAACAGCAAACCCGCGGCGCCGTGTCTACCCCAATAGGCAGTGCCGTTGGCCGCCACCACCCAACCGTCACCATCCCCGCGCACGCGTTCAGGATAGGGAACCGCCGAGGATCTCGGGTATGCAGCGGTGCGGACTCGACACGCCGAACGCCGACGCGGCACGCCGCAATCTCTTAGAATTCCCTCATAGATTGGGCACCGTTAGAGTTGGGGCAGTCGGTACGACTGCCGGAGAGATCGAGACCAAGATGAGGTCCGCGCAAACGTGACTGTGGAGTTGGCGCACCCCTCGACCGAACCCCTTGCGTCCCGGTCGCCGACCGCCTCGGCGCACCCACGGTGGTGGTTCCTCGGAACCACCCCCGGCCGGATCCTGACCATCGGGTTCGTGCTCTCGGCGCTGGTCATCGCCAGCGCCTTCGCGACATCGACCACCATCAACGACCGCCAGCAAGCGCTGACCACCGTGCTCGACCACACCGAGCCGCTGGCGTTCGCGGCCGGTCAGCTCTACACCACGCTGTCGGTCGCCGACGCCGCCGCGGCCACCGCGTTCATCGCCGGCTCCGAACCCCGCGCGGTGCGGCAGCGCTACGAGCAGGCGATCACCGATGCGGCGGTGGCGGTGACCCGGGCGTCCTCGGGGCTGACCGACGAGGAGCTGGTGCAGCTGCTCGGCCGGATCAACGCCCGGCTGGCGGTGTACACCGGGCTGGTGGAGACGGCGCGGACCAACAACCGGGCGGGCAACCCGGTCGGGTCCTCGTACCTGTCGGAGGCGTCGTCGCTGATGCAGGACCAGATCCTGCCCGACGCGCAGCGGCTGTACGAGGAGACCTCGGCGCGGGTGGACGTCGAGACCACCGCCTCGACCCGGATCCCCGGCCCCGTCATCCTCGTGGTGCTGGCAACGCTGATGTTCGGGGCGTTCGCCAACCGCTGGCTGGCCAAGCGCACCCGGCGCCGGGTGAACATCGGGTTCGTCGCGGGCGGGCTGGCGGTGCTGATCATGTTGATGTGGGTGAGCACCGCGCTGGTGATCTCCACTGCGGACAGCCGCAGTGCCAAGGACACCGCCGCGGAATCGCTGAAGACCGTCACCACCCTGGCCATCACCGCCCAGCAGGCCCGCGCCGACGAGACGCTGTCGCTGATCCGGCGCGGGGACGAGGATGTCCGAAAACAGTCCTACTACCAGCGCATCGACGCCATGCAGGACCAGCTGACCAGCTACCTGGGGCAGGACGATTCGATCGACAAGTCAGATCTGGCCGACGCCCAGTCGCTGCTGGACCGGTGGCGGGCCGCCGACGACCGGATCAGCGCCTACATCGCGGTCGGCAACTACCAGGCCGCGACGCAGGTCGCGCTGGGTACCGGCGAGGACGACGCGACACCGGCGTTCGACAAGCTGGACGAGGCGCTGACCAAGGGCATCGAGCACAGCCGGACCCAGCTGCGCAATGACATCGTCAACGCCCGCCGGGTCCTCTCCGGTGCGACGGTCGGGGCGGCGGCGCTGAGCATCGCGGCCGCGATCGCGGTGGCGCTGGGGATCTGGCCGAGATTGAGCGAGTACCGGTGATGAGCGCTTGCGCGAAGAACAGAAGGCCGGTGATGAGCGCTTGCGCGAAGAACAGAAGGCCGGTGATGAGCGCTTGCGCGAAGAACCGAAGGCCGGTGATGAGCGCTTGCGCGAAGAACAGAAGGCCGGTGATGAGCGCTTGCGCGAAGAACCGAAGGCCGGTGATGAGAAGGTGGTGGGGCGCGCTGGCGGCGGTGGCGCTGCTGGTGAGCGGTTGCGCGGAGGCGGCGCCGATGGCTCCGGTGCCGACGGTGTCGTTGGCACCGCCGACCCCGGCGGGCATGGAGGAGCTGGCCCCGGAGCCGGCGCTGCCGCGGTCACCGGGCGACGAGGACTGCGACCGCACGGCGAGCCTGCGGCCGTTCACCACCCAGGCCGAGCGCGACGACGCGGTCGCCACGATCAAGGCCCGCGGCCGGCTGATCGTCGGGCTCGACATCGGCAGCAACCTGTTCAGCTTCCGCGACCCGATCACCGGCGAGATCAACGGCTTCGACGTCGACATCGCCGGGGAGATCGCCCGCGACATCTTCGGCACGCCCTCGCAGGTGGAGTACCGGATCCTGTCGTCGGCCGACCGCATCGAGGCGCTGCAGAACAACCAGGTCGACGTCGTGGTCAAGACCATGACCATCACCTGTGAGCGCAAGAAGCTGGTGAACTTCTCCACCGCGTATCTGACGGCCAACCAGCGGATCCTGGCGCCGCGCGATTCCTCCATCCGGCAGTCGGCGGATCTGTCGGGCAAGCGGGTCTGCGTCGCCAAGGGCACCACGTCGCTGCGCCGCATCCAGCAGATCACCCCGCCGCCGATCATCGTCGGGGTGGTGACGTGGGCCGACTGCCTGGTGGCGCTGCAGCAGCGGCAGGTCGACGCGGTCAGCACCGACGATTCGATCCTGGCCGGGCTGGTGTCCCAGGACCCCTATCTGCAGATCGTGGGGCCCTCGATGAACGAGGAGCCGTACGGCATCGGGATCAATCGGGACAACACCGCTTTGGTACGGTTCGTCAACGGCACCCTGGAACGCATCCGCCGCGACGGCACCTGGAACACGTTGTACCGCAAGTGGTTGACGGTGCTGGGACCCGCACCGTCGCCGCCGCCAGCGAGGTATTCGGACTGATGGCCGACACTGAGCACACCGACCGCGTGGACGACCACGCCGAGGATCCGGGCACCCAACCGGCCAGCCTGGACGAACTCATCATGGATTCCATGTCGACGGTCCGGCCGATGGCCACCCAGGCGGTGTTCCGGCCGAACTTCGACGACGATGACGACAGCGACGCGCCGCACACCGGTGAGACGGAGCCGCAGGACCAGAGCACGACCATCACCCGGGCGCTGTCGCCGACCCGCAGGCTCGGCGGTGGGCTGGTTGAGATCCCGCGGGTGCGGGCACGAGATCCGTTGGCCGCGTTGATGTCCGACCCGGTCGTCGCGGAGAACAAACGGTTCTGCTGGAACTGCGGACGCCCGGTGGGGCGCTCGACGAAGGACGGCAAGGCGGCCTCGGAGGGCTGGTGCCCACACTGCGGCAGCGCGTATTCCTTCCTGCCGCAGCTGTCCGTCGGGGACATCGTCGCCGACCAGTACGAGATCAAGGGCTGTATCGCGCACGGCGGCCTGGGCTGGGTGTACCTGGCGTTCGACAAGAACGTCAACGACCGGCCGGTGGTGCTCAAGGGCCTGGTGCATTCCGGGGACGCCGAGGCGCAGGCCATCGCGATGGCCGAGCGGCAGTTCCTGGCCGAGGTGACCCACCCCGGCATCGTGAAGATCTACAACTTCGTCGAGCACGAGGACAAGCACGGCAACCCGGTCGGCTACATCGTCATGGAGTACGTCGGCGGGACGTCGCTCAAGCAGGCGACCCGGCTCAAGCAGAGCCAGGGCGGCCGGCTACCGGTGGCCGAGGCGATCGGCTTCATGCTCGAGATCCTGCCCGCGCTGGGCTATCTGCATTCGATCGGCCTGGTGTACAACGACCTCAAGCCCGAGAACATCATGATGACCGAGGACCAGCTCAAGCTGATCGACCTCGGCGCGGTGTCCCGGATCAATTCGTTCGGCTACCTCTACGGGACGCCCGGCTATCAGGCGCCCGAGATCGTGCGCACCGGGCCCACCGTGGCCACCGACATCTACACGGTGGGCCGCACGCTGGCCGCGCTGACGCTCAAGCTGCGCACGCGCAAGGGCCGCTACGTCGACGGCCTGCCCGAGGATGATCCGGTGCTGGCCGAGTACGACTCGTTCGGCAGGCTGCTGCGCCGGGCGATCGACCCCGACCCGCGGCGGCGCTTCCAGTCCGCCGAGGAGATGTCCAGCCAGTTGATGGGTGTGCTGCGCGAGGTGGTGGCCCAGGACACCGGGACGCCGCGGCCCGGCCTGTCCACCGCGTTCAGCCCGTCGAGGTCGACGTTCGGGGTGGATCTGCTGGTCGCGCACACCGACGTCTACCTTGACGGCCAGGTCCATTCGGAGAAGCTGACCGCGCAGGAGATCGTCAAGGCGCTACAGGTACCGCTGATGGACCCGACCGACGTGGGGGCGACGGTGTTGTCGGCGACGGTGCTCAGCCAGCCGGTGCAGACGCTGGATTCGTTGCGGGCGGCGCGGCACGGCGCGCTGGATTCCGATGGTGTCGACCTCACCCAGTCGGTCGAGCTGCCGCTGATGGAGGTGCGGGCCCTGCTGGACCTCGGCGACGTCGCCAAGGCCACCCGCAAGCTCGACGAGCTCGCAGACCGGGTGGGCTGGCGGTGGCGGCTGGTCTGGTTCCGAGCGGTCTCCGAGCTGCTGATGGGTGACTACGACTCGGCGACAAAGCATTTCACCGAGGTGCTGGACACCCTACCCGGTGAGCTGGCGCCCAAGCTGGCGCTGGCGGCCACCGCCGAGCTGGCCGGCGGCACCGTCGGGGAGGTGACCGCGCGCAAGTTCTACCAGACGGTCTGGTCCACCGACAACGGGGTCATCTCGGCCGGTTTCGGTCTGGCCCGGGCGCTGTCGGCGGCCGGGGAGCGCGATGCCGCCGTCCGCACCCTCGACGAAGTGCCCGCCACCTCACGGCATTTCACCACCGCCCGGCTCACCAGCGCGGTGACCCTGCTGTCGGGCCGGTCCAGCGGCGACATCACCGAGCAGCACATCCGCGACGCGGCGCGGCGGGTGGAGGCATTGCCCGACACCGAGCCGCGGGTGCTTCAGATCCGTGCCCTGGTGCTCGGCACAGCGATGGACTGGCTGGCCGACCACACCGCCAGCACCAACCACATCCTCGGGTTCCCGTTCACCGAGCACGGCCTGCAGCTGGGTGTCGAGGCGGCGCTGCGCAGCCTGGCGCGGGTGGCGCCCACCCAGGCGCACCGTTACGCGCTGGTCGACCTGGCCAACAGCGTCCGGCCGATGTCGACGTTCTGACCTGCCTTCGGAACCCGTAACTACGGAATCGGTTGCCCCTGCGTCAAAATGACGCAGCAATACCCGCGGCGTTTGCTGTCGACGTATTGTCAAGATCGCCGAAACCGCTGGTGAGCGGCCCTCGGTGCGGGTCGAACGAAACCGTGGTCAAGCTTCGGATTCCGTAGTATCGTGGGCTCACTGGTTCAGCACCAGACAGCACTCTTTGTGACGTCATCGGCAACGACTGGCTTGGAGCCCTAGGGCCGATCCCTGATGGCAGCGACAGTACGGATCACAGATTTCTGCTGACGGAGTCCATAGTGTCCATCTCAGAACCATCCATTTCAGAATCGGTGTTTCCCCCGAGCACCCAGCGGGTGTTCCGCGCGGATCCGCGGTCGTTCGACCTGCGCGAAGAGCATCACCGGGCCACCTTCTCAGCCTGCGAGCTATCCCCGGAGAAGGTGTTGATCACGATCCACGGCGAGGTCGACGCCGCCAACAGCCGGGCGCTGGCCTGCTACGTCGAACGCCGGATGGCCGGGTTCACCCGACTGGTGCTCGACCTGCAGACCGTCGAGTTCTTCGGCGCCGCCGGGTTTGCCGCGCTGTCCAACATCAACATCACGTGCCGCAGGATGGGCGTGGATTGGACATTGCTGGCCGGGTCCCACGTGTGGCGGCTGCTGCGGATCTGCGACTGCGACCGCGAGCTGCCGGTCTCGCGGGACGCCTCAGCCACCAAGTACCTGCGCACACGCCCGAGCGATAGCAAGCTCCTCGTCGGTGGGAATCACTAGCACCGTCGTCGGTGCCCCCTCGGCGGAGATGCGCCGTGCCGTCCTGGCCGGGCTGTCGTTGAGGTGCTCGTCCAGCTCGATGCCGAACGCCGTCAACCCCGACAGCGTGTCCCTGCGCACCCTGGCGTCGTTCTCCCCGACGCCGGCGGTGAACGTGATGACGTCGGCGCCGCCGAGCACCGCCAGATAGGCGCCGACGTACTTCCGCAGCCGGTGGATGTACACGTCGTAGGCCAATTGCGCCGCGGAGTCCCCGGAATCGATGAGTCGGTGCAGGACACGGAAGTCTACTTCGCCGCCGAGACCCCGCACCCCCGAGCGCCGGTTGAGCATCGACTCGATGTCCTCGACGCTCATCCCCGCGGTGCGCCACAGGTAGGTCATCACGCCGGGATCGATGTCGCCGGACCGGGTGCCCATCACCAGGCCCTCCATCGGGGTGAGCCCCATCGAGGTCTCCACCGGCCTGGACCCCAGGATCGCCGAGGCCGACGCCCCGTTGCCGAGGTGCAGCACGATCTGGCGCAACGAGTCCAGCGGAACCCCGAGGAAGGCGGCCGCCTGTTCGCTGACGTACTGGTGCGAGGTGCCGTGGAACCCGTAGCGCCGGATGTTCCAGCGCTGCGCGACATCGCGGTCGATGGCGTAGGTGGCCGCCGCGGCGGGCAGGTCATGGAAGAACGCGGTGTCGAACACCGCGATGTGCGGCAGCTCGGGCAACGCCTCGCGGGCGACCTGGATGCCCTGGATCGCCGGCGGGTTGTGCAGGGGCGCAAGGGGGGCGAGCTCTTCGAGCCGGCCGATCAGGGCGTCGTCGACGACCGTCGGCCGGTACAGGTCGGGTCCGCCGTGCACCACCCGGTGCCCGACGGCGAACAACCCCAGCTGGTCGAGGCGGTGCCCGTCACCGGCCAGTTTGTCGAACACCAGCGCCAGCGCGGCGCCGTGGTCGGCGACACCGCCTTCCGCGACGTCCTCGCCGATCCGCTCGACGATCCCGTCGGCCACCGTTGTTCCCGAATCAGGCTGAACCACAGAGTACTTCACCGACGACGAACCCGAGTTGAGCACCAGCACCGAGCGGCTCATGCGCTCACCCCTGCGCCTGGATCGCGGTGATCGCGACGGTGTTGACGATGTCCTCGATCAGGGCGCCGCGGGACAGGTCGTTGACCGGTTTCCGCAGCCCCTGCAGCACCGGGCCGATCGCGATGGCGCCGGCGCTGCGCTGCACCGCCTTGTAGGTGTTGTTGCCGGTGTTGAGGTCCGGGAAGATCAGCACCGTGGCGTGGCCGGCGACCGGTGAATCGGGCATCTTCGTCGCCGCTACCGACGGCTCGACGGCGGCGTCGTACTGGATGGGCCCCTCGACGAGCAGCTCCGGGGCTCGCATCCGCACCAATTCCGTTGCCTCCCTGACCTTGTCGACGTCCGCACCGGAACCCGATGAACCCGTGGAGTACGACAGCATCGCCACCCGCGGTTCGATGCCGAACTGGGCGGCGGTGCGCGCCGAGGAGATCGCGATGTCGGCGAGCTGTTCGGCGGTGGGATCGGGCACGATCGCGCAGTCACCGTAGGCCAGCACCTCATCGGCCAGGCACATCAGGAAGATGCTCGACACCGTCGACACGTCCGGCAGGGTCTTGATGATCTCGAACGCCGGCCGCACCGTATGCGCGGTGGTGTGCCGAGCACCGGAGACCATGCCGTCGACCATGTCGTTGTAGACCAGCATGGTGCCGAAATACGAGACGTCGTGCATGGTCTCGCGGGCCTGGTCCACGGTGACGCCCTTGTGCTTACGCATGTCGGCGTACTGTTCGGCGAACTGTCCGCAGAGCTCACTGGTCTGCGGGTCGAGCACCGTCGCGCTGGACAGATCCACGCCGAGTTCGGCTGCCCTGGACCGGATCTGGAACTCGTCGCCGAGGATGGTGAGGTCGGCGACGTTGCGGGCCAGCAGCCGGCCCGCCGCCTCCAGGATCCGGTCGTCGTTGCCCTCGGGCAGCACGACGCGCTTGCGGTCGGCGCGCGCCCGGTCCAGCAGCTGGTAGGTGAACATTTGCGGAGTGACCACCGTCGGGATCTGAATAGCCAGCTGCGCCAACAACTCCTCGGTGTCGACGTGGGCGTCCATCAGCGCCAGCGCGGTGTCGATCTTGCGGTGTGACTGTGCGGTCACCCGGCCGCGCACCGTGGCGACCCGGCTGGCGGTCTCGAACGTGCCGAACGGTGTCTCGATGATCGGCACCCGCAGGCCCAGCCCGGCCACCAGCGCCTCGATGGCCGGGTGCAGCGCCAGTCCACCGTTGAGGATCACGCACGACAGCGACGGGAACCCTTCGGCGGCATGGGCGCTCAGCACGGCCAGCACCACGTCGGAGCGGTCCCCCGGGGTGACGACTGCGACGCCCTCGGTGAGGCGCTCCAGCACGTGCTCGGCGGTCATGCCGGCCACCAGCACGTCGAGCACCTCGCGGGTCAGCAGCGCCGGATCGCCGCGCAGCACGGCGCCCTGCACCGCGGCCTGCAGTTCGGCGACCGCCGGCGCGACCAGCAGCGGCTCCTCCGGGAGCACGTAGCTGCGCGGCTCGAGCTTCTGCAGTTCGGCGGCGACGTCGGCCAGCGCGGCGGGATCGCAGCGGTTGGCCACCACCGCGGCGGTGTAGGCGTGCTGGGCGGCGATCTCGGCCATGCAGACATCGACGACCTGCGCGATCTGCTCGGGAGTGCGGTCCTTGCCCTTGACCGCGAGCACCACCGGCGTGCCGAGGTTGGCCGCGATACGGGCGTTCATCGACAGCTCGCTGGGTGCGGCGACGTCGGTGTAGTCGCTGCCGACGACCAGCACGGCGTCGCACTGGTCGGCCACCCGGTGGAACCGGTCGACGATGTCGGCGATCGCGGCGTCAGGGTCGTCGTGCAGCTGCTGGTAGGTGACCCCGACGCAGTCCTCGTAGGGCAGGCCGGCGGTGGTGTGGGCCAGCAGCAGCTCGAGGATGTAATCGCGCGGCTCGGCCCGGTCCGTTGCCGCGTCGCCACGCGGGTCGGAGCTGACCCGGGAAATGGGCCGGAACACCCCCACCCGGACCACCGTCGCCGCCAGCCGGTGCAGGATGCCCAGCGCGATGGTGGACTTTCCGGTGTCCCCTTCCGGGGAGGCGATGTAGACCGCGGAGACCGGTGCGTGCACGGTGCCAGGTGCTTGCGCCACACGTCACAGCTTTCCGTATCGGCGGGCCCGAAGCCAACGGCACGCCCCGGCCCGCACCGAGCCGACGGGACGGTCGATCGACTTGACGGACGATTGCTGCTTTAATCCCAGAGTGTTGTACACACCTCTGTTCAGAAATCCTGAACATGCTGCTCGGGCAACGCATCCGGACGATGTCCGCAACAGAAAGTGAGCGATCGTGATCCTGGACAAGTTCCGCCTCGATGACAAGGTGGTCATCATCACCGGAGCCTCCTCCGGGCTGGGCGTGTCGTTCGCCGAGGCCTGCGCACAGGCCGGTGCCGACGTGGTGCTGGCGGCCCGGCGCGCCGACAAGCTGGCCGCGACGGCCGAACTGGTCAACCGGGCCGGGCGCCGATCGCTGTCCGTGCCAACCGATGTCGTCGACCCCCAGGCGTGCCAGGCGCTCGTCGACGCGGCCATGACGGAGTTCGGCCACGTCGACGTACTGGTGAACAACGCCGGTGTCGGCACCGCCGTGCCCGCCGTGCGGGAGACCCCCGAACAGTTCCGCACGGTGATGGACGTCAACGTGAACGGGTCGTACTGGGCCGCGCAGGCCTGCGGCCGGGTGATGGGGCCGGGCAGCTCGATCATCAACATCTCCAGCGTGCTGGGACTGACGACCGCGGGCCTGCCGCAGGCCGCCTACAGCGCCAGCAAGGCCGCCATCGTCGGGCTCACCCGGGACCTGGCCCAGCAGTGGGGGCCGCGAAAGGGCATCCGCGTCAACGCGATTGCGCCGGGCTTCTTCGAGTCGGAGATGACCGACGACTACGCACCCGAATACCTGGAGCGCACGCTGGCCAGCCGGGCCGTGCTGCCGCGCATCGGTGACCCGGCCGAGCTGGCGGCCACGCTGATCTGGCTGGCCTCGCCCGCAGGCGGATACGTCACCGGACAGACCATCGTCGTCGACGGCGGCGTGACCATCACCTAGATCGTCAGCTGGCGGTCATGTCCGCCGGCACGCGCAGCGTCACGAGCAGCCCGCGGTGGTCGGCACCGGGCACTACTACCGTGTCGGCGGCCGCTGCGGAGGTGTGCTTGATCAGGACGTGGTCGATGCCCAGCAGCGGCGGCCAGGCGCCGGTCCCCGGATAGGTGCGCACCAGACCCGCCCCGGCTTCGGCGGCGGCGTCGCGGTACCCGACGTCGAGCAGCCGGCGGAACTGCGCCATATCGGCGGTCGCGTTGAAGTCACCCGCCACGATGACCGCGCCGGCGCCCGCCCGCGCGCCCACCTCCCGCAGCGTCTCGGGGAACGCGCCGATGTCGTTGCGCCAGTGGTCGATCGGCTGCGGCCACGGCGCCGCCAGATGCACCGACAGCACGGTGGCGTCGACCACGACGCCCGGAATGCGGACCCTGGTGCCGATCATCGGCAGCGCGTATCCGTCGATGCGGCCGGAGTGCACGATCGGGTACCGGCTCCAGATCCCGATCCCCGACGCCAGCGGGGCCGGCACCACCACCCGGTACGGGAAGGCCGCGTCCATGCCGGCCCGCGACAGCCCGTCGGCGGCGTCCTGCGTCATCTCCTGCACCGCGACGATATCGGCGCGCTCACCGGCCAGTGCCACCAGCGCAGCCGAATCAGCTTGCCCCATCCCGAGATTCGCGGTCAAGATGCGGACGTCGACGGCAGCCACGTCCGATCGCGACGGGGCTTGGAAGCGGGGCAGGTAGACCCACACCAGCGCCGCGGTCACCCCGAGCGCCAGCACCATCAGCAACCAGCGCCGGCCCAGCAACAGCAGCAGCACCGCGATCGGTGCCGCGACGGCCAGATAGGGGGCGGCCGCCGCGGCGACGAGGGTGGGGTGCCCGGAGATCGGCAGATAGCGAGCGCCGAAGGCCACCAGCGCGGCGGCCAGGGCACCTAGGCCCAGCACCGTCGCGAGAATCCGGATCATCTCGCTGTGCCGCGGGTCAGCCGAGCTTGCGCAGCCTCGGCTCCAGATCGCGCTGGAACAGTTCGAGGAACCGGCGCTGGTCGTGGCCGGGTGCGTGGAACACCAGGTGGTTCAGGCCCCAGTCCACGTAGTCCTTGACCTTGGCGACGGCCTCGTCGGGATCGGAAGCCACGATCCAGCGCTTGGCGACCTGCTCGATGGGCAGCGCGTCGGCGGCCTTCTCCATCTCGATCGGGTCGTCGATGCTGTGCTTCTGCTCAGCGGTCAGCGAAAGCGGCGCCCAGAACCGGGTGTTCTCCAGCGCGAGATCCGGATCGGTGTCGTAGGAGATCTTGATCTCGATCATCCGGTCGACGTCGTCGGGGTTCTTGCCGGCGGCCTCGGCGCCCTCGCGCATGGCCGGGATCAGCTTCTCCTTGTAGAGCTCCTCGCCCTTGCCCGAGGTGCAGATGAAGCCGTCACCGGCGCGGCCGGCGTACTTGGCCACCTGCGGGCCGCCAGCGGCGATGTAGATGGGGATGCCGCCCTCCGGCACGTCGTAGATCGAGGCACCCTTGGTCTTGTAGTACTCGCCCTCGAAATCGACGCGGTCACCGAGCCACAGCTCACGCATCAGCCGCACCGATTCGCGCAGCCGCGCGTAGCGCTCCTTGAACTCCGGCCATTCGCCCTCGTAGCCGGTGGCGATCTCGTTGAGCGCCTCACCGGTGCCCACCCCGAGGAAGATCCGGTCCGGATACAGGCATCCCATGGTCGCGAACGCCTGCGCGATGACGGCCGGGTTGTACCGGAACGTCGGGGTCAGCACCGAGGTGCCAAGCTGCAGGCGCTTGGTGCGCTCGCCCACCGCGGTCATCCAGGCCAACGAAAAGGGGGCGTGGCCACCCTCGTGCCGCCACGGCTGGAAGTGGTCGCTGACCGTGGCACTGTCCATGCCGTGCTCCTCGGCCGCCACCGCCAACTCGACGAGCTCGCGCGGTGCGAACTGTTCCGCCGAGGCCTTGTATCCCAGTTTGAGTTCAGCCATCTGTCTTCCCTGCTCCTCACGTGCGCCTGCAGTACTTTCTACACTCGCCTCATGGCTCCCCTCCTCACGGCCGTCACCGACCGTGTGCACTTCGCCCAGACCGACCTCGTCAACTGGACTGTGGTGGCGGGGGATGCCGGTGTCATCCTCATCGATGCCGGCTATCCCGGCGACCGCACCGACGTGATCGGATCGCTGAGCGGTCTCGGGTTCGGGGCTGCCGACGTCCGCGCGATCCTGTTGACGCACGCGCACATCGACCATTTCGGCACGGCGATCTGGTTCGCCGAGAACCACGGCACCCCGGTGTACTGCCATGCCGACGAGGTGGGGCATGCCAAGCGGGAGTACCTGGAGCAGGCCTCGCCGCTGCAGGTGGCCGCGCACGCGTGGCAGCCGAAATGGCTGAAGTGGTCGGTGACGATCATCGGCAGGGGCGCGTTGACGCACGCGGGGATTCCGACGGCCCTGCCGCTGACCGAGGATATCGCCGCGCAGCTGCCGGGCGCGCCGAAGTCGATCCCGACTCCCGGGCATACCGGTGGGCACTGTTCGTATCTGGTGGACGGTGTGTTGGTCAGCGGCGACGCGCTGGTGACCGGTCATCCGGTGTCGTCGCGGCGCGGGCCGCAGCTGCTGCCGTCGGTGTTCAACCACGACGAGGCCGCGTGCCGGCGCAGCCTGTCGGCGTTGGCACTGTTGGACACCGAGGTGATGCTGCCGGGGCATGGGCCGGTGTGGCGGGGACCGATCAGGGCGGCGGTGGATCAGGCGCAGGCCTGAGCCGTGAATCAGACGACCACGGCAGAGCCGTGAATCAGACGACCACGGCGGAGCCGTGAATCAGACGACCACGGCGGAGCCGTGAATCAGACGACCACGGCGGAGCCGTGAATCAGACGAGCGTGTCGTAGCCGAGCAGGAACAGTGCGGTCAGGCACAGGCCGCAGGACAGGACGATCGCGGGCATCAGGATCATGGTGTCGAGTTCGTCGTCGTCGAGGACGTCGTCTTCGAACCTGCCGAACAGCACCTTCGCGATGCCGGTCCGGCGAAAGGTGTGCACGAGCCGGCGGACCGCCCTGCTCTCACGGCGACGGCCGATGAACAGCCGAGATACCCCGCCCACCACGAAGGTCAGGGCGGCAGCAGCGAGCATCAGCCAACCGGCGGTCGCCTCGGACACATCGCCAAGCCTATAGGGCCGGGCGGCGGCAGGGCGGTTGTGGATTTGCCCTGTTCTGCGCGACACAGTCGGCAGCTATCGAGCACCGCTAAGCAAACAGTGGCATTTTCGCATCGGCACCGATCCTGGCGGAGGCGTCGGCGTGACCCTCGGTGCCCGTGTGCAGGGTGATCCCCAAAGGGCTACCCAAACCAATGTCCTTGTGCGATAGCGGGAAACCTCGGAAGCCGAGCTCGAGTTCTTTGTCGGACCCCTCTGCCACGATGGTGTTATGTCTTCCAACGCAACCTCATTGACCACGGTGGGGCCGGATGCGCGGTTGCAGAAGTTGTATGGGGAGTTGGCGGAGTTGGCGGGGCAGCGTAATGCGATCGATGGGCGGATCGTGGAGATCGCTGCGGAGATCGAGCATGGTGGGTTTTGGGGTCATACCGGGGCGCGCTCGGTGGGGGCGTTGATCGCGTGGAAGACCGGGGTGTCACCGGGTAATGCGCGCACGATCATGGCGATCGCCAAGCGGTGGGAGGAATTCCCGATCTGTACCGCGGCATTGCGGGCGGGGCAGTTGTCGATGGATCAGGTCGGGGTGATCGCCGATCGTGGTGGTGCGGGCTCGGATGCGCACTATGCGTTGTTGGCGAAGAGTGCGTCGGTGAGCCAGCTGCGCACCGCGGTCAAGCTGGAACCGCGCCCCGAACCGGAACCCAAACCCCAGCCGGAACCCGAACAGGAGGCCGACGGGGACTCCGAAGCCGGCGGCGATCCCGCCGTCGACACCGACCCGGATTGTCGTTCGTATGAGCCGGATCCGGAGCTGCCGAAGCCGATCGGGTCGATCACCAGGTATTCCGATGCCGAGTTCGCGTATTGGCGGATCAAACTCGCCCATCCGGAGGCCGCGAAGTTCGAGGCGGCATTGAAGTCACACCGGGATGCGTTGATCGCGCAGTGGAAACGCGACCAGAACATCCCCGAAGACGCCGACAGTCACGGGGCGCCGGGTTATCGCACCGATGAGGAGCAGCTGTGCCGGGCCCCGTTCCCGACCACCCTGGACGCCTTCCTTTCCCTCATCGATGCCGGCTGGGATGCCGATGCCACCCGCCGCCCGCACGGACACCACACCACCGTGGTGATGCATCTGGATGTCAAAGACCGCATCGCCGCCCTGCATGTCGGCCCGGTGCTCACCGATGCCGACCGCCGGTATCTGTCCTGTGATGCGACCTGTGAGGTGTGGTTCGAACGCGACGGCC
>JBFWOX010000038.1:0-56306 GCA_050250295.1 Mycolicibacterium sp.
CAAGCCTCCGTCGTCGGGATCAACCGCGGCAGCGACATCCGCTCCACCATCCAAGACCACCGCAACGACCGCACCTACCAACAGACCGTCACCGGCCACGTCTACTACCTCGACATCCGCTAACCCACCACACGAAAAGAGCGGCACCCCACCAAGGGGCGCCGCTCTTTGATTCCGACTCAGTGGCCGGCCACCACGTCCGATTCGTCGATCTCCACCGGATCCTTCGCCCCGGGCAGGAACCAGAACAGCACGCACACGGCGCCGAAGAACAGGTAACCCAGCGCCACTTGCGGGCTGGCCGCCCAGGCGACCTCCGGCGCGTGGATCAGCCCGATGAACGACAGCGCCGCACCGACCGCCGACGCGATCGCGGCGTAGAGGAACTTCTTCTCCAGGATGTAGGTGACCATCGTGCCGAGGATGAGGCCGACGAGCACCGCCCCCTCCCCGAGGGTCTTGAGCCCTTCGTAGACCACCCCCGAGCCGTTCAGGGCTTCCAGCCCGACGTCGGCCGCGGTGGTGCCGGCCGCGTTGAGCGCGTTGTCGATCTGGGTCTTGCCCCATTCCGCCAGGTTGGGCAGCAGGGCCGCGACGACGGCGATGGCGTGCAACCGGGGCACCGCCTGGAAGGCCTGCGCGCCGATCAGCAGGCCGATGTAGAGCAGGATCGGCACGATCGCGGGTACCGGCAGCAGCGCGGCCAGCACACCGAAAAGCCCGATGAAGCAGAAGATCCCGATCACCGCACCGCTGGCCAGCGAGTAGCTGGCCCGCCCGCCGGCGTCCTTCCAGCCGGGGTGGCCGATGTAGACCGCCGGCGGGAACGGCGAGCCGAACGCCGACCCGACAACGGCGCCGGCCCCGTCGGCCAGCAGCACGCTACGCAGGTTGTAGTTGTCCCCGGCCGCCGCGGCGCTCTCGACGTTGCTCATCGCCTCGGTGAAGTTGTAGACGCCCAACGGGATCGCGGTGCCCAGCAGCGGGGCCAGATCGGCGAGGCCGTTGAGCAGCATGTCGAGGCGAAGGTCGGGGATGCCGATGGCGATGTCGCTGAAGGCCTGCCCGACATCGGGCGCGGACATGTAGCCGCCGGCCCAGCCGATCGCGGTACCGACCAGCAGCGCCACCAGGCCGATCGGAATGCCGCCGGGCAGCTTCACATTCGTGAAGAAGCCGATCAGGATGATCGCCAGCACCGGCAGGCCGATCCAGGCGACCTCCCACATCTGGGCGGCGGGCCGCATCGAGATGAACGTGATCGAGATGCCGGCCAGCGTGCCGAGCATCGCCGCGCGCGGCGTGAGCTTGCGGATGTAGGGGCCGACGAACGCGCCGATCATGACGATCACGCCGATGAGGAACGCCCACGCCAGGCCGGCCTGCCACGCCTGCACCGGGTCGTCGGTGGCCAGGTACACCGGCAGCATCACCACGAACACCACGATGAACATGTGCGGCACGCTGGGCCCGTACGGCAGTGCGGTGACGTCGGATCGGTTCTCCCGCCGGGCAAGTCGACGCGCCAGGAACGTGTAATAGAGGTTGCCCAGGACCAGGGCGACGCCGAGCGCCGGGAGCACGGTGCCCAGCACGTCACCGGCCGGGACCGCGATGACCCCGATCATCAGCCCGGTCAGGGTCAAGACATTGACCAGGATGTTGAAGCCCAGCCCGAAGAACGCGTTGGTGTCCCCACGGGTCCACCACGGGACGGTCAGCGGTTTCTCGCCGGCTGGATCGGCCGGGGGAGTGGCGGGGGTGTTGGTGATGTCGGTGCTCATCGGTTCTCTTTCAGGCGGGGATGGTGGTGAGCTGCTGCAGTGCCGGGATGACGGCGGCGGTGTCGGCGACCCAGCCGAAGATGCCGCCCTGCGCCTTGATCATCTCCAGCCCGACTCGCTGGAATTCCGGGAAATACGAACCGACACAATCGGATACGACCAGACACTCGTATCCGCGGTCGTTGGCCTCCCTGGTGGTGGTGTGCACGCACACCTCGGTGGTGACGCCGGTGACGAGCAGCTGGGTGATGCCGGCCTCGGCGAGCACCTCCGACAGCTCGGTGGCGTAGAACGCGCCCTTGCCGGGTTTGTCGATCACCACCTCGCCGTCGATGGGGGCCAGCTCGTCGACGATGTCGTGGCCGTACTCGCCGCGGATCAGGATGCGGCCGTACTTGCCCGGGTCACCGATGCGCTTGGCCGGGGCGCCGCGGTTGAGCTTGGCCGGCGGGCAGTCCGACAGATCGGGTTCGTGCCCTTCGCGGGTGTGGACGACCAAGATTCCCGCGGCGCGGGCGGCGGCGATCAGCGCGGCCAGCGGTGGCACCACCTTGAGCAGCTGGTCGACGTCATTGCCCAGGCTCTCGCCGAATCCGTCGGGCAGCAGGAAGTCTCGTTGCATGTCGATGACGATCAGCGCGGTGCGGCCCGCCACGATCGGGAACGGGGACGGTTCGGCGGGTACCTCGATCGTCTCGGGTGTGGTTGTCACAGGCGCTCCTTGGCGGCGATGGGTTCGTTGGCGGGCGAGGTCGGGGCCCCACGCTGGGCCCGGGGTTCGTCGAGGATGTGCGCGGCCAGCTGCAGGACGGTGTCGTCGTGCAGCGCCGGGCCCAGCAGCATGGCGCTGTACGGTCGCCCGTCGGCGATCACCCCGAGCGGCACGGCGGCGCCGAGCAGATCGAGCAGGTTCCCGAAGTGGGTGTAGTGGCCGAGCACGGTGTTGCAGTCGATCGGGGCGGCCTGCACCTCGGCGACGGTGAACGTGGTGCCGATGGTCGGCACCACCAGCACGTCCATCTGCTGCCACAGCCGGCCCACCTCGGCCTTGAGTTCCTGCAGCCGCTGCAGCGCGGCGAAGGTGTCCACCGCGGTGTATTCCAGCCCGCCGCACAGGATCTCGCGCACTACCGGGTGGATCGACTCCGGTTGGGCGGCAAGGAAATCACCGAACTCGACCAGTCGCTCGGCCACCCAGGGACCCTGGTAGAGCAGGGCCCCGGCGGCCAGGAACGGTGCCAGCGGGACGTCGACGACGGTGACGCCGCGGGCGAGCTGGCCGCGGAAGGCCAGGTGGGCGCGGCGCATCTCGCCGTCGCCGAAGAACTCCAGCTCCGATTCCGGGGGCAGCCCGACCCGGATCGGCGTGCCGGCGTAGCGCGGGCCGCGGTCGCGCGACCACGGGTCGGCGTCGTCGCGGCCGACCATCACGTCGAGCACGCGGTCCACGTCGTCGATGCAGCCGGCCATCACGCTGAGGCAATCCAGGGACTTGCAGGCGGGCACCAGCCCGACGGTGCTGATCAGGCCGCGGGAGGGTTTGAAGCCGACGACCCCGTTGAGCGCGGCGGGCACCCGGCCCGATCCGGCGGTGTCGGTGGCGACCGCGAACGGCACCTGCCCGAGCGCGACGGCCAGCGCGGAGCCGGAACTGGAACCGCCCGAGATCATTTCGCCGCCGTACACGCTGCGCGGGATGGTGTACGGGGTTCGAGTGCCGTTGAGCCCGGTGGCGAACTGGTCGAGGTTGGTCTTGCCGACGTACAGCGCGCCGGCGTCGAGCAGCTTCTGCACGGCGGGCGCGGTGGCCGACGCGACGTAGGCGTAGTCCGGGCAGGACAACGTGGTGGGCACACCCTCGACGTCGATGCTGTCCTTGACCCCGAAGGGCACACCGTAGAGCGGCAGGGTGCGGGCGCCGGGCCGCTTCTCGATGGCCTCGGCGGCGGCGATCAGCTGATCGCGGGGGACGGTGGACAGCCAGGTGCCGTCGTCTCCGCGGGCGGCGATGGCGTCGGCGACGCGGGCGGCGGTCTTGGTCGGTGACCCGGTGCCGCCGGCGTGGGAGGCGAGGATCTCGGCGACGGAGGGTCCTATCGAGGGCCCGGCGGGGTGTCCGTGTACATCGGCCATGTCTGTCGATTGTCGACAGAATCATGGCGATCTTGCGTCGGCTATGTGTCGTTTGTGTTAGCGCTGCGGCGAAGCCCGGGGTTGCCGGGGTCAGTTCTCGTCGACCTGCAGGTCGAGATAGTCCAGGTGCCCGTGTCCGCGCAACGCCTCCACCACGACGGCGGGGTCGTTGGTCTCGAGCGCGGCCAGGATCGCCTTGTGTCGTTCGATGCCGTCGACGCTGGCGTGGCGGCGGGCCTCCTCGCGCAGGTTCTTGGCCATCGGTAGCTGCAGTTTCAGCAGGATCGGCTCCAGCGTCACGTCTAGCTGGCGGTTCTCGGCCAGCCCGACGACGGCCGCGTGGAACGCGCGGTGCGCGTCGTCGCGGCCCAGTGCGTCCTCGGCGGTGTCCATGCGTTCCAGCGCGGTCCGCACCGGCTCGAGCGCCTGCCCCGGGTCGGGCAGTGGCAGCGCGCTCTCGACGGCGTGGCGCTCGAGCACGTGGCGCAGCTCGAACAACTGCAGGATGTCGGCGGGGGACCATTCGGCGACCCGGGAACCGCGCCGGGGCAGGTGTTCGACCAGCCCCTGCTGGGTCAGCACCCGCAGTGCTTCGCGCACCGGCGCCCTGCTGAACCCGAAGTCGGCGCAGAGTTGTTCCTCGATGATCTTCTGGCCGGGCACGAGCTCACCGCTGAGGATCGCCGCCCGCACCCGCTGACTGGCCACTTCGACCAGGGTCGCGGGCAGCGCGACCCGCGACGGGTCCTCTGTCGGGGCGGCCATGACACACCATGGTAGGAACATTTGCCCGTCCCCGCATCGACGGCCCCGGCTTGGCTATCTGAGTGCCCATCGTCGTCATCACGAAATCGGCTGTGTCACAGCAGGATCAGGCAGGAGACGCACCCGGGGTCGGTGGCCCGCTTCAGGCCCGGGACCGGACGAACCAGCGGTGCAGCCAACCCGCGAGCACGGGCCCGTCACCGGCCCGGCCGGCGGCGGCGAGGTAGCCGTCCGGGCGGACCAGCCGCCAGGTCCCCGGCGCGGCCGACACCCCGGCGCGGATGGCGACCACCCCGGCCCAGCCGTGCGCGAGGTCGGCGACGTCGTCGGCGCCGTCGCCGACGAACAGCGTCAGCGCGTTCAGATCCAGCGTGCCGGGGTCGATGTCGGGCACCCGGTCGCCGGGCCGCAGACCGTCGATGCCGCCGGCGTTCTCGGCCAGCGCATCCGCGCGGTAGTCGGCCACCAGCTGGCCGAACATCGACGCCGCCCTGTCCTGGACGCGGTCGCGCGCCAGCATCCGCGGCGCCACCCGGATCCGCAGGGCGTGCACGATCGGGTTGGTGGAGTTGAAGATTCGGGTGCCGATCTCGGTGAACCGCACGACGGTCCGGATGGCTGGGAGGCGTTCGGAGCTGAAGGTATCCAGCAGTTCGGGTTTCGCGCGCCCGTCGAGGACCATGGCGAGCTTCCAGGACAGGTTGACCATGTCCTGGATGCCGAGGTTCATGCCCTGCCCGCCCGCGGGGCTGTGCACGTGGGCGGCGTCGCCGCCGAAGAACACCCGCCCGGCCCGCAGCGTGCGCATGTGCCTGCTGTTGATCCGGAATCGTGAACTCCAGTTCATGGTGTGCAGCCGCGCGGGGATGTGCACGGTCGCGTCGTAGAGGCGCTGGACGTCCTCGATCGCCGGCTCGCGACGTTCGGGGGTCCAGTGCTGGGGGTCGGTCGCCATCAGCCGGAACCGGCCGCCGCCCATCGGGAACACGGCCACGAAGCCCGGGCTGCCCAGGAAGATCGACACCTGGTCGTGCGGCAGGTCGGCCTCGATGTACAGGTCGGCGAGCACGTAGTTCAGCGGCAGCGTCCGGCCGGGAAAGTCCATGCCCAGCGACTTGCGCAGCGTGCTGTGCGGGCCGTCGGCGGCGATGACGTAGGCGGCGGTCACCGTCTCCTCGGTGCCCTCGCCGGTGCGCAGCGTCACCTGCACCCGGGCGGGGTCATCGACGGCGATCGAGGTCACCTCGATCCCGCGTTCCACCTTGACACCTTGCTCGGCCAGCTGCTCGGCCAGCAGCCGTTCGGTCTCGGACTGGGCGAGCATCAGGATGAAGTTGACATCGCTTGGCATGCGGTGCAATTCGATCGGCGCCAACTTGCGGCCCCGGGCGTACAGCGCGGCGGTGTGGGCCCGGTTACCCAGGGCCAGCATGGTGTCGCCAACGCCTCGCGCGCCCAGCAGCTCGAGGGTGCGCGCCTGCACGGCCAGCGCCCGCGATTCGGGGGCCGGCTGCGCGGCGCGATCGACGATGCGGACGTCGACGCCCATCCGGGACAGCTCCATCGCCGCGGTCAGTCCGGTGGGCCCGGCTCCGACGATCAGCACCGGGATGTTCGACTCGGCCATGGCCGGCTCCTCTCGACTAATGTCAACGCTTGTTGACTTACAACGTAGACCCTCCTCCGAAAAAGTCAACAGACGATGACTATTGTGTTGGCCATGGTCGCTGGAGCACGGGTACGCAACGCCGAGGGAACGCGGGCGGACATCCTGGCCGCCGCGCGGGCGCGGTTCGGCCGCGACGGCTACGAACGAACCACGCTGCGGGCCATCGCCGCCGACGTCGGGGTGGACGCCGCGCTGGTCATCCGCTATTTCGGCAACAAGCAGCAGTTGTTCGCCACGGCCGCGGAGTTCACCATCGACCTGCCCGACCTGCGCACCGTCGAGCCCGACCGGATGGCCGACGCCATGCTGGACCGGTTCTTCGCGGTGTGGGAGGCCGACACCACGTTCGTCGCGCTGCTGCGCGCGGCGATGACCAGCGCCGAGGCCGCCGAGACCATGCGCGGAGTGTTCGCCACGCAGGTGGCCCCGACGATCGCCGCCGTGGTGCCCGACAACCCCGGCCCGCGGGCGGCGTTGATCGGCTCGCTGGTGATCGGCATGGCCACCACCCGCTACGTGCTCGAGGCCCCGGCAGCCAAGGCGATGAGCCATGAGCAGGTCATCGCGTGGGCCGGCCCGATGATCCAGAACCTGCTGACCGGCCCGGCCCCCGCCTGATCCCCGCCGAAATTGCATTCCAGCAGGCCCCCACTCGCACTTCTCCTGCGTGGACGCAATCTCGGCAGAGGGATAGGCCGGGCCCGGCTATGTTCGGCCGGTGGAGAAAGTCATGATCGCGCTGCGCGGGACACCGGGCGACGAGCAGTGGTGCACGCGACTGCGCACCGAGGTCGCCGAGAGCCTGCTGGACACCGGTGTTCCCGGGCTCACCGTCAACGTGCGCGATGCGGCCGTCACCGATTCGCTGATGACGCTCACCACGCTGGACCCGCCGGTCATCGCGATCGTCGGCATCTGGACCCAGCAGAGCTACGGCAGCCAGATCGCCACGGCGACAAGGCTATTGGCCCAGCACTGTGATGACCTGGCGGCATATCTGGTGACCGAGTCGGTGCCGCTGCCGCCGCCGAGCACACCGGCGGGGGAGCGCACCGCGGGCTTCGCCAACGTCGCGCTGCTGCGCCGTCCCGAGGACCTCGACGAGGTGACGTGGCGGACCCGATGGCACATCGACCACACCCCGGTGGCGATCGGGACCCAGTCGACCTTCGGCTACACCCAGAACGCGGTGGTGCGCGCCCTGACCGACGGTGCGCCCCCGATCGCGGCGATCGTCGAGGAGTTGTTCCCGCTGGCGGCCACCACGGATCTGTTCGCGTTCTTCGATGCCGCCGACGAGGACGACCTGCGCGACCGGATGGGCCGGATGGTGACCAGCACGGCGGCGTTCGGCGCCAACCGCGACGTCGACACCGTGCCCACGAGCCGCTACGAGTTCCGTTCCCCGTTCACCCCGGCCGATACGCTGCAGCGGTGACCCTGCAGATCAGCGACGCGGACAAGGTCCGCACCCTGACCCTGAACCGGCCCGAAGCGCTCAACGCGTTCAACGAGGAGCTCTACCTGGCCACCGCCACCGCGCTGCGCGAGGCCGCCGAGGACCCCGACGTCGCGGTGGTGCTGCTCACCGGCGCCGGGCGCGCCTTCAGCGCCGGCAACGACCTCAAGGAGATGCAGGCCCGGATCACCGACCCGGCGCTAGCCGACCAGCCCAGCCACTTCCCCGACCTGGTCGCCGCGCTCGCCGCGCTGCCCAAGCCGTTGATCTGCGCGGTCAACGGCCTCGGCGTCGGCATCGGCACCACGCTGCTGGGCTACGCCGACCTGGTGTTCATGTCGACCACCGCCCGGCTGAAATGCCCGTTCACCAGCCTCGGCGTGGCGCCCGAGGCGGCGTCGTCCTACCTGCTGCCGCGGCTGATCGGCAGGCAGAACGCGGCCTGGATGCTGCTGTCCTCGGAATGGGTGGACGCCGACGAGGCGCTGCGGATGGGCATCGCGTGGAAGGTCTGCCCGCCCGAGGACCTGTTGGCCGAGGCCCGCAGGCACGCCGAGATCCTGGCGGGGCGTCCGATCGCCAGCCTGGTGGCGGTCAAGCGGACCATCACCGAGCCGTATCGCGCCGGCATCGAGGCCGCGACCGAACGGGAGAACGCCTACTTCGTCGAGTTGATGGGGGCCGCGGCCAATGCCGCTGCGCTGGCGGAGTTCACCGGCCGACCGAAGGGCTGACCCGCTCCTTGGGGCACTCGGCTTGGCAGTCGGCGATCTCCGCGTGGGCGGCGATGATGGCGCGCAGGGTGCGCCGGCACCGGCCGCAGTCGCCGCCGGCACCGCACACCTCGGTGATCTGTTTGGACGTCCGCGCACCGTTGGCCACCGCTTCGCTGACCACATGGCTGGTGGTTCCGGTGCACAGACAGACAAACATCGGGCCCCGCTATCCCTGCTGGTCCACGGTCATCAGATGGGTCAACCGGCCGACGAACCGGCTGGGGTAGGGGCCCAGTCCGGCGTTGGTCATCCACTCGGCGGCGGCATCGGGGTGCTCGATCCACTGCCGCGCGCTGGCCTCGTCGGCGAGCTGCTGCAGGATCAGCACTTCGTGGCCGTCGTCGAGCGCGCGGTACACCCAGACCTGGCGCACCCCGCCGCGCTGGAACCGGTCCAGCCCGTCGTGCACCTTGACCATCAGCGCGGCCACGTCCTCGACCGAGGTCATCACGCCGAGCACGACGTCGCCGGGCGGGCGCTCGGGGCTGCCGGAGTGCAGGTCGATCTTCTCGACCACCTCACCGCCGAAGATCGGGGGGATGTCCGCGGCGCCCGAGATGTTGAACCATTCGAAAATCGCCGGCGACCGCAGTACGTCACGAATGGATTGCGGGTGCCTGATCCCGATGGTCACCAAAACGCGGCGCGGCTCCCAAATCGATTCGTACAACACCACGTGATGGGCCCCGATATCCGAAAGGCCCTGCCGATGTTTGGTCAGCCATTCCCACATCGCGGCGGTGTCGTCGACGCGAAAATCGCAGGCAAGAATGAATGAGTGCAATTCGTACTCACCCATGGTTACCCTTGCCTACCTCAGCCGGTCCGGACAGTTAGCGCAGTCTAACCTTACTTAGCCTAGGCAGTCCAGACTAGGCCTTCGATCTGGGCGTCCGGTGCTCGGAACCGTGCCTCCCGGACCCGAAAACAGCCGCTCCACACGGTTTTCCGCGCGCTTTTCGGGGTAGCTGTGCACTAGATTGGAAGTGCTCGCACACAGCCCGTGGAGATAGCGCAGCCGACCAGCCGCAAGGTGTTTAGGAGCGAACATGCAAGGGGATCCCGATGTTCTGAAATTGCTCAACGAGCAATTGACGAGCGAATTGACGGCGATCAACCAGTACTTCCTGCATTCGAAGATGCAGGACAATTGGGGCTTCACCGAATTGGCGGAACACACCCGCAAAGAATCATTCGAAGAAATGGTTCACGCCGAACACATCACCGACCGGATCCTCATTCTGGACGGCCTGCCCAACTATCAGCGGCTGTTCTCGCTGCGCGTCGGCCAGACCGTCCGCGAGCAGTTCGAGGCCGACCTGGCCATCGAGTACGAGGTGGTGGCGCGGCTCAAACCGGGCGTCATCATGTGCCGCGAGAAGCAGGACGCCACTTCGGCGACCCTGCTGGAGAAGATCCTGGCCGACGAGGAACTGCACATCGACTACCTCGAGACTCAACTCGAGCTGATGAACAAGCTGGGCGAGGAGCTGTACCTGGCCCAGTGCGTGTCCCGCCCGCCCGGATAACGGTTCGCACCGCGTTCGCGGGAAAGTCCTTCCCGGGCGCCGTAACCTTTCCTAGGTCGTCTAACGATACAGGGAGTGTCCGGTCGCCCAGGGAAGGAAGGTATGACGGCCCCGACGGAAACCGCACCCACCGAGCCCGCGCCGGTCAGCCCGCAACGGCGGAACCTGATCTTCGTCGCGGTCGTGCTCGGCATGCTGCTCGCCGCCCTGGACCAGACCATCGTGGCGACAGCTCTGCCGACGGTGGTCGCCGACCTGGGCGGCGCCGGTCACCAGTCCTGGGTGGTCACCAGCTATCTGCTGGCGTCGACGATCGTCACCGCGGTCGTCGGCAAGATCGGTGACCTGTTCGGCCGCAAGACGGTGTTCGCGGCGGCCATCGTGTTCTTCCTCGGCGGCTCGGTGCTGTGCGGCATCTCGTCGTCGATGACGATGCTGGTCGGCTCGCGCGCGCTGCAGGGCATCGGCGGCGGCGCCATCATGGTGACCGCGACGGCGCTGATCGGCGAGGTCATCCCGCTGCGCGACCGCGGCCGCTACCAGGGCGCCCTCGGTGCGGTGTTCGGCGTGACGACCGTCGTCGGCCCGCTGCTCGGCGGCTACTTCACCGACCACCTGAGCTGGCGCTGGGCGTTCTGGATCAACGTGCCCATCGCGGTCGTGGTGTTCGCAGTGGCGATTGCCGCGATACCCGCGCTCGGGCAGCGCAGCAGGCCGGCCATCGACTACGCCGGCATCGTGTTGATCGGACTGGGTGCGTCCGGGCTGACGCTGGCCACCAGTTGGGGCGGCAGCACCTACGCGTGGTCGTCGCCGATGATCATCGGGTTGTTCGTCGGCTCGGTGGTGGCCGTGGCCGCGTTCGTCCGCGTCGAACTGCGTGCGGCCGAACCGATCCTGCCGATCCGGCTGTTCGCCAGCCCGGTGTTCACCGTGTGCTGTGTGCTGAGCTTCATCGTCGGGTTCGCGATGCTGGGTGCGCTGACGTTCCTGCCGACGTTCATGCAGTTCGTCGACGGCGTGTCGGCAACGGAGTCGGGGCTGCGCACGCTGCCGATGGTGGCCGGGTTGCTGCTGACCTCGATGGGCAGCGGTGTCCTGGTCAGCCGCACCGGCCGGTACAAGATCTTCCCGGTGGCGGGGACCGCGGTGATGGTGCTGGGGTTCGTGCTGCTGTCCCGGATGGACGCCACCACCCCGTTGCCGCTGCAGAGCGGCTATCTGTTCGTCCTCGGCGCCGGCATCGGGCTGTGCATGCAGGTGCTGGTCCTGATCGTGCAGAGCACGGCCAGCTTTGCCGATCTGGGCGTCGCGACATCGGGGGTGACGTTCTTCCGCACCATCGGAAGCTCCTTCGGTGCAGCCATTTTCGGCTCGCTGTTCGCGAACTTCCTGGACGACCGGGTGGTCGCCGCGCTGGCCGCCTCGGGCGCACCGCCGCAGGCGGCGCAGTCTCCGCAGGTGTTGCACGAGCTGCCCGCGCAGGTGGCCGCACCGATCGTGGCGGCCTACTCCGACTCGCTGGGCCTGGTGTTCCTGTGCGCGGCGCCGGTGGCCGCGGTCGGTTTCCTGGTGGCGTTGACGCTCAAGGAGGTGCCCCTGCGCGAGATGGAGGCCGGGGCGGCGGTGGACATGGGCGAAGGGTTCGGCATGCCCGCCACCGAGTCGCCGGAGCAGATGCTCGAGACCGCGGTGGGCCGGCTGGTGCGGCATTCCCCGGAGATCCGGCTGCGCACCATCGCCGGCCGGCACGGCTGCGAGTCCGATGTGGCACTGTTGTGGGCGCTGATCCAGATCTACCGCCAGAGCCAGGTTTTCGGGTCCGCGCGGCTGACCGAGATCGCCGAGCGGCTGCGGGTTCCCGCGGAGGTGCTGGCGCCGACGTTCGACCGGCTGGTGGCCTGCGGGCACGCGCTGCGCACGGGGGACCGGTTGTGGTTGACGCAGTCCGGCGCCCAGCAGGTGACCGCGGCGACGTCGGCGCTGGCCGGCCGGATCGTGGAGAAGCTGGCGGCCTCGCCGACGTTCGAGGGGCGGCCGGACCGCCGCGACGTCGAAGCGGCGCTGGAGCGCGTCGCGCAGCGGCTGCTGGTGCAACGGGATTGGGATGACGACCGGGCCGAACTCGCCGCGGCCAAAAAGTGAAACACGTTACAGTTTGTCTGGGTGCGGGGCTACGATGCGCTCATGAGCCGAATCGGAGACTTCGCCGACGACGACGTGACCGCGTTCGCGGTGAAGTCGCCGGACCTGGGCGCCGCGATGGCGAACTTCACCCAGGCCGTCTACACCAAGGGCCGGCTACCGCTGCGGGTCCGGGAGGCGGCGCGCATCGTGATCGCGCACGCCAACGAGTGCGTGGTGTGCCAGAACACCCGGGACGCCGACGGCGCGGCCAGCGGCCTGGACGAGGAGTTCTACGACCACGCCACCGAATGGCGGACCTGGCCGGGCTACAGCGACACCGAACGCATCGCGATGGAGTTCGCCCACCGGTTCGCCGCCGACCACACCGCGCTGCGTGACGACGAGGACTTCTGGGAGCGTGCCGCCCAGCATTTCAGCGACGAGTTGCTGACCGACCTGGCGATCTCGTGCGCCATGTGGGTGGGGATGGGGCGCATGCTGCGCACCCTGGACATCGGCCAGGCCTGCAAGATCACGCTGTAGACCGCTGGGGGATCCGCTGTGCAGCGGACACCACCCCCGGCACAATGGCGCCTATGGCTGCCACACCGCTCGCCGCGACGGGCATCGCCCAGCTCGAATCCGAAGGGGTCAGCACCCTGATCGGCTCCGTCGTCAACCTCGCCGGACTGATGCACGCCAAGACCGTTCCGCTGCGGCGGATGGGGGCGTTCGCCGACCCGGGGCTGGGCGCCAGCCCGGTGTGGCACGTCTTCGCCATCGACCAGGCCGGCATCGTGTTCGGCGAGTCCACCGGCGTGGTGGGCGACCAGCGCATCCGCATCGACCTGTCCGCGCTGCGCATCCTCGGTGACGGGCTGGCCTGGGCGCCCGGCTGGTTCTTCAACCAGGACGGCACGCCGGATCCGCACTGCGCGCGCGGCGCGCTGGCCCGGGTGCAGTCCCGCCTCGCCGAGGTCGGGATCGAGGCGCTGGTGGGCCACGAGATGGAGTTCGTCCTGGTGGGTCCGGACGGGTCGGCGCTGCCGACGCACCTGTGGGCCCAGTACGGTCTGGCCGGGGTGCTCGAGTACGAGGGTTTCGTCCGCGACGTCACCGCCGCGGCCACCGCGTCCGGGTTGGCGCTGGAACAGTTCCACCCCGAGTATGGCGGCAACCAGTTCGAGATCTCGCTGGCTCCGCAGCCGCCGGTGCTGGCCGCCGATCACCTGGCGCTGCTGCGCATCATCGTCGGCCGCACCGCCCGGCACTACGGCCTGCGGGCCGCGCTGTCCCCGGTCCCGTTCGCAGGGAGCGTGGGTTGTGGTGCGCATCAACACTTCTCGCTGATGCGCGCGGGTGTCCCGCTGTTCGCCGCCGGTGACGGGCCGGCCGGGATGACCCCGGACGGTGCCGCCGCGGTGGCCGGGGTGCTCGGCGGGATCACCGAGGCCCAGGGCGTGCTGTGCGGATCGGTGCTGTCCGGGCTGCGCATGCAGCCCCGGTCCTGGGCGGGCGCCTATATCTGCTGGGGCACCGAGAACCGGGAAGCCGCAGTGCGTTTCCTGCCCGCCGGGCCGGCCAACCCCCGCGGCGCCAACGTCGAGGTCAAGGTCGTCGACCCGTCGGCCAACCCGTACCTGGCGACGGCGGCCATCCTCGGGCTGGCGCTCGACGGGATCACCCGGGAAGCGAGGCTGCCCGGGCAGGTCGCCGTCGACCCGTCGGCGTTGACCGACGAACAGCGGGCGCAGGCCGGCGTCGGTGTGATGCCGACCGACCAGCTCGAGGTGCTCGACAAGCTGGCCGGATCTGCGCTGCTGCGAAGCATTCTCGGCGACGAGATCGTCGACTCGGTGGTCGCGGTGCGCCGCTATGAACACGACAACTACGCAGATCTGGCACCCGAGGCGCTGGCCGACCGGTTCCGGCTGGCCTGGAGCGTGTGAGTGAGCGCCCTGCGCGAGTACGTCGAGTCGCTACCGCTGGTCGACCACCACGTGCACGGGTGCTGGCTGGACCCGGTGGACCGGTCCCGCTTCGAGAACGCGCTCAACGAAGCCAACACCGAAGCGCTGGCCGCGTTCGACTCCGCCTTCGACACCCAGCTCGGGTTCGCCGTCCGTGCGCACTGTGCCCCGGTGCTGGGCCTGGACCGGCACGCCGATGCGGACACCTACTGGGCCAGGCGGTGCACCGTCGCCGAGGACGATCTCGCCCACCAGTTCCTGGTCGACGCCTACGTCAGCGACTGGCTCGTCGACACCGGATTCTCCGATGGGGTGGCCGATCTCGGAGAGCTGGCCGGGCTGGGTGCCGGCGCCGTGCACGAAGTGGTCCGGCTGGAGCAGATCGCCGAGGCCGCGGCCGCAGCGTCCGGGGACTACGCCGACGCGTTCGACGACGAGCTGTGGCGGCGGACCCGCACCGCGGTGGCCACCAAGTCCATCCTGGCCTACCGCGGCGGGTTCGTCGGCGACCTGACCGAGCCGGCGCCGGCGCAGGTCGCCGAGGCGGCCGCCCGCTGGCGCGACACCGGCGGCACCCGGTTGACCGATCGGGTGCTGTTGCGCTTCGGGCTGCACCGGGCGCTGCGCCTGGGCAAGCCGCTGCAGCTGCACGTCGGCTTCGGTGACCGCGACTGTGATCTGCACGCCGCCAACCCGATTCACCTGTTGGACTTCCTGCGGGCCAGTGGCGACACCCCGGTGATGCTGCTGCACTGCTACCCCTACGAGCGCGAAGCCGGGTATCTGGCACAGGCGTTCAACAACGTCTACCTCGACGGCGGGCTGGCCGTCAACTACCTCGGGGCCCGGTCGGCGGACTTCATCGCGCGCCTGCTGGAGTTGGCCCCGTTCCGCAAGATCCTGTACTCCTCGGACGGGTTCGGGCCCGCGGAGCTGCACTACCTCGGGGCGGTGCTGTGGCGGTCCGGCATCGCGGCCGCGCTGAGGCGCTTCGTCGACGCCGGCGAATGGAGCGAGCCCGACGCGATCCGGGTGGCTGGGCTGATCGCCCAGGGGAACGCCCGGCGGGTCTACGGCCTTCCGGGCTGACTCACGCCAGGCCGGTCGCGTCGAACACCCAGGACATGTCGGCGGTGGCGAAGTCCTGCAGCCAGGTGGGCGGTGCGTGGTTGGTCAGCGCCGCCATGTCCCAGTAGTCCTTCCACAGCGTGATCGCCCCGTCGTGCACCCGGTGCACGGTGACGAACGGCAGGACGGCGGATTCCCCTGTGGGCCAGTGCCATTCCTCGCGATGTTCGTACATGACGTCACTGCCGTTGCTGACCATCAGGCCGGGGAAGTTGCGGTAATCGGCCAGCGGTGCCAGGCCGATCTTCAAGCGCTTGACGATGTCGGCGGGTCCGCGGGCGGCCGCCGTCGGCCCGATCGGCACGTCCAGGTAGATGCAGTCGGGCGACAGGTGCGCCGCCACGGTGTCCCAGTCGCGCCGCGACAGCGCCTCCCACATGCCGGTGACGGTGGCCTCGGCCGCGGCGCCGTCGGGCTCAACCGGCATGGGCCAGTTCGCCGTCGGGGGCGGCCATCGCGGGCGCCCGGTGCGCCGCGCGCAGGAACCGCCCGGTGCGCTGGGTGCCGAGTAGCTCGGTGGGCCGGCCGTCGCGGAACACCGCCCTGCCACCGACGAACACCGCGGTGACGGTGTCGTCGTTACGGTTGACCATCCGGGACAGTCCGCCGTACTGCGGGACCGGCTCCTCGGCGTAGCGGTCCAGCGTGGAATCCAGCCGCTGCGGATCGACCACCACCACGTCGGCGCGGTCGCCGACACGCAGGTGCCCGGCGTCGAGGCGGTACCAGTCGGCCAGTTCACCGGTGAGCCGGTGCACGGCCTGTTCGACGGTCATGAACGGCCTGCCGTCCCGCTCGGCATCCCGGACGTGGCGCAACAGCCGCAGTCCCATGTTGTAGAACGCCATGTTGCGCAGGTGTGCGCCGGCGTCGGAGAAGCCCATCTGCACACCGGGATCGCGGGCCAGCTTCTTCAGCACCTCCGGGCGGTGGTTGGAGATGGTGGTGCGCCAGCGCAGCGCGCGGCCGTGTTCGACCACCAGGTCAAGGAAGGCGTCCACCGGGTGCAGGCCGCCGCGGTCGCGGCCCACCGCGCCGAAGGACTTCCCGATCACCGACGCATCGGGGCACTCCACGATCTCGGCGTCGAAGAAGTCGCGGTGCCAGACCCGTACCCCCCACTTGCTCTCGTACTCCTTGCGGAACTGGCGCCGGTAGGCCTCGTCGCGCAGCAGGTCGTCGCGTTCCACCTCCTCGCGCAGGTGCAGTGCGGCGGCGCCGGCGCTGAACTCCTCGAAGATCACCAGGTCGATGCCGTCGGCGTATACCTCGAACGGCACCGGCAGGTGCTGCCAGCGGAAGTTGCCGCCGAGCCGATTGACCAGTCGCGCAACGGGTCCCATCATCGCCACGGCGTACGGGTTGGCTTTCACGTCGGCCGCCGAGAGCAGGCTGGTCTTGAGTGGGTTGCGCACGATGCCCAGCGACTGGGCCAGCTGCGAGGCCAGGTTCAGCGGGTTCTGGATGTCCGGTCCGGACTGCAGCACCCGCCCGGAGCGGCGCAGCAGCGACTTCAGCCTGCGCAGCTCGCGGGCCTTGGCGTAGGTCGACGGCAGCGTCCGCGACCTACACACCTCGCCGTCCAGTTTGTCGAAAAGCAGCTGCTGTGAGGACATCCCGACGAATCCGGCGCGCAGCGCCTCGATGAGCATGCGCTCCATGCGGGTCTGCTCGGCGCGGGTGGGCCGCTGGTCGGAGCGGGTGGCGCGATCCAGTCCCATGGTGGCCGCCCGGATGTCGGAGTGCCCGAGGAAGGCCGCGACGTTGGGTCCGAGGGGGCGCGCCTCCAGCGCGGCGATGTACTCCTCGCCGGTGCGCCAGCTCTTGTGCCGGGCGACGGCGCCGATGACGTGTTCGCGGGGGATGGCCTCGACGCGGCCGAAGATGTCGCCGGCGTCGACCGCGTCGACGTACACGGTCGACAGCGAGCACGAACCCAGCATCACCGTGGTGACGCCGTGGCGCAACGACTCGGTCAGCGCCGGGCCGACCAGCACCTCGACGTCGTAATGGGTGTGGATGTCCAGCATGCCGGGCAGCACCCATTTGCCCTGGGCGTCGATCACCTGCGGGCAGCCGGTGCCGTCGAGGTCGCCGTCGACGATCGCGGCCACGTGACCGTTGCGGATGCCGATGGTGCGGATCGCCGACGGGGCACCGGTGCCGTCGAACCAGCGCCCACCGCGGATGATCGTGTCGTAGGTCACATCGCTGCTCACAGCACTTCATCGAACAGCGCGCATCGACGGCTGTCAACGAAATCGGTTAACAGATTTCTGCATGTGTCTACAGCCTGGGGTGGCCTGGACATCCGGCGCATAATCGACAGGGTGACGCCGCTGCAGCGCTACATCGCAGAAGAGATCGCCACCGACCACGTCGACGGCCTGATGTCGCGCCGCGAGGCCCTGCGCCGGCTGGGCCTGCTGGGGTTGAGCACCGCCGCCGGGGCGGCACTGATCGCGGCGTGCAGCCAGAACCGCCAGGAGGAGGCCGCCACGTCGTCGCCGGCGGCACCGCAATCCCCTCCGGAGTCCGCGCCGCAATCCCCCTCCCCGTCCCCGACCGGGCCGCCGCCGGGCATGGACGCCGCGCTGTCCACCGCGCCGGTCACCTGGGCGGGCCCCGCGGGCGAGCTGCAGGGCGCGTGGGCCGAGGCGCCCGAGCCGCGGGGCGGCATCCTGGTCATCCACGAGAACAAGGGCCTCAACGACTGGGTCCGTTCGGTGGCGGGCCGGCTGGCCGGTGCGGGCTACTCGAGCCTGGCCATCGACCTGCTCTCCGAGCGCGGCGGCACCGCGACGTTCGCCGACCCGGCCGAGGCCACCGCCGCGCTGGGGGCACGGCCCCCCGAGGCCATGGTGGCCGACCTGAAATCCGGCATCGCCGAGGTGCAGAACCGGACCCCCGGGCTCGAGGTGGCGGCCATCGGGTTCTGCATGGGCGGCGGGCTGGTGTGGCGGCTGCTCGCCAGCGGGGCGCCCGAGCTGGCCGCGGCGTTCCCGTTCTACGGGCCCACCCCCGACGACCCGGACTTCGCCGGCTCCAGCGACGTCGCGGTGCTGGGCTTCTACGGGGAACTCGACCAGCGGGTCAACGCGACCGAGCCGGTCGCCCGAGCCGCGCTCGACCGGGCCGGTCTGGTCCACGAGCTGGTCACCGAACCCGGCGCCAACCACGCCTTCTTCAACGACACCGGCGACCGTTACGACCCGGCCGCCGCCGCTGACGCGTGGCGGCGCACCCTGGACTGGCTGGCCACCCACGTCGGGTAGGCCGCCCGCCGGACACCGGCTGTTCGGCGACTGGCCCGCCCGGCGTTGCCGCCCGCACACCCGCACGGGATCTGATGCAGCCATGCAGGTGGTGCAGGTGGCGAACTTCTACGGTCCACGCTCCGGGGGCCTGCGCACCGCGGTGGACCGGCTGGGCGCCGAGTACTGCGCGGCCGGGCACACCGTGTACCTGCTGGTGCCGGGCCGCCGCGCGGAGACCACGCGACTGCCCACTGGGGTGATCCGGATATCGCTGCCGGCCCGGCTGATCCCGTTCACCGGGGGCTACCGGGCGGTGCTGCCGCGACCGGTGACCGCACTGCTCGAGCAGCTGCGCCCGGATGCGCTCGAGGTGTCGGACCGGCTGACGCTGCGTTCGTTGGGCCGCTGGGGTCGCAGGCACCGCGTCGCGACCGTGATGATCTCCCATGAACGACTCGATCGCCTTGTCGGACAGGTACTTCCGGCACGCTGGGCCCGGGCGGTGGCCGACGCCGCCAACCGCCGCACCGCGGCCGACTACGACGCCGTCGTGTGCACCACCGGCTTCGCCCGCGCGGAGTTCGACCGCATCGGGGCCACCAACCTCGCGACGGTGCCCCTCGGTGTCGACCTCGACCAGTTCCACCCCAGCCGGCGGTCGGTGACCCTGCGGCAGCGCTGGGCCCGCCTCGATCAGCCGCTGCTGGTGCACTGCGGGCGACTGTCGGTGGAAAAGCATGTTCACCGAAGCATCGATTCGGTTGCTGCACTCCGGTATTGGGGCCTCGACGCCAGGCTGGTGGTGGTGGGGGAGGGGCCGTTGCGAGCCCGGTTGCAGCGTCAGGCGGCGCGGCTGCCCGTCCACTTCACCGGCTACATCGGGTGCCGCGACACCGTGGCCGCCATCCTGGCCAGCGCCGACGTCGCGCTCGCCCCCGGTCCGCACGAGACCTTCGGGCTGGCCGCGCTGGAGGCCCTGGCCTGCGGCACCCCGGCGGTGGTGTCGAACACCTCGGCGCTGCCCGAGATCCTCACCACCGACAGCGGCGCCACCGCCGACAACGACCCGCGTGCCATCGCGCACGCCGTCGCCGCGCTGTTGGCCCGGCCCGAACCGCTGCGGCGCCGCAGCGCGCGCCGGCGCGCCGAACAGTTCACCTGGCCGCGGGCGGCGGCGGGCATGCTGCGCGCGCTCGGCGCGCGCTGACCGCGACCGGCACCGATCCCGGCCGGCGGCCGCCCGAGATGGCTTACGATCCAGGGATGTTCCGGACGCTGACGGTTCTGTCGACCACCACCCTGATCCTCGGTGCGAGCGCCGCGGTCGCCGCGGCCGAGCCGGCGGCGCCGCAGTCGTGCAACTACCGGCTGTCGGCACCCAGCGTCGTCAACGTGGCGGGCACCGACATGGTGACCGCCACCATCACCCCCGCGGCGTGCGACTCGGCGGTGACCTTCCAGACTGTCGCGTGCATCCAGATGGCGGACAACAGCGGGCCCGGGCGGTGCGCCGAGGGCCGCGGCATCCTGCCCGGCCAGGTGTTCTTCCAGCCGTACCGGCCCGGCACCACCTACACCGCGACCGGCCGCGGCTGCGCGACCACCGGCAATCCGCCACAGAAGGTCTGCCAGGAGAGCGGGCCGGTCACCGCGACGCTGTAGCCGGGGTCGTTTAACCGGCCGGACACCCGGGCATCCGTCGAATCAACGGGGCCGTCACCGACGACCGGCTCCTGAGGCGAAGGAGCTCGGTATGGATACCAACAATGCGGTGTGGATCGCGATCGCCGTCATCGTCGCGCTCGTGGTGATCGGGCTGATCGTGTTCGCCGCGCGCAAGGCCCGCAACCGGCGCCGGCAGCAGGAGGCCGAACGCATCCGCGAGGAGGTCGAGCGCAAGAGCCAACACGTCGACAAACGTGCGGCGCTGGTCGAGGAGACCGAGGCGAAGGCGCGGGCCGCGCGGGCCGAGGCCGAGGCCAAGGCCGCCGAGGCGGCCCGGCTGGCCGATACCGCGGCCACCCACCGCGACGCGGTCGACAGCACGCGCGAGGAACTGGCCGCCCGTCAGCAGGAAGCCGACACCCTGGATCCGCGCAGCACCGACCCGCGCACCGATGATGCACGCGCGACCGATCAGCGCGCCACCGATCAGAACGTACCGGTCAGCCCCGCCGAGCGGATGCACCCGGACCCCCAGGTGCGCCCCGACGCCAGGACCCGCTAACCCCAGGCCACCGGCAGGCGCTTGATGCCGTGGATGAACGCCGAGTGCAGCCGGTCGGGTTCGGCACTGGCGCGCAGGTCGGGCACCCGCCGGCGCAGTTCTTCGAACGCGACCGTGATCTCCCGGCGGGCCAGGTTCGCGCCGAGGCAGAAGTGCGCACCCCCGCCGCCGAAGCCGACGTGCGGATTGGGGTGGCGGCGCACGTCGAAGGTCCACGGGTCGGCGAACTTCGCCTCGTCCCGGTTGGCTGAGCCGTACCACAGTGTGACCTTGTCGCCCGCGGCCATCTGCACGCCGCTCAGCTCCAGGTCGCGCGTCGTGGTGCGGCGCATGTAGGCCACCGGGGACGCCCACCGCACGATCTCCTCCACCGCGGTGGGGGCCACCGCGTCGAAGTCGGACCACCACAGCTCCCGCTGCTCGGGATAGCGGCTCAGCGCCAGCACCCCGTGGCTGATCGCGTTGCGGGTGGTCTCGTTGCCGGCCACCACCAGCAGGATGAAGAACGACGCCACCTCCGCGGACGTGAGCCGCTCACCGTCGAGGTGCGCCCGCACCAGGCTGGTGGTCAGATCCTCACCCGGGTGGTCCCTGCGGTCGTCGGCCAGCCCGGTGGCGTAGCTGCCGATGGCCATCGCGACGGCGACGAACTCGTCCCAGTCGGTGGCGATGTCGGGGTCGCCGAACCCGAGGATCACGTTGGTCCAGTGGAAGACCTGCTGATGATCCTGCTCGGGGATGCCCATCATGTCGCAGATGATCTGCAGCGGCAGCGGACCGGCCAGCTCGGCGACGATGTCGGCCTGCCCGTCCGGGTGCGCGGCCACCATCTCCTCGACCAGCCGCGCAGCCCGCTGCCGCACCGAATCCTCGATCAGGGCAAGCACTCTCGGGGTGAACGCGCTGCGGACGATGTTGCGCAGCCGGCTGTGACGGGGGTCGTCCATGGCGATCATCGAGCCGAAATACTCGGCCAGTTCCGGGGTCTGGTCCCCGATGGTGATGCCCAGCGCCGAGCTGAACAGCTCGGGGTGCCTGCTGGCGTAGAAGACGTCGTCGTGCCGGGTCAGCGCCCAATGCCCGGCGGTCTCGGTCTCGGTGTCCTCGACGAACGATTCGAAGAACGCGATCGGGGCCTCCCGGCGCAACGTGGCGAACGCGCCGTCACGGATGTCGTCGTCGAGACCCCAGAAGTCCCACGTCCCCAGGTCGATGTCGGAGAGCGGCACTTCAGGTGGCGGAGCGCCGTTGGTCCGGCTGGTGATTCCCGTTGCGGCCCAATTCTTCACGCCCATGCAGACCTAGCGTAGCCTCACGGCCGGGCTTCATGACCCTTTCGGCCGTGCGTGCGGCGCCGCTCCTTCATCCGGTCCTCGTGCAGGTGGCGCGCGCCGCCCAGCAGCTCCTCGCGGACCTGACGGTCATGGTCGCGGAACCGGGACCAGTAGGTGTCGTCGAACTCCTCGACCACCTGGAAGGTCCACCGGCCCTGCAGCACGTTGTGGCCGACCATGTCGGTCTCGAGCCGGTCGGCCACCGTGTCGTGGCCGGCCTTGCGCAGGTCGTCGCACGCCTCGCCCAGTACCAGGTCGGCGCGGCCGATCAGTTGGTGGAACGTATACAGATGCCCCCGGGCCCGCTCCACGTATTCCAGCGCCTCGGTCACCTTGCCGACGGCGTCCACGGTGTCGTCATCGTCGCTCACCCGGGCCAGATACCCGCCCGGACCACCGCGCAACCCTCCCCGGTGGTGCAGCGGCCGGACGACCGGTCGTCAGCGGTCGAACTCGGCCTCGTCCTCCGGGACGTCGATGGTCTGCTCGATCAGGTCGGCCTCGCTGGCCTGCCAGTCCCGGTCGGCGGCCACCCGTTCGGCGTCGGGCCAGGTGTTCTCGTCGACGTCGTCGGTGGGCGGGCCCACCGGGCGCAGCTGCTCGGCCACGTCGGCTTCCGGGGCCTCCCCGAACGGCCCGCGGTCTGGTGTCGTCATCGGCGTTGCCTCCCGTGGAGTTCCATCGTTTCGAGTGCCTGGCCGCGCACTGTAGTACCCCGTCGTAGGGCGCACCACGCCTCGTTGCCTGACGATGTGCTGAACGACCGCTGGGATCCAGCAGGCCAGCGCAAATTGTTTCGGATCCGGTCGGCGATGCTTGTTGCTGTGCGCCCCCACCTGGTGATTCACTTGTGTTCGTGACTCTCGGGTAGTGTGCGGGAATTGCGCACACGACGAGACAGGCCCTCGAGCCCGGTGGGGCCGCGTTCGACCAACATCGAGATGTCAAAGGCTGGTAATTTGCCAGAAAGCACGAACGGCGCTCAGAACCTGAAGCCACACTTCGAGGACGTGCAGTCGCATTACGACCTGTCCGACGAGTTCTATCGGCTGTTCCTCGACCCGACCCAGACGTACAGCTGTGCGTATTTCGAGCGGGACGACATGACACTCGAAGAGGCTCAGATCGCCAAGATCGACCTCTCGCTGGGCAAACTCGGATTAGAGCCGGGGATGACGCTGCTCGATATCGGCTGCGGCTGGGGCGCCACGCTGCAGCGCGCCCTCGAGAAGTACGACGTCAACGTCGTCGGGCTGACGCTGAGCCGCAACCAGCAGGCCCACGTGCAGAAGTTGCTCGACCAGCAGGACAGTTCCCGGTCCAAGCGGGTGTTGCTGCAGGGCTGGGAGCAGTTCGACGAGCCCGTCGATCGCATCGTGTCGATCGGGGCGTTCGAGCATTTCGGCCGCGATCGCTACGACGAGTTCTTCAAGCGGGCCCACTCGGTGCTGCCCGCCGACGGAGTGATGTTGCTGCACACCATCATCAAGCCCACCGACGAGGAGTTCGCCGCGCTCGGTCTGAAGCTGACCATGCGGATCGTGCGGTTCTCGAAGTTCATCATGGACGAGATCTTCCCGGGCGGGGACCTGCCGAAGCCGACCGACGTCGAGAACCACGCCACCAAGGCCGGTTTCCAGTTGGCCCGGGCCCAGCGGCTGCGACTGCACTACGCCAGGACCCTCGACATCTGGGCCGAGGCGCTGCGCTCGCGTGAGGACGAAGCGGTGGCCATCCAGTCCCGTGAGGTCTACGACCGGTACATGAAGTACCTGACCGGGTGCGCCGACCTGTTCCGCGAGGGCTACACCGACATCTGCCAGTTCACGCTCGTCAAGAGCTGAGGCCGCGGTCCCGGTAGGACCGCGCCGGCTGGCCCACCTCGCCGCCGGCGGCGTCGCGCCGCCGCGCGGCCATCCCGGCGAGCGCCTCGAACACCACCCGGTGCGCGGCGTTGACGGTCAGCTCGGCGTGGTCGTAGGCCGGGGCCACCTCGACGACGTCGACGCCGGCGACGTCGTGTTCGTAGCAGAGCTGGCGAACCATTCGCAGCAGGTCGGCGCTGGTGATGCCACCCGGTTCGGGGGTGCCGGTGCCGGGCGCGTGCGCGGGGTCGAGCACGTCGATGTCGACCGACACGTAGAGCTTGTCGGCCTTGGCCAGCGCCTCGCTGACCGCATCGGCCATGACGGCCTTGAACCCGCGCTCCCAGATCTCCTGCATGGTGTGCCAGGTCATCTTCTGCTCGAGCATCCACTCGAAGGTGTCCTGCGGCGGCCAGTAGCCGCGCAGGCCGACCTGGACGAAGTGCGATCCGGGCACCGCACCGGATTCGATCAGCCGCCGCATCGGGGTGCCGTGGCTGGCCAGGTTGCCCTCGATCTCGTCGGCGGTGTCGGCGTGCGCGTCGAAGTGCACGACGCCGACGTTGCCGTACCCGTGCACGTCGGCCACCGCGGTGGCCGACGGCCAGGTGATCGAATGGTCGCCGCCGAGGACGACCGGCACGATGCCGCGGCTGGCGATGGCGTGCACCCGTTGCCGAATGTTGTTGTGCGACACCTCGGTCTGGCCGTGCGGGCAGTAGGCGTCACCGAAGTCGACGACCTCGAGCCAGTCGAAGATCTCCAGCCCGAGGTCCATGTGGTAGGTGCCGGGTTCGTAGGCGGTGGCCCGGATCGCGCGGGGTCCGAACCGTGCGCCCGGCCGGTTGGTGGTCGCCACATCGAACGGGGCGCCGACGATCGCGACGTCGGGCCGCCACGAGTCGAGCTGGTCGACCTCGGTCAGGAAGGGCCGATGCCCGAAGGACGCCACACCGGCGTAGGCCAGTTCGAGTTGTTCGGCCATCCCCGGCGGGATCTCGCGGCGGTGCTGATGATCCCGGTGCTCGTGCTCGTGACCCATGGGCTGACCGTACCCGTCATCCGGTGACGGTACGGCTCAACGCATCACGCAGATCGGCGGGGATCGGGCGCTTGGCCCAGTCCTCGGTGGAGACCACCACGTAGATGTTGTGGCCGCGCACCGCGACGCGTTCCTCGGCACCGCCGGTGCTGCTGAGCACCGTGAACTCCAGGGTGAAACTGGTGGTGCCGATCCGGGTGGCCCGCGCGGTGACCCGTACGGCGTCTCGCCAGCGCACCCCGCTGCGGAAGTCGATCTCGCTGTGCACCACCTGGATGTCGTAGCCGTCCGAGATCAGATCGGGGTAGGCCACCGCGAGGCTGTCCAGCAACCCGGTGCAGGCCTCGTCGAACCACGTCAGGTAGTGCGCGTTGAACACCACGTTCTGTGCGTCGACTTCGGCGAACCTGGGCACGATGGGCAGCGAGAAGTCGCTCACCCGAACCACCTTAGCCATCTACGATTTTCAGGTGGCCGAGCAGATCCGCCCGGGGGACACCGCCGAACGCCGGCTGGCCGGCTGGCAGCGGGCATTGCGGTGGGCGGCGTGGTTGACGTTCCTGGGTCTGGCCGTGTGGCGCTCCGACCGGGTCTCGTTCTCGGGGCTGGAATGGTTGGCGCTGGCCGCCGCGGTGGGCATCAGCATCTGGTGCATGGCCCGGCCGATGGGCGGCCCGAAGATCGAGTTGACCGACCCCGCGCACGTGCTGGGGACGTTCTCCTCCCGCACCAGCTGGAGCCTGGTGCTGTTCGGCGCGGCGCTCACCGCCGGCGGGATCGCCGGCGTCGGCGCCGCGGCGTACGACGTGTTCACCGGACGGGCCACGGTCGCTGAGGTGTTCACCGACATCGCGGTGTTCGTCGAGGGCTGGTTCGCCGAACTCATCGCCGGCGGCTCCTACGACGCCGAACTCGAGAAGACCCGCGGCTACGCATTGATGTTCCTGATCCTGCCCGGCGCACTGCTGCTGATGTTCAACCTGACACCGTTCCTCAAGCGCGGCAGGGAGTTTCACGTCCATCCCGACGGGACGGTGTCACTGCGCGGTGCGGCCGGCGGCGAGGCGCTGCTGGAGTACCGGTATGCGGCGGTGACCGCCGACGGCTCCACGATCAGGTTCATCCCCGGACCCGACGGGCCCGCCGAGGTCGTATTGCCGCAGCAGCGGGTCTTCGCCCGCGAGAACGGTGCCCGGCTGCCCCGCACGCTCAGCGCCGAGTTCTTCGCCCAGCGGTTGGCGTCCCGCGGGTTCCGGGTGGTCCGCGAGCCCGACGCCGACCAGTTCACCGCGCACCGGCAGTAGTGCCCCAGACTTGACCCATGGATCTGGTGACGATCGACGATGTCCGCGCTGCCGCCGAACGGGTCCGCCCCCACGTGGTGCGCACCCCGCTGCTCGCCGAACGGTGGGGCGACCCGGACCGCCCGCTGTGGATCAAGCCCGAGAGCCTGCAAGCGATCGGCGCGTTCAAGGTCCGCGGGGCGTTCAACGCGATCGCGGTCCGGGCCGCAGCGGCCACCGATGTGGTGGCCTACTCCAGCGGCAACCACGCCCAGGCGGTGGCCTACGCGGCCGCCGTGCACGGGCTGCACGCGCACATCGTGATGCCGGAGGAAACCCCGAACGTCAAGATCGAGGCCACCCGCGAGCACGGCGCGCGGGTAGTGCTGTGCGGCGCCGGCCAGCGTGAGGCGGTGGCCGCGCAGGTCGTCGCCGAGACCGGCGGGGTGATGATCCCGCCGTTCGACGACCCCAACGTGATCGCCGGGCAGGGCACCATCGGGCTGGAGATCGCCGAGGATCTGCCCGGGTTGCGCACCGTGCTGATCCCGGTCAGCGGTGGCGGGCTGGCCTCGGGCATTGCCACCGCCGTGCGCGCGCTGTGCCCCGACGCCACGATCCTGGGAGTGGAGCCAGAACTGGCCGCCGACACCGCCGAGGGGTTGCGGCGCGGCCAACGGGCGGACTGGCCGATCCAGGACCGCAACCGCACGATCGCCGACGGCCTGCGCTCGCAACCCTCGGAGTTGACCTTCGCGCACCTGCGCCAGCTGCTGGACGGCATGATCACCGTGTCCGAGGACGAGATCCGCTCGGCGGTCCGGGAATTGGCCGACCGGGCACATCTGGTCGCCGAACCGAGCGGGGCGGTGGCGCTGGCCGGCTACCGGAAGGGCCCGATCCCGGCCGGGCCGGCCGTGGTGATCGTGTCCGGCGGCAACATCGAACCCCGGTTGCTGCGGGAGATCCTCGCCGTTTGACAGGTGTGCAGTCCCCGCACCGCAGCGGGTAGGGTCACCCGGGATTCCGAAGGAGTATTTCGTGAACGCGGTGCTGGGCTTGTCGGTGACCCCCTCGGCGGTCGGCCTCGTCCTGGTCGACGGCCGGGACGCCGAGGCCACCACGGTGGATCGGGAGAACTTCGAGGTCGGCGGGGGGCCCACGGCCGCGCTGCAGACCTCCGAGCGGGCCGCCGAGGCGGTGCTGCGCACCGAGGCGCTGGCCGCCGGGCGGGGGCAGCGGGTGCACTCGATCGGTGTGACCTGGAGTGACGACGCCGACGCCGAGGCGTCGCTGCTGCTGAGATCGCTGAGCGAGTCCGGCTTCGACAACATCGTGGCGGTGCGGCGCTCGGAGGCCACCGATGCGCTGGCCCGCGGGATCGCCGAGATGATGGGCTACGCGACGACGGCGGTCTGCGTGGTCGAGCCCGAGCAGCTCATTGCGCTGGTGGTGTCCACCGACGAGGGGGCGGTGCAGACCGCGGTCAACCACAGCGTGGTCACCGAAGAAGACCTGGTGGGCTGGTTGAGCTCGGTGTTCACTCGGGCCGACTGGGAGCCCGAGGCGCTGGTGCTGGTGGGCTCGGCCGAGGACCTCGACGGGCTGCTGCCGGTGCTGGAGGAGGCGCTGGCCGTGCCGGTGTTCGCGCCGGCCGAGGCGCAGCTGGCGCTGGCGCGGGGAGCCGCGCTGGCGTGCGCACCCAGCGCCGAGTTCGCCGGCTGGTCGGTACCGGCCGGCGCACCGGCTCCGGCGCCGCGCCGGCGGTTCCCCCGGGGCGGACCGGTGGCGCTGCTCGCCGCGGGCATGGTGACCTTTGTGGTGTCGGTGTCGGCCGCGGTGGCGGTGGCACTGGCCCCCGACCGGACCCTGCCGCCGCCCCGGCCCGCCGCCGAATCGGTGCCGCAGACCCCCGCGGCCGCCCCGGTGCGGCCGGCCCCGGCCCCGGTCGCGACACCGCCCGAAGCCCCGGCCGAGCCGGGATCTGAAGGCCAGGCCGAACCGGCACCCGAACCCGTGACCGACGCGCCGGTCGTGGCCCCGGTGGACCCGGTCCCGGAACCGGCCCCCGTCCTAGACGCCGCGCTGCCCGATCCCGCATCCGCCGAGGGTGTGCCGGCCGAGCCCCCGGCCCCGGATCCGGCGCTGGGCGTTCCGGGCGTGGCTCCCGAGCTTGCGGTGCCCCCGGTGCCCGAGGAACGCCCCGGCATCTTGCAGCGGATCCGCGACCGGCTCTCCGGGCTCCGCAACGACGATCCGGTGCCGCCACCGCCGCCCGTGGTGCCGCCACCACCGCCTGTGCTGCCGTAAAGCGCCTACCCTCACTGGTGTGAGGATTCCCGTCGCGGCCACGCCGCCGACCTATCTGCGGGCCGTGCTGCGGATCGCGATCGTGACGTGTGTGGTTTCGGCGCTGGTGGTGGTGGAGCTGACCTCCAGCCGCGGGGTGAGCTGGCGGCTGGTCACGTTCACCTATCAGGCCAACCTGCTGGCCGCCGGCTACTACCTGTGGACGCTGCTGTCGCCGCGGGCCGACGCCCGGGCCGGGATGCGCGGGGCGGTGGTGCTCTACGTGGCGATGGCCGGGCTGATCTGGAATCTGTTCCTCACCGAGTACAGCATGGGCTACACGCCGGCGAATTTCCTTCTGCACGTGGTGGTTCCGGTGCTGGCCCTGGTCGACTGGGTGTTGGTGGGCCGCGGCGCGGCGCCGATGGCGTGGTGGCAGCCGGTGGCGTGGCTGGCCTACCCGGCCGGGTATCTGCTGCTGGCGCTGCTGGTGCTCAACCAGGCCGGGCGGCGTGCCCCGTACTACTTCCTGGACCCCGGCAGCGTCGGCGCGGGCACCGTCGCGATGAACGTCGCGGTGCTGGCCGTCGGTGTGCTGGCGATGGGGTACGCGTTGTTGGGGTTGCACCGCGGCGCGGCCGCCATCCCGACCGCGTGAAACGTTCCGGCCCGGCGCCGCGATAGCTCGTCAGAGTTCCGGCGCGCAGCACCGGTCCGACGAATAGGATGGCAACGTGCTGAGACCGCCTCTGCAGCAAACCCGATCCGTCCGCGGCGCGGCCCGCCGCGTGGCCGCGGTCCTTGGCTTCACCACGGTGGTGGCCGGCGTTTCGCTGGTCGGCCCGATGCCCGCGGGCAGCGCCGGATCGGCCGTCGGTGCCACCGTCGCTACCGTCTCACCGGGCCCCGGCCAGACCGTCGGGGTGGCCCACCCGGTCACCGTGACCTTCACCGAGCCGGTGGGCAACCGGACCGCCGCCGAGCGCAGCTTCACCGTCGTCCCCGACGGCGCGGCACCGGCGTCCGGGTCGTTCACCTGGCTCGACGACCGCGTCGTGCAGTGGACGCCCGCGCAGTTCTTCCCGGCCCACACCCCGATCGCGGTGTCGGTCGGTGGCTTTGCCACCAACTTCCAGACCGGGTCGGCGGTCGTCAGCGTCGCCGACCTGAGTTCGTACTCGTTCACGGTGTCCATCGACGGTGTGGTCGCCCGGCAGATGCCCGCGTCGATGGGCAAGCCCCGGTTCCCCACCCCGATCGGCCAGTTCACCGCGCTGGAGAAGCAGCGCAACGTCACGTTCGACTCGCGCACCATCGGCATCCCGCTCGACGACCCGGAGGGCTACCTGATCAAGGGGGAGTACGGGGTGCGGGTGACCTGGGGCGGGGTGTACGTGCACTCGGCGCCGTGGTCGGTGGGCTCGCAGGGCTACGCCAACGTCAGCCACGGCTGCATCAACCTCAGCCCCGACAACGCGGCGTGGTACTTCGACACCGTGCGGGTGGGCGACCCGATCATCGTGCAGGCCTGACCCGGCCGAACCCGCTCTCCCCAGCCGGACCGCTCTCCCCGCCGAAATTGCGTTACGGCAGGACTTTTGCGAGTGGAGGCCTGCTGGAATGCAATTTCGGCGGGAGTTCAGCAGTGCGCCTCGATGCGGAACTCGGCGGTGACGCTATCGCCGGGCTTGTCGGTGAAGGTGCCGTCGGCGGTGCCGGTGATCGTGTAGGCGCCGCCGCGGCCGGTCACCTCGGCCTCGCCGAGGTTGTCGGCCCAGAACGACCCGGTGAACCCGCCGAAGTCGCGGAACTCGACCGCTTTGGCCGTGACGCCGCCGCCCGTCGAGAGCACCGCGGTGAAGCCGTTCTGCTGCTGCGGGGTCTCGATGTACCACGCCCACCCCGACTGATGGCAGCGCACGGGGTGCGCGCCGCCGGTGTCGGCGCCGTCGATCGTCACCGTCGCGGTGGTGCTGCCGAGTGCCGGCGCCGGTGTCGAGCAGCCGGCGAGCACGGCGGCAGCGCCGACGACGACCGCGGTGAAGAGTCGGGTGCCCATGGGCACCGACTCTAGGCGCCCGAACACGCCCGTCCGCCGGGAATGCCGGTGTTTCGCAGCCGGTCAGCGCGGCGGGGGAGCCGCTTTCCCGGCGCGCAGCGCGGCGGCGGTAGCGTCGTCGGCGGGCAGGAACGCTTCGATGCTGAGCTCGGCGGCGGTCAAATCCAGCGCGGTGCCGAACGTGGTGACCATGCTCAGGAACCGCAGCGGGCGGCCGTCGGTGGTGTCCAGTTCCAGCGGCACCGCGACGCCGCCGAGGTCCGGGGAGTCGTCGGATCCGCCCGGATACGACTCGATCTCGGCCAGCAGGTCGCCCAGTTCTCCCGCCCCGGCCCAGGCCACTTCCCGGCGCAGCCGTTCGATGAGGTGGGTGCGCCACTGCGCGAGGTTGCGGATCCGCGGCGCCAGCCCGTCGGGGTGCAGCGCGATCCGCAGCGCATTGGGCCGCTCCAGCAGGTGCGCGGCGACGCCGTCGAGCAGCACCGCGGCGCCCGCGTTGGCGGAGCGGATCCACCATCCGCTGTCGACCACCACACAGGGGTACGGGTCGTAGGCGTCCAGCACCGTCTGCACCCCGGCCCGCACCGCCGCCATGTCCGGTGCGTCCAGCGGCCGTTCGGTGTACACCGGGGCCAGTCCCGCCGCGACCAGCAGCCGATTCTGTTCGCGTTGCGGCACACCGAGAGCCGTGGCCAGCCGCAGTACCATCGTCCGGCTCGGTGCCGACCGCCCGGTCTCGATGAAGCTGACGTGCCGCGCCGACACCCCGGCGGCCAGCCCGAGGTCGAGTTGACTGAGCCGGCGGCGTTCCCGCCAGCCGCGCATCATCGCTCCGAACGTCGCTGCGGGCTGCTGCACAGTGGTCACCCGCCCAGTGTGGCCCGGCCCGGGTGGCCGGACCATTACCTTGCAGGTAATTGCCCCGCTTACCTCGGCGGTGCACCGTGAAGGCAGGCACCCGAGGAAAGGCGGCGACATGGCCACCGCGCACCCGCACCCCGACACCGTGATCCCGCGCTGGCTGCGGTTCGTGCTGAAGTGCGACCGGGCCGGCTCGTCCTGGTACATCGGTACCGGCTTCTTCTTCGCGCCGGTGCTGGCGCTGGTGTCGCCGTGGCCCGCGCTGACCACCGCGCTGTGGGTGTTCATCGCGCTGGCCGGGCTGTGGCTGGGGCTGCTCGGAGTGGCGATGGCCACCGGGCTGGCGATCGTGCTGCGCGCCAATGTCGAGATCCCCGAGGACTATTGGCGCTCCATCCTGGACTATCCGCACTCAGGCCGGGAGCAGCTGGTGGCTCAGCAGCTCGCCCAGCCAGCCGGCGAAGCGCCTGCCGGTCCAGCCGTGCCCGCCGACCAGGTGCCGGTGCATCGCCGGGTCGCTGAACAGGCACGCCAGATCGGTTGCGGCCGAACGGGTCAGCCCCTCGCGCAGGCCGCCCAGCGCGGCCACCGCGTCGACCACTGCCCTGGCCCCGGCGCGGCGCTGCGCGTGCAGCTGGTCCCATAGCACGCGCGCACCGTCGTCGACGGTGGCCGCCGTCTCCAGCGCCGCGAACAGCGCACCGACCCGAGCGTCGATGTCGGTGATCACGCGAGCCCAGCCCGCGAGCAGCTCGGCGGGTTCGGCGGCGGCGAGCAGGGCGATCATCTCTGGCCGCTCGGCCAGCGCCACCGGGGCATCGTCACCGGCGATGGCGCGGTCCAGCGCGGCCGCCAGCAGGTCGGCCTTGCCGCCGACCGCGGTGAACACCGTCTTGCGGCTCACCCCGGCGGCCTCGGCGATCGCGTCGACCGACGTGCCGGCGTACCCCGCCGAGACGAACAACCCGGCCGCCGCGGCCACGATCCGGCGCCGGGTCTCCATCGCCTGCGCCGCCCGCAGCTGCGACCGGTAGCCGCGCTTGACAGCTTCACCCATTATGGGTGACTCTCAGTGAATTCATTACACTCAACGATACCTCAATGGAGGCGTGATGGGAATCGTGGTCGCCGGCGGCGGACCGGCCGGTTTGTTCACCGCCATCGCGCTGGCCCGGCGGGGGCGCCGGGTGCTGGTGGTCGACCGCGACCCCGGACCGGGCGCCGACGGCCGGTGGCGGCGCAGGGGGGTGATGCAGTTCGCCCATGCCCACACGTTCCGCGGGCCGGTGGTCGAGGCGTTGGCGACGGAGGTCCCGGAGGCCCTGCAGGCCATGCTCGGTGCCGGCGCCACCGTCGCGACCGCGCCCGACGGCGCTCCCGCGGCGCTGCGCGTGCGCAGGGCGGTCTTCGAACGCGAGCTGCGTGCGGCCGCGGCCCGGCAGCCGCGGCTGGCCCTGCGCACCGGACACGTCGACGCGGTCCGGTTGCGCCGTGGCCGGGTGACTGGCGTCGCCGTCGGCAGCGCCGAGGTGAGCGCCGACCTGGTCGTCGACGCCTCGGGCCGGACCGGCCGCGCGCTGCGTGACCTGCGGGGCCCGGGTGAAATCGCGCCGTGCGGGGCGGCCTACGTGAGCAGGCTGTACCGGCTGCGCACCGGTGCTCCGCCGGGGCCGCTCAACTCGCCTGTCGGACTGTCGCTGGGTCTGCCCGGCTACTTCGCGGTGATGTTCCTGCACGACGCGGGCACGTTCTCCATCACCCTCACCCACGGCGGCACCGATGCGCGCCTGCATGGGCTGCGCCACACCGCGGTGTACGAGGCCGCCGTGCGCGCCATCCCGCTGCTGTCCGACTGGATCGACCCGGACCGCGCGCAGCCGTTGGGTCCCGTGCTGCCCGGCGGCCGGCTGGCCAACCGCTACCGCGGCCATCTCGACCACACCGGCCGCCCGATCGTCGGCGGCCTGCTCGCGGTCGGCGATTCCCTGTGCACCACAACGCCTCTGGCCGGGCGCGGGGTGACGCTGGGGTTCGCGCAGGCGCAGGCGCTCGTGTCCGCGGTCACCCGGCACCGGGACGGCGAGCCGGCCACCGTCGAGTACGACGACTGGTGCCGGCGCGAGGTGCGGCCGTGGTTCCTCGATCACGTGCACTGCGACGCCGACCGGCTGCGCCGGTGGGCGGGCGGCGACGTGGACCTGAGCCGGCCGCTGCCGTCGGATCTGGTGGTCGCCGCCGCGCAGGCCGACCCCGCGCTGCAGCCCGCGGTGTGCGCCTACGACCGGATGGCGGCGCTGCCAGCCAGCCTGGACGCGGTGCAGGACCGGGCCCGGGCGGTCTACGCCGACGGGTGGCGACCACCGGTCGCGGCGGGGCCCAGCAGCGAGGAGCTGGGGCAGTTGTGCCGGCGGGCCGAGTTCCTCGAGGTCTAGCGGCCCACGGTGTAGTCGACCTGCCAGTGCTTGATCCCGTTGAGCCACCCCGACCGCAGCCGATCGGGGGACCCCGCGGCGGTCAGGTCGGGGATGTGGTCGGCGATGGCGTTGAACATCAACTCGATCGTCATCCGGGCGAGGTTCGCCCCGATGCAGTAGTGCGCGCCGGTGCCGCCGAAGCCGACGTGCGGGTTGGGATCGCGCAGGATGTTGAACGTGAACGGATCGTCGAACACCTCCTCGTCGAAGTTCGCCGACCGGTAGGACATCACCACCCGCTGTCCCTTCTTGATCAGCACGCCGGACAGTTCGTAGTCCTCGAGGGCGGTGCGCTGGAAGGAGGTGACCGGGGTGGCCCACCGGACGATCTCGTCGACGGCGGTGACCGGCCGTTCCCGCTTGAACAGCTCCCACTGGTCGCGGTGCTCGGTGAACGCGATCATGCCGTGGGTGATCGAATTGCGGGTGGTCTCATTGCCTGCGACCGCGAGCAGCACCATGAAGAACCCGAACTCGTCGTCGGAGAGTTTGTGGCCCTCCACGTCGGCCTCGATCAGCTTGGTGACGATGTCCTCGCCGGGCTCCTGAGCCCGGATGGCCGCCAGCTGCATCGCGTACATGATGAGTTCGGTTGCGGCATTGCGGTTGTCGTAGTGCGCGAACTCGGGGTCCTCGTCGCTGACCATCTGGTTGGACCAGTCGAAGAGCTTCTTGCGGTCCTCCAACGGCACCCCGAGCAGACCGGCGATGGCCTGCAGCGGCAGCTCGCAGGACACCTGCTCGACGAAGTCGCCCGACCCCGCGGCGGCCGCGCTCTTGGCGATGTTCTGCGCCCTGGCGTCGAGGTCGGCGCGCAACCGTTCCACCGCGCGCGGGGTGAACCCGCGCGAGATGATCTTGCGCAGATGGGTGTGGTGCGGGGCGTCCATGTTGAGCAGCACGAACTTGCCGGTCTCGATCTGCTCCTGGGTGGAGCCTTCCGGGTAGCGCGGCAACGCGGTCTTCTCCAGGCTGGAGAACACGTCGCTGCGTTTGGAGATCTCCTTGACGTCCTTGTGCTTGGTCACCACCCAGTAGCCGCCGTCGCCGAACGGACCCGCACCACCGGCGGTCTGCTCGTTCCACCAGATCGGCGCGGTGCGGCGCAGCTCGGCCAGCTCCTCCACCGGCAGGCGGTCCCGGTTGAGGTCGGGGTCGGTGAAATCGAATCCGGGCGGGAAGTTGGGAGTCGGCATGCGGAGCTCTCCTCAAGGGCAGGGGGCCTATCGCATTGCTACACCACCCGGCCGCTCCGCGAGACAAGTTGACCGAAGTGTGCACCGCAAAATGCGGTGGTTCGGGATCGCGCTCTGGATTGTCCGCCGCAACGGTGTAACGATTTCTGTGATCGGACAGAAGGACTCAGTGACGTCAAACGAGTGACATCAAACGAGTGACATCAACGTGACACCCGCGAACCGGAGGGGGCATCGGTGAAGTTCGGATTCGACGCCAAGACTGTGTGCATGCTCGGGGCCGCGGCCGCCGCGACGCTGGTCCTCGGTTCGCCGTCCGCCGGCGCCCAGCCAGTCCCCGAACCCGTCCCGGCGCCGGTGCCCGGCCCGCAGGTCGCCCCCGGCCCGCAGATGGTGGCGCCCGTCGCACCGCTGCCGGGTCCCGACGCCGCACCCCTGGCGGTCGGCGCGGCCGATGTAGCCGCGCCCGCCGAGGGCGTCCCGCACCTGATGAGCCCGGACAACCCGCCACCCGGCACCAGCACCACCCCGGTGCAGTCGAGCCAGCCGCGGCTGACCTACCTGCGCGAGCTGTGGCACGCGATGCAGACCCAGGAGGTCAGCGGCAGCGACGCACTGCTGCTGTTGACGCAGCGTCCGCTGGTCGCCGCCAACCCGCCGCCGGCGCCGCCCGTCGGGCCTCAGCCCGCGCTGCCCGCCGAGATCGTGCCGGTCCCGGCTCCCACCGTCCCCTGATCCGCCGCCACTGTCGGCTGCACCTCCGCCGGCACGGCTACGATGCGGGCGGGCACATGTTTGTGCCATGGCGTTCCGGCGTAGGCGTCGCGCCATCGGCTCGACGTCAGGGAATTCGGCGCCACCCCGGGGATCACGGTGCTGCCGTCGGCGTCGACGTAGTCCACGCCCAGTCCGTTGGGCAGTGACGCGTGCCCGGGCATCATCGCCTCGCTGATCTCCACGGTGGCCCGCGCGGAGCCTGCCGCGGTGGTGATCAGCGCCGGGCCGCCGTCGGTGAGGCCGAGCGCCTCGGCATCCTCGAGGCTGACCCGCAGTGCACCGTCGGTATCGCGTTTGCGCCATGACGGGTCGCGGATGATGTCGTTGGCGGTGTAGGCGCGGCGTTCGCCGGCCGACAGCACGAGCGGGAACTCCGGGGTGGTCCACGTGCTCGGCGCGTCGGCCAGCGCGCGCATCTCCGCGAGCATCTCCGGGATCTCCAGCCGGATCTTGTGATCGGGGTGGGCGATCAGCGCGTAGTCGTCGGCGTACTCGTGCACGGTGAACGTGACACCTGAGCGCCCGGTCAGGATCGCCTCGAACAGGGCGTTGCCGTCCGCGTGCCCGGCCCGGCGCACCGCGTCCGGGTAGGTCAGCGCAGTCTTCTGCGCCAGCCCCCACAGCGCCGCCGCCCCGGACAACCCGTCGGGCAGCGCCGGCCCGAGCGTCTCGTAGAGCACGAACGGCAGCACCTTGGTCAGCCCGGGGTTGGCACCGACCGCGGCGAGGAACGCCTCGGTGAAGACGGGCAGCCCGGCCTGCGCTGCCCGGCGCAGCGGCGCCAGCTCGGCGTCGTCGACGACGGCCAGCGCGCGCACCAGGCGAGCCCAGATCTCGGGTTCGGGCAGGGTGCCCGGCAGCGGCGCCATCAGTGGGTGGCGCAGGTGAAAGGCGTTGTGCGGGAACTCCAGGTTGAAGAACGTCGCCTCCGGTTTCTCGAACTGGCTGGCCGCGGGCAGCACGTAATGGGCGAGCCGGGCGGTCTCGGTCATCGCCACGTCGATCACGACGACCAGCTCCAGCTCGGTCAGCGCCTGCCGCACCGCCTGCGAGTCCGCGACCGAGTGCGCCGGATTGCTGCTCTCGACGATCAGGGCGCGGAACCGGTCGGGATGGTCGGTCAGGATCTCCTCGACCATCACGTTGGTGGGCAGCAGCCCGCCGATGACGGGCGCTCCGGTCACCGGGGTGCGCCCGACCCCGCCGGCCCGGAACAACGGCGCGAACGACGAATGCAGATGCTGGCCACCACGTTTGGCGAAGTTCCCGGTGAGGATCCACAGCATCTTGTTCAGGTAGGAGCACAGCGTGCTGTGCGGGGCCTGCTGCACACCGAGATCCTCGAACACCGCGACGCTGCCTGCGGCGCCGATGCGGCGTGCCGCGGCACGCACCAGTTCCTCCTCGACGCCGCAGCGCAGCGCGTAATCGCCGACGGGTACGTCGCCCAGTGCGGTGCGCACCACGTCGACGCCGGTGACGTGGTCGGCGAGAAAGCTCTCGTCGCACAGGTTCTCCTGCACCAGCACCGCCGCCAGGGCGGCCAGGCACCATGCGTCGGTGCCGGGTCGCACCCGCAGGTGGAAGTCGGCCATCTTGGCGGTGTCGGTGATGACGGGATCGATCACGATCATCGACCGGGCCGGGTCCTTGGCGATCTCGTTGAGCACCACCCGGGCCCGGGGGAAGCTCTGCGACATCCACGGGTTCTTGCCGACGAACACCGCGACCTCGGCGTGCTCGAACTCACCGCGGGTGTGGTTGCCGTAGAGCTGCGCGTCCACCCAGTGCTCGCCGGTCTTCTCCTGCGCCAGCGCGTTGGAGCGGTAGTGGGACCCGAGCGCCTTGAGGAACGCCCCGCTGTAGGCGCCGCCGAGGTGGTTGCCCTGCCCGCCGCCGCCGTAGTAGAGGATCTTCTCGCCGCCGTGGGTGTCGGCGATCGCGCGGAACCTGCTGGCGATCTCGGTGATCGCGGTGTCCCAGTCGATGTCCTCGAAGCTGCCGTCGGGCCTGCGGCGCTTCGGTGAGGTGAGCCGGCTGCGGGAGTTCTGGTAGTGGTCGAGGCGCAGTGCCTTGTTGCAGGTGTAGCCGCGCGACGCGGGGTGGTCCTTGTCGCCGCGGATGCGCGCGAGGGTGCGATCTTCGACCTGGACCACGATGCCGCAGTTGCACTCGCACAGGATGCAGGCGGTGGGCTGCCACTGGCCGGTCCGATCGGTCATCGGGATCTCGCTTTCACCTCGGGGGAGCGATGTGTGCGGTGAGCACCGACCGCAGCTGGGCGTGTACCGCGTCGAGCGGCTCGAGGTCGCGGGTGGCTCGGGCCACCACGAGCGCGCCCTCGAACCCGGACAGCAGGAGCATCGCCAGCGCGGCCGAATCGGCGGCCACGCCATCGGCGACCAGTCGCTGCGCGATGACGTCGCGCCAGCGCGCGAACGCCGCTGCGGCACGGTCGATCAGCGGTTTGCTCTGTTCCGGTTTCGCCGGATCACCTGACTCGACGGCCACCGCCACCACCGGGCATCCGGCACGGAAATCACTGCGCAGCAGTTCTTTTCGGTAGAAGCCGAACAACTCGTCCAGACACGCCAGGCTCGACGACGCCTTGGCCAGCCGGGTGGCCATGAAATCCGCGGCGTAGTCGACGGCCTCGCAGAGCAGCTGCGTGCGACCGCCGGGGAAATAGTGGTAGGCCGATCCGCGGGGCGCCCCGCTGTGCTCGAGCACGTCGGCGATCGCGGTCGGGTGCGCGCCGCGCTCCCGGATCAACATGGCGGCCGAGACCACCATCCGCTCGCGAGGACTCGTCACCCGGGGACCCCTTCCCTGCGGTTGCTTATGTATAGAACTCTACATAGCGAACCGGCCCCGGGGAACGGTCTCGCTAGAATGGCCGCGATGCCCAGCGACCCCGCCCCGGTGCAGCGCCTGCGCGATCTGCGCCTGCTGCGCCGCGTCCGGGACCGGATCGACCGGGAGTACGCCCAGCCATTGGATGTCCCCGCGCTGGCCAGGGACGTGAACATGTCGGCGGGCCATCTATCACGGCAGTTCAAGATCGCCTACGGCGAATCCCCGTACAGCTACCTGATGACGCGTCGGATCGAACGCGCGATGGCGCTGCTGCGCCGGGGGGACCTGTCGGTCACGGAGGTGTGCTTCGCGGTCGGATGCTCGTCGCTGGGCACCTTCAGCACCCGGTTCACCGAGCTGGTCGGGGTCCCGCCCAGCGAGTACCGCAGGCAGGCCGGCGAGGTGACCGCCGGGATCCCGTCGTGCGTGGCCAAGCAGGTCACCAGACCGGTCAGGAATCGAGAAGCCGCCGGGCGGTGAGCGCCGATAGCGTGGCGGACATGAACATCACCGTCCACTGCAGTTTCCTGCCACACGCCGATCCCGAGGAATCACTGTCCTTCTACCGCGACGCGCTGGGATTCGAGGTCCGTAAGGACGTGGGCTATCAGGACATGCGCTGGATCACCGTCGGGCCCGCCGGCCGGCCCGACATGAACATCGTGCTGACCCCGCCGGCCGCCGACCCCGGTGTCACCGACGAGGAGCGCCGCGTCATCACCGAGATGATGGCCAAGGGCACCTACGCCGGCATCATGCTGGGTACCACCGAGTTGGACGCGGTGTTCGCCCGCGTGCAGGCCAGTGGCGCCGAGGTCATGCAGGAACCCACCGACCAACCCTGGGGTGCCCGCGACTGCGCGTTCCGCGACCCCGCCGGCAACACGATCCGGATCCAGGAGCTGGCGAAGTAATGCCGCACGTCGCCGACGGCCACGACCTGATCCGCGTCACCGGGGCGCGGGAGAACAACCTGGCGGACATCAGCGTCGAGCTGCCCAAACGCCGGTTGACGGTGTTCGCCGGGGTCTCCGGATCCGGGAAGAGCTCGCTGGTGTTCGACACCATCGCCGCGGAGTCGCAGCGGTTGATCAACGAGACCTACAGCGCGTTCATCCAGGGCTTTATGCCGTCGCTGCCGCGGCCCGACGTCGACGTGCTCGAGGGGCTGACCACCGCGATCATCGTCGACCAGCAGCGCATGGGTGCCGACCCGCGGTCCACGGTCGGCACCGCGACCGACGCCGGTGCGATGCTGCGCATCCTGTTCAGCCGCCTCGGCCAGCCGAACATCGGTTCCCCGCAGGCGTTCTCGTTCAACGTCGCGTCGGTCAGCGGCGCGGGTGCGGTGACCTTCGACAAGGGCGGCCGGACGGTCAAGGAGCGCCGCGAGTTCAGCGTCCTGGGCGGGATGTGCCCGCGCTGCGAGGGCCGCGGCGCGGTCAACGACATCGACCTGGGCGCGCTGTACGACGACACCAAATCGCTGAACGAGGGCGCGCTGACGATCCCGGGGTTCAGCATGGACGGCTGGTACGGCCGGATCTTCAACGGGTGCGGGTTCTTCGACCCGGACAAGCCGATCAACGAATTCACCACCAGGGAACTCGACGCACTGCTGTACAAGGAGGCGACGAAGATCAAGATCGACGGCGTCAACCTGACCTACCTCGGGTTGATCCCGCAGATCCAGAAGTCCTTCCTGGCCAAGGACGTCGAGGCCATGCAGCCGCACATCCGGGCGTTCGTCGAGCGCACGGTGACGTTCACGACCTGCCCGGACTGTGCCGGCACCCGGCTGTCGGAGACGGCACGGTCGTCCAAGATCAACGGCGCCAGCATCGCCGACGTGAGCGCCATGCAGATCACCGATCTGGCCAAGTGGATCGCCACGGTCAGCGACACGGCCGGCGCCGGGACCGTCGCGCCACTGCTCGCGGCGTTGCGGTACACCGTCGACTCGTTCGTCGACATCGGGCTGGGCTACCTGTCGCTGGACCGCCCCGCGGGCACCCTGTCCGGGGGAGAAGCCCAACGCGTCAAGATGATCCGTCATCTCGGCTCTGCGCTGACCGACGTCACCTACGTATTCGACGAGCCCACCATCGGACTGCACCCGCACGACATCGCCAGGATGAACACCTTGCTGCTGCAACTGCGGGACAAGGGCAACACCGTGCTGGTCGTCGAGCACAAGCCCGAGACCATCGCGATCGCCGACCATGTCGTCGAGCTCGGCCCCGGGGCGGGCAGCGCGGGCGGCCAGGTGGTCTTCGAGGGCACCGTCGAGCAGCTGCGCGGCGGCGCCACGCTGACCGGCCGGCACCTGGACCACCGCGCCGCACTGAAGGAGCAGACCCGCCAACCGGCGGGCGCCTTGGCGATCCGCGGGGCCAACACCCACAACCTGCGCAACGTCGACGTGGACATCCCGCTGGGGGTGCTGGTGGTGGTCACCGGGGTGGCCGGCTCCGGCAAGAGTTCACTGATCGACGGATCGGTGGCCACGCTGGACGGGGTCATCACCGTCGATCAGGCCCCGATCCGCGGCTCCCGGCGCAGCAACCCGGCGACCTACACCGGGCTGCTGGACCCGATCCGCAAGGCGTTCGCGAAGGTCAACGGCGTGAAACCCGCGCTGTTCAGCTCGAATTCCGAAGGCGCCTGCCCGGCCTGCAACGGCGCCGGCGTGATCTTCACCGAGCTCGGGGTGCTGGCCACCGTCGAATCCCCCTGCGAGGAGTGCGAGGGACGCCGGTTCCAGAGCGAGGTGCTCGAGTACTCCCTCGGCGGCCGCAACATCGCCGAGGTGCTGGCCATGCCGGTAACCGCGGCCATCGAACACTTCGGCGCCGGCGAGGCGAAAGTGCCGGCCGCACAGAAGATCCTGAATCACCTGGCCGACGTCGGGCTGGGCTATCTGTGCTTGGGTCAGCCGCTGACCACGTTGTCCGGGGGTGAACGACAGCGGCTCAAGCTCGCGGCCCGGCTCAGCGACAAGGCGGCCGCCGCCGACCGCACGGTGTACATCCTCGACGAGCCCACCACCGGGCTGCACCTGGCCGACGTCGACCAGCTCCTCGGATTGCTGGACCGGCTCGTCGATTCCGGCCGGTCGGTGATCGTCATCGAACACCACCAGGCGGTGATGGCCCATGCCGACTGGATCATCGACCTCGGGCCCGGCGCCGGCCACGACGGCGGGCGGGTGGTCTTCGAGGGCACCCCGCGTCAGCTCGTCGACAGGGCCGACACGCTGACGGGCCGGCACCTCGCCCAAGCGATTTCGGCGTGAACATCACCGCTCAGTCAGCGGTGATGTTCACACCGAAATCCCGTCAGACGCTGGCGGCCTCGTTGAGCTCGTTGAGTCGCCCGGTGGCTTCCAGGTACTCCTGCACCCAGCGCTCGATCACCGTCGCGGTCTTCTCGACCTTGGTGAACTGGCCGACGACCTGACCGATCGGGTTGAACGCGACGTCGACGGACTCGTTGGGGTACTTGTGCGTCGCGGCCACGGCCATCCCGGAGACCATGTACTGCAGCGGCATCCCGAGCGGTTTCGGGTTGTCCGGGTTCTCCCAGGCCTCGGTCCAGTCGTTGCGCAGCATCCGCGCCGGCTTGCCGGTGAACGAGCGGCTGCGCACGGTGTCGCGGCTGCCGGCCTTGATGTAGGCCGCGTGCTGGACCGGGGTGTTCTCCGACTCCTCGACCATCACCCACTGCGATCCGGTCCAGGCGCCCTGGGCGCCCAGCGCCAGCGCCGCGGCGATCTGCTGGCCGCTGCCGATGCCCCCGGCGGCCAGCACCGGCACCGGCGCGACCTCCCTGACCACCTGCGGCCACAGCACGATCGACCCGACCTCACCGCAGTGGCCGCCGGCCTCGCCGCCCTGGGCGATGATGATGTCCACCCCGGCGTCGGCGTGCTTGCGGGCCTGCGACGGCGACCCGCACAGCGCGGCCACCACCCGGCCGGACTCGTGGATGTGGGTGATCATGTCGGCCGGCGGGGTGCCCAGCGCGTTGGCGATCATCGTGACCTTCGGGTGCCGCAGCGCCACCTCGACCTGCGGGGTGGCCGTCGCCTCGGTCCAGCCCAGCAGCTGCAACGCGTCGTCGTCGCTGTGCTCGACCGGCACACCGTGGTCGGAGAGGATCTTCTTCGCGAAGTCGATGTGCTCCTCGGGCACCAGCTCGTTGAGCGTCTTCTTGAGGACCTCAGGATCCATGTCGGCGGCGTCCATGCCCTCGTACTTGTTGGGGATCACGATGTCCACGCCGTACGGGTGATCGCCGATGTTCTCGTCGATCCAGTTCAGCTCGATCTCGAGCTGCTCGGGGGTGAAACCGACCGCGCCGAGCACGCCGAACCCGCCGGCCTTGCTGACCGCCACCACCACGTCCCGGCAATGGGTGAACGCGAAGATCGGGAACTCGATGCCTAGCTGGTCGCACAGGGGAGTGTGCATAGTCCGCTCCTGGTATGGCCAAAGGGAACACAAGATCCAAAATTGGAACGTGTTCTACTTTAGTACACGCCACCCGGAAACCCGGAACCGCTTGGCCACCGGCGGTACCCGCAGCACCGGCCAGCCGTTCTCGGCGGCCAGCGCGGCCAGGCCGGGGCGTGGGTTCACCGGCCGCGGCATCCCGACCAGAGCCATCAGCGCCGCGTCCTCGTCGCCATCGGCGTAGAAGTAGCTGCGCGCCAGGTCGACGCCGTGGTCGGCACAGAACCGTTCGGCCGCCGCGGCCTTGCGCCTGCCCCAGATGATCGGCCTGGCGACCTCACCGGTGAGCCGGCCGTCGGCGTCGACGGCGAACCGGTTGCACAGCACGTGGTCGATCTGCAGATAGGCGGCCACGGGCTCGACGTGGATCGTCAGCGCCGACGAGCTGAGCACCACGGTGTGGCCGCGCCGCTGGTGCGCGGCCACGATCTCGCGCATCAACGGGAACACCCGGGAGCGCACCCGCTCCGCGAACAGCCGCGCACCGACCTCGTCGAGTTCGGCCAGCGATTCGCCGCGCAGGTAACCGGCGGCCCGGGCCAGCAGCCGCTCGAACTCCATCCGTCCGAACCGGTACCGCATGGCGGCCTCGATGACGCCGGTGATCTCGCCGATGTGGGCCTGCCTGCGCCGGATCCGGTCGCCGGCGTGCGCGGCCGCGGTGAAGCCGTCGACCAGGGTGCCGTCCAGATCGAAGAACGCGCCGACCTCGGGACCTTGTAGACTCGCGGCAATCTCTGCAACCTGATCCACCGGATCAGCGGCGCGCTCGCTGTCGCCGATCACGACTTCCGCTCCTGTTCTCGCGGGATCACCGGAGACCGTCCCGCGGGCTCAGCGCCCCATGCTACGGGCGGCGCCGCGCGGGTTTGGTTTAGTCTGTGGCCGGTCGAAGCGTGACGGCCACGGTAGTTTGATCTTGCGGGGTTCAGGAAGCAGCCTGCGCAAACAGCGCTGAAGTGCTCTTGCGGTACCCGGAGAGCAGCCTCACATGGAAGGTGAACCTTGGACGAACAAGCAGCCGAAGGCATACCCGCATCATCGGGAGCATCGACCTGTGTCATCACCCAGCGCTGGGTCGATCGGGTGGCGGTGCTGACGGTGTCCGGTGTCGTCGACATGCTGACTTCGCCCCAGCTGGAAACCGCCATCGATGCGGCGCTGGACCAGAAGCCGGCAGGGGTGGTGGTCGACTTCACCGACGTGGAGTTCCTGGCGTCGGCGGGCATGGGGGTCCTGGTCGCCGCCCACGACAAGGCCGGCTCCGACGTGGCGATCAGCGTGGTTGCCGACGGCCCGGCCACCAGCCGTCCGCTCAAGCTGGTCGGCATCGCCGACATCCTCGGCCTATACCCGAGCCTCGACGAGGCCCTTGCGGCCCGCAACACATAGAAGACTCGCGTAGGGACGTGCGATCCGGGGTAGCCACCGACTGCGATGATCGATTCCACGCCGCCGGCTGAAGTAGCCAACGCCGAGCACTTCCAGCGACTGGGCCTGGAACCGGACGCCCACGCCGTCGCCCAGGTACGCCACGAGTTCGCGCAGTGGCTGCAGCGGTTCTTCGACCTCGACGCCGTGCGTACCAGCGACCTGGTGCTCGCGATCAACGAGGCGCTGGCCAACGCCGCCGAGTTCGCCTACCTGCTGGCCGACGGTCCCGGCACCATCGACATGGAAGCCGACTACGCCGCCGACACCGGCACGCTGACGGTCACCATCCGCGACCGCGGCGTCTGGCGGGCCCGCCAGACCGACCCCCTGCCCCGGACCCGGGGCCGCGGCATCCCGTTGATGGAGGCGCTGGCCGACGAGGCCAGCATCGAGACCTCACCCGGTGGAACCCGGGTCCGGCTGCAGTGGAACGGCGTCAGCGTGCGGCCCCCGAGCCCCGAGGGCGCCTGAAATCACCGGTAGACGCCCGTGCCGGTGACCAGCGGCAGGTCCAGCGTGGTCCGGATCCCGGGTGCGGCGGCGACGACGTCGGGGATCGCGTTGACGATGCGCCCGGCCGCGGCCAGGATCGCCGCATAGTTGTGGTCGCCGTTGCGGCTGGTGGGGCAGATGTCCATGACGTAGGACGGCTCGCCGGTGATCTCCACCCGGTAGGAGCCGCCGGGCTGGGCGGGTTGGGCCCAGTCCGGCCGCAGGTCCCCGCGCAGCCGGGTGATGTGTTCCACCACGATGACGGGCCGCCCGGCGGCCATCCCCTCGATCTGGAACCGCACCGCCGCCACGGTGCCCTTCTCGATAGTGCCGACGGCGACGTCGAAGTCCTCGGGGGCGGCTTCTTGTTCGACCGAGTCGCGGATCTCGTCGATCTCGACGCCCAGCCCCGCGGCGAGTTGGCGGATGCCCACGCCCCAGGCGGCGCTGAGCATGCCCGGCTGGTACAGGAACGGCAGCTCGCCGACCGGCTTGCCGAAGCCCATCACGTCGAACATCACCGTGGCGCCGTCGTAGGTGGCGTAATCGGCGATCTCCATGGTGCGGATCTGCTCGACGCTCGCGCAGGTGCTGGCCAGCGCCAGCGGCAGCAGGTCGGTGACGAACCCGGGATCCACCCCGGTGATGAAAACACTGGAGTTTCCTTGTGCCGCTGAGGTTTCCACGCGCTCGATGGCGCGGTCGGGGATGACGCCCCAGGGGTGGGCCAGGAAGCCGGGGGAGGACCCGACCACGTTGATGCCGGCCTCGAGCAGGGCGCGGACGTCGGCGAGCGCCTCCCGCGGGCGCACATCGCCCATCGCGCAGTACACCGCGCAGTCCGGTTCGGCGGCGATGATCGCGTCCAGGTCACCGACCGCGGTGACCCCGGTGCGCACATCGAGCTTGGCCAGCGCACCGGCATCCTTGCCGACCTTCTCCGGTGTCGACACCCACACCCCGACCAGGTCGAAGCGGGGATCCTCGACGAGGTGCCGCAGCGTCAGGCTGCCACAGTTGCCGGTACCCAGTTGCGCCACGCGAATCGCCATGGCCAGCAGTATGCGTGGTGGGCGGCGGAATTGGAACAAGTTCTAGTTCACCGCGCCCTACGGTAACCTGTCGCCCCATGGGACGCGTGGACGGAAAAGTTGCACTCATCAGTGGCGGTGCGCAGGGCATGGGCGCCGCCGACGCCCGGGCGCTGGTCGCCGAGGGCGCCAAGGTGGTGATCGGGGACATCCTCGACGACAAGGGCAAGGCGCTGGCCGACGAGATCAACGCCGCCACCCCGGACTCGGTGCGCTACGTGCATCTCGACGTCACCCAGGCCGACGAGTGGGACGCCGCCGTCGCCACCGCGGTCGACGAGTTCGGCAAGCTCGACGTCCTGGTCAACAATGCCGGCACGGTCGCGCTCGGCTTGATCGGTCAGTTCGACATGGCGAAGTGGCAGCGGGTCATCGACGTCAACCTCACCGGCACGTTCCTCGGGATGCAGGCGTCGGTGGAGGCGATGAAGGCCGCCGGCGGCGGCTCGATCATCAACATCTCCTCGATCGAGGGGCTGCGCGGCGCGGTCATGGTGCACCCGTACGTGGCGTCCAAGTGGGCGGTCCGCGGCCTGACCAAGTCCGCGGCGCTCGAGCTCGGCGCGCACAACATCCGGGTGAACTCCGTGCACCCCGGTTTCATCCGGACCCCGATGACCAAGCACTTCCCCGACAACATGCTGCGCATCCCGCTGGGCCGGCCGGGACAACCCGACGAGGTCGCCACATTCGTGGTGTTCTTGGCTAGTGACGAGTCGCGGTACTCCACCGGAGCGGAGTTCGTCATGGACGGCGGGCTGGTCATCGACGTCCCGCACAAGTAGCCGCCGACGCCGCGGTGCGCTGTGCATCGCGGTGGCCGCGGCGCTGGTGGCGGTGCTGTGTGTATCGGCGGTCCCGGCGCTGCCGGACTATGCCAGGCCGGGGCCGGCCCCGGCCCGGATCGAGCTCGCACACGGCTGGTCGCTGGCCTCCGCTCGCACCGTGCCCGGCGACGGGGCCACGCTGTCGCGCCCCGGGGATCCGGCCGGGCGCTGGCATGCGATCCCCCGGATGCCGACGACGGTGCTGGCGGCGCTGCAGCGCGACGGCACATTCCCCGACCTGTATTTCGGCACCAACCTGCGGGACCGGGTGCCCGCGGACCTCTACCGCCAGGACTGGTGGTATCGAACGACCTTTGTTGCCCCCCAGGGGTATTCGACCTATTTGCTGGAGTTCCCCGGCGTCAACTACCGGGCCGAGGTGTGGCTGAACGGGCACCGGGTCGCCGAGAGCACCCGCATCGTCGGCATGCACACCGCCCACCAGCTCGACGTCACACCGTGGATCCAGCACGGCGCACCGAACCTGCTGGCCGTCAAGGTCACCCCGGAGCAGGCGCTGCAGGACGTCGACGGGGTGGAACTGGCCGACAGCTGGTACGACTGGATCAACGGGCGCCACCTGGGCTACCGGCCCGGCCCGGACGACCCGCCGGTGACCAACTCGTTCGTGCCCGACCGCAACGCCGGCATCTGGAAACCGGTCTACCTGCGGGTGACCCAGGACGTGGTCCTCGCGCCGTCGACGGTGACCTCGGAACTACCACTGCCACGGACGGATTCGGCGCGGCTGACGGTGTACACCCGGGTGCGCAACCACTCCGCGGGGACAGTGCGCGGCGCCGTGCACGTCACGATCAGCAGGCCTGGCCGCCCGGACGTCGAGCTGGCGCGCCACGTCACGCTGGCCCCGGGGGAGGACCGTGAGATCGCCTTGGGTGCCGACGAATTCCCGCAGCTGCGGGTCGCGGACCCTGACCTGTGGTGGCCCTACACGATGGGTGAGCCGGCGCTCTACGATCTGCGCACCGAGTTCCGCCGGGCCAACCGCGCCGCCGACGCCGTCGGCCAGCGGTTCGGGATCCGACAGGTCACCCAGCACCGGGACCGGGACACCAGCCACCCCGAGCTGGGTGCGGGCGGAAACTTCTACCTGCGGGTCAACGGCAGGAATTTCGCGGTCCGGGGCGCGGCGTACGCACCGGATCTGCTCTATGCCGACGACCCCGCCCGCGACATCGCGACGCTGCGCTATGTCAAGGACCTCGGCCTCAACATGCTCCGCCTGGAGGGCAAGTTCCCCGGTGAGCGGCTGGTGGCGTTGGCCGACGAACTCGGCATCCCGCTGATGCTCGGCTGGATGTGCTGCAACCAGTGGGAGAAATGGGCGCAGTGGGACGCCGAGGACAACCGGGTGGCGCGCGCCAGCCTGGCCTCGACGATCACCATGTTGCGTTCGCACGCTTCGGTTTTCGTGTGGGCCAACGGCAGCGACGGCAAGCCGCCGCCGGCGGTGCTGGCCGACTACCGGCGCATCCTGACCGACCTGCACTGGCCCAACACCGTCGTGGATACCGTGTCGAGCGAGACCAGAGATGCTGTCGGGCAACGGGTTTGGGACGGCATCCACATGGCGGGACCGTACAGCTGGCGCCCGCCGAGCTACTGGTTCGCCGGCCGGTACGCGGCGGCCCGCGGCGCCAACGCCGAGCAGGGCGACAACGAGCACATCCCACCGCTGGCCAGCCTGCGCCGGTTCCTCCCGCCCGACAGGCTCTGGCCGATCAACGACGCGTGGTTCTTCCACGCCGGCGCGGATCCGGGCAACGCCGCGCTGTCCACGATCCGCCGCGCCGTCGACCGGCGCTACGGGCCGTCCAGCAGCGCCGACCAGTTCACCCGCAAAGCCCAACTGGCACATTACGAATCGACGCGGGCCCAGTTCGAAGCCTTCGCCGCCGGCGGCTGGGACACCCACAAGATGACGATCTACTGGATGCTCGACAACCACTGGCCGTCGTTCTTCGGCCACCTCTTCGACTACTACCTGCGTCCGGGCGGCGCGTACTACGGGGCCAAGACGGGGCTGCGGCCGCTGTCGGTGGTGTTCGACTCCTACGCCACCGGCGACCATGACAGGGCCACCGTCGCGGTGGTGAACCAGACCCCGGCCGAGCAGCGCGATCTGCGCGTCCGGGTGCGGGTCTACGACCTGCAGGGCCGGCTGCGGCTGGACCGCAGCTCCGCACCGGTGTCCGTCGTCTCCGGCGGCTCGACGCCCGCGCTGACCCTGCCGCCGGTGGCCGCCGACTCCCCGGTGTTCTTCGTGCGCTGCGAGCTGCGCGGCGCAACCGGCGCGTTGGTCAGCGAGAACGTGTACTGGCAGGCGCAGCACCGCGACGACGTCGGCGACCCGCGCAACGACCGGGCGTTCGAGCTGCGGCCGAGCAGCTGGGCCGATATGACCGCGTTGAACACGATGCCGCGCGCGCCGGTGGAGGTCACCGCGCGCCACGAGCCCGATGGCACGGTGGCGATACGGCTGCACAACCCGGGCCGTGCGGTGGCGTTCTTCGAACGCGCGGAGATCCTGGCCGACCCCAGCCCCGACGCGGACGAGATCCTGCCCGTGCGCTACAGCGACAACTACGTCACCGTCTTCGGCGGCGAGACGGTGGACATCCGCGCCGAATCCCTCGACCCGGCCGCCCTCCCCACCTCGGTGCGGGTCAGCGGCTACAACACCGCCACCGTGGTGGTGCCGGTGCGGTAGTGCGGCGGTGCGTAAGGTCTGGTGCTGTGAGTGCGCGCGCCGGGATCGTGGTGACAGGGACCGAGGTCCTCACGGGGCGGGTGCAGGACCGCAACGGTCCGTGGCTGGCCGATCGGCTGCTCGAGCTGGGCGTGGAACTGGGCCATATCACGCTGTGCGGCGACCGCCCGGCCGACATCGAGGCGCAGCTGCGCTTCCTGGCCGCGCAGGGTGTGGACCTCATCGTCACCAGCGGCGGGCTCGGCCCGACGGCCGACGACATGACCGTGGAGGTGGTGGCCCGGTTCTGCGGCCGCGAGCTGGTTCTCGACGAGGGGCTGGAAGCCACCATCGACGGCATCGTCACCGGTTTGATGGCGCGGTTCCCCGGGATGGACCCCACCGCGGTCCGCGCCGCCAACCGCAAACAGGCGCTCGTTCCCGCCGGCGCCGTCATCCTCGAGCCGGTCGGCACCGCACCAGGGGTGGTGGTGCCGGGCCACCCGACGGTGGTGGTGCTGCCCGGGCCGCCGCGGGAGCTGCAACCGATGTGGCGGGCGGCGGTGGCCACCGATGCGGTGGCATCGGCCATCGCGGGCCGCACGCCGTATCGGCAGGAGACGGTGCGGATGTTCGGGCTGCCGGAGTCGGCGCTGGCCGACACGCTGCGCGTCGCCGAACGCAGCGTCGGCGGCTTCGACCGGCTGGAGATCACCACCTGCCTGCGGCGCGGGGAGCTCGAGATCGTCACCCGCTACGAACCCCAGGACGCCGCCGCGTACTCGGACCTGCTGACGGTGCTGCGCGACCGGCACGCCCGGGAGATCTTCTCCGAGGACGGCGCACTCGTCGACGACCAGGTGGCCGGGCTGCTCACCGGACGCACCATCGCCACCGCCGAGTCCTGCACCGGGGGGATGCTGGCCGCGCGGCTGACCGACCGGGCCGGCTCCTCGTCGTATGTGGCCGGCGGCGTGGTCGCCTACTCCAACACCGCCAAGGTCGAACTGCTCGGCGTCGATGCCGCGCTGATCGACCGACACGGAGCCGTCTCCGAGCCGGTGGCCGAGGCGATGGCCCGCGGTGCGCTGCGCCGCTTCGGCGCCGACACCGCGGTGGGGATCACCGGCATCGCCGGACCGGGCGGTGGCACCGAGACCAAACCGGTGGGCACCGTGTGCTTCGCGGTGGCGGTGGCGACCGGCGGCGGGCGCGGCGGGGCGGTCACCACGCTGACACGGACCAGCACGCTGCCCGGCAACCGGGCCGACGTGCGGGAACGGTCGACGACGGTGGCGATGCATCTGTTGCGACGGGTCCTCAGCGGCGAGGGATAGGGTGGTGCCCGACATGTACCCGGACAGCTACCCCGACCCCTGGAGACGCACCGATGCCTGACACCGACGAGCGGCAGGCGGTCTCGGCCCTCGCCGAGGGCCTTGGCTGGAACCACCGCAGCGCCGACCGCAACGACTATTTCGACAAGGGTGTTGTCCGCATCCATGTGGTGTGGCGAGGGGACGCCGCGATCAGCGGCGGCACGCTGTACCACGACGACCTGCTGACCACCTACAGCAGGGACCTGGCCACCGTGCAGGGCTGGCTCAAGCGCTGACCGTTCGGTGTCAGCGGTTGCCGTCGTAGGCGTCCCACAGCTCGACCATGGCGTCCATGATGGCCTCGGCCTGACCCAGCCCGCCGAGGTGGCTTTCCCCCGGCAGGGTGTGCAGTGTGGCGTCGGGCAGTTTGCCCACGACGTGCTCGCCGTGCGCGAACGGCACGATGTGGTCGCGGTCGCCGTGCCACCAGCGGACCGGGACCTTGACCTCGTCGAGCCGGAAGCCCCAATCCCGCGCGAACACCACGACGTCGGCGAACGGCGCGGCGAGCTGTTTGCGGCTGCCGTTGAGCAGGTCATCGAGGAACATCGCCTTGAACTCGGGCCGCACCAACAGCCGCCGGTCGCCGACCGGGGAGACGCTGGCGTACAGGTACAGCGCCGGCTCGGCCACCGGCTTGATCAGCCGGATCAGCCCGGCGGCGAACACGCTCAGCGGGGTCCCGACGTGCTCGAGCAGCGGCGCCACCGGCAACCCCACGGTGCCCATCACCCCGCCGCCGATGGCGTCGGCGCCGCGGGTCGGGGCGACCCCGCCGAGCACCCCGATCCCGACCACCCGGTCGGGCATCGCGGCCGCGCAGGCCAGCGTGTAGGGCCCGCCGCCGGAGAGCCCGATGATCTCCATCCTGTCGATGCCGAGGGTGTCGGCGATCGTGCGCAGGTCCTCGGCGAAGTCGAGGACCGAGCCGTACTCGTGCGGGGTCGACGATCCGATGCCGGGCCGGTCGACGCCGATCAGCCGGATGCGGTTGCTCTCGGCGTAGAGCCGCGCTTCGACGGGGACCTGCCTGCGGGCACCGGGGGTGCCGTGCAGCCAGAAGATCGCCCGGCCCTGGGGATCGCCGAACTCGGCGAAGCCGATGCGACGGTCGGAGCCTACGGCGACATTGCCTTCCAGCTTGGGACGGGCGATCTCGACAGCCATGTGCCGAAGTGTCGCATGCCGCGCACCCGCGTCGGCACGCACTGGCAAACCCGGTGACCGAGGGGTGTGGGTCAGCCGGCGCTGACCCACCCCGGCGCGCGTCGGCCCGCCCACGGCGTCGCGGCTTCCAGCTGGGCGGCCAGTTGCAGCAGGATCGTCTCGTCCGGCGCCATCAGCTGCACCCCGATCGGCAGGCCGTCTTCGGTACCGCCCAGCGGCAGCGAGATCGCCGCCCAACCGGTGACGTTGGCAAGGGCGGTCCAGCCCGTGGTGGCGAACTCGACGTCGAAGAACGCCCTGGTGGTGCCGCGGGGCTGGTCCAGCAGCCGGTACGGCGGCGGCCCGGTCAGCAACGTGGGCACCAGCAACACGTCGTGGCCGGTCATCTGGGTGGCGAAGCGCCGGGTCTGGGCGTGGATCGCGGCGATGGCATCGGCGTACTCGACACCGGTGGTGGTGAAGCCCTCCCGCACCATCACCCAGGTGCTGGGTTCGAATTCGTCCTCGCGCGGGTCCCGGCCCAGGTGGCTGCGGGCCAGCGCGTGCAACTGGGCGTTGCTGACGGTGTGCAGCACCGCGATGGCATCGGCGACGGCATCGGCGTCGATGGTCGGGGCGCCGGGCTCGACGCGGTGCCCCAGCCCGTCGAGCACTGTGCCGGTGTGCTCGACGGCGGCGACCACTTCCGGGTCGGTGGCCGCGCCGGGGAAGGGGGAGGCGGTGGCCAGCCGGATCCGCTGCGGCGGCACCGGCGCGGACAGCGCGGACAGGAACGGCTCGGTGGGCGCGGGCGCGGCGTAGGGGTCGCCCGCCACGGTGCCGGCGACGGCGTCGAGCAGGGCCGCGCTGTCGCGCACGGTGCGGGTGAGCGCGTGTTCGTTGACCAGACCTTCCAGCCCGTGCCCGGCGTTGGGGGCGAACGAGGTGCGGCCGCGCCGCGGTTTGAGGCCGACCAGGCCGCAGCAGGCCGCGGGCACCCGGATCGATCCGGTCCCGTCGCCGCCCGAGGCGGCGGGCACGATGCCGGCGGCGACCGCGGCGGCGGATCCGCCGCTGGAGCCACCGGGGGTGACGTCGGGGGACCAGGGATTGACCGTCGGCCCGAACAGCGAGGGTTCGGTGGTGCAGTGGTTGCCCCATTCCGGGGTGTTGGTCTTGCCGAACACGACCAGACCCGCATCGAGGTACCGCTCGACGAGATACGACGTCGCCTCGGCGACGTGCGTGCGCAGCGCGCGCGACCCCATCGCTTCCGGAGTCCCGGCCAGAGAGGCGCCAAGATCCTTGAGCAGGAATGGGATTCCGCCCAGCGGGCCCGCCTCGCCGGTGCGCAGCCGGCCGGAGGCGTCCAACGTGGCGGCCTGCGCGCGACCGCGCTCGAACAGGTCGGTGACGACCGCGTTGAGCCTCCGGCCGGCCTCCAGCCGGAGTATCGCGGCGTCGAGCAGTTCGGTGGCCGACACCTGACCGGACGCCGCCAGCGCTGCCTGTCCGATCGCGTCGGTGCCTGCGAGTTCGAACGCGGTCGCGGTATCCATGTCGCGGATCATTCAGCGCTGCGCCGGATCTGGCAAGTCGAATTACGAAAACGGTTGTTGTCGAGACGTTTTCATCCTACGGCGGCGGCATACCCGACGCCGCCCAGGAACACCGTCAGCACGCACAGTGCCAAGGTGCCGACCGCGAACGGCCAGCCGGGCTTGCGTCGCACCAGCTGCACCACGGTGAGCACCATGCCGACCACGCCGATGCCGCCGGCCACCAGCAGTGAGGTGAACACCGCGCTGACGGCACCGTCGATGCTGCACGTCGCCGGCGGGCAGTGGTCGAGGAAGGCCAGCGAGAACAAGCCGAAGAAGGCCGCCACCGCAGCGAGCAGGACCGTGAAGACCATGGCCACGATCGAGATCGCGATGTCCGCCCCGGAGCGTGGCGGCGGCGCGGGTGGCGGATAGCCCGGGTAGCCGGGATAGCCGGGATGGCCCATGCGGTCAGCTCTCCTTCTCGCGCTTGGTCCGCAATGCCGCCTGCTGGGCCAGCTCGCGGTCCTTGCGGGTGATCGAATCGGTGATCGACAGCGCGATGAGGATGTCGGCCGTCGTGATGAACAGGCCCCACCAATACATCCACCGCAGGGTGGTGTCGGGTTGCGCAGCGAAGTAGACGATCAGGAAGATCGGCCCGACGATGCCGAACACGAACACCATCGCCTGAATACGCAGGTACAGCCGCAGGGTGGACATCGGCGGACAGTCTCCCGTGCCCCGGGCGCGGCGTCAACGACAGCGGACCCCGGCGTTTTGCGAGTCAACCCGGCGGTTCTTCTTGAAGAGAGCATCTAATCTCATCGTGAACGTCAATTTCTCGGCGAACGGACGGGAGGGTTCACGCATGCGTCGACTCGGGTGGTGGCCGCGCGTCGCAGGTGCCGTCGCGATGGTGGCCGGCTCCGTTCTGGGCGCCGGGGTGGCCGCAGCCGATGCGGAACCGACGGTCGTGGCTTTTTCCCAGCTCCTGCGCCGGTGTGATTTCAGTGAGATGAAGAATGTCGGGGGCGACGGTTACGGCAGGCCGGTGGGGGCGGTGCGGCTCGACGGTGGCGAGCTCGTGGCCGACGTCGCGATCGCCACCGCGCGGCCCAATACCGGCTACGACGTGCGGATCATCCAGGTGCCGCGGCCCTCGGAGCGCCCCTGCAACCCCGGGGACCCGGGTGTGGCGGCCGCGGCGTTGAACACCGACGGCGCGGGCGCCGGGGCGGTGACGGTGCGCGGTCCGGTGGTTTCGGGCGCGACCGGGGCGTGGCTGTTCATCACCCGCCCGAACGCCCACTCCCAGGTTCCGGCGGAGTTCTACAGCACCGATTTTATTTTCGCGTTCTGATTGGGGCGCATCGTCTTTCGGGCGGCGCGACGGCTCAGGCCGCGACCACGACGGTGAGGTGCTCGCCGCTGCGCTCGACCCGCATGCCCGCCCGCCTGGCCACCGCGGCAACGGCGGCCGCCGAGTCCGGCTCGGACCGGGTGCTCGCCAGCGCGCGGGCGAGCTTGCCCTTGTGCGCCTTGTTGAAGTGGCTGACCACGCTGCGCTTCCCGTCGGCGCGCTCGGCGGTGACCTCGACGGTGACGGCGGCCGGGATCTTGCCCAGCGCCGCGTAGGACCCCGATCGCAGGTCCACGATCAGGTCGCTCTCGGCGAGGTCGGCCAGCACCGGATCCAGGACCGGGCGCCACCGCGCCGCCAACGTCGGTTTGCCGGGCAGCTTAGAGCTTGCCGAGAGCCGGTAGGCGGGAATCGGGTCGTCGGCGCGCAGCAGCCCGAACAGTGCCGAGCCGACCGCCAGCCGGGCCCGGGCGCGCGCGGCGGCCGCACCGCGCAGCGAGTCGACGTCCAGGGCGTCGTAGAGGACGCCGGTGTAACGGTCGATCGCGGGCATCGTCGGGGCGCTGCGCAACGCCGCGTTCCGGTCGATCTCGGCGTCCTGCGCTGCGGAGATGCCCAGGGCGCGCCGGCTGGCGTCGCGGTCGGCAGCCAGCGCCACCAACTCCTCGACCAGTTCACCGCGCACCGAGTTGAGCGCGGCCGAGCTCAGTGCGTCAACCTCCAGCGCGGGTCCGTCTCCACCGGCGCGTTTGGTCTCCGAGGGCGGCAACAGCACGATCACGGCACAGACGGTAGCGCGCCGGCCGTGGGGCGCGATCGCGGGCTAGACGGTATGGGGAGGCTGGGGCCTCACTGCATGTGAACGTGGGTTGCCGACAGGAATTGGGTCCTGGCCGGTAGAGCCACAGATGTAGGAGGCCCCAGTGGGTATTCAGCGTACGAGTGTGGG
>JBFWOX010000039.1:0-55972 GCA_050250295.1 Mycolicibacterium sp.
GCCCCCTACCGGAGCGCACAGGAAAGGCTGGGCAGACCAGCGACTACCTTATGCTCACGCCCCTGCAGAACAAACAACAGCCCCAGAAGACGCATCAATCACTTCAGTCCACGGATCGAGGCTAAGTGACTGTCAAGCATCAGCCGAAACACCGTCACGCATTCACCCGACGTCATAAAAACAAGAGTGCCCCCGGCAGGATTCGAACCTGCGACACCGGCTTTAGGAGAGCCTGCAAGCGCTCCTAGTCATGGTCTCGAAAGTGGTCCTGAACTGGCGATATGACGCCAGTCGATACCACCCGAAACCATGGCGTGTCGCGGATTCACCGACCAGGCACCGACCACAGATCAGCGTTGACTTCCGGGTTCAGAAACGAGCGAAGCCCCTCGGCTGCAACCAAGGGGCTCCACGGAGGCAACTATGAAAACCACCGTTTGCGCGCGCAGTCGAATCGTACCGCGGGCACATAACTTCGTCATCGATCCTTCGGCTGTCGGCGGCGTGAAATGACGCCCGCGGGCCAGTTCCCCGGACGGCCAGGGGAGGCGGCCGGTGAAGATCCGCTGAGTCATCTGCTTGCCGGGCCTACGGAAGAGGATCGCGCACAGCTTCGGGCCGATTTATTGGCTCGGGTCGCACAGGTCTGCGCGAACGGCTGGGAGTCGTATCGCGAGATCTGGTCGACCGGGGAAGTGGTCGGTGTGGCGGTGGTCCTGGCTGATCACGCCGAACTCGCCGCGCTTGGCGAGACAGAACAGTCAGCGTTGGAGCGGTGGGCGTTTGACCTGTGGGGCCTGGTCCGCGGGCAGGCAGATGTTGTCAACGCCTGCGAAGACACGCGCCATTGGTTCGAAGTCGCCGCATACGAGGTCGCGAATGACGATGCGGTACGTGAACTCCTGCGGCGCGCCGCGGAGTCGCCGACTGTCAGAAGGAATCGACCTCGGCGTGTGTCGGGCTCCGATGGCAAGGACGGTGCCAAATGAGCCCGATGCCTGACGGATGGTCGGTAGATGTGGATGGCACTCGGGTCGTACTTCGCGTGCTCGGTATAGCTGACGTGCGGTTCAACATCAGTGCCGAGGAAGCCCGGATGTTGAAGAATCAGCTCCACGTCGCATACCTGATTGCACAGCGGAATGCGCATGGCAAGCAACAGTCTTCGGGGACCGAGTTTACTTCGTCCTACCCGGTGCCCTCGGCTGAAGCTCAGTCGGCAGACGAGGGGCTCACGGCCGATTCGCCACCGACGGGATGGACTATCTGGCCAGAGGGCGGCCTCGTTCACTTCGAAGTCCCGGCAAGTGCGGCAGACGGCAATTTCGAACTGAGCCGGCCGGAGGCGGCTGCTGTCGGCATCCTCCTGCTCTGGCTGTCGATGCCGTCCTCGCTCCGCGAGGACCTCACTGAGGCCGAGATTTCCAACAAGTGGCGAAGCAAACAGCTCCGGGTAATCGGTCAGTCACCTTGGGCCAAACTGTTCGGCGGACCTGGGAACGACCTGCTCGACGATGAACAGGGCGGCGCTAAATGACCATCGCAGGGTTCTCGGTGGGCGTCCGCAAGTCTGAAGTCACGATAGTTGCGCCCAGATTCGCTGCAGCCGCTCGTTACGGACTGACAGCAGAGGAGGCCAATGGCCTGGCCCAGGCGCTTCAGTACGCGGCCGGCAGGGCTCTGCGATACGCAGAACGACGTGGCGGGCATGGGCAAGCTGCGGTCAGCGGTGGCGGCCAACTGGGCCAGACATCGTTCGACGACATCCAGAAAGGTTGGCTCGGATGAGTCCGTCATTGCGCGACCCCGATAGCCACGGCGACGCGGCGGCCCGGAGCGCTTGCGCGGAGGGCCAGAGCGTCGGCGGCGCGAGCGCAGCGAGCGCCCTTGGTAGTACTCAGAGTTATTGCTTCACACCGCGAACGGGCGATGCTCTGGGTGACTCGGCTGAGAGGCGACGTGATCGCTGGGGTGCCCGCGCCATGCTCTGGCAAGCATCTTCTTTGAAAGCGGTCCGCTGTTGCGGGCGGATGCTGCACAACGATGGCGTGCGGGATCCAGACGACGGCCAGATGGTTGGCATTCGAAGGCGGGAGGTAGCGGGTGGAGCGGTAGCGAGCTATCAGGGGCTGATGACCTGCGGGTCGGTCTGGTCGTGCCCGCGCTGTTCTGCAGTCATTGCGCACACCAGAGCCGATGAAATCGGCGCGGCGGTTCGTGAGTGCCATCGTCAAGGGGGCAAGGTCTATCTCTTGACACTCACTATGAGACACACGAAGAAAGATCGCTTAGATGAACTGTGGGATGCGCTGAGTGCTGGATGGAGGTCCGCGTTCGGTACCCGAAAATGGACTGGTCAGCGTGAAACGACCGTGGAACGTCGTGGGAAGCTCGCGGTGATCCCGGCGAGAGTTGGGGACAGTGAGCTGTTTGACATTGCAGGCATCACGCGTGTGGTTGAAGCTACGTATGGAGCACCAGACCGCGGTGGCCACGGATGGCATCTCCATGTTCACGCGCTGGTCTTCTCGGCTTCCGGCCTGGCATCGGCACTGCGTTCAGATCTATCGAACTGGTGCGATTACAGTTTCGACCGAGATTGGCTTGGTCGCAACGCTTTTGCTTCACGAGTGCATGATCGTTGGTCCGCTGGGGTGCAAAGAGCTGGCTATCTGGCGCCCGGATCGGTTGCTGTTGACGTTCGTGAGGTCGCGCAGGATGGAGCGGATTATGTGGGCCGGTACTTGGCCAAAGCAACATACAGCGCGGCGTCCAGTATGGGCATGGAGATTGGTGCCGGTCAGCTGTCGAAAGCTGCTCGTACGCAACGCAATCGAACTCCATTCGAGATACTTTCGGAGCTGGCCGCTTCGGTCGACTCTCGTGGATTCGGAGTCCGCACTCCGCGCCAGTGGGCCGTCAAAGAGGCGCTAGATGGCGATTGGGCGGTAATCGACACGGAGACAGGAGAAGTGGTGGCTGTAACGCCGCCAGGGGAGTGGGCGGTATGGCATGAGTGGGAACGAGCGTCGAAAGGTCGACGGCAGATCGTTTGGTCTCGTCGTCGAAGTACGCCGAGCGCGACTCGAGAACAGTTGTGGAACTCATTGCTGGACGCGCGCGGGACAAGTGCGGCGCAGACAGACGAAGAGGTGGCGTCGGCAGAGACTGACGGAGAACTGCTTGGTGAAATCAGCCGCGCCGATTGGTATCGGATTGTTGTTTGGCGCCCAGAGCTGGTCGCGAACGTGTTGGAAGCCGCTGAGATAGACGGTGGATACGCAGTTGAATGTCTGCTAAGACGAGCAGGGGTGGAGATGAAACGACCACCTCCACGACAGCGGCCGGCGGCTTAGTCAGTCGGGATTGCTGCCGCCGGTGCGGCAGACGAGCCGCGCTTCCGAGATGCCCGTCGCGGATTGTCGGCCGGGCGTAGGTGCAGCTCTCTCAGGAACCGGTTTGCAACCGGGTGCACCTCCTATTGGTCATCTACCACAGTCCAGTGGCGGTCACCAGATGGCATCCGAACGAGAAATGCACGCATACGCGCTCCATCAACGATCGCACGACAAATTCAGACAGACTCAATGGAGAACCACTTCCAAGCACATCTGCGCAGTGGTCCTTGCAACTAGCTGCAGCACCTATCGACGCCCAAGAGAATGTCACTTCTCTGGGGGTCATTCTGTCCCCGACTCACTTGTCGCTAGTCGTCGCGTTCCTTGAGTATGAGTAAAACGCCACTCATCGGCGTGCACGGGGAAGCTGTCGAGACCAGTCCGGTGGCAACACCCGCCGAATCCGAAGACGGGTCGTAGCTTGGCTGTCCGTCAGGCCGCTGCCCGCGCGGACGTCACCGCCAGTAAGAAGACCGGTCGTCCGGTTGATGCGCGAGTGCAGAAACTCGCAGACTCGCGGTAGACCTCTCGGCTCCCACCGTCACGTCACGGACGTGAGTTCAGCAGCGCGTCGACTGTGCTGGTCTGTCGGATGTAGCGCCGGAGATCGGGAGAAATGTAACCGGCGTAGCGGCGCATTCGGCGGATCAGGTTGTTGACGTCGGGTACCCGGACGGGCTCGTGGTGAGCTACCCGGTTGCGCGCCTTGCGCATGTCATCGAGGCCAAAGTGGATTTTGTGTCGCTGCGAACCGGCCGGGTAGAGGGCTTCCAGATGCGGGGTCCAGAGGAGCGTCGTGTGCCGCGAGCTGGTCAACAAGACCCAGAATCCGAAGGTCAGCTCGGCGAGGATCTTTCCGGGAGGGGCGGCCGGGCCGGCCTTGGTGCGTGCGGAGGCCAGGTCGGCGTGGGTGCGGGCGTCGTTGCCTGGTACAGCCGGGAACAGGGCGGTGAACGAAGCTGGGTCGGTCCAGTGGGCTTCGCCTGGCTGGACGGCGTTCGTGAGTGCCCGGTCGTAGAAGTTGCGGAGGCCAACTTCGAGGTGGGCGAAGTCGTGCAGCAGTGCGGCGTTGAGCTGGGTGTTCCATTCGTGCAGGTCGAGAGCGCGGGTGCGGTCACCACCGGCCAAGAGCACGTATGTGTGGAATCGCTGGGGGCTCAACCATTGTTCAACCCAGGGGCCCGGTGCCGTCACCGTTGAGTTCTATCAGGGCTCCACGTACGATTGAGTGCATACAGGCCGGTGTGACGTGTAGCGCGTGCCCGGTTGAAGCCAGGAAGAGCCCGGTATTCGGTCCTCGCGACCGACCCGGGCTCTTTGCTTTGAACAGCATTTACCCGCGCGCCTGAACCTCACCTTCCCGACGACGACAGGGCGATCTCGCCAGAGAATCCGCGGCGCGTACCGGCGTTTTGGGTTGGCAGCCCCCCTTTTCATGCCGGGTCTTGTCGGCTCGACCTGGGACAATGGGTGGCAGCACGGCCGAGGACCGCGAACCTGGAAAAAACTTCTTCCCGAATTCAGGGGTCCGCGGTACGCGCGCACTTAAGAGGAAGCGACAACCGTAGGGATCGGTTGTCTCTTTCTCGCCTCCTGGAGATGTAGCCATGGATCGACCGGCACGCCGCCCCGGCCCGCCCGTTGATGCCGCGCGCTTACAACCGGACAACCAGGCCGACATCGAGCACGCCGACCCGCCCATCGACGAAGGCTTGGTCGCGGCCTGGCTCGACGACCCTGATCTCGCCGCCGAACTCGCTGACGAACTGGAACGACTCCAGCGTCTACAAGCCGACGAGGACCTGCTCCTGACCTTGCAGCTGCATCAGTTCACCGGCCGACCGTGGGACCGGTTCTCCCGCGAGCTGGCCCGCTACGGTCTCGGCGTGCTGCGCGCCTGGATCCGCTACGGAACGATCTACGGCAAGGCCAAGGCCCTGACCGGCTACGGTCTGGGCCGCATCGAGGGCTGGCCCAACGATGAGGTCGTCGAGGACATCGCCGCCGACACCGTGGTCGCTGCGCTGATCTACTTCCGCGACAAGGTGCTGATGACCCACCGCTGGCAGTCCTCGGGCGGGGCGTCGCTGGGCACCTTCTTCATCGGCCAGTGCCTCTATCAGTTCGCCAACATCTACCGCAGCGCACTGCGGGCCGAGAAGGAGCGCATCGAGGAGGCCACCACGCCAATGGACGAACTCCCCGAAGACCAGTTCGACGTCATCAAGGGCATCGAGGCCACCATCGTCGCCAACGACACGGTGGCCGAAGCGATGGCGCTGCTGAGCACCGACCGGGCGCGCCGCGCGCTGTTCATGCAGGAGCACGGGTTCACCCAGCGGGAGATCGCCGACAAGCTGGGGCTGCGCGACGCCAAGAGCGTGGAAAACCTTATCGGCTACCAACTCCGTCAACTCCGAAAGAGGACGTCGTGACCACCATCAAGCACCTCACCGCACTGATCAACGCCAGCTCGTTGGGCACCCGCACCGGACGGATAGCCCGCCGGTCGGTGACCGCCGCCGAAGGCGACGCACTGGCCCGCCGTGCCGCCGAGGGCGGCCACGCGCACGACAATTCCGAGGAATTCAGGGGTCGGGCCGACGAGCGCACTTATAGCCCGGTATCCGGCTCAATACCGGGCCGGACAAACCGAAAGGACAAGACAATGGCCAAGGGACATCACCGCAGCGCGACCACCGGTCGCTACGTCAAGGCGTCCACCGCGGCGCGCAACCCCAAGACCACGGTCACCGAACGGGGCGCCAACCGCAGCAGCGGAACCCATCACCGCAGTGCCATCACCGGCAAGTTCGTGAAGGGCTCCACCGCGGCGCGTCATCCCAACACCACGGTCACCGAACGCGGTTGAGCATCAACCAGATTCGGTGGTGTCCCCTCGGCTCGACAGACGGGCCGAGGGGACACAGGCCGAGCACTTCTGAAAGGCAAATCCGATGATCCGCACCACCGTTGAAGCTCTCGGTGGCGCGCAAGCCGTCCCTAGTGAGCTGATCCCGGTCCGCGAACTGCATCACAACCTGATCAATCAAGTAACCACCAGCGGCGGCAACGTCGTCCTGGCCGACACCGCCGGCAAGCCCGCCGCCGTCGTCATGTCCATCCAGCGCTATGAGCAGCTGCTCGACGAGCTGAACACGCTGCGCCGCAGAATCGCCGACAACTCCTGATGGCGGGGGAGGGGTATCGCGTGCTGACCGACGACGACGTGCAAGCTCTCAATCGTCGCGCACACGGGGTCGGACGTCACATTGGCTGGGATCTGCAGTTCGTCGTCGCACCGAACTCGGAGTACGTCGGCCTGGCGGCCGGCGGCGGCCCCGATCATGCTAAGCAGATCATCATCCTCGGACCCAGCCGCATCACCGATCTCGCCGTCCACGAGATCGATCTCGCACTCGACGCGCTCCAGCATGGCGATCGGCACATCGTGCTCGATGAAGACGGCGATCCCCGCCTGATCTAAATGCGGCTCGTCCCCGCGGGCCCGCTTAGCCCTCCTCGGCGCGTTCCTCCCATGTGTCTAGCTCCGTGTCGGGGAGTGGGTCGTCGAAGTCATCTCGGACTGCAAGGTCGGGCAGTTGACCGAAACGACGCGTGCAAGTCGGGGACGGAGGCAGCTTCGACCCGGCCTCACCGCACTCGCTCGTCACGCCTCCAGGATAGGAAAATTTGGACATCCGGCGTTGGAACTGGTCCGCTCACGCAGAGGTGCGACACGCCCAGGGTGCCTGCGTGCATTCGGGCGCATCTACCTGCGAGTACAGTGAATGAGGTGCCGTTAGTGCGCCCAAAATCCGGTTAGCGCCAGCACATTCCCCAGGCTGTCCTTCACCCCGGCCTGGCCTCGATACAAGTAAGATTGCCGCACAGATGCAGTAGCACGACTGTGCCCACATCCGGTCGCTACCGCGAAACCTCCTTCCCTCGCCCTGCTAACCGGGTTCACCCAAAACAACTGCGCACACAGCCAGTTCCAGAAGTTGTCTAGCCATCCAAATGTAGTGCTGGACTGATCTTTTCATGGGTTAGCCCATGAGAGGGCGCGGTTTTTTGCGCGTCGAAGCCGGGTCTTCCCGGCTTTTTTTGTGCCCGGCCACCGGTCGGGCACTTTCTGTTGGTACACCTCGTAAGGAGGTCAATATGGTCGTCTCAGGCGCGTGGAATCTGGTCTGGATTCTGCCTGTGCTGGTGATGGTCTACCACGCGGTGTTCTGCCGGCGCGATGAGCCGTCGCAACGCATCGTGGCCATCCTCGGTGGGTTCGCCGGGATCGTGGGCGCCGCCGCGGCCGCGCTCCGCGAGTGGCTCCGGTAGCCCTCCTCGAATGAGCGTCCTTTCCGCCGGGAGAAACCTGCCGATGCCGCCGTAACCGCCTGCGCGCCGAACGGCCCCGTCAGCGGCTCCACGCAAACACCACGCTGGCTCTCGCCTCGCAGTCGTCGAATCTCGATGTCGACACGCGAGGCTTTTTCATGCCTAAACACGGCCCGAGCCGGGGACAACACCTCACGAGTGCGTGCCACAGCCGCAAAAGGGTGAAAGCTTCAGAGAGCACCTGAACCTCGGCGTGTGCCGAGCCACCCCAACGCTCCTACGCTGTCTCGTTTCTAGAAGTTCGTGATTGATCAGTTCTTGTTTCAGACTTCGCGATTGGACGCGGTAGTTAGCGACCTTTCCGCGGGGAGGTGCTTTTTGGGTCTGTCAGACGACTTTCGTTACGTCTAGATCTAGAGGGGCGGCGGTGCGGCGGTGGGCGGTGAGGAAGTTGTCGATGAGGGTGGTGCAGTCGTTGTGGGTGATGGTGCGAAGGCCGGTCATTCGCGCAAAGGCGAGGGGTCCGACGAGTTGGCAGATGGCGAGTTCGCGGTCGAGGTCGGCGAGTTCTGCTTGGGCTTGTGGGCTGGTGAGTATTGCGTCGAAGGGTTGGCGGTACTGGTCGACGACTCGGGCCTTGAGCGCTCCGGAGGTGTTGTGGCGGTCTTCGGTGTCGGTGCTGGCGCCGGTGGGGCCCAGTGAGAGCCAGGCGAGGGTGGTGACGTGCAGCGGGGCGTCGTTGAACAGGGCGGCTTGGCGGCTGAGTAGCTCAATGAGTTGATCGCGTAGGGAACCGCTGGTCGGGGCTGGGGTGCTCACTTGGGGCAGCAGCCGTTCGAATGTGGCGGCGAGCAGATGCGAGGAGCTTTGGAAGTGGCGATACAGGGTGGTGCGGGCCACTTTGGATGCTTTGGTGACGGCGTCGATGGTGACGGCCTCGACGCCGCCGGTGCTCAGCAGTGTGGCAGCTGCATCGAGTAGCCGGTTGCGTGATCGGATTCGCCGGGGGTCGATGTCGTCATCGTCGTGGGGGGATGGCTGACTGCTCTCGCTCACGGGGTCACCTTCGGCGTCGATTTCCGGTGCTGGCGTGCCCGGCAGTCTAGCAGTTGTGGTACTAAGAGTATCGCAGCGAAACCGATCGTACCGGGAGCGTCTTAGTGTCAGAACGCACGGCGTCGCCAGAACGGCTTCCGTCGCATACCCCGACGTGTATGGGCTGCGGCGCGGACAACGCCCACGGCCTGCAGTTGGAGGTCTACCGCAGCGGCGAGTCGGTGTTTGCCGATGTGACGTTCGACGAGCGACACATCGGCGCTCCCGGGTTGGCCCATGGTGGGGCGGTCGCTGCTGCCTGTGATGACGTGCTGGGCTTCACGTTGTGGATTGCGGCCACCCCGGCGGTGACACGCAGTCTGACGGTGGAGTACTTGCGGCCGGTGCCGCTGCATCAGCCCCATCGGATCACCGCATGGATCACCGCTTCGGAGGGGCGGGCGCTGCATGTCTCGGCGACCGGCACCGGGGAGGGCGGGATCGTTCGGTTCACCGCGAAGGCGGTGTTCGTCGTGGTTGGCACCGAGCACTTCGCCGCGCACGGTGACGTCAGCGGATTCGCCGACCTTGTGGAGGAGCTGTCGCGCCGGCGCGGCCTCCACGGCGGACCAGCGTGACAGGCTCCCACGCCCGGCTGCGCGCCACAACCTCGCCGCGGGAAGCGAATTCAGGTGCTGGCCAGAAACGGAGCGCTGCGTCGTCGCGCGCGCGTTCCTCTGCGCGTCGGCGGGAAGCCATTTTGGATGCGGCTCTGCTCGTCGCGGCGACAGGGGGCTATGACGCGGTGCAGATGCGGGTGATCGCCGAACGCGTCGGTATCGCCGTGGGCACGCTATACCGCTATTTCCCAGCGAAGACCCACGTTTTGGTGGCGGCACTGACGCGGGAGTTTCATCGACTCGACGAGGCCGGCGACTGGGGGGCCGGTGCAAGCACACCCGTGGAGCGGCTGGAACGGCTCACCGCCCAGCTGCACCACCGCTGGCAGTGCGACCCGCTGCTGACCGAAGCCATGACCAGGGCCTTCGCCGTGGCCGATGCGCGCGCCGCCGCCGAACTCGACCGGGCAGCAGCAGTCATCCAGACACTGCTGGCCCGCACCCTCAGCGGCGGTGAACCCGCCCCCACTGACCTGCACATCGCCGGGGTCATCTCCGACATTTGGCTGGCCAATCTCGTGGCCTTCAGCGGCCACCGCGCCTCGGCGGCCGACACCCGCGACCGCATCGACCGAGCCACCAGACGCCTTCTCAGCCGCGCAGACAACACCGAGGTCACAAAACGATACTTCTAGTATCGCAGCGCTACTTACCGTACTCTTACGGGTACGACTCAACGGCGCGTCGAAGGAGCTGCCATGTACACCCAATGGATCGAAGATTGTGTCGTGCAACGCGTCTCAGTACGAGACGGACTGGTTCTCGACCTCGACGATTACAACGAAATCGTCATCTCGTGTCCGCTAGTGCTCACCTTGCCCGCAACAGAGACCTTTCCCGTGGAATCTGTGCGCATCGATCCGTTGCGGATCACCCTCGGTGAACGACCGCTGCTCAATTTTGCTGGCGCGGTGTGCACGAAGGCCTGGTCCGACGATGATGGCGGGCTGCACCTGAGCTTTTCGCGCGGACATCGCATCGATGTCGATCCCGACGCTGAACAGACCGCGTGGGAGCTGTACGGCAAACGTCACGGCTACATGGCATGCCTACCCCGAGGCCGCGTCCGCGTGGTCCGCCACGACGTACCCGAAGACGACGACGCCAACATCGTCAACAGCGCCACCCACCGCTAGGCGCCCGGCGGTTCGCATGGGCGGCGACCCACCCACCCCCGCCCATGCGTTCGCTACATGTAGTAGCGTAGCGCTACCAATAGTATCGCTACGTGTGGAGGTCTGGTGACCGACGGCAGGAACACCGATTCCCCGCGCCAGGCCGCGTACGACTCCTGCGACCCGCAGCACAACCGCGAATACAGTGCACGTCTGGCGGCGCTGGGCCGGTTCACGCTGCGGCACAAAGCCCTGGTGATGGGTGCCTGGCTGGGCGCCGCGGTCGTCTTGGCGCTGCTGTTTCCCCAGTTGGAGACCGTGGTGCGGCAGCAATCGGTGGACCTGATCCCGCGTGATGCTCCATCGCTGCAAACGGTGGAGCGGATGAGTGCCGCGTTCGGCGAGCGAGGCTCGAAAACCCTGTTATTCGTCGCGATGGAGGACCCCAACGGTCTGACCCCGGCGACGCAGGAACGCTACGACCAGCTCGTGGCCCGGTTGCAGGACGAGAAGGACCATGTTCTGCAGGTTCAAGACCTGCTGGCAGATCCGGTCACCAAAGCCCAAGCCCTCAGCGCCGATGAAAACGCCTGGTACTTGCCGGTGGGGGTGGCCGGCACGCTGGGAGATCCCACCGCCGCCGAGTCAGTCAAAACTGTTCGCAGCATCGCCGCCGAGGTGTTCGCCGGATCGTCGACGACCGTGCAAGTGACCGGACCACCGGCGACGTTCAGCGACATGATCGCCTCCGCCGAACACGACCTGCTGCTGATCTCCATCGCCACCGCCGCCGTCATCGCCGCGATTCTGCTGATCGTGTACCGATCCGTGTTCACCGCATTGTTGCCGCTGCTGGTGATCGGGCTGAGCCTGGCCGTCGGACGCGGGGTGCTCTCCGCGCTCGGCGAGATGGGCATGCCCGTGTCCCAATTCACCGTGGCATTCATGACCGCGATCCTGCTGGGCGCAGGCACCGACTACACCGTGTTCCTGATCAGCCGCTACCACGAACAGCGCCGCGCGCAGGTACCTGCAGAAGCGGCCATCATCCACGCCACCGCCAGCATCGGGCGTGTCATCCTGGCATCTGCGGCGACCGTCGCCTTGGCCTTCCTGGCCATGGTCTTCGCTCGACTCAGTGTCTTCGCCGCCCTGGGCCCGGCGTGCGCCATCGCGGTGCTCTTCGGGTTCCTGGCCACCGTCACCCTGTTGCCGCCGGTGCTGGCGATGGCCGCCAAACGCGGCATCGGCGAACCCAAACCCGATCGCACCCGCCGCTACTGGAACAGCGTCGCGGTCGCGGTGGTCCGCCGTCCCGTCCCGCTGCTGGTCATCAGCCTGGTCATCCTGGTCGCACTATCGGCGGTCGCAGCCACCATCAAAATCAGCTACGACGACCGCAAAGGCCAACCAGCCACCACCGCCAGCAACCAGGGCTACCAACTGCTCGACCGCCACTTCCGCAAAGACGTCGTCATCAGCGAATTCCTGGTCGTGGAAAACCCCACCGACATGCGCACCGGCAAAGGGCTGGCCGACCTCGACGAAATGGCTTCCCGCGTCTCCCAAATCCCCGGTGTCACCAAAGTCTCCGGCGTCACCCGCCCCACCGGGGAGCGCCTCGACCAAGCAGAACTGGCCTGGCAGAACGGCCAGATCGGCGACAAAATGGCCGGTGCAGTCGCCCAAGGCAACGCCCGCAAAGACGACCTGACCAAACTCACCGACGGCGCCGATCAACTCGCCGACGGACTCGCCCAACTCGACACCACCGTGCGCACCGCACTGACCCCCCTCGCCGGCATCCTCACCCAAGCCCAATCCGCCGGCACCCAGGTCAACCAATTCCGCCCCCTGCTCCAACAACTCTCAGCCACCGCACCCGCAGTCGACCAGGCCATCCAATCCGGACCAGGGCTACGCCCACTGGCCGACCAAGCACAACACGCGATCACCACCCTCGACCCGCTCGTGGGCGCCCTCAACACCTCACCCTGGTGTGCCACCACACCCCAATGCGCCCAAATCCGCGACCAAGTGCAGATCCTCCTCACCCTGCGCAACAGCGGATTCTTCACCCAGATCGCCGACCTCGGAGACCGCTACAACCCCGCCACCAACGCCACCGTCACCGGCACCCTCACCAACATCCAAAACGCCGTCGCCACCCTCGACAAGGCCTTCGGCGCCCTCGGAAACCCCGACGACCTCGCCGCCAACCTGCGCCGCCTGCAAGACGGCATCAGCCAACTCGCCTCCGGCGCCCGAGCACTCGCCACCGGTGTACGCACCCTCGCCGACAGCAACATCGAAATGCTCTCCGGCATGAGCCAGATCGCCACCCAACTCCAAAACTCCGCCCGCGCGTCCGCTGAATCCGACTCCTCCAGCGGCTTCTACCTACCCGCCAACACCTTCGAAAACCGCCAATTCACCGACGTCGCCCAACAATTCCTCTCACCCGACGGCAAAACCGCACGGTTCATGATCGAAAGCAACCACGACCCCTACAGCGTCGACGCTATGGACCTCGCCGCCCAGATCACCCACACCGCCAACACCGCACGTCCCAACACCTCACTGGCACAAGCCACCGTCTCAGTCGCCGGCTTCCCCGCCATCAACTCCGACATCCAACGACTCCTCTGGGCCGACTTCACCCAGCTGGCCATCGCCACCACGATCATCGTCGGCCTCATCCTGGTCCTGCTGCTGCGCGCACTGCTGGCACCGCTCTACCTGCTCGGCACCGTCATCCTCAACTACCTGGCCTCACTCGGCATCGGCGTGCTGGTCTTCCAATGGTGGCTCGGCTACGAAATCGCTTGGCCCGTACCGCTACTGGCGTTCATCATCCTCGTCGCCGTCGGCGCCGACTACAACATGCTGCTCGTGTCGCGACTACGCGAAGAATCCGGACGCAACATCCGCGTCGGTGTTCTGCGCACTGTCGCCAACACCGGAGCCGTCATCACCTCAGCAGGCCTCATCTTCGCCGCCAGCATGTTCGGCCTCATGGTCGGCTCGGTCGCCATCATGATTCAAGCCGGCCTCATCATCGGCTGCGGACTCCTGCTCGACACCTTCCTCGTGCGCACCCTCACCGTGCCCGCCATCGCCACCCTCCTACGCGAAGCCAGCTGGTGGCCACAACGCCCCTCACGACAACAACCCGCCACCCCATCAACCCCTCTGGAAGCACACCAATGACCAAAATCGCCGCGCTGGCCCTCGGTATCGGCATCGCAGTCACAACCGCGCCGGCAGCCAGCGCGGACCAGGACAGCTACCTGCAGCGCATCGAGCCCACCATGACGTTTCTGACCCGCGACCAAATACTGACCGAAGGCCACAAAGTCTGCCAGTTCATTCGCAGCGGACACTCCTCCTCCGATGCCATCCCCATGGTCATCGAAAATCTGGACATGTCAGTCCCCTCCGCCGTCGACCTCATCATCGCCGCGGTCGTCGAACTCGACTGTTGAAACACTTCCTCAGCAGCGAGACCTTCGACTTACATCGGCACGTCGTTCGAGGAGAAGGCACTGATCAGCAAAGAGGTGCGCAAGTTAATCGACCTTTACGAGGCTTTGCCCCAGCGCTACTCCCGATCGAAAGCTTCCGCCAGCTGTGGGCGGTGTCCTTGGACGCTTCGCGCGCGACCGCCACGTCCGACGGCAACGTGCTCTGCTCCTGCGTTTCCTTCCGCGATCGGCTCGGGTGACGATCCAGTTGTCGGCCGGCGCCGGCGTCATGACGGCCTGCTCGTCACGGCGTTGCCCTAGTGTCACCGCTCGGCCGGACGAAGAGTGTCCGCATCGTATGATCTTGGAACTCGTCCGCTTTGTGCTCAAGAAAAATCGTGCGCTTAGTGGTAGCGAATTCTTCGCAGTAGCTGTTCCATTCACGCATCAGGCGCAGGGCCTTTTCGCGGAGAGCGGGGCCTTGCTTCACTTCCTCGAACGGGCATACAAGCATCTTGCGCAGGGTGGAGGATGGGACGAAAACTAGAGCCTCGTCGCGAAATTCAGGGATATCGCGCGAGTGGTAGTACACGCGTTTGGCGTGATGGAGTCGAAACTGTTCCATGACTTGGCCGGTTTCCTGGCATGTTCTGGCGAAAACTGAGCGTAAGGTATCGCGGCGTCTCACCAGATCGTCGGTCTGGTCTTGACAGGCCCTACGTGCGGGCCAAGACATTGAATTAATTGCCCTGCTTGCCAATTCGGCCAACTGATTGCCGATCAGATCATATTCCTGCTGGAGGTCTTCGATCTTTTTCTGGCAACGGTAGAACTCGTTTGCGACCGCGGTGTACTCGCGTGAGAACGCTTCGGTTTGGTCGAAGTAGGTGTGCAGTCGCTCGTAGTGACGTGCTCGTCCACAGATGGCGAGATACTGCGCGCCAAGCTCGTCTGCGTTTTGTCCCGTCTCGATCCGCTGAGCCACGTCCACGCCGCTTATCAAGGCTTCTGCAATGTCTTCGGATGTAAGAACTGCCGCACGTGCAAGTGCGTCGGTCTGCCGCAGTATCTGCTTGCGTGTTTTGCGGATCTCCACTCGATGCAGGCCGCTCACCCGACGCACCTCAGCCGGGGCGATGCCCGCCGCAACCGCTAGCTTCGCAGCGGCAACGTTGAGGGCATGGTGCCACTCGGCGGCGACGCCCGGAGCCGGTGATTCGACGAGCATTCACCAAGGGTAGGGCCCGCGACTGACAAATACCTGTGGCGCGGGATGGCGCTAAACCGGGCGATGTCCTGTGATTTTGCGCCCAATAGTCCCCGCGTCGTGTGTGCCGGTTGGTCTGACCTGCGGTTTTCTCGATTTGGTGACGAATGGCGACTGATGGCGTTCCAGCAATCAATCTTGACTCTGAGGAGCGCAGGTGGCGTCCCCGAAGTTGCAAAGGAACTCTCTCATGGCTGATCTGAATCGACTCGATGAACTCGTCCTAGACCCGACGCAGGTCTTAGCGTTCGGTACGGGCGGGGGCGCCCGAGCGCAGAGTGTGTATAAGGACGGAGCCGCCACGGACGAACCCGTATTGGTCGACGACGCGCAGCTCTATAAGGTAACGGGGCTCGCAGTGAGCGTCGGTGGGCGTGGACTGGACGGCGCAGAGGTACGGACCACCACGCCGATGGAATCAGTGCCAGCGGGCGTCCTGTTCCAAGCAGAGGGCCGCTGCACCCTGTCGATTCGCGCCGATGCGCGGCCGGGATGGGGCGATCGCGGGCCGCGAGGTGTGCTGGCCGTGACGGTCTACATCCAAACGCTCAAACCTGTCGGTTCCGTGAACGACATCCTGCGAGGGGCGAGCAGTGGCACACGCCGCGGCGGCGGTGAATGATGTTCAAAAGGAACCAAATTCGAAAATCAGATCCGTTCCGCCTGTCCACTCTCGGGCGTGGTCGGGCATTCGTGGCCTGGCTTCGTGGTCCAGCACTGATGCGCCGATGGCTGGTACTGCTGCTCAGCGCGACATCGATGATGTGTCTTGTTGTCGTTCTGGCCCTCGCTCTCGTGATGCACGGTGAATCACCGTCAGTGCCGAGTCCGGCTGACATGTCGTCGCGAGACATCCAAGCAGAAGCGTTCCGGGCCGGCCCCACGGCGTCAAAGGTGGTTGATCGTCCTGGATTCGACTGCCACCCCATGCCGGATCTCGGGCTGAAGTACTTGAACCCCATGAATACCGGCCCATCAGTAGTGGCAATAGGAAAAGACGGCGTGGTGTGGGGGCCTATGTGCATCGTGACCGACGGATGGGCCGGTTCCTGAGATGAACGATCCTTTAGCTTTCTTCCCGGCGCATCGCCAGCCAATGGTGATTCGGACACTGGTGTGTCGACGTGGCGTCGAGCGGGTCGAGATACCCGGCGTACGTTCGATTTACCGCTCATCGGATGAAGTCCGAACGGTCATCGTTGAACTCAGCAAGAAGCCTTGCTTTGCGCCTCCATCTGTCGAGCCAGGTGACCGCCCGAGCCCTTTCAAGAACTCTTCCCGTCAGCGGCTTTATCAGGCCCTGACCGACGAGTTTGGGCCGATGTGCCAATCCTGTGGACAGCGGTATGGCCACGTGGTCGACCACGATCACTTCTTGGGATTGGTTCGCGGACTACTGTGCCGCGTATGCAACACCTGGGTTGATACCTGTGTGCACGCCGATTCAGCGATCTGCCAGTATGCGTCGTACTTGAACGCACCGCCCGCTGAGAGGTTGGGACTTCAATACCCCGCAGGTCATCGACAACGGGCGATGGACGAAGTTCGCCGCGCAATCCTTGGATTCGATGTACTTGACCCAAAAACCTGGCCGTCGACTGAGCCGGTCGATTGGTCTTGGCCGGCTCCCGATAGCGCGGGCCTCAGCGAGGTGGCTTCCAGATGGTGGAGCGGACACCCTGGTGCGTCGGCGCCAAGGCGGATTCCGCGGGCGGCGGTGGAATGATGAGTGTGGCTCGTATCGCGATGTGCTGCGCAGCAGCAGCATTCATGTTCTGGGCTGTGTCGATGTCGGGGTATGGAACGCTGTTGGTCTGGATCGTGTCCGCCGTGGCACTGTCCGCTGCAACGGGTTACGGGATCTTCCGCGTGCAACGTCGCCGCCGATGGTCGAAGTATGGACCTGAGCTGCGGTTCGCAATGTCGGTGCTAACAAGTCGCCGCAAGTGGGCGGACGTCGCAGAAATTCTTGACCTCTCGGTTGACGCGGACCTACGTCGACCGCCGGTAACACGTGCAGTGGGCCCCGGCCGCGGGGAGCGGAAGGCAGTTCGATACATCCCCAAAATCACCGCAGTGAGGTGTGCGCCCTATGGCGTGGCTGTGGCGGTGCTGGGTGCTCCCGGACAGAGCTTGGAGGGCTGGCAAAGACATTCGGGACAGCTCAAGTCCGCGCTCCGAGTGCCGGAAGTGACTGTCACAGAGCCGAGGGCGGGAGTATTCGAACTTGCACTCCGTGTGCGCGATCCACTCGCCGTGGCGATTGTTCTGCAATCACCGCTGAGGGCGGAAGGCTGGGAGATTCCCCTGGGCGTCGATGAGTACGGAGCACCTGTACGCGGCTCATTTCGCAACGTGAGTGGACTCGTCGTCGGAGGTGTGCCCGGTGGCGGTAAGAGTGCGTGGCTGGCATTTGCAATGGCTTCGCTGGCTCATCGCGACGACGTTCAGTGGCTGCTGATCGACGGCAAGCAAGGCTACGACCTGGAAGCGCTGTCGCCGCGCGCTTATCGGTACATCAGCGGTGAAGCTGCGGGCGACGTGGAGGTAGTAAGGGATGCGCTCCAAGACGTGCAGACGCTGATGCGGGAACGTTTGAGGTACTCGCGCGACCTGTACGGGCATCCGAACCTCTGGTCGACCAGCCCATCTCGTCTTCATCCGGCCGTCGTGGTCGTGATCGATGAGTGCCAGACGTATCTCGACCCGAAGTCGTTCTCGACGAAGGAGGCGAAAGCTGTTGGTGCGGAGATTGACTCGATAGTGCGAGACCTCGTGAAGCGTGGAAGATCGGCCGGAATCGTCGTCATTCTGAGCACGCAGCGCCCGACTGCGGACAGTATTCCGACCAGCACGCGTGACAACTGCGGATTACGCGTGTGCTTCTCCGTTCGGACGCGAGAAGCGGCAGCGGCAGTACTTGGCGAGTTCTCGACAGAAACTTCGGTGAATCCCATCGGTGCACCAACCGGAGTCGGTGTCAGTTCCGTTGCCGGTAGGGAAGTTCGGTTTCGTAGCCCGTTCGTGCCAGAGCATGTGATCCGCTGGCACATCGAGTCGACCGCGGTTCTCACCGCGAATCCGCTCGACCTCCTGTGCGGCGCGTTGATAGACCGCGTGTCTCGGGATGGCGAGGGATGCGGCGACACATGTATTAGCCATACAGACAGCTCGGACACAAGCCGGCCTCGGCCGGCGCGTGAGCCTCTGACGTGAGGAAGACGTGATGCGAGACGACGTGAAAAGCCGCCCCGGTTCGCAGAGCAACTCGAACGACCAGCTGCTGAAGATCGACCAGGTGGCGAGTCTGTTGAAGGTGTCTGTCGGATGTATCAGGGCCTGGCGGCTCAGGGGCGAGGGGCCACCCGCGATCCGGATCGGTGCAGCCCTGCGCTGGGATCCAGTCGAGGTCTACGACTGGCTCGACGGGCGGCGTGAGTCGCGTTTGGAGGGGTAGCGAGTGATCGAGGCGAGGACTGGCCCGAACGGTTCCCGCGTGTATCGGGCTCGGGTCTACTACCGCGGCCGCTACGTCGCGTCGCGGACGTTCTCCCGCAAGCGGGACGCGCAGGAATGGGAACGCAAGCAGGTCGACACGTTGAAGACCGGAACGTGGGCCGATCCGAGGGCGGGGGAGAAGCCGGTCCGGGAATGGTGCGATATCTGGTTGGCTGCGCAACCGGCCAGGGCGGCGGCAACGGAGCGGAAGATCCGCGGTGTAGTGACGAAGCAGATCGCCGGCACCTTCGGCAGACGACCTTTGGTGTCGGTGCGTCCGTCAGAAGTACAGGCTTGGGCGGCCGACATCTCACGCAAGCAATCCGCCGCGACTGCTCGCCACTCGCTCGGCGTCCTGCGGAGAGTGTTCGACCACGCGGTGCGCGATGGTGCCATCCACCGCAATCCTGCGGCCGGTATTCGGCTCCCGAAAGTCCAGGGCAACGACCCGCGTCCGTTGACTCACGATGAACTATGGCGGCTGGCCGATCACCTCGACGAGTTGCGAGACCGCGTACTGGTGCTCGTCGCCGGATATTGCGGGCTGCGGTGGGGTGAGTTGGCCGCTCTGCGGTGGAGCGACGTCGACCTTGGGAACAAGGTGTTGCGTATCTCCCGTGCTTATTCGGAGGAGGCGCCCCGCGGTGAGATGTCGCCGGTGAAGGACCACCAAGCGCGGACGGTACCCATCCCAGGGGTCGTGTCGGACGAACTCGCTATGTTGTCGGCATCCCAAAAATCTGACGGTCTCGTATTTCCCTCCGCAAGTAACACACCGCTACGCAACCGGAATTTCCGTCGTGACGTCTTCGACGACGCTGTAGACGCCCTGGGCCTCGACATCACCCCGCACAACTTGCGCGATACCGCCGCCTCGCTGGCAATCCAATCGGGCGCCTCGGTTGTGGCTGTGGCCCGACTGCTTGGCCACGAGTCCGCTGCGACGACCCTGAACCACTACGCCGGCCTGTTCCCTTCTGACCTCGACGACGTTGCGCAGCGGCTCGATGCTGCCGCGCGACGGGTGCAGCAAGCAGACAACCGGGCGGACGATGGACAGATGGATCAGAAGCGCCGCTGGGTTCCGGCGAACGAGGCCACTGAAATTCTGAACAGCACGCCGGTCGACGACGGGCTCCATGAGGACATCTACGGTCCAGCGGAGCCGGGGGACGACGGTGAGCAATCGGGTGAGACCGACTACCTGCTGCGGGCACCCGAGAATGCGCGACGCCTGCTGGAGGCCGTGGCGCGTGACAAAGCCAGTCAGCCGGCACCATCCGATGCCAGCGAAGCACCGACCAAGCACCGACCAGAGGGGAGCGACGAGCAGTAGGACAACCGCCTGGAAACATGCGCTGATTTGCAAGAACGCGTTGTGCCCCCGGCAGGATTCGAACCTGCGACACCGGCTTTAGGAGAGCCGTGCTCTATCCCCTGAGCTACGAGGGCTTGACCGCTGGAGCTTACCCGGCCCAGACCACGCGCCAGAAACACCGACGAGTTATGGCAAAAATGTCAAAACTACGGGGAGGCGCCGGTAGCGTCCAGGCAGTGGAGCTGACACTGCAACGCCTCGGCGCCTGGTCGGGCACCATCATGATCCTTCTCTACGGCGCGAGCTTCTCCGGCGTCGCCCAGCTGTTCCCACCGCTGTCGCCGGCCTCCTCGGCCGACGAGATCGCCGCGTTCTTCGTCGAACACAAACTGTGGGTGCGCTTCGGTGTCTCCGGCGCACTGCTCAGCGCGGTGCTGGCGCTGCCGTTCCTGGCGACCATCGTCCTGCGCATCCGTCGCGTCGAAGGTGGCTGGGGCATGCTCTCGGTCACCCAGCTGATGGCCGCCACCGTGTTCGTCCCCGCGCTGCTGTTCCCGCAGTTCTTCCTCGGCGTCGCCGCCTACCGCCCCGAAGAGCGCTCCGCCGAGCTCACCCAGGCCCTCAACGACGTCTTCTGGCTCTGGTTCATCGGCATCGTCGGCACCATCATCATCCAGAACCTCACGCTGGCCGCCGCCGCGTTCATCGACAAGACCGACCCGCCGACGTTCCCCCGCTGGTACGGCTACCTCAACCTGTGGGTGGCCACGCTGTCGTTGCCCGGCTGCGTGGTCGTCGTCTTCAACGACGGCCCACTGGCCTGGAACGGCGTGTTCGCCTTCTACATCCCCGGTCTGGTGCTCGTCATCTGGCTGTTCGCCACCACCGCGGTGATGTCGAAATCCATCAGGGCCGAACAGAAGTCACTGCACACCGAGCAGGCCGCCCTGGCGTGACCGCAAGAACGATGGCCACGCCGACCGAAACCGCCCACGCCCGGCGCATTCCCGGCGAAAGCGGCACATGGGTCTTCCTGTTCGGCGACATGCTCGTCTTCGGCGCGTTCTTCGTCACCTTCCTCGTCGAACGCGCCAAGGCGCCGGAGGTCTTCGACCAGTCCCGCGCCACCCTGCACATCGGTGTCGGCGTCCTCAACACGCTGGTGCTGCTCACCAGCTCGCTGTTCGTCGTCCTCGCGCTCAACGCGCTGCGCGCCGGCGCCCCCACCCTGGTCACCCGTGCCACCGCCGCGGCCATGCTCTGCGGCCTGACGTTCGTGGCGCTCAAGGTGTTCGAGTATGTGTCCCTGGGCACCGCCGGGCACGGTCCCGGCGCCAACCACTTCTACCTCTACTACGTGATCCTCACCGGCCTGCACCTGTTCCACGTCTGCCTCGGCCTGGGCGCGCTGACGTTCGTGCTGACCCAGACCCGGCGCGCCGAGCTCACCCCCGCCCGCACCGCGCTGGTGGAAGGTGCCGCCTGCTTCTGGCACCTGGTCGACCTGCTGTGGATCTTCCTGTTCGCCCTGCTCTACCTGGTGAGCTGACATGAGCGCCCTCATCCTGCTCAAGAACCGCGCCGGCCTCAGCTGGCTGATCCTGGTCGCTGCCACCGTGGTGTCCTGGGCCGTCGGTGCCGAACATGGCACCGGCTCCGCGGTGGCCGTCCTCGTGCTGGCGATCGCCGCCATCAAGGTGCGCCTCGTCGGCCTGGACTTCATGGAACTGCGCCACGCCCCCATCCCGCTACGCGCCGCGTTCGAGGCGTACTGCGTGGGAATCTGGGCGCTGTTGTCCGCGCTCTACCTCTGGCTCTGACGCAGCAGCTCCATCACCTTGCCGAACGCCTCGGCATGGCGCATCTGCACGATCAGATAGCTGATGCCGTACCGCTCGCGATACCCGCGGATCCGCTCGGCGATCTCTTCGACCGACCCCGACAGCACCCCCGGATGGCGCAGCAGTTCCTCATCGGTCAGGCCGGGCAGCGAGATCCGCGGGATCGTCAGATCCGGCACCCCCGAGTCGTCCACCGGCATCGCGGTGATCGCCAGGTTCAGCTCCAACTCGGCGAACCGCTCCCCGGCCGCGGCGCGCACGAACGCGATCCGCTCCGCCAGCGGGTCGGCGTCGCCATCGGCCGGCCGGTCGCCGCCGGTGAACCCGATGATGTCGGCCGAGCGCGCCGCGATTCGCAGCACCCGGTCACCGTTGCCGGCGATCATCAGCGGCACGTCGGGCAGGTGCTCGGCCATGTAGTCGGTGGTCCACCGCAGGTGATCGACCCGCTCTCCGGCGCTCGGGAACCGCAGCCCCGCCGCGTCGAACTCCTCCTTGACGTAGCCAGTGCCCAGGCCCAGCTCGAAGCGGCCCTCGCTGAGCTCGTGCAACGCGGCGACGTCGCGGGCCAGCAGCGCCGGCCGGTAGAACGCCGCGTTGACCACGAACGTGCCCACCCGCAGCGTCGCGGTCGCCATCGCGATCGCCGTCAGCACCGGGAACGGTGCCGGGCCGCCCAGGTGGTCGGGGACGTGCAGGACGTCGAAGCCCAGGTCCTCGGCCCGCCGCGCGGACTCCTCCAGCGCGGCCCGCGAGGTGCCCCGCGTGACGCCCACTCCGAACCTGAATTCCGTTGCCACATCGTGATCGTAGGGGCAGGTTTGAACGCTGTCGGGCGGGGGCATAAACGCAACCGACTTTCATCACCCCGATCCGGCCCGTCGTCGAAACATCCGGCGGGCCGGATCAACAACTTCGGTCGGCGGGCCGGATCAACAACTTCGGTCGGCGGGCCGGATCAACAACTTCGGCGACCGGCGGAGCCATGGCAGACATTCCCACTCTCGGCGTCGAGGAGGAGTTCCTCCTCGTCGACCCGGCCTCGGGCGCACCGGTCGCCCGCAATCGCGACGTCGCCGCCCGCGCCGCCGAACGCGGCGTCGACCTGCAGCTCGAGCTGACCAGTTGCCAGGTCGAGACCGCCACCGACGTCGTCGAGACCACCGACGACCTGCGCGGCCAGCTGGTGCACCTGCGCCACACCGCCGCCGAGGCGGCCGACCAGGCCGGCGCGCGGCTGCTGGCCGTCGGCCTGCCACCGACCCTGCCGCACGAGTTCCCGGTCACCGACACCGAGCGCTACCGCGACATCGGCGAACGGTTCGGGATGATCGCCCACGAACAGGGCATCTGCGGCTGCCACGTACACGTCGCGGTGCCCGACCGCGACGCCGCGATCCACGTCAGCAATCGGCTGCGGCCCTGGCTGCCCGCGCTGCTGGCACTGACCGCCAACTCGGCGATCTACCGCAACGCCGACACCGGGCACGCCAGCTGGCGCAGCGTGCTGTGGGCCCGCTGGCCCAGTGCAGGCCCGCCGCCGCACTTCGAGTCCGCCGCCGAGTACGACGCCGCGGTGCAGGTGCTCTGCGACGCCGGAGTGATGCGCGACGACGGCATGGTCTATTGGGATGTGCGGCCGTCGGCCAACTTCCCGACCGTCGAGGTGCGGGTGGCCGACGTGCCCGCGACGGTCGCCGAGACGGTGGTGTTCGCGGCGCTGGTGCGCGGCGCCGTGATGACCGCCCTCGACGACGAGCGCAGCGGCGAGCCGATCCAGCCGCTGGCCCCGTATGTGCTCAAGGCGGCCCAATGGAAGGCGGCCCGCGAGGGCATCGACGGCGACGGCATCGATCTCGAGACCCACGGCACCGCGCCCGCGCTGGAGCTGCTGGCGGCGCTCACCGAGCGCGTCCGGCCCGCGCTGGAGGCCGCCGGTGACTACCCGTTGGTGACGGCCGGGCTGGCGACCGTCGCCGAGCTCGGCAACGGCGCCACCCGGCAGCGCCGCGCGTGGGCGCGCCGCCACGACGTCGACGACGTGGTCGCCGCCGCCGCGGCCGCCACGCTGGAAACCCGTTAGGCCAGTGGCAGTTCCGCGAACAGCGGACCCGTCGGCTGCGGTGAGCCGCCCGGCGGTTCGACGCTGAAGCCCAGCGCGCGGGAGCGGCCCAGCTCGGGCAGGACCGCCGTCGTCGACGGCGCGACGGCGTCGGCGTCCATCGTGCCCGCCGAGTGTGCGCCCTCGGCGTCGAGCAACCACATCTGGTAGACGGTGCCCGGCTGCGGCGGGGGCACGTTGTTCATCACCAGCACCCCGGTGTCGCGCTGCCGGGAGAACACCACCGTCGCGGTGCCGCCGCCGGCGATGTCCCCGGAGACGGTCCGCACATCGGGGGCGGCCAGGATCTGCTCGGCCGGCGACGGCGGCGGGGCGGGCCGCAGCGCCCATCCCACCCCGAGTGCGCCGAGCCCGATGGCCACGGCCGCCGCCCCGGCCAGCACCGCCCGCGGCCAGCGCGGTCGCAGCGGACGCACATTGTCGTCGGCGACCCGGCGCAACAGCCGCTCCCGCAGCCCGGCGGGCGGCTCGACCGCCGTCGCCGCCGCGACGGTCGCCATGGTCTCGCGCACCGCGGTGACCTCCGCCGCGAACGCCGCCGCGACGTCGGGGCCGGCCTCGGCGAGCGCAGCGTCGACGATGGCGGCCTCCGCGTCGGACAGGGCGTGCAACGCGTACGGGGTGGCCAAGCTCAGCAACTCGGGGCCGCTCGGCCGCGTCGGCGCGGTCACGCCGCCCCCAGGCATCGGCGCAACCCCCGGATCGCGTCGCGCATCCGGGATTTGATCGTCGCGAGGTTGGCCGACAACCGTTCGGACACCTGGACATAGGTCAACCCGTCGTAGTAGGCGAGCTGGATGCACTCCCGCTGGGTGTCGGTCAGCGACTGCAGACACTCGGTGACCTGCCTGCGCTCGTCGCCGAGCACCACCGCGTCGGCCACCAGATCCGACGGTGGGTCGACGTTGGCGGCGCCGTAACGGGATTCGCGGGTGCTGGCAGCCTGTTCGGCGCGCACCCGGTCCACCGCGCGGCGGTGCGCCAGCGTCATCAACCACGCCAGCGGCGTGCCGGCCGATGGGTCGTAGCCGCCCGCGCCGCGCCACACCTGGAGGTAGACCTCCTGCGTGGTCTCCTCGCTGTAGCCGGGGTCGCGCAGCACGCGGGAGACCAATCCGAACACCCGCGCGCGGGTCGCGTCGTAGAAGGCCGCGAACGCCTCGACGTCTCCTCGAGCCACCTGGCGCAGCAGTGCGTCGAGTTCGGCGGTCACGGACGGTAGCCTAGCCACCAGCGTCTGCGCCGTCACGTCAACCACGGATCCCCTTGCCGTGCAGTCACATCCGCTCTCCGTCGCCAAAATCGGTCGTCGGCATCGACTTTCGCCGACGGCACGTTCCCGAAGCGTTCCACATACCGGTATTCGGAGCGGGCCGCCGCGCGGATGGGCCCCGGATCAGTGGGGTCGCACCGGCAGTTTCCAGGACCGGGCCGCACTCACCAGCCCCTGCACCAACGCCGACGTCGCCGGGGTCAGGCCGTCGTCGGCGGGCACCCCGCTGCGGGGGCTGGTGCCCCGCACCCGCGGGGGCAGCTCGAGTTGCGCGCCGCCGGCCCGCACCCGGTTGACCGGGTTGTCGGGGTGCAACCCGCGCAGTTCGCGGGGGATGGTGTCCAGGTCGGTGACGACCTGGTAGCCGGGGATGGCGATATGGTCGGCCAGGTGCTCGGCCAGCTCGCGGTTCCCGCCGCCGGCGAGCAGCTGGGTGCTGCGGCCGATCCGGCCGTACCCGTGCAGCGACACGGCGACCTCGACGTGGTCGAGGAACTGGGCCAGCCTCGGGGATTCGGTCGGGTCGTACCGCGCCGACGGCAAGTGGTGCGGGTACTGATCGGGGTGGCGCACCACGTACAGCGACGCGCCCGCGGCGTCGGCGGCGCGCTCGGCGATGACATCGGTCATCTGCTCGAGGCCGCCACCGTGGATGGCCAGGAAGCCGAAGCGGGACCGCAGGGCGCTCTCCTCGACGATCGCCGGATCGGCCAGTAGCTCCGAAAGTGTCTGCGGTCCCGTGGAATCCGATGCCTGGGTGCGCGCCGGCCAGCGCGCCGGATCCCAGCGTTCCAGGAATTCGATCCAGCGGTGCGGCAGGCCGTGATGGCGGGCGCCGTCGAGGATGCGTTCCAGATAGCCCGGGCGCGGCGGTCCCGGTTCGACGCGGTGGTCGATGTACACCCAGGCCGGTGACGGCCCGCCGACGGTGTGCACCTGCAGGCGGTCGCGGCGGTAGCGCACCGGCACGCCCTCGGCGCTGTCGAGGGTGGCCAGGTCGTGGTCGGACACCTGCCACAGCACGCCGTGCACCTCGCCGCCGGCCAGCGGCTCGACCGTCGCCACGCCCCGCTGGTTGATCAGCCAGTCGTGGTCGGGCAGCATCGCCGGCCGCGGATCCGTCGCGTCGGGGCAGCGCAGCGCCATCTGCGCCACGGACAAATTCGACCCGTATGCGAAATAGAGATGCCGAGCGAGCATTCAGCCCGTCAACGTCAGATAGATCAACACCACATTGAGCAGACTAATGAGCCCGGCGACCAACCACCCGAGAGCGGTGGTGACCCGGTGGTTGACGTCGGCGCCCATCAGCGTCGCGTCGGCGGTCAGCCGGACCAGCGGGATCAGCGCGAACGGGATGCCGAAGGACAGCACGACCTGCGACAACACCAGCGCCCGGCTGGGATCCAGGCCGATGGCCAGGATGGCCAGCGCCGGCAGCAGCGTGACCAGCCGGCGGGCCAACAGCGGCACCGACCGGTGCAGCAGACCCTGCATGATCATCGCGCCCGCGTAGGCGCCGACCGAGGACGAGGCCAGCCCCGAGGCCAGCAGCCCGATCGCGAACAGCAGCGCGACCGTCGTGCCCAGGGTGCTCTGCACGGCGGCGTGCGCGCCCTCGATGGAGTCGGTGTCGGCCATGCCCTGCAGGTTGGTGGCGGCGACCAACAGCATGGACAGGTTCACCGCGCCGGCGACCACCATCGCGATGCCGACGTCCCAGCGGGTGACGCGCAGCATCGCGCGGCGGGCCGGCCCAGCGTCGGGCTGGCCGTGCCGGTCGCGGGCCAGCCCGGAATGCAGGTACACCGCGTGCGGCATCACGGTGGCCCCCAGCATGGCGGCGGCCAGCAAGATGCTCTCGGCACCGGCGAAGCGCGGGATCAGGCCCTCAGCGGTCTCGGCCAGCGGCGGGGGAGCGGCGAACAGACTGGTCAAGAAGCCCAGCGCGATGATCAGCAGCAACCCGGTGATGACGCGTTCGAACATCCGCTGGCCGCGGCGGTCCTTGACCACCAGCAGCACCAGCGACACCACCCCGGTGATGACGCCGCCGACCAGCAGCGGCAGGTCGAACAGTAGGTACAGCGCGATCGCGCCACCCACGACCTCGGCGAGATCGGTTGCCATGGCCACTAATTCGGCCTGCGCCCAATACGCCAACCGGCTCGGCCGGCCCATCCGGGCGCCCACCGCCTCCGGCAGCGACCGGCCCGTCACCAACCCGAGCTTGGCCGACAGGTACTGCACCAGGCACGCCATTGCATTGGCCACGACGATGACCCAGACGAGCAGGAACCCGAACTGCGCGCCGGCGCTGACGTTGGCCGCGACGTTGCCGGGGTCGACGTAGGCGATGGCCGCGACGAAGGCGGGGCCGAGCAGCACCCAACTCGGCCGCGTCCGGGCATGGACGTCCTGGGTCACCGGCACACCTTCTTATCCGCTCGGGCGAACAGAAAAGTTAGGTTAGCCGAAACCTTGGGTTCGAGCCAAGGGTGGAGTTACGGACCCACCTCGACGAAGCCGAACGGGGAGCTGAAGCCAAAGAGGCCCTGCCAGCCGCCGTAGTTCCACGGCGGCGGCGTGGTGATCAACTGGGTGCTGCCCTTGGTCTCGCAATAGGTCACCGAACCGCCGATCGGCGTGCAGTCCGGCGCGGCGACCGCCGCCGGTGCGCAGCCCATGGCGACGGCGGCGCCGAAGAGCGCGAACGCGAGAATCTTCATGAGCTGCTCCCGGCCGGTCGGAGGAACTAGAGGATGAACATCCCGTAGCCCCAGGGGAACATCGCCTGGCTGGCATTGGGGGCGAGAACGCTCGGGCGGGTGTCGATCTGGGCGTTGCCCGGGGAACCGCACACCGTCGTCGCGCCACCTTGGTAACCGCCGCCCTGCCCGGTCTCGACGCAGGTCGGTTGGGCCAGTGCGGCAGGGGCGGTGGCAATCGCCACGGAGGCACCGCCGGCGACGACGAGAGCGGCCAGGGTGCTGAGGCGAGCCTTCATGTCAGAGATCCTTCCCAGTGTTCAGTTAGCGCTAGCGTACAGCCCTTTGCCAGTAATGGAAGGTAAGTCCGCCGCCGTCACGATGCCGGCCGGAGCGGCCACCACGGCGGGGATCGCGTTGACCACCCGGGCCGCCGTGGCAACCAATCCGGCGTGGTTGTGATCGCCGTGGCTGCTACTCAGGCACAGGTCGAGCGCATAGGACGGTTCGCCGGTGATCTCCACCCGATACGAACCTTTGGGCTGCGCGGGCTGCGGCCAGTCCGGGCACAGATCGTCGCGCAGCCGGGTGATGTGCTCGAGGACCACGGCGACCTCACCGTCCTTCATGCCGCGCACCTCGAACCGCATCGCGGCGGTGGTGCCCTTGGCGATGTGCCCGGAGGTGATGTCGAAATCCTCGGGTGCCGGGACCCGGACGTGTGTCTCGGTCACCTCGTCGAGCTCGATGCCCAGGCCCGCGGCCAGCTGCCGCACCACCGAACCCCACGCCAGGCTGAGCACCCCGGGCTGCAACAGCATCGGGGTGTCCTCGAGCGGGCCGCCGAAGCCCATCACGTCGAACATCACCGTCCTGCTGTCGTAGGTGTCGTAGTTGATGATCTCCATGCAGCGGATCTGCTGGATGCTCTGGCACGTCCCGGCCAGCGCCATCGGCAGCAGGTCGTTGGCGAACCCCGGGTCGATGCCGTTGACGAACAAACTGGCGTTCCCGGCCTTGGCGGCGTCCTCGATGGGGGTGATGAGCTCGGCGGGCAGCACCTGCCACGGGTACTGCAGGAACACCGCGCTGCTGCCCACCACGTTCACCCCGGCGGCCAGGATGCGGCGGTAGTCCTCGAGCGCCTCAGGCAGCCGGTTGTCGGCCATGGCGGTGTACACCACGCACGACGGGCCGGTCGCCAGCGCGGCGTCCAGATCGGTGGTGGCCCGCACCCCCGTCGAAACGTTAAGTCCGGCAAGCTCTCCGGCGTCCCTGCCGGTCTTGGCGTCCGAGGACACCCACACCGCGGTCAGGTCGAAGCGGGGGTCGGTGATCAGCTGGGTCAGCGCGTGTCTGCCGACGTTTCCGGTGCCGACGGCGGCGACGGGGATGGCCATGGGGGTCCTCTACAGGTCGGGGATGGGCAGGTCGAGGTTGGGGAACGTGATGCCGCCGTCGACCTCGAGGGTCTTGCCGGTGAGGTAGCTGCCCGCCGGGGAGGCCAGGTACACCGCCGCCGCGGCGATGTCTGCCGGGTCGCCGAGCCGGCGCAGCGGGGTGACCTTCTCCATCGGGTCGCGCAGCTCGTCGTTGTTGGCGACGATCTCGAGCGCCGAGGTCAGGATCGAGCCTGGAGCGATCGCGTTCACCCGGATCCGCGGGGCGAGGTCCAGCGCGGAGAGCCGGGTGTAGTGCGCCAGCGCCGCTTTGGCGGTGCCGTAGGCGGCGAAGCCGCGGCCGGCCAGCCGCCCCATGGTCGAGGTGATGTTGATGATGCTGCCGCCGCCGGAGTGCTCGAGCATCACCGGCACCGCGGCGGTGGTGAGCGCGTGCGCGGTGGCGACGTTGAACGTGAACGCGTCCCGCATGTCCTCGGCCGAGGTGTTCAGCAGCGCGTTGGGCATCGTCCCGCCGACATTGTTGACGACGATGTCTAGTCTGCCGAACGTCGCCACGGCCTGGTCGGCCAGCGCGGCGGTGTCGTCGGGGCGGGCCAGGTCGGCGACGACGATGTGGGCGCGCCGGCCGGTGCCGGCGATCTGCTCGGCCACCTCGTCCAGTTGGGTCTGGGTGCGGGCGGCGATCAGCACGTCAGCGCCCGCTTCGGCGAAGGCCAGCGCGATCGCGGCGCCTAGCCCCCGGCCGGCTCCGGTCACCACGGCCACCTGATCGTCGAGCCGGAACCGGTCCAGAATCACGCGTGTCTCCATTCGCCGTCGGTGGGCCGCCGCGGGCCAGGCTAGCAAGGCGAGGCTCCCCGCGTGCGGGGTTTTTGGAACACGTTCTATTTCACGCTCTGCCCTGTCCCCGCCCGGCCAACCCCTCGCCGAAATTGCATTCCAGCAGGGAAAGATCGAGTGGAGGCCTGCTGGAATGCAATTTCGGCGGAGTCTTGGGCGGCGGAGTCTTGGGCGGCGGAGTCTTGGGCGGCGGGCTAGCTCTTCTTCGCGGCGGCTTTCTTGGCCGGAGACTTCTTGGCGGCCTTCTTCGCCGGGGACTTCTTGGCGGCTTTCTTGGCTGGGCCCTTCTTGGCAGGCTCCTTCTTCGCCGAGTCCTTCTCCGAGTCCTTCTCCGGCTCCTTCTGCCCGGCCTTGCGGGCCTTGACGCTGGCCTCCAGCTTGGCCAGCAGGTCGGAGACGTCCTCGGTCTCGTCGAGCTCCTGCGGCTCCTCCTCGGTGGTGAACGCCTCGCCGCCTTCGAGTTTGGCCTGGATCAGCTCGTGCAGCTGCTCCTGGTAGTCGTCGTGATAGCGGTCGGGGTTGAAGTCGTCGGTCATCGAGTCGACCACCTGGCCGGCCATCTTCAGCTCGGCCGGCTTGATATCGACTTCCTTGTCCAGCACCGGGAAATCGGGATCGCGGATCTCGTCGGGCCACAGCAGCGTGTGGATCATCATCACGTCACGCTTGCTGAAGTCCTTGACGCGCAGCGCCGCCAGCCGGGTCTTGTTGCGCAGCGCGAAGTTGACGATGGCCACTCGGTCCGTCTCCATCAACGTCTTCGCCAGCAGCACATAGGATTTCGACGACTTGCCGTCGGGCTCGAGGAAGTAGCTCCGGTCGTAGAGCATGGGGTCGAGGTCGGTGGCCGGGACGAACTCGAGGACGTCGATCTCGCGGCTGCGCTCCTCGGGCAGGGTGGCGATGTCCTCGTCGGTGATGATGACGGTCTGGCCGTCGTCGGAGTCGTAGGCCCGGGCGATGTCGCGGTACTCGACCACCTCACCACAGACCTCGCAGACCCGCTTGTAACGGATGCGGCCGTTGTCCTTGGCGTGCACCTGGTGGAACTTGATGTCGTGGTCCTCGGTGGCGCTGTAAACCTTCACCGGTACGTTTACCAGGCCGAAGGCGATCGAACCCTTCCAGATGGATCGCATCAGCCCAGTATCTCCGATGAGGCGGCGGAATCGACGCTGTTGCGGTCGGGCAGGTCGGCGCCGGGTCGCGCGACGGTCAGCGCGGAGGCCAGCGTGGCCGCGCGCACCGCGGTGGTCAGCGCGTCGGTCCCGATCGCGGCCAGCCGGGCCCGGCGGTCGGCGCCGAGCAGGTCCATCGACCACAGCGCGTCGATCAACCCGGTCATGAAGGCGTCACCGGCCCCGACGGTGTCCACCACGTGCACATGTCCGGCAGGTACCCGCACCGTCCCGCCGGCACACATCGCGACCGCACCGTCGGCCCCGAAGGTCACCACCACGATCGAGGGTCCCAGCGCCAGCCAGGCGGTGGCGATCTGCTCGGGGGTGCGGGCCGGGTCGATCCAGCGCAGGTCCTCGTGGCTGGCCTTGACGACGTCGGCGCGCTCGAGCAGGCGGTCGATGCGGGAGCGGGCGGCGTCGGCGTCGGCGATCAGGCCTGCGCGGATGTTCGGGTCGAACGTGACGGTGGCCGACAGGTGGTAGGTGTCGACCAATGCCTTGGTGGCCAGGCAGCCGGGTTCGAGCACCGCGGCGATCGAGCCGGTGTGCACCACCACCGGCGGCGCCGCCTCCGGGGTCCCGCTCAGCTGCCAGTCGATGTCGAAGGAGTAGGTCGCCGAGCCGGCAGCGTCCAGTACCGCGCGCGCCGTCGCGGTCCGGGATGCCTGGGTACTGCCCGGAACCAGGTGCGCGCCAGCACTTTCCACATACCCTCGGATGCGCTCGCCGCGCTGGTCGGTGCCGATGTGGGTGAGGAAGTCGACGTCGCGGCCCAGCCGGGCCAGGCCGATGGCCACGTTGAGCGGGCTGCCCCCGACGTGCTCGCCGATCACCTGCCCGCCGCGCTCGACGATGTCGATCAGTGCTTCGCCGATGACCAGTGCCCTCACGGTTTTGACGCTACCGCCTCGGATGTGGGTAATACGGTGAAGTGGTGGACCGTTATGACCGGGTGAAGCTGACCAACCCGGACAAGGTGCTGTACCCGGCCACGGGCACCACCAAGGCCGAGGTCTTCGACTACTACGTCAACGTCGCCCCGGCGATGCTGCCGCACATCGCCGGCCGCGCCGTCACCCGCAAGCGGTGGCCCAACGGCGTCGAGGAGTCGTCGTTCTTCGAGAAGCAGCTGGCGTCCTCGGCGCCGGACTGGCTGGACCGCGGCACCATCGTGCACAAGTCCGGCACCACGACCTACCCGCTGATCGACACCGTCGAGGGGTTGGCCTGGATCGCCCAGCAGGCGGCGCTGGAGGTGCACGTGCCGCAGTGGCGGTTCACCCAGGACGGTGAACCGGGGCCGGCGACGCGGATCGTGTTCGACCTCGATCCCGGCGAAGGGGTGACGTTCCGGCAGCTCTGCGAGGTCGCCCACGAGGTGCGCGACCTGATCAGCGACATCGGGCTGCGCACGTTCCCGCTGACCAGCGGCAGCAAGGGCGTGCACCTCTATGTGCCGCTGGACGAGCCGATCAGCTCCCGCGGCGCGTCGGTGTTGGCCAAGCGGGTCGCCCAGCAGCTCGAGCAGGCGATGCCCAAGCAGGTGACCGCGACGATGACCAAGAGCCTGCGGGCCGGCAAGGTGTTCGTCGACTGGAGCCAGAACAACGCCAACAAGACCACCATCGCGCCGTATTCGCTTCGGGGACGCGAACATCCGACGGTGGCCGCGCCACGTACCTGGGAGGAGATCGAGGACCCCGACCTGAGGCACCTGACATTCGACGAGGTACTGGACCGCTACGACCGCGACGGTGATCTGCTCGCCGAGCTCGATCCGCCGGTCCCGGTGCCCGACCGGCTCACCCGCTACCGCAGCATGCGTGACACCGCCAAGACCCCCGAACCAGTGCCCCGCGATGCGCCGACGACCGGCAACAACGACAAGTTCGTCATCCAGGAGCACCATGCCCGGCGGCTGCACTACGATTTCCGGCTCGAGCGCGACGGCGTGCTCGTCAGTTGGGCGGTGCCGAAGAACCTGCCCGACTCACCGTCGGTGAACCATCTCGCCGTGCACACCGAGGACCACCCGATGGAGTACCTGACCTTCGCCGGTGAGATCCCCAAGGGGGAGTACGGCGGTGGCAAGGTGTACGTCTGGGACACCGGCACCTACGAGACCGAGAAGTTCAGGGACAACCCGCCCGACGGTCCGGACAAGGGCGGTGAGGTGATCGTCACGCTGCACGGCGCCAAGATCGAGGGCCGCTACGCGCTGATCCAGACCGACGGAAAGAACTGGCTGGCGCACCGGACCAAGGAGCAGAACCGGCCCACCGTCGCCGATCTCGCGCCGATGCTGGCGACCGAGGGGTCGGTGCAGCGATTGACCAAGGGGCCGTGGGCTTTCGAGGGCAAGTGGGACGGCTATCGGCTGCTGGTCGAGGTCGACCGGGGCCGGTTGAGCCTGCGGTCGCGGCGCGGCCGGGACGTCACCGACGAATACCCGCAGCTGCGGGCGCTGGCCGCCGACCTCGCCGATCACCACGTGATCCTCGACGGGGAGGCGGTCGCGCTCGACGCGAAGGGGGTGCCGAGATTCGGTGAGATGCAGAACCGGGCCCGCTCGACACGGGTGGAGTTCTGGGCCTTCGACATCCTGTTGCTCGACGGCCGGCTGCTGACCCGCGCGAAGTACACCGACCGGCGAAAGCTGTTGGAGGCCTTGGCCGAAGGTGGTGGGTTGATCGTGCCCGAGGTGCTCGACGGGGACGGGACCGAGGCGATGGAGCAGGCGAGAGCCAAGGGCTGGGAAGGGGTGATCGCCAAGAAGCGCGACTCCACCTATCAGCCCGGGCGGCGGTCGTCGTCGTGGATCAAGGACAAGATCTGGAACACCCAGGAGGTGGTGATCGGGGGCTGGCGGCAGGGTGAGGGCGGCCGCTCCAGCGGGATCGGCGCGTTGGTGCTGGGCATCCCTTCCGAGGGTGGGCTGCAGTTCGTCGGGCGGGTCGGCACCGGCTTCACCGACAAGGAGCTGGCGTCGCTGAAGAAGACGCTGGCGCCGCTGCACACTGACGAATCACCGTTCAATGCAGCGCTTCCCAGGCAGGATGCCAAGGGCGTCACGTTCGTACGGCCCGAGCTGGTGGGGGAGGTGCGCTACAGCGAGCGTACCTCCGACGACCGGCTGCGGCAGGCGAGCTGGCGCGGGCTGCGTGACGACAAGGTGCCCGAGGAGGTGCGGTGGGAATGACGGTTCAGCGGTCGAGCACCCGGGCGCGGGGCGCCAGAAAGGCGGCTGGGCGATGAGCCGGCACCAGCGGATCCAGGTGCGCCGCATCTACGACAGCCCCTCTGCGGATGACGGCGTCCGGGTGCTGGTCGACCGGCTCTGGCCGCGCGGGGTGAGCAAGGAGGCCGCCCACCTCGACGAGTGGTGCAAGCAGATCGCGCCGTCGCCGGACCTGCGCACCTGGTATCGGCACGATCCCGAACTATTCGACGAATTCGCCCGCCGCTACACCGACGAACTCCGCGACCCTGACCGGGCCGCGGCGCTCGCCCACCTGTCATCCCTTGCGGCCCAGGGCCGGCCGCTGACCCTGCTCACCGCCACCAAGGACACGGCGATCAGCGAGGCGGCCGTGCTCGCGACGATCCTGCGTCAGGGAAGGGAGACGTCCGGGCCGGCCGACCGGTGACGGTCGCCGGTCGACGCTCGGGGTTGATTTGCATTGTGCCCGTAGGGCTTACCGGGATCGGCTGATCACTTCGAGCAGGGCCTCCGTCAGCTCCTCGGCCGAGGTCTGCCATTTGTCGGTGTGCAACAGCCCGCTCGCCTCCAGGCCCGCCGCGCCGTGTACCCCCGTCAACAGGATGCCGGCGTACTGAGCGGCGTCCCGCTCGCCGACGACCGTGGCGACGATGGCCAGGAACTCCGCACACATCGCCTCGGCGGCCCGCACGACGGCCGACGGGTCATCGGCGGGCGTGGTGAACATCAACTGATACAGGTGAGGTTGTCGGCGGCTGAGGTCGATGACGGCGGTCAGCGCCGCGCGCAGCGTGTCGACGGGGGGCAGCTCCGCCGTGTCGCGCAGCGTGCACATGCGCTCACCGAGACGCTCCCAACTCGCGGCCGCCACGGCCGTCAGCAGGCTCTCCTTGTCCGCGAAATGCCGATACGGCGCACCGCGACTCACCCCGGCCCGGGCGCCCACCCCACGCAGCGTCACCGCGTCGGGGCCACCGGCGTCGAGCAGCTCACCGGCGTGCTGCAGCAGCGCGCGGCGAGTGGCCGCCGCGGACTCGGCTCGGGTCACGGCCCCAGTCTATGAGTTGACATCGTCAACTGAGCGGGTATGGTCGCTGTTGACACTGTCAACTCAAATGCCGATTCGAGGGGAAACCGCGCGCATGACCGAGCAGCAGTCGACCGACTCCGCCCGAATCGCGTTGCGCGCCTTGGTCGATGAATACGCCCTGGCGTCCGATACGGCCGACTTCGAACGGTTCGGGTCGCTGTTCACCGTCGACGGCGAGTTCGTCACGTCACTGCCCGGGGCCAGCGAGTCGGTGACGCTGCGCGGGCGGGACCAGGTCAAGCTCGGCCCGAGCGGCAACCAGGTGTTCGAGCGCACCTTCCACGCGGTGCACAACCACGTCGTCGATGTCGAGGGCGATCGCGCGAAGGGCATCACCTACTGCACGGCACGGCATCTGCTGCGCAAGGTCGACAACAGCCTGGAAGTCGTGCTGGCCCCGATCCAGTACGTCGACGAGTACGAGCTCACCGACGACGGATGGAAGTTCGCCCGCCGTGAGCTCGAATGGACCTGGATCGAGCGCAGGCCCGCGGAGCCCCCCGCACCGTGGTGGTGACGACCGGTCAGCCGGCCATGGCGGCAGCGGCCAGCGCCTCCTGCAGGCCCCGCGTCGCCAACTGATCGGCCAACTCGTTGTCGGCGATCCCAGAATGGCCCTTCACCCAGAACCACTCGACGGTGTGCTGTGCGCACGCTGCCTGCAACCGCTGCCACAGATCGACGTTCTTCACCGGCTGCTTGGCCGCGGTCAGCCAGCCGTTGCGTTCCCAGCCGCGCACCCACTTGGTGATGCCGTTGCGCACGTAGGTGCTGTCGGTGTGCAGATGCACGGTGACGGGACGGGTCAGCGCCTCGAGCGCCATGATCGGCGCCATCAACTCCATGCGATTGTTGCTCGTCACCGCGGCCTCACCGCCGAACATCTCGCGAACGTGCGCCCGCTGCCGCAACACCGCGCCCCAGCCGCCCGGGCCGGGGTTGGGCCGGCACCCCCCGTCGGTGTGGATGATGACGACGTCCTCTGCCATGCGCCGACAATAAGCGACCGGCACCGGCCGCCCGGCTCAGCGACGCGCGGAGATCATCGCCGTGCGCACCGTGATGCCCAGCGCGTCATGGCGCAGCGTGGTGATGCGCCGCCCCGGCTGCACCGCGTCCTTGACCGGTGCGGTGCGATCACCGAAGAACACGGTGGTCGCGTCGATGTCCGCGACGACGTAGGTGATGCCCCACAGCGAGGCGGGCCCGTCGCCGGCCGCCGAGGGAGAGCCCACGACCTCGACGATCACCTCACCGAGCCGGAAGAACACCTGCCGGATCGGTCGGCCGCCGAGCTCGCCGTCGCGCTGCCGGCGTGGCTTCACCCCGAGCGCGGCCAGCGTCGCCACGGTGCGGGGCAGGGCGGGGGAGAGTGCCACGACGTGGTCGATGGCGGTGACGCCGTTGGGGTGGGTGGCCGGCGTTGCGGCGGGGCGCTCCGACAAAGTGGTGGGGATGCCGTCGACGTCCCCGGCGAGCAGGCCCGCCGGCACGTCCCGTAACGACCACCCGAGGATGCCGCGCCGGCCGTCGGCGCCGACCAACCGGATCCGCACCGTGCCGACCCGGCAGCTGCCGTCGTCGTCGACGCTGAACCCGGCTGCCCGCCATGCCTTGGTCGGGTCGGCGACCACGATCTCGTCGACGGTGACGGTCATCGACGTCCTCTCCCGGCCCGGTTCCATCGCCGACCATTATGGGCCTGCGAGCCGGCGGTCAGCGGGCGAAGTCGGCGGGCCGGAACTTGCCGTCGGCGAGCTTGCGTTCGATCTGCTCGAGGCTCCGGCCGGTCAGGTCGGGCATCCGGAAGTAGACGAACAGCCAGGCCGCCACGTTGAACAGGCCGTAGAGCCACATCGCCGGGCCCACCCCGATGCCGCTGATCAACGACAGCAGCGTCAACGTGATGAGCAGGTTGGTGCCCCACAGCGCCGCCGACTGCGCGGCGGTGCCGTCGGGCCGGACGGCCAGCGGGTAGGTCTCCGACCCGGTCAGCCAGCCCATCAGCTGCAGCCCGCCGGCGTTGAACAGCATGAACACCACCAGACAGGCGATGATGAACGGCACCGATTCCCGGCCGCTGTGGCCGGTCACGAACAGCGTGCCGAGGACGAACAGGCTCGCGGCGGCTCCCGGGATCATGATCAGCGTCAGCCGGCGCCGGCCCACCCTGTCGATGATGGACAGCCCGACCAGCTGTGCGACGAGATAGCTGACGCCGAGCGCGACCGACACCTGCAGCGCCACCGACTCGGAGAACCCGTTGTCGGTCAGGATCGTCGGGGAATAGTAGATGATCATCTCGATGCCGCTGAGTTGGGTGAAGATCGCTATACCGCAACCCAATACGAGGGCGGGTCGCACCCACGTGGCCCGCAGTCCGGGCCAGCCGCGGGTCTTGGCGGTCTGCTCCTTGTGCACCAGCTCGGCCATCTCGTCGAGCTCGCCGTCGACGTCGTAACCCGACGGCCGGACCCGGTCCAGCACCGCGCGGGCGGTGTCGTGGTCGTCGTCCTTGATCAGCCAGCGGGGGCTCTCCGGCAGCCGCAGCATCAGGGCCAGCATGAGCGCGGCGGGCACGGCGGCGACACCGATCGACCAGCGCCACGGAATCGACTCGGAGGCACCGACGATGGTCGCGATCACGATCCCGACGCCGATGGCGATCTGGAAGCAGAGCACCAGGCGGCCCCGGTATTTGGGCGGGGCGAGTTCGGCGACGTACATCGGCGCGGTCTGCGTCGCCCCGCCGACCGCGAAGCCCAGGACCAGCCGGCCGAGCGACAGCAGGACCGGATTGGGCGCGAATGCGCACCACAGTGCGCCGACGACGAACACCACCGCGAGCATCACCAGGGTGCCCTTGCGACCCCGGCGCTGGGACAGATAGCTGCAGACCAGCGCACCGATGACGGCTCCCAGCAGGATGCTGGCCGCGATGACCTGCTTCCAGCCCTCTTCGATGCCGAAGTCCTCGGTGATCTGCAGCAGCGCGCCGGAGATGATGCCGGTGTCGTAGCCGTAGAGCATGCCCGATACCGCCGAGACCAGCGCGACGATGACGACGGCGCCGGTCAACTGCCCGGGCGTGCGCGCCCGGGTGTCAGCGGGTTGCTTCGGTCAGGTATCGGTGCGACTCATCCGGCAGCGCTCCTCTGCGCGACAGAAATGGGGCGCCACTTTGTTGCCCGCTCGGCGACCACTCAAACGTCAACGGGGGTAGCCGGGTTCGCTCAGTCGTCGGCCTTGTCGGTGTCCTTCCTGCCGGTATCGTCGTCCCTGTCGGAGTCCTCGTCGTCCTCGTCGGAGTCCTCGTCGTCCCCGTCGGAGCCTTTGGAGTCGTCTTGCGGCGCGCCGCCGACCTCGATCACGGCCCAGTGGCTCGGGGACAGCAGCACCGACCACTGGCCCTTCTTGCGGCCCAACTTGAGGACACCGTCGTCGACTTCCCACACGGTGTCGTCGTCGTACTGAGATTCTTGTCCATCGGTATAGGTGAGTTTGAACGCCATGTTGGGGGATGCCCAGAACCCGCCCGCCTTAACCCGGTCGGGTCAGCGCGGCGCGTGCGCGAGGAAGGTGTGCACGACGTCACGCTGCCACCCCGTCATGGTGGCGCTGCTGACGTCGATGAAGCCGTTGCGCCGCAGTCGGTTCCGGAACTGGGCGGCGCCGTCGAAGGTGTTGACGCTGTGGCGCAGGTACCGGTAGAGCCCGGCATCGCCGGTGCGGATCCGGCCCGCGGGGATGATGATCGCCGAACTGACCAGGTTCCAGATGAGGATGGCCAGCCGGGAGTCCCGCACCGAGTACTCGTGTACGGCGAGAACCCCGCCGGGGCGCAACAGGTCCCGCAATGCGCGCAGGACCGGGTCCGGGTCGTTGAGGTTGCGCACCAGATAGGCGGCCAGGATTCCGTCGAACGGACCGGTGACCCCGGCGGCGGCCAGGGCCTCGGCCCGGCTGTGCACGAACGTCACCGAGGAGGGCCACCGCTTGGTCGCGGCCTGGGCCAGCATGCCCGCCGAACCGTCGACGCCGACGATCTCGGCGTGGGGTGCAGCCGACAGCAACGCCGCGGTGGAGGCCCCTGTGCCGCAACCGATATCCAGCAGCCGAAGCCCGCGACCGTGATCGGGTAACCGCATCCGCTGCGCGGAGAGCCGCAAATGCCGGTGATAGCCCGGATTGGCGCCGACCAGGCCGTCATAGGCCTCGGCCCCGGCATCGAACGCGTCAGGGACGTCGGCGGCGGTCATCGGGTCCGACTGTACGCCCAGCCGCATCGGTTGTGCGTCAACGGCTGTGGACGCATTGGCTCACACCTTCGCGATGACGTTCTCGGCGAACATCTCCAGGTTGCGGATCTTGGTGTCCAGCGGCTCGGTGTCCGGGCCGGTGATGTAGGGGATGCGGAAGCCGACGATCACGTCGGTGACGCCCTTGTCCTCGAGTCGCTTGATCCCGTCGACGGTGTAGGCATCGACGGAGATGACGTGGATCTCGAACGGGCCATCGCGGTCCTCCTCCTCGCGAAACCGGTTGAGCTTCTTGATGAGTGCGTCGAGCTCGGCGGGGTCGCCACCGCCGTGCATCCAGCCGTCGTTGCGGGCTGCCCGGCGCAGCGCGGCGTCGGCGTGCCCGCCGACGAGGATCGGCACCGGTTTCGACGGCGCCGGCGTCATCTTGGTCTTCGGGATGTCGTAGAACTCGCCGTGGTACTCGAAGTACTCCCCCGAGGTGAGGCCCCGGATGATGTCGATGCACTCGTCCATCCGCTTGCCGCGCCGGGCGAACGGGACGTTCATCAACTCGTAGTCCTCCGGCCACGGGCTGGTGCCGACACCGAGGCCCAGCCGGTTGTCGAACAGCGCCGCCAGCGAACCGGCCTGCTTGGCCACCAGGGCCGGCGGGCGGATCGGCAGCTTGAGCACGAAGTGGTCGAACCGCAGCGTGGTCGTGACTGCGCTCAGCGCAGCGGTCAGCACGAACGACTCGATGAACGCCTTGCCGTCGAGGAATTCGCGGTTCCCGTCGGGGGTGTACGGATACGTCGAGTCCGATTCGAAGGGGTAGGCCACGCTGTCGGGGATCGTCATCGCGTGGTAGCCGGCGGCCTCGGCAGCCTTGGCCAGCGGGATGTAGAACGTCGGGTCGGTCATCGCTTCGGCATAGGTGAACCGCACATCGCCTCCTGCTGGTCGGTGACCCAATACTAGAACGTGTTCTAATCTCTGTGGTTCGATTGGCCGGTACCGGGCGGTGGTGGATCATGATCGGCATGGGGTCGTTCCTGCTGCGTGCCGCGCTGACCGGCCTGGCCTTGTGGATCGTCACGCGGCTGGTGCCCGGCATCGACTTCGTCGGCGGGGATTCGACGCCGGCCAGGATCGGCGTCATCTTCGTCGTCGCGGTGATCTTCGGGGTGGTCAACGCGGTGGTCAAGCCCGTAGTCCAGCTCATCTCGATCCCGCTCTACATCCTGACGCTCGGGCTGATCCACATCGTCATCAACGCGTTCATGCTGTGGATCACCTCCTGGATCACCGACCACACCACCCACTGGGGGCTGTCCATCGACGACTTCTGGTGGACGGCGATCTGGGCGGCCATCGTGTTGTCGATCGTGAGCTGGTTGCTGTCGCTGATCGTCAAGGCAGACTGAAGGGCATGCCTGAACTGCCTGAGGTCGAAGCGCTGGCCGATCACTTGCGCCGGCACGCCGTCGGACTGACGGTCGGGCGCGTCGACGTCTCGGCGCTGTCGGTGCTCAAGACTTTCGACCCGCCCGTCGCGGCGTTGCACGGCCGGGAGGTCACCGCGGCCAACCGGTGGGGCAAGTACCTGGGGTTGCAGGCCGGTGACCTGCACTTGATCACCCACCTGTCCCGCGCGGGCTGGCTGCGCTGGTCGGACAAGCTGGCGTCGGCGCCGCTCAAACCCGGCAAGGGACCCATCGCGCTGCGGGTCCACCTGGGTACACCCGGGGCGGCTCCGGGGTTCGACCTGACCGAGGCAGGCACCCAGAAGAGGCTCGCGGTCTGGCTGGTGACCGATCCGATGATGGTGCCGCAGATCGCCTCGCTGGGCCCCGACGCGCTGGCGTTGACCCAGGACGGCCTGTCCGAGGCGCTGGCCGGCAACTCCGGGCGGCTCAAGACGGTCATCACCGACCAGAAGGTGATCGCCGGCATCGGCAACGCCTACAGCGACGAGATCCTGCACGTCGCCAAGTTGTCGCCGTTCGCCACCGCGGGCAAGCTCACCGCGGCGCAGCTCGCCGCGCTGTACGACGCGATGGTCTCGGTGCTCACCGACGCGGTCACCCGGTCTGTCGGCCAGCAGGCCGCAACGCTGAAGGGGGAGAAGCGATCCGGGCTGCGGGTGCACGCCAGGACCGGGCTGCCCTGCCCGGTGTGCGGCGACACCGTGCGCGAGGTGTCCTTCGCCGACAAGTCGTTCCAGTACTGCCCGACGTGCCAGACCGGCGGCAAGATCCTCGCCGACCGCCGGATGTCCCGCCTGCTGAAGTAACTCACCCGCCGGAGTACCTCACCCGCCGGAGTACCTCACCCGCCGGGCAGTCACGACCCGCGCCGAAATTGCATTCCAGCAGGCCTCTTCTCGATCTTTTCCTGCTGGAATGCAATTTCGGCGGGGTTTGTGGCCGGGGTGTCGCGATGGGGAACCTTGACATGTCGTTGGGTTTTCCCAACAATCGGTTCGGTGAGCCCGGTAAGGCGAGGGGAAACAACCCCGATCCATAACCGCATCGGCGTGCTACGCGCCGAGCGGCGGATGACGCGAGCGCAGCTGGCTGAGCTGATCGACGTCAACCCGCAGACCGTCGGTGCGCTGGAGCGAGGCGACCACTATCCCAGCCTCGATCTGGCGTTCCGCATCTGCGCGGTCTTCGACCTACCCGTCGAAGCGGTGTTCTCCCGCGTCCCGTTCACCCCCTTGTCCGCCGAGCTCTACCGAAAGGACCGACGACCGCACGAAGGGACGGCTCATGCCTGACGCGACCCTGATCGACCGGTACCAGACCTACCGTGCCAAACGCTTCCTCAAACACGAACGGGCATACGCCAATTCGCTGCCGTCCTGGCGCACCCAGCGCCGGCGCCGGCTGCTCGTGATCGGCCTGGCGGTGACGTTCGCGTTCATGTTCGGCGTCAGCGTGTTGTGCGCCTTCGGCATCGGGCGGGCACCGCTGCTGTGGCTGCCCGCCTGCGCGCTGTTCTTCCCGATGTGGCTGATGCTGCAGATCGTGTCGGGTCGGCAGGGCGACGCGCCGCACGCCACGCTCGACGAGTACGAGCTGGCCCAGCGCAACAGCGCGCGTTCGATCGGCCTGACCGTGACGCAGTACCTGATGCTGGTGCCGGTGGGCTACCTGATCATCGCCTCGGTCAACACCGTCAACCCCGAGGTCGACATCGCGTATGCCGGCGGGCTGATGGCGCTCAGCGTGCTGCTGATCGGCGGCTGCACCCCGGCGATGATCCTCGGCTGGACCCGCCCCGACCCCGAGTGATCAGGCGGGGCGGCCGCGTTCGGTGCGGTAGCGGCGCACCAGGGCGTCGGTTGACGAATCCGACTGCTCGGCGGGGGAACCCTCGGCGGTGATCACCGGCAGCAACGCCTTGGCCTGCGTCTTGCCCAGCTCCACACCCCACTGGTCGAACGAGTCGATACCCCAGATGACGCCCTCGACGAACACCTGGTGCTCGTAGAGCGCGATCAGCTGCCCCACCGTCGACGGGGTCAGCTTGGTGCCCAGGATCGACGTGCTGGGCCGGTTGCCCGGCATCACCTTGTGCGGCACGACGTCGGCGGGGGTGCCCTCGGCGGTGATCTCCTCTGCCGTCTTGCCGAAAGCCAGCACCTGCGTCTGGGCGAAGAAGTTGCTCATCAGCAGGTCGTGCATGCTGCCGGTGCCGTCGGCGGTCGGCAGGTCGTCGGTGGGCTGGCTGAACCCGATGAAATCGGCCGGGATCAGCCGGGTGCCCTGGTGCAGCAACTGGTAGAACGCGTGCTGGCCGTTGGTGCCCGGCTCACCCCAGAAGATCTCGCCGGTGCCCGAGCTGACCGGGCTGCCGTCGGCGCGCACCGACTTGCCGTTGGACTCCATCGTCAGCTGCTGCAGGTATGCCGCGAACCGGGCCAGATCGTTCGAATAGGGCAGTACCGCGCGGGTTTCGGCGCCGAAGAAGTTGTTGTACCAGAGCCCGATCAACCCCAGCAGCACCGGCGCGTTGGCCTCCAGCGCCGCGGTCCGGAAATGCTCGTCGACTAGATGGAACCCGGCCAGGAACTCCGCGAACCGCTCCTTGCCGATCACCGCCATCACGGCCAGCCCGATCGCCGAGTCCACCGAGTACCGGCCACCCACCCAGTCCCAGAAGCCGAACATGTTGTCGGTGTTGATGCCGAACTCGTCGACCAGCCTAGCGTTGGTGGACACCGCCACGAAATGCTTGGCCACCGCGGCATCGCCGAGCGCGTCGGTCAGCCAGCGTCGCGCCGCTGTCGCGTTGGTCAGCGTCTCCAGTGTCGAGAACGTCTTCGACGCGACGATGAAAAGCGTTGTGGCCGGGTCGAGTCCGTCCAGCTTGGCGACCAGGTCGGCCGGGTCGACGTTGGAGACGAACCGTGCCGAGATGCCGGCGTCGGCGTAGTGCCGCAGCGCTTGGTAGACCATCACGGGACCCAGATCCGAACCGCCGATGCCGATGTTGACCACCGTGGTGATCCGCTCGCCGGTGGCGCCGGTCCACTCGCCGCTGCGCAGCCGGTCGGTGAACTCGCCCATCCGGTCCAGCACCTCGTGCACGTCGGCGACGACGTCCTGCCCGTCCACGGTCAGCGCGGCGGTGCGTGGCAACCGCAGCGCGGTGTGCAGTACCGCGCGGTCCTCGGAGGTGTTGATGTGCACGCCGGAGAACATCTCGTCGCGACGCTGCGCCAGACCCGCCGCGGCGGCCAGGTCCAGCAGCAGGGTCAGCGTGTCACGGGTGATGCGGTGCTTGCTGTAGTCGATATAGAGGTCACCGACGGTGAGCGCGAACTCCGTCCCCCGCGCAGGGTCCTGGGCGAACAGCTCACGCAGGTCCTTGTCGGCGATCTCGTCGTGATGCCGGGCCAGGGCCTGCCATGCGGGGGTGGCGGTGATATCGGGAGCGACCATGTACAAAACCCTAGTGCGGCCCGCTGGCCGAAGGTGTATGACGTGGGGTATGGATACCGCCACACTGCTGAAGTATGTCCCCACCGGCCTCTGGATCGGTGGCGAGGAGCGCGACGGTGCGTCGACGTTCGACGTGCTCGACCCCAGCGACGACTCGGTATTGGCGACGGTGGCCGACGCGACGCCCGACGACGCGGTCGCCGCATTGGACGCCGCATGCGCGGTGCAGGCCGAGTGGGCCGCGACCGCGCCGCGCAAGCGCGGCGAGATCCTGCGGTCGGTGTTCGAGACCATCACCGCGCGCGCCGAGGACATCGCCACCCTGATGACCCTGGAGATGGGCAAGGTCCTGGCCGAGAGCAAGGGTGAGGTCGCCTACGGCGCGGAGTTCTTCCGCTGGTTCGCCGAGGAGGCCGTCCGCATCGGCGGCCGCTACACCCCGAGCCCGGCGGGTACCGGCCGGATCATCGTCACCAAGCAGGCCGTCGGGCCGTGCTATGCGATCACTCCGTGGAACTTCCCGTTGGCCATGGGCACCCGCAAGATGGGGCCGGCCTTCGCCGCGGGCTGCACGATGATCGTCAAACCCGCCCAGGAGACCCCGCTGACCATGCTGCTGCTGGCGAAGCTGATGGCCGAGGCCGGCCTGCCCAAAGGTGTGCTCTCGGTGCTGCCCACCAGCCGTCCCGGACCGGTCAGCGAGGTGCTGATCAACGACAGCCGGCTGCGCAAGCTGACCTTCACCGGCTCGACGGGGGTGGGCAAGGCGCTGGTCAAGCAGTCCGCCGACAAACTGCTGCGCACCTCGATGGAGCTCGGTGGCAACGCGCCGTTCATCGTGTTCGACGACGCCGACGTCGACGCCGCCGTCGAGGGGGCGATCCTGGCCAAGATGCGCAACGGCGGCGAGGCCTGCACCGCGGCCAACCGCTTCCACGTCGCCAACGCGGTGCGCCAGGAGTTCACCGACAAGTTGGTCAAGCGGATGAGCGAGTTCACCCTCGGCAAGGGCCTCGACGAATCCTCCACGCTGGGGCCGCTGATCAACGCCAAGCAGGTCGCCACCGTCACCGAGCTGGTCTCCGATGCGGTATCCCGCGGCGCCACCGTCGCCGTCGGCGGGGTGGCACCCGGCGGGCCGGGCAACTTCTATCCCGCCACCGTGCTCACCGACGTCCCGCCGGATGCCCGCATCCTCAAGGAAGAGGTGTTCGGGCCCGTGGCGCCCATCGCCGGGTTCGATACCGAAGAGGAGGGCATCGCCGCGGCCAACGACACCGAGTACGGGCTGGCGGCCTACGTGTACACCCAATCGTTGGACCGCGCGCTGCGGGTGGCCGAGGGCATCGAGAGCGGCATGGTCGGCGTGAACCGCGGGGTGATCTCCGATGCCGCCGCCCCGTTCGGCGGCATCAAGGAGTCCGGGTTCGGCCGTGAAGGTGGATCCGAGGGCATCGAGGAGTACCTCGACACCAAATACATTGCGCTAACCAACTAGTCGGCCCGCCGGCTGCCTCCGGATGGTGGCGCCGGCGTTGCGCCACCTGCCTCCGGTATATTCCATGATGCGAGAAACGCTCATTGCATCGTGAAATGAGAGGTGCGGGGCGAGAGGGAGGCCGACGTGGTTGCCGACAAGTCGCCCAAGGCGGGGGTGCAATCGGTCGAGCGTACCTTCGAACTGCTGGAGATCATCGCCAGCGTCGGAGGGTCCGCGGCGCTCGGGGTGCTGGCCGAGCACTCCGATCTGCCGCTGCCGACGATCCATCGGCTGTTGCGCACGCTGTCGGCGATGGGATATGTGCGCCAGCTGCCGAACAAGCACTATGCGTTGGGGCCCAAGCTCATTCGGCTGGGGGAGAGCGCGGCCCGGCTGATCGGGTCGTGGTCGCAGCAGCATCTGCGTGAGCTCGTCGAGCGCACCGGCGAGTCGGCGAACATGGCCGTGATGGACTCCGATATGGCGGTCTACGTCGCGCAGGTGCCGTCGCCGCATTCGATGCGGATGTTCACCGAAGTCGGACGCCGGGTGCATCTGCATTCCACCGGCGTCGGCAAGGCGCTGCTGATGCAGCTGCCCAACGATGCGATCTCGGCACTGGTGAGCCGCACCGGCTTGCCCGCGGCCACCGAGAACACCCTCACCACCCCCGATGCCCTGCTCCGCGACATCGACCTGAGCCGCGGGCGCGGCTATGCCGTCGATGAGGGGGAGCAGGAGATCGGGGTGCGCTGTTTCGCGGTGCCGGTGCCCGACGCGCCGACGCTGACCGCCATTTCGATCTCGGGCCCCGCGGCCCGGGTGACGCTCAAGTCGGCGACGAAGGTGGCACCGCTGTTGAAGCGGATCGCCCGCGAGGTCGCCTCGGAGTTCGACGAACACGCCGCGGGGTGACGCGCCGGCTACCCGGGCCGGCGATCGAAGGCCTGCCGGACCGCCTTTTCGGTGCATACGGTCAGCAGGTCGGCGGCGTTCGCGATGCAGCGCGCCCGGTCGGGTTCGAGCTCGGCCAGGGTGTGGATCCCCGCGAAGTCGGCGCCGGCGGCTTCGTCCGGACGCAGTGTCGACACCCCGGCGATGGCGACGGTGGGGATGTGTTGCCCGCGCGCGCGGCGGCATACCCCGAGCGGCGCTTTGCCTCTCAGTGACTGCGCATCCAGGGATCCCTCCCCGGTGAGGACCAGCTTGGCGCCCGACAACTTCTGATCGAGGTCGACGAGATCGAGGATCATGTCGATGCCGGATCGCATGCGGGCGCCCAGGACGGCCAACGCCGCGAACCCGACACCGCCGGCGGCGCCGGCTCCCGGCACCTCGCTGTAGTCGACGAGGGTGGTGGCCGCGACGAGCCGGGCCCACGTGCCGAGCGCGTGGTCGAGGAGCCTCACCTGCTGCGGGTCCGCTCCCTTCTGCGGCGCGTAGACCGCCGCGGCGCCGCGCGGCCCGCACAGCGGATTGTCCACGTCGGCGGCCACGGTGAAGGTGGCCTCGGCGACGGCGGGATGCAAGCGCGTCAGGTCGACCGTCGTTGCCGTCGAAATACCCTGGCCCCCAGGGGCGATCGGGTCACCGGTGGCGTCGAGGACCGTGGCGCCGAGCGCGCCGAGCATCCCGGCGCCGCCGTCGGTGCTCGCGCTGCCGCCCACGGCCAGGATGATGTCACGGCAACCCTGATCGAGGGCATGGGCCACCACGACGCCCAACCCGTGACTGCTGGCGGTCATCGGCACGGGCGTCGACGACGGCAGCCGCGCCAGCCCGCAGACTTCGGCCAGTTCCACCAGCGCCGTCGACCCGCGCCGGCCGTAGCCGGTGCGCAGTGCGACACCGGTGGGCCCGCAGGCCTGCACGGGCACGTAGTCGAACCCGGCCGCCAGCGCGGCGTCGAGGGTGCCCTCCCCTCCGTCGGCGACCGGACAGCCGAGGACGGCCAGCGTGGGATCGGCACGGTGTACACCGAACGTCATGGCCCGCACCGCTTGTCGGGCGGTCAGCGAACCCTTGAACTTGTCGGGTGCCAGGACGATATCGGCGGTCATCTCGCCAGCGGTCTCCGCCGTCACGACGGAGCAGCCGTCACAGCACCGCGCCCGGGTTGAGGATGTTGTCGGGATCGAGGGCGGTCTTGATGCGGCGGGTCAGGTCCATCACATCGGGGCCGACCTGGTCGGGCAGCCACGCCTTCTTCAGCCGGCCCACCCCGTGTTCGCCGGTGATCGTTCCGCCGAGGCGGATGGCCAGGTGCATGATCTCGCCGAAGGCCAGGTGTGCCCGCCTGGTCTGGTCTTCGTCGCTGGGGTCGTGGACGATCAGCGGGTGGGTGTTGCCGTCGCCGGCGTGTGCGATCACCGCGCACAACACATCACGGTGGGCCGAGATCTCCTCGATCCCTTCGATCAACGCGGGCAGTGCGGGCAGCGGCACCCCGACGTCCTCGAGTAGCAGGTTGCCCATCCGCTCGACGGCCGGGATGGCGAAGCGGCGCGCGGCGGTGAAGGCCTCGCCGTCTTCTGGATCGTCGGTGGCGAACACGTCGGTGGCGCCGCAGCGGCCGAAAACCTCGGCCATGAACGCGGTCTCGCGCTCGCGGTCGGGTCCCGGCGAGTCGGATCGGGCGATCAGCAGGGCGGCGGCCCCGAGGTCGAGGCCCATCTTGAGCTGACGTTCCACCGCGGCGGTCGACGCGCGGTCCATCAGCTCGAGCATCGCCGGCCGCATGACTCGCGTGGTCTCGATGATGGCCGCGGTGGCGTCGCGCACTGACGCGAACGAGGCGACCACGGTGCTCGCCGGGGGCTGCGGCGGCACCAATCGGATGGTGATCTCGGTGATCACCCCCAGGGTGCCCTCGCTGCCGACGAACAGCTTCGTCAGCGACAGGCCCGCCGAGTCCTTGAGCCGGGGCCCGCCGAGGCGCACCACGGTGCCGTCGGCCAGCACCACCTCGAGGCCGAGGATGTAGTCGGTCGTCACCCCGTATTTCACGCAGCACAGGCCGCCGGCGTTGGTAGCGGCGTTGCCGCCGATGGAGCAGATCTCGTAGGACGACGGGTCCGGCGGGTACCACAGCCCGTGCTCGGCGGCGGCCCGCTTGACCTCGATGTTGAGCAGACCGGGCTGCACTACCGCGGTGCGGGTGACGGGGTCCACCACGATGTCGCGCATGAGTTCGGTGCTCAACACGATGCCGCCGTCGACCGCGGTCGCGCCTCCGGACAGACCCGAACCGGCGCCGCGCGGCACAACAGGAATCCGATGTGTGGCAGCCCATTTCATCACCGTCTGGACGTCCTTGGTGCTGCCGGCGCGTACCACGGCCAGCGGGCGCCCGGCGTCGGGGTCCTGAGCCCGATCCCACCGGTAGGTCTCGGTGATGTCGGGATCGGTCACCAGGGCGGCGACCGGGATCAGGGAGGCGAGTTCATCGATGCGATCGTCCTGGATGGCCTTCACGACGGCTCCCTCTCGCTCATTGCCGACGGCCAGCGGGGCAGGCGCCAGCATTTTTCGTATTATGGAAGATAGTTTCCACAGTAACGACGAGGCTGACACACCGCTGAAGCGGATGTCAAGGGATCGCGTCGCGAGCCCTGGGTGACCGCTAAAAGCACCGCCCAATGCGGTGTTCTCGACAAAATACTTGACACCCGCGGGGCGCCGGGCATTGAATCTGTTCCAGAAAACGATAAATATATTCCGCAATACGGAATACAAATGGGGAGTGGGGACGTGACAGCGACCTACACGGTGAACTGCTCGATCCTGTACACGGATCTACCGCTGTTGGACCGCCCGGCGGCGGCCCGCGACGCCGGCTTCACCGCCGTCGAGTTCTGGTGGCCGTTCGAGTCGGCCATCCCGTCGGATCGACAGGTGTCGGCCTTCGTCACCGCCGTTGGCGACGCCGGAGTGCAGTTGAGCGGCCTCAACTTCGCCGCAGGCGACATGCCGTCCGGCGACCGCGGGATCCTGTCCAACCCGGGCTCGACGCTGATCTTCCGGGACAACGTCGACATCGCGGTCGGCATCGCCGACGCCCTGGGCACCACGATGTTCAACGCGCTCTACGGCAACCGGATCGACGGCCTGCCCGCGCAGTTGCAGGACGACACCGCGATCGAGAACCTGGCGTTCGCGGCATCGGCCGCCGACCGCATCGGCGCGTCGGTCCTCGTCGAGCCGGTCAGCGGCGCGCCGCGCTACCCGATCACGACGGCGGCTCGAGCCGTCGACGTCATCGACCGGGTCGGCGCGCCGAATCTGCGGCTGCTCGCCGACCTCTACCACCTCTTCGTCAACGGCGACGACGTCAACGCCGCCATCACCACCTACAGCTCCTACATCGGGCACATCCAGATCGCCGACGCGCCCGGCCGCGGTGAGCCGGGCACCGGCCAGATCGAGCTCGGCGAGCACCTCGGCCGACTGTTGGCCGGCGGCTACCACGGCTACGTCGGCCTGGAATACAAAGCGACCCGACGTGATCCGTTCTCATGGCTGCCGCGCGCGCAGCGCGGGGCCGATGCCATCGGACCCGGATCCCCGCAGGTACCAGCGAAACGAGGAAGTCTATGAGCACTATCGCATTCATCGGACTGGGCATCATGGGCAGTCCGATGGCGTGCCATCTGGCCGCCGCCGGGCACACCGTGATCGGCTACAACCGGTCACCGGGGCGCACCGCGGCACTGGTGGCAGCCGGCGGAACCGCCGCGGACTCGATCGGGGCGGCGGTCAAGGACGCCGACGTGGTCGCGGTGATGGTGCCCGATTCGCCCGACGTGCAGCAGGTCCTCACCGCCGACGACGGTGTCTTCGCTCACGCCAAGCCCGGCACGTTGATCATCGATTTCTCCTCCATCCGCCCCGACGTCACCGTGGAGCTGGCCAAGCTCGCTGCCGCACAAGGGCTGCGGATCATCGACGCACCGGTCTCCGGCGGCGAGCCCGGCGCCGAGAACGCCACCCTGTCGATCATGGTCGGCGGCAGCGCCGACGACTTCGCTGCCGCCGAGCCGATCCTGCGCACGGTGGGCAAGACCATCGTGCACGTCGGGGTCAACGGCGCCGGGCAAACCGTCAAGGCCGCCAACCAGTTGATCGTCGCGGGCAACATCGAACTGCTCGCCGAGGCGCTCACCTTCCTGCGGGCCTACGACGTCGATCTCGACGCCGCGGTGACCGTGCTCGGCGGCGGGTTGGCCGGATCGGCGGTCCTCGACCAGAAGGCAGCCAAGATGCTGGCCCGCAACTTCGATCCCGGTTTCCGCATCGCGCTGCACCACAAGGACATGGGGATCGTCACCGCCGCCGCACGGGAGGCCGGTGTGGTGGCGCCGCTGGGGGCCCTGGTCGCCCAGCTGATGGCCTCCGCGGTGGCCAATGGCGACGGGGGCCTGGACCATTCCGCCTTGCTGCTCGGGGTGCAGCGGCTGTCCGGTGGGGCGGCGCGATGACCCGGATGCGGGCGGTCGATGCGGCCGTGCGAATACTCGAAATAGAGGGCGCCACCCAGGCTTTCGGCCTTCCCGGCGCGGCGATCAACCCCTTCTACTCGGCGATGCGCGCCCACGGCGGCATCAAGCACGTGCTCGCCCGGCACGTCGAGGCCGCCAGCCACATGGCCGAGGGGTTCACCCGCGCCGCCCCCGGCAACATCGGGGTATGTATCGGCACGTCCGGGCCCGCGGGCACCGACATGATCACCGGGCTGTACTCGGCCTCGGCGGATTCCATCCCGATCCTGGCCATCACCGGTCAGGCCCCGGTCGACAAGCTGCACAAGGAGGACTTCCAGGCCGTCGACATCGCGGCCATCGCGGCACCGGTGACCAAGATGGCGATGACGGTCCGCGAACCCGGCCAGGTGCCCGGCGCTTTCGCTCAGGCGTTCCACCTGATGCGGTCCGGTCGGCCCGGCCCGGTGCTGCTCGACCTGCCCATCGACGTGCAACTGGCCGAGATCGACTTCGACCCCGACAGCTATGCGCCGCTGCCCGTGTACCGGCCCGCGGCCTCCCGGGTCCAGGCCGAAAAGGTGATCGACATGCTGGCCTCCTCACAGCGGCCGTTGATCGTCGCCGGCGGCGGCATCATCAACGCCGACGCCTCCGATCTGCTGGTGGAGCTGGCCGAGATCCTCGGCGTGCCCGTCGTTCCCACGCTCATGGGCTGGGGCACCATCCCCGACGATCACCGGTTGGCGGCCGGCATGGTCGGGCTGCAGACCTCACACCGCTACGGCAACGCAACCATGCTGGCGTCGGATTTCGTCCTCGGGATCGGTAATCGCTGGGCCAACCGGCACACCGGCGGGCTGGACACCTACCGGCGGGGCCGGCGCTTCGTGCACGTCGACATCGAGCCCACCCAGATCGGCCGCGTGTTCGCGCCCGATCTCGGGATCGTGTCCGACGCCAGGGCCGCGCTCGAGCAGTTCGTCACCGTGGCGACCGACCGGCGCGCCGCGGGCACCCTGCCGGACTGGAGCTCCTGGGCGCAGGACTGCCGGCAGCGCAAGCAGACGATGCACCGCAAGACCCATTTCGACGACGTCCCGATCAAGCCGCAGCGGGTGTACGAGGAGATGAACCGGGTGTTCGGCCGGGACGTCCGCTATGTCACCGCGATCGGGCTCTCCCAGATCGCGGGCGGGCAGTTCCTCCAGGTGTACGCGCCGCGGAACTGGATCAACTGCGGGCAGGCCGGCCCGCTGGGCTGGACGGTGCCCGCCGCGCTCGGTGTGGTCGCCGCCGATCCCACCAAGACCGTCGTGGGGTTGTCCGGGGACTACGATTTCCAGTTCCTCATCGAAGAACTCGCCGTCGGCGCACAGTTCAACCTGCCCTACGTCCACGTCGTGGTGAACAACTCCTATCTGGGGCTGATCCGCCAGGCGCAGCGGAACTTCAACATGAACTACTGCGTCTCACTGGCTTTCGACAACATCAACGCGCAGGAATCCGACGACCTGGGGATCCCCAAGGGTTACGGTGTCGACCACCGCAGCGTCGCCGAAGGACTGGGCTGCAAAGCCATCCAGGTCGTGGAACCGGACGACATCGCCCCGGCGTTGCGCCGCGCACAGCAACTGGCCCGTGAACACAAGGTGCCGGTGGTGGTGGAGGTATTCCTGGAGAAGATCACCAACATCGCGATGGGCACCGACATCGACACCGTCGCCGAGTTCGACGACCTAGCCGAGACCGTTAGCGACGCACCGACAGCTGCGCTGCTGACGGGCTAGCAGTCCGCGCGCCTTCCGGATCCGGCGCCCGCCCGCCCATAGACTTCGGTGCTCGACAGCAGCGGAGGAGGGGGAGGTGACACCGGTGAGCGCGGCTCCGGTCCGGGTGGGTCCGCGGCGGTACGTCGGTCCGGGTCAGGCCATCCCCGCACTCGACGGCATCCGGGCCATCGCCGTCGCGCTGGTCCTCGCCGACCACGGCGGCATCCCCGGCCTGGCCGGCGGCTTCCTCGGTGTCGACGTCTTCTTCGTGCTCAGCGGCTTCCTCATCACCTCGCTGTTGCTCGACGAGGTCGGCCGGACCGGGCGGATCGGGCTCAAAGGCTTCTGGATCCGGCGCGCCCGCAGGCTGCTGCCCGCATTGCTGGTGATGGCGCTCACCGTCGTCGCACTGCGCGACCTGTTCCCGGCTGAAGCCGTTACGAATTTGCGCACCGAGGCCGTCGCCACCTTCTTCTGGATGTCCAACTGGCTGTTCGTCGCCCAGCACACCGACTACTTCTCCCAGGGCGCGCCGCCGTCACCGCTGCAGCACACCTGGTCACTGGCCGTCGAGGAGCAGTACTACGTGCTGTGGCCGCTGCTGATCGCGGCCGTCACCGCCGGGTTGGGCGTGCTGGCGTACCGGCGCGGCGTCACGCTGTCCGCGCGGATGGTGCGTACCGCGGTGTTCGTCCTCGCCGCGGTGGGCGTCGGCGCCTCGGCCATCGCGACGATGCTGCTGAGCTCCGACGCCACGCTCAACCGGGTCTACTTCGGCACCGACACCCGGGTGCAGGCCCTGCTCGTCGGCGCCGCCGCCGCGGCGCTGGTGGTCCGCGACTGGCGCGGCCTGACCGCCGGCCTGGTGATCCTGCGGTCGCGGTGGGCCCGGTGGGTGGCGTGGTGGCTGCCCGCCGCCGGGCTGGTGGTGCTGTTCAGCGCGGCCCGGATGGCGACCGGCAGCCCCGCGGAGTTCCGCGGCGGGCTGCTGGTGGTCGTGGCGCTGGCGGCGATCCTCGTCATCGCGCCGGTAACGCTGGCCCAGGACGGTCCGGTCGCGCGCCTGCTGTCAGCGGGCCCGCTGGTCGGGCTCGGTGCGATCTCCTACGGCGTCTACCTGTGGCACTGGCCGATCTTCCTGGTGCTCAACGGGGAGCGCACCGGCCTGTCCGGCTGGGAGCTGTTCGCGCTGCGCTGTGCGGCGACGATCGCCGTGGCCGCGGTGTCCTGGTGGCTCGTCGAACAGCCGATCCGGGAGTGGCGGCCGGCGTTCGTGCCGATGCTGCCACTGGCCGCGGCGTCCGCGGCCACCGCCGCGGTGGTGACCATGACGGTGCTGCCATCCGGGCTGCCCATGCCCAAGCCCGCGCAGAGCCCGCTGGTGGACACCGCGGCGCTGATCGGGCCCGAGGTGCCGGTCGAGGTGAGCCGGCCGCCGCAGCCCCACAAGCCCGGTGAGCTGCGGGTGGCGGTGTTCGGCGACTCGATCGCCTGGACCCTGATGCGGTACCTGCCGGACACGCCGGGGATGCAGTTCCGGGACTTCACCACCATCGGCTGCGGGATCGCCCGCGGCGGCCCGTACGAGTACGTCGGACAGGAGCTGCCGCAGAAACCCGAATGCGATGCCTGGCCCGCGCGCTGGGCGCAGCGGATCAGCTACGAGCGGCCGGATGTGGTGCTGCTGGTGGTGGGGCGCTGGGAGGTTGTCGACCGGATGAACGAGGGCCGCTGGACGCACATCGGCGAGCCCGGATATGACGCCTACTTGCGGGGCGAACTGACCCGCGCGCTGGACATCCTGGGGTCGACGGGCGCGCAGATCGTCGTGACGACCGAGCCCTACAACCGGCGCGCCGAGAAGGCCGACGGGAGTCTGTACCCCGAGGACCAGCCGGCGCGGGTGGACCGCTGGAACGCGCTGTTGCGCAGCGTGGTCGCCGACCGGTCCAACGCGACGGTGCTGGACCTGAACAAGAAGCTCAGCCCCAACGGGGTCTACACCACCAAGGTGGACGGCATCAGGGTGCGCAGTGACGGCGTGCACCCGACGCCCGAAGCGGTCGAATGGCTGACGCCATGGCTGGTGGAGGCGCTGCGCTCCGCGTGACCGACAGTGGCCGGTCTTTCAGTGGCCGGTCTGATATGGAGGGCGGATTGTCAAGAGGCAGGTTGAAGCGGCGGCCGTAACCGTCGCTACGGCCGCCGCTTCGTTTGGCCCAGGTGGGTATTGGTGGTGAGCGAGCGTGTCGTGTCGACGCG